>NZ_FMHW01000002.1:6153333-7462500 GCF_900090325.1 Micromonospora pallida | reverse complement strand
CGCCGAAGACGCGCTCCTGGGACTCCTCCTGCCGATCTGGCAGCTGGTCATCGCGCTCTTCGTGCTCTTCGCCGTCGTGGCCTCGGTGCGGCGGCTGGCCCGACGTGGTCCCTCCCGGATGACCACCGCGCTCCTGGTCACCGCCGCGGCCATCGCCGGGCTGGCCGTGGTCGGTGTCCTGCTCCAGGAGGCGTGACGCCGCCGGAAACTCCAGAGGGCGTGACGCCGCTCAGAGCCGGCGGTTCGCCAGGCTGGGCAGCTCGGCCCTGATCGTCCGGAGCCGTTCCAGGTCCAGGTCGGCGGTGGTGAGCCCGGTGCCGTCCGGGACCTGGGTGAGGACCGTGCCCCACGGGTCGACGACCATGCTGCGGCCGAAACACGTCCGGCCCGGCTCGTGGTCACCGGTCTGCCCGGCCGCCGCCACGAAGCACTGGTTCTCGATGGCCCGGGCCCGCAACAGGACCTCCCAGTGGTCCCGGCCGGTGTGCATCATGAACGCGGCCGGCACCACCAGCAGCTCGGCACCACCGGTGGTGGCCAGTTGCCGGTACAGCTCCGGGAACCGCAGGTCGTAGCAGATGGACAAGCCCACCCGCAGACCCTCGACCGACACCACCACCGGCTCGGTGCCGGGAGCGACCGTCGCGGACTCCAGGTACGAGACCCGTCCGGGGATCTCCACGTCGTACAGGTGGATCTTGCGGTAGCTGGCGGCCAGCGCACCGGAGCGGTCGAACACCAGGGACGTGTTGTACGTGTGCTCCGGGTCGGGCCCGCGCTCGTGGAACGAGCCCGCGATCACCCACATGTTAAGCCGTTCGGCGACCTTGGCGAAGAAGCTGCCCACCTCGCCGTCCACCGGCTCCGGCTCGGGGAGCCCGGCGCCCGGGCCGAGGTAGTCGACGTACTCGGGCAGGACGGCGAGGTCAGCGCCGGCTTCCGCGGCGCGGACCAGGAGACGCTCGGCGGTCGCGAGGTTGGCGGTCCGGTCCTCGCGGGCGTTCAGCTGACAGACGGCGACGCGCATGGGCACCAGCCTACGGCCGCAGCCCGGGTGCCCGCTGTCCCGAAAACGGGCGGCACTCCGGGCGACGAACGGCGGTCAGGCCGACTTCTCCTCGCGGTCCCGACGGGCCCGGCGACCGGTGAACTCGCGGGGCACGATCGTCGGGTTGACGTTCTCCAGGACCACCTCACGGGTGATCAGCACCCGCGCGGCGTCCGGGTTGCTCGGGACCTCGTACATCACGGAGAGGAGGACCTCTTCCATGATCGCGCGCAGGCCACGGGCGCCCGTGCCACGGAGCATCGCCTGGTCGGCGATCGCCTCCAGGGCGGGCTGCTCGAACTCCAGCTCGACCCCGTCGAGCTCGAAGAGGCGTTGGTACTGCCGAACCAGGGCGTTGCGTGGCTCGGTGAGGATCTGCACGAGGGCCTGGCGGTCCAGGCTACGGACATTGGTGATCACCGGAAGCCGGCCGATGAACTCGGGGATCAGCCCGAACTTGAGCATGTCCTCCGGCATGACCTGGCCGAAGATGTCGTCGGTCGAGCGCTCGGACACCGCCCGGAGCCGGGCGCCGAACCCGGTGCCCCCCTGCCCGGTGCGGGCCTCGATGATCTGGTCGAGGCCGGCGAAGGCGCCACCGCAGATGAACAACACGTTGGTGGTGTCGATCTGGATGAACTCCTGGTGGGGGTGTTTCCGGCCACCCTGCGGCGGCACGTTGGCCACCGTGCCTTCCAGGATCTTGAGCAGCGCCTGCTGGACACCCTCGCCGGAGACGTCCCGGGTGATCGAGGGGTTCTCGGACTTACGGGCGATCTTGTCGACCTCGTCGATGTAGATGATGCCCGTCTCGGCGCGCTTGATGTCGTAGTCGGCGGCCTGGATCAGCTTGAGGAGGATGTTCTCGACGTCCTCGCCGACGTAGCCCGCCTCGGTGAGCGCGGTGGCGTCGGCAATGGCGAACGGGACGTTGAGCATCCGGGCGAGGGTCTGCGCGAGGTGGGTCTTGCCGCAGCCCGTCGGCCCGATGAGCAGGATGTTGGACTTGGCCAGCTCGACGGCGTCGCTGCCGGAGCCCGGCGCGCCGGCCGCCTCGGCCTGGATCCGCTTGTAGTGGTTGTAGACCGCCACCGCCAGGGCCTTCTTGGCCTGGTCCTGGCCGACGACGTAGTTGTCGAGGAACTGGCAGATCTCCATCGGCTTGGGAAGCTCTTCCCACTTCACCTCGCCGGACTCGGCCAACTCCTCTTCGATGATCTCGTTACAGAGGTCGATGCACTCGTCGCAGATGTAGACCCCAGGGCCCGCGATGAGCTTCTTGACCTGCTTCTGCGACTTGCCGCAGAAAGAGCACTTCAGTAGGTCGCCGCCGTCACCGATCCGTGCCACCTACGTTCTCCCTGCACTCGTCGGCCGGCACGCCGGCCCTGGCTTGCGGACGTTGATCCCCGTGTCCGTGATCCCCGTGTCCGTGTCTGCACTCGCCGGTCCGACCCAGCGAAGGGGCACAGACCCGACGTTACCCGCTGCCGGGGGTTTCTCCGACCCCCAAAACCGGGTGTGTCAGAGGTCGGCCAGGGGCGCACCCCCGGGCCGACCTCTGACCCCTACTACTCAGCTGGCGGCGTTGGCGGCCAGCAGACCCTTCTTACGGCTGGTCAGGATGGTGTCGACCACGCCGTACTCGCGGGCCTCCTCCGCCGTAAGGATCTTGTCCCGGTCGATGTCCTTGCGGACCTTGTCCACCGGCTGGTTGCAGTGCTTGGAGTACATCTCCTCCAGCTGCGTACGCATCCGGAGGATCTCGCGGGCCTGGATCTCGATGTCCGAGCCCTGGCCGTAGCCACCCTCGGTGGCCGGCTGGTGCATGATGATCCGCGAGTTCGGCAGGGCCATCCGCTTGCCCGGCGTACCGGCCGCGAGCAGCACCGAGGCGGCGCTGGCCGCCTGGCCGAGGCAGACCGTCTGGATGTCCGGCCGGACGTACTGCATGGTGTCGTAGATCGCCGTCATCGCGGTGAACGAGCCACCCGGCGAGTTGATGTACATGATGATGTCGCGGTCCGGGTCGGTGCCCTCGAGCGTCAGCAGCTGCGCCATCACGTCGTTGGCCGACGCGTCGTCGACCTGGACGCCGAGGAAGATGATCCGGTCCTCGAAGAGCTTGTTGTACGGGTTCGACTCCTTCACCCCGTACGAGGTGCGCTCGACGAACGACGGCAGGACGTAGCGGTTGTGCACCGGCGCGAAACGCGGCGGCAGGCTCAGGTCGGTCATCGTCAGCTCCTCGATCAGCTCAGGGTCCCGGCGCCTTCCGGAACCTGGGTGGCTCCGGTGATCACCTTGTCGATGAAGCCGTAGTCCTTGGCCTCCTGCGCGGTGAACCAGCGGTCGCGGTCGGAGTCGGCCTCGATCTGCGGCTGCTCCTGCCCGGTGTGGAAGGCCACCCGCTCCTGGAACATCCGCTTCGTGTAGAGCATCTGCTCGGCCTGGATGGCGATGTCGGAGGCCGTACCGCCCATGCCACCGGACGGCTGGTGCATCATGATCCGCGCGTGCGGCAGGGCGTACCGCTTGCCCTTGGTGCCGGCGCAGAGCAGCAGCTGGCCCATGGAGGCCGCCATGCCCATCGCCACGGTCGACACGTCGTTGTCGATGAACTGCATGGTGTCGTAGATCGCCATGCCGGAGTAGACCGAGCCACCCGGCGAGTTGATCCAGAGGTTGATGTCGCGGTCCGGGTCCTCCGCCGCGAGCAGGAGCAACTGGGCGCAGATGCGGTTGGCGACCTGGTCGGTCACCTCGCTACCCAGGAAGATGATGCGCTCCTTGAGCAACCGGTTGTAGACCGAGTCGTCCAGGTTGCCAAGGGGGTCGCCACCGCGGGCTTCGATCGCCCGGAGCGGCATCGCTGGGATGTGCATGTCGGTCATGGCAGCCCTTCGCTCTCCGTACCGTCTTACCCGACACTAACCGCTCCACCGGTGGACAGACTCCCGGTCGGGGGCCTTTTCGCTCTAAGCGCAGCCACCCGGGATCCGTACCCGGAAAAGGGTTTCGGCCGCCGTCGCGCCGCGAGCGGCGGACGGCGGCCGAGCCGGTGATCAGTGCTCGTGGTCGTGGTCGTGGTCGTGCGCCTCGGCGCCCTCCGCCTTCAGGGCGTCGAGGGTGACCGGGTTGCCGGCCGAGTCCTTGATCGTGATGCGCTCCATCACGGCGGCCAGCGCCTTGCCCCGCCGGACGTCACCGAAGACGGCCGCTGCCGCGCCGGAGCGGACCAGCTGGTCGTAGTACTGCTGCGGCGGCATCCCGGCGCGCTGCGCCCGGTGGACGATCTCGTGGCCGAACTCGTCGTCGGAGACCTGGACGTCCTCGGCGTCGGCCAGGGTGTCCAGCAGAAGCTGGATCTTGACACCCTCGGTCGCCGCCGTGGTCAGCTCCTCGTCGATCTGCTCCTCGGTCTTCTCCTCGGCCGCGAGGTACTCCTCCAGCGAGGCGCCGATCCGCTCGAGCTGGTCGATCATCGCCTGCTTGCGGCTGGCGACCTCCTCGCGGACGACGCCCTCCGGCGCCGGCACCTCGGCCGCCTCGACGAGCTGCTCGAGGGCCTTGTCCCGGGCGGCGTAGATCTGCTCGACCCGCTTGCCCTTGGAGATCCGCTCACGCACGTCGCCCCGGAGCTCCTCGAGCGTGTCGAACTCGCTCGCCATCTGGGCGAACTCGTCGTTCAGCTCGGGCAGTTCCTTCTCCTTGACGGTGCGGACCGTCACCGCCACCTCGGCGTCCTTGCCGGCGAAGTCGCCGCCGACGAGCTGGGTGGTGAAGGTGGCGTTCTCGTCGGCGGCGAGGCCGACCACGGCCTCGTCCAGGCCCGGGAGAAGCTGCTTGCTGCCGACCTCGTGGGAGAGGTTGGTCGCCGACCCGCCCGGCACGTCCTCGCCGTCGACGGTGGCGTTCAGGTCGATCTGGACGAAGTCGCCCTCCTGGGCGGCGCGCTCGACGGTCTTCAGCGTGGCGAACCGCTCGCGCAGGTTCTTGACCTGCTCGTCGATCTCGCTGTCGTCGATCTGCAGCTCGTCGACGGTCACCTCGATGGTGGCCGCGTCGGGGAGGGTGAGCTCCGGACGGACGTCGACCTCGGCGGTGAAGTTCAGGCTGTCACCGTCGTTGAACTCGGTGATCTCCACCTCGGGGCGACCGAGCGTCTTCAGGTCGTGCTCGCGGACGGCGGCGAGGATGTTCTCCGGGATCGCCTCCTGCACCGCCTCGTTGAGGACGGCGCCCCGGCCGACCCGCTGGTCGATCACCGCGGCCGGAACCTTGCCCCGGCGGAAGCCGGGAACCTGGACCTGCTGGCCGATCTCCCGGTACGCCTTCCTGAGGCTCGGCTCGAGCTCGACGAACGGCACCTCGATGGCGAGCCGCACGCGCGTCGGGCTCAGAGTCTCGACGGTGCTCTTCACAGGCGTACTCCTTGAACGGATCTCGGTTTTTAGTCTGGGCGTGATTCAGCCCATCGAGTGTAGGCGAGCCGGCCTGGCACGCCGGCAGCCGCCCAGGTACCGCGACGACGGCACTTCGGCGACCCGGCCGCGGACGACAGTCGGGGTGGCGGGATTTGAACCCACGGCCCCTCGCTCCCAAAGCGAGTGCGCTACCAAGCTGCGCCACACCCCGTGGCGACAGAAGTGTATGCCGTCGGCACGGAGCCGGGACGTCCGGGCCGCGCAGTCAGTCACAGATTCCGACAAACCAGCCGGTGGGCGGGATGGTCCGCATGTCTTTCCGGGTACGCCGTGCGTTCGCCGGCTGGTTACGGAAGCCACACCTTCCCGCTGTTCTCCGCCAGCGGGTACGGCAGGTAGCGGAGCGGCCTGCTCGGGACGCGGCCATGGCGTGGCCGGCGGCCGAGGCGTCCGATGCGGCCCCGGGCGGGACGGCGCGCCGGGGGCAGGGTCGAACCGAAGGCGGATGCGCGGTGGAGTGGAACACGGGGTACGCTGTCGGCGCGACCCGGCGAGTCGGGGCGTACGCGGGCGTAGCTCAATGGCAGAGCTTCAGTCTTCCAAACTGACGGTGCGAGTTCGATTCTCGTCGCCCGCTCCACAAGCAAAGGCCCAGGTAGACCGCATGATCGCGGCACCTGGGCCTTTTGCCTCTCCCCCATGGTCGACTTTGCGGGCCATCCGTGGGCCACTAGCTTCCCTGGGCACCCTTGCGCCTGGCATGACGGGCGATCCGCTGGTCCATTGCCGAGGCGATTTCGCGGTCCCGTTCGTTGGTCGCGTGCTGGTAGATCCACGCGGCGCGCATGCTCGCGTGGCCCATCCGCTGCATCATCTCGCGGGTGCTGGCACCCGAGGCAGCAGCGAGGGTATTGCCGGTGTGGCGCAGGTCATGGAAGTGGAAGGCTGGCAAGCCCAGCGTTGCGACGGTCCGCGTCCACTTGACCGCTCGACCGAAGTTGCCGGAACGCAACAGCGCGCCCTTGTCGCCGGTGAAGACCAGGGCCTCAGCGTCGGCAGCGGTGAACTGGTCCAGGTGCACCCGGAGCGCATCCACCGCAGTAGCCGGCAGAGCGACGGCCCGTGCCCCGACGAGGAGATCCGCTTCAGCGCTAGCCGCCGTTGACACCACTCTTCGCCAAGTTAGTGAGGTACGTGCATGGTCGCTCGGCCCCCTGGTGCCAGGCGCTTCCCCTAACGGCGACGGGGTAGCTGACTTCTCTGACCTGTCGATCGGCGGTCTCAACCGAGAACCGTATCGACAATGGCTCGCTCTCGAACGCGGTAGAGCACTCGATACGCAGCTTGACACCGATCCAGCCGGTGCCGCCGGGGCGTAGCAACCGAGAGCGGCCGTTGTCACGAACCTGGATGCCTGGTCGTTGACCGGTAGCCGCACGAACCGTGATCGGCGCGGGGCCAGCGTTGATCACGGCCAGTTGCCCCTCCATCTGAAGGACGCCCGTGACGTCCGAACTCCCGCTACTGCTGGATGCAGGGAAGGCCACGAGCGAGACCGAAGCATTCCGCTTCCGCTCGTCCCGCGAGTCTCGCAGCTCGCTGACCCCGACACCGCCGAGCACAGCGCCGACCACGAAGGCAGCGACGAGCCGTGCATTCGTCTTTCGTCTGGCCATAAGGCGGTCAGGGGTGCCGCTCGACTCCGCCGGCCGTTGATCATGCTCGTCTAGGTCAATCACGTCGTGCTCCGCCGGCATGGGCGTCAGCCTAGGGCTCTCCCTGGCCACGCGTTGGCCGGCCGTACAGACAACACGGCCCGCAGACATCGGCGCTACCGGCAACCGCGGATGTACTGACCAGGGGTGCGCCGGACCACCATTCGCGATCTTCTTCTAATCCGAAGGCCAGCATGGGCCATCCGTGGGCCAGTAACCGTGGCGCGCAGCGGGCACGAGACGCAACCGGGCCGACCGCCGCGTCCTAATGAGTTCCGGCCGGGCTGCTCCCGGCCAGCGGCGCGGCAAAAGGCCGTAGCGTCCGAAGACCCGGAGCGCCGCCCGTCGGCAGCGTGAGCTTGACCGCTCGACCGATGTTGCCGGAACGCCAACAGCGCACCCTTGTCGCCAAGATCAGGGCGCACGACGGGGGCAGACTGGCGGCCATCCGTCCGAGGATCTGGACGGTCCACGACAGCATGTTGATCCAAAGGAGCAGCCTTGGACGTGAACAGCCGCGAATCAACGGTGACCGTCCCGCTTGACCGGGCGATCGAGGTAGCTCGCTTGCTCGAGTGCCTCACCCGCTCGATTGACCGAATCGGTTCACGGATGGCGGGCGGCGAAGCAGACGCCGAGACCCTCGACCGGTTCATCACCGAGTGGCTGATCGGCCCTCAAGCGTCTCGGGCGCGAATGGTCCTGTGGGATGCCATCAGCCAGGTGATCGGTGAGGAGGCGATGGAGGAAATCGCTGAAGCAGTGCCCAAGTTCCCGGACGCCCCACCTGAGGAGGTGAGACGGCTTCGGCAGAAGCTGTCGGCGTGGCAAGAGGCGGGCGGTGGGTAGCCGTCTCTCACGGGACGAGAGGGATGGGAGTCGGGCGCGTGCCAACCGCGTGCCATTCAGCGGCGGCGTCGGCCTCACCGGCAGCGCGACGACACGGACCAGCGTCGGCCCTCCTCAGAGATCCACAGCTCGCCTATTCCGTGCGGTAGACGAGGCGCCCAGTGTCGCTGAAGATCTTCGGGGCACCGCTTTCGGAAGGGCTGAAGACGAGGTAGTCGTAGCCGTCAGGTTGCGTCGCTGACGCCTCGGCGTAGTACCAGACCTGGCCGACGTACGCCCTGAACGTACGACTGGTTCCAGCTGGCACCTCGACCGCCTTGTATGGCTTGCAGTCAGCGTCCAGAAGCCAGAGCACGTATGGCTCACTGAATGTTGAGAGAGTGCCTCTAACCGGGTCTCCCCACCGGCTCTCAGGTATGTCGCGCAGGTAGAACTTGTACAGATCCTCGCTCTTGGTCTGCTTGATGCAAGCCTTGACGAGCTGCGCCTCAGGGGCCACCACGCCGGATGCCGGTTTCGCGGCCGGGTCTGGTCCAGGGGAAGCTGACGAAGACGGCCGGAGGCTGTTGAGGACGCCCCAGCCACCGCCGGTCGCGCCAGGGATCACCACCAGGAGGACCACGATTGCGGCGAGGGCTCCGCACAGCGCGATGGTGATAGCCAGACGGCGATGGCCCGCCGGGTTTGTGGGTGGCATCCGAGATGTCACGTCGCGCCCTCCAGCAGGTGCTTGCCCGGACCGTGTCACAGTGGCGGGAAACTTCCCAAGCCTTCACCCGAGCGCCGGGTCCAGAGTGTACGGCGCTTCCCGCCCGGGCGTTGTCCTGCGAAAGCGGTCTCCGTTGCGTGCGTGTCGGGCCGGAGTCCAGGGCAACGGCGGTCAGCTTCGCAGCCCAGAGGTCCAATGCACACCGGGCAAGAGCAACATGGCACAGTGGCATGCCCTCCTGGAGCCGTCGTGCGGGGGAAATGATGAGCAGAGCGACTGATCGCCACGTTGTTGGTGCGCTTGTCGCCTGGGTGGTGTTCGTCGCGCAGGCGCCCGTCATCTACGTCGGACTGCTCGTGTGGGCGTGGAACACCACCGGGGATCCAGGCGGTCCGCTCGCCGGGCCGGTGCTGTGCTGCTCGCTGGGGTGTTTGGGCGTCGCCCTGGTGCCGCTGCTGTTCGTGCCGGCGGGCTGGGTCGGCGAGGTTGCCGTGAAAAGCGGACGGCTCTCCATGAAGTTGCTGGTCGCGTCCGCCGTCGCCGCAGTGCTGGCAACGTTCTACGTGGCTGGCGTCGTAGTACTGACCGGCGGACCACCGGTCGGCACACTGTTGGCGTGCTTGGGTGGCGCCGTCGCTTCGCTTGGCCCTACTGCGGCCTACGTCGGCGTCGTCCACCGCAGGATGATTCCGAACTGACGGTGCGGATTCGATTCCCGTCGCCCGCTCCAGGCGGCTGTGGCCGAACGTGTGTGATCCTGCTGCCGTGGAAGTCTGGGATCACGACGGCAAGCTGTACGAGGTCAACTCGAACTACAGCCTGCCCGACGACGCGTGGCAGTACGAGCTGGTCGGACTGACCGGAGCACCGGGAACCGGGCCGTACATCGTTGTCACGATCCCGGACGCAACGCCGGATGATGGGCCGTTCACACCGCGCCCGGCAAACGAAGTGATGTTCAGAGCCGGTAGCGGCGAAGTCCCCTGGCCTATCCTGCGCCGTTTCATCGACCTGGTGGAGTCGTCCGGCGACATCGTCCAGGGCCGGTCCGCAGCGCCGCCAGTCAGTCCGCCGAGGTGAGCTGGGTGGGCTGGACGTTGCCGGTCTGTGCCCAGAGGCCGAGCAGCAGCCGGTTCACCTCGTTGGGGCGTTGTCGGTGTGGCGAGTGATCCGCCCCTGCGACCTGGTGGAAGCTGGCGCCGATGCGCGCGGCCACCGTCCGTGCTGTCGCCACCAGAGCGTCCCCGGTCGCCGACCGGTATTCCGCTGAGGCCGTCTCCCAGGTGCCGGCGAGCACCAGCTTCGGATAGCTGGTTCGGCGGATGTCGTCGACCGGTACCTCGGCCTCCCAGCAGGGCCGCTCCCGCATCGCGGTCCGCGCTGCCCGCAGGGCGTACTCGAACGGCTCGGGCATCGGCTCGTCGCTCCCGCTGTACGCCGTTCGCAGGTACTCTTCCGCCGACATCGATCGTGACGCGGCCACGTACCGCCGGTTGGCGTCGAGTGCTGCGGCGACGACGGGCTGGTCGGCCGCCACGGCGAGCGCCGACGGCTCGATGAGCGCCAAGGAACTCACTCGTTCCGGGCGGCGTGCCGCAGCGAGCATCGCGACCACCCCGCCGTACGAGTGTCCGACCAGGTGGCTGGGCCTGTCCATCAGCCCGACGATGTCGTCCGCGTCGACGTCGTAGTCGCTCTGGTCGGTGTCGGGACTGGCTCCGAAGCCTCGGCGATCCACGACGAGGATCCGCCGATCTTTCGCGAGCGAGCGCTGATGCGCGAACGACGCGAGCCCCCACGTCATGGTGCCGTGCACCAGGATGACCTGGTCACCGCGCTGAGCATGGTCGTCCCACACCGTCACGTGTATCGGCAACACGGGAATGATCGTACTGTGATGGCCGAACTACGCGCTGTCCGCGCAGGCGGCCGGCTGCCGACGGGGCCAGAGGGCACCGTCGGCAGCCGGCGTCAGTACGAAGGGGATCAGCGGCCGTTCAGCTTGCGCTGGACGAAGTCGTAGGCCCGGTCGCCGATCTGCGGCGCGTACTGCTTCGCGGCCTCGACCGACGACGGGAAGTTGTCACCGCCCCAGACCCTGCTCTGGCCACAGTCGCTGGCGAAGGCGCTCAGGCTGCTCCAGGACAGGGTCAGGTCGCTGGCCGGGGTAACGCCCGGTTCGACGAGCGAGGAACCCTTGGCCACCGGCCAGGCGATGTTCAACTGGTCGGTGCCGATGAAGCGTCGCGCCTGCTGGGTGTAGGCGAGGCAGAGCGCGGCGGAGGCGGACGGGTATTCGGGAGAGGCAAAGGCCAGGCTGCTCAGGTAGCCCTGCCACTCGTCACCGGTGATGTCGTTGACGGTGCCCTTCCCCGGGCCACCCCACGCCGTCAGCTTCTTCTCGCCGTACAGGTAACGGATCGCGCTGTACGGTCGCACCGAGTCGTACTTGCGCATCAGGTACCAGGAGGCGATGACCACGTCGACGCCGGCCACCACCGAGGCGGCGACGTAGCGGACGGTCTCCTCGGTGTTGAGGTGGACGTTCCCGCGGGCGATCGCGCCGGCGACGATCCCGAAGGGCCGGACGTTGTCGTTGAACAGCTCGGCGGTCACCTTCTGGCGGTCGTCCAGGTTCGCCGACGCCCTCAGGACGGCGTCGGCCTGACTGCGGTAGGCCCGGCGGTCGAGGTGGTTGCTGTTGGTCGGCGGAGCGACCCGAAACTCTTGGGGGCTGTCGTACGTGAACGGCTTCACCCGGCCGAACTGAGGGGTCGCGAACTCCTGGGCCGTGAAGACCTCCCGCGCCGAGGTGGTGTTCGGCTGCCAGCGGGACGGGTTGCGGAGCTGGTACGCCGTGTTGACCGGCCGGTAGCCCGTGTAGTCGGCGTAGGGCTGCTGGTTGTACTTGCGGTCGCCCGCGTCACCGTCCCGGTTGGAACCGTCGTTCTTCCTCGCCGCCGCGGCGTTCTTGGCGGCGAGAATGCCGATACCGCTGGCCGTGGTCGGGTCCTCCGCGGTGTTGTTCGGGTCGAGGCCCGCCAACTCCATCATTCCGAGCCAGGTCGACCGGTACTGCGGAAGGACCGCGTTGAACGAGGTGAAGGCCGAGTACGTGACGGCGATGTTCTTGTTACGCGTCGTGTGTTCCGCCGCCGGCCGCCGGCCGAGGTCCGAGAAGATGCCGACCGCCGTGGGGTGGTAAGGGGCGATGGCGTCGAACCACGGCAGTTCCAACAGCATGGCGTGGTCCAGGGTCCACGACTGTGGGCGGCCGAGGCTCTCCGTACGCGACACCATGTTGAAGGTCGGGTAGACGACCTCGAGCAGGACGTTCCCGTGGTCGAGGTCGAAGGCCGCCTCCTCCTGTGGCGCCGCCGACACGCCACTGGTCAGCGATCCCGCCAGGGCCATCGTCACGGCGAGGGCCACCACGCCCCCCAGGCGCCGTCTCCGTAGCCGCCTCAGAATCGTCACCGGAATTGTCCTTTCGATCGCCCGCCACGAGAAATCGCGCACCACAGCAAATATGATCAACGGAGTTTGATCGATATTAGTGGATTTGATTCGCCACCGTCCACTACCCGAACGGGTAGTGGGAACTACCCACAGTGGACGGGAAACGATGTTGCTCAGGCCGAGACCGCCCGCCATGATGCAGCAGGGCAGGCTTTCTGCTGCTCAGGGACGGCGTGTCAGAAGCGATGGTGACACCGGAACGGCCCCTGCCGCCAGCGGGACCGATTGCCGTACGTGCACGGGATCCTACCCATTGACAGGTGAGTGTTCGGATGTCGAGCAACCCGGAGATCCGGGAAATGGCCAGCGCCAGCAGGAAATTAGCCGGGCACGTAAATACGCAGGCCCCGATCGCGCCGGACGAGACGGATCCGGTTTCGGTACCGATATCGTCGCTGCGGCCCGGCTATTCACCCCGACTGGCCGGGGAGGATCCCGAACACGTACAACTGTTGGCTGCGGCGCAGAACCTTCCGCCGATTCTCGTACACCGGAGCACGATGCGGGTCATCGACGGCATGCACCGGCTCCGGGCGGCGCCGCCACCGGGCTGTCCCCGACCACGGTGAGCGCGGTCCGACGCCGCCTGTCCCTGCCCGAGGAGCGGGAGAGCAGTCGCGTGGGGAGAGACGGCCGGGTCCGTCCTCTGGACGGTTCGGCGGGACGGCTACGGGCGAGCGAGGTCATCGCCCGGGCGCCGCGCCCCTGCGCGCCATCGCCCGGGAGGCCGGCGTCTCGGTGGGGACGGCGCGCGACGTACGGGCTCGGCTACGAGCGGGCCAGGACCCGGTGTTGGCCTCGCAGCGCGGGACGTCCCTTCATGATCCGTACGGCCGTCCGCGTCCGGAGCCGACCGGCATCGTCGAGGAGCGCGAGCCATCCGTCGGTGGCCCGGCAGATTCGCAGCGTCGCAGAACGGGCATCGCCCGGCAGAGCATCGACTGGGCCTCGATGCGGGCCAACCTGAGCCGGGATCCGGCGGTGAAGTACACGGAGACCGGCCGCGCCGTCTTCCGCTGGCTCGACGGCCACGTGGTCGAGCCTGCGGAGTGGGGCGAACTCGTCGAGGCCGTGCCACCGCACTGGCGGAAGTCCGTCGCCGAGTGGCTCGGTCGTGCGCCGGGGCCTGGCTGGCGTTCGCGCAGAAGCTCGAGGACCGGACGTGAAGTCCGTACCGGAGCCCGGACGGACTCCCGGTCAGGAGCGGCCCGTCGTCGTTCCCGTGGCCCACGCCTCGATCAGCGCGGTGGCCTGGTTGACGTTGAGCCTCGGGTCACACAGCGAGGTGTAGTGGCGCGGTAGTTCGTCCTCGTTCTCGACGGATCCCCCGATGCACTCCGTCACGTCGTCCGCCGCCATCTCGATGTGGAGTCCGGCGGCGTGTTGCCGGTTCCCCTCGAGGATGTCGCGGAAGCGCAGCGCCTCGGTGATCACGTCGGTGAGGTGACGCGTCTTCAGGCCGACCTGCGACGTCACCGTGTTGCCGTGCATCGGGTCGCTCAGCCAGACGACCGGGTGTCCCGCGTTCACCACCGCGCGGACGATGGGCGGCAGGGCCTCCTGGATCCGGTCGCGGCCCATCCGGGGGATCAGGACGAGGCGGCCGGGTTCGCGCCGCGGATCGAGCGCCGCACACACCTCCAGGATGTCGTCGGGACTCGCGGTCGGTCCGATCTTGCAGCCCACCGGGTTGACCACGGCGGAGAGCAGGGCGACATGCGCCTCGGCCGGCTGACGGGTCCGCTCCCCCACCCAGGGCAGGTGGGTCGAGCCCAGGTACCGGTCGTCGGTGTCCGGGTCACGGCGGATCAGTCGGGACTCGTAGTCGACGACCAGGGCCTCGTGGCTCGACCAGGGCCCTTCCGTTGCCGCCGTGGGTCCGTTCTCCCGGCGGTACGTCCGCATCACCCGCTGCACCTGGTCGCTGGCCTCGTAGGCCCACACCATGCGCCGTGGGTTGGCCTTCCGGGCCACCGACGTGGCCAGATCCGAATTGATCATGTGCCCGCGGAAGGAGGGGATGCTGAGCGCGTCGTGCCACTCGAGCGCCTGCGACCGGGGTTTGGCGAACTGTCCGCCCATCCGGCCGACCCGGACGACACTCCGGCCGGTGAGTTCGCCGAGTCGGTCACCCAGCCAGTCGATGACCTTCAGCTTCTCCGCCGTGTGCCGAGGTGTGCACTCGTAGAAGCTCTCGGCGCAGTCGCCCAGTTGGAGCAGGAGGGCGCCGGTCGTCGCCAGTCTCGACAGCGCCTCCCGCAACTGCCGGATCTCGGTGGCCGTCACCAGGGGCGGAGCCGAGGCCAGCGACCGGCAGGCCTCCTGGTAGGCGGGGTGGTCACGCCAATCCGGTTGCTGGACTGCTGGTCGGCCCTCCCACGGCCCGAGCTGGATGGAGTCCGCCGTGAAGCTGGATTGCTGCATCTGTCCTCCGATCGAGAGATCAGCGACGGGCCCCGGGAGCCACGGCAGCCGTAGGCCGGTCGTCGGGCGGAATTCGTTCGCCCGGACCGGCCCGACCGCGCTGGAGCTTTCCGCCCGGTCGAGCAGTGTGCCGATAGCGTGCCCCAGCCGCCGAGGCCGGCACATCACGTCTTCGCGCTGCGGAAAGCGCCGTTTGCGGGCGCCTGGGCGCGACGTGGTCGACCGGACCGGGCGACTGCGTCCGGTGGACGGGTATGGCGCGTTCGCGCCATCGGTGCGAGGAAACCGCACCGGCCATCGTCGTCCCCGGACGTACTGCGATCCGGGCTCAGGTCGTCACCGGGCGGATCGGGTCACCGCGCACCTCGTACGCGATTCGGTCACCGCGTACCTCGTACGCGCCGAAGCACGGCGGCCGGGTCCGCGGGGGTCCGGTTTCCGCGCCAGGCCACGTGATGATCGGGGCGGAGCAGCACCAGGTCACGTTCCCAGACCTGCCGCGCGGCCGGGTCGGTCACCACGGTGTGGCTGACCGGCACGCTCTGGGCGGCGGCTTCGGCCAGGAGCGGGTCGGCGCGGCCGTCGCCGGTGAAGTCGACGAGGGTGAAGGACGGGGCGAAGCGATCGTAGATCGGGGTGCCGTCGGCGAGGAGGAGGCTGGGCGGACGGCTGCCGGGCCAGGTCGTCGGCGTGTACTCCCGAGGGCTCCACGGTGGTGCGGGGGAATCCTCGTGGCAGACGACGGGCGAGTCGTCGTACCGGTAGCCCAGCTCGATCCCCCGGTACTCGTTCTCGCCGCGCTCGGCCTGGAGGAGGGCTGCGACGGCCTCGCGCGACGCCCCCTCGCGCAGCAGTGTCCCTGCCCGGAGGTGCACCCCGAGGTGCCGGTGGGAGGTGTGCATGTTGCGCAGGCCCACCGGGCGGCGTTCCGCCTCGTAGCTGTCGAGCAGGCCGGGGCCGCCGAAGCCCTGGACGAGGGCGGCGAGCTTCCACGCCACGTCGACCGCGTCGCCGATGCCGGTGTTCATGCCGTAGGCGCCGGTCGGGAACATGCGGTGGGCGGAGTCGCCGGCGAGGAGCACCCGGCCGGCCCGGAAGCGGTCCGCGATCATGAAGCCGGGGCGCCAGCGGGAGGTCAGCAGCACCTTGTCGATCTTCAGGTCGGTCCGCATCGTGTCGAGCAGGAAGGCCGCCGGATCGGCTGGCGGGGTGTCGAACTCGGTGGGTTCCATCCCGTTGACGTGCGCGGTCCAGGTGTCCACCTCGTCCTGGGCGATGATGATGTACCGGAAGGCGAAGTAGTGCCAGAACCGCCCGTGCCGGTGCAGGGTGTCCAGGTCGCGGCTCTTGAAGTGCACCATGAATGCGCCCGGCAACCCGGGTACGTCGAAGCCCTCCTCGCCGATGCCCACCGCCCGGCGGACCTGGCTGGACGCGCCGTCGCACCCGATCACGTACCGGGAGCGCACCCGGACCTGGTCGTCGGTCAGCACGTCGACCAGGTGGCTGGTCACCGTGTCGTCGTCCTGGCTGAGGGAGTCGAACCGCAGCCCGCAGCGCAGGTCGACGAGCGGGTTGCGCCGGCAGTGGGCACGCAGCACCGGCTCCAGGTCGATCTGGGAGATCCGCTGGCCGGGCTCGGTGGGCTGGCTGCCGTCGTTCTGTTCGGCGATGCGTCGCCACTCCTCGGCCACCGAGGGAAGTCCCCACGTGGTGATCGGCTCACCGGCCAGGCCGGTCGACCAGATCACGTCGGCCCGGTGCTCGGGCGCGACCCCGGCGGACCGGACGTCGTCGGCGATGCCGAGTTGCCGGAGGAACTCCATGCTGCGGGCGTTGACGTAGTCGAGCTTGGGGTGGACGGACGTCTCGAAGCCCTGGTCGACGAGGACACAGGAAACACCCTGGCGGGCGAGCGCCAGGGCGGTGACCATGCCGACCGGGCCCGCGCCCACCACCAGAACCGGTACCGGATCCACGATTGGCCCTCCCGAAGGGGTGTGGGGCGGTGCGACCGCCCCACACCGTTCGCGGTCGTTCAGTTGGTTTCGCTGACCATCCGGGTCTCCCCGCCACGCTCGTCCGTGCCACGGACGGGCAGGTCCCTCCCGGCGGGCACGACGGCGCCCGTGAGGGCACGGACCTGCGCCTCGGCGAAGCGGGCGTCGTCGCGTTCCTTACTGGTGACCGAGCCGAGGTAGCCGAACAGGAAGCCGAGCGGCGCCCCGAGCAGGCCGGGCTCGAAGTCGACGAACTTGAAATCGGCGTCGGGGAAGATAGCGGTGGGGTCGCCCGACACCCCGTTGGAGAACAGGACCATGAAGAGGGTCACGGCGATTCCGCCGTAGACCGTCCACTGGAGTCCTCGGGTGTTGTAGCGCCGCCAGAACAGCGAGTAGACGACCGCGGGCAGGACACAGGCGGCACCCAGGTCGATCGACGTCGGGATGAAGATGTGGGTGAGCTGGGTCAGCATCACCACGCCGCCGACGAGGGAGGCGAGCCCGACGATCAGCACGTTGCGCCGGATGCTCTTGAGTTCGGCGGCCGGGTCCATCGTCCGGCCCCGCGCCGCGTTGAGGTCCTTGGTGATGGACGTGACCCCGTTGAGCAGCAGCGTCGCGAAGATCGCACCGGTCGCCATCAGGGCGATCCCGCCGAGCGCGCCGGTGGCCCAGCCGCCGCCGATCTCGTCTGCGATCTTGGGAAGGGTGATGTCGCGGTGGGCGGCGACCTGGCCGATGGCGTCCCCACCGAGGATCGCGACGGCGCCGAGGCCGAGGATGATCATGCACGTCCAGAACACGACGGTGATGATCGACGCCAGGCCGGCCGAGCGCCGCGACTCCCGCCCGTTGGGCGTCACGAAGTACCGCATGAACAGGAACGGCATCCCCAGTGCCCCGACGGCGATGGAGAAGGCCTTCGACAGGTGGACCCACGGGTCCTGGTCCGACGCGTAGGTGGAGCCCGGTTCGAACAGCCGGCCGGTGGTCAGCAGGTCGAGACCGCGCTTGTCCGGTCGCGCGTTGGCCTCGGCGTCGTTGAGCAGCTCGACGAGGTTGAGCTTGTACCGGGCGAGCACCACCGCGGTCAGCACCGCCACCAGGCCGCCCATCAGGACCACCTTGAGCACCAGGACCTTGGTGACGCCCTCCATGCCGCCCAGGTACACCCAGGCGATGGCGACCAGGCCGACGACGACGGTGATGCCGGCCACCAGCGGCGCGTTCACCGTGGAGCTGGTGGAGAACATCCGGGTGGCGACGAAGGCGACCGAGCCCACGGCGATGATCGTGAACATGCCGAAGATGAGCAGGGTGAGGACCGCCGACGCCATCCGCGCCGGCCGCTCCTGGGCACGCAGCGCGAACACGTCGCCCAGGGTGTACCCGCCCACGTTCCGCACCGGGCCGGCGTAGATCAGCACCCCGACCACGGTGGACATCGTGAAGGCGGTCAGCAGCAGGATGGCGTCGAAGCCGTTCAACGCGACGTGCCCGGTAATGATGATCACGGTCGAGTACATGATGGTCCCGCCGACCATCGCGAAGGCGTTCTCACCGGCGCCGATCCGCCGGCCGGCGAGGAGGAAGTCGTTCGGGTTGCGGATACGGCCACGGGCCGCGTTCGCCAGGACGAACACCAGGACACCGATGGCGACGGCGACCACGGTGGCGATCGCGGGCGCCGCCCAGGTGTTTTCGATCGGGGGTGGCGCGGGGGCCGCGAGAACACCGGTCATCGGAGGTCTCCTTCCAGGTCCGCCCGGATCTGCTCGCTGAGGGGATCGAGTCGTTCACGGGCGAAACGCAGGTACGAAACAGCGATCGCCACCACGAGGAGGAGCGACAGGAGGATGAACAGCAGGCCCACGTTCATCGGGCCGCCGAGTCCCGTCCGGAAGAAGTCCGGCACGAAGGCAGCGAGCGAGATGCCGACGAACCACCACCCGTAGAAGACGACGCTCGCCCAGACGATGAAGGAATTGGACCGACGCCGCAGGGTCTTGAACTGGGCGCTTTCATATACCGCAACATAACGGTCACCGTTCGCTGCCGAGTCCATCGTGCCCATGACACCTCCTCTACTGAGGACGCCGTGGTGACGGCGCCATGACATGGCGGTCGATCAATACGCGGCAGTCTGAGGCACCGATTGCCCCGTTGGCATGGCCCATTCACGGGATTTTCGGCGTGCAGTGGAGAAATGGCGCGCCGCTCCGGCCGAACCGCGTGAACGTGCGATGCCCATCGATGGCTGTGGGGCCGATCGTGTGGCCATGACCTCGGCGCTGGAGACGACCACCTGGACGTACGACGACTTCACGAGCGACAAGCTCGACCCCGCCCGCTGGCGGATCATGTCGATCGCGGGAGCCGACGGCGAGACGTACCGGTACCAGGACCGCAACGCCCGGATGCGGACCGGAGACGGGCACCTGGAGCTGACCGTCAACCCGTTCACCCGCTTCCACGACACCGACCCGAGGCAGAACAACGCCAAGCAGATGTACCGGTCCGTACGACGCCTCGCCGTACCGGCGGCGGGCCAGCTCGCGGTCGAGGTCGAGATGGCGGTACGGACCTACGGCCAGACCCCGTACGACCTGCTCGACGCCTACGGCACGGTGAACCTGTTCGACCTGCAGACCGGTGTCGTGCTCAACGCCGCCGCGACCAACGACACCGTGTACGCGGTCGTCGAGCGACTGGTGCTGCCCGGGGTGACCCGCCCCGACGAGTACTACATCCACCGGGTGGTCCTGGACGTGCCCACCGGGCCGGGGGACGCGCACGGCTACGCCATCACCTACCGGGCCGAGACGTCGGAGGTGGAGTTCCACGTCGACGGCCGGCTCGCCTACTGGACCCGGCTTCCGGTGCCGGTGACGGGCTTCACCGCCGGCATGGCCCTGTTCTCGGCCCGGAACCTCGCCCGCTACCCCCGCGCGCAGCGGGAGCACGGGCAGGGTGCGACCGGCCGGTGGGGGCCGTGGCGGGTCACGACCGGGATCAGATGAGCACCTCACCGCCGTCGATGTTCAGGTTGACCCCGTTGATCGAACGGTTCGTCAGCAGGAAGGTGATCGCCTCGGTACAGTCCTGCATCGTCACCGGCCGCCGGGTGAGCGCGCGAGTCGCGGCGGCCTCGCGGGCGGCCGGCTTGTCACTCCAGAAGGGCGTGTCGGCGACGATGCTCGGGTGCAGGGCGTTGACCCGGACCGGCGAGAGTTCCACCGCCAGCGTCCGAACCAGCGCGCCGATGCCACCGTTCGCGGTGGTCACGCTCGTGGAGCCCGGGTACGGCCGGTGGCTGGCCAGGCCACCGACCAGTACGACCGCGCTCTCGTCGGTCAGCCGTGGGGCGAGCGCCTGCAGGACCGCCGTGTAGCCGACGAGTTTCACCGTCAGCAGGCGCACCGCGTCGGCCGGGCGGTACTCGCGCACCGTGTTGTAGTCCCGGTCGAGCGCCGCGAGCACCAGGTGGTCGACGCGTGCCACGTCGGCCAGCGCGGTCACGACCTGCTCCGGCTCGGCCAGGTCCAGGGCGATCCCACGGGTCCGTCCGCCGATCTCGTCGGCGATGCCCTTGGTCCGATCCGCCGAACGGCCGGTGATGACGACGTCGTGTCCCTGTTCGGCGCAGGACTGGGCGAAGTGCCGCCCGATCCCCGACGTTCCACCGATGACGACGACCTGAGTGCGTTCGGACACGTGATTCCTCCGGGGTGGGTGATGGCCGGTGACCTGACGGACCCGGCCGGCTATTTCTCCAGCTCGGCCAGCACGCCGGCGGTGGAGAGCGGCACCGCGCAACGATCAGCCGCGTAGCGGAGCGCCATGAGATGGTCGTCGAGCGTGAGGTCGGCCAGCGCGTCCGCCACGAGGAACGGCTGGATGTCCCGGCTGAACGCGTCGCAGGCGGTGATCAGGCAGCCCATGTGCGCGTAGACGCCACAGACGAGAAGCTGGTCCCGGCCCGAGAGGCGCAGCCGGTCCTCGAGGTCGCTCCGGAAGAACGCGCTGTAGCGCCACTTGGTCAGCACCGTGTCGTCCGGCTCGGGGGCGACGTCGTCGACGATGCCGCGATCGGCGTCCTCGCTGCTCATACCGGGACCCCAGAGGTCGTGCAGCAGGCCCCGGTCCGCACGGCTCATGCCGCCCGGCTGCGCGGTGTAGAACACCGGCACGCCGGCCGCACGCGCCGCCGCGAGCAGTTTCATGACGTTGGCGACCAACTCGGTCAGCGGCGACTGCCCGGCCGGGAAGGGCCGCAGGAAGTACCGCTGCATGTCGTGCACCAGCACGGCGGCCCGGTCCGGACGCGGGCGCCAGGGCATCGCCGGGCTCGGCAGGTCGCCGTCGCCGGGCATCCGGTACGGCGCGATCGGAGCCATGGCCATGGTCCTTCGCCTCCTGGGTTCAGTCTGCGCTGTCACACGTACCGGCAAGCTCCGCCGTCACACGTGCGGGCAGTGCCGCCGTCACACGTGCAGGGCGGCTCCGCCTTCACACGTGCAGGGCGGCTCCGCCGTCCACGTACAGGTCGTGCATCGTGACGTGACCGGCCTGGTCGGACACGAGGTACGCGACCGCCTCGGCCACGTCCCGTGGCTGGGCCACCTTCCGCAGCGGGATGCCGACCTTGTACGCGGCCGGCGAGCCCTCGATCACCTGCCTCGGGTCACCGTCCTCGCCGAGCATCGCGCGCAGCATCGGGGTGTCGGTCGAGCCGGGCGAGACGACGTTGCACCGGATGCCGTAGTCCGCCAGCTCCAGCCCCAGGCACCGGGTGAAGTGGGCGGACGCGGCCTTCGAGGCGGCGTACGCGGCCATCTCCGTACGCGGCACGCCGGCGGCGTTCGACGCCACGGTCACGATCGCGCCCCGGCGGCGGGGGATCATCCGCCGGGCCACCGCCCGGGACAGGTGGAACACTCCGGTGGCGTTGACCGAGAAGGTCTCGCTCCACTGCCGGTCCGACAGCTCGACCACCCGGGCGGTGTGCAGCACACCGGCCGCGTTGACCAGGATGCCGATCGGCCCCAGCTCGTCCTCGACCCGCCGCACGAGCGCGTCCACGGCCGCGCTGTCGCACACGTCGACGCCGTAGCCACGGGCCGTCACGCCCTCGGCCTCGAGTTTGGTCACCACGGTGGCGAGCGCCTCGGCGTTGCGGTCCACCGCCGCGACGTGCGCTCCCGCACCGGCCAGGACGCCCGCCACGGCCGCCCCGATGCCCTGCGCCGCACCGGTGACCAGGGCGACGGTCGACTCGATTCCGGTCAGTTCCATCATGCGCTCCTGCTGGTCGTGGTGGCCTGCTCGGCGTCGTACCCGAAGAGCCACTCATGCCGGTCCAGACCCGACGCGGTCTGGGCAGAGGTGTCGCGGCGACGCTGCGCGTCCCCGTCGGCCAGGTGGAAGGTCTCCGCGTTGGCCCGGGACTGCTGCTGGATCCGCGTGGTGCGGGGCAGGCGGATCCGTTCGTAGCGGCGCAGGGCCGCGTCCAGGTCGTCCGGGCCGGCGTCGGCCAGGCAGAGCGCGAGCACGACAGCGTCCTCGATCGCCTGGTTCGCGCCCTGCGCCTGGAACGGCAGCATCGGGTGCGCGGCGTCGCCGATGACGACCACCCGTCCCGAGCTGAGCCGGTCGATGCTGTCCCGGTCGTGCAGGGCCCACCGGTTGACCGTCCCCGCCGCGCCGATCAGCCGGGCGACGTCCGGGTGCCAGCCCGCGTACGCCGCCGCGAGGTCGGCGACGTCACCCCGCGCCGACCACGACTCCGCCCGCCAGTCCGAGGCGGACACGGTCGCGCCGAAGCTCACCTGCCGGCCGGACGACACCGGGTAGCACACCAGGTGCTGGTCCGGTCCGAGCCACAACCGCACCCGGGGCTCGGTGAGCAGGAACGGCACCCGGTCGGCCGGGACCAGCCCCCGGTAGATCGTCTGCCCGGAGTACCGTGGCCGGTCGGCCACGATCTGGTCGCGCACGATCGAGTGGATGCCGTCGGCGCCGACGACCAGGTCGGCCGCGACCGTCGTACCGTCGGCCAGGTGCAGCCGGGCCTCGTCGGCGCGTTGCGTCACGGCGACGAGGCGGGCGCCGAGGTGCACCCGGTCCGGCGGCACGAGCGAGAGCAGGCCGGCGTGCAGGTCCGCCCGGTGCAGGGCGTAGTAGGGCGCCCCGAAGCGTTGGCGGCACAGGCTGCCCAACGGGGTGCGTTGCAGGATCCGGCCGTCGTCCCAGCGGCGCATCTCGATCGCCTGCGGGGCGACCGCGACGGCGCGCAGTTGCTCACGCAGGCCCAGTTGGTGCAGCAGCCGGGTGGCGTTGGGCGCCACCTGTACGCCCGCCCCCACCTCGGTCAGCCGCTCCGCCTGCTCGTAGACGTGGCAGTCGATGCCGGCCCGGCGCAGGGCGGCGGCGAGGGCGAGGCCGGCGATGCCGGCCCCGACCACGGCCACCCGGATCTGCCGCATGACGGCTCCCGTCAGTAGTAGAGGAGCGCTTTGCCCCAGTCCTCGTCGGGTCCGAACAGGCTGCGCGGCTTGACCACGTCCGGCATGTTGGTCAGTGCCTCGCGCGGTACCAGCGTCCCCGGGGCCAGCCCGACGACCTCGCTGTCGACCCCGAACGCGGCCCGTACCGAGGCGGTCAGCTCCGCCTGGGCGGCGGCCCGGTGTTCCTCGGCCACCTCAATCTCGATCCGCAGCGTCGTCGGTTCCGCCTTGGCCCGCCAGAACACCACCCCGTGGGACTCCGGCAGGGAGAAGACGATCTCCTCCAGCCGGTGCTGGGTGATCGTGGCGTTGCCGACCCGGTAGCCGAACGCCGCCCGGCCGAGCACCCGGACCGTGGGCAGCTTCCAGCCGCAGTCGCAGTCGTCGTAGGAGACCGACACGTCGTCCTCGAGGTTGTAGCGCAGCAGCGGCATCGCCTCGCGGAACAGCGGCGTGACCACCAGTTGGCCGTCCCCCTCCGCGCTGACCGTGCCGGTCTGCGGGTCGTACACCTCGAAGAGCGCCCGGTCGGCCCACAGGTGCATCCGGCCGTACTGGCACTCGCCGGCGAGGCTGCCGGTCTCCGTGGAGCCGTACTCCTCGATGACCGGCACCCCCCACAGCCGGCTGATCCGGCGACGGCGGGCGTCGGTGAGCGGCTCGCCGCCGACGAACAGCGCCCGCAGCGCGGGGAAGTCGGCGTCGGGGCGGTGTCCGGCCGCGGTCGCCGCGGCGGCCCAGATGAGGCATTCGGTCGGCACCGACCAGGTCAGCGTGACCTCCAGGTCGTGCATGACCCGGACCACCCGGGCGTACGGCATGGCCAGCGACCGGTTGTCGCCGGGCACCACGGTGGCCCCGCGCAGCCGTCCGGCGGCGTGCGCGAGATGCCCGGTCAGCAGCAGCGCGTACGGCGTACGCACCAGGAAGACGTCTTCGGCCGACATCCCGATCCACTTGCGGGCGAACCGCTCGGCCAGGTCGGTCCAGTCCTCTGCCGTGTAGTAGGAGGGCGTGGGCTTGCCGGCGGTCCCGCTCGACTCGTGATAGGTGGCCAGCCGTGCCTTCGGGACGGCGAGCATCCCGAAGGGGTAGTTGTCCCGTAGGTCCTGCTTGGTGGTCAGCGGCAGGCCGGCGAGGTCGGCGGCGGTGGCGGGCAGGGCCGCCGAGTTCAGCCGCTCGCGGTAGAACGGCGAGCGGGCCGCCCAGGTGACGGTCTGCGAAAGCTGCTTCTCCTGTAGGCGCTGCAGGTCTTCCGGCCCGTGCCACTGGCCGAGTTGGGGCAGGTCAGGGCTTAACTCGTTCACCGCTTCTCTTCTCCCAGCAGTCGATGCGCGTTGTCCCAGGCGACCTGCCGCCACTGCTCGGGCGGGATCCGCAGCGCCTGGTACTTGGCCAGTTCCACGGTCGGGTGCTGGAGCGGGTACTCGGAGCCGAACAGCACCCGACCGGCGCCGAGGCGGCGCAGCGCCGCCTCGACCACGCACGTGTAGCCGCCGGAGGTCTCCAGCAGGATGTTGGGTTCGTCCTGGATCAGGGTGAGCGCGTAGAGGTCGATGTTGCCGATGCCGCTGTGGCCGAGCACGAAGTTCACCTGTGGGAACCGGCGGCCCAGGGTGACCAGGTCGGCCACGCCCGCGCCCGGACGTTCCAGGCAGACCGTGTACACCGGGTGGTCGAACTCGGCCGCCACGGCGACGAGGTCGGCGACCCGGGGATCGGCCAGGGCGACGCCGTGCACGGCGGGCGAGACCTCCAGGCCGCGGAACTCGGCGGCCCTGGCGCGGTAGACCTCGGGCGGGCGGTACGGGTTGGCGAAGAAGAACGGCACCAGACGGCCGTCGGTGCCCGCGCAGGCGGCCAGCACCGCGTCGTTGTCGGCGTCGGTCTCGACGTGCCCGCCCTCGACGAGCTGGCGGGACAGCCGGTCCAGGTCGATGGTGCCGCCCGCGCAGACCACCGCCCGCTCCAGCCCGCACTCGTCCAACGTCGACAGCAGCCGCTCCCCGGCGCCCGGCCGGGGGCCAGGCGCACGTGGAAGTCGAGTACCTGCCCAATCATGGCTTGTTCCTCATCGCGCCGTCGCTCACTTCTCGATGCAGAACTCGTCGATCGGGTAGCCGACGTGCCGCTTCTCGACCGGTAGGTAGCCGAGGACCTTCGTGCCCGCGGTCAGCTCGGTGACGTTCAGCACCGTTCCGCCCGGCCCGAGCACCCGTACGTGCCAGTCGTCCTGGACGATGAGGTTCACCGTCACGCCCGACGGCGAGACCGCGTCGATCGCGAGCAGCGGACGCGTCTCGATCTTGACCCGGCCCACGGTGACGATCCGGGACTTCCCCTGCGAGTCGACGGCGAGCACCCGACCGCCGGAGGTCAACTCGCTGAGGTAGTTGGTCCGCCCGTTGGCCGACAGCGTGTACGAGTGCAGCGCGCCGGCGTTGACCCGGAACGGCCGGGTCGGCATGTACGGCAGGGGGTGGGTCTCGCTACAGCACAGGATCATGCCAGTGGAGTGCGAGCCGACCAGGATGCCCTCGTCCAGCCGGAAGTTCGTGCAGGTGTCCACGCAGGCGCGTTCGCCCATGCCCACCCGCCGGATTCCGGTGACCTCCAGCTCCACCAGTTCCAGGTCCGCCGCCCGGCTGACTGCGGCGGTCCGCAGCGCGGTGGCCTCCCCCGGGATGTGGGGGGCGAGCATCACGCCGTCGGAGCCGTGTTCGAGGACCCCGAAGACGATCTCCGCCTCCTCGACGTCGGCCACCTGGGTGATGATGCTGCCGTCCGCGCCGGCTGCGGCGGCCAGCACGATCTCCAGCGGGATCTTGGTGGGGTCCCGGAAGTACAGCAGGCTCCACCGCTCGTGGCGCGCGGCGCGGCAGGCGTCCTCGAGGCTGTCCGCGTCGACGATCTCCACGTACCGGCCGAACTCCACGTCCGGGTACTGCTGGGCCAGCGCGGCGGGATCCCCGTGCCGGGCCGGCTCGACGATGACCAGGTCGGCGGGGGCCAGCTTCTCCGGCAGCGGCTGGCCCTGCGGGAACAGCACCTTCTTCACCGTCGGGGGAAGCGGTTCCAGGTCGGCCGGGTCGGCCGCCACGATGGCGTCCACCCGCTGGTGGACGGCCTCCTCGACGATCGCCGCCTTGGCGCCGTCGACGTTACGAATGTCCAGCCAGCACAGCTTCACGGGGGTCTCCTCGGCGGAAGGGTCGGCGAGTCAGTAGGTGAGGGCGAGCCGGGTGTCGGCGTCGGCCCGGTCCGGGGCGTGCCGTGGTTCGTGCACCAGCCGCGCGACCTCGGCGGCCATCCAGCCGGGCCGGTCGGCCTGGAAGACGTTGCGCCCCATCGCCACTCCGACGGCACCGCCGCGCAGCGCGTCCGACACGTAGGCCAGTACGGTCGCGGGGTCGGTCGAGCGGGCGCCGCCGGCCACGATGAGCGGGATGGGACAGGCGCGGACGACGTCGGCCATCTGCTCGGGGGTGCCGGCGTAGTCGGTCTTGACGATGTCCGCGCCGAGGTCGGCGGCCAGGGTCGCGGCGTGTGCCACGAGTTCCGGTGCCCGTGGGTTGCTGATCTGCGGTCCCCGGGCGTACACCATGGCGAGCAGCGGGACGTTCCAGCGTTCACACTCCCCCGCCACGGCCGCCAGGTCGGCAATCTGCCGGGCCTCCTGGGGTGAGCCCAGGTTGACGTGCACGCTGACCGCGTCGGCGCCCAGCCGCAGCGCCTCCTCCACGTGCGCGACCAGGTACTTCGCGTCCGGATCCGGAGCGTGCCTGGTGCTCACGCTCAGGTGCAGGATCAGCGACATGTCGCCGAACCAGCCGTGGTCGACGTGGCGGAGACTGCCCTTGTGCAGGACCACGGCGTCGACCCCGGTGCCGGACAGTTCACCGAGCAGGGCGTTCAGGTCGCGACGCAGCGGCCCGTCGGTAACGGAATGGTCGAGCGGGACGACGAGCAGGCGGCCGTCGCCGTGCCGGAACAGGCGACGCAGGCGGAGGCCTCGGGCGAACGAGGCGTTGAGTACAGCCACTGGGTCCTGCCTCTCTCAAGCGGTGGCGGAACGGCCGGAGGTCGCGGACGTGCCGGTCTGCCGGGACGCGGTGGAGACGGCGGCTGCCGGCTCGTGCCGGTCGAGCTGGAACTCGCGGTGCAGGGTCTCGACGGCGTCGACGGTGCGTTCCAGCGGCACGATCACGGACAGCCGCAGCTGGGAGGTGGAGATCCAGCTTGTCGGGATCCCGGCCGCGGCCAGGGCCGCCATCAGCCGGGCGGTGTACTCGGGACGGCTGAGCAGGCCCATTCCGACCACCGACACCTTGCCGACGTTCTCGTCGAAGTGCACGCCCCCGCCGAAGGAGGCGGTCAGCTCGTGCAGGGCGGTCCGCACCGAGTTGGCCTGGCTGCGGCGGATGGTGAACCCCATCCGGAACTCGTTCTCGTACGGCCCGGACCGGGCCACCAGGTCCACCACCGTGCCCTGGGCGGCCAGCACCTCGAACACGTCGGGAGCCAGGTCCCGGTGGCTGTCCCGGCAGTGCACCAGCACCCGCGCCACGTCGGTGTCGTGGGTCACCGCCGTGACGGCCCGCCGGGTCTCCAGCGGCTGGCCGTCCGGGCGGTCCACGACGACGGTGCCGGGCGCCTGTGACGACGCGTTGCGGACGCGCACTTCGACCCCTTCCATGGCGGCGAGTTCGATGCAGCGGGAGTGCAGGATCCGCGCGCCGGCGAACGCCATCTCCGCCATGACGCCGGGCTGGACCCACGGCAGGCAGCGGGCCGCGGGCAGGATGCGGGGGTCGGCGCTGAAGACGCCGTCCACGTCGGTGTAGATCTCGCACGCCGAGGCACCGAGTCGCGCCGCCAGCGCGACGGCGGTGGTGTCGGAGCCACCCCGGCCGAGCGTGGCGACGTCCCCGGCGCGGTCCACCCCCTGGAAGCCCGTCACCACGGCGACCTCGCCACCGTCCAGTGCCGCCTGCACGCGGGTGGCCCCGATCCGCGAGATGAGCGCGTCGCCGTGCCGGTCGGTGGTCTGGATCCCGGCCTGGTGGCCGGTCAGCGAGACCGCCGGCACCCCCAGCCCGTTCAGGGTGAGCGCCATCAGCGCCGCCGACTCGCACTCGCCGACGGCCAGCAACTGGTCCAGTTCCCGGGACGGCTCGGTGGCACCGACGTCCGCTGCCAACCGCAGCAGCTCGTCGGTCCTGCTGCCGCGCGCCGAGACCACCACGGCCACCGCCGATCCGCACCGCCGCGCCGCCGCGACACGCAGGGCGGCCTGCCGAACGCAGTCCAGAGTCTGGAGCGAGGTACCGCCGTATTTCTGGACCAGCACATCCACAGTCGTATTCACCGCCCTCGTTGAACTGGTGTGCCGTTGACAGTAATCGCGGCACCCCTGTCCGGCTACGACCTGTGCGAGTAGTGGCCCCTCATTCATGTGTTTACGCCATACCGCTGGGGCGTTACCGGAGATACGGGACGGCGGCCTCACGTCATGTGCGACGTGTTTCGCCGCCGCAGTATCGACAGGGGCGATCCGAACTCATGCAAAGGGAGCGACATGGACGGGACGGATTCGCGCATGGCCAGCCTCCCGGACGTTCTGGCCGGCCTCGGCGAGGACGGGCGTGCCTTCGCCCTGCTGTACCGGCCCGGCTCGGACCGGGACGCGCGCGTGGAGGTGCTGACCGGCGAGGTATGCGGCGTGGACCGGCTCGCCGAACTGCCCCTGCCCGACGGGCTGGCGGGCGGCGCGCGGCACGACCTGCTCGTGGCGGTGCCGTACCGGCAGATCACCGAGCGCGGGTTCAGCTGCCACGACGACGGCGCGCCGCTGCTCGCCATGCGCGTCCACGAGCAGGCCGAACTCAGCCGCGACCAGGCCCTGGCCGGGCTGCCCGAGCAGGACGTGCCCGTCTCCGAGGCCGGCTTCGACATCAGCGACGAGCACTACGCGGAGATCGTCAAGCAGGTGCTGGGTGACGAGATCGGACAGGGCGCCGGGTCCAACTTCGTCATCCGGCGTTCCTTCACCGCACGGTTGGACGACCACTCGGTGCGTACCGAACTCGCCATCTTCCGGCGGCTGTTGACCGGCGAACTGGGGTCGTACTGGACGTTCCTGTTCCACACCGGCGCGGGAACGTTCATCGGCGCGTCGCCGGAACGGCACGTGAGCCTGACCGACGGCACCGTCTCGATGAACCCGATCAGCGGGACCTACCGGCACCCCGCGACCGGCCCGGAGATTTCCGGGATTCTGGAATTCCTGAACGACCAGAAAGAGGCCAACGAACTCTACATGGTCGTCGACGAGGAACTGAAAATGATGGCCCGGATGTGCATTTTCGGTGGCCGGGTGCACGGTCCGTTTCTCAAGGAAATGGCGCGCCTGACGCACTCCGAGTACATCCTGACCGGCGACAGCGACCTCGACGTACGGGACGTGCTGCGGGAGACCCTGCTGGCGCCGACCGTCACCGGCAGTCCACTCGAGAACGCCTTCCGGGTCATCACCCGGCACGAGACGACCGGCCGTGGGTACTACGGGGGCGTCCTCGCGCTGATCGGCCGGGACGCGGCGGGCAGCCGTACGCTCGACTCGGCGATCATGATCCGGACCGCCGAGATCGGCGACGGTGGCCGGCTGCGCCTGGGCGTCGGCGCCACCCTGGTCCGGGACTCCGACCCCGAGTCCGAGGTGGCCGAGACGAAGGCCAAGGCCGCCGGCATGCTCCGGGCGCTCGGCCTCGCACCCGCCGGCGCCGGAGGCGCGCCTGCCGCCCTGGCGGACCCGTCACCGGCCACCCATCCCCAGGTACGCCAGGCGCTGCGGGCCCGCAACACCACGCTGTCGCGGTTCTGGCTCGACGGGGCGCACCGGGCGGCCCCGGACCCGGCGCTGGACGGACGGCGCGTGCTGGTCGTCGACAACGAGGACCTGTTCACGGGGATGCTCGGCCACCAGTTGCGCGCCCTCGGGCTGCGGACCACGATCACCCGGTTCGACCGGCCGCTGCGTCCGGAGGGCTACGACCTCGTCGTCGTCGGTCCCGGCCCCGGCGACCCGAGCGACGCCACCGACCCGCGCATGAACACGCTCCGGGCCCTCACCCGGGAGCTGCTCGCCGGCACCGTGCCGTTCCTGGCCATCTGCCTGGGCCACCAGGTGCTCGCCGCCGAACTCGGCTTCGACATCGTCCGGCGCGCGCTGCCCAACCAGGGCGTCCAGAAGCGGATCGACCTGTTCGGCCGGTCCGAACTCGTGGGCTTCTACAACACCTACGCCGCCCGCGCCGAGCGTGACCTCGTACCCCACGGCCAGCAGAGGGCCATCGAGATCAGCCGGAACCCGGAGTCCGGCGAGGTGCACGCCCTACGCGGCGCGGGGTTCCGATCCGTGCAGTTCCACCTCGAATCCATCCTCACCCAGCACGGCCCGCAGATCCTCGGCGACCTGCTCGGCTCGCTGCTCAGCGAGGCGGGGGCCGGCGTTCCGGATGCCCGGGTGGCCGCGCCTCGCCGCTGAGCGGGCTGACCAGTCCGGTCTGGAAGGCGATGACCACCAGTTGTGCCCGGTCGCGGGCGCCCAGCTTGCCCATCGCGTGACTGACGTGCGTGCGGGCGGTGGCCGGGCTGAGAAAGAGCTCGGCGCCGATCTCGTCGTTGCTCAGGCCCTGTCCCACCAGGGCCAGCACCTCACGCTCACGTTGGGTCAGTACGGCCAGCCGGTCCTCGTTCACCCGGCTGACGGTCCGGGCGGCGGTGAACTGGGCGATGAGGCGGCGGGTGATCCGGGGCGCCAGCAACGCCTCGCCGGCGGCGACGACCCGGATGGCGTGCAGGAGTTCGGCCGGCCCGGCGTCCTTGAGCAGGAAGCCGGACGCGCCGGCCTGGAGCGCCTCGAAGACGTACGCGTCGGTTTCGTAGGTGGTCAGGATCAGCACGCGGACGTGTTGCAGCCCGACGGTCCGGGCGATCTCGTTGGTGGCCTGGATCCCGTCCAACCTGGGCATCCGGATGTCCATGAGGACGACGTCCGGGCGGGTGACCCGGACCTGTTCCACGGCTTCGGTGCCGGTGGTGGCCTCCCCCACCACCTCGATGTCGTCCTCGACGTCGAGCAGCAGCCGGAACCCCGATCGCACCAGCCGTTCGTCGTCGGCGAGCAGCACCCGGATCGGGGTGGACCCGTGCTCCGTCCTCACCGCCGTGCCGTTCCCGCCGGCGCGAGCGGCAGCCGGGCCTTGACCTCGAACCCGCCGTCCGGCAGCTCCTCGGCAGCCAGCTCGCCACCGAGGAGCTGACAACGTTCGCGCATGCCGAAGATGCCGTGACCGGGCTCGTCCGGGTCGCCGGGGCAGCCGCCGGCCACGGCGGTCGCCTGCCGGGGCGTACGGCCGTCGGTTGCCCCGGTGCGACCGGCCTCGTTGGTCACCCGGACCTCCAGAGTGTCGATTCCGTAGTCCAGCACCACGTTCACCCGGGTCGGGCCGACGTGACGGAGCACGTTGGTGATCGACTCCTGGAGGATGCGGTAGGCGGCGCTGCTCACCGCGCTCGGCGGCGGCGACGGCGGCGACGTCACCTCGAGGTTGATGTCGAGTCCGGCGTCCCGCGCCTTCGCGGTGAGCTCGTCGATCTCGGCCAGGCCGGGGGCGGGCGCCCGTTCCTCGTCGGAGTCACGCAGCATCCCGAGGATGGCCCGCATCTCCCGTAGCGCCTGGGAGCTCATCTGCTCAATGGTCCGCAGCGTCTCGCGGGCCAGTTCCGGGCGCTTGTCGAGCACGTACGCGGTGACCCCGGCCTGGACGTTGATGACGGCGATGGCGTGGGCGACGGTGTCGTGGACCTCGCGGGCGATCCGGAGCCGCTCGGCGTCGACCCGGGCCCGGGCCTCCTCATCCCGGGTCCGTTCGGCCGATTCGGCCCGTTCCAGTGCCCTGGCCGCGACGACCCGCCGGGACCGGACGGACTCGCCGAGGGCAGCGCTCATGATGCTGGCCCCGATCCGGAAGAACACCCAGCCGATCGCGGCACGGGGTTCGAGGTCGATCGCGGCGACCAGCCAGCACCCGGTCAACGCCGTGATGCCGACGCCGACGATCAGGAGGGACCGTTGCCCGTCGCCGAGAGCGGTGAGCGTGTAGGTGGCGACGAAGAGCCCGAGCCAGCCCGGACCGTCGGGAAAGTCGAGGGTGTAGTACGCCAGGCTGGCGAGCACGGTCGTGACGAACACCGCGAGCGGCCAGCGGCGGCGCACGGCCAGCACGGCGCCGCTGACGACCAACAGGACGAAGCCCAGGTGGCCGAGGTCGGCGAGTGGACGCAGCACCGTCTCGGGCTCCGCCGCCACCCGGCGGAGGGTCCCCTGGACCTGCATCGCGGTGACGAAGAGCGCGAGGATCAGATCCTGTGCCCACCCGGGCAGGCGAAGCGGCGTGGTGCGGTCCGGCATATCGCAATGGTAGATATCCAGGAGACGACGCGACTCCCGCCAGACACGCGGGCAACTACGACGAGAAGCGCGGTTCGAGCCGACCCGCTACGTCAGAACGCGTAGACACGTCCCATCCGCTGATGGAGGAATCACCCGATCCATCGTGCGAAACTCGCTTCCTTGGTACCACCGACGGGGCACCTGTGGCTGCACCACCTCGGCGTTCCGAACACCCCTCTGACCCAACCGACCTAAAGGGGTTTTCCCATGCGTAAAGCTTTCACGGGACTGGCGGCGTTGTTGATGTTCGTCGTCGTCGTGCAGTTCTTCCTGGCCGCCAGCGGCGCGATCAACAGCGCGCCCACCGACGAGGCATTCGGGCCCCACCGTGGCCTGGGATTCGTGACGATCCTCCTCGCCCTGGTGTTGACGGTGGTGGCCGCGGTGGTCCGGATGCCCGGTCGACTCATCGGCCTGTCCGGTCTGGTCGTGGGGCTCGGGATCCTGCAGCCCGTGATCGCGATCATCGCCAAGGCCCTCGGGGAATCGGGAGCCGGACAGCTCGTGTTCGGCCTGCACGGGGTCAACGGGCTGGCCATCATGGGCGTGGTGCTCATGATCATCCGGCGGTCGCAGGCGCTGACGGCCGCGCCCACCACGCCGGCCGGTACGGCTGCCGCCTCTCCGGCTGCCGGTTCGGCAGCGGGCCCGGCGCGATCGGCCTCATGACCACGGCCCAATGGATCCTTCTGGACCACGGGGTAGCACTGCTGGGGGTCGCCACCTGGTTCTCGACCGGGGTCACGGCGGCCCTCCGGCGCTATCGGCTCGCGTTCGGCCTGCTCGTCGGGGCGCTTCTGGTGACGGTGGCCCGGCTGGCCACCGTGGCGGCGCTGGCCGGTCAGGGCTGGTGGTTCGCGCAGGAGAAGGCGCTGCTGGGGCTTCCCCTGCTCGGAGCCGCCGGACTGGCCGCCGCGCTCATCGCCGGCCCCCGGCTGCGCACGGCGGGCCGGACGCCCGGTGCGGGCCTGCCGACCGGCGGTCTGGTCGCGCTCTTCACGGCCGGGTACGCCGCGCTGGCCGGCCTGGTGGTGACGTTCATCGCCGGGTCCCCACTGACCTGGAGCACGGCGCTGATCGCCGTGTCGTTCGTCTGCGCCGGTGCGCTGCTGACCTCGCGGGTGGTCACCGGACCGGCTGCCGAGCGCACCGAGGACCACACGCGAGCACCGGCACCGCCGGGTCGCTCGATGCTCTCGCGCCGTGGGTTCATCGGCATGGCCGGCGGAGTGGTCGCGGCGGGAGCCGGGCTAACCGGGGTCGGACTGCTGTTCCGGGCGCCCGAGGCGGTGGTCACCGGAGGTGGGCCGCGCCGCGCCGCCGGGTCGGGGGCCACGGTCTCGGTGGCGGACCTGCGCGGGGCTCGCGAACCGGCCCCGGGCGGCACCACCCGGCGACACACCCTCACCGCCCGGACCGCCACCGTGCGCCTCCCGTCGGGACATGACGTCGACGCGTGGACCTACGACGGCCAGTTGCCCGGCCCGGCGATCACCGCGACAGAGGGTGACCTGATCGAGTTGACGCTGCGCAACACCGACATCGAGGACGGCGTCACCCTGCACTGGCACGGGTACGACGTACCGTGCGGTGAGGACGGTGCGCCGGGCGCCACGCAGGACGCGGTGACTCCGGGCGGCGAGTTCGTCTACCGGTTCCGCGCCGACCAGGTGGGGACGTACTGGTACCACACCCACCAGACCTCGCACCCCGGTGTACGCAGAGGGCTGTACGGAACGCTCGTCGTCACACCACGGCAGGCCGAGCCGGCGGAGCTGGACCTGACGCTGCCCGTGCACACCTTCGACGACGCCGTGGTGATCGGAAACCAGGACGGACGCACCGTCCACCCGGCCCGCCCCGGCGCGCCCGTGCGCCTGCGACTGGTCAACACCGACTCGGATCCGCACCGGTTCGCGCTGACCGGCGCGGCGTTCCGCGTGGTGGCGGTCGACGGCCGTGACCTCAACCAACCGGGCGAGGTACGGGACGTCGGGCTTCGCCTGCCCGCCGGCGGACGGTACGACGTGGTGCTGACCATGCCGGACATCCCGGTGGCCCTCCTGCTCGACAACGACCGCGATCGGGGCGTGCTGCTACGCCCGACCGAACACACCGGAGACGACCCGGCCCCGCCGGACACCTCCGACTGGCCGGAACTCGACCTGCTGCACTACGGCGAACCCGCAGCCGTGCCGTTCGACGCGGACCACGCCGACCGGCACTTCACGGTCGTCCTGGACCGGGCGCTGACCCTGGTCGACGGCCGCCCGGCCTACGCCCAGGCCGTCAACGGTCGCGGGCATCCGTCGATCCCCGACCAGCTCGTCGCCGAGGGAGACCTCGTCCGCTTCACCGTGGTCAACCGGAGCCTCGAGACCCATCCCTGGCACCTGCACGGTCACCCCGTGCTGATCCTCTCCAGGGACGGGACCCGCTCCTCCGGCAGCCCGCTGTGGATGGACACCTTCGACGTACGGCCGGGCGAGGTCTGGGAGGTGGCGTTCCGGGCCGACAACCCGGGCATCTGGATAAACCACTGCCACAACCTGGTGCACCAGGACCAGGGCATGATGCTGCAGCTCGTCTACGACCGCGTCCGCACTCCCTTCGCGGACGCGAGCCACGGCCACTCCTGACCGGCCTGGCGTGCCGCTCCGATCCGAGGAGCCCGCGCCGCTCGACACCCTATTGTTTGCCGAGGGACGGTCCGATCCGCGATCGGACCGGAAGCCCCCTCGGCCCGACCCGACCACGGACGGAGGATCCCGATGACCGCACCCGACCCCAGCATGGCGAGCGTTCGCTACATCGTGGACGACGTACAGCAGGCGATCGACTTCTACACCGCCCACCTGGGTTTCACCGTGCTCAACGCCTTTCCGCCCGCCTTCGCCGACGTCGCACGTGGGCCGCTGCGACTGCTGCTGTCCGGGCCGCCCAGCTCAGGAGCCCGGGTCACGCCCGAGGACGTGGCCGGGGCCGGCCGGAACCGCATTCACCTCATCGTCGACGATCTCGACGCCGAGCGGGACCGGCTGCACCAGGCCGGGGTGGAGTTCCGCAGCGACATCATCTCCGGACCCGGTGGGCGTCAGATGCTGCTCGCCGACCCGGCCGGCAACCTCGTCGAGCTGTTCACCCCGGCCGCCCGCGGCTGAACCTGGTGGCGACCCCGCCCGCGACCGGCCAGCAGCGGCACCGGTAGCGCATCCGACCCCGCCTCGACGGAACGGACGCCCGGTCAGCGGGCTGCGTCACGGGCGGCGAGTCGCCTCGCCAGGATGGGGACGATCACCGCGGCGGCCAGCAGATGGGTCGCGCCCAGGACGAGCTGGGTGGACACGGCGGTGTCCTGGGCGAGGCCGGGTCCGGCGAGCGAGAGCAGGGTGAACCCGACGCAGGCCACCACGAAGGTGCGGGCGGGCCGCTTGGCCCAGCGGGCCAGGACCACCGCGAGGACGATCCCGCCGATCGACCAGAGCACGACGCTCTGGGCGACGGCGCCGACCCCGATCTTCTGCGCTTTCTCTTCCCAGACACCGGCTGCCGCCATCGGGACACCGGCACCTCGGGCGACGAGCGTGAAGGCCTCCGCCACGACCGCACCGACGAGGGCGGCCAGGACGCCGACCAGCCATACCGGGAGCGTGTCCAGGGACCAGGCCAACCGGGGCGAGGACGGGGATTGGGGAACGGACGCACCCACGGCAATGCCTCCTGTTCGGCGGCTGGGGCGATGTGTCTTTCGTAGCGTAGACGGGGCACCGCCGAGCCGCTAGATCCAGGCCAGCGAGAACATGAGATTTTCACTCACTCGCGTCGATCGGTAAATGCCGCCTTACCGGTACGTCGCACCGGCTATCGGCGCAGAAACCAGCCCCGGATGGCGGATTCCGACCAACCGCCAATGTGAGACCGTTCCGTGACCGAACCCGGCCCGTGGCCTTCGCCAACCAATTCGTCCCGGTAATTCGGAAAACGGCCGACCGGGCACCAGTCGAAGGTAGGTTGGCGGTAGGCCCGTGGTCGACTTCGGCATGCCGGCCGGCAACCACTCCATACGCACGCCGACGCCGGTGTCCGGCGTCCGGCCGAAGGGATCTTCGATGTCCGTCCGTGGTCTGCTCACTGCCGCCGTGGCTGCCCCGCTCGGCGGGTTCGCGCTCGCCGTACCGGCAGCGGCCCAGGTTCCGATCGCCGTCGACGGTGGTGGCGGCAGTGGCTCCGGACGGGCCGGGTCGGTGGTGGCCCTGGTCCTGGCGCTGATCGGGGTGGGCGTCGGCGCGTGGGCGCTGCGCTCCGCAGGTCGGGCCGGCGCCGGCAGCGGTCGGGGCGGTGCCATCGCGGCCGTGGTGCTGGGGCTGGTCGGCATGATCGTCGGCGTGCTGGCCGCCACCGGCTCCGGCGGCGCGGTCGGCACCGGCAACGGCCGAGGCGGCGCTGTCGCCGCCGTGGTGCTGGCACTCGTCGGCATCGTCCTCGGCGGACTGGCTCTCGCCCGTTCCCGCCGCACCGCCTGAACGCTTGATGCCACTCGTGCCGCGCCGCCGGAGCGGTCAGATGAAGTCCATCGCCCCGGGCTTCCACTTGTAGTGCGACTCGAGCTTGTAGTACTCGCCGTGCGGCGTCAACGCGACACCGTAGACGAACTTCCGATCCTCGCCACCGTACGGAACGCTCTTCACGAACGTCTCGATTTCCGGTTCGACCGGTACGGGAAGCGTCGTTAGATCCGTGGCGGCAGCGGCATAGCAGATCCGCTCGATGCGCGGTGAATCCCAGCCGAGCGTGACGTACAGGCCGAACGCCTGCTCGCCGAGCTTGAGCATCCGCTCACTCGGTTCGGCCATGCCGATCTCGCGGAGCGTCGACCGGATCGTCGACGATGCGAAGCATTCGGCCGGTACGTCGTTGAAGTAGACGTTCACCGTTCGGCTCGGGTAGTCGAATCCGAGCACGCCGACCCGGTCGTCCAGTCCGTGCCGGGCGAAGAACTCGCCGTTCTCGCCGAGACTGCGCGGCATGGTGGGGAGGTCGGCGAACCTCGACGCCTCCTGTAGGTCGTCCGGCCGGAAGAACGCGTAGATCTTCTTGAAGCCACCGACGGCTCCGAAGTCGATGCCGTAACTGTCGACGGAGCAACGCTTCTGGACGTCCGAGAGCAGGGTGCCGATGGGATGCTCCGTCTCCGGGGTGAGGCCGTTCGACCGGGCGAAGGCGTAGGGGTCCCGCTCGTCCGGGTGCGTCGTGAACCGGCAGTCCAGCTCACCGACGTGGCGTAACGCGGTCGCCACCCGGAACGCGACCACGGCGCCGGGGTGCGCGAACGCGTCTCCGAACGCGGAGAGAATGGGCCAGACCGTCTCCCGCGAACAGGCCACGTTCAGCAGCCGGGCCGATTCCTCGATGGTGGAGTAGAGCTCTGCGGCCTCAGAAGTTCCGGACATTGATCCTCCAATACCCCCGGTGGTACGTGACGACATCGGATCCCTAACCACCGATCTTCGCTGTCGTGCCCTTGCGTTCCAGTCGGACGTGCGCCCGCATGAGTTCGCCCGGATTGGTCTGCGCCGCGAGGAGGGAGAGTTCGCCGCAGAGCACCGTCGCGGCCGCGATCACCGCGAGCCGGCGGGCGTTCTCACCGGGTTCGCGGGCGGCCCGGCAGCCGAGTCGGGTCAGGTTCTCCTCGACGAACTCGATCCCCTTGCCGTTGCCGACGGTTCCCACGATCAGGTTCGGCAGGGTGCAGGAGAAGTAGAGGTCGCCGTCCCGGTCCTCGGCGACGGTCACCCCCTGTGAGCCTTCGACGATGTTGGCCGCGTCCTGGCCGGTCGCCAGATAGAACCCGAGCAGCATGTTCGCGTAGTGCGCGTTGGCCGAGCGGATGCCGCCGGCGAGCAGGGTGCCGATCATGTTCTTGTGCACGTTCAACTCGGCTATCGCGGCGGCCGTCGTGCGCAGCGACTTGTGCACGATCTCGCGCGGCACGAGCAGTTCGGTGACCACGTTCTTGCCCCGACCGAGGATGCCGTTGATCGCGGTGGCCTTCTTGTCGGTGCAGTAGTTTCCCGAGATAGAGCCGTACGAGATTCCCGGGATGCTCTGCAGGATGTGGGACAGGATCGCGTCGGCGGCCAGCGTCGCCATGTTGTGCCCGGAGGCGTCGCCGGTGCTGAAGTCGAACCGGAGAAACAGCAGGTTGGCCGTGATCTCGTGGTGGAAACCGATCAACTCGACGTACCTGCCGCAGGTCCGTACGATCTCGCGCAGTTCGTCCAGTCGCGCGTCGACCTCCAGCGAGGCCAGGTACGCGGTCCGCGCGTCCTTGGCCCGGACGAACACCGAGCGCGTCATCCGCTCGTCGACCAGGGTGGCGACGATGCCCGGCTCGACCATCATGGAGATCCTCGCCCCCCGGCCGACGGACGGCCAGAGCGGCGACTCGTAGGTAGCGAGCGGAACCTCCGTCTCGATCTCCGCCACATCTCCCGAAATGCGTACCGGACCCACCCATTTCATGGGAACGCCGGCGACCGCGTTCGTGTCGTTCAACGGATGCCTCCAATCGTCTCGTGGGTGGTGCCGTAAGACCTGGAACGGGTGGCGAGCCGGCTGGTCTCGATTCCCCGGTCGGCGCAGAACGCGCGCAGTTCGCCATGGACCAGCACGTCGCATCGGGCCAGGTCGGCCGGGGTCCGCGCGCCCAGCGCGGTCATCAGGGCGGCCAGTTGGTCGAGCCACCGGGAGATCAGCGCCACCAGCGCGGGCACGCCGCCGTCCAGCACCGTCTTGAGGAACAGGCCGGACACCCCGGCGGCGGACGCGCCGAGCGCCAGTCCCCGCACCACGTCCAGCGGATGGCGGATCCCGCCGGAGGCCAGCACCGGGATATCGACGCCCTGGGCGTCCAGCAGGCACGCGGGCGTGGACTGGCCCCAGCCGTTGAGGAAGGAGTAGTCGGCCCGGTCCCGCCGGTCGTTCTCGATGCGCGCGAAGTTCGTACCGCCGCTGCCGGCGACGTCGGCCACCCGTACGCCCAGGTCCCGCAGCGTCGACAGGGTTTCGCGGCTCAGCCCGAAGCCGACCTCCTTGACGATCACCGGGACGTCGACGCCGGCCACGATCTTCTCGATCCGCGGCCCCCACGAGGCGAACGACCGGTCGCCCTCCGGCATCACCGTCTCCTGGATGACGTTCAGGTGGATCTGGAGGGCGTCGGCCTGCAACAGGTCGACGGCCCGCCGCGCCTTCTCGACGGAGGCGGTCGCGTTGACGTTCGCCATGATGAACCCGGTCGGGTTCTCCCGGCGCATCACGCTGAAGGTGTGCGCCACCGACTCGTCGGCGAAGTACGCGCTCATGGAGCCCGTCGCGATGGGGACCCCGGTCTCGCGGGCGGCGATCGCCAGGTCGCGGTTGATGAGACCGGTCTTGACGCTGCCGCCGGTCATCGCGTTGATGCACAGTGGCACCGGCCATTCGAGGCCACCGAACCGGGTGGTCAGGGACACCTCGGACCGGTCGAGGCCAGCCAGGGCGTGGTGGACGAAGGACACCTCGTCGAACTGGTGGTGTCCGCCGAGTTGGCGTTGCTGCTCGGTGGCGAACCGGACGTGGTCGTCCTTGCGGTTGGCGATCATTCCGTGCTCCCGTTCGTCGGCTGGACATGAATCGGCATGGGGAGCACCCCTGCGGCGGCCCACTCCTTGTGTAGTTGCGAGATCTCCCGCTCCGCCGTGCCGTCCAGCAACGCGATGCCGCAGTCGCCGCCCCCGGCACCCGAGGGTTTGGCCGCCCCGCCGACGCTCTCGGCGGCGTCGCACAGCGCGGTCAGCCTGGTCGTGAAGATGCCCAGCCGAACCTCGTCGTCCAGCTCGGCGAGCACCTGGCGGGCATCACGGACCTGGTGCAGCAACTCGTGGTCGTCGCCCCGGTCCAGCGCGCGGATCGCGGCCCGCACGCACTCGTCGCTGCGCGCCAGGAAGCTCCGTTGGGACGTACTGCCCGGCCACTGGCCGGTGCGCAACCGCCCGGCCAGCGCGGCGGTGCTGACCGGTTGTCCCGTCCAGCCCACCTGTAGCGCAAGCCCGCGCGGCGGGGGCAGCCGGCGTACGGCGAACCCCGGCCACGGTGCCCGCAACGCCTCCTCGATGCCCCGGCGCTGCGCGAGGACGAGCACAGCGACCCGGTCGGGCGCGTGGTAGGCGATCCACCCGCCCCAGACGCTCGCGGCGAGATCGCCGCCGGAGGAGCCGGGATCGCGCCGCGCCGTCGCCAGCATCGCCAGCCGGAACCGCGCGTCGGGCGACAGCTCCACGCCGTGGTACGCGGCCACCGCCGTCACCACGGCGACGGTCACCGCGCCGCTCGACCCCAGGCCGAACTTGGTCCCGTCCCGGTGCAGCCGACTGGAGATCGAGACGTGGATCGGGGACGTGGGCAGTCCGCGCCCGGTCAGCAGCTCGTCGACCACGTCGATCGCCGACACCACGTGGCCGAGGCGGTCGGGCACCGGCTGCCCGTGGTCCGCGTCGAGCCCGCCCAGCCCGTCGGCGCCCCGGCGCAGTCGCGTCCGCCCCGGGCAGAGATCGGATTCGACCACGACGTCGGCGTCCCCGGCTTCGGCTCCGGCTCCGGCTTCGGCTCCGGCTTCGGCTCCGGCTCCGGCTCCGGCTCCGGCTCCGGACACGGTGACGGTGACCTGCCGATCCACCGCCACCAGGATCGCCGGGTGGCCCGGTTCCACCACCGCGTACTCGCCGGCGACGAAGAGCTTGCCGGGCGCGTGCCGGCGGACCGTGCCCCGGCCGGTCACCGCTCGGCCCCCGTTCGCAGGCGGGCGCCCGGCCCGCGCCGGGCGGTGACCACCGAGCACCCCGGGGCGGCGTCGCGCAGCGCCTCGGCCACCCGGGCGGCATCCGTGCGGTGGCAGAGCACCTTGACGTTCGGCCCGGCGTCCATGGTCGCGTAGGCCGGTACCCCGTTCGCTCGTAGCCACCCGACGCGGTCGAGCACGGCCACGGTGGCCGGCGACAGGTAGCGCACCGCCGGCCGTGCGGCCAGCATCGTCGCGTGCATGCCGAGGGCGTTCCGCTCGGCGATCTCTCCCACCGCGTCGAGATCGCCACGTCGCAGCGCCACCCGCATCTCGGTCAGGTCGGCCGCGCTCGAGGTCGCCCACGACCGGTAGAGCGGGGAGGTCTCGACGGTTCGCCGCATGGCGGCGCGGCTGGACACGGCCTTGGGGCCGGCGTCCACCAGCGCGATCACCAGCGCCGGGTCGAAGTCCGGGACCGGCACCGGCTCGGCGTAGGAGTCGAGGTCCGCGTCCTCGCTGGTCCCCCGGCCCGCGTGGCAGATCGCGAAGTCACCGAAGATCGACCGGGCGGCCGACACGGACCCGCGCCGGGCCAGGCGGGACAGCGCGGTGGGGTCGAGGTCGAGGCCGTACGCGGCGGCGCCGGCGAGGGCCAACGCGGCGAAGCCACTCGCCGAGGACGCCAGACCCGCTCCGGTGGGTACGGCGTTGCGGGTGTCGACCTCGGCCGGTTCGGTACGCCCCGCCAACTCCCGGACCAGGTCCAGGAAGGCGACGACGCGCCGCCGCTGTTCCCCCTCCGCAGGCGATCCGTCGAGCGTGACGCTGTCGGCCGGTGCCTCGGGACTGAGCCGGACGGTGGTGGTCGTCGGGAAGACGTCCAGGGTCATCGACAGGCTGTCGACGTACGGGATCATGAGTTGCTCGTCGCGCTTGCCCCAGTACTTGATCAGCGCGATGTTCGGATGGGCGACGGCGGTCGCGCCGGGGTCGAGGACCTGCCCAGCCGGTCCGGCCGGCGTCATCTGGTGGTCAATGGCCATGACTCGCGAACCTCCCCGTCGGTACGACCCAGGTCCGGATGGCGCCGGCTTCGTGCAGGCCCCGCACGACCGTCTCCGCCCGGCGGGGGTCCTCGGCCAGCGCGATCATGCAGCCACCCAACCCGCCGCCGGTGATCTTGGCGCCCAGACTGCCGGCCGCGAGCGCGGCGCCGACCAGCGCGTCGATCCGATCCGTGCTGATCCCGATCTCGCGGAGCAGCCGGTGGTTCTCGGTCAGCCGCGCGCCAAAGTCGGGCAACCGGCCGACGGTGAGGTCGCGCAGGGCCGCCCGGGTCAGGCTCGACACCTGACGTACGAAGGCCTCCTGCGTCTCCGCCTCGCGCTCGAACCGGTGCCGTACCAGCTCCACGGCGTCCTTGGTGCTGCCGCCGACACCGCTGTCCGCGATGACGAACAGCCCGTCGAAGCTGGTGGAGACGGGCGCCTGACGGCCGGCACGCGCGATCCGGTCGGGGTGGCCCTCGTCGGCGTGACCGTCGGCCCGCTCCGGTGGGTGCGCGGGGCACTGCCCCAGCATGGCGACGGGCAGTTCCCGGGCGGTGCCGGTGTGGAAGAGGAGGGGAGCCGTCGCACCGGTGGCGAGCGCGTCGATGCCGCTCGCCCGGCCGTGCGCCACCCGTTCCGAAGCCTGCACCAGATCGAACACCGTTCGCGCGTCGAGCCGGCGGTCGAAGACCTCCGCGAGTGCCAGCACGGCCGCTCGGGCGCACGCGGCACTGGAACCGAGTCCACGACCCTGCGGGATCGCGCTGTCGATGAGCACGTCGGCGCACATGCGCTCGACGACGGCAGCCCGCTCCTTGAACTCCGCCACCAGGTGTTGCAGGCCGTCGTTGGCCAGTGGTGTCACCGACGTGGTTCCCGGTCCCGTCATCGCGAAGGAGATCCGGTCCGCGCCGTCAGCCGGGATTCGCGTCGCGGTCGCGGTGACCGTCAACTGCGGAACCGGAATGACCAGCGCCGGAGCGCCGTACACGACGGCGTGTTCCCCGAGCAGGATGGCCTTGCCGTGGGCGCGGCCGACGCCGACCCGGCCGGGCGCGGCACCCGGGCCACCGGGACCACCGGGCACGGCGTCCGGGGCATCGGTACGGCCGTGGGCCGTACTCGGGGCATCGGTGCGGCCGTGGGCGACGCCCGGATCGCCGGCGGAGCTGGCGCGGCCGGCGAACGTGAGTGGATTCGTCGGTGACATCACTGGGCCCGCTGCGTTGCCTTGATCGCCATCTCGGCGAGCTGGTGTTTCGCGGCGCTGGTGGCGGTGCTGGCCGCCAGCACGGCCATGGCCCGGTCGAAGCGGAGCGCGATCTGCCCTTCGATGTGCTCGACGGCACCGACGCCGACCAGGATGGCCCGGGCGCGGGCCAGTTCCTCGTCGGAGAGGTCGGTGCCGACCGTCGCCCGGAGGAACGCCGCATCCGCCGGGTCGTGGGCGTCCGCCCGCTCGAGCGCCGTCGCCAGCAGCACCGTTCGCTTGCCCTCGCGCAGGTCGTCGCCGGACGGCTTGCCGGTCACCGTCGGGTCGCCGAACACGCCGAGCAGGTCGTCGCGGAGCTGGAACGCGATCCCGATGTCGGCCCCGAACGCCCGATAGGCCGCGACCAGGTCGGCGTCCGCGCCGGCGATCGCGGCACCGAACTGCAGCGGGCGTTCCACCGTGTACGAGGCCGTCTTGTACTGGTCGACGCGCAGTGCCGCGTCGACGTCCTCGTCGTCGCTCGCCTGGCTGACCAGGTCGAGGAGTTGGCCGTACATGACCTCCGAGCGGACCGCGCACCAGACCGGGGAGACCCGGGCGTGCGCGTCCGCCGACAGCCCGGAGGCGCGGACCAGGACGTCGGCCCAGATCAGGGCCAGGTCCCCGATCAGGATGGCGGTGCCCGTGCCGAAGGCGTCGGGGTCACCGGAGAACCGCCGCGCCCGATGCCGCTCGGCGTATGCCACGTGCGCGGCGGGATGGCCACGGCGGGTCCGGGACGCGTCGATGATGTCGTCGTGGATCAGGCACGCCGCGTGCAGCAGCTCGAATCCCGCACAGGCGCTCAGCACCGCCGTGGCGGCCGGGTCGTGGGGATCACCGCCGGCGCCGAGCCAGCCCAACCAGGCGAAGGCCGGCCGGATGCGTTTGCCGCCGCGCAGAACGTAGCCCTCGAGTTCCGCGACCATCGCCGCGAGGTCCGGACCGAGCGCCTCGGCTTCGGCGCGGCGTTCGGTGAAGAAGTCCCTGAGCGCGGCATCGACAGCAGCCACGTCCGCAGCCGCCCCGAGATAGCTGACGGTCATGTACCCCACTTCCGATCGAAGTGACGATCACCTTCACGCCCATACACCCCGGACTCCCACGAGTTGTCGGAAAACATGTAATTTCGGGCGCGAGACCTCTGGCCCGTTCCGGACGCACGAATCTCCGAGGAAAGCAGCACCAATTCCTGACCAGCACGACTACCATCTATGCACTGATCGACATCAACGACAGTAATCGCATCGCGCTGCCCTGCCCACTACTCACACGGGTAGTGCAGGCTAGTACATCCATTCACGTCACAGCGCCGTGAATCCCGTATAACTGAGGTGGCGCTTTCGCCGCGACGGTCGACCGAGCCCGACTCCGCGCCGGGTGTGCAACTGTCAGCTCCGGACAGTCGCACACCCGCGACGCTGGCCGGGCCCGTGGCACACGTTGGACGATCCACCAGAGATACCCGGGGTGGTAACCATGAATCCACTGGTAGGGCGTGAGCAGGTGCTGTCCTCGCTGGGCAGCCGGCTGGACGCCACCCTGCGGGGATCCAGCAGTTGCGTCATCGTCGACGGACCGTTCGGCGTGGGCAAGACCCACCTGCTGAAGGCCACGGGCGTGGAGGGGGCGGAACGCGGTCTGACCGTGGTCGCCGGGAGGGCCAGTATCACCGGCCAGCCGATCCCCATTCACCTGCTGATCAATTTCCTGCGACGGGTGATGTCCGGTGAAGCCGATTTCGACGATCTGGTCCGCCCGGACAGAAACCCCTTCTGGGTGATGGACCGGGTGGGTGAACTGGTCGAGAGCGCGGCCCGCAGACACCCCCTCGTGGTCGTACTGGACGACGCGCACCGGATCGACGACGTCAGTGCGCTGGCCCTCCGGGGGCTCGTCCAGTCGCTGGCCTCGTCACCGGTGCTGTGGCTGCTCGCCCGTCGACCGGTGCCCACCCAATCGCTGGCCCAGCACGCCATCGACTGGCTGATCGACCATGCCGCGGTACGGCTTCACCTCGGGGCGCTGGACGACGAGGCGGCAGCCGAGTTGTGCACCAGCATCCTCGGCGCCAAACCGGATGCGTCCGTACTCGACTGGGCGGCTCGGTGCGGCGGCAACCCGTGGCTGATGGAGCACGTGTTCAGCGCCCTCATCAAGGCCGGACAGATGATCATCATCGACGGGGCGGCCTCGGTGGTGGCCGAGCGGCTGCCCGAGGGCGTCCTCACCGCGGTGCACGGCCTGCTGGACGAGCTGTCGCCCGCGGTTCGGCGGCTGCTCGTGGCGGGCCGGGGGATCGGCCACACGTTCACGGTCGAGGAGGCGGCGGCCCTGCTCGACGATTCCGCCGAGCTGTCCTCCGGGGTCGACGAGGCGGTGCAGGTGGGCTTGGTACGACGGGTGGGCCCGGAGCTGACGTTCACCCACCAGGTGGTCGGCGAGGCACTTCAGCACGCCGCGTTCCGGGAGCGCTCCGCGGCCGGGCCCGCCCTCGGGTCGGCGGCCGGGCCGGGGACCAGCGCGGGAGACGCCGGCGGGGATCGGCGCGTACCGCGCTCGCCCGCTCCCGTGGTGCGCCCTTCCCTGGCCAGCGTGGCGGACACCCGTGTCGAACGGCCAGGCCCTGTCGCACCGGTCGGGACCTCCTCACCGGCACCCCAGCCGCCCGCCGGCTGCGACAACCTGGTGGCTCGGGCCGTCGCGCAACTGGGTGTTCTCTTCGACGACGCGCCGCGAACGCTGGCCCGTGCCCTGCGTCTGCTTGCCGGAGCGGGACGGGGCAGCGAAGCCTGCCGGCTGGCCGACATCGCCCTGCGCCCCGGTCTCGACGCGGCAGCCGAGTCGCAGTTGGTGCTCGAGCTGGGGCAGGGACTGCGGGACGCCGACAGCCCCGACACGGCGGCCGAGCTTCTCCAGCGGACGCTGGCGCGGCAGGACATCTGCGAGCTGGACCGCGCCAAGCTGAATCGGGCGTTCGCGGACACCGCGAAGCGCGTGCGCGACGTACCCGACCCGGTCCCGGCAGCGTGGCGCGGTGAGCCGGCGACGCCGCGATGCCACGGCGAACGGCCGCTCTGGACGTGGTTGGTCCGGGCGCTCGTCGCGGCCGACCAGTTCGAGGAGGCCACCGCCGTCCTCGCCGCCGTCCGGCAGGAGTCGGAGCCGCGCGGCGAGACCTGGTCGGAGTCCCTGTGGTACGGCCACCGCGCCGAACTCCTGGCTGCGGTGGGTCGACTCGAGGAGGCACGGGTCGACGCCGAGACGGCGCTTCGCCTGGTGGAGCGGTCGGCGCCGGAGGACGCCGTACCCGCGCGCCTCGTGCTGGCCCGGATCAGCATGGGTCGCGGCGATCTCGCCACGGCCAGCGACCAGTTGCGCCTGACCGAGCGGCTGACGACCGGTGACGCGCCAGCCGACCGGGCCCGCCTGGACTGGGCGCTCGCGCAGTTCCACGCCGCCAGTGGGCGCCCGGCGATGATGGTCCAGACGTTGATCAACATCGAGGGGCGGGTCGTACCCGATCCGCTGCTCTTCTCCGAGGCACCGACCGCGGCGGCGACGCTCGTTTGCCAGGCCCGGCAGGTGGGACTCGGCGCGGAGGCCGAACGGGCGGCCGAGTTCGCCCGGCGACTCGCCCAGCGCAACCCGCTGGTGCAGTCACTGGCGGGGGCCGCCGAACACGCCGAGGGCGTCCTGCGCAACGACCCGGTCGCGCTGCACCGGGCCGCTGATCTCCATCGGCTCGCCGGACGCCCGCTGGCGGCGGCCAGCGCGCTCGAGGACGCGGCGCGGGTCGAACAGGGCGTGCGGGACCGGACCCGGGCGGTTCGGCTCCTCGAGTCCGCCCTGGATCTCTATCTGGAATGCGGCGCGCAGTGCGACACAGACCGGGTGCAGCAGCAGCTTCGTCATCTCGACGCGCCCAACGTCCGTCGGCTCGCTGCGGAGCGGCCCAAGTCCGGCTGGGAGAGCCTCACGAGCGCGGAGCTGCGCGTCGTACGGGCAATCGTCGACGGCCGGACCAACCGGGAGGCGGCGAGCGTCCTGTTCCTGTCGCCGCACACCGTCGACAGTCATCTCCGGCGGGTGTTCTCGAAGCTCGACATCAACAGTCGCGTCGAACTGACCAAGCACTTCATCGCGCACGAGGCCTTCCCACCGGTACTGGCCGTCGCGCACCACCCGGCGTCCGCCGGCTGACCAACCCGGTCGGCGGACCGGGTCCCTACCCGGGTTGTCACCGTCGGTCAGACGGCCTCACCAGCGATGTGGCCGGAGTTCTCGTCGTCGCCCATCGAGTAGATCGCGACCTTGCTCGAGTAGCTCGCCGCTCCGTGCGCCAGTTCGACCCGGGTGTTGATGCCCAACTTCCGGTAGATCTTCCGGAGGTGGTAGTTCACGGTGTGCGCCGACAGATGCACCTGCTTGGCTATCTGTCGGTTCGTCAGGCCCACGCTCACCAGGTAGGCGATACGTCGCTCCATGTCCGAGAGAACGGACCAGCAGGCGGCGGTGTCCGGACCGACCTCTTCCGAGTAGGCCGGATCGGTACGCCGTGCGGCCAGCGGAGTTCTGGCGGCATAGAGCTTGGCGAGTTCCTCGGTCGCCAGGGCCACCGAGATCGGATCCGGCGACTGCACGATGATGAGCGCCAGGGCAGCCGAGGCGCTGTTCGCCAACGCTTTCGCGTGCATGGCGGTAAGACCGATGACCGAGATTCCGGGGTTGTCACCGGCGAGGCCGTCCACCGTCTCGAGCACGCTCCGCTCGAGGTCGCTGTCGCCCACGTCGCGGGCGAGCCGGACCAGGAACGCGGCGGCACTCGGATCCTCGATGTACAGGCTCCGCTGCGTCGGCAGATGGCCGTACCTGCCGGACAACAGTTGGGCAGCCGCCCGGGGCCCTTCCCGTTTGACGGTGATGAGCATGTCCGCCCAGGCGTACTGCACGGAGTCCAGCACCACCTGGCTCGCCACGGCACTGTGCGCCCGCCTCAGGTAGTCGACGGCGGCGGGGAGATCTCCCAGATAGAACGAGGCGGTGCTGAGCACGGAATAGGCGAGAGGTCGAAGCATGGGAACGGCGTCCTGCCCCGCCGCGGACGTCGCCAGCTCGGCCTCCCGGCGCGCCTCTCCTATTCGCCCGGCCTGGAGGGACAACCGGGACCGCATCACCGCCGGCGCCGCCGTCCAGACCGGCGTGGGCAGTCCGCGCAGGCCGGCCTCCGCATCGGCGATCAGCGACTCGGCCTTGTCGAAGTCACGGAGGTTCGCGAGTTTTCCGGCCAGCGCGAGCTGGAAGTGGAAACGCCAGACCGGATCGACATTTTCGCTGTTGTGCACCGCGGCACGCCCCAGGCTCAGGCTCTCCGCCAGCTTTCCCGCCCGCCAGAGCAGATTGGAACGCACCGCCAACGCCATCAGTGCGGCGACGTCCCCCGGCGCGGCCCCTCGTTCCCACAGAACCTTCTGGGCGACCTTCTCCGCTTCCTTCCTGCCGAGCAGGAAGTAACCCAGAATTACCGATGCCTCCGCGTCGAGCCGGTCGGCAGGCGACATGCCCGGGGTGGCGAGCATGCGCTCCGCGACACGTACCCCGGCTGCCGCGTCTCCGTTCATTATCAGCCGGTGCGCCCTCGAGCACGCTCCGCCCACGCCCTCCCTGTCCACACCGTCGGTCGGACGCTCGGTCATCCACAGGCTCTCGTACGACTGGGCGCCTCTCCCGGAGAGAGTCATCGCCTCACTCCGCAGGGCGTCGCGCGCGGGAACCGGGATCGACTCGATGATCCCCAGCAGGACGAACTCGCTCTGGAACGCGAGTTGCCGCTCGACCGCGACGACGAACCCCGCCGCCATCGCCTCGTCCAGTACGGTGAGCAGGGTAGCCGAGGATCGGCCCAGCAGACTGGACACGTCCGCCAGCATGAACGATCTGCCCAGTGCCGCCGCGACCTTGAGGAACTGCTGACAGTTCGCGCTCAGCTCACCCAACCGGCTCACCACGAATTCGAGGAGGCGACGCGGAACGCGGGGTTCGACCAATTGGACCACGCCACCGTTTTCCCTTACCAGCCCCTCCGCCACGAGACCGAGCGCGAGTTCGGCCAGCAGGCGCGGATTCCCGCCGGCCCCGGCCGCGAAATCAACCAGCTTCTGGTCCACCTCAGCCCCGAGGAGGTTACGCAGGGCCTGCTCGGTGCCATCCCCATCCAGCGGACCCGGTTCCAGTTCCTCGGTGACTCCCGCAGCGGCCGGTGTGCCCACTGGCTTCTGATTCCCTAGCATCGGTCTCGTCGCCATAATCCCCCCTCGAGATTATGTTCACGCTCCTGAAAACGGGTGCCGGTATGGTGTTATGTGGCGTCGCCGCCGTCGCCGGCGCTCGAAATTTGACCACCTTACCACACAGCAATGTCGTTCATCGATGCGCGCAACCCTGCCAACCGTCGGTTGACCGGCCATCGGGGGAAGCTATGAGATACCGGGAAGCCCGCCCGATAACGGGACCAACCGAACGATGCCAGGGGACGGGCTGACGGCACCCGGAAGGGAAGGGCCAGCGGCGGCCGCGGACCACCGACCCTGAAGTGGGCCAACAGGGTGATGTCGGCTACCGTCCGCGTCCGTGAAGCCATCTCGCCTCCTCTCCACTGTGCTCCTCTGCGCCTCTCTGACGACTCTCGCCGCCTGCGGCGGGGAGGACACCACGACGGAGTCCGCGCCCCCCGCCGCGTCGGCTCCCGCGTCGCCGACCACCTCCGCCGCCGAGCCGCCCTCCCCGTCGGCGGCAGCGGTCACCAAGAGCGACAAGGAACTCTGCGAAGCCACGAAGCAGATCGGGGAGGAGATGAAGGCATCCGTCGTCAAGGTCTTCCAGGGCGACGCGGCAGCGGCGCCGGCCGCGTTCGGCAAGATCCTGACCGACTTGGACCAGAAGATGACCGCCCTGGCCGCGTCCGGGGGTGACGGCGCGGTGACCGCCGGTCTGAAGCAGTTCGCGGCGGAGTCCGCCAAGGCGGCCAAGGCCGCGGACCCGGTGGCCGCCGCCGACAACCCCACCTTCGAGAAGGTCGGCACGGACCTCACCGCCGCCTGCAAGGCGGCTGGAGTCGACGTCAACTTCTGACGGCGCCCTCCCTCTCCCCACCCTCGCCCCAGGCGGCCCAGCCCGCCTGGGGCGACGCTGTTCCTACGCACCGGCCGGCGGACGCGGGGTGACAACCGCAGGGCCAGCCCACGGCGCCGGGCATGGCGACGTCCTGCCCGACAACTGGCCCAACCATCGTGTGTAACGCGTCCGTGACACCTGAGGCAATACCTAACGCTTAGAAGCTTGTCAATATCATCCTCATATCGCGAACATCGAAGAAATCCAGGTTCGTAAATATCGACGCTAGGATTCTCCCATCGTCCAGCGCCTCTGATGGGCCCCGAGTCCCACGAGAGGCCACCACAGTAGGAGGACCGGGAGATGACACTCCCCCGCACTCACCGGCGTACCTTCGCCGCGGTCGGCGCGCTTGCCGGCGCCGCCATGGTCACCGCCATGGTCGGCGTTCCCGCAACGGCAGCCCCGTCCGTCGGCGAGATCCGGAGCGCCGGTGGCGCGACGGCCGTGGCCGACAGCTACATCGTGGTACTCAAGGACAGCGCTGTCGGCGGCCGCGCCGGCACCCGGCAGGGCGCGGTGAAGAGCACCGCCAAGTCCCTGGCCGACCGCTTCGGCGGTACCGTCGGGAACGTCTACGGTGACGCCCTCAACGGCTTCTCGGTGAAGCTCTCGGAGCAGGCCGCCAAGCGCCTCGCCGCGCACCCGTCGGTCGACTACGTCGAGCAGAACCACACGGTGACGACGCAGGCCACCCAGTTCAACCCGCCGTGGGGCCTGGACCGCATCGACCAGCGGAACCGGCCGCTGAGCGCCTCGTACACCTACACCAGTACCGGCGCGGGCGTCACCGCGTACATCATCGACACCGGCATCCGGAAGAGCCACGTCGACTTCGCCGGCGCGGCCGTCGACGGCATCGACACGATCGACGGCGCGCTCCCGGCCGACGACTGCAACGGTCACGGCACCCACGTCGCCGGCACCGTCGGCGGCAACGCCTACGGTGTCGCCAAGGACGTCCGGCTGGTCGCCGTCCGGGTGCTGAACTGCGCGGGCAGCGGCACCTGGGACCAGGTCATCGCCGGCGTCAACTGGGTGACCGGCAACCACCTGCCGGGCCAGCCGGCGGTGGCGAACATGAGCCTCGGTGGCGGTCTCACCGCCGCCCTGAACACCGCCGTGGCCAACTCGATCGCCGACGGCGTCACCTACGCGGTGGCCTCCGGCAACTCGTACGGCGCCAACGCCTGCAACTACTCGCCGGCCTCGGTGTCGACCGCGCTGACCGTCAACGCGTCGGACAGCAACGACGCGCGGGCCACCTTCTCCAACATCGGCACCTGCACCGACCTCTTCGCCCCGGGCGTGAGCGTCCTGTCGGCCTGGTCCACCAGCGACACCGCCACCAACACCATCAGCGGCACCTCGATGGCCTCCCCGCACGTCGCGGGTGCGGCCGCCCGGGTGCTCCAGCTGAACCCGTCCTGGACCCCGGCCCAGGTGCACTCGTACATCGTCACCCAGGCCACGCCGAACGTGATCAGCAACGCGGGCACCGGTAGCCCGAACCGGCTGCTCTACGCGGCCCCCACCTCCTGACCCACCGCCACTCCACCGGCCCCGGGGCGACTCTCGCCCCGGGGCCGGACCCTCTTGGAGGAGAGATCATGATCAGATCACGCCTGCGGGGTCGACTGCTCGCCCTCGCCCTGGCGTCCGCCCTGACCGCCGTCCTCGCTCCGGTCGGCAGCGCCTCGGCCGCCCCGGCCGCCGAGGGCACGATCCGCCACGCCGGCGCCGCCGACGCCGTACGGGACAGCTACATCGTGGTGCTCCGCGAGGACGCGACGCGTCCGGCGGGCAGCGAGGTCACCCGGGTCGCGGAGCGACTCCGGGCCCGTTACGGCGGAACCGTCGGCCACGTCTACCGCAGCGCCCTGACCGGTTTCGAGGTACGCCTGTCGGAGCGGGCCGCCCGTCGCCTCGCCGCTGATCCGGCGGTCGCGTACGTGGAGCAGAACCGGGTGACTCCGCTGATCGGCCCCGGTACGCAGTTCGGCCCGCCGTCCTGGGGCCTGGACCGGATCGACCAGCGCGCCCTGCCGCTCGACAACCGGTACTCGTACCCGAACACCGCGCACAACGTGCACGCGTACGTCGTCGACACCGGCGTCCGGGCCACCCACCTGGACTTCGGCCCCCGGGTCACCGGTGGCATCGACCTGGTCGACGGCGCGCTGCCGGCGGACGACTGCAACGGCCACGGCACGCACCTGGCCGGCACCATCGGCGGCACCAGCCACGGCGTCGCCAAGGAAGTCATGATCCATCCGGTACGGGTGCTGAACTGCCAGGGCAGCGGCACCTTCGCCACGGTGATCGCCGGGATCGACTGGATCACCGCGAACGCCCTCCGGCCGGCGGTCGCGGAACTGGCCATCGGCGGGGGCGCCAACGCCACCCTGGACGCGGCGGTGACCAACTCGATCAACCACGGCATCACCTACGTCACGACCGGTGGCAGCTCGAACGGGAACGCCTGCAACTACTCGCCCGGCCGGGTGCCGGGCGCGCTCACCGTGGTCGGCGCCTCGGCGACCGACGCCCGGCTGTCCAGCGGCAACTACGGTAGCTGCATCGACCTGTTCGCCCCGGGCGTGAACATCACGTCCACCTGGCACACCAGCGACACCGCCGTCGCCACGATCAGCGGCGGCTCGACGGCCTCCGCGCATGTCGCCGGTTGCGCCGCGCTCGCCCTGTCGGCCAACCCGACCTGGTCCCCGGCGCAGGTGGCCAGCTACCTGACCAGCCGGGCGACGGCGAACGTCGTCACCGGCGTGCCCTCGGGCACCCCGAACCGGCTGCTCTACTGCGGCCCCTGATCCGGCCGTACCACGGCCCCGGGAACCCGTCCGGTGGCCGGCGGCGCGGCCCGTCCCCGCCGGGCATTGCCGCCGGCCATCAGCCCGACTACTGTCCAATACAGTGACGATTGACTATATGGTCATCGGTGGTGGCATCGCGGGCGCCACCGCCGGCTACCACCTCGCCCGGTACGGTCGCGTGCTGCTGGTCGAGATGGAGCAGGTACCGGGTCACCACTCGACCGGCCGCTCCGCCGCCCTGTTCTCCGAGTACTACGGCGGCCCGGCGGTCCGCGCGCTGACCCGGGCCAGCCGGGACTTCCTGGCCGACCCGCCCGCCGGTTTCGCCGCGCACCCGCTGCTCACCCCGCGTGGCACGCTGAGTCTCTGCCCACCCGGCGACGAGGACCTGTTCGACGCGTACCTGCGCGACGGGGCCGAGGTCGACCCGCCGGCCCGGGAGATCGACCTCGCCGAGGTCCCCGGCATCTGCCCGATCGTGCGGGTCGACCGGTTCCGGCGGGCGATGCTCAAGCCCGCCACCCGGGACGTCGACGTGGACGCGCTGCACCAGGGCTATCTGCGGGGCATCCGGGCGGCCGGCGGCACCATCGCCCGGCTGACCCGGGTCCGGTCCCTGCGCCGGGAACGGGACCGCTGGCGGGTCGACACCGACGGCGGGGAGGTGACCGCCCGTACCGTCGTCAACGCCGCCGGTGCCTGGGCCGACGAGATCGCCGAGGCCGCCAGCGTACGGCCGGTGGGTCTGACGCCGCTGCGGCGTACCGCCTTCCTGGTGGACGCGCCGCCCGGCCTGGACGTCACCGGCTGGCCGATGGTCGCCGACGTGGGCGGGACCTTCTACCTGAAACCGGAGTCCGGCCACCTGCTGGTGTCCCCGGTCGACGCCGCCCCTTGCCCGCCGGGCGACGCCCGACCGGACGACCTGGACGTGGCGCTCGGCGCGGCTCGGGTGGAGGAGGCGACGACACTGGCCATCCGGCGGATCCGGCACGCCTGGGCCGGGCTGCGCACCGCCGCCCCGGACGACGTACCGGTGATCGGGCCGGACCCGGACGCGCCCGGCTTCCTCTGGCTCGCCGGGCTCAGCGGTTACGGCGTGCAGACCGCCCCCGCCGCCGGCGCCCTCCTGGCCGCCCTCGCCACCGCCCAACCCCCACCCGTGGACCCCACCCCCCACTCCCCCGCCCGCCTGACCGGCGGCTGATCAAGGGGTTCGCGGCACCGTCCGGCCCGGACGGTGCCGCAAACCCCCCGGTCAACGCGACGCAGCAGGCGGCGGGATGCGGGAGAGGGGGGAGGCGGAGAGAAGGGCGGAGAGGAGGGCCGCCGCCAGGGTGGCCCAGAAGACCGCGGGGTAGCCGGCGGCGCTGGCGACCAGACCGGCGAGCGGCCCGCCGGCCACCAGGCCGATGTCCCAGAACGAGGTGAACGCCCCGAGCGCCGCGCCCTGGTGCGCCGGGTCCGTCCGGTTGATCACCAGCAGGGCCAGTGCCGGGAAGAGCAGCGAGAGCCCGGCCCCGATGACCAGCCCGCCGACGATCGCCACCCACAGGTTCTCCGCCACCGCCACCAGCAGCAGCCCGACCGCCTCCACCAGCGCGGACCAGAGCGCCACCCGGCCGGCACCGAGCCGGTCCGGCAGGCCACCGGCGAACAGCCGTACGCCGACGTAGGTGACGCCGAAGGCGTTGAACGCGGCGATGCCGTTCTCCACGCCCCGGTCCGCCAGGTGCAGCGCGGCGAAGGCGGCGAGGCCGGCGTACCCGAGACCGGCGAGCGAGAGCGCGACGCCCGGCGCGATCGCGCTGCGCGGCAGGAACCCGGCCCGACCGACAGCCGGGGCCTGGTCCGGTCGGGGCCGACCGGCGACCAGCGCCAGCCCGGCCGCCGCGGTCAGCACCGCGAAGACCCACACCGCCGGGTACCCGCCGGCGGCGCGGAGCAGGACCGTGCCGAGCAGCGCGCCGAGGGTGATCCCGGCCCACATGTGGATGCCGTAGAGCCCGACGATCCGGCCGCGCCGCTCGGCCGGCGCGAGCGCCACCAGCCAGGCCGCCCCGGCGGTGTAGACCGCGCCCTCCCCGACACCGTGCACGATCCGGACCGCGATCAGCCCCGGCACGTTCCCGGCGACCAGGTAGCCGAGTCCGGCGAGGCCGCAGAAGGCCGCCCCGGCGAGCATCACCGTCCGGTAGCCGTGCCGGTCGCCGAGGCGGCCGGCGATCGGCCGGGCGATCACCGCGGCGACCGCGATGGCCGCGACCACCACGCCCACCTCGAACCGGGTGCCGCCCAGTTCGTCGAGGACGAGGAAGGGCAGCACCGCCAGGGACGCGCCCACCCCGAGCAGGCAGCAGAAGATCGCCCCGAAGAGCGGCAGGTAGGGGCGGTAGAAGGTCAGGGTGCCGCCGGGCGCGGTCGCGGTCATCGGGCGGGCCTCTCCTAGGCGGGGACGACGTGGAAGAAGTGGGTCGGCAGGTGGATGGCGAGTCCTTCGTGGATCTCCGCGCAGACCGCCGGGCCGTCGGTGGCGAAGGTGCCGGGCGGCGGTATGGCGATCCGGATCGCCGAGCGCCCCGCGTCGAGCAGCCGGGCGGCCATCGCGAAGTCCCCCACCACCGCCTCCCCCGGCGCCACCATCCGGGTACGGGAGATCTGGACGCCGTTGCGGGCCAGGTCGTCGAGCAGGCCGCCCCGGCCGAGTAGGTGGGTGTAGTAGTCCCGGGGATTGACGATCATCGCGTGCGGGGTGGCCCCGGTCTGCTCGATCTCGTCGCAGGCGGCCAGCAGTCCGGTGAGGTAGTCGTGCCGGTACGGCAACTTCGCGATCTCCGGGTGCCGGAGCAGCCCGTGCTCGCCGATGGTGAGCGCCTGGTTCTCGGCGGTGGCGAGCCGGACCAGCAGCCGGTAGTCGACGAAGACCGCCAGCCCCTCCGGGTCCTTCGCCAGTTCCTCGGGGATCTGCACCCAGGCCCGGATCGGGTGCACGCCGGCCTCGGCCATGCCGAACCGGAAGGCGGCCTCCCGACGCAGGTCCGACTCGTGCACCGTCGCCGCCTCGCTGGCGTCCGGCCGGCCCTCGCACCAGAACCGGACCGGCTCCGTCCCGACCGACCGCTTCCGGAACAGGTTGCGGACGGTGACCCGGGGTCGTTCCTTGGTGGGCTGGAAGGCGTCGGTGATGGTGAAGTCGAAGCGGACCACGGCACCGGCCGGGTCAGCGGCGTAAGCCGCCGCGAACTCCTCGCCGGGCGATCGGGTGACGGGCGACGCGCTGACACTGGTCATGACGGCTCCTCGACCGGGATGGCGTGCTGGATGAGGCGCTGGTAGAAGGGGTGGTGGTGGTCGTAGTACGCGCGCAGGGTGGCGTTGTTCGCCACCGTCGTCGGGAAGTCCTTCGCCACCGGCTGGAAGCCGGAGGTGCGTTCGACGTCCAGGTGCCAGACGCGGGTACGGGCCCACTCCGTACGGTCCCCGGGGGCCCAGGTCAACGCCTCCGGCCGGTACGGCAGGTCGACCGCCGCGCACCAGGCCGCCACCGCCCGGGACGGGTCGCCCAGCAGCGCCTCGGCCGAGAGCACCACCGGCGGCCGGTGCGCGGTCGCCCGGACCAGCTCGAACAGCTCCCACTGGTGCTCGTAGCCGATCTCGTGGCAGGCCACCGTGGGTTTGATCGCGTAGTGCGAGCTGATCGTCCGGGCCGGGTGACGCACCAGGAAGGTGTGCGTGACGTCGGCGATCCGCTCCGGGGCGTCGAAGAGGTGCGCGTACCGGTACTCGAGGGTGTCCTTGACGAAGACCGGGCGGTCCCGGCCCAGCTCGAGCAGGTGTGCGGTGACCTCGTCGGGGCTGGTGACCGTCACCGTGCCCCCGTCAGCGGCGGGCAACTCGACCCGGCCGGTGTCCACCAGGGTCACCAGGGGTTCGTGCACCACCGTGACGTCGCCCCGGGCGATCATCATCCGCAGGAAGGCGGTGGAGACCGCCCGGGGATGCGCCCACATGGCGATCAGCGCCATACCGCCCCCACCGGCGCGAGCCGTCGGGCGGGGCGGGTGGGTGGAGTGGGCGCGGCCGGGCGGCGCGGGCCGGTCCGGACGGGCACACCGGGCGGCGGCGCGCAGCCTCCCGGCCGCCCCGGGGTCGCCGGGCTCACTGCGACCACCACGTCGGTTGGCGGTCCCAGCGGTGGGCGCGGAGCCGGGCCAGCAGGTCCGCATCGAGCGGCTGGCCGTCGCTGACCGCCAGGTTGGCCCGGACGTGCTCCGGCCGGCGCATGCCGGGGATCACCGTGCTCACCGCCGGGTGGTGCAGGATGAAGCGGAGCGCCAGCTCCGGCATGGTCGTCCCGGGCGGCACGTCGGCGGCGAGCTTCTCCGCGCGGGCCACGCTGGGCAGCAGGTTCTCCGGTCCGAAGTAGGTGTTGCGCCAGTCCTCCGGCGGCCAGGTGGTTTCGGCGGTGAGGGTGCCGGTGAGGGTGCCCTCGTCGAACGGGACCCGGGCGATGATGCCGATGTCGTCGCGCCGCGCCCGGTGGAACAGCTCGTCCTCGGGGGCCTGGTCGAAGATGTTGTAGATGACCTGGACGACGTCGATCAGGCCGGTGTCCAGGGCGGCCAGGCAGTTGGTCGGCTCCCAGCGATTGACGCTGATGCCCACCCCGTCGACCAGTCCCTCCCGCTTGAGGTCGGCGATCGTCTCCTGCCAGCGTCCGTCGGCGGCCCAGCGGTCCTCCCAGACGTGGAACTGCAGCAGGTCGATCCGCTCCACGCCCAGGTTGTCCAGGCTGTGCCGGGCGTACTCGCGGATGTGGTCGGCCGGGAAGACGTCGTCCAGGGTGTCCTGTGGGCCGGGCGGCCACTCCCGGTTCTTCGGCGGGATCTTGGTGGCCACGTGGAGCCGCCGGTCGGGGTGGCGGCGCAGCAGGTCGCCGAGGAGACGTTCGCTGACGCCCCGGCCGTACACCCAGGCGGTGTCGAAGAAGTTGCAGCCCTGCTCCACCGCCTCGTCCAGGCACCGGGGGGCAACGTCGTAGTCCCAGCCGGTGAAGCCGCCGGGACCGCCGCCGATGCCCCACATCCCGTACCCGACCTCGCTGACCTCCCAGCCGAGGCGACCCAACCTGCGATAGCGCATGCGCATGTCCCTTTCGTCACGCTGCTGGCAACGGGGTCAGTTCCCCGCCGGTCCGGTCCTGCCCGGTCAGCCATCTCCGGTACGCGTCGACCGACGGGCCGAGGTCCCCGTCGGTGAGGCCGTGCCGGCGTTCCAGCCGTGCACACTCGTCCCGACGGAACAGTCGGGGGTTGTCGGTGAGCAGCGCGGCGAAGACCGCCCGGAGCTGTTCCTCGTCCGCGCCGAGCCGGGTCGGGAAGAGCGCCAGCAGCGCCGCCGCGTCCCGGTCGCCGTCGGTCACCGCGTCGCGCAGCGCGGCGACGAACTGGGCGCAGCTCACCCGGGGTACGGCGGCACCGGGCGGCGGCCCGGTGAAGTCGACGCTGCGCGGGTGCAGCACGTGCAGCGCCCGTCCCCAGGTGCTCCGGTCGGCGACGCTGGCGACGATTCGGCGGGCCGCGTAGTCGACCGGGGTCCAGTCGGAGCGGACCGGCGCGTCGGGCCACATGCCGAGCCGGTGGCAGGCGGCGAGGAGCAGGTGGGTGAGAGCCCGCCGGTTCGGCGTCCCGTTGTCGCCCGCCGGCATGACCTCACCGAGGCGCAGCAGGGTGACCACCGCGCCCCGGCGGCGGGCGGCGGTCAGGTAGCGCTCGGCCACCCACTTGGAGCGGCTGTAGCCGCTGGTCGGCGCGGTGGCGGCGGCCGGGTCGAAGGTCTCGGCCAGCGGCATCCGGTGCCGGGCAGCCTCGGTGTCGAGGACGCCGAGGGTGGAGACGTGGTGCAGCGGCTTCGGCCGGTCCTGCATGGCCAGCCGGAGCAGTTCTGCGGTGCCGCGTACGTTGGCCAGCCGGTGGGCCCGGTAGTCGAAGAGGAAGTTGACCAGCGCGCCCACGTGCAGCACCAGGTCACAGTCACCGGTCAGGTACGCCCAGGTCCGCTCGTCGAGTCCGACGGCGGGCCGGGCCAGGTCGGCCGCGTAGCCGGCGAGCCGGTCGGCCAGGTGCGGCGCCCACAGACCCCGGTCGACCAGAGTGCGCACCACCCGGGCGGTGGCGTCGGCGTCGTCCGTGGCGCGGGTCAGGCAGTGCACCCGTACGTCGGTGGTGGTGAGCAGTTCGTGCACCAGGCGGCTGCCGACGAAGCCGGTGGCCCCGGTGACCAGCACACTGCGGATCTCGCGGCGCGGGTCGGCAGCGCGGACCAACAGGTCGACGGGGAGACGGGCGTCCCGCGCGACGAGGTCCGCCTCCGGCTCGACCGGGACGCGCCGACGCCGGGCGAGCAGGCCGGCCAACCGGCTGGGGGTGGGGTGGTCGAAGAGATCCTGGACGCCGATCGGGACACCGTGTTCCCCGGCGAGCGCGGTGGTGACCGCGAGGGCCTGGAGCGAGTCGCCCCCGGCGTCGATGAAGTCGGTGTCGGGATCGAGGTCGGGCTGGCCGAGGACGGCCCGAAACACCGCCAGCACCGCGTCCGGCAGCGAGCCGCCACCGTCACCGCCGGCGAGCCGGGTGGCCTGTTCCTGGAGCATCTCGGCGAGGCGGGCCTGCAACGCCCGCCGGTCCACCTTGCCGTTACGGGTCAGCGGGAGGGTGTCGAGGACCACCAGGTGCCGGGGCACGCTGGTCCGGGGCAGCAGCCGGCGCAGGTGTTCGCGCAGCGCCGGCCCGGGCACCTCGCGGTCGGCGGCGACGAAGAGGGCCAGGGACCGGGTGCCGCCGTCCCAGGCCACGATGACCTTGGCCTGGTGGATCCCGGGGAACCGGGTCGCCGCGGTCTCGATCTCACCGGCCTCGATCCGGACGCCGTTGACCTTGAGCTGGAAGTCCCGGCGGCCGGCGAAGTGCAGCCGCCCGTCCGCGTCGAGGCGACCCAGGTCGCCGGTGCGGTACAGCCGCCAACCGGGAATCTCCGGCAGCGGGTTGGACACGAACACCTCGGCGGTGCGCGCCGGCGCGCCGAGGTAGCCCGCGCCGAGGCAGACCCCACCGATGACGATCTCGCCGACCGCGCCGGGCGGCAGCGGACGCAGCTCGGCGTCGACCACCGCCGCGTAGCAGTTGTCGATCGGGCGGCCGATCGGGATGGCGTCGCCGTCGGCGGTGGTCACCGGATGGAAGACCATGCCGATGGACGCCTCGGTCGGGCCGTACCCGTTGGTGACCGCGATGGCCGGCAGCAGCTCGCCGAGTCGGTGCACGGTGGACGGATCGATCTCCTCCCCGCCCACGATCAGGTGACGGAGGGTGCCGATCGCCCGGCGGACGTCGGGATCCCGGTCCACCATGGCCACCAGCAGACCGAGGATGCTCGGTACGAAGTCGGTCACCGTGACCCGCTCGTCGGCGATGGTGCGGACGGTGGCCGCCACGTCAAGGAAACCGCCCTGCACCGGCACGACCACCCGGCCACCGATGGTGAGCGGCCAGAACAACTGCCACACCGAGGAGTCGAAGGTGTGCCGGCTGTTCTGGAGCACCACCTCGTCCCCGGTGGCCCGGAACCAGCGGGTCATGAAGCGGAACCGGTTGGCGAGTCCGGCGTGCCGGTTCATCGCGCACTTCGGAGTGCCGGTAGTGCCGGAGGTGAAGATCCCGTAGATCAGGTCGTCGGGCCCGACCGGCACACCGGGGCGGACGACGGTGGGCGTGATCGCGTCCAGCCGTACCGGCACCGTCGGCACGCCACCCGCAACGCCGCCGGCCACCGGGTCGGCGACGGCTCCGGCCAGGGCGGACACCAGGGCGTCCGGGTCGGGCGACGGGCCGGCCTGGGCGGACGACGCGCGGGCCTGGGCGAGCGACAGGCCGGCGGGGTCGGGCGACGGGTCGGCCTGGGCGAGCGACAGGCCGTCCGGTGCGGGCGGCGGGCCGGATCGGCTGGGGCCGGTGACCACCAGCCGGGGCTGGACCACTGCCAGCGCGGCCCGCAGCCGGTCGGCGGGCCAGCCCGGGTCGAAGGGGACGAACGCCGCCCCGAGCTTCATCAGCGCCAGGTACGCCACCGGCAGTTCCAGCCCGTCGGCGAGCAGGACGGGCACCACGTCACCACGGGCCACGCCCCGGGCGGCGAGCGCGGCGGCGAAGCCGTTGGCCAGCTCGTCGAGCTGGCGGTAGCTGAGCCGCCGGCCCCGGAAGGAGACGGCGGGCCGGTCCGGGTGCCGGTCCACCCGCTCCTCGATCATGGCGGGAATCGCCCGGAAGGGTGCGTCGTCGACGGGTCGCCCGGCCAGCCGGCCGAGCGCCAGCGTCCGGGTCGCCGGGCCGACCGCCGGGGCCCGGCCGGACGGCAGCCCGGGGTCAGCCAACAGCGCGGCGAACACCTCGGCGAAGATCTCGGCCACCGCCGGGACGCTCACCGACCACGGGTCGGCGGGGGCGCAGCGGACCACGACGGTGACCCCGTCGGCGGTCACCGTCGCGCCGACCAGCACCGGTACGGCGGCCAGGTCGGTGCGGGCGTCACCGTCGAGGAGCACGACCAGCGGGCCGGGGCGGTCGCCCTCGACGGATGGCCCCGGGGCGGGCCGGGGATCGTCGCGCGACGCCGTACGGGCGGCCAGCGACCGGACCGCGGCCCGGGCCGGTCCGCCGGGGAGCCGGCACAGGTCTGCCGGCCACTCGCATAGGTCCAGGGTCTCCGCGCCGGTCAGCACCCGGACGGGCAGTTCCCGGCCGAGCCGGTCGACCAGTTCGACGGCGGCCAGCAGCGCGACGGCGGCGTGATCGGCCGCGTGGTCGAGGGCGGCGTGATCGGTCACGGGATCGGTCGCGGGATCGGTCGCGGGATCGGTCGCGGGATCGGTCGCGTGGTCGGTCGCGTGGTCGAGGGCGGCGTGGTCGGCAGCGTGGTCGACGGCAGCGTGGTCGAGGGCCAACAACGCGTCGGCGACCCGACCGGCGGGGGCGTGGTCGGCGGGGGCGTGGTCGGTGGGGGCACGGTCGGCGGAAGCACGGGCCACCGGGCGGGCCACGGCGTACCGGTAGGTGAGGCCGTCGGCGGCGTGGACCGGTATCGCGGAGCCGGTGTCACCGGGTCTCATGCCGCCCTCCAACGTCCCGTGTCCGGGCCGGCCCGGACACCGACATCGATCGCGGGTGATCGATATCACTCCCCGCTGGGCAGGGACATTAGATGAGTCATTGAAGTATGGGAATATGTAACTTTCAGTGACGGGACTTTTGGGACGGAACTCCCTCGCACAGGGACGCCCGGATCACCCTCTGGACACACCGGCAGCCCGGTCGACGGGAGTTCCGTCGACCGGGCCACCGTACGAATCAGCCCGACCTGCCCGACCGGCCGGACGCGCCGGTCACCGGCGGTCAGCCACCGAGGCCGGCCGCCGCCGAAGCGATCGCCGAAGAGAAGTAGCTCACCTGCGTGTAGACGCCGGGGTAGCCCGCGCGGGCACAGCCGTAGCCCCAGCTCACGATGCCGATCTGGATCCAGGCGTTGCTGGCGTCCCGGCGGAACATCGGGCCACCGGAGTCACCCTGACAGGTGTCCACCCCACCGCTGGCGTAGCCGGCGCAGATCTCCTCGGCCGGGATGATGTCGCCGCCGTAGTTGGACTGGCAGGTGGCGTCGCTGACGAACGGCACGTTCGCCTTGAGCAGGTAGCGCTGCTGCGCCCCGCCCTCACGGTTGGCGCCCCAGCCGGCCACCGTGAACGTCCCGCTGTCGTACGCGGTGGTGTTCGCGATCTTCAGGGTCGGCAGCGTGGTGACCGGGGTGGCGAGTCGGATCAGCGCCCAGTCCTTGCCGGAGCCGTTGTAGCCGGGCGCCCGGTAGACGTAGTTCGAGCGGACCGTGATCCGGCTGGCCGACTGGAGGTCGACGACCCCGAGGGTGGCGGTGATGCTGGTGTTCGCGCCGGTCCCGCCGACGCAGTGCGCCGCGGTCAGCACCAGGTTCCGGCTGTAGAGCGAGCCACCACAGCCCATCGAGAGCCGGACCATCCACGGGAACTCGCCCTGGGCGGCCGGGGTGCCGCCGACGACCTGCGGCGCGATGTCGCCCTCGGGCTGGGCGGCGGCCGGAGCCGTCACGACGAACGAGCCGACGGTCACCGCCGCCAGTACGACCGCTGTGCGGTGGAGGAATCTGCGCCAACGTGCCATGGGAGCCTCCCGGACCTGGGGGTGGCACGCCGCTGGCGTGCCGGAGTCACGATGGCCGAAGCCTACGGCTTTTCATCGATGATTAACAATGGATGGCGACTATTCCGGATTCGTCATACCACGAGCCGACCCGCCCGAACGTTCACCAGCGAGCCGCGATCGACCCGGCGTTACGTATTGACGTTAATCGCTATACGGGGTGTGATGGGCGTAACCTGCCGGCCACCCGCTCCCGGAGGGTCCCATGCGTCCCCGACGTACGCGTACCGCGCTCCGCGCCGCCGTCCTGGCCCTGCTACTCGCCGGACCGACCGCCGCCGTCCCCGCACCGGCGCTCGCCACACCCCTGGCGGCCCCCACCGACACGGCCGCCGTGAGTCTCGCCGACGGCTGTGACCCGGTCGACCCGACCGCCTGCCTGCTGCCGTTCCCCAGCGATCTCCACACCGTGGCCGACCCGGCCACCGACACCGGAATCCGGGTCGACCTCCAGCGCTCCACGATGCCGGAGAACATCTTCGGCACCAACATCGACCCGACGGACTGGAACCGCAACGACGGATTCTCCCCCGGATCGATGTTGCTCACCCGGATACCGGGATTGGACCCGACGGTCTCCGGAATCGCCCCGGCCACCGACATCGGCCGCTCCCTCGCGCCGGACGCCCCGATCGTGCTGGTCAACACCCGCACCGGGGAGCGGCACCCCTACTGGGCCGAACTCGACGCGAACGCCGCCGACAACCCGGACCGCCAGGTGCTGGTCATCCGACCGGCCCGCAACCTCGACGAGAACACCCGGTACGCGGTGGGCCTGCGGCACCTGCGCGACTCCGCCGGCACGTCGATCCCGGCGTCGGACCTGTTCGCCACGCTGCGGGCGCCCACCGCACCGGCCGACCCGGCACTGCACCGCCGCTGGGAGTACGCGCAGCGCGCGATCGGCGCGCTGGACACCGCCGGTGTCGACCGGGCCAGCCTGTATCTCGCGTGGGACTTCACGGTGGCCAGCGGGCGCAGCCTGACCGAACGGATCCGGCACATGCGGGACGACGCGTTCGGCCAGCTCGGCACGCTCGCCCCGACGGTCACCGTCGACCGGGTCACCGACTACACCGCCGAACAGGACCCGGACGTCCGCCGGCAGGTCGAGGCGACCGTACGGGTGCCGAACTACCTCGACACCACGCTCGGCCTACCCGGTTCCCGGCTGAACTACGGCCCGGACGGGCTGCCCGAACGACGCGACCTGGCCATCTCGGCGAAGTTCTACTGCAACATCCCCCGCTCGGCGAGCGCCGCCACCCCGGCTCGACCGGCCCTGTACGGTCACGGCCTGCTCGGCTCCCCCACCGAGATCGACTCCCGCAAACTCAAGCAGTACGCCCGCGAGTCCAACTCGATGCTCTGCGCCACGCCGTGGATCGGCATGGCGACCGGGGACATCCCGAACGTCGCCCGCTCCCTCGGCGACTTCTCGCAGTTCGGCTCGATCCCGGACCGGACCCAGCAGTCCTTCCTGAACTTCCTCTACCTCGGCCGGGCCCTGATCCACGCCCGGGGCCTCACCGTCCGCGACGCCTTCCGGGACGAGACCGGACCGCTCACCCGCTCCGGCGCCGGGCAACTCGTCTACCTCGGCAACAGCCAGGGCGGGATCCTCGGCGGGGCACTCTGCGCCGTCGCCACCGACTTCACCCGCTGCTCCCTCGGCGTACCGGCGGCGAACTACTCCACACTGCTGGATCGCAGCGTCGACTTCGACCAGTTCCACCCGGTCTTCCACAATGCCTACCCCGACCCGGTCGACCGCCAGCTCTGCCTGGCCCTGGCCCAGATGCTCTGGGACCGAGGGGAGGCGAACGGCTACCTGCACCACCTGACCCGCGACCCACTGCCCGGCACCCCGACCAAGCGGGTGATCATGGTCGAGGCGTTCGGGGACCACCAGGTGGCCAACGTCGCGACCGAGGTGCAGGCCCGCACCATCGGGGCCCGCCTGCGTACCCCGGCGCTGGCGGCCGGACGGAGCGCCGACGTCGTACCGTTCTGGGGCATCCCGGCGGTCCCGGCGCTGCCCCACGCCGGTAGCGCGCTGGTCATGGTCGACAGCGGCTCACCGGCGCCCCCGGCCGGCAACACCCCGCCCCGCGAGGGCCCCGACCCGCACGGGCACCCCGCCAACTCACCGCAGATCCGGGCGATGATCGCGAACTTCCTCGACACCGGCGAACTGGTCGACACCTGCGCAGGAGCCCCCTGCACCGCCCCCACCGGCTGACCGCTCGGGTGCTTGGGTTTGGGGTTTGGGGTTTGGGTGTTTGGGTTTGGGTGTTTGCAGGGGTCCCCTGCTCGGCAAAAAGCGGTAACAGGGGACCCCTGCTACCGCCCACCACCCCCCGACGGGCCCGGTGGGATGAACTGCGGTCGGCCGGGTAAGCCCGGTCGACCTGGTGGAGGAGGACCGCTGTCGCGGTGGGCCGCGACGACGACGCCCGGGCGGGGCGGCACGGATGCCGACCTACCCGGGCGTCACGCCGGTCGCCGGTGGCCGGTCAGCCGCCGGTGACCCAGTTCCAGGCCGAGACCACCCAGTCGGTCTGCTGAAGGTAGGCGATCCCGACACCGACCAGGAAGATCGCGGTCACCGCATGGGCCCCCCGGGCGCTGCGCCGCACCCGGCCGAGCTGCCGCTCCCAGACCAGCCGTCCGAGCAGCCGGGCCAGCGCGAAGAGGCCACCGGCGACCAGGAGGGTCAGCAGGAAGGTCACCACCGGGGAGGTCAGGTCGCCCCGGGAGGAGATCGCCCAGATCCCCCAGCAGACGAAGGCGAAGAGGCCACCGGCGGCGGTCCACTCCGCCCCGTTGCGCCACTGCGCCAGGTACCAGCTCAGCGGGCGACTGGGGCCCGGCGAGAACCAGCCCGTCGGCTCCTGCTCGACCACGGGGAAGGGCTCGGTGCGCGACGTCTTGGGCCGGCCGACCGACGCCACCCCCCGCTGGAATCCGTCCCGCTGGGGAGGAACCACCGGGCCGGAGTCCTTCGGCACCTCGACGGTCCGCTCCGCCCACGGCTGGGTCTGGTCTGACATCTTGTTTCCTCCCTGACGCCGGGGTCGCCGGCCACCACCACGCCACCGTGATGGGCGCGCTGCGGATCGTTCTGTCCCTTTCGAGGGTAGCCAGCGCGCGCCGCACCCCCCGCGCGCGTACCCCCGGTGCGGTACCGTCGGCGGATGGCGGACACCGAGCGACGGCGACGGCGGCTGCGTCACCCGGCCGGGGCCGACCGCAGCCAGGCGAGCGGTTCGGCGGCGACCGCCGGGGTGCACGACGGGCCACCCACTCCGACCCGCCGGAGCGGCCCCGAGGAACGCGACGGCGACCGGGGCCTGCGCAGCCTGGTGGGTTCCGGCACCTCACAGGTCCGCATCACGGCCGCCCTGCGGGCGCGGGACGCCAGCCGGCCGACCGAGCAGGACGTGGCCGAGGCCGAGGCCCGGCTGGTACTGATCCGACGTAACTGGGTGCCGCGCGAGGACCTGCCCCGCCCCGGCCGCTGAGCTCCGGGCTCACGGTCGCGGGCAGCCGACGAAGCTCCCGGACCGCGCCGCTCCCCCCGGGGCGGGCGACGCGCCGCCCCGGGGTCGGTGGTGCGTCGTCAGGGCAGGTCGGGCAGTTGCTCCGAGGTCTCGTACGCGGCGACCTGGCCAATCCGACGGGAGTGCCGCTCGTTACCGGAGAAGGGCGTACCGAGAAACGCCTCGACGATCGCGGTGGCCTCGTCCAGGGTGTGCTGCCGGGCCCCGACCGCCACCACGTTGGCGTCGTTGTGCTGTCGGGCGAGCTGTGCGGTGTCGATGTTCCAGGCGAGCGCGGCCCGCACCCCGTGGATCTTGTTCGCGGCGATCTGCTCGCCGTTGCCGGAACCGCCGATGACCACCCCCAGGCTGCCCGGATCCTGCACCACCCGGTCTCCGGTGTGCAGGCAGAACGCGGGGTAGTCGTCGTCGGGGTCGAAGGCGTGCGGGCCGACGTCGACCAGCTCGTACCCCTGCTTGGCGAGGTGGCTGGCCAGGTGCACCTTCAACTCGAAACCGGCGTGGTCGGAACCCAGGTAGACGCGCATACCGCGCAGTCTGTCAGGCCGGTCTCCGCGGCGTCGCCGAGGGCGGCGCCACGGAGCCGGTTCGTCACATCACCCCGGTCCGGTCCCCGGTCCGGTCCCCGGTCCGGGTCAGCGGGACAGCTCCGCCAGCACCAGGCCGCCCCGGGCCTTCGGGGTGAACCAGGTGCTCTTGCGGGGCATCTTCTCCCGGGCCAGGTTGACCGCCACGAAGTCGTCCACGGTCACCGGGGCGATCAGGACGGCCAGTTCGGCGCGGCCCGCGTCGACCTCACCGGTCAGCCAGCTCGCCGGGTAGTCGCCGCCGACGTAGGTGATCCGCTTGTCACCCGGGTCGAGCCCGAGCGCGTCCCGCAGCAGCAGCCGCTCGACCAGCGCGTGGTCGAGGTTCTCCAACCGTTCGGCCCGCTCGTCGTGGGGCAGGGTGACCGCGTACCCCCGGCCGGCGAGGCGTAGGTGCACGGTGCCGCCGGCTGCCGGGACTTCGACCGGGCCGTCGATCGGGGTGACCTGGGCGCCCGTGGCGCGGAGCCGGTCGAGCAGCTCCTCCGGGGCGGTGGTCAGCTCGCTGACCAGCCGGTTGTAGGGCTGAATCGCCACCGAGCGGGGGGTGGTGACCACGGCCAGGAAGCGGGTTAGGCCGCCGGTCTGCGCGGCCAGGCTGCGGTGGTTGCCGTCCGCGACGACAAGTTCGCCCCCGCCGGCCAGCGCGGTCAGCTCGTCCTGCTCCGGACCCGGGCCGACCAGCCAGATCGCGTGGGTACGCCCGGCCTGGTCGGTGTCGGTGGCAGCGGGCGCGCCGGCCGCGTCGGTGGCCGCGGCGAGCCGGGCGTGCAGCTCCTCGCCCGTACCGGTCTGCAACAGCAGCACCGGCGAGAGCAGGTGGCCGAGCGACTCGGCCAGCGCGACCCGCTCCCGCACCTTGGCGATGAAGACGTCCTCGTTCCGGATGACCAGGCCCGGTTCGTCCCGGCTCGTGGAGATCTGGTCGGTGTCGACCATGGCGAAGATCCCGTACGCGGACTCCTCCCCCGCCGCGCTGATCCGGTAGAGGACCACCACCTGCTCAGCCGGGGTGTAGCTGCCGTCGGCCTTGGCCTCGGCGAGCCGGCCCACCGCGTCCGGCAGGGCGTCGAGGAACGACTTGCCCAGGCTGTCCGGCGCCCGGTGGGGCATCTCGATGCCCAGGGCACTCTGCGGATTCGCCTCGATGATCGCGGTGATCTCCGCGTCGTCGGCGAACTCGTCGTAGTTCTGCGCGCCGGTGCCGCCAGTGGTGATCCAGGCCCGGGCGATCGGATGCACGACCGTCATGTCCGTTGACGCTACCGGGTCCACCAGGTGAAAGGACGGGCCCCTGTCACCGCGGCCCGGAGCGCGGTACGCCCCCGCCGACGTGGTGCCCCGACCGACGGGGCGCCCGCGCCACCCCCACCACGATCGGCGGGGCCAGCAGGTCCACCAGATGCGCGGGCAGGCCTGGCCGCACCGACGACCAGGCCGCCCCGTCCACCGACCAGTACGACTCACCGGCCGGCTCGGCGACCGCCCGGTGGGCGGGCTCACGGGTGGACACACGGCGGTGGTTCGCCATCAGGATGCCTCCGGGTCGGGCACGGCCCGGTAAGGGCCGGCGGGAGCGACACCGGGTGCAACGACCACGCCGGTGGCCGGTGACGAGCTCTGGCCCCGTACCGGACACCGGGTGCGGCCCCCGGCCGTCCCCTCGGCGGGCGACGGCCGGGGCCCGAGGTCAGTCGAAGCTGGGCTCGACGTCCCGGGAGCGCTTCAGCTCGAAGAACCCGGGGGTGCCGGCGACCAGCAGGACGCCGTCCCAGAGCCGTCCGGCCGCCTCGCCCTTCGGGGCCGGGGTGACCACCGGGCCGAAGAAGGCGACCGGCTTGCCGTCCGGGCCGGGGGCGTGGATCACCGGCGTGCCCACGTCGTAGCCGACCGGGTCCATGCCGGCGTGGTGGCTGGCCCGTAGCGCGTCGTCGTAGTCGGTGCTGGTGGCCGCCGCGGCCAGCGCCGGGTCCAGCTCCGCGTCGGCCAGCGCCGCGGCGATGGTCTCCGGGCTGCGCTCCCCGCCGAGGTGGATCCGGGTGCCCAGCGCCGTGTAGAGCTTGCGGAGCACCTCCGGGCCGTACTTCTGCTCGGCGGCGACGCAGACCCGGACCGGACCCCAGGCGGACCGCATCAGCTCCTGGTAGCGCTCGGGCAGCTCACGTCCCTCGTTCAGGACCGACAGGCTCATCACGTGGAAGCGGACGTCCACGGGACGGACCTGCTCGACCTGCAACAGCCAGCGGGAGGTGACCCACGCCCACGGGCAGGTCGGGTCGAACCACATGTCGACGGTGACGCGTTCGGCCACGGTGATTCCCTTCGCGGTACCCGGCCGCGCCGGCGGCGCGGCACCTTCTTCGATCTTCGCGCCCCGCGCCACCGCCGGACACCGGATTCGACGGTGACCTCGGCCACCGACCGGGGACAACCTCCGCCACGGAACAGGGCGTCTCCATGGAAGACTCGAATCCGCTGTCGGTCCGGCCAACGGGCCGGCAAGCTGGCAAGGACGCCGTTTGACAGTGAGATGGAGACATACAGTGCCGGGAGTGCGCAACCTGACGCAGGTCGAGGCGGCCGAGCGAGCCCGCCTACTCGAGGTGACCGGGTACGACATCAGGCTCGACCTGTCGTCGGCGGTCCAACCGGCCGACGGCCACACGTTCAACTCGGTGACCGAGGTCCGGTTCCGGTGCGGCGAGCCGGGCGCGAGCACCTTCATCGAGGTGGCGGCCGAGTCGGTGCGTTCGGCGACGCTCAACGGCGCGTCCGTGGACACCGGCGGCTGGTCGGCGGAGAAGGGCCTGGTGCTGACCGACCTGGCCGCGGAGAACACGCTGGTGCTCGACGCCGACTTCGCGTACTCCACGAGCGGGCAGGGGCTGCACCGCACGGTCGACCCGGTGGACGGCGAGACGTACCTCTACAGCCAGTTCGAGACGGCCGACGCGCAGCGCGTCTTCGCCTGCTTCGACCAGCCCGACCTGAAGAGCGTCTACACCTGGCACGCCACCGTCCCGGAGCACTGGCGGGTGGTCTCCAACATGCCGGTCGAGCGGGAGGAACCGGCCGCCGACGGGTGCAAGACCGTCCACTTCGCCGAGTCCGCGCGGATGAGCACCTACATCACCGCACTCTGCGCCGGCCCCTACCACGAGGTGCGGGAGAGCCACGACGGCATCGACCTGGGCCTGTTCGTACGGGCGTCGATGGCGCAGTACCTCGACACGGACGACCTGTTCCTGGTCACCCGGCAGGGCTTCGACTTCTTCCACGAGCAGTTCGGGGTGCGGTACCCGCTGCCGAAGTACGACCAGCTCTGGGTGCCGGACTTCAACGCCGGAGCGATGGAGAACTTCGGCTGCGTCACGCACGCCGAGTCGCACTACATCTTCCGCTCGCAGGTCACCGACTACGAGTACGAGCAGCGCGCCAACACGATCCTGCACGAGCTGGCGCACATGTGGTTCGGTGACCTGGTCACCATGCGCTGGTGGAACGACCTGTGGCTGAACGAGTCGTTCGCCGAGTGGGCCAGCCACTGGTGCAACACCCACGCCACCCGGTTCACCGACGCCTGGACGACGTTCCTCTCCGTCCGGAAGAACTGGGGCTACCGCCAGGACCAGCTCTCCTCCACCCACCCGGTCTACTGCGAGATGCCGGACGTCGAGGCGGTCGAGGTCAACTTCGACGGCATCACGTACGCCAAGGGCGCCAGCGTGCTCAAGCAGCTCGTCGCGTACGTCGGGATCGAGCCGTTCCGGGACGGCCTGCGCAGCTACTTCGGCAAGCACGCGTGGGGCAACGCCACCTTCGACGACCTGCTCTCCGAGCTGGAGACCGCCTCCGGCCGCGAGCTGCGCAAGTTCGCCGCCCAGTGGCTGGAGACCGCCCAGGTCAACACGCTGCGGCCGGAGGTCGCCATCGGCGCCGACGGCAGCTACGAGCGGGTGGTGGTCCACCAGGACGCCCCCGCCGGGCACCCGACGCTGCGGACCCACCGGATCGGCGTGGGCCTCTACGAACTGACCGACGGCCGGCTGGTACGCCGGGACCGGCTCGAGGTCGACGTGACCGGCGAGCGCACCGAGCTCACCGCGCTGCACGGGCAGCCGGCCGCCGACGTGCTGCTGCTCAACGACGACGACCTCACCTACGCCAAGCTGCGCCTCGACGAGCGGTCGATGTCCATCGTGGTGCAGCACATCGCCGGGTTCGAGTCGTCGCTGGCCCGGGCGCTGTGCTGGACCGCCGCCTGGGACATGGTCCGGGACGCGGAACTCGCCGCCCGCGACTACGTCGCGCTGGTGCTCGCCGGACTGCCCGCCGAGACCGACATCAACCTGGTCACCGCGACGCTCCGGCAGGCGGCCAGCACGCTGATCTTCTACGCCGACCCGGCGTGGGCCCCGACCGGCTGGGCGGAGCTGGCCCGCACCGCCAAGACGGCGATGCAGGCCGCCGAGCCGGGCAGCGGCTTCCAGCTCACCTGGGCGCGGACGTACGCCTCGGCGGCCCGCTCCGCCGAGGACCTGGCCACCCTGCGCGGCTGGCTGGACGGGTCGAACGTGCCGACCGGGCTCACCATCGACACCGAGCTGCGCTGGTCGCTGCTCCAGTCGCTGGCCGCCAACGGTCGGGCCGGGGCCGCCGAGATCGAGGCCGAGCTGGCCCGGGACAAGACGGCCAGCGGCGAGCGGGAGGCGGCGTACGCGCACGCGCTGGTGCCGACGCCGGAGAACAAGGCCGCGGTCTGGGCCCAGCTCACCGGGGCGGCGGCGCTGCCGAACTGGCGTAACCGGGCGCTGCTCCAGGGTTTCGCGCACCCGACGCAGGTAGAGCTGGTCGCGCCGTACCGGGAGCGGTACTTCGCCACCGTGGCGCAGGTCTGGGCCAACCGGGACAGCGAGCCGGCGCAGGAGTTCACCCAGCTGGCGTACCCGGCGTACCTGGTCTCGGAGGACACGGTGGCCGCGACCGACGCCTGGCTGGCCGGCGCGGGACACCCGGCGTCGCTGCGCCGTCTGGTGGCCGAGGGACGCGACGGCGTGCTCCGGGCCCTGAAGGCCCGCGCGAAGGACACCCGCAGCGCCTGACACGCACGGACGGAACCGGGGCGGGCGCAGGGGTAACCCGCGCCCGCCCCGCCCCGTTACGGTTACCGACGGAGGTGGACGTGATGGCACAGCCAACCCACGGGTGGCAGTCGCCCGCGCGGGCCTGGCGCGAGGAGGACCTGCGCGGCCTGCCGGAGGACGGAAACCGCTACGAGATCGTCGACGGGAGCCTGCACGTGACCCCACCGGCCGAGGACGACCACCACGAGCTGGCGGACGACATCCGGATGGCGTTGCGGCAGGCCGCGCTGGAGGGGTGGCGGGTGATCCGGGAGATCGGGGTACGCGTCCCCGGCGGCAACCTGATCCCGGACGTGACGGTGCTCCGGCCTGGCGCACCACGAGGCCGCAGATGGGCCGAGCCGGCCGACGTCGCGCTCGTCGTCGAGGTGGAGTCCCCGAGCAGCCGGCGGCACGACCGGTTCACCAAGCCCGCGCTCTACGCCGAGGCCGGCATCCCGGCCTACTGGCGGGTGGAGCGGGGCGACTTCGGCCCGGTGGTCCACCGGTACGAGCTGGCCAAGGGAGACCACTACCGGCTACTCGGCACGGTCGGGCCAGACGACCCGGTCACGGTGACCGAGCCCTGGCCGCTGACCCTCGACCCGGCCGTCTGGCCCCGCTGAGTCACCCGACCACCTGGCCCTGCTGAGTCACCCGGCCGTCTGGCCTCGCTGGGTCCCCGGAACCCGAAGACACGGAACCCGGTCCGCCACGCGGCGGACCGGGTTTCGTCGTACCGGGGCCGGCTCAGCCCTTGCCGGCGTGCGTGGCGAGCTGGTCGAGACCGTTGATGATCCCGCCGGCCAGGTCGCCGCCGCCGAAGGCCGCGACCATGGAGAGGGCGGCGAGCTTGGCGTACGTGTCGGGGATCCGCTTGCGGGCCTGCTTGCCGGTGACGATCTCCAGCCGACGCTGGTTGGGCGACACGGCGATCAGGATCGAACGGTCCGGCTCGGCGAGCTGTCGGTGCAGCCGCTCGGCGTGCTCGCGGGTCGACTCGTCGAGGCCGCCGACGAAGATCGAGAAGACCAGCCCGGTGCCCTGGTCGGCGAGGCGCAGCGCCTCGTCGATACGGAGCAACTGCCGGGTGGTGAAGGGGCCGTCCAGCACCTCGGGCGGGTTGCCCGCCTCGATCTGCTTCTCACCAACGGTCACTTGCGCCTCCGGTTACCCCGACCGGCGCCTCGATGCCGGCCTGCTCCTGCTTGCGGCTGCTCAGCGCCGGCGCCTGCGCGCCCGCGGCCAGCGCCGTGCCGGCCGAGTCGGCCAGCTGCTCGGGCCGGCCGAGGAACCAGACCGGCGTGAAGTCGAAGGCCCGGCCGGGCCGGTAGCGCTTGGCGCCACCATGGCCGCCGCGACCACCACCGGCAAGGGCCAACCCGGCGATCACCAGCGTCGCCGCCGCCGGGATGCCGACGAAGACCAGCAACGTCTCGGTAACAGACAATCCCAACGCCCCCAGGCGGAAAGAGAAACCGGACCGACCGGGCCGATCGGACGTCAAGGTGCCGCCCGTCCGACCCCGTCGCTGTTCACGTTAGCGGAGCCCACGGCCCGCCATATCACGGGGTGGCGATGATCCCACCCCCCGTCGACCCGTTCCACCTCGGCGGCAGCCGCCAACAGCCGGGCGTCGTCACCGTACCGACCGGTCAACAGGACGCCGACCGGGAGGCCGGCGGCGGTGCGACCCACCGGGAGCGAGACGGACGGTTGACCGGTCAGGTTGAACACCGCGCAGTACGGCGAGAATCGCCGCTGCCGGTCGAAGTCCTCCGCCGGGTCGACGTCGGTGTGGAACCAGCCGACCGGCGCCTGCGGGGTGGCCAGGGTCGGGCAGAGCAGCAGGTCGTACCCGGCGCTGCGGCGGGCGGCCAGGCGGACCAGCGCCTGGAGTTCGGCGAGGGTGGCGGTCAGGGCGGCGACGCTGACCCGCGCGCCCCGCTCGCGCATCAGCCGGGTCAACGGCAGCAGGTCGGATTCCCGCTCCGGAGCGACCGGGGCGAGCGCCAGGACGTACCAGAGGGTCTCGAAGAGCGGCCACGACTCCGGGCCGACCGGCGGCTCCACCTCGACCACCTCGTGCCCGGCCCCGGCGAGCAGGGCGGCGGCCCGGTCGACGGCGGCCACGCAGTCCGGGTGCACCGGCCCGTCGACGAGCATCGGGCGGGTGAACCAACCCACCCGCAGCCGGCCGGGCGCGGCCCGCCGGGCGATCGCCAGGTGGCCGCCGGGCGGCGTCGGGGGTGGCAGGTAGGGCTCGCCGGGCACCGGGACGGCCAGCACGTCCAGCAGCGCGGCCACGTCGGCGACCGTTCGGCCGATCGGGCCGTTGGTGGGCAGCCCGAACGCGCCGAAGCCGAGCGGGCCACTGGAGACCAGGCCCCGGCTCGGCTTGTGCCCGACCAGGCCACACAGGGCGGCCGGGATACGCACCGAGCCGCCCCCGTCGGAGCCCTGGGCGACCGGCACCAGCCCGGCGGCCACCGCCGCGGCCGCGCCACCGCTGGACCCGCCCGCCGTGTACGCCAGGTCCCACGGGTTACGGGCCGGCGGCGCGACCAGCCCCTCCGAGTAGAGCGAGCAGCCCAGTTCGGAGGTGGTGGTCTTACCGAGGCTGACCAGCCCGGCGTCACGCAGGTGCCGCACCACGTCGGCGTCGACGGTGGGGACGAAGTCGGCGAAGGCGGCGGAGCCGAAAGTGGTGCGCACCCCGGCGGTAAGGGTCAGGTCCTTCACCGCCGTCGGGACGCCGTGCAGCGGCCCCCGCCCGCCGGCCGGCACCACGTCGGCGGCCCGGGCCGCGCGGCGGGCCTCGTCCGGGGTGACGGTGACGAACGCCCCGACGGTGTCGCCCAGCGCGTCCACCCGGGCGAGGTGGTGCTCGACCAGTTCGACGCTGGAGAGCTCGCCCCGGGCGACGGCGGCGGCCTGCTCCAACGCGGTCAGGTCGTGCGGCTCGGCCATGACGTCATCCTGCCCCGTCTGGGTGGTTTTGTGGTTGCAGGGGACCCCTCCTCATCGAAATTAGGTAACAGGGGACCCCTGCTACCACCTCAGCCGGGAGGTGGTCACATCGCGGTACGGGCAGACCAGAGTTCCGGGAAGACGACCCGTTCCATGCTGCGGCGCAGCCAGGTCAGCCCGGCCGAGCCGCCGCTGCCCACCTTGGCGCCCATGGCGCGTTGCACCGCCTTGAGGTGCTGGTACCGCCAGTCGCCGAACTGCTCGGCGACCGTGGTGAGCGCCTCGCCGAGCAGTCGGAGGTGGTTGTCCGGCCCGGCGTCGGCGTAGATCCGCACCCAGGCCGACTCGACCAGCGGGTGCGACTCGTGTTCCACCGTCACGTCCCGGTCGAGCAGGTCGGCCGGCAGGTCGAAGCCGTGCCGGCCGAGCAGGGCGAGCACGTCGTCCCACACGCTCGGCGCGTCGAGGGCGGCCCGCAGTTGCGCGTACACCTCGGTCTGCCGCCGGAACGGGCGGATCAGCGCCGGGTTACGGAGACCGAGCAGGAACTCCAGCTCCCGATACTTCGCCGACTGGAACCCGGAGCCCTCACCGAGCAGGTCGCGGAACCGGTTGAAGTCGGCCGGGGTCATCCACCGCAGGCTCTGCCAGGCGGCGTTGAGCCCCTCGAGGTGCAGGGCGGTACGGCGCAGCGGGGCCAGCGCGTCCCAGACCCGGTCGGCGCGGAGCAGCCGTTGGGCCTCCCGCAGCTCGTGGCAGGTCAGCCCGAAGTACAGCTCCATGATCTGGCTGACCATCAGGAAGGACATCTCGCCCGGGTCGCCGCTGAGCGGCTGTTGCAGCGTATGCAGGGTGCTGGCGTGCACATACGTGTCGTAGGGCACCCGCTCGGTGAACTCCAACGTCGGGCGGCCACCGTTGCGCGCCGCCCGCGCCGTGCGTTGCCGTGGGGTCAGCGGGCGCACCGTCGCGGCCAGGGCGGGCACCCGCAGGTCCGTCTTCTCCACCTGTCTCTCCCTCCGTGAGCCGGGATAACCTCATGATCTCGCGGTCGGAATGCCGAATGGAATGCCGGAACCGTGGTCCTACCCCTTCGTCCCCTGCCGAGGCGAAGGCGAAACCGCCAGCGGACTTCAGGAAAGGAAGGTCGGCCGTGGACGACATGGACTGGGCGCTGCTGCGGGAGTTGCAGGCCGACGCACGCCTGTCGTTCAGCGAACTCTCCCGCCGGGTCCACCTCTCCCCACCGGCGGTGGCCGAGCGGGTACGCCGCCTCGAGGAGTCCGGGGTGATCACCGGCTACCACGCCCACGTGGACCTGGCCCGCGCCGGACGGAGCGTCCTCGCCCTGATCCGGATGTCCTGCTACGGCCCGCGCTGCATCCTGCACGACCCGGCGGTCGCCGACTGGCCCGAGATCCTGGAGATCCACCGGATCACCGGCGACGCGTGCAGCATGCTCAAGGTCGCCGCCGGCTCGATGAACGGGTTCGAGGCGGTGATCGACCGGCTCGCCCCGTACGGCCAGCCGTCCAGCACCATGGTCCTCTCCACCCCGATGGGCTGGCAGTCGGTGACCCCGCTCGCCACGGACTCCGCCGACCGCCCGGACCCACCCGCCCGCCGCCGCTGACCTCGCCCGGAAACTCGTTGCCCGGTGCGAACGACGGCGCATAGCGTGCCCGGGGTGACCGTAGAGGTGCCGTTCTGTCCCCTTCCCGTGGACCAGTCGGACGTCCGCTATGCCCACGGTCCCGATTCGTATCGGCAGCCGGGCGTGCCCGCCGGTCAGACCATCGAGTTCGGCTGGGACGACAGCACCATCTATCCGGGCACCTCACGGAGGTTTTGGGTCCACCTGCCCGCTCAATACGACCCGTCGCAGCCCGCGTCGCTGATGGTGTTCCTGGACGGACAGTGGTATCTCGATCCGGAGGGCGAAGTCCGGGGCGCGACAGTCCTGGACAACCTCATCCACTGCGGTGACATCCCGGTCACCATCGGCCTTTTCGTCGACCCTGGCATCCGTGTTGGCGCCGAGAACCCCAAGAACCGCAACGTCGAGTACGACGCGTTCGACGATCGCCTGGTCACCTTCCTGCTGACCGAGATCATCCCGCAGGTCACGCAGCGCTACTCGATCACCGACGACGCAGACCAGTGGGGCATCTGTGGCGGCAGTAGCGGCGGCAACGGGGCATTCACTGCCGGATGGCTCCGCCCAGACAGGTTCCGTCGCGTGATGTGCTGCCTGTCCAGCTTCGTGCAGATGCCCCACGGAAACCCCTACCCTGAGTTGATCTCCAGCGTTGCCCGCAAGCCGCTACGCATCTTCCTGCAGGCAGGCCATCGAGATCTGCACTGGAACGAGCCCCAACGAAACTGGCTCGCCAACAACCTGCGCGTCGCGGCCGCCTTGGCGGAAGCGGGCTATGACTTCCGGCTCGTGCTCGGCGACGGCGGCCACAGCCCCAACCACGGCGGCGTCCTCCTGCCCGACGCGCTCCGATGGCTGTGGCGCCCCGCCGGCACCTGAACAGTCAACGCTCGACGTGACCACCCACCACCATCGGCCCTGGCGGGGTCGGACCGGGCCGGGTTTGCCACCGGGGCAGCGGGAATGCAGGGCGGGTCGCCCAGCACACCATCGGTGCCGGGAAGGGGAGGATCATGCGGGGTCACGGACCCGGCCGCGCCGGGTGGACGGCGCTGGTCATGATCGCGCTGGTCGGGGTCTTCGTCCTGGCCGGGCGCGCTCCCGCCCACGCGGGGGAGAACGTCTTCGTCGAGGTCAGGCCGAGCACGGTCCAGGCCGGCAGCCGGGTGGACATCCGGGCCAGTTGCGACCGGAACAACGACCGACAGGCGGAGGTGACGTCGGACGCCTTCGGTCGGGTGGTGCTCCGCCCGAACGACGACCGGTTGGGCAACGACCCCAACAGCGGTGGCGACCGTACCGACAACGGCTTCCTGACCGGCACGGTGACCGTGCCGAACGGCACCAACCCGGGTGATTTTCCGGTGGAGTTGCGCTGCCCGAACGGCAACCGGGCCAGCACCGTGCTGACGGTGCTCAACATGACCCAGCCGAGCAAGGGGCCGGCGACCGGCGGTGGGGGGACCGCCGACGGCCGGGGGATGGGCCCGCTGCTGCTGGTCGGCGGGCTGGTGGCCGTCGCCATCGTGGCCGGACTGGGTCTCTTCGGTGGCCGTCGCCGGCCCGGGAGCCCCTGACGGGGAACGCCATGGCCGGCTCCCGCCTGCGACGGCTGCTCGTACCGCTCGGCCGAAGCGCCGCCGGACTGATCCACCTCCTGTGCTGGTCGCTCGTCACGGTCACGCGGGGTCTACGGCAGGACGGCGTCCTGCTCGGGCTCGGCCTACGGCAAAGCGCCGCCCTGCTACGCCGCTCGGCCGTCGCCCTCGGTCGCGGAATCGTCGTCCTCGCTCAGGGTCTGGGGTGCTTCCTGGGCCGGCTCCGGAGGGTGGCGGCCCAGGCCAGCCAGGCGGGGGTACTGGTCGCCAATCCCGCCGGCCACCGGGGGCACCCCGGCCGCCAGGGACACCCCGACCGCCGGGGGCACACGGTCGCCCCGCGCCGGACACCGTTCCACCGCTGGGGACGCCGCCGGACGGCGCGCTCCGGGCCGGGCGCCCCGGTACTGGTGGTCGCCTCGTTGATGGTGCTGATCGTGGCGATGCTCGGGGTCGAGCAGGTCACCGGCACCAGCCTGCTGCCGGACCGGATCGGCGCCGGCCTGCGCCCGCCGCCCCGGAAGTTCCCGGTGCTGGCGGCCAGCCCGCCAGTGGAGCTCGAGATCCAGGCCCTGGACCTGCGTGCGCCCGTCCACCACGTCGGGCTCGCCGCCGACGGCACGATCGGCGTACCGGACGCGAAGCGCGCCCAGGAGGCCGCCTGGTACGACCAGGGTCCGACCCCGGGACAGTACGGCCCGGCAGTGATCGTCGGCCACGTGGACACCACGAACGGCCCGGCGGTCTTCCACGACCTGAAGCGGCTGCGGGCCGGGGACCGGATCGAGGTGGACCGGGCCGACCGGTCGGTGGCGGTCTTCGAGGTGAACGCGGTAGAGCGGTTCGGCAAGGAACGGCTGCCGGTGGACGAGGTCTTCGGCGACTTCAGCCGCCCCAACCTGCGATTGATCACGTGCGGTGGCCGCTGGGTGGGCGGCGCGACCGGCTACGCCGACAACGTCGTCGTCTTCGCCTCACTGGTCCAGGCCCGACACCCCTGACCCACCGACCAGCCACTGCCGTCTCCCACCCGAGCACCCAGACCCAGTCAGCTCTCACACACGATGCCGACCACCCGGCCACATCAGGGGTTCCGGGCAAACCGGTCAGCTCCCGCGTGCCGATCACCCGGACCAGGTCAGGGGTTCCGGGCAGCCCGACCCGCGCAGGGATCAAGCCTGACCGCCCGGAGCGGGTCGGGCTGCCCGGAACCCCACCCAGATCGACCCGGAACCCCCACACCCCACGGGGCGTCGTCAGGCAGCCGCCTCGCTCTCCCGCAGGTCGAGCCAGTCCGCCCACCGCGGATCGGGCGCGCGATGCCCGAGCACCCGCCAGGCCGTGCCCTTGGGGGCCGCCGGCATGGCGTTCAGCCGCCAGCCCATCTCCGCCGGCGTCTTGTCGCCCTTGGTGTGGTTGCAGCGGGCGCACGCGGCGACCACGTTCTCCCAGGCATGCCGGCCGCCCCGGCTACGCGGGAAGACGTGGTCGATGGTCTCGGCCGGCCCCCGGCAGTAGGCGCACCGCCAGCCGTCCCGAGCGAAGAGCGCCCGCCGGGAGAGCCCGACGTGGGTGCGGTACGGCACCCGGACGAACCGGGTCAGCCGGACCACCGAGGGGACCGGCAGCGCGTCGAAGGCGCTGTGCAGGACACCGTCACCGTCGGCCACACAGACGGCCTTGGCGGTGAGCACCAGGATCGCGGCCCGACGCACCGACACGACACACAACGGCTCGTAGGTGGCGTTGAGGACCAACGCGCCGGAGCCCATTGTGGGTCGTATGTCAGGCATCGTGCTCACCCTTCCGGTCCAGCCGCTTTCGCGTCCTTGCCCGGCCGGCCGCGGGCAACACGAGGCCAGCCGCGGTCGACGCCGGAAGGATCACCGACGTTCCGTGCGCCAATCGTCCCTGATCGGACCTCGGATTGCACGTACTAATCCGGGGTCCCTCGTGAAGCTTTTTGCGACTGTGCAAGGATGACCGGTTTCGCACCGGTTGATCTACGGTGCCGGCCCGGGGATCCGGGGCCAACCCCACCGATGGGCGGGGTGCCCGGCGGTCCCGGCGCACCGTGCGGTACGAAAGCAGACGTGACTGCTGCCCCGCTGACGCCGTTGGCCGCTGAGACCCCGAAGCCGGAGCTGAGCCCCGACTGTCTCTCCGACGCGCTCTGCAAGAACGTCTACGACCTGACCGGTTCCACCTGGTTCGCCGAGGGCAGCTACTGGATCCTCCTCAAACCGCTGCGGATCATGCTGATCCTCCTGCTGGCGGTCGCCGCCCGGTTCCTGTTGCAGCGGACGATCAGACGGCTGGTCCGGACCACCACCGAAGGCTCGGTGCCGACCCTGCTCAAGCCGCTGCGGGAGCGGATCCCCAGCACGGCGGCCGAAGGGGAGTTCGTCCCGGAGCGACGCCGGCAGCGGGCCGAGGCGATCGGGTCGGTGCTGAGCAGCCTGGTCACCGCGTTCGTGTTCGGCATCGCCCTGCTGATGGTCCTCCGGGAGTTCAGCTTCGACCTGGCCCCTCTGCTGGCCAGCGCCGGCATCGTCGGTGTGGCGCTGGGCTTCGGCGCGCAGAGCCTGGTCAAGGACCTGATCGCGGGGCTGTTCATGCTGCTGGAGGACCAGTACGGCGTGGGTGACACGGTGGACGTCGGCGAGGCGACCGGGGTGGTCGAGTCGGTGGGTCTGCGGGTCACCACGGTCCGTGACGCACGGGGCGTGCTGTGGTACATCCGCAACGGCGAGATCATCCGGGTCGGCAACAAGAGTCAGGGGTGGGCGCTGGTCGTGGTCGACCTGCCGATCGGCTTCGCCAGCACCGAGGAGGCCACTGCGGTGCTACGGACCGCGGCGGCGTCGGTGGCGCTCGACCCGGATCTGGCCCCGCACATCGTCGAGCCGCCGGAGGTGCTCGGCGTGGAGCAGGTGACGATCGACGGCGCGGTGATCCGTACGGTGGTCAAGACGAGCGCGGACGGACAGTTCGCGGTCGGTCGGGAGCTGCGTCGCCGGCTGGCCGAGTCGCTGGAGAACTCCGGCATCACCGCCAAGATCGCCGCAGCCCGCTTCTACCCCGGCATCCCCACGCCCGGGCCGGCCACCCCACCCTGACCTGCGGTTCTTCTGGTCGAACAGCCAGCGTCGAGGGAGCCGACCTCGGAGGGGTCGCGGTCCGCCCGGCCCCTCGGGTATCGTCCGTTCGTTCAGTCGGAGATGCGACGATCTATCCGTTCACCCTAGCCAGCCTTCAGACGATCGGGCAGAATCCGGAAACAAGCTCCTCGGAGCGTGATCACGTCCTCGCTGCTCCGTAGATCTGACGACGATTTCCGGCCAGGTCGCCACGAGTGGCCGCCGCCGGGAACGATGGAGGCCACGGTGTCCGACGAGCGACCCCTCCACGAAGGTCCGGCCACCTTCAGTGAAGTGTTCGCCCAGCGCGAGTACCGGGCGGTCCTCTCGGCCACCACCCTCTCCTGGATCGGTGACTACATCGCCAAGGCGGCGGTGACCGTCCTGGTCTACCGGGAAACCGACTCGGTGGCCCTCTCGGCGGCGGCGTTCGCGGTGAGCTACCTGCCGTGGCTGATCGGCGGTCCGCTGCTGTCCACGGTGGCCGACCGGTGCCGGTACCGGGCCGTGATGGTCAATTCCGACCTGCTTCGGATGGTGCTGATCGCGCTGGTCGCCATCCCGCACCTGCCGGTCTGGGCGATCCTCGCCCTGCTCTTCACCACCACGCTGGCCAACCCGCCGGCCCAGGCCGCGCGCTCCGCGCTCATGCCGGTGATCCTCACCGGCGACAAACTGGTGGTCGGCCTCTCCCTCAACAGCAGCGTCGGGCAGGCCGCCCAGGTGACCGGCTACCTGCTCGGCGCCGCCATCGCCACGGCCAGCCCCACCGCCGCGCTACTGGTCAACGCGGCCAGCTTCGGCGCGTCCGCGTTGCTCGTGCGGCTCGGCGTCCGCGACCACGCCCGGGTGAACACCGGCGAACCGCGCACGTCGCTGCTGCGGGAGACCGGGGCCGGCTTCCGGATCGTCTTCGGCACCCCGGTGCTGCGATCGATCGCCGTGCTGGTGTTCTGCTCGATGCTCTTCTCCATCGTCCCCGAGGGGCTGGCCGGCGCCTGGGCCGGTGAGCGCTCGGGCGCGGGCGTGGGCGCCGCCGCCACCCAAGCGGTGATCATGGCGGCCGCGCCGGTCGGTTTCATCCTCGGTGGCCTGATCATCGGGCGGGCCGTCCGGCCCACCCGTCGGGTGGCCCTGATCCGTCCGTTCGCCGTGCTGGCCCCCCTGGTGCTGGTGCCGGCCCTGTTCGACCCGCCGCCGGGCGTGGTGGCGCTGCTCGTCGCGGTCTGCGGCTTCTCGGTGGCCGGGCTGCTGCCGGTCGCCAACGGGCTCTTCGTCCGGGCTCTGCCCGACGGCTACCGCGCCCGGGCGTTCGGTGTGATGGCGACCGGCATGCAGGTGATCCAGGGCTTCGCGGTGATCGTCACTGGCCTGCTCGCCGAGCGGTTCTCCATCCCCGGGGTGGTCGGGCTGTGGAGCGCGGCCGGCGTGCTCCTGATGCTCGTGGTGGTGGCCCGCTGGCCGAGCGCCGCCGCCTTCGACGCCGCCATCGCCGCCGCGAAGGCACCCGGCGCACGCCCCCGCGGCGAGATGTCGACTACCGCCGGGACCGGGGCGACCGGAAGCGCCACGCCGACCGCGACCGCTGCCGGCACCGGGGCGACCGGCCGCGCCACGCCGGCCGGTGACGAGGGCCCGCTGGCGGGCCGGCGGGCGGCGGCGGGCGGCACCGCGACGCTGTGATCGAGCACGCATCCCGGCGCGGGCGACCGTACCCGCCGGGGCGAGGGACACCTGGCAGGATGGAACGGTGACTGCCGCAGGTGACTCCGACCGGACCCAGCCGACGACGACCCTCTTCGAGGCGGTCGGGGGTGAGCCGACCTTCCGCCGGCTGGTCGACGAGTTCTACGCCGGTGTTGCCACCGATCCGCTGCTGCGCCCGATGTACCCGGAGGAGGATCTGGGCCCGGCCGCCGACCGGCTGACGCTGTTCCTGATGCAGTACTGGGGCGGGCCGAACACCTACTCGGCCCAGCGCGGGCACCCACGGCTGCGGATGCGGCACGCGCCGTTCCGGGTCGGCCCCGCCGAGCGGGACGCCTGGTTGCTGCACATGCGTCGGGCGGTCGACTCCCTGGACCTGCCGTCCGACGTGGCGACGACGCTCTGGGACTACCTGGAGCGGGCGGCGTACTTCATGGTCAACGTGATGGAGGACCCGGCCGTCCGCTGACCTCGCCGACAGGCCGAGCGCCCGACGGCCCACGAGGCGCCCGGGCCGGCGGGCAGCCGACCAGCGGACCCCGCGGAACGACGCCGGCCGGAGGTCCGGCCGGCGTCGCCGACATCGTCGTCAGAGCAGAGCGCCCTCGTCGTGCAGCCAGTCGACGAAGTTCGTCGCGACCGCCGCACCGCAGTCGAGCAGCTCGACCAGGAGCGCGTCGTGCGTCCCCGCGCCGCGCGGCACCTGAAGTTCGGCGTAGATCGGCAGTTGCCCGCGCTCGGTCGGATCACCGATGTACGCCTTGCAGAACCGTCGGGTGTGGTTCCACTCGTTGACCACCCGGTAGGCCCGGTCGGCCCAGTCCGGTGGGACGGTCGCGTGTGGACGCGCCCGCATCACCAGGATCTCGTCCTCCGGCCCCTCCAGGGTGACCAGCACCGCGTGCCGTTCCCACATAGCCAGCAGGTTGCCGTCGCCGTCCGCCAGGTAACGGACGTCCAGCAGGTCGAGCGCGTCACAGACCCGACCGAGATTCACCGGCGCGACGGTGGCCGACATCTCCTTGCTGACCGGCCGGTCTGCGGCGGGGAGACAGTCGTCTCCCGGCTCGCGTGGTGCCGGTGGTCCGACCCGGACGCTGCCATCCACTGTGATCCCACTCCGACTTTCCGGCTCGCCACCACCGGCGTGACCGGGGCGCCATGACCACCACGGCATCGCTCGCGCACCTCACTCCCCAGCGGATCCATACGCCTACGGTGCGTTGGATCCGAGGATGGACGGTACCCGGACAGCCGGCGCGAAGCATCCCCCCAACGCCAGCCCCGGGACAGAAGAAGGATTAGGGGTCATCCGTTCGGATGATCACCCGATGGCTTTATGACAAGGTCTGCCACGTTCTGCGACCAACAGACTCCGTACGGCGCGGCCAGACCGACCCAGCGGTTGGCCAGGCGTACCTGTACCTCTCCCGGGACGGCCCCGGCGGCCGGTCCGAGGAAGCCCATCCGGACCACCCCCTGCACCAGCCGCTGGGGCACCTCGACCCGCTCCCCCGACTCGCCGGTGACGACCACCGCGACGTGGTCCAGCAGGGCGTCGCGGACCGCGCGCTGGCCGACCGCCCGCCCCGCCACGCCGTGCGTCGCGGCGGCGCGCAGGGTGCCGGCCGCCGCGTCGGCCACCCGACGCAGCTCGGCGGCGGGGATCGTCTCCACCACCCGTCCGGACCCCGACGGCAGCGGCCAGCGCCACTGCGCGTCCCGCCGCGCGGGCAGGGCGGTCCCGTCCCCGGCCAGTGCCGCCAGGAGGTCGGCGGCGGCGACCGTCGCGTCGCCCGGCCCCGGGCCGGCCACCGTCCGGCAGACCAGCACCCCCCAGGGCAGCCGGGCCCAGAGCGCCGTCGGCCCGGCTGGGTCGACCGGGCGGAGCCGGACCACCGTTGCCGGGTCGAACCGGACCAGCCGGGCCAGAAACGCACCGGCGTCGGCGACACCGACCAGGCCGTGCCCGCCCGACGCGACGGACGCCGCCCCGCCGGCCACCCCGGTCCCGGTCACGCCAGCGCCGGTCACGCCGGCTCCTCCGCCGGCGGCAGCAGGTAGTTGCCCAGGAAGGTCCGCTCGTCGTCGGTGAGCCGGCGCAGCCGCTTCTCCGCCAGGTCGTACGGGACCAGCACCGAGCGGGCCCGGCTGGCCAGCACCTCGCCGTCGTACAGCTCGTAGGCGATGGTGAAGGCGGACCGCCGGATCTCCTCCACCCAGAGTTCGATCCGGACGGTCGGGGCCGCGTCCGCGGTGGCCCGGCCGAGGGCGTAGTCGACCGGGCGCACGTAGTCGATCTCGTGCCGGGCGATCACCACGCCCTCGGCGAACGAGCCGACCCCCCACGCCCGGCCGCCGGCGAACATCAACGCCACCCGGGCCTCCTCGTAGAGGGTGAGGAAGCGGGCGTTGTTGACGTGGCCGTACGCGTCCAGGTCGGACCAGCGCAGCGTGCAGTGGTAGACGAACCGGTCGCTCATGGTCAGTCGCGGGTGAGCTTGCGGTAGGTGACCCGGTGCGGCCGGGCCGCCTCGGCGCCCAGCCGGTCGATCTTGTTCTTCTCGTACGCCTCGAAGTTGCCCTCGAACCAGAACCACTTGGACGGGTTCTCGTCGTCGCCCTCCCAGGCGAGCATGTGCGTGGCGACCCGGTCCAGGAACATCCGGTCGTGGGAGATGACCACGGCGCAGCCGGGGAACTCCAGCAGCGCGTTCTCCAGGCTGGAGAGGGTCTCCACGTCCAGGTCGTTGGTCGGCTCGTCGAGCAGGATCACGTTGCCGCCGATCTTGAGCGTCAACGCCAGGTTGAGCCGGTTGCGCTCACCGCCGGAGAGCACCTTGGTCGGCTTCTGCTGGTCCGGCCCCTTGAACCCGAAGGCGGCGATGTACGCCCGGGACGGCATCTCGACCTTGCCCACCATGAGGTGGTCCAGCCCGTCGGAGACGACCTCCCAGACCGTCTTGTCGCCGTCGAGGCCCTGCCGGTTCTGGTCGACGTACGACAGGGAGACCGTCTCGCCGACCCGCACCGCGCCGTCGGTCGGCTGCTCGAACCCGACGATGGTCTTGAACAGGGTGGTCTTGCCGACGCCGTTCGGGCCGATGATGCCGACGATGCCGTTGCGCGGCAGCGAGAAGGACAGGTTGTCGATCAGCACCCGGTCGCCGAAGCTCTTGGTCAGGTTGTTCGCCTCGATGACCGTGTTGCCCAGGCGCGGGCCCGGCGGGATCTGGATCTCCTCGAAGTCCAGCTTGCGGGTCTTCTCCGCCTCGGCGGCCATCTCGTCGTACCGGTCGAGCCGGGCCTTGGACTTGGTCTGCCGGGCCTTGGCGTTGGAGCGCACCCACTCCAGCTCGTCGGAGAGGCGCTTCTTCATCTTGGCGTCCCGGCGACCCTCGACGGAGAGCCGGGCGGCCTTCTTCTCCAGGTACGTGGAGTAGTTGCCCTCGTACGGGTATGCCCGGCCGCGGTCCAGCTCCAGGATCCAGTTGGCCACGTTGTCCAGGAAGTACCGGTCGTGGGTGATGGCGATGACCGTGCCGGCGTACTTGGCCAGGTGCTGCTCCAGCCACAGCACGCTCTCCGCGTCCAGGTGGTTGGTGGGCTCGTCGAGCAGCAGCAGGTCGGGAGCCTCCAGCAGCAGCTTGCACAGCGCGACCCGGCGGCGCTCGCCACCGGAGAGCTCGGTGACGTCGGCGTCCGGCGGCGGGCAGCGCAGCGCGTCCATGGCCAGTTCGAGCTTGGAGTCGATGTCCCACGCGTCGGCGTGGTCCAGCTCCTCCTGGAGCTTGCCCATCTCCTCCATCAGCTCGTCGGAGTAGTCGGTCGCCATCTCCTCGGCGATCTTGTTGAACCGCTCGAGCTTGGCCTTGGTCTCGGCGACCGCCTCCTCGACGTTGCCGAGCACGGTCTTGGCGTCGTTGAGCGGGGGCTCCTGCGCCAGCATCCCGACGGTGTAGCCGGGCATCAGCCGGGCCTCGCCGTTGCTCGGCCGGTCCAGCCCCGCCATGATCTTGAGCAGGCTGGACTTACCCGCGCCGTTCGGGCCGACCACACCGATCTTGACACCGGGCAGGAAGTTCAGCGTCACGTTGTCGAGCACGACCTTGTCGCCGTGCGCCTTGCGCGCCTTCTCCAGGACGTAGATGAACTGGGCCACGGTGCGGGCTACCTCCGTACGTTGCGATTGGGAGCCGGCGAGCGAAGGGCGGACCGGACCGCCCGCGTGCCGCCGGCCGGTCGGCCGCGCGCACGCACGCCGTCGTCAATCCTGACAGGTACGCCGTGCTCCGCCCACATCACCCCGCCCTCACCGGGGCATGTCACCCGGTACCGGTCGCCGAGGACCCGTCGCCGTCGTCGTGCCGGTCCGTCAAGGGAAGGTCGGGCAGATCACGTCCGGGTTCGAGGGCCGCTGACCGGGGAAGTAACTGCCGCACGGGGCCCCAGACAGCGCAGATACGCTCAGTACGCCGTGCGCTGGACCCGTCGTTGACCGGAGGTGGCCGATCGTGACCGTCCGTAGCTCCTTTGTCGTTGTGGCGAACCGTCTACCAGTCGACGAGGTGAGCACTCCGGAGGGCCGACAGTGGCGCCGCAGCCCGGGCGGTCTGGTCACCGCGCTGCACCCGGTCCTCGCCGAGCACCAGGGCACCTGGGTCGGCTGGGCGGGCGGTACCGGCGCCGCCCCCGACCCGTTCGAGGTGGAGGGCATCCGGCTGCACCCGGTGCCGCTGAGCGCCGAGGAGCTGGAGCGCTACTACGAGGGGCAGTCCAACGCCACGATCTGGCCGCTCTACCACGACGCGGTGGAGACCCCGGCGTACAAGCGGCGCTGGCGGGACGCGTACCGGCTGGTCAACGCCCGGTTCGCGGAGGCCGCAGCGGAGGTGGCGGCCGAGGGCGGGACGGTCTGGGTGCAGGACTACCAGCTCCAGCTCGTCCCGGCGATGCTCCGCGAGCTCCGGCCGGACCTCAAGATCGGCTTCTTCCTGCACATCCCGTTCCCGCCGATCGAGCTGTTCATGCAGATGCCGCTGCGGGCCGAGGTGCTGCGTGGCCTGCTCGGCGCCGACCTGGTCGGTTTCCAGCAGCGGCTGGCCGCGCAGAACTTCGTCCGGTTGGCCCGGCACCTGCTCGGCCTGCGCTACGAGGGGCAGATGATCCAGGTCGACGGCCGACGGGTCAAGGCCGGCGCGTTCCCGATCTCGATCGACGTCAAGGAGATGGAGCGGCTCGCCGCCGACCCGGGGATCCAGGCCCGGGCCAAGCAGATCCGCGAGGAGTTGGGCAACCCGAAGACGATCATCCTGGGCGTGGACCGGCTGGACTACACCAAGGGCATCGAGCTGCGCCTCAAGGCATTCCGCGAGCTGCTCTCTGACGGAAAGCTGACAGTTCCGGAGGCGGTCATGGTGCAGGTGGCCACCCCGAGTCGAGAACGGGTCGAGCACTATCAGGCGCTGCGGGTGAAGGTCGAACGAGAAGTCGGCCGGATCAACGGCGAGTACGGCCGGGTCGGCGTGCCGGCCGTCCACTATCTTCATCAGTCGTACTCTCGCAGTGAGCTCGCCGCGATGTATGTTGCGGCGGACGTGATGATGGTGACCCCGCTGCGAGACGGAATGAATTTGGTGGCCAAGGAGTACGTGGCATCGCGCGCCGACCAGGGCGGCGCGCTCGTGCTCAGTGAGTTTGCCGGTGCGGCGACGGAGCTGCGCCAGGCGTTTCTGTGTAACCCGCACGACCCCGAAGCGGTCAAGGAAGCCCTGCTGAAGGCTGTGCACGTGGAGCGGACGGAGGCCCGCCGCCGCATGCGAATCATGCAACGACACCTGCGTACCCACGATGTGGGCCATTGGGCCCGGTCGTTCCTCAGCGAACTCGGCACACCTGACGTGGAGGCGGCGTGAACACGACCGCCACCGAGACCACGCAGACCTCCGAGGTCATGGACCCCGAGCTGCGCGCGGCGATCGGCCGGATCGCCCGGGTCCCCCAACTTCTGGTCGCCTGCGACTACGACGGCACGCTCGCCCCGATCGTCGAGGATCCGAGCAAGGCCGTCCCGCTGCACGAGTCGGTGGCCGCCGTACGGGCGCTCGCCGCGCTGCCGCAGACCAGCGTCGCGGTGGTCTCCGGACGCGCGCTGCGCGACCTGGCCGCCCTGTCCCGGCTGCCCAGCGAGGTGCACCTGGTGGGCAGCCACGGCTCCGAGTTCGACATCGGCTTCGTCGAACGGCTCAGCCCCGAGCTGATCGCCGTACGGACCCGGATGCGCAACGAGCTGCGCGATATCGCCGCCGCCCACCCGGGCGTCCGGTTGGAACGCAAGCCGGCCAGCGTCGCGGTGCACACCCGGGGGGTGCCGCCGCAGATCGCGGCCCAGGCCGTCGAGGCGGTCCGCAACGGGCCGGCCACCTGGGACGGGGTCACGGTCACCCAGGGCAAGGAGGTCATCGAGCTGTCGGTGGTCGCCACCCACAAGGGCACCGCCATGGACCAGCTCCGGACCCAGCTCGCCGCGAGCGCGGTGCTGTTCATCGGGGACGACGTCACCGACGAGAACGCCTTCGGCAACCTGCACGGCCCCGACGTCGGCATCAAGATCGGCCCCGGGGAGACGAAGGCGCAGTACCGGGTCGCCGAGCCGATCGAGGCCGCCCGGGCGTTGGCCCTGCTGCTGGAGACCCGGCGGCACTGGCTGTTCGGTGAGCGGGCGGTGCCGATCGAGCGGCACTCAATGCTGGCGAACGGGCGGACCGTCGCGCTGCTCACCCCGGAAGCCAAGATCAGCTGGCTGTGCCACCCCAAGCCGGACTCGGCGGCCATCTTCGCCGACCTGGTCGGCGGCAGCCCGGCCGGGCACTTCAGCGTCGCCCCGGAGCGGGGCGGCATCCCGCTGGGGCAGCGCTACCGCAGCGGCACCATGACGGTGGAGACCCGTTGGTCGGGGCTGACCGTGACCGACTGGCTCGACCGGCCGTCCAGCGACCACGTGCCGAGCGAGTCGACCATGGTCTCCGGCGACTCGACCCTGATCCGGGTGCTCACCGGCTCCGGCCGGGTCCGGCTGGAGTTCGCCCCCCGGCCGGAGTTCGGCCAGGTGGCCGTGCAGCTCCAGCCGCTCGGTGACGGGCTGCTGGTGCTCGGCTCCAACGAGCCGGTGGCGCTCTACTCCCCCGGCGTGCAGTGGCAGGTGACCAACGACGGCGGGTACGAGACCGCCAAGGCGGTGGTCGACCTGGCCGCCGCCGGCGGGCAGGTCACCTGCGAGCTGCGCTTCGGCACGCACAGCCTGGAGCACCACCGGGTCCCGGTGCACGAGCGGCAGACGCTCGCCGAGCAGCCGTGGAAGGACTGGGCGGCCTCGCTGCGGCTGCCGCAGACCGCGCGTGACCTGGTCGTCCGCAGCGCGCTCACGCTGCGCGGGCTGTGTCACGAGGCGACCGGCTCGATCCTCGCGGCGGCGACCACCTCACTGCCGGAGGAGCTGGGCGGCGTCCGTAACTGGGACTACCGGTACTGCTGGCTGCGGGACGCGTCGATGACCGCGCGGGTGCTGGTCGACCTCGGCTCCATCGAGGAGGCCGAGGCGCTGCTGCGCTGGGTGGACGGCTGCATCGAGCGCACCGGTGGGCACCCGGAGCGGCTGCACCCGCTCTACACCGTCGACGGGTACGAGCTGGGCGCCGAGGCGGTCATCGACACCCTCCCCGGCTACGCCGGCTCCCGTCCGGTGCGGGTCGGCAACCTCGCCAACCACCAGCTCCAGCTCGACGTCTTCGGCCCGATCGCCGACCTGATCGCGGCCGTGGCCGACGCCCGAGGCTCGGTACGCGAGACCGAGTGGCGGGTGCTGGAGAACATGGTCGAGGCGGTCCGCCGCCGCTGGCACGAGCCCGACCACGGCATCTGGGAGGCCCGCCTCCCGCCCCGGCACCACATCTTCTCGAAGGTGATGTGCTGGATGACCGTCGACCGGGCACTGAACGTGATCCGGCAGCACGGCGAGGGCGACCGGCCGGAGTGGGTGGAGCTGCGCGAGCGGATCGCCGCGAACGTGCTCGAGCACGGCTGGCACGAGGGCGTCGAGGCGTACAGCGTCGCGTACGGGGACGAGGAGATGGATGCCTCGTCTCTCTGGATCGGCCTGTCCGGGCTGCTCCCCGGCGACGACCCGCGCTTCCTCTCCACCGTGCTCAAGATCGAGGCGGACCTGCGTAGCGGCCCGGTCGTCTACCGGTACCACTGGGACGACGGCCTGCCCGGCCGGGAGGGCGGCTTCCACATCTGCACGGCGTGGCTGATCGAGGCGTACCTGCGCACCGGTCGACGCACCGACGCGGAGGAGCTGTTCACCCAGATGATCGACACGGCGGGGCCGACCGGGCTGCTCCCGAGCAGTACGACCCGCTCGCCGAGCGTGGGCTGGGCAACCACCCGCAGGCGTACAGCCACCTCGGGCTGATCCGCTGCGCCCTGCTGCTGGACAACATGCTCAAGGTCTGACCCGACCCGACCGACGGCGGCGGGGGACTCCGGTCCCCCGCCGCCGTTCGTCGTCTCCGCCCTACGCGCCCCCCGCCCCGTGATCGACTCCGCCCCGCGCGCCGCCCGCCGGCCTCTCGGCCCCGTGATCGACTCCATTTCGCCGAAACGGGGGTGTCGCAGGGCTTCGGACACCGCCATTTCGGCGAGATGGCGACCCGGACAAGCCGGCCCGGACAGGCGGGCCGGGCGGGCGGGGCCGGGCCGGGGTCAGGGGTGGGGCCGGGGTCAGGGGTGGGGCAGGGCGGAGACGACGTCGCCGAGGACCACCACGGCGGGGGGACGCAGACCGGCAGCCGCCGCGTCGGCCGCCACGGTGGCGAGGGTGGAGTGGATGGTGCGCTGGGCGCTGGTGGTGCCCTCCTGCACCACAGCCGCCGGGGTGGCCGGATCACGGCCGTGCGCGAGCAGGGTGGCGGTGATCGCCGACAGGTTCTTCAGGCCCATCAGGATCACCAGCGTGCCACGCAGCGCGGCGAGCGCCGGCCAGTTCACCCGGGACTCCGGATGCTCCGGCGCGAGGTGCCCGGAGACCACGGTGAACTCGTGGGCCACCCCCCGGTGGGTGACCGGGATGCCGGCCAACGCCGGAACCGCGATCGAGCTGGTCACCCCGGGCACCACGGTCACCGGCACACCGGCCGCCGCGCAGGCCAGCAGTTCCTCGCCGCCCCGGCCGAAGACGTACGGGTCACCGCCCTTGAGCCGGACCACGAACGCGCCGGCCGACGCCCGCTCCACGAGGATCCGGTTGATCTCCTCCTGGGCCCGAGACGGCCCGTACGGGATCTTCGAGGCGTCGACCAGTTCCACGTCGGGGTGCAGTTCGTCGAGGAGCAGCCCGGGCACCAGCCGGTCGGCGATCACCACGTCCGCCTCGGCGAGCAGCCGCCAGCCCCGGAGGGTGATCAGCTCCGGGTCGCCCGGTCCCGCCCCGACCAGGGCCACCTGTCCGGCCCGCCGCCGTGTCCCCGTCCCCGCCTCCGGTCGCAGCGGGCTGTCCGGGCCGTCCAGCAGGTCGCGGACAGCGTCCCGGGTCGCCCGGGACCGGTGCGGGTCGCCGCCGCCGAGCACGCCGACGGTGACCGGGCCGTGCCGGGTGACCGCGGGGGTCCAGGCGGTGGCGGCGAACCGGTCGTCGGCGCGTACGCAGAAGATCCGACGTTCGGCGGCGACGGCACTGACCGCCGCCGCGGCGGCCCGGTCGTCCACGGCCACCTGGACCAGCCACGCCCCGTTCAGGTCGGCCGGGACGAACCGACGCGGCTCCCAGTGCAGCCGGCCGGCGTCGACGTGCGCCCGCAGCGCCGGGGTGAGTTCCGGGGCGACCAGCAGGACGTCCGCGCCGGCGTCCAGCAGCGCCGGCACCCGGCGGGTGGCGACCGTGCCACCGCCGACCACGACCACCCGCCGACCGGCCAGCCGCAACCCCAGCGGGTACGGATTCTCGCTCACGCCGCCGCCTCGCTTCGCTCCCCGGCAGCGCGAGGCGCCCCGCTACTGAGCCCCATGGTTCGCTCGCCCTGCTCGCTCACGCCGCCGCCTCGCTTCGCTCGCCCTGCTCGCTCATTTCTCGGCCACTCCTGCCGCGTCGAAGGTGGCCACCTCATGCAGTACCCGGGCCGCCCCGGTCACCACCGGCAGGGCGAGCAGCGCGCCGGTCCCCTCGCCGAGGCGCAGCCCCAGGTCGACCAGGGGGTCGAGGCCGAGGTGACGCAGTGCGACGGTGGCTCCCGGCTCGGCGGACCGGTGCCCGGCGATCATCGCGCCCACCGCGTGCGGGGTGAACGCGGCGGCGGCGAGCGCGGCGGAGACCGCGATCACCCCGTCCAGCAGCACCGGGGTCCGGCGGGCCGCCGCGGCCAGGATCAGCCCGGTCAGCGCGGCGTGTTCCAGGCCGCCGACGGCGGCGAGCACGCCGAGCGGGTCGGCCGGTTCGGGCTGGTGCCGGCGCAGCGCGCGCCGCACCACGTCCACCTTCCGCTGGTACGTCTCGTCGTCGACGCCGGTGCCGCGACCGGTAACCTCGGCCGGGTCGCTCCCGGTGAAGGCGGCGACCAGGGCGGCCGACGGAGTGGTGTTGCCGATGCCCATGTCGCCGGTGAGCAGGATGCCCGCCCCCGCCGCGATCAACTCGTCGGCGACCCGGATCCCGGTCTCCACCGCCGCCCGTGCCTCGTCCCGGGTGAGGGCGGCGGTGACGGTCAGGTCCCGGGTGCCGGCGCGGACCTTCGCCGCCACCAGCCGGGGCGCGTCGATCCCGGCCCCGGTCGCCGGTACGCCGGGAAGCACGTCAGCGACCGCCGGTGAACCGGGTGACGCGTCGGCGGCCGGCGGCGGGCCGGACACGGGCAGCGGGGTGGCCACGCCCACGTCGACCACGGTCACCGAAGCACCGGCCTGGCGGGCGAAGGCGTTCACCACCGCCCCGCCGGCCAGGAAGTTGCCGATCATCTGGGCGGTGACCTCCTGCGGCCAGGGAGTGACACCCTGGGCGTGGACGCCGTGGTCGCCCGCGAAGATCGCCACCGCCGCCGGTTCGGGCAGCGGCGGCGGGCAGGCGCCGGCCAGCCCGGCGAGGCGTACCGAAAGCTCCTCCAGGGTGCCGAGAGAGCCGGCCGGCTTGGTCAGCCGGGCCTGAAGGTCTCGGGCGGCGGCCATGGCCGCCTCGTCGAGCGGGCCGATCGCCGCGATCGTGGTCTCCACCGTTAAGCCTCCAGGATCTCCGCCAGTACCTCGGTGAACGCGTCGGTGGTCCGCGGGTCGCGGACCGCCACCCGCAGCCAGTCCGGGCCGAGCCCGGGGAAGGTGTCGCCCCGGCGCACCGCCCAGCCCCGCTCGCGCAGGGCGAGCCGGATCCGGTCCGCGCCGGTGATCTCCAAGAGTACGAACGCGCTGGCCGGACGGCCCGCGACGCGTACGCCGGGCAGGGCGGCGAGGCGGGCCACCAGGTGGTCGCGGTCGGTGGCCAGGCGCGCGGCGATGGCGCGTTCGGCGGCGACCGCTTCCGGTGCGGCACAGGCCGTCGCGGCGGCCAGCGCCGGGGTGGAGACCGCCCAGAGCGGCTGGACCCGCGCGAGCCGGGCCAGCAGGTCGGCCGCGCCGAGCAGGTAGCCGATCCGCAGCCCGGCCAGTCCCCAGGTCTTGGTGAGGCTGCGGAGCACCAGCAGGCCGGGCAGGTCGCGCCGGCTGGCGAGCGACTCCGGCTCGCCCGGCACACCCGGTACGGCGGTGGTGTCGGCGAACGCCTCGTCCACCACCAGGACCCGACCGGGGCGGGCCAGCGCGGCGATCGTGTCGGCCGGGTGCAGCACCGAGGTCGGGTTGGTGGGGTTGCCGATCACCACCAGGTCGGCGTCGGCGGGCACCCGGGCCGGGTCGAGCCGGAACCCGTCGGCCGCGTCGAGCAGCACCCGCTCCACCCGGTGACCGGCGGCGGCGAGCGCGGCCTCCGGCTCGGTGAACTGTGGATGCACCACCACCGGTCGGCGTACCCCGCGCAACGCCTGCGCGATCAGCACGAAGCCCTCGGCGGCCCCGGCGGTGAGCAGGACCTCCGCCGGGGGCCGGCGGTGCCGGGCGGCGACCGCCGCCCGGGCCGGGACCGGGTCGGGATAGCGGGCGAGGTCGCCCAGGGCGGCGGCGACGGGCTCGGCCAGCCAGGGCGGCATCGGGGCCTGACGGACGTTGACCGCGAGGTCGACCAGGCCGTCGCCGACCTCGGCGTCACCGTGGTGACCGAGGTCGGGTTCCGGCACGACGCCCACAGGCGCTCCGATCGGCTGACCACGCATGCCCGCGATCCTGCCGGGAAGCCGGCGCGCGGGACAGCGCATCGGAGAGTGTGGCGCGTCACCACCGCCGCAGGTCACCCTCCCGGGGCCGAAAATCCCTCGAGAGAATTATGAATACGACTCATCTCTTAACGGGATATGTCATAGCTTGACGGCGTGAGCATCCGACCCCTTGCTTCCCTTGGTCGTTGTGTCCCTCTCCTCCGCGCCGGGCTGATCGCCGGGATCATCACGGCGGCCGTGGCGTATCCGATCGTCGCCGCCGCCGGCATCGGCGCGCAGGCCGGCGCGGAGTTCTCCGAGCACAAGGCCGACCTGCTGCGCACCACGCTGCCCGCCGAGACGTCCTACCTCTACGCCGCCGACGGCAAGACCGTGCTGACCATGTTCTACGAGGAGTACCGGCAGTACACGAAACTCAAGGACATCGCGCCGAGCATGCAGCACGCCATGGTCGCCGCCGAGGACAATCGCTTCTACCAGCACCGGGGCGTGGACCCGAAGGGTGTGGTCCGGGCGTTCGTCGCCAACTCCCAGTCCGGTGGGGTCTCCCAGGGCGCATCGACGCTCACCATGCAGTACGTCCGGATGGCCCTGCGGGACAGCGCCACGACACCGCACGAGGTGCAGGCGGCCACCGCCCAGACCAGCATCCGCAAGGTCAGGGAGATGCGGCTCGCCCTCGACGTCGAGAAGCAGATGTCGAAGGAGGACATCCTCGAGCGCTACCTGAACTCGGCCTACTTCGGCCACCGGGCGTACGGTATCTACGCCGCCGCGCAGATCTTCTTCTCGAAGAAGCCGAAGGACCTGACCCCGGTCGAGTCCGCCACCCTGGCCGGCCTGGTCAAGTCCCCGTCCGAGTACGACCCGGTCACCTCCGACCAGAAGGACGCGACCGGCCGCCGCAACTACGTGCTGACCCGGATGAGCCAGCTCGGCTACCTCTCGCCGGAGGCCGCCGCGCAGGCCAGCACGGAACCGCTGCGGATAGACCAGAGCGACCCGCGCAACGACTGCGCCTCGATCCCGCAGCAGCACAACAGCCTCGGCTTCGCCTGCGACTACCTGAAGAACTGGTGGAGCGCCCAGCCCGCGTTCGGCGAGAACCGACTGGAACGCATCGACGAGCTACGCCGGGGCGGCTACCGGATCGTGCTCAGCATCGACCCGAAGATCCAGAAGGCCGCCGAGCAGAACATCGACGCGGAGGGCAGCACCGGCAGCCCGTACGCGCACGGGCTGGTCGTCGCCGAGCCGGGCACCGGCCGGGTGAAGGCGATGGCGGTGAACCGGACGTACTCCCTGGACACCAGCGAGAATCCGCCCACCTCCAACCCGGAGGCCGACCCGAAGGTCAAGGCCAACTTCCCGAACACGGTCGCCCCGCTGCTCGGTGGCGGCAGCCTTCCCGGCTACCAGGCCGGTTCGACGTTCAAGATGTTCCCGATGCTCGCCGCGCTGGACGCCGGGATGCCGCTCTCCACCTCGTTCAACGCCCCGCACAGGTACCGCTCCGAGATCTACGACGGCTGGGCGCCGTCGAACGCGAGTGGAGCGATGAGCGGTACGCAGACCATGTGGTCCGGCTTCGGCAAGTCGGTCAACACGTACTTCGTCTGGCTGGAGGAGCGGGTCGGCGCGGACCGGGCGGTCCGGCTGGCCGAGCAGCTCGGGCTGCGCTGGCGTACCGACGTCGACCGGCACCACGCGTCGCCGGAGAAGGCCAAGACGTGGGGCGCGTTCACCCTCGGCGTCTCCGACGCGACGCCGCTGGAGCTGGCCAACGCGTACGGGGCCATCGCCGCCGACGGCCGGTACTGCGAGGCGATCCCGGTGCTCTCGATCACCACCCGGGACGGCACCCCGGCGACCTACCGGACCCCGTCCGGGCTGACCCGGGAGGTGGCGAAGCCGCGCTGCCGGCAGGTGGTGGACGCCGGCGCGGCCCGCGCCGCCACCGACGCCGCCCGCTGCCCCACCGGCGACTCGCCGGCCCGGGGCGGGTGCGGGGGCTGGTCGACCGCGGACAGCGTCCGGGGCACCGTCGGCCGCCCGGTGGCCGGCAAGACCGGTACGACCGACAGCACCCGGTCCGCCTGGTTCGTCGGCTACACCCCGGAGCTGGCGGCGGCGAGCTTCATCGCCGACCCGGACAACCCGTTCAACGCGGTCGGTGACGGCCAGTCGCAGAAACCGATCAACGCGGTCGCCCAGACCCTGCGCGACGCCCTCAAGGACCAGCCCGTCCGCAACTTCACCCCACCTCCGGACCGCCTCGTCGGCTGATGCCGTCCGGAAGGCTGGCGGGTTGGCGCCCCCGCCAGCCTTCCCCGGTCCGGCCGGGAGGGCCGGAGTGCCGGGCGGGGAGAGCAGGCGGGCCGGAGGGCGGGGCGGCCAGGCGGGGCGGCCAGGCGGGGCGAAAGGCCAGGCGGGGAGGGCCGGAGGGCCCGGCAGGCGGGCGGTCAGCGGAGGTCGGCGGTGACGAAGGACCAGAGTTCGAGGTCGACGCGGTTGCCCCGGACGTAGCCAGCGTTACGCAGCAGTCCCTCGTAGCTGAACCCGGCCTTCTCGGCCACCCGGCGGGACGCCACATTGCCCGGGGCCACCCGCAGCTCGACCCGCTGGAACCCGTGCTCCATGATCAGCGCGATGGCCAGCGCGAGGACCGCCTCCGCCGCCAGGCCGAACCCGCGCGCCTCCGGCGCCATCGCGTACGAGATCTCGGTGAGCCGGGCCGCCCAGTCGGTCCGCTTGGTCCAGAGGCAGCCGATCACCCGGACGTCCTCCCGGCGTACCACCGCGAAGTGGTCGCCGTCGCCGCTGTCCCGCCGCTGCCGGGCCAGGTCGGTGCACCAGGACAGCCCGTCGATCTGCCCCGCCTCGTCGGCGATCGGCAGCCAGCGCTGGGTCAACCGGTCCGCGAAGATCGCCGAGACCGGTTCGGCGTCCAACGGGGTGTGCCGGCGCACCTCCGTACGCGGGGTGGAGACGGTCAGCCCCGGGAAGCGGCGCACCGCGACCTGGCCGATCACGCCGGGCCCCCGGGCCGGCGGCCCGCCTCGCCCGCAGCGGCGACCGACAGCCCGGCGGGCCTGGAGCCGGCAGGTGCCGAGGTGCGCTGGCCAGCGGGTCCGAAGCCGGTCGGGGCCGGGGCTCCAGCGGCCGGTGCCGGAGTACGGGCGGCGGCTCCGGAGCCGGCTACGTCACGCCGGGCGGCGGCCACGGCTGCGGCGACCAGTCGGGCGGCGATCTCCGGCGCGCCGGCCCAGTGCAGGGCGAGCTGGGAGCCGTAGCCGCCGGACCAGACGTACCCCTCCGGTGTGCCGCCGGGCCAACTCCACGCCGGGCGCTCCCCCGCCCGGGGCGTCAGCACGGCCCGATGCTGCTTGTAGCCGGAACGCACCGCGCCCCGGGGCGCCACCAGGCTCTCCGTCGCGGCCGTCGCCTCCCGGTAGCCGAGCACCACGCTGTCGCGGGTCACCCCGGCCGCGTCGAGCACCCCGCACATCGGCCGGCCGTCCCACTCCCGGGCCAGCCAGAGCAGCCCCGCCCCCTCCGCCAGCACCGGACGGCCGGCGCGGGCCAGCTCCGCCACCGCCTCGCGGAGCCGCCGGTTGGCGGAGAGCTGCTCCCCGTACGCCTCGGGAAGCCCGGCCCCGACGACCAGCGCGGCGGCGCCCGGCGGCAGGACCTCGTCACGGAGCGGGTCCACGGGGACCACCTCGGCCCCGGCGGCGGCGAGCAGTTCGGCGGTCTCGGCGTACCCGTAGCAGCCGCGCGGGGTGCCGGCGAGCGCGACCACCGGACGGTCCGGCCGGGCGACGGGCGCACCGGGCGACCAGGGTCCGACGGGGGTCGGTGCGCCGGGTGACCAGGGCTCGACGGCCAGCGGCGGCGCCGAGCGGGCCAGCCCGAGCAGTCCGTCCAGGTCGACCCGGTCGGTTATCCCCTCCCCCAGTCGCCGGACCGCCCGGGTCAGCTCCGGGTCTCCGGTCAGCGCCGGCACCAGCCCGGACGACCGGGCCGGGAACATCGGGGGCAGGTCGCCGGGGCGCAGCGTCCCGAAGACCGGTACGCCGATGTCGTCCAGCGCCTCCCCCAGCAGTTGCTCGTGTCGTGGCGAGGCGACCCGGTTCAGGATCACCCCACCCAGCCAGAGCAGTTCGTCGTACGAGCGGAAGCCGTGCACCAGGGCGGCCACCGACTGCCCCATCGCCGACACGTCGACCACCAGCACCACCGGGCTGCGCAGCGCGGTGGCGACCGCGGCGGTGGACTCGACCTCGGACGGGCCGACGACGCTGTCGTAGAGGCCCATGGTGCCCTGCACCAGGGCGATCTCCGCCCCGGACGCCCCGTGCGCGAAGAGCGGGGCGACACGTTCCGGCCCGACCAGCCGGGCGTCGAGGTTGCGGCCAGGCCGCCCCTCGGCGGCCACCCCGAGGTACCCGGCGTCGACGTGGTCCGGCCCCACCTTGAACCCGGCGACGTCCAGCCCACGTTTCCGGAAGGCGGCCACCAGACCGATCGAGACGGCGTTCTTGCCATGCCCCGACGAGGGCGCGGCGACCACGAGACGTGGCACGACGCTCATCAACGACTCCTCCGGGGCGGCGGTACGCGGCGAACGCGCACGGTCGGTGGCGGACGGGCGGCGGCCGTGTCACGCTGCTCGCCACGCCGCCCGGCGGTTCGTCCGCGTGACGATACCCAACCACCCCGCCGAATCGCGGTAACCGACCCGCCACGCAAACGACAGGTCCCGGACCCGCACCGCTCAGTGGCCACGGTCAAACGAGTAGCCTCGGGGCGTGTACCGGTTCCTCCTCACGCCACGCTGGCTGGGCTACCTCGTCCTGGCGCTGGTCGCCGCCGCCGCGATGGTGCAGCTCGGCAACTGGCAGCTCGACCGCTACCAGGGGCGCTCGGCGGCCAACGAGCGCATCGACGCGACCGCGCGGATGACGCCGGTGCCGCTACGCGACACACTCACCGCGCCGTCCGGCGCGGCGGGGCAGGTCGGAGCCGCGCCGGACGCGGAGGCCGTCTGGACCCGGGTCACCGTCACCGGCCGGTACGACGCGGCGAACTCCGTCTGGATCCGGCAGCGGACCCTCGAACGCCAGGTCGGGTTCGAGCTGCTCACCCCGCTGCTGCTGGCCGACGGCTCGGCCGTGCTGGTGAACCGGGGCTGGGTGCCGCCCGCCCCGGGCGGGGACGCGACCGCCCGGCCCGAGGTTCCCCCCACCCCGGCCGGTGAGGTGACCGTCGTCGGTCGCGTCCGGCCCAGCGAGAGCGGCGCGGGCACGGTCGAGCGGCGCGACGGACGGCTGGAGAGTCGGCGGATCGGCCTTCACCAGCTCGCCCGGGAGCTGCCCTACCCGGTCTACGGGGCGTACCTGCTGCTCGACGGGCAGACCCCGGCCGCCGACCCGGTCTTCGAGGCGGTGCCGGTGCGACACGAGAACAACTGGCAGAACCTCGGCTACGTGGTGCAGTGGTGGCTCTTCGCCGCGATGACGCTGGTCGCGTACGGCTGGGTGGCCCGCCGGGAGGCACACCGGCTGGCCGGCGTCCAACGTCCCTCGGGCGACCGCCTCGACGACAGTGACCAGGCCGGGGATGACGGCGGCCGGGCGGCCGAAGAGCCCACCCGGAGCGGCTCGGTCTGACCGCACCGGTCAGCCGCAGCCCGGCCCGGCGCAGGGCCGCCCCGAAGCCCGGCCCCGCTCCGGGGCGGGACCGGTCAGCCAGCAGCCGAGCCTGGGTGCAGGGCGCGGACCGCGTCGATGGTGTCCGCGTCGGCGGCGCTCTTGTCGTCGCGATAACGCACCACCCGGGCGAACCGCAACGCCACCCCGCCCGGATACCGGGAGCTGGTCTGCACCCCGTCGAAGGCAATCTCCACCACCTGCTCGGGGCGGACCCGCACCACGTGCTCGCCCCGGTCCACGGCCAGCGAGAGGAACCGCTCGGTCTGCCAGCGCAGCAGTTCGTCGGTGAGCCCCTTGAAGGTCTTGCCGAGCATGACGAACCCCCCGGTCGCCGGGTCGCGGGCCCCGAGGTGGAGGTTGGACAGCCAACCCCGACGCCGACCACTACCCCACTCCACCGCGAGGACGACCAGGTCGAGGGTGTGTCGGGGCTTCACCTTCACCCAGGCCGCGCCGCGCCGGCCGGCGTCGTACGGCGCGTCGGGAGACTTGACCACGACGCCCTCCTGGCCGGCGGCGAGCGCGGCGGTGAACGCCTCGGTCGCCGCCTCGGGGTCGTCGACCTCCGTCCGCCCGACCAGCAGCTCGGCGTCGACCGTGCCGGCCAGCGCGGCCCAGCGCTCGCGCCCCGGCGCGTCGATCAGATCCGCGCCGTCGAGGTGCAGCAGGTCGAAGAAGTACGGCGTCAGCACGGTGCCGCCGGTCGTGGCGGCGGCGGCGAGCACGGCCGGAGCGACCGGGGTACGGCCGGTGGTGCTGGCGGTGCTCCGGCGGGCGGCCCGGCTGGACGTCTCCTGGAACGGCAGCGGTCGCCCGTTGGCGTCGAGGCCGATCGCCTCCCCGTCCAGGACGAGTTCCCGGGCGGGCAGTGTGCGGACCGCCGCCACCACCTCGGGCACCCGCGCGGTGATCTCGTCGAGGCTGCGGGTGAAGACGGCGATGTCGGTGCCGGAGCGGTGCACCTGGATGCGGATGCCGTCGAGCTTGACGTCGACGACGGCGGGAGCGCCGGTGGCGGCGAGCGCCTCGGCCACCGTGGGCGCGCTCTGCGCCAGCATCGGGGCGAGCGGACGGCCGACCCGCAGCCCGAACCCGGCCAGGGCGGCGGCACCCCCGTCGCGGGCGGCGACCGCCACCGCGCGGAGGTCACCGGCGACGAGCAGGGCCCGGCGAACGGCGCTCAGCGGCACCTCGGCGGCCCGGGCGATGGCGTCGGCGAGCAGCCCGGCCTGCGCACCCTGGCGTAGCTCACCGCTGAACAGGCCGACCAGCATCCGCTGCTCGGCGGCGGTGGCCATGGCGAAGAGCGCGTGCAGCAGGGCCCGCCGACGGGCCTGGGAGCCGGTCCCGTGCACGGCGGCGATCTCGTCGATCGCCGCGTCGACCGCGGCGACGGTCAGGGTCGGCACGCCGGCCGGCGGTGGCAGGTCGCGCAGGCTGGCCCAGCCCACGCCGGTCTGGCGCTGCCGCAGTTCACCGGCGAGCCAGCCGGCACCGGCCGGCACCTCGGCCGGGTCGAGCGCGCGCAGCGCCCCCGCGAGCAGTTCCACCTTGGCCCGCCGGCCGCTGGTGGCGCTGACCGCGGCGGAGGTGGCCGCCAGGTCGAGGAACCGCACGGTCCCCATCCTGCCAGCCACCTCCGACAACGCCACCGATCCGGCCACAGGCCGAGCCGGGAACCGGCTGGCCCGGGCCGGTCGGAGTCGGGCTGGCAGGCGGAACCGGTGAGCCGGCCGGGGTGGGCGCGCTCAGGCCGAGACGGGCTCCTCGATCCGCAGACCCCGGTCCCGGACCTGGCCGGCGACCCGCGCCAGGAGGCCGTCGAGCGCGACCAGGGCGGTGGAAAGCTCGCCGAGCCGCTCGCGGAGCGTCTCGTCGGGCCAGGCGGAGACGTCGACGTCCCCCAGTGCGCTGACGGCGGCCTCCAGCCGCACCATCACCTCGTTCGTACTCATGTTCGAGAGGCTAGCGCACCACGGTCCGCGACGTGCCGTAATCCCGGAAATCGGACCCCGTGTCCGGTCAGTTCCGCTTCGTGCCCGCCTCGGCCACCCCGGCCAGCAGCAGCGCCTCGGCCAGGCAGACCCGGGCGAACTCGCCGAGGTGCAGGCTCTCGTTCGGCCCGTGCGCCCGCGAGTGCGGGTCCTCGACCCCGGTCACCATGATCGCCGCCTGCGGGAACATCTCCTGGAAGGTCGCGATGAACGGGATCGAGCCGCCGATCCCGGTCTCCACCGGCTCGGTGCCGTCCCAGGCGGTCCGGAAGGCCGCGCGGGCCGCGTCGAAGAGCGGGCCGGAGCAGTCGATGACGCAGGGCGCGCCGTCGTGCTCGAGGGTGACCTCCACCCGGGCACCCCAGGGGGCGTGCCGCTCCAGGTGGGCGCGGATCGCCTCGTACGCCCGCTTCGGTTCGTCACCGGCCGCCAGCCGTACGCTGAGCTTGGCCTTGGCCGCCGGGACCAGGGCGTTCGGGGCCTCGGCGGTGGCCGGGGCGTCGATGCCGAGCACCGCCACCGACGGACGCGCCCAGATCCGGTCGGTGATCCGGCCGGTGCCGATCAGCGACACCCCGTCGACCACCCCGGCCTCGGCGCGGAACCGGTCCTCCGGGTAGTCGACCGTCGCGTCCGGCGCGCGGGTCAGCCCCTCGACCGCCACGTCCCCCGCGTCGTCGTGCAGGCTGGCCAGGAGGCGGGACAGCGCGGTGAGCGCGTCCGGCACCGGACCGCCGAACATGCCGCTGTGCACGGGGTGCTCAAGGGTACGAAGTTCGACGAAGCAGTTGATGATGCCGCGCAGCGAGGTGGTCAGCGCCGGCACGCCGATGTCCCAGTTGGTGGAGTCGGCGATGACGATGACGTCGGCGGCGAGTTCGGTCCGGTGCTCGACGAGGAGACGCTCCAGGGAGTCCGAGCCGTACTCCTCCTCACCCTCGATGAACAGCACCACCCCGACCGGCAGCGCGTCACCGAAGGCACGCAGCGCGGCCACGTGCGCCATGATGCCCGCCTTGTCGTCGGCGGCGCCCCGGCCGTAGAGGCGGCCGTCCCGCTCGACCGGCTCGAACGGGTCGGACTCCCACAGCGACCGGTCACCGACCGGCTGGACGTCGTGGTGGGCGTAGAGCAGCACGGTGGGCGCGCCGGGCGGGGCGGGCCGCGTCCCGATCACCGCGGGCTGCCCGCCGGAGCGCACGATCCGTACCTCGAGTCCGCAGCCGCGCAGCAACTCGGCCACCGCCTCGGCGGAACGCTCCACCTGCGTGTGGTCGAAGCCGTCGAACGCGATGCCGGGGATGCGGACGAGGCGTTCCAGGTCCGCGCGGACGCCGGGCAGTTCCCGCTCGACGGCGGCCCGCAGCTCGGACTCGGTCATGATCGGAGGAGTCATGACCGGCATCGTATTCCGGCCTTACCGGATGTCGACCGCCGCACGCGCCGCCGCTCCCGACGCTGGTCCGTCGCCGCAACCGGCCCGGCCCACCCGGCATCGGCCCCGCGAACGCGCCACCGCCAGCCGTCATGTTCCGCCGCCGGGACCCCGCACGTAGTACCGCCGGTCGTCGTGCGGCAGCGTCGGTGCGCCGTCCACCACGAGGTCCACACCGGTGGCCGTCCCGTCGGCGGCGAAGTGGGCACCCTCCGCCGCGTGCCAGCGACGCAACTCCGGCAGGATCCCCGTACCGTCGCGGGCCACCGCCCGCGCCAACCGCAGCTCGGCCGGGGCGTCGACCAGGACCGTGAGGGTCGTCTCGGGCCGCACCGCCCGACGCCCCGCGCTGACCCCCTCGACGATCAGCACCGGCGTGACCGGCACCGGGACGACCCGGGGCAGGAACTCCCGGCGGACCCAGCTGTACCGCTGGTAGCCGCCGGGGCGGCCGGCGCGCAACGGCGCCAGCACCCGCACCTCGAGGCGGGGCCAGAAGGTGAACTGGTCGGCCCAGCCGTCGAGCAGGTCGTCGGTGTGCACCATCGGGGGTCGGCCACCGCCGGGCAGCGCGGCGAGGGCGTCCGCGAGCCGGTCGGCGAAGACGCTCTTGCCCGCGCCGCTCGGCCCGTCGACCGCCACCAGTCGGGTACGCCCCAACCGCGCCGGCCGGGCCAGCACCCGCCGGGCCAGTTCCGCGTACGCCTCCACCACCGCCACCACGTCCGCCGACGCTACCGATCGGGTGGCGGGACCGGGTTCGGCGGGCGGAACGCACACCGGCTCGGCATGCTCGGTTCGTGTCCCATTCCGTGATGAGTCCCGGTGTCGACGCCCTGCTCGAACAGGCGCGGGCCGGCGTACGTCGGTTGACCCCGCACGAGACGGTCCAGGCCGCCGGCCGAGGGGCGCTCGTGGTCGACACCCGTACCGATCTCCAGCGCCGTGAACAGGGCGAACTGCCCGGCGTGGTGGTGATCGAGCGGGTCGTGCTGGAGTGGCGACTGGATCCGGCCAGCGCCTGGCGGATCCCCGAGGCGACCGGGTACGACATGGAGATCGTCGTGGTGTGCCGGCAGGGCTACAGCTCCAGCCTGGCGGCGGCGAGCCTGCGGGCGCTCGGGCTGCACCGGGCGACGGACATGGTCGGCGGGGTCGACGCGTGGCGGGCGGCCGGGCTGCCGTTCTCCGAGCGCCCCGCCGACATCCGCCACTGAGTCGGCACCGCCACCGCCAGGCAAGTCCGACGGCAGGTCCGGGCGGTCAACCGCCGACCAGTTCGAGGGTCTGCCGCGCGTACCCGAGCAGGAGGGCCTCGACGTCGGCGACGGCCAGCGCGGTCCCACCACCGGTCCAGCGCACATGAAAGCGCACCGGCCCCTGAACGACCATGAGCGTGCCCGTCTGCGACTGGACCTGCTGGCCCTCGCGCACGGGGTTGTCCATGGCGAGGGTTTCAGCGATGTGGATCACCGCGTGGTCGCCCAGGTCCTTCACGGCCCGCTCTGGACCTCGCGGAGTCAACTCCTGGTCGGGGCCGTTCGCCGCATCGTCGAGTCGGATGTCGACCTGGACCGTGTAGACCCACGCTTTCTCCTTGTCTGCCGTCGACAGCCAGCAGCGCCGGTGCCGGTCTTCGGCGGACCGGACCGGCAGATATTTGGTCTCTGCGGTCGGGATGCCGGTCAGCGTGGTCAGTCCGGCGGGGTCGAGCCGGTCGCAGAGATCGTCGACCAGGCGGTATTCGCGGGCTGGCGTGGGGCTGGCGGCCTTCGGCGCCGGCGATCGGGATTCGGTCGCGCAGCCGGCGACGGCGAGGGACAGCAGCATCCCGACAAGCAGACACCGGACAGGCAGCATGTGCATCGGCAGATTCTCGCACCGTCCTTCGAGGACGGTTGTCCGACCCGAGGGACATGTCCGGTGCGTTGGGTCGGGCGTCTTCATCCCCCGCGTGCCACCCTCTCGGTGGTCCGGTCGACGCCTCTCGGAAGGGCCGGTGCCAGGGCCGGCGGACTCAGCGGGTGGGGGCGCCGGGCGGGATGAAGGGCAGGCCGGTCGGAGGGCCGGACTCGACGAGCTGCCAGAGCGCGTCGGTGTCCAGGTGTTCCTCGACCAGGTCACCGAGGAGGTCGAGGCTGCGTTCCCGGGCGGCGGCGAACGAGGTGGCCGGGGCCGGTCGGAAGCCGTGCCGCCCGGCCTGCCGCGCCACCTCGGCGAGGAACCGGCGGCGGAAGTCGTCGGACTCGAAGGCCCCGTGCCAGTGCGTGCCGTACACGGCACCGAGCAGGGCGCCCTCGCTCCGGCCGTCAGCGTAGGTGAGCAGCGGGGGCAGCTCCGGGTCGGCGGCGGAGACGTACCCGTGGTGGATCTCGTAGCCGTTGACCTCGACGCCACCGAAGGCGTTACCCGCCGACTGCCGGACCGTCTTGCGCGGGTCGAAGGTGATCTCGATGGGCAACAGCCCGAGCCCTGGCACGCTGCCGCGCCGGCTCTCCACCGGGTCGTGGATCGCCCGGCCGAGCATCTGGAAGCCGCCGCAGATGCCGAGCAGCGGCCTTCCCGCCGCCGCGTGGGCGAGGACCGCATCGGCGAGCCCGGTCTCCCGCAGCCAGGCCAGGTCGGCCACGGTGGACTTCGAGCCGGGCAGGACGACCAGGTCGGCGGCGGCGAGTTCGGCCGGCTCGACGGTCAGCCGGACCCGTACGCCCGGCTCGGTGGCGAGCGCCTCGACGTCGGTGGCGTTGCTGACCCGGGGTAGCCGGACGACGGCCACGTCGAGCCACTCGTCGCCGTACGGGGCGGCCGGCCGCCCAAGCACCCGGCCGTAGGCGAGCGAGTCCTCGGCATCCAGCCAGAGGTCCAGGTGCCAGGGCAGCACCCCGTACGTGGGGCGGCCGGTGACCTGACGCAGCATGTCCAGACCGGGCTGGAGCAGACCGAGGTCGCCCCGGAACTTGTTGATCACGAAGCCGGCGACGAGCGCCTGGTCGGCCGGGTCCAGCAGGGCCACCGTGCCGAACATCGAGGCGAACACCCCGCCCCGGTCGATGTCGCCGACGACGATCACCGGCAGCCCGGCGTGCCGGGCCAGCCCCATGTTCACGTAGTCGCCGTTACGCAGGTTGATCTCGGCCGGGCTGCCGGCGCCCTCGCAGATCACCACGTCGTACTCGGCGCGCAGTTCGGCGAGGGCGGCGTACGCCGTCTCCGCCAGTCGGGGGCGCAGCACCCGGAAGTTGCCCGCCGTGACCGTGTCGACCGCCTCGCCGAGGAGCACCACCTGGCTGGCCAGGTCGCTGCCGGGCTTGAGTAGCACCGGGTTGAACCGCAGGTCCGGGGTGAGCCCGCAGGCGGCGGCCTGCATGGCCTGGGCCCGACCGAGCTCACCGCCCCGGCCGTCCGGTCCGACCACCACGGCCGAGTTGTTGGACATGTTCTGCGCCTTGAACGGGGCCACCTTGACGCCCCGGCGGTGCAGCCACCGACAGATGCCGGCGGTCAGTACACTCTTGCCGGCGTCCGATGTGGTGCCGGCGACCAGCAGTCCGCCGCTCACGCCGCCCACCCCCGCCCCGCACCGGCCCGGGACACCCACGCCCGGATGCCGCGCGCCGACGTCACCGCGTCAGCGCCGCGTCCACACTGGTCGGCCAACCGCGAGCCCAGCACGGCCCGGGCCACCCCTCGTCGACCCCGGTCAGCCAACCGTGTGCCCAGTATCGCCCGGGTCACCGCGATGCCGGCGGCCAACGCGAGCGCGGACCGGCCGACCGCCCCGGAGATCCGGGCCGCCCGGCGCAGGTGTCGGGCCTCCGGACGCGGGCCGTCGCCGAGGAAGGGACGCGTCTCGGAGCGCCCGAAGTAGACGTTCCGCCCGCCCAGCCGGACCCCGAGCGCCCCGGCCATGGCCGACTCGCACTGCCCGGCGTTGGGGCTCGGATGGTCGTTGCGGTCCCGTCGCCACACGTGCCAGGCCCGCTCCCGGTCGCCCCGCGCCACCGGCGCCACCGCGATGGTGAGCAGCCCGGTCAGCCGCGCCGGAACCAGGTTGAGCAGGTCGTCGAGGCGGGCGGCGGGCGTGCCGAAGCGGGCGTACCGGGGTGAGCGGTGGCCGACCATGGCGTCCAGGGTGTTCACCGCGCGGTAGCCGAGCAGGCCGGGCAGCCCGGCGACCGCGCCCCAGAACAACGGGGCCACCACGGCGTCGGAGGTGTTCTCGGCGACCGACTCGACGGTGGCGCGGGCCAGTTCCGACTCGTCCAGGGCGGACGGATCGCGACCACAGAGGTGGCCGAGTCGACGGCGGGCGGCGGGCAGGTCACCGTCGCGCAGTGCCTCGCCCATCACCTCGGCCTCGTGGCGCAGGGTGCGACCGCCGAGCACCGTCCAGGTGCCGGCCGCCACCAGGACCGCGCGGGCCACCGGCCGCCGTCGGGTGGCGAGCACGCCGGCCACGCCGAGCAGCACGGGGGCTCCGACCGCGAGCGCGGTGAACGCCGCACCCGCCGTCCGGTCCGGACGGTAGAGGCGCCGTTCCAGCGCTCCGGCGGCCCGACCGAATCCGGCCACCGGATGCCACCGGCGCGGGTCGCCGAGCACCGCGTCCAGCGCGTACCCCGCCACCAGCCCGGCCGCGTCGGCGACGGTGACTGCCTGCCGCACCCGCACCACCTCCGGCCGTAGCGTAGCCCCCGCCGTCCGGCCTCCCCGGAGGACGCCGGGCTGATAACAAGGCTGCGAGAACCCGGTGGCGGAGCGTGCCCACCGGCCGGGTGGGGCGACGGCTGGTTGACGTCGTCGCCCCACCCCGACCCGGTCGCGCCGGCCGCCCGCCGTCGCCCTCGGCGAGTGCTCAGGCCGGCAGAGGTTGCCGGTCGGAGCCGGTCGCCCGCCGGAGCCTTCGGCGAGCGCTCAGACCGGTTCGGGTTGCCGGCCGAGCCGGCCGCCCGCCGGAACCCTGGACGAATGCTCAGGCCGGTACGGGTTGCCGGCTCCGACTGCCGTCGCCCCGGACCCCGCCGGCACCGCCACGGCCACCCCGCCGCGCCCGGCGCACCGGCGTCGCCGCCTCTCCGGCTTCCTCCGTCCCGCCGGGGAACCCGGCGTCCTCGGGCAACGGGTCGAGTTCCCCGACCGGGCTGTCCGACTCCACCCCGAGCGGCCCACCCAGCGCGCCCGGCCCCGTCCCGCCCGGCTCCGTCCCGGCCGGTACGCCCACCGCGACCGGCCGCTCGGGCAGTTCGGCCTCCTCGGGCAGCGCGGCCAGTTCGTCGTCGTCCTCGTCCCCGTCGAGAAGAGCGCTCGGGTGAGTGGTCGTCCGGATCGTCGAGCCACGCGCCGGCCCGTCGACACCGGCTCCGACCGGCTCGAACCCACCAGCCGGGGCGTCGAAGGGGTCGAGGTCGCCCGGGTCGACCGTGAAGCCGGAGGGGCGACGCGGGCCGCCCGGCACCAGCAGGTCGAAGTCGTCGTCCACCGGACGGTCGTCGAGGGAGACGGGCACCCGGTCGTCGGGCACCGGCTCGGTCAACTCGCCGTGGACCCGCCGCTCCGCCTCGGCGTCCTCCACCGCGCTGGTCGCCATGCTGGGCCGGTTGCGCAGGAACCGGCCCCGCCCCCGGGCGAGGTCGTGGCCGACGGTGACCGCCTCCAGTTCGTAGAGCGTGCGGTGGTTGCCGGCGTCGTCGATCCAGTCCCGGGTGTAGAGCCGGCCGGCGACCACCACCGGGTCGCCCACCATGACCGAGGCGGCGACCCCCTCGGCGAGCTTGCGCCAGCAGTTGACGCGCACCCGGAGGCTGTTGCCGTCGACCCAGCGCCCGCTCTCCCGGTCGAGCCGGCGGGCGGTCGAGGCGACCTTGAAGTTGGCGACCAGCGTCCCGCTCTGGGTGGTGCGCCGCCATTCCGGCGCGGTGAGGACGTTACCGACAATCGTTACATAGGTGTCGAACAATGTTCCTCCAGGGGAAGTCGGAAGATAACGGCAACGAGTCGACTCGGTTGCCGAGCCTGTCCGACCACTGGTTGCCGGTCCACCCACGCCCGCCAACCTGTGGACAACTCGACCGCCTGTGGAAAACGCCCTGATCAAGCCCCGATGTGGTAAGGCCATCGCCCGGTGCGGCGTACGGCACGACGGGCGACGACCGGATCACCAGGTCACCGGAGCGGTTTCCGCAGCGAGGACGGGTGGGTATGGACGCGATCAAGCGCGGAGCTTCCAGGCGTACCGCAGAAGAAGCCGACGCGACGCGGACCCGGAACCACACCGCGTCGTCCAACGGAAAGGTCAGCGACCATGTGCAGAACAGCCTCGTCGTCCGGTACCACCGTCGCCGCCCGGCGTGAGGTGACGCGATGAGCGCCGTGGCGAACCCCGCGACCGTCGCCGGGTGCCTGCGCGTGGGTGCCGGATTCTCCCAGGGTGACCGGAACTGGATCGCCGAGCGGTTCGCGCCGCTGGACGCCCGGCTGGCCACGTTCCACGCCGACGCCACCGAGCTGGAGGTGTCGGTGAAGAACCGGGAGGCCCGGGGGCAGAAAGTCACCCTGGAGTGCTGGGTCGCGGGTCGGCAGAAGATCGTCACCACCTCCTCGGAGGAGGACCTGCACGCGGCGCTCAGCGACGTCCGCGACGACCTGCGGCGGCGACTCAACGACGCCAAGACCCGGCAGGAGCCCCGGCACAACAAGCACCTGCGGGACGAGGGCCACCTCGGGAACACGTCGACCGCCGACCCCGGGCAGGAGGTTCCCGCCGACCCCGCGACCGCCTGACGACACCGCCCGTCGCCGCCGCCCGCCCGGGTGGCGGCGACGGTTCGTCCCGGGGATTCATCACGGGCAGAGGCGACGGTTCGTCCCGAGCAGGGGCGTCCGGAGCGGGACGGTTCATCGCGGCGGAGGCGTCCGGAGCAGGCTGGAGAGGCGGCCGGAAACCGAGGGCTACCGTCGGGTAACGAGGGCGCGTAGCGTGGCCGACGTGGAACTGGACGTGCTGGGATCGCCCTTCGAGCGGTACACGATCGAACTGGACCCGGACGACGAGGGCCCGGTCGTGGCGACGCTGGTCCGCCGCCGGGCCGAAGGGCCGAGCCGGCAGGCGGTGCTCTACGTGCACGGCTTCGTCGACTACTTCTTCCAGACCCACCTGGCCGACTTCTGGACCGAGCGGGGCTGGGACTTCTACGCCCTCGACCTGCGCAAGTACGGCCGCAGCCTGCTGTCGCACCAGACGCCGAACTTCTGCCGCGACCTCGCCGACTACTTCCCGGAACTGGACGCCGCCGCCGCGTTCGTCCGCGACCGGGACGACCACGACACCATGCTGGTGATGGGTCACTCCACCGGCGGTCTGCTCGCCGCCATCTGGGCCCACGCCCGACGCGACGCCGGCATCATCGACGGGCTGCTGCTCAACAGCCCCTTCTTCGACATCAACGCACCCTGGCTGATCCGCCGCCCGCTCGCCGCCGCCGTGACCCGGCTCGGCCGCGGCGCGCCGCACCGCGTCCTCCCCTTCGGCCTGGGCACCGTGTACGGCGAGTGCATACACGCCGACCACCGGGGCGAGTGGCGCTACGACCTGGCCTGGAAGCCGCTCGCCGGGTTCCCGGTCCGGATCGGCTGGTTGGCCGCGATCCGCCGGGCCCAGCGGCAACTCCGTGCCGGGCTGGACATCCCGGTGCCCGTGCTGGTCGCCTGCTCGACCCGCACCTTCCGGCAGCGACGCTGGCACGACTCGGCGATGCTCGCCGACGCCGTCCTGGACGTGGCGCACATCGTCCGCTGGGCACCCCGACTCGGACCCCAGGTGACCGTGGCCCGCATCGACGGTGGCATGCACGACCTGACTCTCTCCGGCCCCGCCGTACGCGGAAAGGTCTTCGCCGAGATCGAACGGTGGGTCGACACGGCGCTGGTCGGCGACCGGCGCTGACCGAGCCGGCAGGAGAGCGCGGCCCGCTCAGCCCCCGTACCAGCGCGACCCCACCGGTCAGCGGTACCCTCTTGGCGCACCACCGGTACGGCCCGACCTGTCGGACCAGACCACGCCATGCGCCTGTAGCTCAGCGGATAGAGCAGGGGACTTCTAATCCCAAGGCCGCAGGTTCGAATCCTGCCAGGCGCGCTGGACTTCGTTCAGTAGCACGATTCGCGTACGGCCAGGCGCGAACGAGCGCGCCACGGTTTGCCGCGTCGCGAGTTCACGCGCACGCCCCACTGAACTGAAAGGCGCTTGGAGCTACCGCGATTCGGCAGCCCCGCGCACACCCACTCGTCAGAGGTCAGGCCTCAGGTTCTTGGACCTCATCCAGGCGATGCCGCTCGCCGCACACGAACAATAAACCGAATCCCAGTAGTTGCCATCTGAGTCACGAGTCCAGTCACAGTTCCCGGTAACCCGGTCGCCGAGATTTTTGCGCTTCAAGATGGTCGCAGTCGTGTATGGCGACTTGCGGACCGGCGCACCGTCAGTCACAACGATGAACTCGCAAATCGCACTCACTCCCACCTGCGATTCGCTGGGCGAAACTGCGGCCCCCGCCGCAGGCGCTCCCACAGTCGCTCCTACCAGCGAAATCGCCAACATCAGGCTTGCCAGCTTCATTCGGGCTCCGCAAGATAGATTTCAATTTTTAACAGAGACACATCTATCACATAGTTTGATCCATGTCAACGTGAGCTCCCGCCGACCAGAAGATGGAACCGGCAGTCCCTGATTCCGACGCCATCCTCGCACCGCGCCTTGAGCAGCAGTTTCGCTGCATCTCGCCGCACACGCCTCAACGTACGCACATCCCGCCGGACTCCCCTTGCAACTACTCGGGAAGACGGGACGCCACCGAAAACCGACCGCCATGACAGAACCGCGCGAGGATAACCGCTTTCTCCTTCACATGCCCCACCGGCGGGCAAAACCCACCAACCCGGGCCACCCACAATCAATTCCGCCCTGCAAATATCCCCAACGCATGCGGCCTGCCCGTAAAGAACGCCACACGCTCCACTCTGCGATGTCGAAGCACGACCGGATTCTGGCTTTGCGTACGCGCCAGCCACATCCCTCGTAAGCTGACGGTAGGCGAACTGCGCGCCCAGACAGCGGAAGGGGAAAAAGGTGCAGAAAAAGCAACAGGTACAGGAAGAGAGGACGTACGGGCCGACGGTGGACAAGGAGTTCTTCGACGACCTGACCGCGCTATTCGCGAAGCATCCCGAAGCGAGGGGCAAGTACGCCATCAGCGCCCTCACCGAGAAAGAAAATCTGCAAGTCGACTACGGTCGGCAGTACGGAGTGACACGAATCGAAGACGGCCGGATGATCACGGAGTTCTACGATTTGGACGCTCCGCGAGCTGCCGGTGGCCGCCGGTGCTGCAAGTGGATAGACGAAGGAGGTCCCAGGTGCGTCGAGTACTGCTACATCCTGTTGTGATGTGACGTCACCAGCCAGCCTCGCGCCTGCGGTCGCCGTCTCTTACAGCACCAGCGCGGACGTGGCCCTCCGGGGGGCCGGTTGCACGATGTCTGGGCCACCGGTGTGCGGGGTCTGGACATACCCCGGGTACGGCTCGGGTAGCGCCGCCACACATGCCGCAGAACACGCGTTCACCAGAAACGGCAGCACGTCGGTGCCGACCAGGCCGGAAATCCAGACCTGACGAAGCTCGTTCTGGACCGGCCCGTCGCAGACGCTACAGTTTCGCACCGCATCGGTACCCCATACGAGCCTGTCGCACAGCTTTCGATCTTGAGTTGTCAAGCGGCCTTCGGTCTGGCGTCGTGACGAAAGATCTTGTTCAGGTTGTGCACGATGCCGAGCAGTTTGATCTCGGCGTCGACGTCGCTGGTGCCGCGGTGGTGCAGGCGGCGTCCGAACCGTTGGAAGAGTTGGGCGAAGCCGGGTTCGACGAGGGCGCCGCGGCGGGCGTAGAGCTGCTTGCCTTCGGTGGATGCCAGTCGGGCTGCCATGTCGCGGTGGCCGGCGGGGACGTCCTGGCTGCGTGGCGTGGTGGCCCTGGTCTGGTCGTACTCCTTGGTGAGCGACACGAGCAGCGGAAGGTCTGCCAGGGCGGTGAAGTTCGCGGTGCTGGCGTATCCGCTGTCGGCCAGCCACGCCTCGACATCGGCGGTGAGGCCTGCGGTCGCGCAGTTGTGCTGAGCGCGTCTGATGACCGGAACCAGGGCAGTGGTGTCGGACGGATTGTCGTGCAGCTCGATCGCGAGGAGGATCTGGTTGCGGGAGCAGGCGATCTGCACGTTGTAGCCCTGCACGTAGCCGCCGTGCTTGCCGAGCATGAGCCGCGACGCCGGATCGGTGAGTGATGCCCTGGCAGCCGCAGACGGGATTGGCCGAGGGTTGAGCGCATGGTGCAGCCCGGCCTGCGCCCTGGCCAGCCGGGCCTGCTGCCGGACGACCTTGGTCTTGGCCTCGATCGCAACTGGTGGGCGCCCGGTGGCGCGCCGCCGTCCCGCGGCCTGGTCCTGCAGGCTCCGGCGGGCGTAGTCGGCCAGCCGCTGCTGCTGGGCGGCGGTGACGTCGGCGAGGCGCTGGACGGCCCTGGCCACCATCCGCTCGGCGGCCTCGACCTTGATCCGGATCTCGCCGGCCGAGGGCAGCACGCGTTCATGCAGCTTGTCCCGGGCCATTCGGGCTCGCGCCAGGCGGTCGCCGAGTCGAGACAGCCGCCGCAGGCAGCTGCCGGCGGCGGTGTGCCAGGTGCTGTCTTCGGCGGCTGCTGGGGCGTCCATGTCACCCATCAACTGGTCAACCTCGGCTTCGCCATCGGCGATCATGGTCTCCAGCGCGTGGAGGCTGCGGTTGGTGGAGCGGGCGGCGGCGGCCTGCATCGGTGAACCGTCCACCGCCACCGCGGCCAGGTCCACCAGCCCACGCTGGGCGCAAAGCGCCAGGACCTGCACGAACAGCGCCTTCATACCGTCACGATGACGGCGCAGAAAACGCGCGACGGTGGCATGGTCGATGTGCTGGTTGCCGGTGATGATCCGGCAGCCCACATCGTCGAGGCACGCCGCCTCGATCCTGCGCGACGAGCGCACGCCCTTGCAGTAGCAGTACAACACCAAGGCCAGCAGCACCTGCGGTGGATACGCCGCCGCGCCCTGGCCATCGGCGCGGTAGCTCCGCAGGAACTCCGACAGGTCGAGCTCACCGACGACCTTCAGGACCTGCCAGCAAAGATGCTGCGGCGGCAGCCACCCGCGCAGGTCCTGCCGGGGCAAGAACGAGCCGTCCGAGCAGGAGATGAAGTTGTATGCCACGGCACGACATGATCGACCATCATGGACAAACCACAGCAACAACTCTTGACAACTCAAGATCGAAAGCTGTCCGACAGGCTCATACCGCCGGGTCGAGCGCACCGAAATCCGCCTCGCCTGCCTTGGTCACCGGCCGCAGCGTCGGAAACGGCGGCCGGAACTTGAAATTGCCGTAGAGGGCCCGCGTACTCACCCTGCTGTCGACCAACTTCGCGCACCTGGTCAGCTCGTACGGGTACCAGTGCAGCCGGTAGGACGTGTAGGGATCGAAGAATTCGAGGCTCGTCATGGCCCCGATCTCGGGTGGGATGCGAACCAGATTCGTGCCGTAGAGCACCAGACGTTTGACGGCGGTCAGCTTCGCGATCGTCGGCGGTAGCGTGACGATCTGCTGCCTTTCGGAGGAGCTCAGCTCCACGAACGGCTTGAACACCGTCCGTCCGTCCGCAACCGCCTCATCGATCAGCGCAAGCAGGTGCTGCCAGCCCGCCGCCTCGGTGTCGTGCCGCTCCCCGTGGAAGTAGACGGCAGGCGGAACCTCCTCCCAATCCCCAACGCACCGGCAGTGGTCGCGGGCAGGTCCGCCCCCACTGGGTCCGGCCGCATCCGCGAAGCGGTTCGGAAACACGTGCGGTGTGCCCTCGTCTGCTCCCACGCGCGGAGGATACCGAGTTTCCGTCGACCTGATGTGCACACCCGATCGGCACGACGGCGCACCCGCTGGCCGATGCGCGGACTCGGCGTGCCCCCTCCCACGCCGGTCTCGGAATCTGCGTTGAGGCCATCGATCGCGGGCACTAGCGTCGGGTGGCCGGGCGCGAGGAGGGTGTCGACTCGATGAGCACTTCGGAGCGGTGGTCCGACAGTTCTGAACCCGGGTTGTTCGCGGGCGACGTCGACGTCCGCGAAACCATGCGGTTGTTCGACTACGACGCGGACGTCCCCCTCGACGTGCAGGTCGGGTCCACCACCCAGGCCGACGACTTGTCCGCGGTGGACATTTCCTACGACGACTCGACCGGGCGTCGGGCCGTCGCCTCTCTCGTTTCCCGTCCTGGCGTACGTGGCCCGGGGATCGTCATTTCGCACGGGGGTTCGGCAGACGGGCGGCACTACTTCGTCCCGGAAGCGATCGCGCTCGCCGAGTTGGGCTTCACCGTACTGCTCACCGCCTCTTTCTTTCCCCGGCACGGCGACATCACGGCCTCCACCGACGCGACCCGGGCCAACATCCGGACCCAGCGACGCGGACTCGACGTCCTGGTCGAGTGGGCCGGGGCCGACCCCGCTCGCCTCGGTTTCTTCGGGCACAGTTCGGGCGCTTTCCAGGGGGCGTGGCTGTCGGCCGTCGAGCCCCGGTTGACCGGCCTGGTGCTCGTCTCCGGAGGAGCCGGCACCCTCGTCCGCGTGGCCGAATCCGACCTCACCGAGTCGGAGAAGACCGGTCCCTACCTCACCTACCTGCACCGATTCGACCCCGCGCACTTCGTGGCCGTGGCGGGTCGACGGCGACTCCTGTTCCAGCACGGCTCGAAAGATCCGGTCATCCCCCGCGCGGAGGCCCGGCGGCTGTACGAGGCCGCTGCCCCGCCGCGCCGATGGCTGGAGTATCCCTGCGACCACGGGATGACGGCGGTCCATCCGCAGGCGCGACGAGACCGGGCCGAGTTCTTCTCGTCCCTCTGACCCCCCTGCATCCTCGCCCGCCCGACTGCCCGACCGACCGGCCCGTCCGTCGTTGATCGACTCGGTCAGGCGGCCCGAGCGGTCAGCGGAGGTCGTCGAGAACCTGCGCGAGCGCGTGGGACGCCTGCCGGATCATGCCCGGGTTGGTGTCCCAGTAGTAGGGCAGCGCCGCCACCGCCTGCATCAGAGCCCAGCCCCGGCCCCGAAGCCAGGACGCGTCGTCGACGCCGAGTTCGGCACGGAACCGTTCCCGGCTGGTGCCCGTGAACACGTTCCAGGCCGGTTGCAGGTCGCAGGCGGGATCACCGACGTTCAGGCCACCGAAGTCGATGACCGCCGACAGCCGACCGTCGACGACGAGGAGGTTGCCCGGCAGCAGGTCGCCGTGCACCCAGACCTCCGGGCCGTCCCACACGGGCGCGTCGAGCGATTCCTGCCAGCAACGGAGCGTGGCGTCGCGGTCGATCCGGTCGCCGAGCTGCGCGATCGACCCTCGTACGCCTTCGTCGAACTCGGCCAGCGCGCCGCCCCGGTTGCCCGGCGGGCGCGGAAATGCCTCGCTGGTGTCGATACGACGGAGCGCGGCCACGAACCCGGCGAGGTCGACGGCGGCCTGGGCCAGGTCGTGGATCGTGCCGTTCGCGTTCTCGCCCGGCAGCCATTCGCAGACGGACCAGTCGAAGGGGTAGCCGTGCGCAGGACGTCCCATCGCCACGGGTACGGGCAGCGCGAGCGGTAGGTGCGGTGCCAGCTTCGGGAGCCACTCCGCCTCCCGCGCGGCCTGCTTGGTGGCCCAGCCGATCCGGGGCAGCCGAGCGACCAGTCGCTCACCGAGCCGGTAGATGTCGTGATCGGTCCCGTACGACTCCACCGGACGAATCGGTAGCCCGGACCAGTCCGGGAACTGCTCTGCCAACAGGCGACGCACCAGGTCGACGTCGGTCTCGATCTCATCGGCGTGCATCTTCATCGCGCCCATTCGGCTCATCCTCAGCGAGACGGCCCGACGCGGCAAACGGGTTTCGGAGCTTCGCGTACGGCCGGAAGGTGGCGCTAACCGTGGTGCGGGCGAGTCGTGCTCTCCAGCCAGAGGCGCTCGGTGAAGCCTCCGCGTTCGGCTCGTTTGCGGGCCGCAGCCGCCTCGACCTCGGCAGCGGTGAAGCCGAGCGCGGCCGTCAGCGCAGCCAGAACCTCGTGAAGGTCGGCGAGTTCTCCGAGCACCTCGGCCGCTCCGGCAGACCCGAGTTCCTCGGCTTCCTCGTGCAGCTTCGCGATGAGCGCCGGGACGAAGTCGTCCGGCCCGAGAACCCGGATCTCCGGTATCTCACCGCCGGCCCGGATGATCTCGGGTATGCGGTCACGCACGAGCTTGCCGTACGGAATCCTGCTGCCCTGAGCCATCCTGGCATCCTGCCACGACTGCCGTCGCCACCGAACGCGTCAGCGCAGGCGGACGTCCTCGATGACGGGGAAGTCGTACCAGGTCACGTCGAAGGACGACCCGGCTGCCGGCACCGCCGGGTAGAGCGCCCAGGTCGTCGCCTCGGCGCCGGACGCGAGGGTGAAGGACTTTCCGGGCCGCGTGGTGGCGCACCAACTGTTCTCGGGACGTACGGTCCGGCCGTCGGACAGGGTGACCTGTGAGGAGGTCCGGTCGACCTCGGCGGTCGGGCAGGCCAACGGCCAGTCGATCAGCGAGTCGTTGCGGTACCGGACGTTCAGCCGCAGCTTGCCGCCGCTGGTGACCTCGGCGCTGACCAGCGTGACGCTCAACGACAGCGCGTCGTAGACCTCCCGGTCGATCTGGTACGTCCGGGGTTCCGCCTCCCCGGCCGACTCGGACGGCTCCGGTGACTCCGACGAGTCGGGGTCAGCGGTCTCCGACGACGCGGGATCGATGGTCACCGACCTCGACGGGGTCGGGTCCACACTCGGGTCGTCCGACTGGGAATTGGCGCGGTTGGCGAGGTATGTGCCACCGACCGCACCGACGACGGCGAGGCACGCCATCAGCGCGATGACGGCCAACGTGCCGGCGTGCCTCTTCTCCACGATGGCTCCCACTATTCAGGGGGTGGCGACCGTCGTGAAGGTAGCACCGCCCGCACAGCCGAGGGCCCAACGCCCGCGCCGGAACTGACCACGCCGAAACCAGGGCTGTCCGCGCCGGGCTGGATACTCCAGGGCCCGGAACTCGGGCCACGGCCGAAGACGCCAGGCAGATGGCGAGGCCACGGCCTAACGTGTCGGGGCCGCAGGCTTCTGCGCCGGGGCCACGGCCCGCCGGGTCGACCGGCGGGGCGTGGGAGCCGGGATCGACCGCTGCACCCGCAGGCCAGCCGGCTGTACGAAGATCGAGCGCCGGGCGACCGCGTCGCCCTTCTTGTCGAGCTGGTAGCCGTCGAGCCACATCCACCCGTCGAAGGTGACCCAGTCGAGCACCCGGATCACCCGGAACAGCATCGGGTTGACGAACTGGACACTCGCCTCCCGGGTGACCTCCACCAGGTCACCGGCCTTGAGCCGCCAGGTCATTCTTCCTCCCCGGGCCAGCGGCGACGACTGATCGGGAGACGGTGGCGGACCTGGCAGGGCAGGTCCGCGCCACAGCGGCAGGTCAGCCGCCGGAGGAGGTGGTTCCAGACCGGACGGTGCCGACGCGCCAGGGTCAGCGCGGTGGCGGACAGGTAGTGGTCGTACGACACACGCATCGGGCGTCCTCCTTCCGGGAAATGGCGCCGCCCCGCCCGCGTGTCATTCCGGTGCAGGTTACGGCGGACTGTTGTCGACGCCATCTCGCCAGGGCCGCCGACAACCGCGCGATGTCGACAGAATGCGACACCCCGCACACCTTGCGCAACGATCCACCCCACTCCTACTCTCACTCCGAAACAATCCGCGATGAATGCAAGCGAAATGCGCGCGGAAAGAAACGTCCACGGTTGCATGAGGAGTGCGGTGATGTTGCATGACGGATGAAACAAGCGGTTCCACCGTCCCCCGACGGCAGCTCGGCCGCCTCCTCACTGAGCTGCGCGAGGATGCCGGCGTGACCCTCGACGCGGTGGCCGAGACGCTGGACTGTTCCCGGCAGAAGGTCTGGCGTATCGAGAAGGGGCTCGTTCCGGTACGGGTCGTGGACGCGCGGGCGATGTGCGACCGGTACGCCGTACCCGACGAGATGAGCGCCATTGTCGTCGGCCTGGCGAAGGAGACCCGCGCGAAGGGCTGGTGGCATTCGTACGGCGACGTGGTGCCGTCGTGGTTCTCGCTCTACGTCAGCCTGGAATCGTCCGCATCCCTGCTACGCCGATACGACTCCGAGTTGATTCCGGGATTGTTCCAGACCCGTGAGTACGCCACCGAACTGTTCCACCGGAAGAATCCGGCCCTGGGAGCGGAGGATCTGGAGAAACTGGTCGCGGTGCGGTTGCAGCGGCAGCACATCCTCGTCCGCCGGCTGCCCAGCGCCCCGGTCCTGAAGGTCGTGCTCAGCGAGGCCGTGCTGCGGCGCACCATCCCCGACCGGTCGGCGATGGCCGGGCAGTTGCGGCACCTGCTCGAAGTGGCCGCGCTGCCGAACGTCTCCCTGCGGGTACTCCCGTTCGCCGCCGGCCCGCCGCTGGCCAGCGAGAGCGGCACCTTCGTCCTGCTCGACTTCCCGCGCCCCTTCGGGCGGGCCGCCACCGAGCCGACCACGGTCTACGTCGAGAACATCACCGGCGCGCTGTACCTGGACAAGCCGGCGGAGGTCGCGGCGTACGAACACGTCTGGTCGGACCTCGAAACGCTCGCCTCGGATGAGGCAGAATCAAAGAGATTGATCAACAAGATCATCGAGGAGCATCATGACTGAGCTTGCCGGCGCCGTCTGGCGCAAGAGCACCCGCAGCGGCGGAAGCGGCGGCGACTGCGTCGAGGTCGCCGACAACCTGCCCGGCGTCGTCGCCGTACGGGACAGTAAGGACCCGCACGGCCCCGCGCTCGCCTTCGCCACCGGCTCGTGGTCCGCGTTCGTGCGCGGCCTTCCGCAACGCGGATAGCGGCGCACCTTCTTTCGATATTTCTGAGTCCGCAATCGCGAGGGGTCCCGCGGTCGGTGACCACGGGACCCCCGGCTCCAGCCGTCTGGATCAGCAGACGGTACGCGTGTAGTTCACGGTCCCCCAGTAGTGGGCCAGGTTGCCGTTGAACCGCACCTGGATGTCGCCGCCGTTCAGCCGCTGCTCGTAGTGCAGGTGCGAGCCGTCGGAGTTGCCGCTGTTACCCACGTAGCCGATGGTGGTGTTGTAACCGACGCTCTGGCCGACCGAGACGTTGAACCCGCTGAGGTGGGCGTAATAGGTGGTGTACCCGCCCCCGTGGTTGATCCGCACGTACCGGCCGTAGCTGGCGTTATCGAGGTCGGCGACGATGTCGACCGTGCCCGGGGCGCTGGCCTTGACCGCGTCACCGTGGTCGTTGGCCCGGTTGAAGTCGATCGCGTACGCCGGGCTGTGGTTGGTACGGGTCTCGCCGAGCCACGTCTGGCCGCACGGGAACGGCACCTTGAACGTCGGCGCGGCGGCGGCGGGCGACGCCGGGACCAGGAAGGCGGCGGTCGCCAGAGCGACAGCGCCGAGGAAACTCGCCAGACGGGTACGCATCGAAAAACCTCCACAATCACAGTCGTCGATCTTCCGCTGGGATGATGCCAGAAAGTCCGGCAGCCCGAAAGGCGATCATCGATCGACTCCACCGAGACTCCAGGCGAACACCTCCCACCCCGGGTGACCGACGCCGGCGCAACCACACCCCGGACCTATTGACGCATGACGTTCCATGCGTAAGATCACGCCCAGATAAATGGACGCCGATCTATAGGATCCGCGTCGCGACGAGAGGTGGAGCGCATGTCGATACTGCGTCGCATCGGTGCCGTGACGGTGGCGGTGGTCCTGGGCAGCACCGTGGCCGCCTCGGCCGCCCACGCGGACTTCACCTTCTATCGCACCGACCCCCACGTCGGGGCCTGCTGGAACAAGGTCACCGGCTACGGCGGGGTCTACCAGGTGGACAACAACCTGCTCAACAACACCGGTGGCTGGCACACCGCCCGGGTCGTGGTCAACCGCCCCGGCGTCGGCATCCAGTCCGACCAGACCTACACCGCCGCGCCCGGGGAGTGGAAGATCGGCGCGATCGCCCACGTGGCCATCGTCCCGAACGACGACTACCTGGTGTACCTCGACGGCGTCCAGGTGGTGGGCATCCCCGCCCACGGCATCCCGTACTACATGAACCACTGCAAGGTGAAGGAGTCGCCGTCGGTCAAGGTCCGGCAGGCGCTCAGCTACGGCCTGGCCCAGCTCGACTCGATCTACGTGGGCTGTGCGGCCGGGACGTACCGGTATGGGACCGTGCCCACCAGCACGCTCTACCACGACGGTAGGACCTGCGGTCAGAGCCGGGTCTACAAGCAGCCCGCCGGGGTCAAGGGCTTCGACTGCTCCGGCCTGATCTACAAGATGTTCCAGCACGCGGGGGTGTACTTTCCCTGGACCAGTTCCAGCGCCATGAAGTCGGGCATCCCCCAGGTCGCCAAGTCGCAGATCCAGGTCGGCGACCTCCTCGCCAAGAACGGCCACGTCGCGGTCTACCTCGGTGACGGGGACGGCGACGGGGTGCCGTCGGTCCTGGAGGCCACGCCCAAGTGGCAGAACCCGGACGGCACCTGGACGGGTGTGGTGATCAGCAATGCCACGACCTACCTGAACAGCTCCGAGTACACCGCCCACCGCGTCCCGGGAATCTGAGTCCGCACATGCCGGGGTCCCGCAGCACCGGCTGCGGGACCCCTGGCTCGAACCGGGTGGATCAGCAGCCGGCGGTACGGGTGTAGTTCTTGGTCCCCCAGTAGAGGGCCAGGTTGCCGCTGAACCGGACCTGGATGTCGTTGCCGTTGAGCCGCTGCTCGTAGTGCAGGTGCGAGCCGCTGGAGCCGCCGCTGTTACCCACGTAGCCGATGGTGGTGTTGTAGCCGACGGACTGGCCGACCGAGACGTTGAACCCGCTGAGGTGGGCGTAGTAGGTGGTGTACCCACCCCCGTGGTTGATCCGCACGTACCGGCCGTAGCTGGTGTCACCGAGGTTGGCGACCACGTCGACCGTGCCCGGGGCGCTGGCCTTGACCGGGTCGCCGTGGTCGTCGGTCCGGTTGAAGTCGATCGCGTACGCCGGGCTGTGTGTGGTGCGGGTCGACCCCGACCACGTCTGGTTGCACGGGAACGGCGTCCGGAACGAGGGCGCGGCCGAGGCCGGGGACGCCGGGACCAGGACGGTGGCAGCCAGCATCAGGCCAGCACTGAGGGCACCCGCCAAACGAAGACGCATCGAGAACCTCCACGATCAAAATTGTCGATCTTTCGCTGGATGATGCCAGAAAGTTTCGCCGACCAGAAGGTGATCTTCGATCAAATCCACCGGGCTAGCAGGTGAACGCGTTCCGCATCCCGGGTGACCGATGCCGGTGGGCGTCGCACCCCGGGCCTATGGTGGCCCGATGACCGAGATCCTGCTGTTCCACCACGCGCTGGGGCAGACCCCCGGCTTCATGGAGTTCGCCGACCGGTGGCGGGCCGCCGGACACACCGTGCACACCCCCGACCTGTACGACGGCACGACCTTCGGTTCGGTCGACGAGGGCGTGGCGCACGCCCGGTCCATCGGTTTCGACGAGATCGCGCGCCGGGGCACCGCCGCCGCCGAGGGGCTGTCGGCCGACCTGGTGTACGCCGGCTTCTCGCTGGGCGCGATGTCCGCCCAGTCGCTCACCCAGACCCGCCCCGGCGCACGCGGCGCGCTGATCATGGAGGGGGCCGCGCCGACCGCGACTTTCGACAGCCCCTGGCCCACTGGTACGCCCGTCCAGTTCCACGCGATGGCCGACGACGACTGGGCGGACGTCCCGGTCATGCAGCAACTCGTCCAGGAGATCGACACCGCCGAGCTGTTCCTCTACCCCGGCTCCGGGCACCTCTTCGCCGACCGCAGCAGCAAGGACTACGACGAGCAGGCGGCGGCCCTGCTCCTGACCCGCACCCTGGAGTTCCTCGGCCGCCTCGACTGATCGCCGGGACAGCCGCACGGCCGGTGGCGGGCGTGCCCCATCATGATCCGCATGTTCAAGAGCAAGGGCCACGACCACAACCGCAAACGGAAGAGCAGCTACGTCGGCGGGTGCGACGGCTGTGGCGGGTGCGACGGCTGCGACGGCTGCGACGGCCCGGGCGGCTGCAACTTCGGCCTCTTCTCGTTCCTGCTGACGCTCGGCGCGGCGACGGCCTCGGCGGTCCGCGTCCCGACGGTCGACCGGGCGGGCCGGGCAGCGATCCTCGGCTACCGCCGGTGGCTGTCGCACCGCTGGCCCGGCCAGTGCCGGTTCACGCCCACGTGCAGCGCGTACGGCCTCACCGCCGTCGAGCGGTACGGCCTCGCGCTGGGCGGCCGGATGGCCGCCGAGCGGGTCCGGCGCTGCCGGCCGGGCGTTCCCCGGGGCACCCACGACCCGGTCCGCTGACCCACCGCCACCCCGATGCCGCCTCCTGTGGGCGGCCGGCCTCGGACAACGCCTCCCCCTGATGGCCGCTCGTCCGGACACCGTCCGCGCCGGACGGGCCGCCACCAGGATCGCGTCCGGGTCCTTTCCGACCCGGAGCCGCTAGCATCCTTGGATGAGCCGGCACGCCGACCCGATCGAGGCCATGGAACGGTTCCTCGCCCGGACCGCCCCGTACGACGACCCGGCGGGTTCCCCGACGGCCACAGTGGAGCTGCGCACCGGGCGGCTACGGGAACGGTTCGAGCTGACCGACCGTCAGGCGGCGGCACTGGCCTCGGCGTTGGACGCCTGGCACGATCCGGACGACGTGGGACGCTGCGGGCACTGCCACGGTCACCTCGGGCGGGATCTGCGCTGCCGGGAGTGCGGCCACCTGGACGGGATCTTCGGCGCGACGGTCGCGCAGCACGCCGCCCGGGTCGCCGGCCGCACCGACTGATCCGACGTCATCACCATGGGCACACCGACCGGTCACCCGCCCACTGTCAGCCCGGCCGGCGACGCGTTGAACCGGGTCTTCACCACCCTGCCGATCATGGTCCGACTGACCTGTGGCCTCGCCGGTGCCGGCGCCGCCCTGGCGGTCCGTACCGAGCCGGTCGAGCCGGTGCTGCTGGTCGTCGCGGTCGTCGTGCTCACCGGCTGGTCGGTCTGGTTCGCCCAGTCCGGTCGCCGGTCCGGGCTCACCCCCGGGCTGATCGGGGTGGACGTGATGTTGACCGTGGCCGCGTGCCTGCTCCTCCCGCACCTGGTCGCCACGGAGGTGCTGCCCGGCGAGGTGAGCTGGGTGGCGATCCTGGCCAGCACCTCGGTGATCGTCGCCCAACTCGCCCTGCGTCCCCGCTGGGCGGTGCCCGCCGGGCTGCTGGTCACCGCCGCGTACGCGACCGGCGCCCACCTGGCCGGCAACGACACCGAGGCCGTCGCGCACGCGGTCACCCTGCTGGTGCAGACCGCCTCGACCACCGCCCTCACCACGGTGCTGCGCGGCAGCAGCCGCCGGGCGGACGCGGCCTTCGCCGAACGGCAGCGCGTGCTGCGGGAGGCCCTGATCGCCCGGACCGCCCGGGAGGTCGAACGGCGGCAGAACCGGGACCTGCACGACACGGTGCTCTCCACGCTGACCATGGTGGGGCTGGGTGCGGTCCGCTCCGGTTCCCCGCTGCTGCGCGAACGGGCCGCGGCGGACCTGCGTACCCTCGCCGCCACCGGGACTCCGACGGAGCACAAGTCGGACTCCCCGCCCGCTGGCGGCGACGCGACCCGGGCGGCCCTGGACGAGTGGCTGCGCCGAGCGGTCGCCCGTTTTCCGGACCTGCCGGTCGCCGTGGACCTCCCCGCCGGACACCCGGTGCCGATGGAGGTGGCCGTCGCGTTCGTGGAGGGCACCGCCGCCGCCCTGGCCAACGTGCTGCGGCACGCGCCGGGCGCGGCGGTGCGGGTGAGCCTGGACCGGGTCACCGACACCGTCGTGGTCGAGGTGGCCGACGACGGGCCGGGCTTCGCCCCGGCGCGGGTCCCGGCCCACCGGTACGGGCTACGCGAGTCGATCCGGGGCCGGATGGCGGCGGTGGGCGGACGGGCTCTGGTCGACACGGCTCCCGGGCGGGGCACCCGGATCCGGCTGGAGTGGCCGGATGCGGACTGACCCGCCGACCGCTGCCACCCCGCCGCCCGCCTGGCACGGCATGCCACCGCCCGCCGACCCGGCCGCCTGGGACGGCATGCCACCGGCCACCGACCCGATCGCCCCGGACGGCCTGTCGCCGGGGGTGGCCGGGGCGGTGGCCAGCGCCTCCGACCGGGGCGCCCGGATCGCGGCGGTGGTGATCGCGTACGGCTGGCACCTGCTGGTCAGCCTGCCGGCCGTACTGCTGGACTGGCCGGACCTGCGGTGGCCGTGGGTGGTCGGCGGCGGGTGGCTGGCGGTGGCGCTGGTCGGGGCGGTCGCGGCGGGACGGCTGCTGCGCGACGAGCCGCTGCCGGGGTGGCCGCTGGTGGTCGGGCTGCTGGTGGTCGACGCGGTGGTCTTCCCGGCCAGCGGCGCGGAGTTCCTGTTCTCCTCGGCGAACTGGGGTTGGGGAACGGTCGGCTGGTTCGCGGTGCTGTTCCTCTGGGGACGGCCGCTGCGGGAGCTGGTCGCCACCGTCACCGCCGGGGCGGTGATCGCGCTGGTCGCGGTGCTCGCCCAGGGCGCGGACGCCGCCGACCTGAGCCGCTACGCGATGTACGTCTATGGCGTGACGGTGCTGCCGTTGGCGCTCGCCGTCGGCGCCGCGACCCTCACCGCCCTCGCCGCCGAACGGGCCCACGCCGCGTCGGTCAACGCTGCCGTGACCGCCCAGCGACTGGCCGCCGCCCAGGCCCAGCGGGACCGGCGGGACCGGCTGGCCCTGGTCGACGCCACGGCCGGGGAGATCCTCACCGACCTCGCAGCCGGCCGGGCCGACCCCGGGGATCCGGCGGTGCAGCGACGCTGCGCCCTCGCTGCGGCCCGGCTGCGCCGGCTGATCGCCGAGTCCGACGACGTGCCCGACCCGCTGCTGCACGAGTTGCGGGCCAGCGCGGACCTGGCCGAACGGCGGGGCGTCGTGGTGGACCTGGTCGTCGTGGGGTCCCCGCCACCGTTGCCGGTGCAGGTACGCCGACGCCTGGTGGACCCGCTCGCCGCCGGCCTGGCCGACGCGCGGGACCAGGCCCGGCTCACCGTCGTGGCAGGACCGGACGCCGTGGAGATCAGTCTGATCGCGCCGGAACGGGGCATCCTGGAAGGCAGCCCGTTCCGGCGGGCCGACGACACGGTCGAATACGAGTACGAACGCGACGGGGAGGTCGGATGGACGCGGACACGGTGGCGGGCGCGGTGAGCGGTCCGGTACGCGTGGCAATCGTGGACGACCACCCGGTGGTGGTCGAGGGCATCCGGTCGTGGCTCGCCGTCGAGCCGCGACTGACGGTGGTGGCCACCGGGGACGATCCGGACGTGGTGCTGCGGGACGCCCCGGACGCCGACGTGGTCCTGCTGGACCTGCGCCTGCACGGCCGGATGGCGGTGGACTCCGTGGCCGGGCTCAGCGCGGCGGGCCGGCGGGTGGTGGTCTACTCCGAACACACCGAGCCGGAGACGATGCTCGCCGTGCTGGACGCGGGGGCGGTGGCGTTCCTCGCCAAGCACGAGGGGCGGGAACACTGCGTGGCCACGGTGCTGGCGGCGGCGAGCGACCGGGCGTACGTCCCGCCCACGCTGGCCGGGGCGATGGTCGGTGACGCCCGCCCGGACCGGCCGGCCCTGTCCGACAAGGAACGGGAGGCGCTGCTGCTCTGGTTCCAGTCGATGTCGAAGGCGTCGGTGGCCCGCCGGATGCGGATCAGCGAGCACACCGTGAAGCAGTACGTCGACCGGGCACGGATCAAGTACACCCGGGCCGGGCGTCCGGCCGCCACCAAGGCGGCGCTGCTCGCCCGGGCGATCGAGGACGGCCTGATCCGTCCGGAGGAGATCGGCGTCTACCAGTCGTACGCGTCGTCGGACCGGCCGACCCCCTAACGGCTGTCATGACAGCGGCCCGTCGGGCGGGAACGCTCGACGGCAGACCGCCCGCACGCCGTACGCCGGGAGGCCGTGGTGACATCCGACGACGGATCCCCGTTCTTCATCGCTCCGCACCGGTTCGACGCGGCCGGGACCGCCGACCGACCCGTGCTCGGCCGGCACCACGAGCCGGTCCCCGAGCCGGGCGAGCGGATGCTCGCGCGGCACCGGCTGACCCTCGCGGGCCACCTGCTCGGCCCGACCGTCGACCGTCGGCAGTGGCTGCTCGCCCCGACCGCCACGGTGACCGTCACCGACCGGCGGATCGTGTACGTCTGCGGTGACCTGGCCCTGGCCCCGGTCGATACCGGCCCCCGGCACCGGTCTCGCCCCCGGGCGGCCCGCCCGGCCAGTGGGCAGATCCGCTGGCAGTGGCCGTCCCGGCTGGACCTGCGGCCGACCGCCCCGGACGGTTCGGCCGACCTGCTGGTCGTCTGCGACTCGCTGCGGACCATCGCGCAGCCCGCGCTCGCCCTCAGTGGACCGACCCGGGAGATCGCCACGCTGACCCGGCTGGTCCGCCGCTCGGTGGCCGCGTTCCGGCTGGCCAACCCCGAGGTCGTGGAGTTGTCGGTCGCCGAGCGGGACGTGCTGCTCCGCCGGGCGGGCACCGGGGCGGCGGTACGTGGCGCGTCAGTCACCCTGCCCGCGTCGCTGCCGCTGGAGTTCCTCAGCCGCGACGACTACTACCCCGCCTCGGCCCGGCTCCGCCGCGTGCCCCGCCGGTCCCTCACCGACCGTCCCGGCTCGGCCTGCTGACGCCGTCCATCATGGACTGCGCCCTGGCCATCACCTAGGCTCCTCAACTCTGTGCCGGATGGCCTCCGGGTGGATCGGTCCACGGATGGGGAGCGTCGAATGCCGCTGATCGAAACCGCCGCGACCGGGTTGGCGAAGGCGGTGGTGACCCGCGCCGTCGGGCAGTGGCTGGGGCACCGACAGGCCAGGGACGCCCGCAGCCTCGACCTGTCGGAGCTGGTCGCCACGACGTTCCGGGACCGGATCGTGCGCCGCAAGGCCGAGACCCAGATGCAGAGCCTGGTCACGGAGGTCACCGAACGCATCGAGCAGACCTTCGAGACCGAGTACGGCAACCTGCCCGAGCACGAGGTCACGGCCACCCTCGACACGGTCAGTCGGGTGGTCACGGCGGGGGTGTCGTCCGACGAACAGCTCTTCGCCGCCGACGCCGACCCGGTCCGGCTCACCCGGGCACTCCAACCCGCCTACACCGCCGCCGCCGAACGGGCCGGGCTGAGCGAGGCGGCCACCCGGCTCGGCGAACGGGTGCTGGCCGACTGCGTACGCTGCCACGTCGAGCTGGTCCGGCACCTGCCGGAGTTCACCAACCGGGCCAGCCAGGAGATCCTCGCCCGGTTCTCCCGGCTCTCCGCCGACCTGGCCGAGGTGCTCGCCCGGCTGCCCGCTCCCCCGCGCACGGACGCGGGCGACGACGACTCCTTCGAGCAGCGGTACCTGCAGTTCGTCTCCAAGCACCATGACCAGCTCGAACTCTTCGGGGTGGACGTGCACAACTTCACCCCGGAGACGACGCTCAGCATCGCGTACCTCAGTCTCAGCGTCACCGACTCCAGCGGCGGCGCGGGTCGCCGGGCCTCCGCGGTCCGGCCACCCGTCCAGGGCGCCTTCGGCCGGCTGGTCAACGCCAGGTCCGGTAAGGGCCTGGTCGGTGACGGCCAGACCGGCCTGCGGGTGGAGGGAGCGCTCGGCCAGCACCGTCGCGTCCTGCTCCGGGGCGAGGCGGGCTCCGGCAAGAGCACTCTGCTGCGCTGGCTGGCGATCAACGCCGCCCGCCATGGGTTCACCGGCGAGCTTCAGGACTGGAACGGGCGGGTGCCCTTCCTCGTCAAGCTGCGCGCGTACGCCGACCGGCCGCTGCCCCTGGTCGGCCCGCAGCTCGGCGACGACATGGCCCAGTTCGCCACCGAGGCACCGGCCGGCTGGGTCGAGCGGATCTTCGCCGAGGGCCGGGCCCTGCTCCTCGTCGACGGGGTCGACGAACTGGTGCGCAGCCAGCGAGCCGCCGTCCGGGAGTGGCTGCGCCGGATCCTGCACCGGTATCCGGGGATAATTGTCGTGGTGACCTCCCGCCCCACGGCGGCCTCGGCCCGCTGGCTGGCCGGCAAGGACTTCGCCGCCCTGATGCTGGAACAGATGAGTCCCGCCGACATCGTGGTCTTCGTCGGCCGTTGGCACCAAGCCATCGGCGGCGCGCGCCACCTGCCGTGCCGGATCGACGAGCTGCCCCGGTACGAACGTCGGCTGTTGGCCCGGCTGGAAGCCAACCGGCACCTGCGGGGGCTGGCCACCAACCCGCTTATGTGCGCGATGCTCTGCGCGTTGAACCTCGACCGGGGCGACGACCTGCCGCACGACCGGATCAGCCTCTACCAGGCCGCCCTGGACATGCTGTTGGAACGGCGCGACACGGCCCGGAACGTGCCCGCGTACCGGCGGGTGGGGCTGGGCGCGCAGCACGCCCGGACGCTGCTCCAGGACCTGGCCTGGCGACTGGCGATCAGCAACCGGTCGGAGCTGGACACCGGGCAGGCCCAGGAGCACGTGACCCGGAAGCTGGCCACCATGCCGAAGGTCACCGCCGAACCAGCGGACGTGTTCGAGCATCTGCTGGACCGCAGCGGGGTACTCAAGGACGTCGCCGAGGACCGGCTCTCCTTCGTACACCGGACGTTCCAGGAATACCTGGCGGCGAAGGAGATCGCCGAGGAGAACTACATCGACGCGCTGCTGGAGATGGCCGGGCGGGACATCTGGCGGGAAACCGTCATCATGACCGCCGGCCTGGCCAACAGCGAGTACCGGCAGCGGCTGATCGGCGGACTCCTCGACCGAGCCGACGTCGCGCCCGGCCGGAAGCAGCGCTGGCTACGGCTGCTAGCGGCGGCCTGCGTGGAGACCGCCCCGGGGCTGAGCCCAACGATCCAGGACCGCATCGACGCCAGCCTGGTGGCGCTCCTGCCGCCCCGTAGCAAGGTGGAGGCACGTTCCCTCGCGCTGGCCGGGGATCGCGTCCTCGACTACCTCGCCGACGACCTCACCGAGCTCACCCCGTCGGTGGCGGCGGCCGTGGTTTTCACCGCCGCCTTCGTCGGCGGCCCCCGTGCGTTGGAAAAGCTCACCCGGTACGGCGCGGACGCCCGTACCCCGGTAGTCGATGCCCTGATCCAGGCCGCCGACTACTTCGAGCCCGACGAGTACGGCCGCCGTGTCCTCGTCGACTCCCCGCTACTGAATGGACGGATCACCGTTGACGAGTGGACCGCGCCGATGACCCATCACCTCCGGCACCTCCGCCACGTCCAGTTCAACGTCCAGCCCTCGCCGGAGGTCGTCCGCTCCCTTCCGCCGCTCCAAGGCCTGATCTTGGAGCGGGGGATCCGTGGACCCATCGACAGGGAGATCAGCGCCCTCCGTGCTCATCCCGCCCTGGAACAACTGGTCGTCCGCCTGCCGCTGGATCCCGCGGCGCTTCCCACCACCCTCGCCTCACTCCGAGACCTCAGCCTCGTTTTCCCGCCACCGCCCAGCGGAAGAACGGACCTGTCCTGGCTTGCCCGGTTCCCTCGGCTCACGTCGCTGGGCCTGTATGACATGTGTCGGCCGTACAGCTGGCGGCAGCTAACCAACCTGCCGGGCCTGCGTTCGATGGTCCTCAGCGCCGCTTCGGGCCGGCGCCCGCTGGACGACGTGGGATTCCTGCGGCAGCTTCCCGCGTTGGAGTTTCTCGGGCTCATCGGTTGCACGGACCCCCGCGTACTGGAGCACGTCGCCAACCTTCGGGGCCTGAAGACTCTGCTCCTGATGCAGCTCGACGTGCCAGGCCTGGATCTGGCGCTGTTACACGGCCTACCGCTCGATCACCTCGACCTCGACTCCTATCCTGGTCCACTCGATCTCGCCCCGCTGACCGGTCATCCCACCCTGGAGACGGTCGACCTGCAGAACTGCGCCGGTCTGACCGATCTGGGGCCGCTGACCACGATGCCCCGGCTGCGCACTCTGTACCTCGACGACGCGGGACCGCCCACCACCGGCCTCGACCTCGGGCCGCTCCGCGAACGCCGTCGCCTAACGGTGTTCGCCGACACTGACCAACGGCTTCACAATCGGGAGGGTGTCCGGGTCCGCTCGCGTTCCTGATTACTCAGCGGGCACGGCGCGCAGCCGGCGGGGCTTTCCTCAGCCCAGTCAGGCGGTTCGGGCGGGGCGTGGTGGCTTGCCGTCCAGGATGTCGGCCTCTTCGGGGGTGGGCGCGGTGCCGCCGAGGTGGGCCGGCTGCCACCAGGTGTCGTCCGGGCCGGATGGCTGCTCCGGGTACTCCCGCTGGGCCCGGTCGACCAGGGCGGCGAGTCGGGTCTTCAGGTCGGCGTTCATCTTGCCCGCGTACTGGTAGGCGGCCGGGTCCAGCGGCTCACCGATCAGGATGGTGATCGGCACGTGCCGGCGGGTGAGCGTACGCGGGCGGCCTTTGGTCCAGAGCCGCTGGCCGCCCCAGAGCGCGACCGGCAGTACGGGCACCCCGGCCTCCTGGGCCATCCGGACGGTGCCGGTCTTCAGGCTCTTCACGGTGAACGAGCGGCTGATCGTCGCCTCCGGGAAGACGCCGACCACCTCGCCGCGCCGCAGCGCGTCGACGGCCTCGTTGTACGAGCCGGTGCCGGCCTCCCGGTTCACCGGGATGTGTCGCATGCCGCGCATCAGCGGACCGGAGACCTTGTGCGTGAAGACCGACTCCTTGGCCATGAAGCGGACCAGCCGCTTCGACTCCTGCGCGCCGAGACCACAGAAGATGAAGTCGAGGTAGCTGACGTGGTTGCTGGCCAGAACCGCCCCGCCGGCGCGCGGCACGTGGTGCGCGCCCTCCACGGTGATACGCAGGTCGAGGACCCGGAACATCGTCTTGGCGGCGGCGATCACAGGCGGGTACACGAGTTCCGGCATGTCGTGACATTACCCTGCCGGCCGTGTCCCGAAGACCGAGCGGACGTCCGAGCGTGCCCGGCGCACGCCCCTGCGGGCCGGCGGTCACGCCCGGACGTCCCGGCTCACTCAGGGTGGTGCTCCAGCCGTAGCCGGCCCCGGGCGAAGGCGTCCACCCGGCCCCACCGACCGGGGATGTCCAGCACCTCGATCCGGCCCATGCCGACAGGCAGCCGGGGATCCACCGCGAGGTGCCCCTCGTGCGGCTCGATGCCGAGCATGGTCCGGATCAGCAGCAGCGGGGCTCCCGTCGACCAGGCCTGCGGGGAACAGGCCGTGGGGTACTCCACCGGGAACTTGGTCAGGTCGCGGTGGTAGCCGCCGAACGCCTCCGGCAGCCGCCCGTCGAAGTAGCCGGACGCCGCGATGATGCCGTCGGCGATCAGGGCCGCCTCCTCGGCGAAGCCATACCGGCGCAGACCCCAGGCGATGAACGAGTTCTCGAACGGCCAGATCGTGCCGTTGTGGTAGCCGATCGGGTTGTACCGGGCCTCTCCCTCGGCGAGGGTGCGCACCCCCCAGCCGGAGAAGAGCCGGGGTCCGACGAGGTGCTCGGCGACCTTCGCCGCGCGTTCCTCGGTCACGATCCCGCTCCACAGCAGGTGTCCGATGTTGGAGCTGAGCGTGTCCACCTGCCGCCCGTCGGGGTCCATGCCGATCGCGTAGTACTCGCCGTCCTCGACCCACCACTCGCGGTTGAACCGCTCCTTCAGCTCGGCGGCCTCACGTTCGAGCTGGTCGGCGTACGCCGGGTCGTCCCAGAACCGGCGGGCCAGTCGGGCGGCCCGTATCTTCGCGTCGTACGCGTACCCCTGCACCTCGCACGTCGCCCGAGGGAAGGGGGGCAGCCGGCCGTCCCGGTACGAGATCGAGTCCCAGGAGTCCTTCCAGCACTGGTTCTCCAGGCCGGTGTCGGTGTTGCGGCGTTCGTACCAGATGTAGCCGTTGCCCATCAGGTCGGCGTACTCGTCGATCCAGCGCAGCGCGGCCCGGCTCTCCCGCTCCAGTTCCTTGACCAGCGCGACGTCCCCGGTCCACTGCTCGTACTCGTCGAGCAGGATCAAAAACAGCGGGGTGGCGTCCACCGAGCCGTAGTAGGGCGAGTGGGGTTGTTCCTCGAACGCGGCCGTCTCGCCGTACCGCATCTCGTGCAGGATCCGACCGGGATCCTCGTCCCGGAAGTCGTCGAAGCGGCTGCCCTGCAGTGCGGCCAGCACCCGCAGCGTGGTCCGGGACATATCCGGGGTGAAGGGCAGTGTCTGGAGGCAGGTCAGGATGCTGTCCCGGCCGAACATGGTCATGAACCAGGGCAGGCCGGCGGCGGGGAGCGACCCCGGCACGGAGGTCGGCACGAACCGCAGCGCTGCCAGGTCGACCAGGCTCCGCTGGTACGTCCGGGCGAGCGTTTCCCACTCGCAGTTCACCTTCGGTGCCTGGGCGAGCCACTGCTGGAGGTCGTGCTCGAGCGCGAGCCGTTCGGTGGTGTGCGCCCGTACGCCGAGCCGCAGCTCCCGGCCGCCGGGGACCGGGATGAGCGTGTGCACCTCGATCTGGGTGTTCCACTGCTCGTTGGGTTCCAGCCGCACCGAGTACGCCAGGCCCCGCGCGTCGAACCGGGCGGCCTCGGACGACGTGACGACCGTCTCCCGGTTGAAGTTGCCGCGCCGGTAGCCCAGCCGGAGCCGGTCGGGCTGCACGTCGGTGTAGAGCTCGCCCTTCTTGTTCAGGATCTCGTCCTTGACCTGGAACAGGTCGGCGAAGTCCGAGGCCGCCTCGATCCGGATCTCCAGTTCCACCGGCTTCTCGTCGTGGTTGAGGACGGTCAGCTCCTCGCGGAAGCTGCCACCGACCGCCCGCTCCCGGATGATCGACAGCTTCGCGTCGGTGTAGTGGGTGGCCGTCCCCGGCACCAGGAAGAACCGGGCCTCGTAGTACTGGAGGTCGTCGTAGGAAAGCGCGTTGAGCCGTTCCCCGTTGACCGTCAGGACCCAGGTGGAGAGAAAACGCGTGTCGCTGTGGAAGAGCCCGGTCGGCTCGGTCGGCGTCGCCTCGATGTCGCCGGTGTCCTCACAGACCACGAAGGTGTTTCCGTCGAGGATCCGGACCATGTTGCTCTGTCCCATCAGGACACCTCCCTCACGTCGACCCGCCGCGGCCCCCGGGTGCCCGGCGCGCTGGGGAAGAGCCGCTCTATCCGCGCCATCAGCCCGTGGTCACCGGAGACGGTCAGGTCGCCGCGCAGCATCGACGCGATCCCGTCCTCCCGTCCGGTGACGAGTTGCTCGAACAGCGTCGGGTTCATCCCGATGACCGTGTCCGCCTCCCGGTCCTCCTGGTCGACCCGCACCCGCCCCCGGTCGATGTCGAGCAACCAGTGCGTCGTCCGCGCCCCTTCGTGCAGGTCGAAGCGGACCGTCCCGGACGTCGTCTCCAGCAACGGCTCGAATCCCCGTCGATTCAGTTCCTCGAAGAACCGAGTGATCGCGTCCGCCATCCGCCCTCCCCGTCGTTGCCGTCCGGTCTCCGGCGGCGGGCCTCGCTCCGCCGCCCGAGCAGGGTCCCCGCCGGGGAGCAGAGCAATCTCACCCGGATCGGGTGAAGGTCGCCCGCGAGGCGGGACACGCGGACGCGGCCGGCGCAGGGCCGGGCCCTGCGAACACGCGGGCCCAGGGCGGAGCACGCGGACGCGCCGGCCCCGTGGTGGGGACCGGCGCGTCCGCGTACGTGCTGCCGAGCGTCGTCGGCGGTCGGTCAGTTGTTCGGGTCGTCCGCGCTGATGTCGGCCAGCACCGACTGTGGCTCCCGCTCGACCGCGAGGTCGCCGATGGAGACCAGCCCGATCAGCCGGCCGTCCTCCATTACCGGCAGTCGGCGTACGGCATAGGTCCGCATCAGGTCGGTCGCGGCCACCGCGTCGTCGTGCTGGCTGACCGTGATCAGGTCGGTGCTGGTGATCTGGCGCAGCGTGGTGCGGTCCGGGTCCCGCTGCGCGGCCACCCCCCGTACCGTAATGTCCCGGTCCGTGACGATACCGACGACCTTGTCACCGTCGGTCACCACCACGTCCCCGATGGCACTGTCGCGCATCTCCTGGGCCGCCGCGGTGAGCGTGTCGTTGGCGTCCATGGTCACCAGACGGGTCGTCATGAATTCTCCGACGGTAGTCATGGTGCCTCCCTCTCTCCGGTGTCGGCCCGCCGTCTACCCGGCCCCGCCCCGGGGTAACACCCCGGAGCCGGAGGCAGGCCGGGGCCGGAGCAGGGCCGGAGCAGGAGGCAGGCCGAGACCGGGCGGGGGCCAGTCCCGGGCGGGGGTCAGTCCCGGGCGGGGGTCAGTCCCGGGCGGGGGTCAGTCCCGGGCGGGGATGCCGACCACCCGCTCGACACGCAGCCGCAGCACCATGCGGCCCTGCTCCACCATCGCGCGGCGATAGTCGTCCCAGTCCGGGTGTTCGCCCCGCACCGCGCGGTACAGCCCGACGAGTTCCTCGACCACCTCGTCGTGCGGGTCGGTGGCCACCCCGGTCAGTTCGGCCCGGACCTGCGCCGCCGTGTACGTCCAGCCGTCCCCGATGCTGACGTGGAAGCTGCCCCGGGGGTCACGGCGCAGGTTCGCCGTCTTGGCCCGGGTCCTGGTCACCGAGACGCGGATCAGGCGCTCGTCCCGGTCGAAGCTGTAGACCACGGTGGACTGCTGGGGACTGCCGTCCCGTCGGATCGTGGCCAGCACCCCCAGCGAGTGGGCGGCGATGGTGTCCAACAGCTTGCTCTCGCGCTCGGCGTCCGTCACGGATCTCCTCCAACGTCGCGGTCGGCCCGTTACCGCGTCCCATCCAACACGATCGACCTCGCGCGCCGCCGGAGGAGGGTGACCCCGGGTACGAGCGTGGCCACCCACCGTGGGGCGGCGGGTGGCCACGGGGCCGGCTCGGCGCGCGGGCGCTCGGCGTCTCAGGCGCGGGCGCTCGGTGTGCGGGCGCGTTCGGGGTCAGGCGCGTTCGGCGGCGACCAGCTCGGCGATCTGGACGGCGTTCAGCGCGGCGCCCTTGCGCAGGTTGTCGTTGGAGCAGAAGAACGCCAGTCCGTGCTCGACGGTCTCGTCGGCCCGGATCCGGCCCACGTACGTCGGGTCCTGTCCGGCGGCCCGCAACGGGGTCGGTACGTCGGCGAGCGTCACGCCCGGGGCGTCGGCGAGCAGCTCACGGGCGCGCTGCGGGGTGATCGGCCGGGCGAAGCGCGCGTGGATCTGCAACGAGTGACCGGTGAAGACGGGCACCCGTACGCAGGTGCCGGAGACCTTCAGCCCGGGGATTTCGAGGATCTTGCGACTCTCGTTGCGCAGCTTCTGCTCCTCGTCAGTCTCGCCGGACCCGTCGTCGACGATCGAGCCGGCCAGCGGGAGCACGTTGAAGGCGATCGGCTCGGCGAAGGACCGGGGCGCGGGGAACTCGACGGCGCGGCCGTCGTGGGTCAGCGCGGTCGCCTCACCGACCACCTTGCGGACCTGCTCGTCCAGCTCGGCCACGCCGGCCAGCCCGGCACCGGAGACCGCCTGGTAGGTGGCGACGACCAGGCTGAGCAGTTCGGCCTCGGCGTGCAGCGGACGCAGCACCGGCATCGCGGCCATCGTGGTGCAGTTCGGGTTGGCGATGATGCCCTTCGGGCGGACGGTGGCGGCGTGCGGGTTGACCTCCGCCACCACCAGCGGCACGTCCGGGTCCATCCGGTACGCCGACGAGTTGTCGATCACCACGGCCCCGGCCTCGGCGACCCGGGGGGCGAACTCCTTCGACGTGCCCTTGCCGGCCGAGAAGAGCACGATGTCCAGGCCCCGGAAGTCGGCGGTGGCCGCGTCCTCGACGGTGATCTCGCCGTCGCCCCACGGCAGGGAGCGCCCCGCCGACCGGGCCGAGGAGAACAGTCGCAGCTCGTCCACCGGGAAGCGCCGGTCCGCCAACACCTGCCGCATGACCCCACCGACCTGGCCGGTGGCGCCCACAATGCCGATCCTCATGTGGGCGAGGCTACCCAGGCCGGGGGCCGGACCGGGAACGCTTTCCCACGGCCCGGACCCCGGACGACGCACGTCACACCGCCAGCAGCAGCCTCGGCGGCGGTCAGAGCGTGGCGTCGACCACCTCGCCGAGGCCGGTGGCCACCAACTCGTCGCGGATGACCGCCGCGTCGCCCTCCACCACCAGGGTCAGCGCCTCGGGGCGCAGGTGCGCGGCGGCTGCCGCGGAGACCTGCTCGACGTCGGCGGAGAGCAGCGACTCCCGCAGCCGGGCGTGGTAGTCGTCGGGCAGCCCGTGCACCACCAGGGTGGTCAGGGCGGAGGCAATCGCCCGGGGGGACTGCAACTCGACCGAGAGCTGCCCGGCCCGCCAGGAGCGGGCCACCGCCAACTCCTCCTCGGTCACCCCGGTGAGCTGGGTACGCGCGATCTCCCCCACCGCCTCGACAAGCGCGGGGGCGGTCACCGCGGTCTGCACCCCGGAGGCGACCGCGAAGCGGCCGAACCGGCGGGAGGTGGCGAAGTCGCCCCGGATGCCGTACGTGTAGCCGTGCACCTCGCGGATCAGGTGGTTGAGCCGGGAGGTGAAGGCCCCGCCGAGGACCGTCCCGGCGAGGGTCGTCGGCACGTGGTCCGGGTGCGCCCGGTGCGGGGAGGGGTGGCCGAGCCGCAGCGTCGACTGCACCGACCCGGGACGGTCGACCAGCAGGATCCGCCGTCCCTCCCGCAGGGTCAGCGGGACCGGTCCCTCCTGCGGGGCCGGGCCGCCACCGGCACCGGCGAAGGCCGCCGCGCCGAGCGCGTCCAGGTCGATCCGTTCGAGGTCACCGGCGACGACCAGGGTGCCCGGCCGGAGGAACCACTCGGAGTGGAAGACCCGCACGTCGTCGACGTCGAGCCCGGCCACCGAGTCCGGGTCGCCGTACATCGGACGGCCGTGCCGGACGTCCGCGCCGTACAGGTCGGCGCGGAGCACCGCGTCGGCGCGCGGGCCCGGGTTCGCCCAGTCCATCCGCAGCGCGGTCGCCTCGTCGTCGCGGACCCGCAGGATGTCGGCCGGGTCTAGGCGCGGGGTGCGGACCGCCTCGGCGAGCAGTTCCACGGCGGCGCTCAGCCGGTCCACCGGCACCTGCACGCTGACCTGGAACGAGTCCCAGTCCAGCCCAATCACCAGCTCGGTGCCGAGGGCTTCGATGGCCAGCGCGTACGCGGTGGCGTCCCGCTGCGCGGTACCCTCCTCGACGGCCTTGGCGAGCACCCCGCCGAGCCCCTCCCGGCCGAGCGGTTCCCGGGCGGCCCCGGCGTCGAGCAGCAGCAACGCCACCGCCAGGTTCTGCCCGGGCAGGTGTGCGGCGACGACCTGCCCACCGGCCACCGTCCGGCGGGTCACCGTCGGGAACCGGTACGGGCGGGCGACCCCCGGACCCGGGCGTACGGCGATCAGGCTCATCGGGGCGTCCTTCCGTTCACGACTGCGGGCCCGGGGGTGGCGGCGGAGCTCACGCGCCCTCCTTGGGCAGGTAGGTCAGGACCGCCCGGTCACGGGCGGCGAGCACCTCGGCGGCGGCCTCGGCGATCTGGTCCGCGGTGACCGCGAGCCAGCCCGGCAGCCGCTCGGCGGCCCGGGCGGGGTCACCGAACTGCGTGGCGTACCGGCTCAGCGTGTCGGCCCGGCCGTCGACGGTGGACATCTGCCGCCACCAGGCCGTGGTGAGCAGCGCCTTGGCCCGGTCCAGCTCAGTGGCGGTGACCGGCACGGTGGCCAGCTCGTCGACCACCTCGGCCAGTCCGGCCTCGAGGCGGTCGGCGGTCACGCCGGGGCGGGCGGTGGCGGTGGCGATCAGCGGGGCGGGCGCGTGCGCCAGGTCCACCCCGTACGCGCCCACCAGGTCGGGCTGGGCGATCCGCTCCCCGTCGGCGAGGCGCTGGTAGAGGCGGCTGCCCCGACCGCTGCCGAGCACGGTGGCCAGGACGGTCACCACGTCGTACCCGGGGCTGCCGAAGGGGTGCGTGCGGTGCGCGAGGTACACGCGCGGCGCGGGAACGTCAGCGGTGACCACCTCCCGGACCGGCTCCCCGGCGCCGGCGACCGTGCGGCCGTCCGGCGCGGGCGGGATGTCGGCACGCGACGGGATCGCCCCGAAGTACCGCTCGGCCAGCGCGAAGACCTCGGCGACGCGGGCGTCGCCGACCACGGTCAGCACCGCGTTGTTCGGCGCGTAGTGGGTGCGGTGGAAGTCCTGGAAGGTAGCCAGGTCGGCGGCGTTCAGGTCGGCCATCGAGCCGATCGTGGCGTGGTGGTACGGGTGCCCGGGCGGGTAGAGCATCGGCAGCAGCCGCAGCCAGGCGTCGCCGTACGGAACGTTCTCGTAGCGCTGTCGCCGCTCGTTCTTGACCACGTCACGCTGGTTGTCCAGCGTCTCCTGGGTCAGCGCCGGCACCAGGCCGCCCATCCGGTCGGCCTCCAGCCAGAACGCCAGTTCCAGGTGCTCGGCCGGGACGGTCTCGAAGTAGTTGGTCCGGTCCGGGTTGGTGGTGGCGTTCAGCGAACCACCGGCACCCTGGATCAGCTTCATGTGTTCGGTCTTGGCGACGTTCACCGACCCCTCAAACATCAGGTGCTCGAAGAGGTGGGCGAATCCCGTCTGACCCGCCGGCTCGTGCCGGGAGCCGACGTCGTACCAGAGGTTCACCGCGACCGCCGGGGCGGTGCGGTCCTCGCTCACCACCACGCGCAGGCCGTTGTCCAGTCGGGTCGTCTCGATCGGCCAGGGGTAACCGCTGTCGGGCATGGCACGACGCTATCCGATCACCCCTGCCGATCAGGTGCCTACCGGCCCGGCACGCGGCGATCCCCGGCGGCGGGCGTCCCACTGCGCCACCGCGAGACACCGCGCCACCGCGAGACACTGCGCCACCGCGAGCTGACATCGCCCGCGTGCGGCATCGTCGCCGGCTACGTGCGGCATCGTCGGCGCCTGCGTGCGCATCTCCCCGAGCCGGCGCGGCCGGTCAGTCCGGCGGTTCGTTCGCGGTCACCGTCTCGTCCGAGGTACGCCGCTCCAGCGTGGTGTCCGGGGCGGCGTTGCGGCCCGCCTCCCGGAGGTCCGACTCGGCGAGGATGGCGGCGGCCTGCGCCTGGGGGTCATCGCTGCCCGCCGCCCGTTCCTCGGGCAGCAGGTGTCCGGCGCGGGACGCCACCCGGTCCTGGTCGATCGTCTGGTCGCTCATGGCGGCCCTGGTACCCCGATGGCCGCTCCACCAAGCCGCCCCGCCGGGTCCGCGTCCCACCATCCGGTACGCCCCGACGACAGGCTCCGCCGGCACCACGACGCACGTACCAGTGCCCCGGAACACACTCCTTCTCGAATACTGGAACACAAAACCCGGCTCCGGCCCGATCCGTCGGGTAGGGTGGTCGGCGTGACGCGCTCGTATCGATGGTTTAGCCAGCCGGCTCAGGAGCCGGTGACTCGACCATGAGCTGACGTCACCACTCTCCGAGCCGGCCAGGCGGGGACCACGCGGTCCCCCTGCCCCCTTGCCTACGAGCAGCCGGCTCGGTCCCGGGCGCCGGCCCCGGGAGTTGGTCGGCGGAAGGAACCTTCACCGTGACGACCCCGGACACCGGCCGCGTCATCGATCAACGGATCGAGCGCATCGTGCCGTTGACCACCCCGGCCCTGCTGCACCACGAGCTTCCCCTGGACGCCACGCTCACCTCGGCGGTGCTCACCGGCCGCCGGACGGTCAGCCGGGTGCTCGACCGCAGCGACGACCGGCTGCTGGTCGTGGTCGGCCCGTGCTCGGTGCACGACCCGGTCGCCGCTCTCGACTACGCCCACCGGCTGCGTGAGGCGGCCGAGCGGCACGCCGACGACCTGCTGGTGGTGATGCGCGTCTACTTCGAGAAGCCGCGCTCCACGGTGGGCTGGAAGGGCCTGATCAACGACCCGGACCTGGACGGTTCGGGTGACGTCAACCGGGGCCTGCGGCTCGCCCGGGCGCTCCTGCTCGACGTGCTCCGGCTCGGCCTCCCGGTGGGCTGCGAGTTCCTCGACCCGATCACCCCGCAGTACATCGCAGACACGGTGGCCTGGGGCGCGATCGGCGCCCGTACGGTGGAGAGCCAGGTGCACCGGCAGCTCGCCTCCGGCCTGTCCATGCCGATCGGGATGAAGAACCGCCCCGACGGCAGCATCGGCACGGCGGTGGACGCGATCCGCGCCGCCGGGGTGCCGCACGTCTTCCCCGGCATCGACGTCTCCGGTACGCCGGCCATCCTGCACACCCGGGGCAACGCCGACGGGCACCTGGTGCTGCGTGGCGGCAAGGGCCTGCCGAACTACGACGCCGACTCGGTGGCCGCCGCGCTGGCCCAGCTCGGGGCGGCGAACCTGCCAGAACGGCTGGTGATCGACGCCAGCCACGACAACAGCGGCAAGGACCACCGTCGCCAGCCGGTGGTCGCGGCGGACGTGGCCGCGCAGCTCGCCGCCGGTCAGCGCGGCATCGTCGGGATCATGCTGGAGTCGTTCCTGGAGCCGGGGCGGCAGGACCTGCACCCGACGCAGGAACTGACCTACGGCCAGTCGATCACCGACGCCTGCATCGGCTGGCAGGACACCGCCGAGGTGCTGGAGACCCTGGCCGGTGCCGTCCGGGCCCGCCGCGCCCACACCTCTCCGACCGCCCTGCCCACGCCCGCCTGAGAAGACAACGCCGCCCCGGGCAATGCCCGGGGCGGCGTTGGTGTCGGTGTGCAGGTCGCCTCTCGGCGAGTGGCGCGACGCGGCTCCAGCCGGACGGTATTCCGCGAAGGCATATTGGTGAGGCCCGGGGACACTGGACACACCGACACCTCAGTCAACCACCGGGGTGGCCGGGGTGTTCCGGAACCGAATGTGGCCTGGGTCACGTCCACTGCCCCGCGCGCGGCGGCCCGTTACGTCCACGTCCCGGACGGCCTCGGCCTCCGGACCACTGCCCGCGCGCGGCGGCCCGTTCGTCGGCGACCTGCGACCACGCCCCGCCTTTCGCCGACGGTCGCCGCGGGGTCCCGCGACAGCGGACGGGGTGGTCGTGACGTTTGACCGATTCCGGCACGGGTAGCCGATCGCCGTGACCGACGAACCAGGCAGCCGGATGATCGACGACCTGCTCGACGATATCTACCACGGGCAGGAACGGATCAGTCAGGCCGAGATCCAGCGCCGGGCGGTGGCCGCCGAGCTTCCCGCCGAACTGCTGACCCGGATCTCGGCGCTGCCCCAGGGCGAGTACGCGATGGACGAGGCGGCCGACCTGCTCGGCGGCTCGGCGGCCTGAGGCGCGGCCCACGGCCCGATCACGCTCAGGACAGCGAGCAGCCGACCACGGAGAGGACGACAGCGACCATGAGTGACCCGGACGACAAGCCGAAGCGGCCGACCGCACTCGGTCAGCCGACCGAGGAAGTGGACACCACCCCGGATCCCGACTTCGCCACCGAGCACGACCGTACCGCCGTCGACCGGGACATCATCACCGGCGAGGACGAGGAGGACCGGGAGCCGGAGTCACCGACCGGCTGGTCCGGCATGCAACGCTGACCACCCCGTCCCACCCGGCCCCCGGCACCCCGGCAGACACCTCGTCGATCATGGAGTTGAGGCACCGCACAAAGCTCACAATCGCCACCAATCCTGGCGCCACAACTTCATGATCGACGGGGTGTCAGTCCTCCTCCTGCTTGCCGCCCTCGGCGGCCTGCTGCGAGATGGCGTACGCCATCTGGAGGAAGTCGGAGGCGGCGACCGCGGTCAGCGCGGTGGCGACCAGCCGGGTCGTCCGGGGCGCGAGGACGAGCCCGCCGGTGAGTCCGGTGGCCACCCAGACGGCCAGACAGAACGGGCAGCTCAGCAGCTCGCCTATCGCGTGCCGGGTGGAGCTGCCCGAGTCCCGTACCTGCTCCATCACCTCACCGCTGCCACTCGGCCGGTCGTAGCGGGTGAACGGAGCGCGCAGCGGGCTGGTCACGGCGTCCTTGGAGAGCAGCCGGCTCAGCTTGTGGGTGGCGATGCCCAGCAGCACCACGTCGACGGTCGCCGGCCGCTCCGGAACCGGTCGGCCGGTGGCCTTGACCAGGGCGGCGAGCGCCCCGGCGACCCCGGCGTAGGTGCCCATCGCCGCGAGGTAACCGCCCAGCGGCCGGTGTTCGTGCGGCGCGTACGCCCGGCGCAACCGCGCCACCCTGTCCTTCAGGCCGCTCTGCGTCACCAGGTTCTCCTTGCCTCGATACGTCCGCCACGCCGATCCGGCGGACCGGCGTGGCTCGCGGCGGCCCGCACCGACGACCATGCCCGGACGGTGGGTCGGCGCGGGGCGGTCAGCCTGCGGCGAGGTTCTCGTCCACCTCGCGGGCGAGGTTGTCCAGGACCTCGCCGGCCAACGCGTCGGTGGCCTGGTGGTCGGCACCGCCGGTCAGCTCGAGCCGGACCCGGGCTCCGCCCGCGTCCTCCGATTCGACCCGGATCTCGGCCGACCATCCCGGTTCGGAGCCGCCGCCCCACCGGGCGCGTAGTTCGTCCGGCACGACCTCCGGCCGCTCGGCGCCGTCGGTGAGCAGCGGCTCCGGGAGCCAGGCCGACGCCCGGTCGGGGTCGGTGGCGGTGTTGAAGACCACCTCGGGCTCGGCGGACATGCCCCGCTCGACATGTGCCGCCATCAGACGTCCCGCAGCCGGCTCGGGTCGACCTCGCGGCCGGGGTGGCGCGCCAGGTACTCCGTCTCCAACTCGGCGGTACGCCGCAGGTGGGTGGCGAGCGCGGAGTCCGCCGCGTGGCGCAGCGTGTCCAGTCGGGTCCGGTGCAGGCTGTGCATCTCGCGGATCAGGTCCTCGTCACCCAGTTCGGTCGGGTCGACCCCGAGCAGTTCGGCCTCGGCTCCCCCGTCGGTGACGGCCATGTCGTGCAGGTGGTCGCCGTCCCACTCCGGTAGTCGCTGCTCGGGACTGGCCTCGGTCGCCCCGGCCTGCGGAAACCCGTTCTGTCGTACCGATCCGGTCATCGTCGCCCCCCTGATCTCGTTTGGGCTGGCAGCTAGACGGATGCCCACACCGGGGGGCACCAAACCACCCGCCCGGCACGGCACTACGACGTGGCGTCGGAGACACCGGACCGGCCCGGTACCCTCGATGCCATGAAGCGGCTCTGGACACCGGCGTGGATCGTCCGCCACGTGGCCATGGTCGCGCTGGTCGTCGGGTTCTGCGGGCTGGGCTGGTGGCAGATCAGCCGGGCCGCCGCCGGCAACACGCTGAGCTGGGCGTACGCGGTGGAGTGGCCGATCTTCGCGGCTTTCGTGGTCTTCGTCTGGTGGCGCGAGATCCGGCACACGCTGCGCGCCGCGTCGACTGCGGAAGACCCCGCCGATCCGGCTGTCACAGCGGCCTTGGAGCAGCCGGTCACGGCGGCGTCGGGGCAGCCGGTCACGGCCGCGGCGGGCGGTGGACCGGCCACCGCCGGGCCGTCGTCCCCGGCGTCCACCACCCCGGTGGTACGCCGCCCGGTGCGGGTCGCCCGGACGGCCGTACCGGCCGACGACGGCGAGGACGCCGACCTGACCGAGTACAACCGCTACCTGTCGTGGTTGACCGCCAACCCGGGCGCGCGACCCGGTGACTACCCCGGTTGAGCCGGGCGGAAGGACGGAAGGACCGTGGGCGCAGCCCTTACCCGGTACCGCGTGATCGCCTGGATCGTGGGCGTGGTGCTGATCCTGCTCGTGGTGATCGGGATGCCACTGAAGTACGGGTTCGACGAACCGGTCGTGGTCGAGACGATCGGGCCGGCCCACGGCTTCCTCTACATGGTGTACCTGGCCGCCGCGTTCGACCTGTCCCGTCGGGCCGACTGGTCGTTGAAGCGGATGGCGCTGGTGATGCTCGCCGGCACCGTGCCGTTCGTCTCGTTCTACGCCGAGCGCCGGGTCGGCCGCTGGGTCACCACGGACACGCGCACCCCCCAGCCGGTCGCCGGCTGACCCCCATCTCCGCCTTGTGGTAGCAGGGGTCCCTTGTTACTCATTAATGAGTAACAAGGGACCCCTGCTACCACCACAACGCTTTGTTCTCGGGAGAGGATTCGCCCCTCGTGTTGTCGTCGCCTCGGAACCTGCTGCGCTGCTTGGTGGTCGGCGGTCTGGTCGCCGTCCTGCTCGCCCCGGGCACGGTGGCCCGGGCGGAGCCGACACCGGCCGAGTTGACCCAGCGGATCGAACGCACCTCGACCGAGCTGGAACGGGTCGTCGAGTCCTGGAACAAGCTCAACGAGGACATCAAGGCGAACCGGGCGGCGGTGGCGAAGCTGACCGCCCGAATCGGACCGTTGGAGCGGCAGGTGGCGCAGGGGCGCGCCGACGTGGACCGGTACGCGGTGACCGCGTACAAGACCGGCGGGCTGACCACTGCGGAGGTGCTGCTGCGCAGCGGTGACCGGTCCGTCCTGCTCGCCCGGTTGGGCACCCTCGACCAGGTCGCCCGTCAGCGGGAGGCGCAGGTCGCCGACTTCGGCGCGGACCGCCAGCGGCTGGTCGACGCCAGGACGCGGCTGGAGGCCACCCTGACCCGGCAGGCCGCCCAGTCGCGGGAGCTGGCCGCCGGGAAGAAGCGGATCGAGCGTGACCTGAGCCGCCTCTACGAGCTGCGCCGACAGGCGTACGGGCGGGCCACCGAGAAGCCCGCGCCACCGACTGCCAGGCCGAAGACGCCCGCGGTCTCCGGTCAGGCCGGCGTCGCCGTCCGGTACGCCTACGGGGCGCTCGGCAAGCCGTACCGGTGGGGTGACGACGGTCCGAACGGGTACGACTGCTCCGGGCTGACCCTGGCCGCCTGGCGGGCAGCCGGGAAGTCGCTGCCGCACAACGCGGCGATGCAGTGGAACGCCACCGCCCGGGTCAGCCGCGCCAGTCTGCGCCCCGGTGACCTGGTGTTCTACCGGGGTCTCGGGCACGTGGCGCTCTATGTCGGCGACGGGAAGGTGATCCACGCCCCGACCTTCGGCCGGAACGTCGAGATTCGGGCCGTCGACCTGATGTCCCCGTACGGCTACGGCCGGGTGCGCTGAGTCCGCCCGAACGCGGGACGGCCGGCGTCCCCCTTCCGGACGCCGGCCGTACGCGGTTGCTCGCCTGTCGTTCGGGCGGGCGAACGCGGTTGCTCGCCTGTCGGGCGAACGCGGTGCTCGCCTGTTGTTCGGGCGGGGGTCAGGCCGCCTGGAGCCCTTCCGCCCGGGCCAGCTCACGCAGCCGGCCGAGCGCCTGGATCTCGAGCTGTCGGATCCGCTCGCGGGAGAGCGAGAAGCGCGACGCGACCTCGGTCAGCGAGTGCTCCCGCCCGTCCTCCAGGCCGTACCGGGCCCGCATGATGCCGGCGGACCGGTCGTCCAGGTGGTTGAGCAGGCCTTCGATGCGCTGCCGCTCCAACCCGGTGAGGACGATCTCCTCCGGCGAGGGGGCATCGCTGTCGGCCACCAGGTCACCGAGGTTGGTGTCCCCGTCGTCACCGACCGGGGTGTCCAGCGAGACGGTGTCCTGCGACCAGCGGATCAGCTCGTTGACCCGCTCGACGGTGACGCCGAGCGCGGCCGCGACCTGCTCCGGCTCCGGGTCGCTACCCAGCTCACGGGTGAGCTGACGGGCCACGTTGCGCATCCGGTTGACATCCTCGACCAGGTGCACCGGCAGTCGCACGGTGCGCTCCTGCTGGGCGATCGCCCGGCTGATCGCCTGGCGGATCCACCAGGTCGCGTAGGTGGAGAACTTGTAGCCCCGCTCGTAGTCGAACTTCTCGACCGCGCGCACGAGGCCGGTGTTGCCCTCCTGGATCAGGTCCAGCATGGGCATCCCGGACCGGACGTAGCGGCGGGCGATCGACACGACCAGCCGCAGGTTCGCCCGGATGAACAGGTCCTTGGCCCGCTCGCCCTCGACGACGATCCGCTCGAGGTCGTCCCGGTTTACGCCCTCGGGGACCCGGTCCTCGGCGAGCAGGTGCTCGGCGTAGAGACCTGCCTCGATCGCCTTGGAGAGGTCGACCTCCTTGGCGGCGTCCAGCAGCGGCGTCCGGGAGATCTCGTGAAGGTAGACTCCGACCAGGTCGCGCTCCTCGGCAACCTCGTCGGTTCGCATGCCGATGTTCTTGTCCACGTTACCCACGGTCCCCTCGCTCGCGCCGGTTGCCCGGTTCCTTGCCATCCCCACGTCCATCAGCCCTCCCCCGTAATCTCCGCTGTGCCCACCGGTCCTGACACCTACACAACAGATGGGACGCGTCGGGGATTCCATGTCATGAGTCGAAACTGTCACGAGTGCCTGAGTGCTAGCTGAAAGCAAGGTCTACGTTTGCTGTCAGCACCCCGCCGGATGGTCGTCGGCGGGCACGGCGCGGCGCTGCGGCGCGATCTGACGCCCCTATGACATGGCACCATCGGGCACCTTCCGCGCACAGCGACGCACATCACCAGCGAGCTGCGATTCCGGTCACTGTGACAGACGCACGGACTGAGCGGTCGGTTCATCCACGCCCGGATAGATACCCCGGCGCCCGGTGAAGTATCCCGATCGGGTGGGCACCCCGGCTGACCGCCGGGGTGGGCCGCCCGGCGGTCAGCCGGCGAGCAGGGCGAGCGCGCCGCGTACCTGGTCGGCGGAGCGGGCGAGCGCCACCCGGGCCGCCGCCACGTCGGCGCCGGACACCAGCGAGACCAGGGCGGTCTTCAGGTCACCGTCGGCCGCGTCCAGGGCCTGCCGGCAGATCTCCTCGTCGCACCCGGTCGCCTCGACCAGGATCGTGATCATCCGTCCCCGGAGCTTGGCGTTGGTGGCCACCACGTCGATCATCAGGTTCGAGTAGACCCGACCGAGACGGACCATCACGGCGGTGGAGAAGGCGTTCAGCACCAGTTTCTGCGCGGTGCCCGCCTTCATCCGGGTCGACCCGGTCACCACCTCGGGACCGGTGTCGACCCCGATGAAGACGTCCACGTCCCGGGCCGCCTCGGCCTCCGGGTTCGCGCAGAGCAGCACCGTCGCGGCCTGCCGGGCCCGGGACGCGGCCAGCGCCCCGAGAACGTACGGGGTGCGCCCGCTGGCCGCCACGCCGACCACGACGTCCCCGGCGGCCACACAGCCGGTCGCCTCGGCGGCCCCGGCCGGGTGGCTGTCCTCGGCGTTCTCGACCGCCTGCCACATGGCGTCCTGGCCGCCCGCGAGGTGGGCGCAGAACCAGTCCCGGGGAGAGCTGAAGGTGGGAATCAGCTCGACCGCGTCGAGCACCCCGAGGCGGCCCGAGGTGCCCGCGCCGAAGTAGTGCACCCGCCGCCCGTTGCGCAGCGCGGTCACCGCAAGGTCGACCACGGCGGCGATCTCGTCGAGCACCGCGCCCACGGCTACCGGCACCTGCTGGTCCGCCTGGTTGATGACCTCGAGCATGTCCCGGGTGGACATCAGGTCGAGATCGGCGCTGAGTGGGTTGCGACGTTCCGTCGGCGCCCCCACCCGCACCGTCGGTCGAACCTCGGACGGCACCTGGTCGGTGGTCATGCCTTCCTCCGGGTGGAGCCGACGCGGTGCGAGCGGACCGCGTCGGCGGTGACCTCCAGGGCCTTCCGGGCCCGGGCGCGGTTGCGGGCGGCGACCCCGACGAAGAGGCAGTCGACCACGGTGAGCTGGGCGAGGCGGCTGGCCATCGCCCCGGAGCGGTAGGTCGTCTCGCGGGCCGCCGTGGTGAGGACGAAATCCACACCTTCGGTGATCGGCGACCGGGGGTAGTTGGTCAGGGCGACGGTGACCGCGCCCTGGGCGCGCGCCTGCTCCAGCACCTCGATCACGTCGGAGGTCGTGCCGGTGTGCGAGATGCCCACCGCGACGTCCCCCCGGCCGAGCAGGGCGGCCGAGGTGAGCGCGGTGTGCACGTCCGGGAAGTAGAAGGCGGTGCGGCCGATCCGGTGCAGCTTCTGCTGGAAGTCCGAGGCGACGAAGCCGCTGGCCCCGGCGCCGTAGATGTCGACCCGACCGGCGTGGCAGATCGCCTCCACCACCTGCTCGCAGATGGCCGGGTCGAGTTGCTCGGCCGTCTCCTCGACGGCACGGGCGTCGTTGAAGGCGATGGTGGCGATGATCTGGGCGAGGTCGGCACCGGGTGGGATGTCGCCCCCGACGACCCGCGCGTCCGGTGGCTCGATCCGGCGCGCCGCCTCGGCGGCGAGCCGGATCCGCAGCTGTGGGTAACCGTCCATGCCGACCGAGCGGCAGAACCGGATCACCGTCGCCTCCGAGGTCTCGGCGGCGGTGGCGAGGTCGGTGATGGTCCGCCGCGCGGCGTCTGCCGGGTCGGCGACGACCAGACGGGCGACCCGTTGTTCGGCCGGCGAGAGCGAGGGCAGCAGGCCGCTGATGTGGACGATCAGGCCGCCGGGCTCGTGACTCTGACTGGCAGAACCGCCCGGTTCGTTTCGCGCTGAGCCACCGCGCTCGTTCCTTGCGGAAATCTTCGGACTCTTCGCCACGGATGAAACTTACTTTCATCAAGCGTAGGCGTCAACCACGATCCGCTTATCAGGGAAAACTCTGTGGGAGCGGTCACCCCTTACCGCCAGCGTGCCATTCCCGCAGGATGGCCGCCTCCTCCGCCGGCTCGAGTCCACCCTGCCGGACGGCCCCCGGGTGGGCGTCCATCCAGGTCAGGGTAGCCCGGGCGCTGTCGGCCACCGGCCGGGTGACCAGGCCTGCGGCGAGGGCAGGGGTGGCGTCCCGGGCGAGAAAACCAGCCCACTCCGTGCCGGGAACCCACAACGGCAGGGACCGCTTTCCCGACCACGGGCGGACCTCGTGGGCCTGGAGGAAGTCCGAGTCGACCCAGGTCAACCGGGGCTCGGGCGAGCCGACCCCGGCGGCGATCCCGCCCAGCGCCGCCACCCGGGGCACCGCCGCGCCGATGCCGTCGTAGGTGCCGGTCACGCCGGTGGCGGCGGCGTGCAGCAGCCAGGCGGCCAGGTCGTCGACGTCGACGTACTGCACCGGGTCGTCCGGCGCGCCCGGGGCGAGCACCTCACCGCCGGCCGCGAGCCGCCGCACCCAGTACGGGAACCGGTCGCTCGGGTCCTCGGGCCCGATGATCAGACCGGCCCGGCAGACGAAGAGCCGCTCGACCGCCTCCGCGTACAGGTTCTCGATGCTGACCTTGCACTCGCCGTACCACTGGAAGTCCGGTCCGGGACCGGTCACGCCGTCCGGGGCGGGCGGCAGCAGCGGGGTGTCCGCCACACCCCCGCCCGGGGCCGCGAAGCTGGCGTAGACGGAAATGCTGGAGACGAAGGTCCAGTGCCCGACCCGGTCGGCGAGGGCGGCGACGGTGTGCCGGGCCTGGTCCAACCACCGGGTCACGTCGATCGCCGCGTCGAACCGCTCGCCGTCGAGCGGGGCGAGCCCGGCGGGGTCGGACCGGTCCACCGGAACGAACCGGACGCCGGGTACGGGCGCACCGGAGGCGCCCCGGGCAACGCAGGTGACGTCGTACCCCCGGGCGAGGGCGAGGCGCGCCACCGCGCGGCCGAGGAACTGGGTGCCACCGAGGATGAGGAGTCGCATGGCGACGATGCTGCGCCCCGACGGGCGGGGCCGGCCAGGCCGGTTAGCCCTGGGCAGACGGGTTACGCCCTGAGCGCAACGGCTCCTGGGTTCGACGCGACCGGGTGTCCCGCCCGCAGCGCGACCGGCCTCGCGGCTCGGGCCGGTGCCGCGCACGGTCCCCCGACGCCCCGGGCCGCCGCCGGCACGGCGCCAACCACTAGCGTGGGGCGCATGGCGGAGCGGAGCGTACTGGTCACGGGTGGCTCGGGCGGACTGGGTGGCGCGGTGACCGCCGCCTTCACGGCGGCGGGGTGGCGGGTGGTCGTGGCCGACCTGCGGCCGGGCGACGGGGACGGCGCGCTCACCGTCGCCGCCGACCTCACCGACCCGGCCGGCGCGGCCCGGGCGGTGGAGGTGGCGGCGGGCGACCCGGAGGCGCCGCTGCGCGCGGTGGTCAACCTGGTGGGCGGGTACGCCAGCGGCGGGCTGGTGCACGAGACGCCGGTCGAGGAGTTCGACCGGATGTTCACCCTGAACCTGCGCCCGACGTACCTGGTCACCCGGGCGGCGCTGCCCCGACTGACGGCGGCCGGTGGCGGCGCGGTGGTCTGCGTGTCGGCCCGGGCCGCGCTCGCGCCCTTTCCGGGCGTCGCCGGTTACGTCACCGCCAAGGCGGCGGTGCTGGCGTTCGCCAACGCGGTCGCGGTGGAGTACCGCGCCAGCGGGGTGCGCTGCAACACCGTCCTGCCGAGCGTGATCGACACTCCGGCCAACCGGGCCGCCCAGCCGGACGCCGACCACAGCCGGTGGGTCGCCCCGGCGGAGATCGCCCCGGTGGTGCGGTTCCTGGCCAGCGACGAGTCGGCGCCGACCAGCGGCGCGGCCGTCCCGGTCCACGGCCGCGCCTGACCGCCGACCACCCCGGTCAGGAGGGGGCCGGCGCCGGCAGCGGTGCGAGCAGTGGCGGCCGGTGCACCGGGCACCCGGTCGCCGGCAGCCAGGCGGCCAGGTGGTCGCGGATCTGTCGGGTCACCTCGTCCGGGGTCCGGTTCGCGTCGATCACCACGAACGTCGGGAACTCCGGCAACGACCGGTACGCGGCGTCGGCCGCGACCAGGTAGTCGATCGGTTCGTGGTCGGTGCCGCGCCGTTCGATCCGCCGGTACGCCTCCCCCGGCTCCACCGCGAGCAGGAAGGTGACCTGCGGCGCCGGGAAGAGCCGGTAGGCCAGCCGGGCCAGCCGCTCACCGCGCCGCCGCCCCCCGTGGGCGCGGAGGCTGGCGTACTGGCAGACGGCGTACCGGTCCATCACCGCCGTCCGGCCGGTGAGCAGGGCGCCGAGCAGCGCCCGCGCGATGGCGAGCCAGCGCAGCACCGACTCGACGATGAGCATGCCCCGGTTGCCGAGCAGCGCCTGGGCGTCCCGGCGGCCGAGCCGTTGGGCGAGCCGGCCGAGCCAGGCCCGTCCGCCCGCGTTGCGGTGGTAGGTGGCCGGCAACCCGGCCACGGTGAGCACGTCGGCGAGCCGATGTGCCTGGGTCGTCTTGCCCGAGCCGTCGATGCCGATCAGGGCGACGGCACGCAGCCGGGCCGGGTCGCGCCGCGCCCGCAGTGATCTGACCACCTTCCCGAGGATATCCGAGTCACGCTTCATAAGTAGCCCAACTACTATTCAAACCGCCACTATCCGGATGTAGGGCTCTTTCTGCCCAGCCCCCGCCCGCGTGACAGGTGTGGCCGATCGGCTTGCCGGGTACGCAACTTCACTGCGAGCGCCTGTACCGCCCACCGACCAGGGAGAGTCCGATGGCCCAAAACGGGGACGCCAGTCTGTTGCACACCCTCAAGCGGGTCGCCGCTGTGCTGAAACAGTCCGACATCCCCTTCGCCCTGGGCGGCAGCTTCGCCGTCTACGCGCACGGCGGACACTCCAGCGAGCACGACGTGGACTTCCTGATCCGCCACCAGGACGTCGAGACGGCCCTCGAGGCGCTGGTGGCGGCCGGTTTCACCGCCGAGCGCCCGCCGGAGGACTGGCTGGTCAAGGTCTACGACGAGGGACGGATGGTGGACCTCATCCACCGCCCGATCGAGACCCCGGTGACCGAGGAGACCTTCGCCGACACCGTGGTCCGCCCGGTCGACGCGATCCACATGCCGGTGCTCTCGGCGACCCAGCTCATGGTGCACAAGCTGCTCAGCTTCTCCCAGCACTACTGCGACTTCGCCCGGGGTCTCCCCCTCGCCCGGTCCCTGCGGGAGCAGATCGACTGGGAACGGGTACGGAAGGAGACCCAGCACTCCCCGTACGCCGAGGCGTTCCTGGTGCTGCTGGACCGACTCGACGTGGTGCCGGACTCCGGCGCCCCGGACGGAAGGGAGACACCGTGACCGACCACCTCAGCGCCGCTGTCGGGCCGCCCGACGAGTACGTCGAGGCCGAGATCCAGCGCCTGCTGACCGAGGACCCGGACATCGCCGAGCAGGGCATCACCGTGGTCCGGCGGGAGCACGGCCTGGTGCTCTACGGCGAGGTGGAGAGCCCGCACCGCCGGGACGAGATCCTGCGCCGGGTGGCCGACCGCTTCCCGGACGTACCGGTCACCAGCGACATCGGGGTGACCCGCGCCCAGGCTCCGACGGAGATCGAGGAGCTGCCGTGAGGAGGACTGCGTCATGATCCGGATCGCCGCCGTCGGCGACGTACACGTCGACGAGGACGTGGTGGGCCGGTTCCGGCCGGCTCTGGAGGAGCTTCCCGAACACGCCGACGCGCTGCTGCTCGCCGGTGACCTCACCCGGCACGGCTCGGAGAGCGAGGCGCGCTGCGTGGCCGAGGAGTTCGGCGGGTTGGGCGTACCGGTGGTGACCGTGCTCGGCAACCACGACCACCAGTGCGACGAGGTCCCGCAGGTGGTGAAGGTGCTGGAGGACGCGGGCATCACCGTCCTGGAGGGCAACGGCGTCGTGCTGGACTGCGGCGGGCACCGGCTCGGGATCGCCGGGGTGAAGGGCTTCGGCGGCGGGTTCGCCGGGCGCTGCGCCAGTGACTTCGGCGAGCCGGAGATGAAGGCGTTCGTCCGGACCACCACCGACAGCGCCGACCAACTGGCCGCCGCCCTGCGCGGACTGGACTGCGACGTGCTGGTGGCGCTGACCCACTACGCGCCGGTGCCGGACACCCTCGCTGGCGAACCCCTGGAGATCTACCCGTTCCTCGGCTCGTACCAGCTCGGTCAGGCGATCGACTCGGCGCCCACCGCGCTGGCCCTGCACGGCCACGCGCACGCCGGCAGCGAGCGGGGCACCACGCCCGGCGGGGTACGGGTCCGCAACGTCGCGCACCCCGTGATCAAGCAGGCCTACAGCATCTTCCACCTGGGCAACCACACCGACTGAGCACAGGTTTCCCGAATCTGGCGGTCGGGTACCCAATCGTCATGGAGCTGATTCTCTGGATTCTCGCAGTCGTACTGGTGATCGCCGGCATCATGGCGTTGTTCCGCCGGCAGATCCTGTGGGGCGTCGTCCTCATCGTGGTGGGCCTGCTGGTGGGCCCGGGCGGCGTCAGCATCTTCACATGATGTGACGTCCGCCGTCCATACCCCCTGGACCCGCCGGGGTCGTCGTACCGGGTCTCCGTCCTCCCGACCTGAGACCCGGCACCGACGGCCCCGGCGCTTCGTTTCCGCGGGTTTGTTCCCGCACCGTACGGGGAGCATCCCGGCCATGACGACGACGCACGACGCCCGGCGGGCGCACAGGGCCCGGGCTTGGTGGGCCCTGCTCGGCTTCGGCACGGTGGTGGTCGTCGCCGCCGGGATCGGGGTGCTGGGCGTGTCGGACACCTCCGCCGAGTACGCGAGCCTGCGCCGGCCCGCCTGGGCGCCCCCGTCGTGGCTGTTCGGCCCGGTCTGGTCGGTGCTCTACGCGATGATCGCCGTCGCCGGCTGGCTGGTCTGGCGGCGGGTCGGTCTCGGCCCCGCGATCGGCGTCTGGACGGCGCAGCTCGCGCTCAACGCGGCATGGACCCCGATCTTCTTCGGCGCGGGCCGGTACGGGCTGGCCCTCGTCGACGTCGTCGTGCTCTGGCTGCTGATCGGGTTCACCGTCGTCCTGTTCCGACGGGTGTCCCGTCCGGCCACGCTGCTGATGCTCCCCTACTGGGCCTGGGTGGCCTTCGCCGCACTGTTGAACCTGGCCATCTGGCAGCTCAACTGACTGTGGCGGTGGGAATCGCGCGGCCGGAGCAGGGGTCGACGGTTGGGGGCGGGTGGTTGGGTTGGTAGCAGGGGTCCCTTGTTACCGCTTTCTGCCGAGCAGGGGTCCCCTGCAACCACCTCAGCCCGCACCGGCCGTGCCGGTGCGGACCGTGCCGGTGCGGGCTGTACCGCCGCCCCGACCGGGCTGTCGGCTCAGCTCTGCCGACAGCCGCGGATGAGGGCGGCGGGCGACGCTCAGCAGCGTGGTACGCCCGGGATGAACCCGTCGTAGCCGGTGTAGACGTAGGCGTCGGCGATGAACCGGCCGGAGCCGATCCGGTCCCAGATGTTGCTGGTGCCGTAGGTGCCCGTGACGGTGGTGCCGGTGGTCTGGCACTGGACGGTGACCCGGGTGCCGTCGGCCACGGTGCCCACCGCGGCGTAGCCGGTTCCGGGGCCGGAGCGGACGGTCAGCGGGCTGCCAGCCGTGTTGACCGTGGCGTTGCCGCCGCTGGAGCAGCCGTTGTCGCTGCCGTAGTTCTTGGTGCCCCAGTACAGCGCGAGGGCGCCGTTGAAGCGGACCTGGATGTCGCTGCCGTTGAGCCGCTGCTCGTAGTGCAGGTGCGGGCCGGTCGACCCGCCGGTGGTGCCGACGTAGCCGATGACCCTGCCGTAGCCCACGGACTGGCCCACCGAGACGTTGAACCCGTTGAGGTGGGCGTAGTAGGTGGTGTAGCCGCCCCCGTGGTTGATCCGGACGTACTTGCCGTAGCTGGTGCCGCCGAGGTCGGTCACCACGTCGACGGTGCCGGGGGCACTGGCCACCACCGGGTCGCCGAGGTCGTCGGTGCGGTTGAAATCGATGGCGTACGCCGGGCTGTGACCGGTCCTGGTCTGCCCCGACCAGGTCTGCCCACAGGGGAACGGCACCTTGAAGGTCGGGGCCGCCATCGCCGGGGCGGACGGCACCACGATCGCCGTGATCAGCAGCCCGGCAACCGCCGCCAAGCTGAGCAAACGCTTGCGCATCAACAGCCTCCTATGTTGAAAGCTTTCTATCCCTGAATGACAGGGTGGCAGAAAACTCCAGCCGTCGAAAGAGATCGATTGAGTCCTCTTTGGCTGACAGGAGCACGGTTAGGTAAACCTCGGGGTTTCCTGATTGTTACTTGCTCGTGTCCGGCAGGGGTCTGGACCCACGCCGATGCAAGCGCTTACATGTGGGAACGCCCAATCGGTTCGGCGAGGTCAGCGACGACGACCGCGCCGCCTAACGAAGGAGGACGGCATGGCGGTCTCTGCCAGACCACGCCAGGCCTTCGCGATCATCGGTGCGCTGGGGCTGGCGCTCGCCGCCACCGCCTGCAGCAGCGACGACGACAGCAGTGGCAACAACGCCGGCTCAGCCGAGTGCTCCGCATATGAGAAGTACGACGGCCACGACGGCAAGAAGGTCTCGATCTACGCGTCCATCCGGGACACCGAGGCGGACCTGCTCGAGCAGTCCTGGGAGCAGTTCGTGGACTGCACCGGCATCGAGATCGACTACGAGGGCAGCGGCGAGTTCGAGGCGCAGCTCCAGGTGCGCGTCGACGGCGGCAACGCCCCGGACATCGCGTTCGTCCCGCAGCCCGGCCTGCTGGCCCGGTTCGCCGAGGCCGGCAAGCTCAAGCCGGCGTCGGCCGACACCAAGGCGATGGCCGAGCAGAACTACTCGCCCGACTGGCTGAAGTACACCACCGTCGGCGGCCAGTTCTACGGCGCCCCGCTCGGCTCGAACGTGAAGTCGTTCGTCTGGTACTCCCCCAAGACCTTCAAGGAGAAGGGCTGGGAGGTCCCCACCACCTGGGACCAGCTCATCGCGCTGAGCGACAAGATCGCGGCGGACGGCACCAAGCCGTGGTGCGTCGGCATCGAGTCCGGTGACGCGACCGGCTGGCCGGCCACCGACTGGATCGAAGACCTGATGCTGCGGACGCAGACCCCCGAGGTCTACGACCAGTGGACCACCCACGGCATCCCGTTCAACGACCCGAAGGTCGCCGAGGCGCTCGACCGGGCCGGCACCATCATGAAGAACGAGAAGTACGTCAACGGCGGCTTCGGCGGCGTCAAGAGCATCGCCACCACCTCCTTCCAGGAGGCCGGCACGCCGATCCTCGAGAACAAGTGCGCCCTGCACCGGCAGGCGTCCTTCTACGCCAACATGTGGCCGGAGAACACCAAGGTGGCCGAGGACGGCGACGTCTTCGCCTTCTACTTCCCGGCCGTCGACGAGGCCAAGGGCAAGCCGGTGCTCGGTGGCGGCGAGTTCACCGTCGCCTTCGCCGACCGCCCGGAGGTCCAGGCGGTGCAGACGTACCTCGCCTCCGGTGAGCACGCCAACTCCCGCGCCAAGCTCGGCAACTGGGTGTCGGCGAACAACAAGCTCGACGTGGCGAACGTGGCCAACCCGATCGACAAGCTCTCCGTCCAGATCCTCCAGGACAAGGGCACGGTCTTCCGGTTCGACGGCTCCGACCTGATGCCCGGCGCGGTCGGCGCCGGCACCTTCTGGAAGGGCATGATCGACTGGATCAACGGCAAGGACACCGCCACGGTGCTCTCCACCATCGAGAGCAGCTGGCCCAAGTGAGTCGCCCGGGGGTCCGGTCCGCCACGTGCGGGCCGGACCCCCGGCACCGGGCCGTGATTCCCTGGGAGTGCGGATGAACTTCGAGTTCGCCGACGAGTCACCGAAGCTCGTCATGTTGCTGTACGGCCTGGTGGCCTTCGTCGTGGTGGTGGGTGGACTGCTCCTGCTGCTCGACGCGGTGCCGGCCTGGTTCGCCCGTCGTCGGGAAGCCCAACTGGTCGCCGCGTCGGCCAGCGGCACGCCCCTGCCCCGTCGCCGCGCAAAGCCCCGGGAGGGCGTCTTCGCGCTCTTCTTCCTGCTGCCCACCGTGCTGTTGCTCGCCATCGGCCTGGTCGTGCCGGCGGTCCGCACCACGCTCCTGTCGTTCATGGACGGCGGCAGCGAGAACTGGGTGGGGCTGCGCAACTACGGGTGGCTCTTCACCCAGGACGACATCCTGCGGGTGCTCATCAACACCATGGTCTGGGTGGTCCTCGTTCCGCTGATCGCCACCACGATCGGCCTGCTCTACGCGGTCATGGTGGACAAGGCGCGGATGGAGGCGCTCGCCAAGTCACTGATCTTCATGCCGATGGCGATCTCCTTCGTCGGCGCCAGCATCATCTGGAAGTTCGTCTACGCGTACCGCAGCGAGGAGCAGGAGCAGATCGGCCTGCTCAACCGCATCGTGGTGAGCCTCGGTGGGGAGCCGAAGCAGTGGCTGCTGGAGTCGCCGCTGAACACCCTGCTACTCATCGTGATCATGGTTTGGATCCAGGCCGGGTTCGCCATGGTGGTGCTCTCCGCGGCGATCAAGGCCATCCCCGCCGAGATCGTCGAGGCGGCCCGGCTGGACGGCGTCAACCCGTGGCAGATGTTCTGGCAGGTGACCATGCCGAGCATCCGGCCGGCGCTGATCGTCGTCGTGGTGACCATATCGATCGCTACGCTGAAGGTCTTCGACATCGTCCGGACCAGCACCAACGGCAATTACGACACCAGCGTGATCGCCAACGAGATGTACAACCAGGCGTTCCGGTACGGCCAGAACGGGCAGGGCGCCGCCCTGGCGGTCTTCCTCTTCGTCCTGGTCGTCCCGATCGTGATCTACCAGATCCGCAACCTGCGGCAGCAGCGGGAGGGCTGAGATGACCACCACCACTCCCCCGGTCGCCGCCGGCGCGCAGGCCGGCGCCCGGTCGACAACCGCCGCCGCCCGCGTCCGCAAGCGGCTGAGCAGTCGCACCGCGACGCTGGTCTCCATCGTCATCGCGGTGGTCTGGACCATCCCCACCTTCGGTCTGTTCGTCTCGTCCTTCCGTCCGGAGGACGAGATCAAGACCAGCGGCTGGTGGACGTTCTTCACCGACCCGCAGATCACCCTGGAGAACTACCAGCAGGTGCTCTTCGGACGGTCGTCCTCCTCCGGCCAGTTGGCGAGCTACTTCATCAACTCGCTGGTGATCACGCTGCCGTCGGTGCTGTTCCCGCTGGCCTTCGCGGCGCTCGCCGCGTACGCCCTCGCCTGGATCAACTTCCGGGGTCGGGACTGGGTCTACATCGCCATCTTCGCGTTGCAGATCGTGCCGCTCCAGATGGCCCTGGTGCCGCTGCTGAGCTTCTTCTCCAAGGGGGTCAGCGTCGGTGGAATCACCCTGATGCCGGCGTGGAACCTCGCCGACGAGGAGAAGTTCGTGCAGGTCTGGTTCGCGCACACCTGCTTCGCGCTGCCCCTGGCGGTGTTCCTGCTGCACAACTTCATCTCACAACTGCCGAAGGACCTGATGGAGGCGGCACGGGTCGACGGGGCCACCCACCCCAAGATCTTCCGCACCGTCGTGCTGCCGCTGATCACCCCGGCGCTGGCGGCCTTCGGCATCTTCCAGTTCCTCTGGGTCTGGAACGACCTGCTCGTCGCGCTGATCTTCGCCGGTGGCGGCGACGAGACGGCACCGCTCACCGTCCGGCTGGCCGAGATGGCCGGCACCCGGGGCAACGAATGGCAGCGGCTCACCGCCGGTGCGTTCGTCTCGATCGTCGTACCGCTGATCGTGTTCCTGTCCCTACAGCGCTACTTCGTGCGGGGCCTGCTCGCGGGAAGCGTCAAGGGCTGACCCCGGCGTCGGTCGCCGCCCGCGCATCCGGGCGGCGACCGACGCGGGCGGATCGGGGGAACCGTGACGAGGATTGATGATGTCGCCCGCCTCGCGGGAGTCTCCACGGCCACCGTGTCGCGGGCGCTGCGTGGACTTCCCACGGTCTCGGCGGCGACCCGGCGGCGGGTGCTCGCCGCCGCCGAGGAACTCGACTACGCCGTCTCGCCGAGCGCCTCCCGGTTGGCGGGGGGTCGCACCGGCACGGTCGCGGTGGTCGTCCCCCGGATCACCCGGTGGTTCTTCGGCACCGTGGTCGAGGCGGTCGAGGAGGTTCTCCACTCCGCCGGGTACGACCTGCTCCTCTACAACCTCGGTGGCCAGGCACAGGTCCGGCAGCGGGTGCTGCGGGCCGCCAACCTGCACAAGCGGGCCGACGCGGTGCTGCTGGTCGCCACCCCCCTGCGGTCCGCCGACCTGACCGCGCTCACCGCGCTCGACCGGCCCGGCGTCATCGTCAGCTCCGGCACCGTCGTCCCCGGCTGGCCGTGCGTACGGATCGACGACGTGGCCGCCGCCCGGACCGCCACCCAGCACCTGCTCGACCTCGGCCACCGGCGGATCGCGCACATCTCCGGCGACCCGGAGGACGAGCTGGCCTTCACCACACACGTCGACCGGCGGCGCGGCTACCACGAGGCGCTGCGCGCCGCCGGGGTGCGGCCGGACCCGAGCCTGGACGTGGAGTCCGAGTTCACCATCGACGGCGGCAACCAGGCCACCGTCGAGTTGCTGCGCCGGGGTGACCCGCCGACAGCGATCTTCGCCGCCTGCGACGAGATGGCGATGGGCGCGATCGCCGCGCTGCGCGAGGCCGGGCTACGGGTGCCGCAGGACATCAGCGTGATCGGCATCGACGACCACGACCTCGCCGCCGTGCTGGGGCTCAGCACCGTGGCCCAGCCCGCCGCCGAACAGGGCCGGCTCGCCGCCCAGATCGTGCTCGACCCGCTCGTCGGCACCCCGGGGAGCACACCCTCCGACTCGCCGGTGATTCTCCCCACTCGTCTGGTGGTGCGTGATTCCACCGCCCCGCCGAGGGCACACTGAACGGACTCGACCGCCCCTGCCGGGCAGGCCGGTCGGCACCGCCCGGCTCGACACTCGGGAGACGACCCTGAACACCCATCACGACCCGCAGGAAACCGTCAGCGACCCGGCCACCGGCTGGTGGACCGAAGCCGTCATCTACCAGGTCTACCCGCGTTCCTTCGCCGACTCCGGCGGCGACGGCGTCGGTGACCTGCCGGGCATCACCGCCCGCCTCGGACACCTCGCCGACCTCGGGGTGGACGCGGTCTGGTTGTCCCCGTTCTACCCGTCGCCGCAGGCCGACGCCGGCTACGACGTGGCCAACTACCGCGACGTCGAGCCGCTGTTCGGCACGCTCGCCGACGCGGACCGGCTGATCGCCGACGCGCACGCGCGGGGCCTGCGGGTGATCGTCGACCTGGTCCCCAACCACACCTCGTCGGCGCACGCCTGGTTCCGGGCCGCGCTGGAGGCCGGGCCGGGCAGCCCGGAACGGCAGCGGTACGTCTTCCGGGACGGCCTCGGTCCGGGCGGTGCCGAGCCGCCGAACGACTGGCAGAGCGTGTTCGGCGGGCCGGCCTGGACCCGGCTCGCCGACGGGCAGTGGTACCTGCACCTGTTCGACACCGCCCAGCCCGACCTGAACTGGGACAACCCCGAGGTCCGGACGGAGTTCCTGGAGGTGCTGCGGTTCTGGCTCGACCGGGGCGTCGACGGCTTCCGGGTCGACGTGGCGCACGGCCTGGTCAAGCAGGCCGACCTGGCGAACTGGCGGGAGCCGCAGGAGATCCTCTCCGGCCAGGAGGTCGACAAGCCCCGCCCGCCGATGTGGGACCAGGACGGGGTGCACGAGATCTACCGCGAGTGGCGACGGCTGCTGGAGACCTACGGCGGTGACCGCGTCCTGGTCGCCGAGGCGTGGGTGGAACCGGCCGAGCGGCTGGCCCGCTACGTCCGCCCCGACGAGATGCACCAGGCGTTCAACTTCGAGTACCTGCTCGCCGCCTGGACCGCGCCGGCCCAGTACGCGGTGATCACCCGCTCCCTGGAGGCCACCGACGCGGTCGGCGCCCCGACCACCTGGGTGCTGTCCAACCACGACGTGGTCCGGCACGCCTCCCGACTCGGGCTGCCGGTCGGTACCCCCCGGCCCAACGGCATCGGCGCGGACGACCCGCAGCCGGACGCCACCCTCGGCCTACGCCGGGCCCGCGCGGCCACCCTGCTGATGCTCGCCCTGCCCGGCTCGGCCTACCTCTACCAGGGTGAGGAGTTGGGGCTGCCGGAGCACACCACGCTGCCCGACGAGGTCCGGCAGGACCCGACCTGGGAGCGCAGCGGGCACACCGAACGTGGCCGGGACGGCTGCCGGGTGCCGATCCCGTGGGAGGCCGACGCCCCGTCGTACGGCTTCGGGCCCGCCGACGCGAGCTGGCTGCCGCAGCCGCCGTCCTGGGCCGAGTACGCGCTGGACCGGCAGCGCGGGGTGCCCGGCTCGACGTACGAGCTGTACCGGACCGCGCTGCGGCTACGCCGGGAGCACGGGCTGGGCCGGGGCACGCTGCGTTGGCTGGCCTCCGGCGACGAGGTGCTGCACTTCCGCAACGGCGCGTTGGGCGTGCTGACCAACTTCGGCGCAGCATCGGTGCCGCTGCCGGACGGCGTAGAGCCGCTGCACGCCAGCGGCCCCCTCGACGACGCCCTGGTCCCCACCGACGTCACCGTCTGGTACCGCGCCTGAGGGTTGTTTGGTTTCGTGGTTGGTTAGTTGGTTGGTAGCAGGGGTCCCCTGTTACCGCTTTTTGACGTGCAAGGGTCCCCTGCTACCACCCGACGGGTGCAGGGGACCCCTGCTACCACGCGGGCGGGGTGCAGGGGGTCAGAGGCGTTCGGCGCGGGTGTGCAGCAGGGTGTGCACGTTGGCGATGTCCCGGGGCGAGGTCCGTGAGGCGAACCAGTACATGATCCCGGTCGGGATGAAGAAGAGCTGGAACGCGGCCAGCCCGACGGCGAAGTTCAGCGGCGGCGGGAAGGCCCCCCGCAGGGCGTGGAAGGCCACCCCCACCAGGCCGTTCCCGGCCGCCCGGCCGACCCCGTTGACCAGGTTGCCGAGGCTGTAGACGGTGCCCCGGTGCTCCGGCGGGTTGACGTCGGCGATCAGGGCGAACCAGTTCGGCGAGTTCGCCGAGGTCAGCGCGAGCGCCAGCACCGCGGCGAGCAGGCTCAGCCCGACCGTCGGTTCGGTGAGGACACTGGCGAGCACCGCGCCGATCACCGCGCCAGCGCCCGCGCCGTCCGGCACGTCGATCCGGATCGGCACGAAGAAGAGCACCAGGTAGAACGGGACGGCCGCGAGGATGCCGACGGCCGCGACCATCGCCCGGCCCCGTGGGGTACGCCGTTGCAGCGCGTCGCCGACCAGCCCGCCGACGATGGAGAAGACCCCGCCGAGCTGGAACAGGGTGGCGAAGACACTGCCCACCACGATCGCGGTGGCCGGTGAGTAGCCCTGCTCCTCGGCCCGTTCGGTGAACAGCACCGGCAGCCAGACCAGCGAGCCGAAGGCGGCCTGCGCGGTGAGCCCCTGGAACACCAGCCAGAAGTTGGTCCGCCGGTGCAGGATCCGGGGCAGGTCGGCCCGGCTGATCCGGTAGTCGTACTCGGCGCCGTGGGCGAGCGCGCCGGCCAGCTCCGGTTCGCTCTGCCCGCGTCGCACGTCGTAGGTGAACACGTACGCCGCCGTGGCGGCCAGGCCGACCAGGCTGAGCAGCAGGAAGGGCCGACGCCAGTCCGCCGCGCCGAGGATCCCGCCGACCAGGGTGCCGGCGAGCGTACCGACGCCCTGGGACAGCCCCCAGAAGCTCATCACCAGACCCCGGCGGCGGGGCGAGATCAGGTCGGTGACCACCGAGAAGCCGACCGAGCCGACCGCGCCGAGCCCGACCGCCGCCACCATCTGGGCCACCAGGAAGAGCGGGTAGCCGGGAGCCACCGCGCTGCCCGCGGTGCCGGCCGCCCAGAGCAGGGTGCCGACCACGAGCAGCGGCTTCCGGTTGGTCCGGTCGCCCACGTACGCCCAGCCGACCGCAGCCACCGCGCTGACCAGGAAGCTGACCGCGGTTACCAGCCCGATCAGGCGCTGTGGCACGTCCAGCGAGTCGGCGATCGACCCGTACAGCGGGGGGACCAACCCGATCGCCACGTTGTCCAGCGATGCGAGGAGCACGAAGACGACGACGGTGTACAGCCGGTGGACCCGGGTACCGCCGCTGGTGGTGGTCATGTTCGTGCACTGAACCAGGATCAGATCACGACCGGGTGACGACGCGCGGAAGCCTCAGAGGTAACCGCCCAGTTCGTGCCGGTCGGTGGGCGGGGTGGGGGCTCCGGCGCGCAGCGCGTACAGCTCGGCGAGGGTGGCCCCGCTGGCCGGCACGGCGCTGGTGCCGTCGGATGCCACGGCGCTGGTGCCGCCGCCGCGCGCCACCCCGCCACCGCCGCGCGCCACCCCGCCACCGTCGGGCACCTCCCCGCCACCGCCGGACGCCACGCCGCCACCGTCGGGTGCCACTCCGGCGGAGGCGAGCCAACGGGTCGCCTCCGCGTACGACAGCGGGCCCACCTCGATCCGGGCGAGGCACCGGCCGGGGCGGGTCACCGCCGGGTGCAGCCGGGACAGATCCTCGTTGGTGGTGATCGCGACGAGCACGTCCCGGCCCTGGCCGAGCAGCCCGTCGGTGAGGTTGAGCAGCCGGGACAGGGCCTGGCCGGAGGTCTGCCGGGCCTCGCCCCGGATCAGTTCGTCGCAGTCCTCGACGATCAGCAGCCGCCAGCGGGGGCCGCCCTCCGGCTCGTCGTCGTTGCCGACCGCCACCTCGGACAGGTACCCGGCGTCGGCGAAGAGGACGTCCGGATCGAGGACGCAGTCGGCCTGACACCACTGCCGCCAGGCGTGCGCGAGGGCACGTAGCGCGGTCGTCTTGCCGGTGCCCGGCGCGCCGTGCAGCAGCACCAGCCGCCCCAGCACGTTTTCCGGGGTGACCGCCATCAGCCGGTCGAACTCCCGGCGGGCGGTGGCGGTGTAGTTGTCCCGGATGGTGGCCCACTCCGGGGTGGTCACGGTCCGGACGTCCCGCTGCGCGCCCCGGCGCGGACTCTGGTGCCAGAAGCCGATCCGGCCCGATCCGGCGTCCTCCGCAGCGGTCGCCCCGGCCACGATCCGGTCCAGCGCGGACTGGCCGACCTCGCCGCTCACCGCGGTGACGGTCACCTCCGCGCCGTGGCCCTTCCAGGTGACCACCCGTGCGGTCCAGCCGTCGCCGCCGAGGAGCTGGGAGCGTTGCCGGGCCTCGATGGCGGTACGCAGCAGGTGTCCGTCGGCGGGTACGAGCTGCGCGTCGGGGCGGGCCCGGGGCAGTCGGACGGTCTGCGACCAGGGGTGCCGCCCGGTGATGAAGTCGGCGAGCGCCAGGGCGTCGATGACGTCACACGGGGTGTCCGCGTCGTCGTAGCGCAGGACGGCCGGCAGGGGCACGACGGGCTCCGGCGGCGGTGCCGCACCGGGCAGGTCGAGCGGTGGGGTGGGAAGGTCGAGCGACGACATCTGTCGATAATCGCCAGTCCGGCCTTCCCCGTACAGTCTTTTACCCGTCAGTGGGACGGGCGAGGAACCGGTCCCGCGCCTCGGCGTACCGCTCGCGGATCGCCGGCACCGGATCGGCGGCGTACTCTTCGGTCTCGCCGACCGACCACTGTGGTGCTGTCGCGCCGCCCAGGGCGACCCAGGCGGCCTGCCGCGCCGCGCCGTCGGCGACGTACTCACCGGGCGGCGGGACCAGCACCGGGCAGCCGAAGACCTGCGGTGCGATGGCACGGACCGCCGCCGACCGGGCTCCCCCGCCGACCAGGATCACCCGGTCGGCCCGGGCACCCTGGGCGAGCAGGGCGTCGAGCCCGTCGGCCAGCGCGCAGAGCATCCCCTCGACGGCGGCCCGGGCCAGGTGCGCGGGGGTGGCGGTGCGCAGGGTGAGCCCGTGCACCGCCCCGGTGGCGTCCGGCCGGTTCGGGGTCCGCTCCCCCTCCAGGTACGGCACGAGGACCAGCCCGTCCGCCCCGGCCGGGGCGGCCAGCGCCAGATCGGCCAGGCCGGCCGGGTCGACCCGGAGCAGCGTGGCGGCGGCGTCCAGCACCCGGGCGGCGTTGAGCGTGCAGACCAGCGGCAGGTAGCGGCCGGTGGCGTCGGCGAACCCGGCGACCGCCCCGCTCGCGTCGGCGGCCGGGGTGTCGGCGACGCTGAACACGGTCCCGGAGGTGCCGATGGAGACGACCACATCGCCGGGGCGTGCCCCGACCCCGAGCGCCGCCCCGGCGTTGTCCCCGGCGCCGGGGCCGAGCAGCGGCCCACCGGAAGGCACCACGCCGGGGCCGAGCAGCGGCCCACCGGAAGGCACCGCGCCGGAGCCGGGCAGCGGCCCGCCGAGCCCCGCGAGGGTGCCGGCGGGCTCGGCGGGGCCGAGCACCACGGGCAGCTCCGGTCGCCGCCCGAGGGCCTGTTCCAGCAGATCGGGGCGGTACTCGCCGGTGGCCGGTGACCAGTAGCCGGTGCCGCTGGCGTCGCTGCGGTCGGTGCGCAGGGCGGACAGGTCGCGCGTACCGGCTCGGTTGTGGGCCGCGCCGCCGCCGAGCCGCCAGGTCAGCCAGTCGTGCGGCAGGCAGACCGCCGCCACCCGGTCGGCGTTGGCCGGCTCGTGCCGGGCCAGCCAGCGCAGCTTGGCGACGGTCAGGCTGGCCACCGGCACGGTGCCCACCGCGTCGGCCCAGAACCGCCGGCCGGCCTCCCCCGCGCCGGCCTCGGCGACCAGTTCGGCGGCGGCCCCGGCGGACCGGGTGTCGTTCCAGAGCAGCGCCGGCCGGACCACCCGGCCGGCGTCGTCCAGGCAGACCATGCCGTGCTGCTGGCCGGCGACCGAGACGGCGGCCACGTCGGCGAGCCCGCCGGCCGCGTCGACGGCCGTGGTCAACGCCCGCCACCAGGCCTCCGGGTCGACCTCGGTGCCGTCCGGGTGCGGGGCACGCCCCTGGCGGACCAGCACGCCGGTCTCGGCGTCCCGGACGACGACCTTGCAGGACTGCGTCGACGAGTCGACGCCGGCGACGAGCGGCATCCGGCCCCTCCTCAGCGCGCGCCGAGCAGGTGCTCGACGGCGAGCTGGTTGAGCCGGACGAAGCCGAAGCCCCGCGCGGCCACCGCGTCGACGTCCAGGTCCTCGAAGGCGGACCGGTCGGCGAGCAGGTCGGCGACACTTTCGCCGGGGGCGAGGGTCGGCTCGGCCAGCTCGGCGACCCGGCTGGCCGCAAGGGCGTCGGCCACCTCCGGGTCGGCGCGGAACGCCGCCGCGCGCTCCCTGAGCAGCAGGTACGTCCGCATGTTCGCCTCCGCCGACGCCCACACCCCGGCGACGTCCTCGGTACGGGATGGCTTGTAGTCGAAGTGTCGGGGGCCGTCGTAGCCGGATGCGCCGGTCACCCCGCCGTGCTCGAGCAGGTCGACCAGGGCGAACGCGTTGAGCAGGTCACCGTGGCCGAAGACGAGGTCCTGGTCGTACTTGACGCCGCGCTGGCCGTTGAGGTCGATGTGGAACAGCTTGTCCTGCCAGAGCGCCTGGGCGATGCCGTGCACGAAGTTCAGCCCGGCCATCTGCTCGTGCCCGACCTCGGGGTTGAGGCCGACCAGGTCGGGGTGAGCCAGGGTGGAGATGAACGCCAGCGCGTGTCCGACGGTGGGCAGCAGGATGTCGCCGCGCGGCTCGTTCGGCTTGGGTTCGAGGGCGAAGCGCAGGTCGTAGCCGGAGTCGACGACGTACTGGGTGAGCAGGTCGACGGCCTCCCGGTAGCGGTCCAGCGCGGCCCGGACGTCCTTGGCGACGTCGTACTCGCCGCCCTCCCGGCCACCCCACATGACGAACGTCTTCGCGCCCAGTTCGGCGGCGAGATCGATGTTGCGCAGCACCTTGCGCAACGCGTACCGGCGGACCTGCCGGTCGTTGCTGGTGAAGCCGCCGTCCTTGAAGACCGGGTGGGTGAAGAGGTTGGTGGTGACCATCGGCACGACCATGCCGGTGTCGGCCAGGGCCGTGCGGAACCGGGCGATCCGTCGGTCGCGGGTGGCCGTGTCCGCACCGAACGGCACGACGTCGTCGTCGTGGAAGGTGATCCCGTACGCGCCGAGTTCGGCGAGGCGGTGCACCGCCTCGACCGCGTCCAACTCGGGGCGGGTGGCGTCGCCGAACGGGTCGCGCCCCTGCCAGCCGACCGTCCAGAGGCCGAAGGAGAACTTGTCGGCGGGGGTAGGACGGGGTGCCATGGCGAACCTCCGGTGACGGGACGGGATATTTGTTCAGTGGTTGAATTATTTGATCGCCGTCGGTGTGGCAGTGTCAAGGGCGTGAGCAGCCCCGCCGACGCCGCGCCCGCCGGGGCGGTCCGTCAGGGCAGCCTCCGCGAGATCAACCTCGCCCTGCTGCTCGGCCGGATCGCCGCCGCGCCCCGGCCACCGTCCCGGGCCGAGTTGGCCACCGACACCGGGCTCACCCGGGCGACCGTCTCCGCCGTCGTCGACGACCTGATCGGCGGCGGGCTGGTCACCGAAGTCGACCCGACACCGCGTACCGGGGCCGGCCGACCCGCCCGGGGCCTGCTGCTGGCCAGCCGGGGTCCGGCCGGTCTCGGCCTGGAGATCAATGTCGACTACCTGGCGGTCTGCGTGCTCGACCTGGCCGGCGAGGTCCGGCACCGCACGGTGCACCGGGCCGACCTGCGTCCGGCCTCTCCCGCCGAGACCGTCGCCCTCGCCGCCGAGTTGGCCCAGCGGGCCCGGGCCGACGCCGCCGCCCAGGGGCTCACCCTGGCCGGGGCGGCGCTCGCCGTACCCGGTCTGGTAGCCGCCGACGGCGTGGTCCGGCTCGCTCCCAACCTCGGCTGGCGGGAGGTGGACGTACCGGTGTTGCTCGCCGCCCACCCGCCGCTGACCGATTCGGTGCCCGGCCTGCCCGCGCTGGTGGTCGACAACGAGGCCAACCTGGCCGCCCTGGGCGAACTGCACGCCGGGGAGCCGGGAGCCACCGACTTCCTGTACGTCTCCGGCGAGGTGGGCATCGGCGCGGGGATCGTGCTGGACGGCACGCTCTACCGGGGCGCTCGGGGGTTCAGCGGCGAGATCGGTCACCTCCCGGTCCATCCGGAGGGTCACCCCTGTCGGTGTGGCGGGCGGGGCTGCCTGGAGACCTACGCCGGCCAGGAGGCGATTCTCGCCGCCGCCGGGCTGGCCGGGACGGACGTGGCCGGCGACGCGGCCCGGCTGGCCCGACTCGCCGCCGGGGGCGACCCGGCGACCCTCGCCGCGCTGGGCGGGGCGGGGACGGCCCTCGGCGTGGCGGTCGCCGGGGTGGTGAACCTGCTCGACCTGGACACCGTGGTCCTCGGCGGCACCTACGCCCCGCTCGCCCGCTGGCTGAGCCCGGCGGTGACCGCCGAGATCTCCCGGCGGGTGCTCACCGCCGCCTGGCACCCGGTCACCGTCCGACCGACGGTGCTCGGTGCGGACGCCGCCGCGATCGGCGCGGCGGGTTCGGTGGTCCGCCGGGTCATCGCCCGACCTGCGGCCTGGCTGGCCGGAGCGGCTGACCCCGGCACCCGTCAGGGGCTCTCCTCGGCAGCAGCCGGCGGGCTCTACTCGGCCCCCGACCGGCGGGGCTGACGGCCGCTCTCCTCGGCCCCCGACCGGCGGGCGACCGAGCGATCTCCTCGGTACCCTTGCCGCAAGGCAACCATCCGCAGGCGAGGAGTTCCTTCCAGCATGGGCACAGGTCGGTGGCGCAGGGCAGCCGGCGCGCGATGGTGACCACCACCCGACGCGGCGGCCGCCCCAGCCCGGTCGGTGGCGAACCCACCGACTCCGCTCACCGCCGTGCCGGGAAGGCCGCCGTCCCCACCGACGCCGCGCTCGCCCGCGAACTGCTCGACGGGCTGGCCGAGGCGGTCGTCACCGTCGACTCCCGGGGCGTGGTGACCCTGGCCAACGCGATGGCCGCCGAACTGCTGCCCGAGGTCACCCCCGGTGGCCCGCTGGCGCTGGCCGCCGTGCCGGCGTTGGCCGAGGCGGCCCGCAGTGGGGCGGCCGGTTTCGAGGCCGAGCACCGGGGGCGGCGACTGCGCGGGATCTGCCGCCCGCTGCGCGCCAACGGCTGCGCCTGGTACGTCCGGGACGTCACCGAGGAGCAGGCCCGCACCGACGCGCTACGGGCCGAACGCGCCCACACCGCCTTCCTCGCCCAGGCCGGCAGCCGACTCGGGCTCTCCCTGCACCGTGACCAGACGCTGCGGGCCGCGGTGACGCTGGTCGTGCCGTACCTCGCCGACGCCGCGGTGGTGATCCACCGACCGCCGCTGCCGGCGCCACCCGACGCTGAGCCGCTCTGGGTACGCTTCGCCGACGGCGACCTGGAGCCGGTGTTCGGCAGCGGACCGGCCGACCTGGCCGACTCGGTACCCGGGCTCGCCGAGGCACTCGACGGGGACCACGTCGACGCCACCCCGTGGCTCGACACCGAACTCGCCGAACTCGGTCGGGTGCTGCCGGAGGACTTCGGCCGGTCCGGCGCCGTCCTGGTCACTCCGATGATCGGGACGAACGGCGCGGCGTTGGTCATGATGCGCCGGCCGGGCCAGGGTGGCTTCGACCAGCGGGACGTCGAGGTCGCCCGGGAGTTCGCCGCGCGGGCCGGGGCGGCCCTGGTCACCGCCGACCTGCACGGCGAGCAGACCCACCTGGCCCGGGTGCTCCAGGCGAGCCTGTTCCCGCCCGAACTGCCCGAGATCCCCGGCGTGGCGCTGGCCGGCGGTTACCGCGCGGCCGGCGACAGCCTGCGGATCGGCGGCGACTTCTACGCCGTCTCGGCCACCGCCGACGGCGGCACCTTCGCCCTCGGCGACGTCTGCGGCAAGGGCGTCGGCGCGGCCGTGCTCACCGGCCGGGTACGCCAGTCGTTGCAGACCCTGCGCCTGGTCGAACAGCGTCCGTTGGAGCTGATGGCCCTGCTCAACCGGGCCCTGTTCGACGCGCCCGAGGCGACCCGGCGCAGCCAGTTCACCACCCTGCTGCTCGGTACCTTCACCACCGAGGCCGACGGCGCGCTGTGCCTGCGCGTGGCCGGGGGCGGTCACCCGGCCCCGCTGGTCGTCGGGGTCGACGGGGCTGTCCGACCGGTCCCGGTCGGCGGGATGCCGGTCGGCGCGCTCAGCGACGCGCGGTTCGTCGAGACGCGGATCCGGCTGGCACCCGGTGAACTGCTGCTGGCGTACACCGACGGGGTGATCGAGGCACGCGGCGGCCCGGGGGCGCTCGAGATGTTCGGCGAGGACCGGTTGCGCCAGGCGCTGGCCGACGGGGCCGGACTGCCGCCCCGGGCCGTGGTCGACCGGGTACTGCGACTGCTCGACAAGTGGTTCGACGGCCAGAGCCAGGACGACATCGCCATGCTCGCCATCACCCCCGTCACCCCGCCCTCGGCCCGGCCCTGACCGATGGTCACCGGGACCGGTGGTCGCCGGGGCCGCTCGCACCGTCATGCGCCCGACGCCCGCGCGTCCGGTGGCTACGCCCGATGGTTCCGTCGTGGCATCGGTGGAAGTCAGGCGGGGCGGGCGGTGGGGGGCGCCGGAGGCGGAGCGGCGACCAGCGGGCGTGCCGGCCCCGGTCCGCTCGCCGGGCCGCGGGGTGCCGACACCGGGGCGCGCTGGCCCGCCCCCGCACCCGGATCGCCCGGCGTGGCCTGGGCCGACGGCTCGTACACCCGGTACGGCCCGGCCGGTGCCTGGTGCGGGTCGACCGGGGCGAGGTGCGGCCCGGCCGGTGCCTGGTGTTCGTCGGCGGGGGCGGGGGCCCGGTCGGCCGGTGTCTGGTGTTCGTCGGCGGGGGCATGGACCTGGTCGGCCGGTGCCTGGAGTTCGTCAGGCGCGGCGTGGGCCCGGTCGGCCGGCGGTGACCGGCGGGCGGCCGCCCGGAACTCGGCGAGTCCGTGCCGCAGTGCCTCCCGACCGGCCGGACTCATTCCGGCGAGCACCTCGGCCAGCCGCGCCTGCCGGGCGGCCCGCAGTTCGGCGAGGAACCGCGCGGCCTCCGGGGTCAGGTGCAGCGCGATCTCCCGCCGGTCGTACCGGCCGGGCTCCCGCTCGAGCATGCCGGCGGCGACCAGCCGGTCGCACAGCCGGCTGGCTGAGGGAAGCAGCGTTTTGAGGAGGGTGGCCAGGCGCCGGAGGTTGATCCCGTCGTGCTGCTCCACCACCATGACGGCCCGTAGCTGCGCGACGGAGAGCCGGTCCGTCGTCCGCTCCCGTGCTTCCTCCCACACAGACAGCAGGGTGGCCGCCGCGTCGTCGAGCGCGGCGACCATACTCGCTTCTGGTTCCGGCGGACGGGGTTCCTCGGCCATCGTGTGCCTGAGACTACCCCTGACCCGCAGGTGGTCGGGCTGTCAGAAGGAGCGACCATGAGCGAACCGGTCAACCAGGCACGGCGTGTCCTGACCGACGCACCAACGGATCTCCTGCTGGATCGGGTCGCCGCCGAGCTGGCCCGGTCGTACGCGATCACCAGCGCCGAGCTGTTCCAGGTCGACTACCGGTTGTCGGTGCTGCTGCCGCTGCGCGAGGGGGAGCCGCTGACCGAGCCCGGCCACCCGGCCTGGCGCTGCTTCGACCACCAGGAGCCGATCCTTGCCGCCGGAACGGGCTACTTCCCGGTCGGGATGCGGGGCGAGCGGCGCGGCGTGCTCCGGCTGACCCCGGTGCCGGACGACCGCACCGTCGTCGCCGACCTCGCCGAAATCGCCACCGCGCTCGGGCACGAACTGGCCGCCGTGTCGGATGGCACCGACGTCTACCGCACGGCCCGGCGCAGCCGGCGGCTCACCCTCGCCGCCGAGATGCAGTGGGAACTGCTGCCGGGGCGCAGCCGGATCCGGCCCTCGTTCAGCCTGGCCGGGCAGCTCGAACCGGCGTACGCGGTGCGCGGCGACAGCTTCGACTGGTCCGACGACGGCGATCGGCTCTGGCTGTCGGTCGTCAACGGGACGGGCGAGGGCGTCGCCGCCGCCATGCTGACCTCCCTCGCCGTACACGCGCTGCGCAACGCCCGGCGGGCCGGACTGCCCCTGGCCGACCAGGCCGCCCTGGCCGACCAGGCGGTCTACGCGATGCACCACGGCGACCAGTACCTCTCGGTGCTCCTGATCGAGCTGGACCTGCGCGCCGGAGCGGTGACCGTGGTCGACGCCGGATCGCCCCGGCTGGTGCTGCTGCGCCGGGGCGAGGTCGACGAGCTGCCGCTGGTGCCGCAGTTCCCGCTCGGCATGTTCGACGGGACCGACTACCAGCCCCAGCGGCTCCACCTGGAGCGGGACGACCGGATCTTCGTACTCAGCGACGGGGTGGTCGAGGCCGCCGGGCAGGACGTCCGGTACGGCGAGTCGGCGCTGGCCCGCTTCCTGCGCCGGACCGGCCCGATGGCACCGTTGGACGCCGTCCGGGCACTCATCGGCGACCTGCGGGCGTTCGTCGCCGGGGACCTGGTCGACGACGCCGTCGTGGTGTGCCTGGACTGGACCGGTCCCCAGCCCTGACCGGCCAGGCAGCGCCGCAGGCCCGGCGGGCCCGGCCGGGCCCGTCCCGGCCGGCTCTGTACGCACCGCGACTGTGCACGACCGCCTCAGTACGCGCCGCGACTGCGCAGGACCGCGCCGAAGGTCTTCCACAGGATGGTCAGGTCGGCGGCCAGCGACCAGTTCTCCACGTAGTACAGGTCGAGCCGGATGCCGTCCTCCCAGCTCAGGTCGGAGCGTCCGCTGACCTGCCAGAGCCCGGTCATGCCCGGCTTGACCAGCAGCCGGCGGGCGACGTCGCCGTCGTAGCGGGCCACCTCGGACGGGAGCGGCGGGCGCGGACCGACCAGGCTCATGTGTCCGATCAGCACGTTGGCGAGCTGGGGCAGTTCGTCCAGGGACCACTTGCGCAGCAGCCGGCCGACCCGGGTCACCCGGGGGTCGTCGCGCATCTTGAACAGCAGCCCGTCGGTTTCGTTGCGGGCGGCCAACTCGGCGAGCATCGCGTCGGCGTTGACCACCATCGTGCGGAACTTGAACACGCCGAACTCGCGTCCGCCCTGGCCGACCCGGGTCTGCCGGAACAGGACGGGGCCGGGGGTGTCCAGCCGGATCGCCAGGGCGATCAGCGCCAGCAGTGGCGCCAGCAGCGCCAGCGCGAGCAGCGAGAGCGAGCGGTCGACGAGCCCCTTGACCAGCTTGCGGGCTCCCCGGAACTCGGGGGCCTCGACGTGGATCAGCGGCAGCCCGGCGACCGGCCGGGTGTGGATGCGCGGGCCGGCCACGTCGGTCAGCGCCGGGGCCAGCACCATGTCGATCCCGGTGCCCTCCAACTGCCAGCCGAGCCGACGCAGCCGGGTCGCGGTCAGCTCGGCGGAGGCGGTGATGGCCACGGTGTCCGCCCCGATCGCGGCGGCGGCCTCCGGGATGCCCCGGATCGACCCGACGACGGGCACGTCCCCCAGCCGCTGCGGGACCGGGGCGAGCAAGGCGTCCGGGATGCAGGCGCCCACCACGTGGTAGCCGGCGTACGGCTCGCGGCGCAGGGTGTGCACGAGCTCCAGCACGTGCGGGGTGTCGCCGACCGCGAGCACCCGGCGCGACCAGCCGGCGCCCCGGCACCGGTCGAGGTGCAGCCGCTTGCGGGCGGCGAACCGGGCCACCAGCAGCAGGACCGTGCCGACCGCCAGGGTGATGGCGAGGAAGCCGCGCGAGACGCCCACGTCGGCGATGTAGCCGGTGATGGCGATCGTGGCGGCCAGCCGGAGGCTGGCGGAGGTGACCCGGCGGTACTCGTCCGCGCCGTAGCCGAGGACCCGGTCGTCATAGCAGCGCAGGATCTTGAGGGAGAGCAGCCAGGCGATCACCAGCCCGGGGGCCACCAGGACGTACGGCACCTCGGAGCCACTCGGTTCGTACTCGCTGAACCGGGTGACGTACCCCACCAGTACGGCCACGGCGATCATGGCGGTGTCGAGCAGCACCAAGGTGCGGACGTAGGCCCGTTCGTCGGCCCGGGTCGCCCGTGCCGGCCGGTCACCGGCGAACCTGGACGACGCCGAGGCGGGGGTCAGCAGCGCCGAGGTCAAACGACCCTCCCCAGTAGCGTCAGGTAGCGCTCCGCCAGGACCGGCCCTGGGTCGGCCGGTGGTGCGGAGCACCCGCACATCTTCCCCCGACAGGCCTTGTTCCCGGTAGCCACCGACAGAATGCCGTCAGTAGCACCATCTGATGTGGACACCATCGCCTGCCTCGGGTCGACCGGGTGGGGTTCCGGGCAGTCCGCTCCGGGTGGGTGGGTGGGTGGGTGGGGGTTCCGGGCAGCCCGACCCGCTCCGGGCGGTCAGGCTTGATCCCTGCGCGGGTCGGGCTGCCCGGAACCCCTGACGTGGTCCGGACTGGACGGGGACGGGGACGGGGACGGACTGCTGGCGTGGGCCGGACCGAGACGGGGTGCCCGGGCTGCTGGCGTGGGCGGGGCGGGACGGGGTGCCCGGGCTGCTGGCGTGGGCGGGGCGGGATGGGCTGCTGGAACTTAGATTGGACGGCGCGGGCGGGGAGCCGGCGCTTCGGTCAGCGCGGCGCGGTCGGACGGAGCGCGACCGCCCGGAGGAAGATCTCACCGATCTTGTTCGGGTCCTCGGTGACGAAGACCCCGCCGCCGGTGACCTTGGTGATCGCCTCCAGCTCGGTACGGCTGACGTCCCCGCCGATACCGATGATCACCACCTGGACGGGTCGTTCCGGGTCGGCGAGCCGGGCCAGTTCGGTGAGCAGTTCCCGCTGGCCGATCCCGTCGGCGTCCTCGTTCTTGCCGTCGGTGAAGAGCACGAGCGAGTTGACCCGGCCGGGCTCCCAGTCGTCCTGCACCGTCCGGTAGGCGGCGAGCACGGTGTCGTAGAGGCCGGTGTCGCCGTCCTGGGTGGGGCGGATCGAACCGAGCGCGGTCCTCAGTTTGCTCCGCTGGGTGGAGAGCGGCCCGATCGGGAGCAGTTCCCGGTAGTCGCGGCTGCCCACCATCTCGGTGGAGAAGGTCCACAGCCCGACCGCCCACGAGTCGTCGACGAGATCGAGACCCCGCAGGGCCGCGGCGACGGTGACCTGCTCGCGGGAGACGTTGCCGGCGGTCGGCACCGGTTGCCGCATCGAGCCGGAGACGTCGATCACGCAGAGCATCCGACCGGACTGGGTGGCGACCGACCAGCCGGACACGGCGGCGTCGAGCGCCGACGGGTCCGGCCCGCCGGCCGCCGTGCCGCCACCGGCGGCCAGCGGTGCCGGGCCGCCGGCCGGTGCCCCCACCGGAGCCTGGAAGCCGGCACCGCCGACCCCGTCCGGCCCGCGCAGCGCCTGTCCGACCAGCCGGTCCGGGAAGGTCGGGGCGGTGAGCGCCCCGAACAGGCCGGCCGCGGCGGACGCCTTGGCCGGCTCGATCCCGGGCAGCACCGCGTACGGGTAGTCCAGCGCCATCGGCGCCGGATCCAGGTAGAGCGCGGCGAGCGGGACCGGCGGCTGGGTCCGGTTGTAGGCGATCACGTCCTCTTCGGAGAGGGCGGCGGCGCCGAGACCGGCGGCGAGGGCGGCCGGGTCGGTGGAGCGGGGGAACCGGGCGAGCAGGTCCTGCCGCAGTGCGGACCGTCCGGTGGCCAGCGCCCGCAGGGCCGCCGTCCGGGCCTGCTGGCTGTCTCTCCCGCTCTTGCCCGCCGCCGCCGTCAGGGCGAGCAGCCCCGCCAGGCCGGCGGCGTCCCGGGTCGGTTCGACGATCCCGGTCCGCAGCTTCGTGTCGGTGTTCATCTGCCGCACCAGGTCCGCCCAGGTCAGCTTCTGCTGCGGCCAGCCAAGCCGGGTGGCGACCGGTTCCGGCATGGCGACCACGACCGGGCTCCGGGCGATCGACGCGCCGTTGGTCGGGTCGAAGGCGGCCGCGCCGCTGTTCTTGATGCGCAGCAGCCAGGTCGACGAGTCGGGCACCCAGACGTCGGGGGTGATCGCCGTACCGCTGGCCTGCCCCACCCCGGGCAGGGTGACGCCGTGCTTGCCGGCCACCGCCGCCGCCACCTCGACCGGCTCCTGCGTCGAGACCTCGACCGCGACGCAGGTGCCGTCGACCGCCGCGCCCTCGGCCACCCACCGCCCGGCGGCGGCCTGCACCACGGGCGCGATCTCGGGCGCGGCCGCGACCGTCAGTTTGACCTGCCCGGAGCAGGCCGGTCCGGTGAACTCTCGGTAGCCGAACCACGCCCCGGTGGCGACGACGGCAAGCGCCGTCGCCGAGGCGACGGCGCCTGCTCCGCGAAAACCCGAACGCATGCGATGGCGGCCCGACACTCTGACCATGTTGCGGACTGGTGAACGTCGCGGCTACCACCGTTCGGACGAAAGTCACGCAGGAGGAACAGTCGACCTGCGGTTTCGTGGAGAACGGTTACGCTGTGTGATCAATGGTGCGCAGACACCTCAGAGCAGGACGCAGGTCGGGCTCGGCACCGGCACCGGCTCACCCACCGGCTCGGGCACGCCGGTGGCCGGATCGACGCGAAACGTCCGGACCATGTCGGCCCGCTGGTCGGCCAGGTAGAGGTCGCGCCCGGACCAGACGAAGTGCCGGGGCCACTCCCCGCCGGTGTCCACTTCGGCGACGAGTTCCGGCAGCTCACCGTCGATGGCGAAGACGGCCAGCGTGCCGACCCCCCGGTTGGCGACGTACAGGAACCGCCCCTGCGGACCCACCGCGATCTCCGACGGCTGGACGTGACCGGTCCGCCCGCTCGCCGGCACCCGGCCCCGCTGGTGCAACGCGCCCTCGGCGTCCCGGTCCAGCGCGGTGACCGTGCCGTCCAACTCGCCGACCAGGTAGACCCGCCGTCCGTCAGGGTGCCGGGCCAGGTGCCGGGGACCGGTTCCGGCGGGCGTCCGCACCTGCGGGTCGCGGGGCACCAGCCGACCGGCCGCCAGGTCGTACCGGTACACCGAGTCGGTGCCGAGGTCGACGACGTAGAGCGGCCCTCCGGCCGGGTCCGGCGAGACCATGTGCACGTGCGGCGACCCCTGGCGCCCTGGGTCGGCCCCGTGCCCCTCGTGCACCACCAGGTCGCTCCGCCCGGCCGGCACGCCCGCCTCGTCGAGCGGGAAGACCGCCACGCTTCCGCCCCCGTAGTTGGCCGCGATCAGGTGCCGGCCGTCCGGCATGACGGCCAGGTGGCAGGGCTCGGCGCCGCCGGTGTCGCCGGTACCCAGCGGGGTCAGGTCACCGTCCGGCGCGATCCGCCAGGCGCTGACCTGCCCCTCCGGCAGTTCGTTCACCGCGTACAGCACCGGCAGGGTGGGGTGGCGGACCAGGAACGACGGTGACGCGGTGACCGCCACCGTGCCGAGCGGTGTCAGCGCGCCGGTGGCCGGGTCCCGCCGGGCCGCGACGATGCCGCTGCCCTTCCCGTCACTCTCCCTGGTGTAGCCGCCGATGTGGACGACGTCCCGCTGGTCGGTCACGGTGTCGCCTCTCCTCTCGTCCGGGTCGATCCCACCAGCCTTCCCGCGATCACCCGTCGGTGAACCCGGTTCCCGGATTTTCCGCCCCGGCCCCTATCCGGCGACCGTCTCGCCGCGCTGGGCGGCGACGTGCTCCACCAGGGCGACCAGCACCAGCTTGCCGGACTGGCGGTCGCGGGCGTCGCAGAGCACCAGCGGCACGTCCGGGTCGAGGTCCAGCGCCTGCCGTACGGAGTTGAGGCTGAACCGGCGGGCCCCGTCGAAGCAGTTCACCCCGACCACGAAGGGGATACCCCGCTGCTCGAAGTAGTCCACCGAGGGGAAGCAGTCGGCCAGCCGACGGGTGTCGGCGAGCACCACCGCGCCGAGCGCGCCGAACGCGAGTTCGTCCCAGAGGAACCAGAACCTGTCCTGCCCCGGCGTGCCGAAGAGGTAGACCTGGAGGTCCTCGTTGATGGTGATCCGACCGAAGTCCATGGCGACCGTGGTGGTGTTCTTGCCCTCCACGCCGTATGTGTCGTCGGTCCCGATGCTGGCGCTGGTGAGCACCTCCTCGGTCTGCAACGGACGGACCTCGCTCAGCGCACTCACCAGGGTCGTCTTGCCGGCACCGAAGCCTCCCGCGATCAGGATCTTCAGTGCCAGCGGAACCCGCTGGCCGGCTCCGTCACGGTCAGAGTGCACGGAGTCCATTCGCCACCGCCTTGAGGATGTTGTCGTCGGGAAGGTACGCAGTGGTCGGCGGCTCGTGCACGGTGACGAGTCCGCCGGTGAGCAGGTCGCCGAGGAGCACCCGGACCACGCCGATGGCGAGGTCGAGGTGCGCGGCGAGTTCCGCCACCGACACCGGCTCGGCCGCCAACTCCACCAGGTGTCGGTGTTCCGGGTGCAACTGGGGGTGGCCGTCCGGGTCGACATCCCCCGTGGCCAGCACGAACGCGACCAGGTCGAACTCACCGACGGCGGGCGCCACCCGACCGCCGGTGACCGCGTACGGGCGGACGACGGGCCCGGCCTCGTCGTCCAGCCACTCGTGCCGGGGCCCCGGCGACTCAGCCTGCATCGAGCACGCCCGCGGCGGATCGGGACGGGGTACTCAGCGTCTCGCCGACCCGGTTCACCAGCATCGCCATCTCGTAGGCGACCAGGCCGATGTCCGTGTCGGCGTCACTGAGCACGGCCAGGCACGCGCCCCGGCCGGCGGCGGTGACGAAGAGGTACGCCGACTCCATCTCGACCACCGTCTGCCGGACCGGACCGGCGGCGAAGTGTCGACTTGCTCCCTTCGCCAGGCTGGCGAAGCCGGACGCCATGGCGCAGAAGTGCTCGGCCGCGTCCCGGTCCAGCCCGGCGGAGGAGCCCACGAGCAACCCGTCGGCGGAGAGCACCACCGCCTGGCGCGCAGCCGGTACCCGGTCCACCAGTTCGTCCAGCAGCCAGTCGAGATCGGCCGCCTGCCTCGTGGGTTGCACCACTACCCGTCCCTTTCCGTTCCGCTGACAGTTTCGACGGTCGCTTCGCCGGGCCGCACCCGGGGTAGCTCCGTGGTCGGTTGGTCCGCCGTCGGACCGGCCGGCACGACCGGCATGGTCGGCACCGTGGGCGCGTCGACACCCTCGGTGGACGGGATCGGGTAGGCGGTCCCGCGTCGCCCCCGCTCGGTGCCGGACTGGAGCGCCGTCATCGCCGCCCGTACCTGCTCCGGCGTGCGCGCCGTCGGCTCGGCGGTGACCGGCCGCCGGGGCTGTCGGGCCGGGCCACGTTGCCGGATCCGGCGGGGCAAGCCGTCCGGGCCGACCGGTAGCTCCGTCGCCCCCAGCCGCGCCGGCGCCAGCGGCACCACCGAGGGGGACTCCGACCGCCGACGGGTCGAGCGGGCCGGACGGGGCCGGGGTAGGGTGCTCAGCTTCGTCACCTTGGCCATCCGCTCCGGACCCGACCGGTCGTCGGCCGGCCGGGGCGGCTCGGCCGTCACCAGTTCGGACGGCAGGAGCACGACAGCGGTCACCCCGCCCCGCGCGCCGGGCCGCAGGCGCACCTGGACACCGTGCCGGGCCGCGAGCCGCGCCACCACGAAGTGACCGAGTCGGGCGCTGACCGTCGGGTCGAACTCCGGGGAGCGGGCGAGCTGGCGGTTGGCCTCCTCGATCGCGTCGGCGGTCATCCCGAGGCCCTGGTCGGCGACCTCGACGACGTACCCGTGGGGCAGCAGCTCGCCGCGGACCTGCACCCGGGTGCGCGGTGACGAGAAGGAGGTGGCGTTCTCGACCAGCTCGGCCAGCAGGTGGATCGCGTCGCCGACGGCCCTACCGACCACCGCGGCGGGCCGTACCAGGGTGATGTCCACCCGGTGGTACGCCTCGACCTCGGAGATCGCGCCCCGGATCACGTCGAGCACGGGGATCGGGTTGCGCCAGCCCCGCCCCGGGGCCGCCCCGGCGAGAATGACCAGGTCCTCGGCGTGCCGACGCATCCGGGTGGCGAGGTGGTCAACCTGGAACAGTTCGGCCAGTTCCGTCGGGTCCTCGGTTCGGCGTTCCATCCGGTCGAGCAGGGCGAGTTGCCGGTGCACCAGCCCCTGGGTGCGCCGGGCGATGTTCAGGAAGACCTCGTTGAGCCCGTGCCGCAGGGCCGCCTCGTCCACCGCCGACCCGACGGCGGTCCGTTGCACGGCACCGAACGCCTGCCCGACCTGGCCGATCTCGTCGGTGCCGAACTCCGGAAGGAGCGGGGCTTCCCGGACGACATCGACCTCCTCGCCCCGGCGCAGCCGGGCCACCACGTCGGGCAGCCGCTGCTCGGCCAGCTCGGTGGCGGCCGTCCGGACCCAGGTCAACCGCTGGACCAGCGAGCGGCCGACCCGGAGCGCCACGGTCAGGGAGACCACGACGGCCACCAGACCGAGCAGCCCGGCGGCGGCGAGCCGGGCGAGGATGCCGAGGGCCGCCGGCACCGACCGCTCGGTGAGCGCCTTCGCCTCGGCCAGCTCGAAGTCACGCAGGTGGCGCTGGACGACGTCGTGGGTGGCCTGCCAGGTCCGCGCGTCCACCGGCGGCGGGGCGTCCGGGTCGGCGGCGATCAGTTCGTCCTGCATCTGCCGTAGCCGGAGGAAGTCCTCGCCCTCGATGAGGTGGTGGAAGGCGCTACGGGTGGGGCCCGGCAGGTCGTCGACGGCGATCGCGGTGGCGTACCGGTGCTGGCCGATGGTCTGCACGAGCGCGGCGTGCTCGCCCCGGGCGAACCGGCCGGCGGCGAACGCGCCGGCCGCCAGCGAGTCGGTCTGGCCGAGCAGGTCGCGGGCATGCCCGAGCGAGCTCAGCGCCCGCGCCTGCCGGTTCAGGCCACGGTCCGGTAGGGCAGCCATGGCGGAGAAGGTCTGGAACGTCGCGGTGAGCATTCCGGTGTAGAGACCGTGCGCGCTGGCCCGGTCCAGCTGCCGCCGGTCGATGAGCTGTCGGCCGGCGGGGAGCCCTTCCAGGGCGGTGAAGAGCCGGTCGACGCGGGCGTCGACCAGGTCGTCGGCGGCGTCCCGCAGGTCCTTGCTGCCGGCCCGTTGTCGCAGCTCGGCCACTGCCCGGTCGGTCCGCGGCCGTTGGTCGCGCAGTTCGGCCACCTCGCCGGCGCTGGCGAGCTGGATCACCGAAAGCCGGCGCTCCCGTTGCAGCTCGACCACCACCCGGTCGGCGGGCATGCCGAGCTCCCGCAGCAGGGTGCCGGCGGCGAGCAGGTCGAGAGCGGGGCCGAGAGCCAGGGTGGTGGCGAAGATCCACAGTGTCAGCAGGGCGGCCACCGGGACGACGACCAGCGCGGTCAGCTTGGTGCGGATCGGCCAGTCGCGGGAGTTCAATCAGCACCTCGCCCGGAGGGTGTAGCAGGAGTGGCGCCGGCAGCCGGCCGGGCAGCACCGCCCGACGTACCGGGCTCCGGTACGAGCACCTTGGGCAGGATACGTAATCGTGCGCTGATGCACTACCGTCCGCTCGGTTCCGGCCGGACCAGCTCCACGATGGACACGGGTACGCGGACACCCCGTCACGGGTGCGACGGGGTGTCCGGTGACGCGTTCCCGGTCGAGTACCGGTCAGTCGTCCTGGCCGGCGGCGGGCGGGGTCGCCATCTTGTGGTTCTGCCCCGGCGTGCAGAAGTGGTGGAACGTGACCGTGGCGCTCACGTCCAGCGCCTCCACCCAGTGCCACCAGCCCACCGGGACGAGCAGCATCTGACCGGGTTCCAGGACGGTTTCCAGCACGGTCGCCTCGGCGAACCGCGGGTGCCGGACGGGGTCCGGGTTGGCCGCGTCGACCGCGCTGAACGTGCCGCCCCGGGGGTAGACGAGGTGTCGTTCGTACGACGGCACGAGCCGGACGTGCTTGCGGCCGAACACCTGGCAGAGCAGCACGCTGCTGTTGTCCACGTGCAGCGGCGTGACCGTGCCGGCCGGACCGAGCAGCAGGTGTCCGACGGCCGTCGGATCCACGATGCCCGCCGGGTGCCGCACGTCGGCGGCGAGTGGCCGCAGCGGCCCGGACCAGTTCTCGTTGCGGGGGACCATGTAGTAGTCGTTGGTGCGGACGCCGGAGCCGAGGGCCGCCAGGTAGTCGCGGAACGACATGGTGGTGCGGTGCCGGTCGTACTGCCAGGCGTGGTCCGGGTTGGCGTCCCGACCGGTCATCACCTCGACCTGGGCGTCGCCGCACGCCGTGGCCAGGCTCTCCAGCGTCCAGTCGAGGGCGGGCCAGTCCGTCATCATGCCGTCGAGCACGACCGGGCGGTTCCCGAAGTAGTACCGGGAGAAGAACTCCTCCGGGGTGAGGTCCGCGCGGTGCTCCAGGGTCCGTCCCCCGTCGCTGTTGCGCAGCGACCGGTACGTGTCCAGCACGGACTCCATCCAGTCGTAGCGCAGCGCGAGCCGGCGACACACGGCGAAGTACGGATGGTCGGTGAGTTCCGCCAGTTCCGCGTCGACGGCGTCGGCGTCCCCGCACCCGGCGACGGCGGCCGCCCGCGCCTCCTCGACGGAGGCACCCATGGCCAGGTTCTCGGCGAGCCACTCCCGCCAAGTGCCGGCGAGCCGGGTGGGGGCGTGCAGCGTCGTCATGCCGCTGCGGGCGCGGCGGTGAGCTGCACCGTCCGCACCATCTCCTGGCAGGTCGGGTACGAGTTCTTGACGTGGGCCGGGAAGTGGTCGGCGGCCGGCGGCGGGGTGAGCCGCGCCTCACGGGCGTACTCGTAGCAGTTGACGTACGAGTTCTTGACGTGGGCCGGGAAGTGGTCGGCGGCCGGCGGCGGGGTGAGCCGCGCCTCACGGGCGTACTGGTCGCAGTTGATGTAGGAACCCTTGACGTGGGCCGGGATGTGGTCCGGAAGAGAGGTCATGACCGACAGTCAACGGGCCGCGCCGTCCCGGTCACCAGGGACCGGTGTCCCGTTCCGGCCGGGACACCCGGGATCATCCGAACGGCCGAACGGTGATCTGCGGCTGCCGGCGACGATCGACACAGTGGAGGGACCATGTCGACTCCCCGCACGTCCGACCGGATCGCCGCCTGGGTGGTCCTCGCCGTCACCGTCGGGTGCACCACCGGCGCGATCCTCGCCTGGTGTGTCGCGCTGCCCGCGTTCACCGACACCCAGCTGTACTCGCTGGTGGACCTCATGGACGGGATCGTCTACGGCGGCGTCGCCTGGCTCGTGCTGAGCCGGCGGCGGACCGGCGGCCGGCTCGCCGGGTGGATCGTCGCGGCCGCCGCGGTCGGCGGATCCCTGTCCGCGTTCGCCGCCCAGTGGGGCCTGCTGTCCACCGGCCCGTACTGGCTGCTGTCCGCGCACCACTGGGCCTGGGTTCCCGGTCTGTACGCGCTGGTCGTGGTGATGCCGTGGCTGCTGCCGGAACGGCCGCCGACCCGCGTCGAGCGGGTCGCGGTCGCCGTCGGCCTCGGGTACGTGGCCCTGACGTCGGTCCTCGTGCTGACCGCGCCGCCGCCGCGCGGGCTGGTCCCGCTCGGGCCCGCCGCCACGGCGGTCCGCGCCGCGCTCGCCGAGCCGGCCGGGTACGCCCTGGTACTGCTCGGTCTGCTCGCCGCGGCGGCCTGCGGTTGGCGCTGGCGGTACGGCCCGCCGGAGCAGCGCCACGGCATGGGCTGGGCGACCGCGGGTAGTACGCTGCTGACCCTCGCGTTCCTGGTCACCGTGCTGCCGCCGGTGCTGCCCGCCTCGGTGCCCGCCCTGCTGATGCTCGCCTCGCAGGCGTTCTTCCCGGCGGCGGTCGCCGTGGTGGTGCTCCGGCAGCAGATGTGGGGCCTGCGGTTGGCGGTCCGGCGGGCCCTGGTGTGGTACCTGTTGACCGCCGGGGTGATCGCCGGGTACGCCGCCGGGGTCACCGTGCTCGACCGGGTGCTGCCCGACGCATCGTCCGCGCCCCGGATCGTGGTGACCGCCGTCATCGCGGTCGCCTTCCAGCCGGTGCGGCAGTGGGTGCAGCGTGGCGTGGACCGGCTGGTGCACGGCGAGAGCCCGGAACCCCTGATGCGCCGGGTCGCCCACAGCCTGGACAGTTCCGCCGAGCTGGGTCCGGTGATCGCCGCCGCGCTGCGCCTCGCCGAGGTGCTGGTCACCGCCGACGGGCCCGAGCCGCCCCCGCGCGCCGGAGGGACGCCGGTGACCGTGCCACTGACCAGCGGGGGTCGCCAGGTCGGGTACCTGCACGCCTGGCCGCGGCCGGGGGAACTGCTCGGCGGCCGGGTCGCCGAAGCGCTCACCGGGCTCGCCCCGGTGGTCGCCGCCGTGGTGGATCTCGCCCGGACCAACGAGGAGCTGACCCGCTCGCGGCGGCGGCTCGCCGAGGCCCGCGACGAGGAGCGCCGGGCACTGCGTCGGGACCTGCACGACGGGCTCGGCCCGGCGCTCAGCGGCATCGGTCTCGGCCTCGCCGCCACCCGCAACCTGCTGCACCGCGACCCGGCCCGCGCGGACGAACTGTTGGAGCGGCTGATTGCCGAGCTGACCACACGCGCCGAGGACGTCCGGGATCTGGCGCACGGCCTGTTGCCGCCGGTGCTCGCCGACGGCGGCCTGGAACCTGCGGTGGACACCCTGCGCGACCAGTACGCGCGGGCCGGGCTGGACGTCGCCGTGCACGTCCCGGTGCCGCTCGACCCGCTGCCCGGCTCGGTCGCCACCGCCGCGTACGGGGTGACCGCGGAGGCGGTGCGCAACGTGCACCGGCATGCCGGGGTGGACCACTGCACGGTCACCCTGGACCGGCGGCCGGACCTGCTGCGGATCATCGTCACCGACCACGGTCAGGGGCCACCCGTCGGGCCGACCCGGGGCGTCGGCCTGCACGCGATGCGGGAACGGGCCGACGGCATCGGTGGGACACTCACAGTCGGCCCGGCCGACCCGCGCGGCACCATGGTGCGGCTGACCATCCCCCTGGAGTTGTCGTGAGCGCACCGATCCGGGTCGTCGTGGTGGACGATCACCCCGTCTTCCGGCTCGGCATGACGGCGTTGCTGTCCACGCTCGACGGTATCGACTGCGTGGGCGAGGCCGCCGACGTGGCGACCGCGTTGCAGGTCGTCACCCGCGTACGGCCCACGGTCGTGCTGATGGACCTGCACTTCGGGCAGGGGTCCGGCGTCGAGGCGACCCGGGTGCTCACCCGCGACCACCCCGACGTCGGCGTGCTGGTCGTCACCATGCTCTCCGACGACGCGTCGCTGGTCGCGGCGATGCGCGCCGGGGCCCGTGGCTACCTGCTCAAGGGCGCCAGCGCCGCCGACGTGGAGCGCAGCATCCGTGCGGTGGCCAGCGGGGACCTGGTTCTCGGCGCCGCTGTCGCGGGTCGCGCCGCGATGCTGTTCCGCGCCGGTCCCGGCCAACCGGAGCCGTTCCCGCAGCTCACCGACCGGGAACGGGAGATCCTCGGGCTGCTGGCCCGGGGCCTGCCCAACGCCGGGATCGCGCAGCGGCTCGGGCTGAGCCCCAAGACGGTACGCAACAACGTCTCCGCCATCCTGGTGAAGCTTCAGGTGAACAGCCGTGCCGAGGCGATCACCGCGGCCCGGGACGAGGGACTGGGCACCCCTTCGTCCGGGTGACGCCTCGGCGTGCCCGATGGCGGCAAACCGGCATAACTCAGCCCAAGCCAGCTTTCTTGAATCAATCAGGTTTTCGCGGAAGATCCGCATGTCGGCTCGGTCATGTCGGGCGCGTCAGCGGGAAAGTAGGCGCAATCGGGATTGGCGATCAGGTCGACGCGGGAATAGCTGGTGGCGAAGGAGGAGGCCATGTCGCCCACGCAGATAGTCGTCATCGTTCTCGTCGTACTCCTGATCGCCGCCGCCGTCGCGCTGGCCGTGCCCGCGAGTCGGCGCCGGCAGTTGCGCCGCCGGTTCGGCCCGGAGTACGACCGGCTCGTCGCCGAGCGGGCCAGCCGCAGTGAGGCGGAGAAGGAACTCCGCGACCGCGAACGCCGGCACGCCGAGCTGACCCTGACCCCGCTCAGCCCCGAGTCGCGCGCCCGGTACACGGCCGCGTGGGAGGAGGTCCAGCTCCGCTTCGTGGACACCCCCGCCGAGGCGGTCGGCGAGGCCGACGCGCTGGTCGCCCGGCTGGTCGCCGAGCGCGGCTACCCGACCGGGGACTTCGACGAGCAGGCCGCCCACCTCTCCGTCGCCCACGCCCGCACGCTGACCCGTTACCGGGAGGCGCACGAGATCCACCTGCGCAACGAGCGCGGCGAGGCGAGCACGGAGGAACTGCGGCAGGCGGTCGTCCACTACCGGGCGCTCGTCGCCGACCTGCTCGGCACCGAGCCCGTCCCGGCCCAGCCGTCGACGCCACACCGCACCGAGCCGGTCGCGGCCCAGCCGCCGGCGCAGCGCACCAAGACCGAGACCCCGGCCCAGCCGCCGGCGCAGCGCCGCACCGAGACCGAGACCCCGCACGACGTCACGAGCCGCTGAGGAGGCCGTTGCCATGCGCCAGCAGGAGCAGCAGACCGACCAGACCGAGGTCGTCCGTTCGGAGCCGGTGCCGATCCCACCGCCGGTCGCCACGGTCGACCGCCACGGCAACCGTGCCGGGCGGACCGAGGTGCCCGAGGACGCGCTCGACGACCGGGGCACCTTCGACGACCCGACCGGGACGGCCCGCCGGAACGGGAGCACCTCCGACGACGACGCCGTGGCAGACCGGCGGGAGCGGGGCCACCGGAGTCCTGCCGGCGCCGGTGCGGGACCCCGGGACGACCGGGATGGGGCCGACGGGCGGGCGGACTTCCACCCGCCGGGCCCGGTGCCGACCGCCTTCGGCGCGACCACCGTGGGCGGAGCGGTGGCCGCCTCGGCGCTGGCCAGCCCGATCCCCGCCGACGAGCCGGACCCCCGCGAGGAACGCACCGCGCGCCCCGGCGACGGCGCGGTCGGTGAACGGCGGGTCGACGGCCGCGCGGAGCCCACCCGGTTGCTGCACGGCCACCACCGCGCGCAGGTCACCGACGAGGCCGAGCCGGCCGTCCGGCACCGCGACGACGCGGCCGCCGACCGCCGCCCGGCCGCGACCGCCGCCCACCGGGACACCGGACCGCACTCGGACACCGGACCGCACTCGGACACCGGATCGCACCGGGACACGGGGGTACGCCGGAACGCCACGGCCGACGGTGCCGGCTACGGCAGTCCGGCCCCGGCGATGGTGGACCCGGACACCGCCCCGACGACGGCGGCTCCCACCGGTGCTCCGGACACGCTCACCGCCGCCGGTACCACCGGTTCCTCCGCGTCCGCCCTAGCCGAGCCGGCCACGCTCTTCGCCCCGGGCGCCGCGCAGGGGTTCCGGGACCGCTGGCGGGACGTCCAGCTCCGCTTCGTCGACGATCCCAAGGCGGCGGCCGGGCAGGCCCAGGGCCTGGTGGAGGAGGCGATCAACGCGCTCGCCACGGCGCTGGCCGAGCAGAAGAACCGGCTCGGCGGCTGGCAGGACGACGGCTCCGCCGACACCGAGCAGCTCCGGCAGGCGGTCCGCCGCTACCGCGACTTCCTCGACCGGGTCCTCGGGCGGTAACCCGACGGCCGGCGGCCAGACCGCCCGGTCCCGGCGACGGGGCCGGGCGGCCGGCCGTGGTGGCGAAGCCAAACTGCCCGGTCCCGGTCCCGGTCCCGGTGGCGGGGCCGGACGGCCGGCCGTGGTGGCGGGGCGGGCAGCGGTCGGGCGCATGGGGTGGGCTCTGCGGGGTACGCGAGAGGTTTCAGGTAACGCGCCTGGCGACAGGAGGGCAGAACCATGACGGATCGCGACCGCGCCGCCGACCGGCCGCTGGAGGAGAGCCCCGAGGTGGCCGCCGCGGTGGACGACGAGACGACGGTGCCACAGCTGGTGACCGGTGGCGGCCCGGACGAGGACACCCCGGCCTTCGTGACGCCCGGCGAGACCCCGGTGGAGCGCGCCGGCGCCGACGAGCTGATCGGTGACCCGTACGCCGGCACCAGCGGCGAGGGCCGCGTGTCCCTCCGTACCGGGGCGGAGCAGCCCTGGGACCCGGAGGACCTGGCGGCGGCCCGGGGCCAGGACCCGGACCGGAAGAACGTCGAACGGGCCCGGCGCGACCTGGAGCGGGACGGCCGGGCAGCGGTCGAGCGCACCGTGCCCTGACCTCGTACGAGCCCCGGCCGAGCCACCCGGTCGGCCGGGGCCGCGCGGGCGGCCTCCACCGCCGTACGACCCCGAGGCGGCGTTCCGAGCCGTCGACGTGACCGTCCAGGCCGGCCGTCACGCCCGGACCGGTGAACCGGTCCGGGTCACCCCAGCTGGTCGTCCCGCCCGGCCGGCCGGATAGCGCCACCCCAGGCTAACGCCGCGCCTGTTTCCCACCGTGCCGCCGAAGGCACGGTGGCCGTTCTGTTTCGGCCCTCCGCTCCGGACCGCCGTAGCCCGTTACCCGGGTCGTCACCGTTCCCCGCCGGGTAACCCACGCTCCTTTTTGCCGATCTCGCGGTGTCCGGGCCGGGGGAAGGCGCAGTATCGCCGAAAGGGAGTGGATCAACGCGAAGGCAGATGGGAGCGCTCCCGTCCGTTCCGGGCGATCGGCCGGTAACGACGCGTCGCAGGACCGGAAGAGCGGAACAGCCTGTACCACTCTGATCCCCCGATAGCCGAACCCACTCCTAAACACGAATCTTTCCCCGCAGAGTTCGCGAATCGGTCTAACGTCTGACCTAGCTCGGCTTCCGCCGGGTCAGGACGAAAAGGGATGGAGTGACGCAGGTCATGGCTATCAACAAGCTCGGGAAGGTCGTCGCAGGCGCCGCCCTCGGCGGGGCCTCCTTGCTGGTCTTCACGCCGGGGATCGCCTTCGCCGACAACGGCGGCGGGCACGACGACCACCACAAAAAGGGCAAGGTCTACGCCGATCCGCACGCCGTGAAGCCGGGCCACGATGTCTGGTTGATCGAGGTCTGCACGGAGCGCCAGGAGCACGCCGTCGTCTGGTCGGAGGTGACCGGCAAGGTCAAGCTCCACCCCCGGGACCACCACAAGAAGGACGGCAAGCACGACTGGAAGGGCGGCGGACACGACTGGAAGGGCGAGGAGTCCGGCAGCGGCGAGGAGTCCGGGGGCGACTGGTCCGGCAAGGACAAGGACCACAAGGGCAAGGACAAGGACCACAAGGACTCCGGCGGATGGGACGGCAGCGGCTCCCAGGACGACGGCGGATGGGGGAACGACGGGGGCTGGGGGAACGGCGGCAACACCGGGAACGGCAGCGCCACCGCGCCGAACGGCAACGCCACCGAGAACGGCAACACCACCGCGCCCAACGGCAACGCCAACCAGAACGGCAGCACCACCACGCCCAACGGCAGCACCACCACGCCCAACGGCAACGCCACCACGCCCAATGGCAACGCCACCGAGAACGGCAACACCACCGCGCCCAACGGCAACGCCAACCAGAACGGCAGCACCACCACGCCCAACGGCAGCACCACCACGCCCAACGGCAGCACCACCACGCCCAATGGCAACGCCACAGAGAACGGCAACACCACCACACCGAACGGCAACGCCAACCAGAACGGTGCCCCGGCCGGTAGCGGCTTGTCCAACGAGGGCAACCAGTCCGACGGGTGGGGCGACTCCGCCGACGAGGCCGGGCAGCCGAGCATGAACGGCGCTCCGGGCGGCGCGGGTGCCGGCGACGAGGTGAAGGACAAGGACGAGGAGGCCAAGAAGAAGGCCGACGAGGAGAAGAAGAAGGCCGACGAGGAGGCCGCGCGGAAGAAGACCGACGCCGAGGCCGCCGCCACCGGGGAGGAGGCTGCCGAGGAGGAGTCCGCCGAGGAGAAGTCGTGGCACAAGGAGCCGCGGTTCGTGTACTACGGCCGGGCCGAGATCCCGTGGGACGCCGAGCCGGGCAAGTACGAGCTCAAGGGCTCCTGCGGCGAGGGCACCCTGATCGTCACGCCTCGGGGGCACGTCAACGGCGGTGACGGCGGCGCCACCGGTGGCGTCGACCGCGATATGACCACCGGTGGAGCGGCGATGCTCGGTGCCGCCGCGCTCGGCGGCATCGTGCTGATGCGCCGTCGTCGGGCCGATGAACTGGTCTGACGTGAGGACGTCCGCCGGCGGCCGTCACGGGGTACCGTGGCGCGCCGCCGGCGCGGCCGTGGTGGTGGCCCTGATCGGGGTCATCGGTGCCGGACTGCTCGGCATGGGACTGACCGCATCGGAACCGTCCCGGCCGCCGCAGCCGGTGGTCGGGGCGGCCGCATCCGGCGCCGGCACCGAACCGGAGGCGACCTACCCGGACCCCACCGATCTGGCCAGCGACCTCGACCCGGACACCGATCCGGGGGCGATGGCCCCGTCCGAACCGACCACCATCTCCATTCCCCGAATCGGGGTGGACGCCAGGATCATGTCGCTCGGGGTGGAGGCGGACGGCACCGTGCAGGTGCCCCCGCTGGAGCAGGCGCAGCTCGCCGGCTGGTACCGGCTCGGTCCCACCCCCGGCGAGATCGGCAACGCGGTGATCGTCGGGCACGTCGACTCCAGCTACACCGGCCCGGCCGTCTTCTTCGACCTCGGCGCGCTGGTGCCCGGCGACACCATCTCGGTCGCCCGGAAGGACGGCAGCTCCGCCGTCTTCAAGGTCGACCTGGTACGGGCGTACCCGAAGACGGAGTTCCCGTCCGACCTGGTCTACGGCTACAACGACCGGGCCGCGCTGCGGGTGGTCACCTGCGGCGGGCAGTTCGACGAGGACACCCGTAACTACCCGGACAACATCATCGTCTTCGCCACCCTGGTGACGTGAGGGGGTGGCGGACGAAACGCGCCACGCGCCCGGTGACCGTCCCACCGGGCGCGTGGCGCGTCCGGCTCAGCTCGCCGAGGACGTACGCACCAGCGTACGGATCTGCCGGAGCAGGACGGAGAGCGCGGCGAGGTCCGCCCGGGACTCGTCGAACTCCCCCATCGCCCGGTTGGCCCGGTGGATCGACACGGCGTTGGACTCCTCCCAGACCTGCACCCGCTCCTGCGGCGGCAGGGCCGCGTCGGTGGAGTCCAGCACCTCGCTGGTGAGCGCGGCCAGGGCGGCGTAGAGGTCGTACCGCAACGCCATCCGGGCCAGGGTCTGCCAGCGGTCCTCCCGGGGCAACAGGGAGATCTTCGACAGCAGCGAGTCGACCCGGAACCGGTCGGAGAGGACGAAGTAGACCGAGGCCACCTCACCCACGTCCCGGCCGGTCTGCGCCGCCGTCTCCACCACGTCGAGCAGGCCGAAGCTGTACATCAGCCGGGTCGCCTGCTCGGCCAGGTCCCGGGGCAGCCCCCGCTTGGCCGTCATGTCGACGTGCGCGGCCAGGGCCTCCCGTTCGGCACCGTAGAAGAGGTGCTCCAGCTCCGGCAGGAGACGCGCCACGCCGTTCCGCAGACGGGCGATCTCGGCCGGCACGTCGATCGGCGAACGCCGGTTGGTGACCAGCCAGCGCACCGCCCGGTCCAGCAGCCGCCGGGTGTCCAGGTAGCCGCTGGTCTGCAACTCCGGGGCGACCCGGTTGTCCAGCGCCTCGACCGCGTCCCACAGCTCCCCGAGCCCGAAGACCTCGCGGACCACCACGTACGCCCGGATCACGTCCGCCGGGGAGGCCGCCGTCTCCTCGACCACCCGGAACACGAACGAGATGCCGCCCCGGTTGATCGCCTCGTTCACCAGCACGGTGGTGACGATGTCCCGGCGCAGCCGGTGCTGCCCCATCCGGTGGGCGAAGCGCTGCCGCATCGGGGTCGGGAAGTAGTTGACCAGAACGTCGGTCGTCCACTCCTCGTCGGCCAGCCCGTCGGTGAGGATCTCCCGCTCGAGCACGATCTTCACGTACGCGAGCAGCACCGCGAACTCCGGCGCGGTCAGCCCGGACTCGGCCCGGGCGGCCAGTTCCTCGTCCGACGGCAGCGCCTCCAGCGTGCGGTCCAGCGCACCCGAGCGTTCCAGGTCACTGATCATCCGCCGGTGCACCGGCAGCAGCGACGCGGACTGAGCCTGGGCGTTGTTCAACGCCCGCGCCTGGTCGTAGTTGTCCCGCAGCACCAGCTCGGCGACCTCGTCGGTCATCTCGGCGAGCAGCTCGTCCCGCTCCGGGACGGTCAGCTCCCCGTCGGCGACCGCCGTGTTGAGCAGGATCTTGATGTTCACCTCGTGGTCGGAGCAGTCCACCCCGGCCGCGTTGTCGATGAAGTCGGTGTAGATCCGCCCGCCGGCCTGGGCGTACTCGATCCGGCCGAGCTGGGTCCAGCCCAGGTTCCCGCCCTCGCCGGCCACCCGGCAGCGCAGGTCCCGGCCGTTGACCCGGATCGCGTCGTTGGACTTGTCCCCCACCTCGGCGTTGGTCTCGCTGGCCGCCTTGACGTAGGTGCCGATGCCGCCGTTCCAGAACAGGTCCACCGGAGCGGTCAGGATCGCCTTCATCAACTCCGGCGGCGCCATCTGGGTGACCCCGTCGTCGAGGCCGAGCGCCGCGCGGACCTGCGCCGAGATCGGCACCGACTTCGCGGTACGGGAGAACACCCCGCCGCCCTCGGAGATCAGCCCCTCGTCGTAGTCCTGCCACGACGAGCGGGACAGGTCGAACAACCGCTTCCGCTCGGCGTACGAGCTGGTTGGGTCCGGGTCCGGGTCGAGGAAGATGTGCCGGTGGTCGAAGGCGGCCACCAGCCGGATGTGCTCGCTGAGCAGCATCCCGTTGCCGAACACGTCGCCGGACATGTCGCCCACGCCGACCACGCTGAAGTCCTCGGACTGGGTGTCGTGCCCCAGCTCGCGGAAGTGCCGCTTGACCGACTCCCAGGCGCCCCGGGCGGTGATGCCCATCTTCTTGTGGTCGTAGCCGGCCGAGCCGCCGGAGGCGAAGGCGTCCCCCAGCCAGAAGTTGTGCGCGACGGAGATCTCGTTGGCGATGTCGGAGAAGGTGGCCGTCCCCTTGTCCGCCGCCACCACCAGGTACGGGTCGTCGCCGTCGTGGCGCACCACGTCGACCGGCGGCACCACGTCGCCGCTGACGATGTTGTCGGTGACGTCCAGCAGCGCCGAGATGAACTCCTGGTAGCAGGCCACCGCCTCGTCCCGGTCGCCCGGCTTCTGCTTGAGCACGAAGCCGCCCTTGGCACCCACCGGCACGATCACGGTGTTCTTCACCATCTGCGCCTTGACCAGGCCGAGCACCTCGGTACGGAAGTCCTCCCGCCGGTCGGACCAGCGCAGCCCACCCCGGGCCACCGGCCCGAACCGCAGGTGCACGCCCTCGAACCGCGGCGAGTAGACGAAGATCTCGTACTTCGGTCGGGGCGCGGGCAGGTCGGGGATGGCCTGCGGGTCCAGCTTGAAGGCCACGTACGACTTGGGCCGTCCGCCGTCCTCCATCTTCTGGAAGAAGCTGGTCCGCAGGGTGGCCCGGATCAGCGTCAGGTACGACCGCAGGATCCGGTCCTGGTCCAGGCTGGACACGTCGTCCAGGGCGGCGTTGATGGTGTCGACCAGCTCGTCGCCGCGCCGCTGACGCGCCTCGGCGTCCAGCTCGGCCGCCGGGTCGAAGCGCACCTCGAACAGTTCCACCAGCAGGGTGGCGATCCTCGGGTACGCGATGAAGGTGGACTCCATGTAGTCCTGCGAGAAGACCGTGCCCGCCTGGCGCAGGTACTTCGCGTACGCACGCAGCACCACCACCTGCCGCCAGGTCAGCCCGGAGCGCAGCACCAGCTCGTTGAAGCCGTCCACCTCTGCCTCGCCCCGCCAGGCGGCGGCGAAGGCGTTCTCCACGTGCGGGCGCACCTCGGCCAGCTCCTGGTGCCCCTCGGGCAGCCGCAGGCCGAAGTCGTAGAGGTAGATCCGCCCGTCGATCCGGTCCACCTCGTACGGGTGCTCGTCGACCACCCGTACGCCGAGCGAATGCAGCACCGGCAGCACGTCGGAGAGGAGCATCGGCTCGCCGTTGCGGTAGACCTTGAACCGGACGTCCATCGCCTCGTCGGCACCCGCCCGCCCGCCGTGGCGCGGCGCGAGCTGCTTGCGGAACAGGTGCATCTCGAGCTGGCCGGGTTCCTCCAGCAGCTCCAGCTTGGCCAGGTCCTTCATCGCCTCGTACGGCGTGTGCCCGTCCTTGTAGCCCTCCGGGAAGGCGTCGGCGTACCGGGTGAACAGGTGCTTGGCCTGCTCGTCGCCGAGCTTGCGTTCCAGCACCAGCCGGTAGTCGTCGTCCCACAGCCGGGTGGCGTCGGCCAGTTCCTCGGCGAGCAGGTCGGCGTCGACGTCCCCGGGGGGGTTGGTCGGGTCGGTCCGGACGATGAAGTGCACCCGGGCCAGCATCGACTCGGTGACCCGAGTGGTGTAGTCCACCCCGACGCCGTTCAGCTCGCGCAGCAGGATGTCCTGCATGCGCAGCCGGTTCTGGGTGGTGAAGCGGTCCCGGGGCAGGTAGATCAGGCAGGAGAGGAACCGACCGTAGCCGTCCCGCCGCAGGAACACCCGCAACTGCCGGCGGCCGGCCATCCGGAGCACGCCGATCACCGCGTGGTAGAGGTCGTCGGTCTTGATCTGGAACAGCTCGTCCCGGGGGTACGTCTCCAGGATCTGGAGCAGGTCCTTGCCGGAGTGGCTGCGCGGGCTCAGCCCGGAACGCTCCATCACCTCGGCGACCTTGCGGCGCACCACCGGCAGCTCACGCACGCTGGTCCGGTATGCCGCGGTGGAGAAGAGCCCGAGGAAGCGCCGCTCCCCGATCACCTCACCCGCGTCGTTGAAGATCTTGAAGCCGATGTAGTCGAGGTAGGCCGTCCGGTGCACGGTGGCCCGGGAGTTCGCCTTGGTGATGATGAGCAGGCGCTTCTCCAGCACCTTCTCGTGCGCCTCCGGCGTCATCGACGACAGCGTCCGGGGCTCGGTGCGGTCCTGCCGCAGGATGCCCAGGCCGGTGCCGAGCACCGCTTCGAGGGCCTGCCCGCCGGGCCGGTCGCCGTCCCCGCTCGGGATGTCGACGAGCTGGTACTCGCGGTAGCCGAGGAAGGTGAAGTGGTCGTGGGCCAGCCACCGCAGCAGCTCCACCGAGTCGGTGATGTCCTTCTCCGGCACCGGCGGCCGATGCTCCGAGGTACGCACCGCGGCCAGCTCGTCGGCGAGCGCGACGGCCCGCTGGCGCATCTTCGGCCAGTCCTCGACGGCCTCCCGCACATCGGTCAGCACCCGCTTCAACTCGGTGCGCAGCCGGTCCCGCTGGGCCGCGTCCCGGATCGGGTCGATCTCGATGTGCATCCAGCTCTCGACGATGTCACCGTCGATCGCGTCGTCCGGCTCGACGTCCGCCGCCACCTCGGCCAGCCGGCCCAGCGGCTCCCGCCGGACCACCACCAGCGGGTGCACCAGCAGATGCACGTCGAGGTGGTGGGAGTTGAGCAGGGAGGTCACCGAGTCGACCAGGAACGGCATGTCGTCGGTGACGATCTCGATGACCGTGTGGTGCTGCTCGGCGTCCGGTTCGTGGATGCGCAGTTTCAACTCGCCCGGGACCCGCTGCTCGGCCAGCTCCCGGTGGGCCCGGGCCGCGTCGAGCATCTCCTCGGCGGTGAACCCGATCAGCTCCTCGTCCGGCGCGAACCGCCAGAACCGGTCGACCAGGGTAGCCGCGCCATGGTCCCCGCCGGCCAGCGCGACCGCCTGGGCGACCAGGCGCTCCGCGTTGGGTACCGGCTCGTCGAGTTCGACGTCCTCCCCGTCGTAACCCACCGGTGGCAGGCCGGGGTCGATCAAGGTGTCGACACTCGCACCGGACATCCCGGTTGCTCCTGTATGAAGTCGGCCGTACCCGTTACGGTCGGTCGTCGACTCGAAACTGTCATCGCGGCCAGGGCCATCCGGCCGCAGGTCGGGTCCCGGTTTGATCGCCGGACGCCGGTCCATCGGTGCCACTCCCCTCGACCCACCGCGTTGTGGGTCACTCACCGCCCAGCCTAGGCCCTGTCGATCACGTTAGGTGCCGACCATCCACTGGCTGGACGTCCGGTTCGGGACTGTCGCCCATCCACCCGTTGCGGGTTCGAGGTAGCTGGCACACGAATACCCCGACGCGCGACGTTCATCACACCACCAACGGCGGACTTCGTGGGGCCACGGGAGGCGGGTTCGCGTACTACCGTGCAGGTCAGCCGAGATCGGAGGGTCCATGCCACTCACGTACCCGCCCCGGCGGTCGCGTACCCGTCGCCTGCTCGCCGCGGTCTTCGCGGTCGTCGTCACCGGCACCGTACTCGTCGGCTGCTCGGACAGCGACGGGCCGGAGGACAGCGTCGACGCGTTCCTCGCCGGATGGCGGTCCGGGGACCTCCACGCGGTCGGCTTCCGTGACCCGACCGGCGCCCGGGTGCCGGCCGAGCGGGTGGTCGAGGAGATCAGGGAGCTCTCCGGCGCGCTGGCCGACCAGCCGCCCACCCTGCGCCGGTCCGGGGAGCCGACGATCACCCGGGATTCGGCCGAGGGGCGGATCACCGTTGAGTGGACGCTACCGGGCGACACCCGGTGGGCGTACGAGCGACCGATCCGGTTGGTTCGGGGCGGGGACGACGCGTGGCAGGTCATCTGGGAGCCCTCCTTGGTCCACGAGGCGTTGCTGCGCGGCGACCGGCTCGCCGTACGCCGGGTCGTCGCGCCCCGCGCCGCCGTGCTCGACGGAGCGGGCGCGCCGATCGTCGCGGCCCGCCCGGTGGTACGGGTGGGCGTACAGCCCAACGAGGTCACCGACGCCGCGGCACTGGCCCGCCAGTTGGACGCCGCGTTCCGGGCCATTCGTCCGGCCATCACCCCGCCGGTCGACGTGTCCGACCTGCCCAAGCAACTGGCCGACGCGAAACCGGACGCGTTCGTCGAGGTGGTCACCCTGCGCGCGGAGGCGTACCAGCAGATCCGCCCGCGCATCTACGACCTGCCCGGCACCAAGTTCCGGGAAGAGAAGCTGGAGTTGGCGCCGACCCGGGAGTTCGCCCGCGCCCTGCTCGGCTCGGTCGACCCGGCCACCGCCGACGACCTGGCCGCCAAGCCCGACGTCTACGCCGAGGGTGACCAGGTCGGTCACGGCGGCCTCCAGGGCCGGTACGACGAGCGGCTGCGCGGCACCGTCGGACTCAGCGTGGGCACCGAACGCCGAGGGTCGGACGGCACCTGGGCCCGGACCGAGACCGAGGTGTTCCGGAAGGACCCGCAGCCTGGAGAGCCCCTCCGCACCACCCTCGACCCGGCGACCCAGAACGCGGCGGACGCCGCCCTGCGGGGTGAACGACGCCGGGCCGCCCTGGTCGCGGTCCGGATCAGCGACGGCGCGCTGCTCGCCGTGGCGAACGGCCCCGGCGCGGCCGGGGAGAACCTCGCGTTCAACGCCCAGGTGCCGCCCGGCTCGACCTTCAAGATGGTCAGCACGCTCGGCCTGCTCGACCGGGGCGCGGTGACCCTGGACGGCCCGGTCGACTGTCCGAAGACCTTCACCGTCGACGGCCGGACCTTCAAGAACTCGGACAACTTCGCCCTGGGCAAGGTGCCGTTCCGGACCGACTTCGCCAAGTCCTGCAACACCGCCTTCGCCGCGCTCGCCCCGAAACTCGACGCGAACGGCCTCGCCGACACCGGCCGGGCGCTCGGCCTGGAGGCCACCTGGAACCTCGGCGTGGACGCCTTCACCGGCAAGGTCTCCACCGGCGGCTCCCCCGCCGAGCTGGCCGCCGCCGCGTTCGGTCAGGGCACCACCCTGGTCAGCCCGGTCGCCATGGCCGCCGCCACCGCCGCCGTCGCCCGAGGCCGCTGGGAACAGCCGAAACTGCTGCTCGACCCGGCCCCCGGACAGCCCGCGCCGGCCGGCCCGCAACTCACGCCCGAGCATGTCGACCCGCTGCGCACGATGATGCGCGAGGTGGTCACCAAGGGCACCGCCACCGCCCTGCGCGGCGTACCCGGCGACCCGGTGCACGGCAAGACCGGCACCGCCGAGTACGACGACAACCCGGCCAACACGCACTCCTGGTTCGTCGGCTGGCAGGGCGACATCGCCGTCGCCGTCTTCGTCGAGAAGGGCGGCTCCAGCGCCGACTCGGCCGTCCCGATCACCGCCCGCTTCCTCCGCGCCCTCGCCTGAGGGTCGGTCCCCGAGGGCCGCTCCTGGCTCGGCGTGGACGAACCACGTGATGGCCCTGAGCGTCGACAATGGACCTGTGACGACGCGTGGTGGTAAGGGCTGGTGGCTGGCGGGCGTGGCCGTCGGGCTGCTGGTGTGTGTCCTGGGCGTGGTGCTGCTGGTACGGGCGGGGCTGGAGGACGCCGACCGGTGGGCCAGCGTTATCGGGGTGTTCCTGAACCTCGCTGGGGTGAGCGTGGCCGGGTACAGCGCAGTGCAGGCCCGCCGCGCGGCCACTGCCACGCCAGCAGTGGGCGGGGACGTGAATAACCGGATCGGCGGAGGCCAGTTCACCGGCGCAGTGGTGATGGGCCGGGACCTGGAACAGGTGAGCACCACCGGTGAACCGGCACCGGATCCGGCTGCGGGTCGGCCGCCGCTTGCGAGTGGCCCGCAGGCGGGGAACATGTCCAACACGATCGACGACGGCCGGTTCCACGGGCCGGTGGTCATGGGCCGGGACATGCGAGGCATCGTCCTGCCCCCTCCGACCAGCCAACAGCCTGACGCGGACGGAACGGCCCGGTGAGCGCCTCGACTCCTGATCCGCCGGGAGTGTCGAACCGGATCGCCGACGGGGTGTTCTTCAACGCGGTGGTGATGGGCCGCGACATCCAGGTGACCCTGCCGGCGGAGATCCGTCCCGCGTTGACCGGCCTACCCCGCCCGGCCGCGGTGTTCACCGGCCGCGAGCAACAGGTCGACGCCTTGCTTCGGAGCCTGTCCCCTGACGGTGAGGGTGGCAAGGTGCTGGTGTCGGCGGTGGCCGGAATGGCCGGGGTCGGCAAGACCGAACTGGTGGTGCAGACCGCGCAGCGGGCACTACGCGAGTCGGGCTGGTTTCCGGGCGGGGTGCTGTTCGTGGACATGTTCGGCTATGACCCCGACCGGTGTCTGTCCGCCGCTGACGCGCTGCAGGGCTGGTTGCAGGCCATCGGGATCCCCGGCGAACACATCCCCGCCAGCGAGCAGGACCGGGCCCGGCTGTGGCGCAGTGTCCTGGACGCCTACACCAGCCAGGACCGCCGGCTGCTGCTGGTCATCGACAACGCCCGCACCAGGGACCAAGTCGTTCCGCTGCTCCCGGCTGACCCGGCGATTGCGGTGCTGGTCACCTCTCGGCACACCCTGAACATCGACGCCCGCCTGCACGACCTCAATGTCCTCGATTCGGACGCAGCCGTTGCCCTGATCCGCGAGGTCATCGCGCAGCGGCGCGGTGCGGACGATCCGCGCCTGCACGCGCCGGACCAGCAACAGACGATGGCCGATCTGGCCGAGCTGTGCGCAGGTCTACCCCTGGCGTTGCGGGTCGTCGCCGCGCTGCTGGCCGACCGCCCACACCTGCAACCCGCCGCCCTGGCCGACCGGCTCCGCGACGACCAGGCCCGCCTCGACGGACTGTCCCGACAGGAAATCGCGGTGCGGGCCGCGTTCGACCTGTCATACCAGCACCTCACCGACGACCAAGCCCTGCTGTACCGGCTCATGCCGGTCAACCCCGGCCTCGACATCGCCACCGAAGCCGCCGCTGCCCTGACCGACCTGCCCACCGCTCGGGTCGCGGTGCTGCTGGAAGACCTGCACCGCGCGCACCTGGTCGACGAACCGGCCGCCGATCGGTGGCGCATGCACGACCTCGTCCGCCTGCATGCCGCCGGCCAATCCGCCACCAGCCCCGACGGGACCCACACCGCCCGGCACCGGCTGTTCACCCACTACCTGCACGCCACCCAAGCTGCGAGCACCCACCTGGTGCCGACCGGCCCGGCCGACACCACCCGGTTCCCCAGCCGGCAGGACGCCCTGCGCTGGCTCGACGCCGAACATGACAACCTGGTCAGCGCCTGCGTCAGCGCCCCCACCCACGACCTGCCACACATCGCCACCGGCCTCGCGTCCGCGCTCGGCCACTTCCTGTACTTCCGCCGCCACTTCATTGACTGGATCACCGTCGCCACCAACGCACGCGACATCTTTCACCAACTCGGCGACCGCCACGGCGAAGGCGCGACGTGGGGCAACCTCGGCATCGCCCTGCAACAGGTGCGCCGGTTCGACGAAGCCATCACGGCTCACACCAACGCACTCGACATCTTTCACCAGCTCGGCGACCACCACGGCGAAGGCCAGGTGTGGAGCAACCTCGGCATCGCCTTGGCCGAGGTGCGCCGGTACGACGAAGCCATCACCGCCCACACCTACGCACGCGACATCCTCCATCAGCTCGGCGACCGCCACGGCGAAGGCCAGGTGTGGGACAGCCTCGGCATCGCCCTGCAACAGGTGCGCCGGTTCGACGAAGCCATCACCGCCCACATCAACGCACGCGACATCCTCCATCAGCTCGGCGACCACCACGGCGAAGGAACGGCATGGGGCAACCTCGGCGTCGCCCTGACGGAGGTGCGCCGGTACGACGAAGCCATCACCGCCCACACCAACGCACTCGACATCCACCACCGGCTCGGCGACCACCACCGCGAAGGCCAGGCGTGGGGCAACCTCGGCATCGCCCTCCGGCAGGTGCACCGGTACGACGAAGCCATCACCGCCCACACCAACGACCTAGAGATCTGTCATCAGCTCGGCGACCGCCACGGCGAAGGCAGGGCATGGAACAACCTCGGCATCGCCCTCCGGCAGGTGCACCGGTACGACGAAGCCATCACCGCCCACACCAACGCACTCGACATCCACCACCGACTCGGCGACCACCACCGCGAAGGCCAGGCGTGGAGCAACCTCGGCATCGCCTTGGCCGAGGTGCGCCGGTACGACGAAGCCATCACCGCCCATACCAACGCACGCGACATCCTCCACCAGCTCGGCGACCACCACGGCGAAGGCCAGGTGTGGGACAGCCTCGGCAGCGCCCTGCAACAGGTAGGCCGGTTCGACGAAGCCATCACCGCCCACACCAATGCACGCGACATCCACCACCGGCTCGGCGACCGCCACCGCGAAGGCCAGGCGTGGGGCGCCCTTGGCATCGCCCTCGGGCAGGTGCGCCGGTTCGACGAGGCACGTAGCTGTTGGGAGCAGGCGGTGGATGCCTTCATCGAGACCGGAGACGCTGAAAGCGCCACACTGATCCGCACGCTCCTCGACCCACTGGAATCGTGAGGCCCAAGTGGCTGGATGTGGTCGGTCAGCGGTACAGGAACCATGCAGGATCCGTCCTCCGCAGCCACATAACATCACCAGCGGTCGTCTAGCGACGCGGTCCTTCAGCGCGAATCGATGGGGCGCGTCGGCGCCGCCGGCGACAACGCCGCCATGGAGTCCTTCTTCGGCCTCCTGCAGAACAACGTCCTGAACCGGCGCTCATGGGCCACCCGCGAGCAACTACGGATCGCGATCGTGACCTGGATCGAACGGACCTACCACCGCCGCAGACGACAACGGTCTCTGTCCCGGTTGACCCCCGTTGGATTCGAGACCACCCTGCACCCACCGGCCAGTCAGGCCGCGTGACTACACCTGTCACCTGTCGGTGCAGCAGACCCGACTGTACGGGCGCGCGGCCGTGCCGAGCGTCCCCGCCCACTCCGGTGCCACCGCCAGCCACCGCACCCGCCAGAGGAGGAAGCCGTGCCGCCGAACGACGGTCCATCGGACGATGTGCCCCTGCCGCCGTACGTCACGCGTGAGGACGTGCAGTTCGCGGTACGGGCGGTGGTCGTACACGCCAGGGAGGCCGGGCGGGACGGCCCAGTCTGGTGCGACTCCCGCACGACCGGCGGACGGTGTGTCCTACCCGCCGGTCACCTCGGCCCGTGCGGTCTGACGTCAAGCGGTAACGACCCGGAAGCCCGGACGTCGGCTGGCAACGACGGTCAGCGGCCGTAGACCTCGCCGTAGGTCATGCCCCCTCCAGGTTCCGCAGCACCTCGTCGAACGGAACCGGCTGCTGGCCATCCGCTACCCGCTCGCGCACCACGGCGAGGTCGTCGGCGTCATCCGGGGACGACCGGCTCGCAGTTGACGGGTCTGCGGCGGTCGGGAGCGACCGCTCCAGAAGGGCCTCGGGGAAGACGGCGGCGACGGCCGGGCGGGGTGTGGGGACCGGGGACGGCGGGAGCAGCCGGGGCGGGACCGCGCCCGGGGCGGTGACCGGGGCCAGGCCGGCGACCAGCGTGTTGACGATCTCGGCGGCGTAGGAGCCGTCCGGGTCGTAGTCGGGGTCGAAGACGGTGAGCTCGACGCCGAGGCAGTGCGGGGTGTCGACCAGGCCGGCGATCAGGATCTCCAGCTCGGCGAAGGCGATGCCACCCGGGTCGGGGGCGTCCACCGCCGGCATCACCGCCGGGTCGAGCACGTCCACGTCGACGTGCAGCCAGTAGCCGGCGCAGTCGGCGAGTTGCTCGTGGGCCCACTGCGCGGTGCGGGCCGCCCCCTCGGCGCGCAGCGCCGGCACCGGCCGGGTGACGATGCCGGCGGCCTGGAGGTCGAGGCGGTACTCGTCCTGGGCCCGGATGCCGAGCACCACCACGTCGACGTCCCGGAAGTACGGCCGGCGGCCCTCGATGGCGGCCAGGTCGGCCTGCCCGCGTCCGGTCACCAGGGCGAGGTCCTCGCCGGCGGCCGCGCCGACGTAGGAGGCGTTGCCGGGGTGCCGGAAGTCGGAGTGACCGTCCACGAAGACCAGGCCGATCCGGCCGCCGACCGCCTCACCGAGCCGGTGCATGGCCAGCGCGGAGCCGAGCAGGACGGAGCAGTCCCCGCCGAGCACCACCGGGAACTCACCCCGGTCGATGATGTCCCCGATCCGCCCGGCCAGCGCCACCGAGTACTCGGCGATCTCCCGGGCGTGGCACACCCCGTCGCCGGGGCGCCAGTCCTCCGGGTCGTACCGGGGTGGGGTGAGGCAGCCGGCGTCGCGGGCCCGCAGCCGGGCGAGCAGGCCCTGGTCACGCAGCGCCCCCGGGGCCTTGGCGCAGCCCGGCACGCTGGTCAGCGTGGGTGGGCGCAGGCCGAGGTTGGTCGGCGCGTCGAGGACGGCGATCCGGCGCATCATGGGCTCCCGTCCTCGGTCTGGTCGGGCGGGCCGGCCATCGCCGGCCCGCGCTGGCGTGAGGGGTGGTCAGAACAGGGCGCTGGCCAGGGCTCGGCGGGCCTTGCCGACTGCGGGGTCGTCCGGGCCGGCGATGGTGAACAGCGAGACCAGGTGCTGGCGGGCCTTCTCCCGGTCGTCGCCGGCCGTCCGCTTGACCAGGGCGATCAGCCGAGCGTACGCCGCTTCGGCCTGTCCGCTGAGCACCTCGACGTCGGCGGCGAGAAGTTGCGCCTCGACGTCGTCGTGGGCGGCCTCGGCGGCGGCGAAGACGGCGACCGGGTCGACGTTGCCCACCCGGCGGACCAGCCCGACCTGGGCCAGCCCGGCCTCGGCCGCGCCGTCCGCCGGGGTCTCGGCCAGGATCTTCCGGTACGCCGCCTCGGCCGCGTCGAGGTCGCCGGTCATCAGCGCGTCGTCGGCTTCGTCGAGGCGGGGGTCGCCGGCCGGCTCGACCGCGACGCCGCCGGCCTGGAGCACGGCCTGGATCCACTGCCGGAGCTGTGCCTCCGGCACCACGCCGGAGAAGGCGTCGATCGGCTGCCCGCCGACCACCGCGAAGACCATCGGAATGCCCTGCACCCGGAACATCTGGGCCAGCCGGGGGTTGGCCTCGACGTCGACCTTGGCGAGCACCCACGCGCCGCCGCCCTCAATGGCGAGCTTCTCCAGCACCGGGGAGAGCTGCTTGCAGGGTTCGCACCACTCGGCCCAGAAGTCGACCACGACCGGGGTGCTGAGGGAACGCTCCAGCACCTCGGACTGGAAGGTCGCCTCGGTGACGTCGATCACCGCGGCCCCGGCACCCGGTGTGGCACCGCCCGGCACGTTGGCGGGCGGGCCGCCCTGGGCGGGGGCGGTGGGGCGGGCGGGGGTGGAGGGGCGCAGGGCGCTGAGGTCGACCGCGCCGCGGGTGAAGATCGACGAGGTGATCCGTGGGTCGCTCATGGTTATCTAGTCTCGCACGTGCCACGCCCGGTTCAGTTCAGCCGACGTGCCGACACATGTGACTTCCACGGCTGGTCGTGGGCGGTGCGGGACGCCGGTGGGAGACCCGCACCGCCCACGCGGAAATCAGAACCGCGCCGGCTCCCGGTAGACGCCCCACTCGGCCCGCAGCGCGTCGCAGATCTCGCCGAGCGTCGCCTCGGCGCGGACCGCGTCGAGCATCGCCGGGATCATGTTCTCGTCGGTACGGCTGACCGCCACCATCCGCTCGACGGCGGCCCTGACCGCGTCGTTGTCCCGGCCGGCCTTGCGCTCGGCGAGCAGCTTGCGCTGCTCCAGCTCCACCTCGTGGGAGATGCGCAGGATCTCCAGCTCCTTGGCGATCGTGCCGGTGTGGCAGTTGACGCCGACGATCTTCTTCTCGCCCTTCTCCAGCGCCTGCTGGTAGACGAAGGCCGCCTCGGCGATCTGGCCGGTGAACCAGCCGTCCTCGATGCCCCGCAGGATGCCGGAGGTCATCGGGCCGATGGTGTGCGGACCGTCCCCGCCGAGCTGGCGGATCCGGGCGAAGATCTCCTCCGCCTCGGCCTCGATCCGGTCGGTGAGCGCCTCGACGTACCAGGAGCCGCCGAGCGGGTCGGCCACGTTGGTCACGCCGATCTCCTCCATCAGCACCTGCTGGGTACGCAGGGCGATCTCGGCGGACTCGTCGGTGGGCAGCGCGAGGGTCTCGTCTAGGGCGTTGGTGTGCAGCGAGTTGGTGCCGCCGAGCACCGCCGCCAGGGCCTCCACCGCCGTCCGGACCACGTTGTTGACCGGCTGCTGGGCGGTCAGCGACACCCCGGCGGTCTGCGTGTGGAACCGCATCCACATCGCCTTCTCGCTGGTGGCGCCGTAGACGTCCCGCAGCCAGCGGGCCCAGATCCGGCGGGCGGCGCGGAACTTGGCGATCTCCTCGAAGAAATCCACGTGCGAGTCGAAGAAGAAGCTCAGCCCGGGGGCGAAGACGTTCACGTCCAAGCCCCGGGACAGCCCCAGCTCGACGTAGCCGAAGCCGTCGGCGAGGGTGTACGCCAGCTCCTGCGCGGCGGTCGAGCCGGCCTCGCGGATGTGGTAGCCGGAGACCGACAGCGGCTTGTAGCGCGGGATGTCCCGGGCGCAGTACTCCATCAGGTCGCCGATCAGGCGCAGGTGCGGCTCGGGGTCGAAGAGCCACTCCTTCTGCGCGATGTACTCCTTGAAGATGTCGGTCTGGAGCGTGCCGTCGAGCGTGCCGATGTCGGCGCCCTGCCGCTCGGCGGCGACCAGGTACATGCAGAACACCGGCACCGCCGGGCCGGAGATGGTCATGCTGGTGGTGACCCCGGCCAGGTCGATGCCGTCGAAGAGCGCCTCCATGTCGACGGCGCTGTCGATGGCGACGCCGCAGTGGCCGACCTCGCCGAGCGACTGCGGGTCGTCGGAGTCCCGCCCCATCAGGGTGGGCATGTCGAAGGCCACGGAGAGGCCGCCGCCACCCGCGCCGAGGATCATCTTGTAGCGCTCGTTGGTCTGCTGGGCGTTGCCGAAGCCGGCGAACTGCCGGATCGTCCAGGCGCGTCCCCGGTAGCCGGTCGGGTGCAACCCCCGGGTGTACGGGTACTCCCCCGGCCAGCCGATGCGGTCGAAGCCCGGGTAGGCGACTCCCTCCGGCGGGCCGTAGACCGGCTCGACCTCCAGGCCGGAGAGCGTGGTGAAGTCCGCGTCCCGCTTGCGCGCGGCGTCGTACCGGGCCTGCCAGCGGGCCCGTCCGGCGGCGATCTCGTCGGCGTTCATGCGCAGGGCTCCTCCTCGGGTCCTTCGACTGCACGTCGAGTGTAGAGCGCAGCCTGAACGATCGCTAAGGCCAGTCGTGCCGTCCGCCCGGAGGCACGTCAGGCCGGCGGCGTCGCCAGGTCGCCCAGGGCCACGTCGTCGACCCGGATGTTGACCTCGTCGACCCGCAGCCCGTACGCCTCGACCGCCTGGGTGACGGCGGCCCGGACCCCGTTGGTCACCTCAGGCACCGGCCGACCGGCGTCGATCACGATCACCAGGTTCACCACCGCCGCGCCGTTGGTGACGTGCGCGGAGCAGCCGCGCCGAGCGTCGCCGACCTGGTCCAGACCGACCTTGTCGAGCACGGCGTTGAAGAACCGGGCCACGTCACCACCCAGCTCGGTCACCCCGGGGACGGACTTCGCGGCGGCCACCGCGATCTTCTCCACCACCTCGTCGGAGACCTGCGTCGTGCCACCCGCCACCGCGCCCGGCGTCCCGGTCAGCTCCTGTGTCGCCTCGTCAGCCATGCTCTCCCCCAAGACATCCATACCGCCCCAGGCCGTGCGGCGGTGCGAGCGTACTAGGCCGGGCGGGGCGACGGTGGACCTTCAGCTACCGAGCTGGGCCAGCAACTCGTCCGCCGCGGCGTACGGGTCCAGCGCCCCCTCGGCCACCCGGGCGGCGAGCGTCGGCAGCTCCGTACCGTCGCGCAGCGAGCCGATCCGGGCGCGGAGCACGCCGAGCGCGATCGCCTCGATCTCGGCGGCGGCCCGCGCCTCGCGCCGACGGCGCAGCTCACCGTGCTCGACCAGCCAGCCCCGGTGCTTGTCGATGGCGGCGGCGATGTCGTCGATCCCCTCGCCGCGCGCGGCGATCGAGCGGACCACCTGGGGCCGCCACTCGCCCGGCCCGCGCTCGCCCAGCGCGATCATGCCCTGGATGTCGCGGACGGTGGCGTCGGCGCCGTCCCGGTCGGCCTTGTTGACCACGAAGACGTCGGCGATCTCCAGGATGCCGGCCTTGACTGCCTGGATCGCGTCGCCCATGCCGGGAGCGAGCAGCACCAGCGTGGTGTCGGCGAGCGAGGCCACCTCGACCTCGGCCTGCCCGACCCCGACCGTCTCCACCAGCACCACGTCGCAGCCCGCGCCCTCCAGCACCCGGACCGCCTGCGGAGTGGCCGCCGAGAGCCCGCCGAGGTGCCCCCGGCTGGACATCGACCGGATGTAGACGCCGGGGTCGAGGGCGTGGTCCTGCATCCGGACCCGGTCGCCCAGGATCGCCCCGCCGGTGAACGGGCTGGACGGGTCCACGGCGAGTACCCCGACCCGGTGCCCGCGCGCCCGCAGCGCCCGGACCAGCTCGTTGGTGGTGGTCGACTTCCCCACCCCGGGCGAGCCGGTCAGCCCGACCACCTGGGCCTGCCCGGCGTACGGCGCGAGGGCCGCCGCGACCTGCGGCAGCACCTCGTCACCGGACTCGACCAGGGTGATCAGCCGGGCCACCGCGCGGGGGTCACCCGCGCGGGCCCGCTCGACCAGCAGGGGTACGTCCCGACTGCGCCGGATGGACGGCGCGGCGGTGCCCAGCTCGCTCACTGAGCGTTCTCGCCGGCACCGGGGACGTGGATGATCAGCGCGTCGCCCTGCCCGCCGCCACCGCAGAGCGCCGCCGCCCCGGTGCCGCCACCGCGCCGCTTCAACTCCAGCGCGAGGGTGAGCACCAGTCGGGCGCCGGACATGCCGATCGGGTGGCCGAGCGCGATCGCCCCGCCGTTCGGGTTGACGATCGCCGGGTCGACCCCGAGGTCGCGGGTGCTCTTGATGCCGACCGCCGCGAACGCCTCGTTGATCTCGATGAGGTCGAGATCCTCGATGCTCAACCCGCCCTTCTTCAGGGCGTGCACGATCGCGTTCGACGGCTGCGAGTGCAGGGAGTTGTCCGGCCCGGCCACGTTGCCGTGCGCGCCGACCTCGGCCAGCCAGGTCAGCCCCAGCTCCTTGGCCTTGGCCTTGCTCATCACCACCACGGCGGCGGCCCCGTCGGAGATCGGCGACGCGCTGCCCGCGGTGATCGTGCCGTCCTTGGTGAACGCCGGACGGAGCTTGGCCAGCGACTCGACGGTGGTGTCCGGGCGGATGCCCTCGTCCTCGCTGATCACCAGCGGGTCGCCCTTGCGCTGCGGGATCAGCACCGGGGTGATCTCGTCGGCGAAGTGGCCGTTCTTCTGCGCGGCGGCCGCCTTCTGGTGGCTGGCCGCGGCGAAGGCGTCCTGCTCCTCGCGGGTGATGTTGTGCTTCACGCCGTGCCGCTCGGTGGACTCGCCCATCGCGCAGCAGTCCCAGGCGTCGGTGAGGCCGTCCAGCGCCATGTGGTCCTTCACCGTCACGTCGCCGTACTTGTAGCCGCCGCGCTGACCGAGCAGCAGGTGCGGGGCGTTGGTCATCGACTCCATGCCGCCGGCCACCACGATGTCGAACTCGCCGGCCCGGATGAGCTGGTCGGCCAGGGCGATCGCGTCCAGCCCGGAGAGGCAGACCTTGTTGATGTTCAGCGCCGGTACGGACATCGGGATGCCCGCCTCGACCGCCGCCTGCCGGGCCGGCATCTGCCCCGCACCGGCCTGGAGCACCTGCCCCATGATCACGTACTGCACCTGTTCCGGGGCGACCCCGGCACGCTCCAACGCGGCCTTGATCGCTACTCCGCCGAGCTTCGTCGCGGAGAGGTCCTTGAGGTTGCCCAGCAGGCGCCCCATCGGGGTCCGCGCGCCGCTGACGATCACCGAAGCCATGTCTGCCTCCGAGGGGGTACCGAACCTGTACGCCTTAACGACTGTTCGGTCAGACTAACGCCATGGCAGAGATCTCCCCCGACAAGCCCGCTGCGGACTACGTCACAGACATCGGTATCCGCCGAATCGACCACGTGGGTGTGGCGGTCGCCGACCTTGACAAGGCGATCGACTTCTACCAGCAAACCTTCGGCATGCGCTGCGTGCACACCGAGACCAACACCGAGCAGGGGGTCCGCGAGGCGATGCTGGCGGTCGGCCCGACCACCGAGGGTGGCTGCCTGCAACTGCTCGCCCCGCTCACTCCGGAGTCGACGATCGCGAAGTTCCTGGACCGCAACGGGCCGGGGGTGCAGCAGGTCGCGTACACCGTCACCGACATCGACGCGGCCTGCGCGGCGCTGCGCGAGCGCGGCCTGCGGTTGCTTTACGACACCCCGCGCCGGGGCACCGCCGACTCCCGGATCAACTTCGTCCACCCGAAGGACGCCGGCGGCGTCCTCGTCGAGCTGGTCCAGCCCGCCTGAGGTGGCCGCCGGGGCCCCGGTCACCGCTCAGCGTCGGGCCGGGGCCCCGGCCACCGATCGAATCGAGGTCCCGGAGCCGGGCTCCGCCGCGCGGCGCCGGACGCGGTCGGCCGGTGGCGGCCATCGAGGACCTCCGGGGGAACCGGATCGTCATTGCGTGTCCGGCATTGGCTTTCGTCGGTGCTCGACCGGCACCGAATCGATCGATACCGACGGTGACCCGAAAAACGGCGACCCGGCGGGCGGCGGTTCTTTTCCGGTCTACCAGGTACGCCGCACACCCCGGCCCGGAGCTGCCAAGATCGCCTGTCCGGTACCGGCCACCGAGCGCGTGGGAGGTGACCAGGTAAAGAGGACAAAAAGCTCCGCACCGCTCTTGCGAAGCACCCCGGGGCGTCTGCGAGTATGGGCCAATGCCCCAGCAGCAGTCCTCCCCTCTCGCGTTCTTCGATAACGCGAACTCCCAGCCGGATTTCACCGTTGGCCTGCGCGGATACAACACAGGACAGGTCGACGACTTCATCGGACGGCTGACCGCCGCGCTGACCCAGTCCGAGCAGGCCCGCGCCGAGGCCGAGCAGCGGATGAACGACGCACAGCGTCGGCTCCGCCAGGCTGAGCAGCGGCTCGCGGCGCTGGAGCAGAAGCTCGCCGAGACCAACAAGCAGCTCGAGGAGAACAACCGGCCGACCCTCTCCGGCCTCGGTACCCGGGTCGAGCAGATCCTGCGGCTCGCCGAGGAGCAGGCCAACGACCACCGCAACGAGGCCAAGCGCGAGTCCGAGGGCATCCTCTCCGCGGCCCGCCTCGAAGCCCGCGAGATCACCGACAAGGCGCGGGCCGAGGCGGCGGCGATGAAGGCCACCGCCGAGCGGGAGGCGGGCGGCGTCCGCACCACCGCGGAGCGGGAGGCGGCCGAGGTCCGGGTGCAGGCCCGCCGCGAGGCCGACACGCTGCGCGCCGACGCCGAGCGGGAGACCAAGCAGCTCCGCACGGTCACCGCGCACGAGGTCGCCGAGCTGAAGTCCACTGTCGAGCGTGAGGTGGCCACCCTGCGCGCCACCGCCGAACGGGAGATCACCCAGCAGCGGGCCAAGGCCGCCCGCGAGGCCGAGGAGAAGCGCGCCGAGGCGACCAAGCTCCTCACCGACGCCCGCGACAAGCGGGACAAGGACCTCCAGGCCCTGGAGCTGCAGCTCGCCGAGCGGCGCGAGAAGGCCGAGCGCGAGGAGTCCGAGCGGCACGCCGCGCAGGTCGCACAGACCCAGAAGCTGGTCGGCGAGGCCGAGCAGCGGGCCCGCGCCGCGCAGGAGCGCGCCAAGGAAATCGAGCAGCGCGCCGAGACCCGCCGGGTCGAGTCCGAGCGCACCGCCGCCGACACCGTCGACAAGGCCAAGTCACTGGCCGAGAAGACCCTCAACGAGGCGAAGGCCGAGGCGCAGCGCCTGCTCACCGAGGCGCGCACCGAGGCGGAGCTGACCACCCAGGCCGCGCGTCGGGAGGTCGACGACCTCACCCGCCAGAAGGACGCGGTCACCGCGCAACTCGGTCAGATGCTCTCCGGTCTCGCCGGCATCGTGCCGGGCGTGCCCCCGCAGCAGAAGGCCGAGACGCCCGCCCCCAAGAAGGCCGAGGAGGCCGCCGCCGAGCCGGTGTCCGCGGAGAAGTCCAGCTGACGGCCCGCGCATCGATCGGGGCATGAGTCGTACGGCGCGGGGTGTCACCTTGAACGGGTGCACCCCGCGCCGTACGCTGCCCACCGAAGCCGATCGACACCTCCCCCCGCGCGGGTGAACTGGGTCCCATCGTCGCCGTGCGTATTGCCGCACCGGGGCCGAAGCCGTGTGAGGATGGGGATATGTCGCACGGCGAGGAACTGTTCGCTCTCGGCGGGGAAGTGACCACGGAGCCCAGCTTCGAGTCCGCCCTGCGGGGGTACGAGAAACGACAGGTCGACCGGTACGTGGCTCGTGCCGAGCACGAGATCGCGGCGCTGACAGCCGAACGGGAACAGGCGTACACACACATCCACAAGCTCGCGGGCCAGGTGGAGGTGCTCCAGCGCGACCTGGCGCAGGTGCGTAAGCAGAACGCCGTGGTGGACCGGGCGTCGTTCCGGCATCTGGGGCCCCGGGTGGAGCAGATCCTCACCCTCGCCGAGGAACAGGCCGACGACATCCTCGCCTCGGCCAGCGAAGAGATCGAGGCGCGGCGCACGGCGGCCGAGCACATCATCGAGGAAGCCCGTGAGCAGGCCGCGAAGGCCCTGAAGGACTTCGAACTCGCGCTGACCGTCCGGCGGGCCGAGGAGGAGCAGCACAGCAAGGCCCGACGGGCCGAGGCGGAGGCGACGGTCACCGCCGCCCGGGAGGAGGCGGCCCGGATCCGGGAGGCCGCGCAGACCGCGCTGACCAAGGCCCAGCAGGAGGCCACCCAGCTCCGCGACGCCGCCAAGGAGATCCACAACCGGGCTCAGCAGGAGGCGACGAAGCTGCGCGAGGCGGCCCGGGAGGCGCACGCCAAGGCCCAGCAGGAGGCCACCCAGCTCCGCGACGCGGCCAAAGAGGTGCATCTGAAGGCGCAGCAGGACGCCAAGCGCCTGACCGACCAGGCCACCGAGGCCGGCCGGGCGACGCACGCCAAGGCCCAGCAGGAGGCCAAGAAACTCACCGACCAGGCCGCCGAGGCGGCGCAGGCCACCCGGGCCAAGGCCCAGCAGGAAGCGGACCAGCTCACCAAGCAGACGGCCGAGACGGCCAAGCGCAACCGGGCCGAGACCGAGGCGTACGTGCAGCGGATGCGCACCGAAACCGAGGCGTACGTCCAGCAGGCCCGCGCGCAGACCCAGCAGGAACTGGGCACCTGGCGGGCCGGGGTGGAGAAGGAGCTCAAGGCGCAGCGGGAGACGGCCGAGCGGGAGCTGACCCAGCGCCGGGAGACCGCCGACCGGGAGTTCACGACCCGCCGCGAGGAGCTGGAGCGGGAGTACACCGCCCGCCGCGACGAGATCGAGCAGGGGGCGGCCGGGATCCGGCAGGAGGCCGAACAGGCTGCGGCGGCCCTGCGGCAGACCGCCGAACAGGAGGTCACGACGCTGCGCCGGGACACCGAGCAGGAGGTGGCGACGCTGCGCCGTGAGGCCGAGGAGCGGGCCGAGCAGGTGCTCCGCGAGGCCGAGGCGGAGGCCGTCACGAAGCGGCGCAAGGCCGACGAGCACATGGTGACGTCCCGCCGGCAGTTCGAGGAGTACGCGGCCACCACCCAGCAGCACCTGGCGACGACCCAGCAGCACCTGGCCGCCACCCAGCAGGAGGTCGCCGCCGGCCGGCAGCAGTTGGCCCAGGTGATGCTGGAGATCGCCCAGGCCCAGCAGGAGCTGGCCGACCTGCGGCAGGAGACCTGGCAGTCCCGGCAGGAGTCCGACGACCTCCAGCAGGCCCTGGAGGAGATCCGTCAGCAGCTCGGCGGCGAGCGGTCCCGGCTGGCCGAGACGGACACCTCGGTCCGGCAGGCCGGCGAGTCGGCGGCCCGGGCGCAGGCGGAGGCCCGCCGGATCGCCGAGGTCGCCGCCGACGGCGACGCCGGCAAGCCGAAGGCCCGGCCGGTGGCCGAACCGGTGACCACCCTGGACGGCGGGGCCGCCAGCTCGGGGGTCGACGGTGAGCCGACGGTGGCGGCGGTTCCCGGTGAGGGAGGCCGCGGTGCCACCCCGACGAAGATCACCAGCACCGGTGAGGGCGGGAAGCGACCGACCAAGCCGACCACCGACGAGCGCAGCGCGAAGCCGACGAAGGTAACGGTCGAGTCGGAGTAACCGATACTCCTGGCATGAATCCGACGAAACGCGTTCGGCTGGCGGTGGCGGGTGCCACCGCCGCCGGGCTCCTCGGGTTGGTCGCCTGCGGCACGGGGGTACCCGCCTCCCCTGCTCCGGCACCGACCAACGCCATCGCTCCGGTACCGACCAGCACCACCGGGTCGACACCGGCCGTGGACCCGGGGTTCGGTGCGCTGGAGGCACGGTTCGGGGCACGGCTCGGCGTCTACGCGGTCGACACCGGTTCCGGCGTCACCGTCGTCCACCGCCCCGACGAGCGCTTCGCCTACGCCTCCACGTTCAAGGCGCTGGCCGCCGCCGCCCTGCTGGACGCGACCAGCACCGCGGAACTCGGCCGGGTCGTCCGCTACACCCGGGACGACCTGGTGCCGCACTCCCCGGTCACCGAGCGGCACGTCACCACCGGCATGCCGCTGCGCGACCTCGCCGACGCGGCGGTGCGGTACAGCGACAACACCGCGGCCAACCTGGTGCTGGCCGAACTCGGCGGACCGCCCGGGTTCGCCGGACACCTGCGGGCACTCGGCGACCGGACGACCAGGCCGGCGCGTACCGAGCCCGCCCTCAACCGGACCGCCCCGGGCGACGACCGGGACACCAGCACGCCCCGGGCGCTCGCCACCAACCTGCACGCGTACGTGCTGGGCGACGCGCTGAGCGCCGAGGACCGCGCGCTGCTCACCGACTGGCTGCGCCGCAACACCACCGGCCACAAGCTGGTCCGGGCCGGCGTGCCGGCCGGCTGGACGGTCGGCGACAAGACCGGCACGGCCGGCTTCGGCACCCGGAACGACATCGCGGTGCTCTGGCCGCCCGAGGGCGCCCCGGTGGTGATGGCCGTGCTCTCCAGCCGGGACGTCCGGGACGCGAAACCCGACGACGCCCTGATCGCCGAGGCCACCCGGCTGACGATCGACGCCCTGGGCCGCTGACCCCCGGGCCGGGTGGCGGTCCGGCGCGGGGTCGGCCCGGCACCCGACCGGTCGCGGGCCCGGGTCCGCTCAGGGGTTGGGGCAGCTCAGGGATCGGCGGCCAGCGACACCGGCCGGCTTCAGCTCAGGAGTTGGGTCAGTTCGCGGGCGGGCCGGGGACCGGCCGGTCGGCGAACGAGGCCACCGTCCGATCGGCGTATGTGCTGGCGTCACCGGTCTCCATCGGGCCGTCCCAGGTGGTGGGCAGCGGCACCGGCACCGCCGGGTTCACCCGACGGACCACCTCGTCGAGGACGGTCTCGGCGTCCCCCACCCAGAGGTGCTTCGCCCCGGGCACCCCCACCACCTCGGCCTGCGGCACCGCCGCGAACCGCTGCCGGGCCTCGTCCGGGCGGAGGTAGTCGTCGAACTCGGGCACCAGCGCGACCAACGGCTTGCCGTTGGCGGCCCAGACGGCCAGGTCCTCCGGGGTGGAGAAGCGCAGTGGCGGGGAGAGCAGGATGGCACCGGTGACCGCCGGGTCGCAGCCGTACTTCAGGGTCAGGTCAGTACCGAAGGACCAGCCGAGCAGCCAGACGTTCGGCAGCTCGGCGAACTCGGCGTACTCGATCGCGGCGGCCACGTCGTACCGCTCGCCGACCGCGTTGTCGAACTCGCCCTCGCTGCTGCCCCGGACGCTGCTGGTGCCCCGCGTGTTGAACCGGAGCACGGCCAGGTCGGCCAGGGCCGGCAGCCGCCAGGCGGCCTTGCGGAGGACGTGGCTGTCCATCATCCCGCCGTGGGTGGGCAGCGGATGCAGGCAGACCAGGGTGGCCACCGGCGCGCGGTCGAGCGGTCGGGCCAGCTCGCCGACGAGGGTCAGGCCGTCCGCGGTGTGCAGTTCGATGTCCTCGCGGTGCCCCGGCAGGATCGAGGAGGCACGGATCGGGGTGCTCACCCGTCCAGTCTCCCGCCTGAGCGGTCCGCGCGTCGGGCGAGGGGCCACCGGGTGACCGAGATCGCTCAACCGTGGCGCGGGGCGCCGCGTCCGCGCTGGACCACCGGCCCGCGCCGGTCCCGGGCCCGCCAGCACCCGCTGTGCCAGTGCCGGCGGTCGGTGAGGTCGCCCCGCCCGTCCGCCGGCCAGGCCACCAGGTGCGCCACCCCCGGGCGGATCTCCTGGTCACACCCGGGGCAGCGGTACGTCTTGGTCGACGCGCCGCCGCTGATGCCGCGTACCTGCCACTCGCCGTCCCGCCACTGCTCCACGCTGGGGACACCGTGACGGGCCCGGTCGGAGTCCAGGTGGGCGGTGTCGTCACGGCGGGGGCGGTTGCGACGCGGGCTCACGCCGTCCAGCGTACGGGCGTGCGCCGACCCCCAGCACCACGGCCGGGTCCGGCCACCGCGCTGCCGCGACGGCCGTGCCCGGTGCGGTCAGCGCTGGGTGTGGTCGCGGAACCCGCGACCGCTTTCGCGGCCCAGGTAGCCGGCGGTGACTAGGTGTTCCAGCAGCGGCGCGGGCGCCAGGCCGGGCTCCCGCAGCTCCCGGTAGAGCGCCCGCTGGGTGTCCAGGGCGACGTCCAGGCCGACCGTGTCCAGCAGTTCGAAGGGACCCGTCGGGTAGCCGCAGCCCAGCTTCATCGCGTGGTCGACGTCGTCGACGGTGGAGTAGTTCGCCTCCAGCATCCGCACCGCGTCGTTCAGGTACGGGAAGAGCAGCGCGTTGACGATGAACCCGGCCCGGTCGCCGCAGACCACGCCGGTCCCGCCGAGCCGCTCGACGACCGCGCGGGCGGTCGCCAGCGCCTCCGCCGAGGTGCGGATGGTCCGGACGATCTCCACCAGCGGCACCATCGGGACCGGGTCGAAGAAGTGCAGCCCGACCACGTCGGCAGGGCGCTGGGTGGCCGTCGCCAGCTCGATCACCGACAGCGTGGCGGTGGTGGTGGCCAGCACCACGCCCGGCTTGCAGATCTCGTCGAGGCTGGCGAGGAGGGCCTTCTTGGCGCCGACCTCCTCGGCCACCGCCTCGATCACCAGGTCGACGTCGGCGAGGTGGTCGAGCGTCGTCGACCAGGTGATCCGGGCGAGCGCGGCGTCCCGGTCGGCCTCGGTGGACCGGCCCCCGGCCACGCCCTCGTCCAGCGCGGGCGTGAGCGCCGCCCGGACCGGACGCTCCTCGCCCCGGGTCACCGACACCACGTCGTAGCCGGCGTGGGCGAGGGCCTCGACGATCCCGGTGGCCGTCGGGCCGCCACCGACCACACCGATCTTGGCGACCGCCCGCGCGCCGTCGGCGGGCGCGGTCTCCGTCGCCACCGGCGTCCGGTCGTCCGGTACGACCACCGGCGAGCCCGGCCGCTCGTAGGTGTAGAAGCCCCGGCCGGACTTCCGGCCAAGCAGCCCCGCGGTGACCATCTGCCGGAGCAGCGGCGCGGGCGCGTGCCGCCGGTCCCGACCGCCCCGCCGGTACACCGTGTCGAGGATCTCGTACGCGACGTCTAGGCCGATCAGGTCCAGCAGCGTCAGCGGACCCATCGGCAGGCCGCCGCCGAGCTTCATCGCTGCGTCGATGTCCTCCCGGCTGGCGTACTGCGCCTCGAGCATCCCGATGGCCTGGTTGAGGTAGCCGAAGAGCAGGAAGTTGGCGATGAAGCCGGCCCGGTCACCGATGGTGACGCCAACCTTGCCCAGCCGGCGGCAGAACGCCTCGACGTCGGCCACCACCTCGGGGGCGGTGACCACCGTCCGGATCACCTCGACCAGCTTCATCACCGGTGCCGGGTTGAAGAAGTGGACGCCGACCACCCGCTGCGGGCGCTCGGTGGCGACGGCGATCTCGGTGACGCTCAGCGAGGAGGTGTTGGTGGCGAGGATGGCCTCCGGCCGGCAGATCCGGTCGAGTTCGGCGAAGAGTCGCCGCTTCAGGTCGAGTCGTTCGGGGACGGCCTCGATCACCAGGTCCACCGCGTCCAGGGCGGCCAGTCCGACGGCGAAGCGCACCCGGCCCAGCAGGGCGTCCCGGTCGGCGGGGGTGAGCCTGCCCCGGGCCACCGCCCGATCGGTCGACCGGGTCAGCGTCGCGCGGCCGCGCTCCAGCGCCTCCTCGGAGATCTCCACCGCCACGACGTCGACGCCGTTGCGGGCGAACACCTCGACGATTCCGGCACCCATGGTGCCCAGTCCGACAACGCCCACGCTGGTGAACTCGCGCGCCACGACCGGCCTCCCGTCGCTTCCGGACCGCCACATGAACGGTCGCTAAGGTTCTGCGCGCGAGTCTGCCACGTGGCGTCAGGTGACCGACACACGGTGCGCGATGTCACCGGTTCCGCTCGGCCACCTCGGGTGCCGCTGCGGACAGGGCCGGCGGCCCGGCGGCCGGCAACGGCAGGGACGGCGGGGCGGCGACCGGCAGCGTCTGGGCCGGCGGGTTGGCGACCGGCAGCGGCAGGGTCGGGCGCTGGTGCCGGCGCATCACGCCGAAGGTCAGCCCCACCGGGTCGGTCATGGCCACCCCGGGATCGAAGAAGCGCAGTTCCGTCCGGCCGAGCCGAACGACGTCGCCGTCGGTGAGCGGTTCCACGCCGCCGATGCGGCGGTCGTTGAGCCAGGTGCCGTTCGTCGAGCCGAGGTCGTTCAGGAGCACCAGAGCGCCCGCCAGCCGGATGACGGCGTGCCGCCGGCTCAGGTGCGCGTCGTCGACGACGATGTCCACGGTCGGCGCGCGACCGATCACCAGCGGACCGGGCCGGAGCCGGAACCGGGCTCCCCGCATCGGCCCACCAGCCACCGTCAACACCGGCACCAGCTCCGGGTGCTCCTCCATGGACAGTCCGCCCTTCACCCACGGGTACGCCCAATGGCCCAGCCTGCCACCGGACGGCCGCCGATCGCACCACCGGCCGGACACCTCGCCGACCACGGACGGCCACCACGCGTTCACCAATTCGGCCGGAACGTCCGCCACCCGGCCACCGGCCGACCGCCCCGGGGACGGCACCGCGCACCGGAACCCCGGGAGGTCGACGGCCGGGGGCGCGTCCGCACCGGAGGCGAACGGAACCGTGTGTGGCGGCAGCGCTCCGCGACGTGACCCTATCGACGGGTCTGGCTCCGGTCTAGACTTCGGCCATGACGGTTGCGAACGCCCCGGGGACGCCGGTCGTCGGCGACGGCCGACTCGTCTCGACCAGTCCCGCGACCGGTGTCGAGGTGGGCCGCCTCCCACTGGCCACTCCGGAGGACGTCCGCCAGGCGGTGGACCGGGCCCGGGTAGCGGGTGCCTGGTGGGCGGGGCTCGGCTTCACCGGCCGCCGTGCCCGGCTGCTGCGCTGGCGGACACTGCTGGCCCAGCGGATCGAGCAACTCGCGGAGCTGATGCACGCCGAGGGCGGCAAGCCGATCGCCGACGCCGTCGTCGAGGTGGTCACCGCCGTCGAGCACGTCGACTGGGCCGCCCGCAACGCCGCCCGGGTGCTCGGGCCACGCCGGGTCCGGTCCCGCCTGATCCTCGCCGAGTTCTCCGCCCACCTCGAATACCAGCCGTACGGCGTGGTCGGGGTGATCGGCCCGTGGAACTACCCCGTCTACACCCCAATCGGCTCCGTCGCGTACGCCCTGGCAGCCGGGAACGCGGTGGTGCTGAAGCCCAGCGAGTACACCCCCCTGGTCGGGCAGTGGCTGGTCGACAGCTTCGCCGAGGTCGTCGGCGAGCAGCCGGTGTTCACCGCCGTACACGGGCTCGGCGACGTGGGCGCGGCGCTCTGCCGGTCCGGTGTGGACAAGCTGGCCTTCACCGGCTCCGCCGCCACCGGCAAGAAGGTGATGGCGGCCTGCGCCGAGTCGCTGACCCCGGTACTGATCGAGGCCGGCGGCAAGGACGCAATGATCGTCGACGGCGACGCCGACCTGGACGCGGCCGCCGAGGCGTGCGTCTGGGGCGCGCTGACCAACGCGGGTCAGACCTGCATCGGCATCGAGCGGGTGTACGCGGTCGAGCCGGTCTTCGACAGCTTCGTGGCGAAGGTGGTGGAGCGCGCCGGCCGGTTGACCGTCGGCGCCGACGACGCGGACATCGGTCCGATCACCATGCCCGCCCAGATCGACGTCATCCGCCGCCACATCGACGACGCGCTCGCCCGGGGCGGCCGGGCCGTGCTCGGCGGGGCGGACGCGGTCCAGCCGCCCTTCGTCCACCCGACCGTGCTGGTCGACGTGCCGGAGGACTCGGCCGCCGTACGGGAGGAGACCTTCGGCCCGACGCTCACCGTCAACCGGGTCCGCGACATGGACGAGGCGGTGGCCCGCGTCAACGCCGTCCCGTACGGCCTGGGAGCTGCGGTCTTCGGCCGGCGGCGGGCGGTCGCGGTCGCGCGGCGGATGCGCTCCGGGATGACCTCGGTGAACTCGGTGCTCTCCTTCGCCGGCATGTCCACCCTCCCCTTCGGCGGCGTGGGCGAGTCCGGCTTCGGCCGGATCCACGGCGAGGACGGCCTGCGCGAGTTCGGCCGGGCGAAGTCGATCACCCGGCGGCGCGGCCCCTCGCTGCTGCCCGCGGCGACCTTCGAGCGGACCCCACGGGACATCGCCCGCATAGTCAAGGCCGCCAAGATGATGTACGGCCGCTGAGGGCCAGCCGCCGCCGGCCCCCGACGCGGTACGTCAGAAGAGGGTCAGGTCGTTGCGTTCGATGCCGCGCAGCTTGTCGTAGTCGACGACCACGCAGCGGATGCCCCGGTCGGTGGCGAGCACCCGCGCCTGGGGCTTGATCTCCTGGGCGGCGAAGACGCCGGCCACCGGGGCGAGCAGCGGGTCCCGGTTGAGCAGTTCCAGGTACCGGGTGAGCTGCTCGACGCCGTCGATCTCGCCGCGTCGCTTCACCTCGACCGCGACCGCGCCCTGGTCGGCGTCCCGGCAGAGCAGGTCGACCGGGCCGATCGCGGTCATGTACTCGCGCCGGACCAGGGTGTACCCCTCACCGAGGGTCTCCGGGCTGGCGGCGAGCAGCTCCTGGAGGTGCGCCTCGACCCCGTCCTTGCGCAGCCCCGGGTCGACGCCCAACTCGTACGAGGTGTCCTGGAAGATCTCCTCCAGGGTGATCCGCAGTTCCTCGCCCGCCTTGTTGACCACCCGCCACACGCCGGGGGCCTCCTCCAGCCGGCACGGCGGGCTCATCCAGTTCAACGGCTTGTACGCCCGGTCGTCGGCGTGGATCGACACCGACCCGTCCGCCTTCACCATCAGTAACCGGGTGGCCAAAGGCAGGTGGGCCGAGAGCCGTCCGACGTAGTCCACGGAGCACTTCGCAATCACCAGACGCACCCGACGAGGGTAGCGGAGCGGTCGGCCGTCGCCACCGAGCACCGCTGGCGCGCCGGTGCCATCCTGGACGGGTGTTCGAAGTCCTCACCGGAACCGGTCTGGCTGCCTCCGCCGGTCTGAACGCCTACATCCCGCTGCTCACCATGGGAGTGCTGGCGCGATACACCGACGTGATCACCCTGCCCGCCGGCTGGCAGTGGCTCGACGACGGGTGGGTCATGGCGATCCTGGCCGTCCTGTTGGCCGTGGAGGTGGTCGCGGACAAGGTGCCGGTGGTCGACCACGTCAACGACATCGTCCAGACGGTGGTCCGGCCGACCGCCGGTGGGCTCGCCTTCGGGGCCGGCTCCAGCTCGGAGACGGTCACCGTCAGCGACCCCGGGCAGTTCTTCGCCTCCAGTGACTGGGTGCCCGTGGTGGTGGGCGTGCTGATCGCGTTCGGGGTGCACCTGCTGAAGTCGGCGGCCCGACCCGTCGTCAACGCCACCACGGCGGGCGTCGGCGCGCCGGTCGCGAGCACCGCCGAGGACGCCACCAGTGTGGTGATGTCCGTCGTGGCGATCCTGCTGCCGGTGCTGGTGCTGGTCTTCCTGGTCGGGCTGCTCGCCTTCGTCTTCTGGTTCCTGCGCCGCCGCGCCGAGCGTCGGCGGCGCCGGCCATGATTCCTGGCCACCTGGCCGACGGGCGGGCGGGGCCGAGACTGCGATCATCTTCCGGTGTTCCTGAAGAAGTTCCACGTCCTCCTGCTCGCCACCGCCCTGGTCGCCGGGGTCGGTGTCGCCATCCTGAGCTGGGACGGTGGGCAGCGGCTCACCGAGACGGGCGCCTGGGTCACCCGGGCACCGGCCACACCCGAGCCGAGTGACGACCCCGCCTCCCGGCCGACCCCGGACGCCCCGGCTCAGCCGGAAGGTTCGACCGGAACCCCGGGACGGATCCCCGGTGCGACGCGGCCCGGGACCCGACCGCCGGTCGTCGACCACGGCCCCCGCACCGGCAACAAGGTCGCGCTCACCTTCGACGCGGACATGACGGACGGGATGCTGCACCAGTTACGGACCGGACGGGTGCGGTCGTACGCGAACATGCGGATCATCGAGCTGCTGGAGCGGGAGGAGGTGCCGGCCACCTTCTTCCTCACCGGCAAGTGGGTGGAGCGGTATCCGGAGGTGACCCGGCGGCTGGCCGGGAACCCACGCTTCGAACTGGCCAACCACACCTACGGACACCTGGCCTTCACGTCGGACTGCTACCAGCTGCCCCGGATCCCCGCCGCCCAGATGACCACAGACGTGGCGCGCACGTTCGAACTGGTGGAGGCGTACGGCGGTCGGCAGACCCGGTACTTCCGCTTTCCCGGACTCTGCCACGACGGCCCGGCGCTCGCCGCGCTCGCGCCGCTGGGCACGACCGTGGTCGACGGGGACGTGGTGAGCGGGGATCCGTTCGCCACCGCCTGGCGGCCGATCGTCCGGGCCGTACTCAGCCAGGTGAAGCCCGGTTCGGTGATCATCATGCACGTCACCGAGGCGAACGCCGCGATGACCGACGAGGCGTTGCCGCACATCCTCGCCGGGCTGGCCGAGCGCAATCTGACACCGGCTCCGCTCTCCGAGGTCCTCGGGGACTGACTTCCCGCCAAATCCTCCTGAACGGAAGGAACAAAGACGTAAAATCCGTTCATAACGACCAGAGGAGGCCACGATGACCAGCGCCGTCCAGATGCCCCCCGTCGAGGAGTGCACCGTCACCCGGTGCTCGTACAACGAGAACGGCTGTCGGGCCTTCGCCATCACGGTCGGCAGCAGCGACCACGCCCGCTGCCACACCTTCGTGGAGATGCCAGTACGGGGCGGCATCGAGATGCTCGTCGCCCAGGTCGGCGCGTGTCAGCGGGCGGACTGCCAACACAACGCCGAACTGGAGTGCCACGCCCCGGCCATCCGGGTGGGCGAGGCCAGCGCCGACTGCCTGACCTACGCGCCGGCCTGAACCAGCCCGCCGCCCCGGCCGCGCCCGGGCTGGCCGACGGGACGGGACGTGGGCAGGCCGTTCGCCGCCCGGATCACCGTGACCAGTTCGTCGACGATGCCGGTCAGCGCGAAGTCCTTCGGGGTGAAGACCCGGGCCACTCCGGCGGCCCGCAGGTGCTCCGCGTCGGCGGGCGGGACGATCCCGCCGACCACCACCGGCAGGTCTGGGCGACCGGCGGCGCGCAGCCCGGCCAGCACCGCCGGCACGGCGGCCAGGTGCGAGCCGGAGAGGACCGAGAGCCCGACCAGGTCCACGTCCTCCTCGACGGCAGCGGCCACGATCTGCCCGGCGGTCAGCCGGATGCCCTGGTAGACCACCTCGAAGCCGGCGTCGCGGGCGCGTACCGCGATCTGCTCCGCGCCGTTGGAGTGACCGTCCAGGCCGGGCTTGCCGACCAGCAGCCGCAACCGGCCGCTGCCCAGCTCCCGCGCGGTCGTCGCGACCCGCTCGCGGACCTCGGTCAGGGTGGCGTCGCCGCCGACCCCGGCAGCTCCGGAGAGCCCGGTGGGCGCGCGGTACTCGCCGAAGACCTCCCGCAGGGCGCCGGCCCACTCCCCCGTGGTCACCCCGGCCCGCACGCACTCGTACGTGGCCGGCACCAGGTTCGCCGTGGTCGCGGCGTCCGCGCGCAGCCGGGCGAGGGCGGCGTCCACCGCCGCCGTGTCCCGAGCCGCCCGCCACTCGCGTACGCGGGCCACGGCGACCGCCTCGGCGGCCGGGTCCACCGTCTCGACCGCGTTCGCGCCGGCCTCGGTCAGCGGGGAGGGTTCGGTCTCGGTGAACCGGTTGACGCCGACCACGACGTCCGCGCCGGACTCCATCCGGCGGCGCCGTTCGGCCAGGGAGGCGACCAGGGCGCTCTTCAGGTAGCCGGTCTCGACGGCGGCGACCACGCCCCCCATCCCCAGCACCGTCGCCAGCTCCTCCCGGGCTCCGGCGACGATGCCGTCGACCAGCGCGGTGACCACGTGCGAGCCGTCGAAGAGGTCCGGGTAATCCAGCAGGTCCGACTCGTGGGCGAGCACCTGCTGCATGCGCAACGACCACTGCTGGTCCCACGGCCGGGGCAGGCCGAGCGCCTCGTTCCAGGCGGGGAGCTGCACCGCGCGGGCCCGTGCGTCCCGGGAGAGGGTGACGCCGAGCATCTCCAGCACGATGCGCTGGACGTTGTTCTCCGGCTGCGCCTCGGTCAACCCCAGCGAGTTGACCTGGACGCCGTACCGGAAGCGGCGCTGCTTCGGGTCGGTGACGCCGTACCGCTCCCGGGTGATCTCGTCCCAGAGCCGGCCGAAGGCCCGCATCTTCGCCATCTCCTCGACGAAGCGCACCCCGGCGTTGACGAAGAAGGAGACCCGTCCCACCAGATCGCCCATCCGGTCGGCCGGCACCTGCCCGGAGTCGCGGACCGCGTCGAGCACGGCGACCGCGGTGGCGAGGGCGAAGCCGACCTCCTGCACCGGCGTCGCCCCGGCCTCCTGGAGGTGGTACGAGCAGATGTTCACCGGGTTCCAGCGCGGCATCTCGCGCAGCGCGTACGCCACGACGTCGGCGGTCAGCCGCAGCGAGGCGGCCGGCGGGAAGATGTACGTCCCCCGGGAGAGGTACTCCTTGACGATGTCGTTCTGGGTGGTGCCGACGCAGGTGGCCAGGTCGGCGCCCTGCTCGGTGGCGACTGTGCCGTAGAGGGCGAGCAGCCACATCGCCGGGGCGTTGATCGTCATCGAGGTGTTCGTGTCGGCGAGCGGGATGCCCTCGAAGAGGGCCCGCAGGTCGCCGAGATGGGCGACCGGGACGCCGACCCGGCCGACCTCACCGGTGGCGAGTTCGTGGTCGGGGTCGTACCCGGTCTGGGTGGGCAGGTCGAAGGCGACCGACAGGCCGGTCTGCCCCTTGGCCAGGTTGCGCCGGAAGAGCGCGTTGGTGGCGGCGGCCGAGGAGTGCCCGGCGTAGGTGCGCATCACCCAGGGGCGGTCGCGCTCCGGCAGCCGGCGGGAAGGGGTGCCCGGAAGGGAGTCCGGAGGGGCCTTCTCGTCCATAGGCGGGAGTCTAAGTTACCGGCGAGTCACCGAAGTCGGTGACAAACCACACAGGGCGGTGGCCTGGCGATGTGCCGGACACCATGCCCGAAACGGCGCGGAGTGATCTGGCCCCGGCGGCCGCGCTACGCAACGCGGGTCGCACACTTGACGGCATGGATGACGAGCTGGCGATCTCGGTACGGGGGCTGCGCAAGGCGTACGGCGACAACGTCGCGGTGGCCGGCGTGGACTTGGCCGTCCGGCGCGGTGAGGTGTTCGCGCTGCTCGGCCCGAACGGGGCGGGCAAGACCACCACCGTCGAGATCCTGGAGGGCTACCGGCAGCGGGACGCGGGCGAGGTGAGCGTGCTCGGCGCCGACCCCGCGCACCCGACCCCCGACTGGCGGGCCCGGATCGGCATCGTGCTCCAGGGCACCGGGGAGTTCGACGAGCTGACCGTCGCCGAGGTGGTCGGGCACTTCGCCGCGTTCTATCCGGACGCCGACGACCCGGCCAAGATCATCGAGCGGGTCGGGCTGACCGGCAAGGCGAAGGCCCGTACGCACACCCTCTCCGGCGGGCAGAAGCGCCGCCTCGACGTGGCGCTCGGCATCGTCGGCCGTCCCGAGCTGCTCTTCCTCGACGAGCCGACCACCGGCTTCGACCCGGAGGCCCGGCGCGAGTTCTGGGAGCTGATCCGGGACCTGAACGCCGCCGGCACCACCATCCTCCTGACCACCCACTATCTGGACGAGGCGGAGGCACTCGCCGACCGGGTCGGGGTGATCGCCGCCGGCCGGGTGGTCGAGGTGGCCACGCCGGGCCAGCTGGGCAACCGGCAGGAGGCCCTGGCGACGGTCTCCTGGCGTACGCCGGACGGGGTGGCGCAGAGCGCGGAGAGCGCGACGCCGACGGCGCTGGTGGCCGAACTGGCCGCGCGGTACGGCGGCGAGGTGCCCGGCCTCACCGTGACCCGGCCGACCCTGGAAGACGTCTACCTGCGCATGATCGGACAGCGATGACCACGACGACGAAGCCGGCCCCGACCGCCGCCGACGCGACCCGGACCCGGCGCGCGGGGCCAGTCGCCCTCGGCCTGCGTCAGGGGCGGCTGGAGATCACCCAGTTCCTGCGCAGCCGGGAGTCCGTCGTGTTCACGATGGGCTTCCCGGTCGTCATGGTCCTGATCTTCGCGGCGATCTTCAACGACGAGATCGCCCCCGGGGTCAGCTACACGCAGTACTTCGTGACCGGCATGATCGCGGCCGGGCTGATGACGGTGAGCTTCCAGAATCTCGGCATCTGGATCCCGATCGAGCGGGACCGGGGGGTGTTGAAGCGCTACCGGGGCACCCCGATGCCGAAGTGGGTCTACTTCGCCGGCAAGGTGATCATGGTGGTGGTGATCGGCGTCGCCGAGACCGCCCTGCTGCTCGCTGTCTCGGTGGCGCTGTTCGACCTGAAGCTGCCGGCCACCGCCGGGAAGTGGCTCACCTTCGGCTGGGTCTCGGTGCTCGGGGTGACCGCCTGCACCCTGTGCGGCATCGCCATCTCGTCGCTGGCCCGTACGGCGCGCAGCGGCTCGGCGGTGGTGACGCCGGTGGCCCTGGTGCTCCAGTTCATCTCCGGGGTCTTCTTCGTCTTCACCAACCTGCCAGGCTGGATGCAGCAGGTGGCCGCGCTGTTCCCGCTGAAGTGGATGTGCCAGGGGCTACGCGCGGTCTTCCTGCCCGACGGTTTCGGCGCCCGGGAGCCGGGCGGCTCCTTCGAACTGGACCGGGTCGCCCTGGTCCTCGCCGCGTGGTGCGTGATCGGGCTGCTGCTCTGCCTGGGCACCTTCCGCTGGACCACCCGCCGCGACGGCTGACGGTCGGGCTGAGGTGGTTGCAGGGGTCCCCTCCTACCGCATTTTGATGAGGAGGGGACCCCTGCTACCACTCAAGCCGCCCGCGGCGACCTCAGTACGTGTAGAAGCCCTTGCCGCTCTTGCGGCCGAGGTCACCGGCGGTGACCATGCGCTGGAGCAGCTCCGGCGGGAAGAACTTCTCGTCGGCGGTGTCGGTGTAGATGTTCTTCGTCGCGTGCATCAGCACGTCCACGCCGGTCAGGTCGGTGGTGGCCAGCGGACCCATGGCGTGCCCGAAGCCCAGCCGGCAGGCGGTGTCCAGGTCCTCCGCCGACACCACGCCGGACTCGACCAGCTTGACCGCCTCGACCACCAGCGCGGCGATCAGCCGGGTGGTGACGAAGCCAGCGATGTCCCGGTTGACCACCACCACGGTCTTGCCGATCTCCTCGGCGAAGGCCCGCACGGTCGCCAGCGTCTCGTCGCTGGTCTTGTAGCCCCGGACCAGCTCGCAGAGCTTCATCATCGGCACCGGCGAGAAGAAGTGCGTGCCGACGACCGACTCGGGCCGCCCGGTGACCGCGGCGATCTGGGTGACCGGAATGGCCGAGGTGTTGGTCGCCAGCACCGCGTCCGCCTTGCAGATCTTGTCCAGCGCCCGGAACACCTCGTGCTTGACCTCCAGCCGCTCGAAGACCGCCTCGACGACGATGTCCGCGTCGGCGGCGGCCTCCAGGTCGGTGGTCGGGGTGATCCGGCCCAGCGTCGCCTCGACCTCGGACGCCTCGATCCGGCCCTTCTCGGCGAACTTCTCCAGCGACTTCCGGATGCCGGCGACACCGCGTGCGGTGGCCGCGTCGTCCAGGTCCCGCAGGGTCACCTGCCAGCCCGCCTGTGCCGCCACCTGGGCGATGCCCGAACCCATCAGCCCGGCCCCGACGACCGCGAGTCGACCCGCCATCTGCTTCTCTCCCTCGCCTGGTGTTGAGTGCTCTCCCGAGCACCCTAGGGGACTCCTTAGCGAAGGTTAAGGCCGACCGGTCGCGTTCCGGCCGGGACGGGGACCGGCCGGGACGGGCAGCGGTGGGTGGACGCGGGTTGCGGTGACGGGTGGCCGTCGCGGCTGGGGACGGGGACGGTCAGATGGTGAGCGTGGGCTCCTCCGGGGCGCGGCCCCGCTCCACCTGTACGCCGAGCGCCCGCAGGTCGGCGACGAAGTCGGGATAGCCCCGGTCCACGTGGTGCACGTGGGAGACCTCGGTGTCCCCGTCGGCGCAGAGCCCCGCGATGATCAGACCGGCTCCGGCCCGGATGTCCGTGGCGCGGACCGGCGCGCCGGAGAGCCGTTCCCGACCGCGTACCACCGCGTGGTGGCCGTCGGTCTTGATGTCGGCGCCCAGCCGCATCATCTCGTTGGCGAACATGAACCGCCCGTCGAAGATGTTCTCGGTGATCAGCGACGCCCCGTCGCTGACCGAGGCGAGCCCGATCGCCATCGGCAGCAGGTCGGTGGCGAAGCCCGGGTACGGCAGGGTCACCACGTCCACCGCCCGGGGCCGGTCGTCCGTCCGGACCCGGAAGGCGTCCTCCCGGGTCTCCACCAGCGCACCGGCGGCGACCAGCTTGTCGAGTGCCACCTCCAGAAAGGCCGGGCTGACCCCGGTGACCGTGACGTCCCCCCGGGTCATCGCCGCGCCGAAGGCCCAGGTCCCGGCGACGATCCGGTCCCCCACCGTGGCGTGCCGCACCGGGCTCAACTCCGGTACGCCCTCGATCTCGATGGTCGACGTCCCGGCACCGGAGATCCGCGCGCCCATCTGGTCCAGCATCGAGCAGATGTCGACGATCTCCGGCTCCCGGGCGGCGTTCTCGATCACCGTCACTCCCCGGGCGAGCACCGCGGCCATCAGCAGGTTCTCGGTCGCGCCGACGCTGGGGAAGTCGAGGACGATCTCGGCGCCGTGCAGCCCGTGCGGGGCGGCGGCGATGACGAAGCCGTGCTCGCCGGAGATCTCGGCACCCATCCGGGTGAGCCCGGAGACGTGCATGTCCAGCCCCCGGGAGCCGATCGCGTCGCCGCCGGGATGCGCCACCCGGACGTATCCCCGGCGGGCCAGCAGCGGGCCCAGCACGCAGATCGAGGCACGCAGCCGGCGTACCAGCTCGTAGTCGGCCTCGGAGCCGGGCTGTGCCGGCACGTCGATGGCGACCGAACGGGACCGGGCCACCCCGCCGTACGCGACCATCGGGTCGACCGGGTCGTCGTCGGCGAAGCGGACGTCACAGCCCAGCCGGCGCAGCACCTCCCCCATGATCGCGATGTCGGTGATCCGGGGGACGTTGGTGATCACGCTCCGCCCGGGGGCGAGCAAGGCGGCGGCCATCAGCTTCAGGGCGGAGTTCTTCGCCCCGACGACGTGCACCGTTCCGGCGAGGCGGGCCCCGCCCCGGACCCGGATCACATCGATGTCTCTGATCCCCAGGTCGTCCCCGTCGCCGGGGCCCGGACCCACCAGGGTCGGAACGACCGGCTCCGGACGGGCCGGCATCTTCAGGTCAGGTATCCGTAGGCTGTGCGTCATGGCCGTCCACCTCACGCGCATCTACACCAGGGCCGGCGACGCCGGCACGACCAGGCTGAGCAACAACGAACAGGTAGCGAAGACCGATCCGCGGATCGCGGCGTACGCCGACGTCGACGAGGCCAACGCGGCGATCGGGGCGGCACTGGCACTGGGCCAGCTCCCGGAGGAGTTGCGGTCGGTCCTGGCGGCGATCCAGAACGACCTCTTCGACGTCGGCGCCGACCTGGCCACCCCGGTCGAGCCGGAGCCGGCGTACCCGCCCCTCCGGGTGACCGAGGGGTACGTGGAGCGCCTGGAGGGCTGGTGCGACGAGTTCAATGCGCGCCTGGGCAAGCTCGACTCCTTCATTCTTCCCGGCGGGACCCCCGGCGCGGCACTGCTGCACGTGGCCCGGACCGTCGCCCGGCGTGCCGAACGGGCAGCATGGGCCCTGGTCAGCTACGATCCCGAACGAACCAGCACTATTCCGGCAAAGTATCTCAACCGACTCTCGGATCTGCTCTTCATCCTGGCAAGAACGGCCAATCCGGACGGCGATGTGCTATGGGTTCCCGGCGGCAAGCGCTGACCGGCGACCGGCCCGGCAGTGTTGACCGCCGACCGGCCCGGCAAGCGCTGACCGGCGCACCAGCCCGGCAGTGTTGACCGCCGACCCGGTCCAGAAAGGCTGACCGGCGCACTCTGTCGAGGGCCGGATACCCGGATCGGCCGTCTCCAACCACGCCGGAACCGGCTGCCCCGGGCGTGCCCGGTGTCGACCGTCTCCGGGCCTGTTCACCGGAGAGGGCAGGTCAGGCGGCCGGCCAGTCCTGGTGGGCCAGACGCGGCGAGGCCGCCCCGGGCGGGGCGGCCTCGAGCCAGGAGAGGAAGCCGGTGACCGTGGAACGCTCCATGGCGATCTCGATGGGAGTCTGCTGACTCGTACAGTTCAGGATCACCCAGTCGGCGGGCATGGAGAACCGTTCCTGGCCCTCCGGTAGCCGCCGTCGGCGCACCACCAGGGTCTCCCGGGAGAGCACCCGCTTCGGGCGGATGGCGAAGCTGAACATCCGGTACCAGCGCAGTTCGTCACCGGCGAACCGGCCGAAGCCCGGCGACCAGCCTCGGCCGTCGAGCAGAGTGGAGACCCGGACGTGGAGTCGGATGGTGCCACCGGTGCGGGTCACCAGGGCCCGCCGGAGGAAGAGGATCAGAATCGCCCCGATCAGGACGCCGAGGCCGATTCCGATCCCTTCCACGATCTCCATCGGCGGGACGACTCAGCGACCCTGTGCGGCGGAGACCGGGGTAGCGCTCTCGGCGAGCACCGTGACGCCCTCGCGGGTGACGGAGAGGAAGCCGCCGGCCACCTCGTACGCGACCTGCTCGCCGCTGGGCAGCTTGATCCGGACCTGACCGGGCTCGGCGAGCTGACCGAGCAGCGGTGCGTGACCGGCCAGGACGCCCAGCTCACCCTCAGTCGTCCGGGCGACGACCATCTCGGCCTCGCCGGACCAGACCTTCTCCTCGACGGCTACGAGCTCGACGTGAAGCTGCTGTGCCACGCTGTCTCCTTGCTGCGGCGGGCGGTTGGCAAAAGTCTAGTCGCGCGCCCCATGACTCCCTAACGCGGGTGCCGAGAGCTGCGACACGCCCTACTTGGTGGTGTTCCGGAAATCCGGGTGCTCAAGCATGAACGCGTCGATCGTCCCGTTGTTGACTGAGGCGAAGAAGTCGTCCGCCCCGGGCAGGAACCGCTCCCCCGGTACGCCGACCCGGTGCCGATGCCCTCCGCCGGCAGCTTGACCATCTGGATCGCGTCCGGCCGCAGACCCTTGAGGGAGAAGGCGAAGTCGGCGATGCTGTTGCCCCGGCCGCTGAAGACCAGCGACTGCCCGGCGGCCCGGAGCACCCGGTCCAGCTTGATCGGATTGGTCACCACGTCCGCGCTGAACGCCTGGCTGGCCATCGCCTTGACGAACTGCTGCTGGTGCCGCTGCCGGCCGTAGTCGCCGTCCGGGACGCCGTTCTTGGGGTAGCGCTGCCGGACGTAGTCCAGCGCCTGCCAGCCCTTCAGCTGGTGGGTGCCCTTCTCGTACACCGCCTGCGGGCCGAGATAGCCGCCGCCGCCCGGCCGGGCCTTGCGGTGGGTGCCGTCCGGCTCACGGTGCTCGGAGCGCACTTCCCGCTCGACGTACATCTCGACGCCGCCCATCGCGTCGACGATCTTCTGGAAACCGCTGAAGTTGATGATCGCCCCGGCGTCGAAGCGCTTGATGCCGGTCTCCTGCTGGATGGTCTTGGCGAGCAACTCGAAACCGGTGTTGTGGTCCGGATTCCGGCCGGGCACCCGGCTGCCGTACGACATCGCGGCGTTGAGCTTGTCGGTGCCGCCGTCGAACCCGGTCTTGCTGAACGCGGGGATCTCCACCCGCAGGTCGCGGGGCATCGAAAAGAGGTACGCCCGGTCGTGTTCGGCCGGGATGTGCATGATCATGATCGAGTCGGCCAGCGGCGGGGCCTCCGGCGTCCGAGGGTCCACGCCGACCAGCAGAATGTTGAGCGGGCCCTCGATCTCCTTGCGCGGTTCCTCGGCTCCGGCGGCCTGGTCGCCGAAGAGGTCGCCCTTGCCGACCGAGCCCTCGTACCGGGAGAGCAGGGCCTCGTAACCCACCAGCACCGCGCCGCTGAGCATCAGCAGCACGGCGCCGAACACCGTGCACAGCCGAGCCCACCGGGGCACCCCCGTCCAGATGGACGGCTTCGCGCCACGCTTACCGCTCCGAGCCACGGACATCTCCATTCATCACGCCCATGAAGAGGAGACGGGCGCAAGCCACCAGATCACTGTGAGAGTCAACGCTGACAGGTGAATGTTGCGGATCGACGGTACCTCGCCGGCCCGGCAACTGTCGCATCGACCAACTCGGGCTTGTCAACGCGACACGCCGAAAGACCGAGGCCGCCCCGGCGAACCGGGACGGCCTCGGACAAAGCTGACCGAAGAGTCAGACTGATCGGTGGATCAGTCCTCCTTCATCAGCTCCGCAGCCTTACGCTCGAGGTCCTCGAGGCCACCGCACATGAAGAAGGCCTGCTCAGGGAAGTGGTCGTACTCACCCTCGGCAATCTTCTTGAACGCCTCGATGGTCTCCTTGATCGGGACCGTCGAGCCCGGCACGCCGGTGAACTGCTCGGCGGCGTAGGTGTTCTGCGACAGGAAGCGCTCGATCCGGCGGGCCCGGCCGACGGTGAGCTTGTCCTCCTCGGAGAGCTCCTCGATACCGAGGATGGCGATGATGTCCTGCAGGTCCTTGTACTTCTGGAGGATCCGCTTGACCTCGGTCGCGACCGCGAAGTGCTCGGCGCCGACGAACTCCGGGGCGAGGATCCGGGACGAGGACGCCAGCGGGTCCACCGCCGGGTAGATGCCCTTGTCGGAGATCGACCGCTCCAGGTTGGTGGTGGCGTCGAGGTGGGCGAACGTGGTGGCCGGGGCGGGGTCGGTGTAGTCGTCCGCCGGCACGTAGATCGCCTGCAACGAGGTGATGGCCTGGCCCCGGACGGAGGTGATCCGCTCCTGGAGCTCGCCCATCTCGTCGGCCAGGGTCGGCTGGTAACCCACCGCGCTCGGCATCCGGCCGAGCAGGGTGGAGACCTCGGAACCGGCCTGGGTGAAGCGGAAGATGTTGTCGATGAAGAGCAGCACCTCCTGCTTCTGCACGTCGCGGAAGTACTCCGCCATGGTCAGCGCGGAGAGGGCGACCCGCAGCCGGGTGCCCGGCGGCTCGTCCATCTGGCCGTAGACCAGCGCGGTCTTGTCGATGACGCCGGACTCGGTCATCTCGGCGATGAGGTCGTTGCCCTCACGGGTCCGCTCCCCCACGCCGGCGAAGACCGAGGTACCACCGAAGTTCCGGGCCACCCGGGTGATCATCTCCTGGATGAGCACCGTCTTGCCCACGCCCGCGCCGCCGAACAGGCCGATCTTGCCACCCTTGACGTACGGGGCGAGCAGGTCGATGACCTTGATGCCGGTCTCCAGCATCTCGGTCTTCGGCTCCAGGTCCGCGAAGGCCGGGGCCTTGCGGTGGATACCCCAGTGGTCGTCGGCCTGGAGGGTCTCGCCCTCGGGCAGGTTGAGGCACTCACCGATGGCGTTGAAGACCCGGCCCTTGACCGCGTTGCCCACCGGCACCCGGATCGGCGAGCCGGTGTCGCGCACCTCGGTGCCACGGACCAGACCGTCGGTCGGCTGCATCGAGATGGCGCGGACCAGGTTGTCACCCAGGTGCTGGGCGACCTCCAGGGTCAGCGTCTTCTCGCCACCGGAGAGGTTCACGTCGACGTGCAGGGCGTTGAACAGGTCCGGCATGCCGTCGCGCGGGAACTCGGCGTCGACGACCGGGCCGATGACCCGGACCACGCGACCCGTGGCCGTCTTGGTCTCAACTGCGGATACAGTCATCACACTTCACTTCCCGACGCGGCCAGCGCGTTCGCGCCGCCGACGATCTCACTGATCTCCTGGGTGATCCCGGCCTGGCGGGCCGAGTTCATCTCACGCGTGTACTTCTCGATCATCTCTTCGGCGTTGTCGGTGGCGCTCTTCATCGCCCGCCGTCGGGCCGCCGACTCGCTCGCCGCCGACTCCAGCAACGCCGCGTAGATCCGCGTGTTGATGTACTTCGGCAGCAGCCCGTCGAGCAGCGCCTCCGCATCCGGCTCGAACTCGTAGGCCGGCAGCAGACCCTCGGACCGCGGCCGGTCCTCGATCTGCATCGGGCCGATGACCTTCGCCACCGGAACCTGGGTGATGAGGGACTTGAACTCGGTGTAGACGATGTGCAACTCGTCCACCCCGCGCACCCCGTCCGCACCGGCCCCGCCGTCGACGTCGTCCGCACCGGCCGCGAACGCCCGGATCAGGGTCTCGCCGACCTCCCGGGCGGAGGCGAAGTCCGGCTGCTCCGAGAAGCCCGTCCAGCTCGCCTCGACCGGGCGGTTGCGGAACTTGTAGAAGCCCACGCCCTTACGGCCGATGACGTAGAGCACCGGCTCCTTGCCCTCGGCCTTGAGCCGGGCGACCAGCGATTCCGCCATCTTGATCGCGTTGGAGCTGTAACCGCCGGCCAGGCCCCGGTCGGAGGTCACCAGCAGGACGCCCGCCCGCCGCACCCGCTCACGCGGGGTGAGCAGCGGGTGGTCGATCCGCGCGTTGGAGGCCAGCGCCGTGAGCACGCCGGTGATGGCCTGGGCGTACGGCAGGGACGCCGCCACCCGGGCCTGGGCCTTGGCGATGCGGCTCGTCGCCACGAGCTCCATCGCCTTGGTGATCTTCTTCATCCCCTTCGCCGAGCGGATCCGTTGACGAAGAACGCGTACCTGGGCCGCCATCAGTCAGCCCTACTTCTTCTCGACGTCGCCGCTGTAGCGGGTGACCGACTCGCGGGCCTGCTCGCCCTCCATCGGCTTGGCCGGCGCCTCGTTGATCCGGGGCTCGTCCGCCTTGCTGAGGAAGCTCTGCTTGAACTCGCTGATCGCCGCGTCGAGCGAACCGATGATCTCGTCGTTCCATTGGTTGTCGCCGATGCCGGCCAGGATGCCCTCGTGCCGGTGCCGGAGGTGCTGGAGGAACTCCGACTCGAACCGCTTGATCTCGCCGACCGGGACGTCGTCCAGCTTGCCCTCGACGCCGGCCCAGACCAGGACGACCTGCTCCCGCACCGGGTACGGCGAGTAGTTCGGCTGCTTGAGCAGCTCGACCAGGCGGGAACCCCGCTCCAGCTGGGCGCGGGAGGCCCGGTCCAGGTCGGAGGCGAAGGCGGCGAACGCCTCCAGCTCGCGGTACTGGGCCAGGTTGAGCCGCAGCGAACCGGCGACCTTCTTCATCGGCTTGACCTGCGCGGCGCCACCCACCCGGGAGACCGAGGTACCGACGTTGATCGCCGGCCGGACGCCCTGGTTGAACAGGTCGGTCTCGAGGAAGATCTGACCGTCGGTGATGGAGATGACGTTGGTCGGGATGAAGGCGGAGATGTCGTTCGCCTTCGTCTCGATGATCGGCAGACCGGTCATCGAGCCGCCGCCCAGCTCGTCGGAGAGCTTCGCGCAGCGCTCCAGCAGCCGGGAGTGCAGGTAGAAGACGTCACCCGGGTACGCCTCACGGCCCGGCGGGCGGCGCAGCAGCAGCGAGACCGCGCGGTACGCCTCGGCCTGCTTGCTCAGGTCGTCGAAGACGATCAGGACGTGCTTGCCGCCGTACATCCAGTGCTGGCCGATGGACGAACCGGTGTACGGAGCGAGGTACTTGAAGCCGGCCGGGTCGGAGGCCGGGGAGGCGACGATGGTGGTGTACTCCATCGCGCCCGCCTCCTCCAGCACGCCCTTGATCGAGGCGATGGTGGAGGCCTTCTGACCGACCGCGACGTAGATGCAGCGGACCTGCTTCTTCGGGTCGCCGGAGCGCCAGTTGTCCCGCTGGTTGAGGATGGTGTCCAGGGCGACCGTGGTCTTGCCGGTCTTCCGGTCACCGATGATCAGCTGCCGCTGGCCCCGGCCGATCGGGGTCATCGCGTCGACCGCCTTGATACCGGTCTGCAGCGGCTCCTCGACCGACTTACGGGCCATCACGTTCGGAGCCTGCAGCTCCAGCTCGCGGTAGCCCTCGTTCGGGATGTCACCGAGGCCGTCGATCGCCTGACCGAGCGCGTTGACCACGCGGCCGAGGAACGCGTCGCCGACGGGCACGGAGAGCACCCGGTTGGTGCGCTTGACGCGCTGCCCCTCCTCGATCCCGGCGAAGTCGCCGAGGACGACGACACCGATCTCCCGGACGTCGAGGTTCAGCGCCACGCCGAGCGTGCCGTCCTCGAACTCCAGGAGCTCGTTGGTCATGGTCGAGGGCAGGCCCTCGACGTGGGCGATGCCGTCACCGGCGTCGGCGACGGTGCCGACCTCCTCGCGGGAGACGTCGGGCGAGTAGGAGGAGACGTAGCGCTCCAGGGCGCCGCGGATCTCCTCCGTCGAGATGGTCAGCTCGGCCATCCTCTGCTTCCTTAAGTATCAGGGGCCCGGGATACCTAGTACCGACCGGTCCGAATGGCGTCTGTCATTCAGGGCGCTGAGCGGTTTGGCTGGTCAGCGCTTCGCGAGCGCGTTGCGGGTCTCGTTGAGCCGGCGCAGGACGGTGCCGTCGTACAGGTCGGAACCGACCCGCACGCTCGCTCCACCGAGGATCTCGGGGTCCACCGTCTGCTTGACGGAGACCTCTCGACCGTATATCGCGGCGAGGCGGGCACCCAGGCGCTGCTCCTCGTCCTCGGTCAGCGGGGCCGCCACGGTCACGTAGGCGACCTGCCGGTCCCGGCGTTCCGCGACCAGCTCGACCAGCCGGGTGAGCGCACCGGTGAAGGAGCGCCCGCCGAACCCGCTCAGCGCCACCTCGACGAGGCGGACGGTGACCGGGCGGGCCTTGCCGGCGAGCAGGTCCCGGGTCAGGACGGCCCGCTGCTCGACCGGGGCCATCGGGTCGCCGAGCGCCACGGCCAGGCCCGGCTCGTTGGCGACCACCTGGCCGAAGCGGAACAGCTCGTCCTCGACCTCGCCCAGGTCACCCGCGGCGTCGGCGCTGGCGAGCAGCGCCTCCACCCCGAGCCGCTCGGCACCGTCGAGCAGTTCCGACGGCGCCGACCAACGGCCGGAGACCAGGGTGGAGAGCAGGTCGAGCGCGTCCGCGCCGATCTTGCCCCGCAACATGTCGCCGAGGAGCCCGGCCCGGTCCGAGCCGGCCCGAGCCGGCTCGGAGAGCGCCCGGCGCAGCCGGGGCTCCCGCCGCAGCAGACCCGCCACGGCGAGCAGCTCGTCCGCGGTGGCGGCCACAGCGTCCGGCTGCGCGCCGCGCGCGTACGTCGCCAGGTGCTCGGCGGCGACCCGGTACGACTCCCGGCTGGCGGCCTGCATCAGCGGGCCCCCGTGCTCTCGAGGTCGGTGAGGAACCGCTCGACGGTGCCCTTGCGACGGGCCTCGTCGGCCAGCGACTCGCCGACGATCTTGCTGGCCAGGTCGACCGCGATGGTGCCGACCTCGGTGCGCAGCTCACGAACGATGGTGGCCCGCTCGGCGGCGAGCTGCTCCTTGCCGGCCGCGATGATCCGGTCGGACTCCTCCCGCGCCTTGGCGAGGATGTCCTGCCGGATGCCCTCCGCGTCGGCCCGGGCGTCGTCCCGGATCTTGGCGGCGTCGGTGCGCGCCTCGGCGAGCTGCGCACGGTACTGCTCGAGGAGCTGGTTCGCCTCGGCCTGGGCGGCCTCGGCACGCTTGATACCGCCCTCGATGGCGTCGACCCGGGCCTGGTACATCTCCTCCATCTTGGGGAAGACGAACTTGCTCAGGACCCACAGGACGAGGCCGAACGCGACGAGACCGACGATGATCTCAGCCAGGGGCGGGAGCAGGATGTTCCCGCCCTCTTCCGCTGCTAGGTACATGGACACTCCCCTTCGCCGGCGGCCGACCACCAGGGGCCGGCCGGTTCAGCTGAATGCTGACCGGGCCTCAGCCCTGGAGGGCGAACGCGAGGACCAGACCGAGCAGGGCCAGCGCCTCGACCACGGCGAAGCCCACGAACATGTAGACCCGGGTCAGGCTGGCGCTCTCCGGCTGGCGGGCGGTCGCCTGGATGTAGGCGGCGAACACCAGACCCACACCGATGCCCGGGCCGAGCGCCGCGATGCCATAGCCGATGACGTTGACGTTGCCTGAGATCTCGGCCAGGAACATGGTTGGTTTCCTCCTGCGGGGAACGCGTGACCGTCACGCGTTCGACTAGGTGAACTTTTCAGTTGTCGTACCGGGGGGATGGAGCGGTGCGCGCGTCGACGGCTCAGTGGTCGTCGGCGAGCGAACTCTGCAGGTAGGTCGCCGTCAGCAGGGTGAACACGTACGCCTGCAGGACCAGGATGCCGAGCTCGAAGAAGGTCATCAGGATCGCCATGGCCCAGCTCAGCAGCGCGACCGGCTTGATGAAGATCGACTCCGCGTTCAGCAGCGCGACGCCACCGAGGGTGAAGACCAGCAGGATCATGTGGCCGGCGAACATGTTGGCGAACAACCGGACCGCGAGGGTGACCGGGCGCAGCACCAGGTTCGACACGAACTCGATCGGCACCAGGATCGGCTGGACCCAGAGCGGCGCACCACTGACCCAGCAGCTCGACTTGATGTAGCCGAGGACACCGTGCTTGCGGATACCGACCCCGATGTAGACCAGCCAGCTCGAGACGGCCAGCACGATCGGGAAGGCGATGTGCGAGTTCGGCGAGATCTGCGCGAACGGGAAGATGCCCCAGATGTTCAGCAGCAGGATGAAGACGAAGAGCGAGGCGAGGTACGGCGCGAAGCGCACGCCCTGGTGCCCGATGATGTCCTTGGCGATGTTGTCCCGGGCCAGGCCGTAGACCGACTCGGCCATCCACTGCCGCTTGGTCGGCACCAGCTGCGGGTTCCGGTAGCTCACCAGGAAGAAGATGATGGCGATGGCCGCCGCGATCCAGACCAGCAGGGCGATCTTGGTGAAGGCCGGCTCCAGGGCCGTCCCGTGGAAGCCGGGGATCAGGCTGCGGTAGTTGAAGCTGTCAACACCCGGGGGGAATTCCGCCGCCAGAATGTCCGCGGCGGCATAGGTCGGCAGCTCAGTCAACTCGAACCCTCCGTCGGTCGGGCATGGTCAGGCGCCCAGCCTCTTCATGGTCAGGTAGACCCCCGCAGCCGTGCCGCCGATCAGACCGATCAGCAACCCGACGTTCGGAAGATCCAGCCACCGGTCGACGAGCCAGCCGGCTCCGCCCCAGACGGCCATGCCGCCGAGGAGGTAACCGACCGCAGCCCAACCCGCGTCCGCACCCTGGGGTCCGGAACGTTTGTCGGATCGGTCGTCGGCCATGACGGAGCGAACGGTATCAGCCGCTTGAACGAGGCTGTGAGTCACCCCCCGCACAACCTCGTCGTGTGGGTCAGGGAAGCCTCGGCTGGCGGATAGGCTACGCCTGTCTCGCGTCTGACGAAACTCCATCCCCGGCGTGGCGACGGCAACCCGACAGTCGAATTCAGTCGCCAGTGGTGGTCACCTGCGGACGGTGGTCGCGGAACGTCCACCAGACCTGGGCGGACACCCAGCCGATGGTCGCCACGATCATCGCGGCGGCCATCATCCGGACGCCGCCCCAGTCACCGTCGACGAGACCGAACATCACCACCCCGAAGAGCATGAACTTGGTGATGTAGGTGGCCAGTCCGACGCTCATCACCATTTTCGGGTGGACCGAGTCGGCCCAGGCGATCGCCAGGCTCGACAGCGCGTACGAGAAGGTCACCAGGGCCACGCCCGCCGCCCCGCCGACCGCGCCAGGGCCACCGTCGAGCAGCCAGCCGGCGGCGGTGGCGAGCACCAGCAGCACCGCGGAACTGAGCAGCGGCACGACCAGGTGCCGCAGTCGCTGGCGGATCACCGGGGGTACGCCGGGAACTCGCGGACCAGCTCGGCCACCTCGCCGGCGACCCTGGTCAGTTCGGCCCGCCCGGTCGACCCGTCGGGGTCGGTCCGCACCGCCCGGGCGATCAGCGTCGCGATCCGCCCCATCTGCGGCTCGCGCATGCCCTGGGTGGTCACGCTGGGCGTGCCGACCCGGATCCCGGAGGCGACCATCGGCTTCTGCGGGTCGTACGGGATGGCGTTCTTGTTCAGGGTGATGCCGGCGGCGTCGCAGCGGGCCTCGGCGTCGGCCCCGGTCACTCCGACCCCGCGCAGGTCGACCAGCGCGAGGTGGGTGTCGGTGCCGCCGGAGACCGGCCGCATCCCCTCGGCGGCCAGCCCGTCGGCGAGCGCCCGCGCGTTGCGCACCACCTGTTCGGCGTACGCCCGGAACTCCGGCTGCGCGGCCTCGCGCAGCGCGACGGCCTTGGCCGCGACGGCGTGCATCAGCGGACCGCCCTGGGTGAACGGGAAGACCGCCTTGTCGATCCGGGCGGCCAGTGACTCCCGGCAGAGGATCATGCCGCCGCGTGGGCCGCGCAGCACCTTGTGGGTGGTCGCGCAGACCACGTCGGCGTACGGCACCGGGGAGGGCACGGCCCGCCCCGCGACCAGGCCGATGAAGTGCGCGGCGTCCACCATCAGGTACGCCCCGACCTCGTCGGCGATCTCCCGGAAACGGGCGAAATCGATCAGGCGTGGGTACGCGGTCGCGCCACAGATGATCATCTTCGGGCGGTGCGCGAGGGCCAGTTCCCGCACCTCGTCGTAGTCGATCAGCTCGGTGTCCGGCCGGACGGTGTAGCCGACCGTGGCGAACCACCGGCCGGAGAAGTTGACCCGGCTGCCGTGGGTGAGGTGGCCGCCGTGCGGCAGGTCCATCGCCAGCACGGTGTCGCCCGGCTGCACCAGGGCGGCGTACGCGGCCAGGTTGGCGCTCGCCCCGGAGTGCGGCTGGAGGTTGGCGTGCTCCGCCCCGAACAGCTCCCGTGCCCGGGCGATGCCGATCTCCTCGGCCCGGTCCACCTCGGCACAGCCGCCGTAGTAGCGGCGGCCCGGATAGCCCTCGGCGTACTTGTTGGTCAGCGTCGAGCCGAGCGCGGCGAGCACCGCCGGCGAGGTGAGGTTCTCGCTGGCGATCAACTGGAGGCCGCCGCGCAGCCGGTCCAGCTCGCCGAGCACCACCGACGCGATCTCCGGGTCGGTGGCCCTGAGCTGGTCGAAGTCCGGCCCCCAGAAGGTGGGCGTCGTATTGTCCACAACGCCAGAGTCTATTGGGCTCCGGACCGGAGGCCGTGAGCTGCCCGCTCACCGGCGCCAGCCTGACCGCCCGGCCCGCTCAGTCCCCCCGGCCGGTGCCGTACCGGGCGATCTGCTCGGTCGGTGGCGCGAAGTCGCGGACCGGCTGGTCGCGCAGGGCGGTGCCGAGGATGCCGCCGACCACGTTGACGACCCCGACCTGCGCCTGCTCGCCGGCCGGATCGCGGGGGTCGTCCGGGTTGGTGGCCATCGCGGCGACCACGAGCTGCGGGGTGGCGGCCACCACGGTCTCCGTGCCGTACCCCTCGGAGCTGCCGGTCTTGCCCATCACCGGGCGACCCAGCCGGGGCCGCAGGGTGGCGGCGGTGGCGCCGTCGCAGCGCCCGAACGCCGACTGGTCGCCGAGCGGACAGCGCGCCGCGTCGGTGGCGGCGCGGGCCACGTCCACGTCCAGCACCCGGCGGCAGTCCGGCCGGGCCACGTCGAGGGTCCGGCCCGCCCGGTCGGCGACCGAGTTGACCGGCAGCGGCGTGCAGCGGATCCCCTCCGCGGCCACCGTGGCGTACGCGCTGGCCAGGTCGAGCGGGGTGGTGGACGCCACCCCCAGCACGAACGGTCCCCAGTCCCGGGCGCTGTAGCGGGCGCGGCGGGCGTCGTCGTCGGAGCGGAACACGATGCCGAGCCGTTCGGCCATCTCCACCGCCCGGTCCGCGCCGACCTGCTCGGTCAGCCAGACGAAGTACGTGTTGACCGACCGGCCGAAGGCGGTCCACATGGTGCGGTCGCCGTCCATCCACTCCGGGTTGGCGTTCCCCGGACACCACTGTCCGCCACAGCTCACCGGCCCGGAGACCGGCCACCGGGTGACGATCCGCGACGGCGAGTCGAAGTGGGTGTTCAGCGGCATCCCGGCCTCGAGCGCGGCCAGCAGGGTGAACATCTTGAAGGTCGAACCGCCCTGGTAGCCCTCGATGCCGTCGCCCCCGGCGACCAACTGGTTGACGGTGTTCGGGCGGTTCTGCTGCCCGGCCGGGTTCGGCTCGACACCGTACGTGCGGTTGACCGCCATGGCGAGCACCCGCCCGGTGCCGGGTTGCACGACGGCGGTGGGCAGCGCGTGCGGGCTGTCCAGGTCGTACACCGTCAGCACCCGGTCCTGCGCGTCCCGCTGCACCTTCGGGTCGAGGGAGCTGACGATCCGGAAGCCACCCCGGCGCAGCGTTCGATGGCGTTCGTCCACCGACGCGCCGAACGCCGGCTGCGCGTTCCACCAGGTGGTGAAGTAGTCGCAGAAGAACGCCCAGTCGTTGCGGTCCTCGGGCACCGCCGCGCAGTCGTCGGGCTCCGAGCTCGTCTTCAGGGTGAGCCCCTCCGCCCGGGCGCGGGCCGCCTCGGCGGCCGGGATCGCCCCGGTCTCCACCATCCGGTCCAGCACGTGCGACCACTGGCGCAACGCCGCGTCGGCGTCGCCGTTGATCGGGTCGTCGGTGTGCGGCGACCGGACCAGCCCGGCGAGCAGCGCCGCCTCGGCCAGGGTGAGGTCGGCCGGGGACTTGGAGAAGTAGCGCCGGCTGGCCGCCCCGATGCCGTACGCCCCGGCGCCGAAGTAGACGATGTTGAGGTAGCGGCCCAGGATCTCGTCCTTGCCGAGTTCCCGTTCGAGCGCCAGGGCGTAACGGATCTCCTGGATCTTGCGGGCGGTGCTGACCTCGGTGGCCGCCTTGCGCTGCTCCTCGCTCAGGGTCGGGTCGCCGCTGAGCACGTTCCGGACGTACTGCATGGTGAGCGTCGAGCCACCCTGCCGGACCGGACCGCCCTGGTTGGCGGTGAACGCCCGCACGATGCCGCGCAGGTCGACGCCGCTGTGCTCGTAGAAGCGGGCGTCCTCGGCGGCGAGCAGCGCCTTCCGCATCACCGGGGCCACCTCGGTCAGCGGCACCTCGACCCGGTTCTCCTCGTAGAAGGAGGTGATCAGGGTGGCGCCGTCGGCGGCGTACAGCTCGGAGCGTTGCGCCGTGGGGGGCGTGACCAGGTGCTCGGGCAGCTCCGAGTACGGGGCGGCGAGGCTGGAGAAGCCCAGCCCCAGCACGAGTCCGAGCGGTAGGGCCGCTACGGCGAGCACCAACCCGGCCAACGTGCCGGCCATCGTGACGGTCAACAGCTTGTGCAGACGGGCCTGGATCATCAGCTCTCCCCCGCGCAGGAGCTGGGCTAGGACCCGTTCAGCATGGCCCGCAGCGTCCCCGGTCAGCCCGGTTTTCCCGCAAATCCGCAGAAAATTCGCAGAGCCTCACAAACCAGGACGGAAGCCAGACAGGCTCACGGCAACAGGACCGCGGCGAGCGGCTGCACCGTCTCCTCGATCTCGTCGGCGACCCGGCTGAAACACTGGTCCCCCCGGCCCCACGGGTCGTCCAGGTCGTCCCCGGACAGCGGAGCCACGCCCTCGCGGGCGGCGTGCGCCGCGGCGACCAGGGCCACCCCACGGGCGTACACCGCCTCCGGGGACCCCTCGGCCGGCGGCAGCGCGGCGGCGTCCACCACGCCGAGCAGCCGGCCGAACTCACCCAGCACGAAGGTCCGCGCGACGGCGTCCGGACGCAGGGCCAACACGTAGTCCTGCTGGTCGGCGGTGGCGGTGAGCACCAGGTCGGCGGCGTCGATCTGGTCGGAACGCAGCCGACGGGCGGCGAACCCGACGCTGTCCCCACCCCGGGCCGCGACCTGCCGGGCGGCCGGCGGGTTCATCTCCGACCCGACGTGCCAGCCGCCGGTGCCCGCGCTGTGGCTGTAGACCAGTTCCTCGGCCCGCTCGGGGTCGAGGTCGCGTCGGACCAACCGGTCCCGGACGGCCAGCACCAGCAGGCGCTCGGCCATCGGCGACCGGCAGATGTTCCCCATGCAGACGTGCAGGACGGTGAAGGGCGGCACCTACGCCACCCGGCTGTCGATGTCGGGGACCACGTCGCGCAGCTTGTCCAGCGAGATGGCGCCCTCCCGGACCACCAGCGGCACCTCGCCGGTCAGGTCCACGATGGTGCTCGGCACCGGGTCCGGACAGGGCCCGGCCTCCAGGTAGGCCCGGACCGCGTAGCCGAGCTGGTCACGGGCCTGCTCGGCGGTGACCGCGGCCGCCTGGCCGATCTTGTTGGCCGAGGAGACCGCCATCGGGCCGGTCTCCCGCAGCACCTCCAGCGCCACCGGGTGCAGCGGCATCCGGACGGCGACCGCGCCGTTGGTCTCGCCCAGGTCCCACTGGAGGCTGGGCGAGTGCTCCACGACGATGGTCAACGCCCCCGGCCAGAACGCCTCGACCAGGTCCCGGGCCGCGCGGGGCAGGGTGAACACCAGCCCGTCCAGGGTGTGCCGGGAACCGATCAGCACCGGCGGCGCCTGCCGCCCCTGGCCCTTCGCGTCCAGCAACGCCTTCACCGCGAACGGGGTGAAGGCGTCCGCGCCGATCCCGTACACCGTGTCGGTCGGCAGGACGACCAGCTCGCCGTTCTTGACGGCCTCGATCGCCGCGGCGATGCCGCGGTCCCGATCGGCCAGCGACCGGCAGTCGTAGAGCATCACGAGGAGCCAGTCTGCCACGCCGGGTCCGAGGAGTGGTCAGGGCGGCGCAGTGCGGTGGCGAACCGGGGCCGACCGGTGAGGTCGGCGCGGCCGGTGACCGCCTCGAACCGGCCGTCGGCGGTGATCAGCTCCGGCACCGCGCGGCCGTGCGTGTCGTCGTGCTCGACGGCCAGCGCGCCGCCGGGACGCAGCAGTCGGGCCGCCCGCGCGACCACCGGCCGGACCACGGCGAGACCGTCCGCCCCGCCGAAGACCGCCTCGGCCGGGTCGCCGGCCACCTCCGGCGGCACCACGGTCCCGGCCGGCACGTACGGCGGGTTGCAGAGCAGGACGTCGACCCGGCCGGTCAGCCCGTCGAGCAGCCCGGGATCGGTGACGTCCGCCTCGACGACCTCGATCGGCCGGTCCCCGGCGGCGGCCCGCTCCGCCGCGTTTCGCCGCAGCCAGGACAGCGCCGCCGCCGACCGTTCCACGGCCACCACCCGGGCCGTCGGCACCTCCTGCGCGACCGCGAGCGCGATCGCGCCCGATCCGCTGCACAGGTCCACCACTAGCGGCTCGGCGCTCCGCCGGGCCCGCGCGATCCCCCATTCGACGAGCAGCTCGGTCTCCGGCCGGGGGACGAAGACACCGGGGCCGACCGCCAGCTCCAGATGCCGGAACCCGGCGCTCCCGGTCAGATGCTGCAACGGCTCGCGGGCGGTCCGACGCGCCACCAGGGCGTCCAACCGGTCGAGCTGGTCGTCGGTGAGGCCGTCGGCCAGCAGCAGCCGGCCCCGAGGCACCCCGAGCACATGGGCGGCGAGCAGTTCCGCCTCGGCACGGGGGGCGTCGACGCCCGCCCCGGCGAGAATCCGGGACATCCGGGCGAGCACCGGCGGGCACGGGTGCCGGTTGTTCATACCTTCGGACGGCTGTTGCGGCTTGTTCGTCCCTTCGGACGGCTGTTGCGGCGTGGCGGTCACGACATAATCATGAAGCGTCGCGCACATCACCCCGAACGGGCGCGCCCGTTCCGGCGCGCCAACTGGCGTCGGTCGGGTGCCGGGCGGGGCTCACCGGGTATGTCACCGGGCGACCACGGTGCGGCGCCGAAGCCGGCGCGGACGGGAGGCTGCGGGTGGGTTGGCTCGACCGGGTCACCGACCAGGTTGACGCTCTCACGAAGGCGCGCGACCTCCAGGAAGCGAGCCGGTCCGCCGAGGCGTGCGGCCTCCTCGACCAGGTGATCCACACCACCGCCGACCCGTTCGCCCGGGCCGACGCCCGGGTCCAGCGCCTCTCCGCGCTGATCAACCTCGGTCGGACGGCCGAGTTCACCCGGGCCATCGAGGAGGCGTCCACCGCCGTCCGGGACCTCCCCGAGCCGTACCTGCACGGGCACCTGCACGCGCTGGCCGCGCTGGCCGCGCACCACCAGGGCGCCCTCGACCGGTGCGTCACCCACCTGGTCCGGGCCGCCCGGATGTTCGACGCGGTGGAGGACCCGGACCGGGACACCGCGTGGGGCTGGCACGACCTGGCGATGACGTACTCCTACCTCAGCTTCCACGGGTACGCGCTGACCGCCATCGAGAAGGCCCGGCAGCTCGGCCTGGCCGCCGGCATCCCGGAGGAGACCTTCGCCGCGCCCGGTATCCGGCTGCGCAACGCGGTCGCCCTGGACCACAACGGCGACAGCGACGGCTGCCTGCGGGTGCTCCGGGACATCGCGGCCGACCTGGACCGCCACCGGCGTACCGGGCGGGCCGGGCGGCTGCGTCCGAGCAGCCTCGCGGCGTACGGCTACGCCGCCGCGCGCCGGGCCGCCCTGGGTGACCCGGTGGAGACCGGCACCGAGAACGACCCGGTCCGGCTGCTCGGGTTCGGCGGGGACAGCGCCCGCGCCCGCGACTTCCGGCAGCTCGGGCAGGTCTGCCTCGCCATCGCCGCCGGTCGGCCGGCCGAGGCGGTCACCCGGCTGGACACCGCCTCGGTCTCCACCGAGACCCTCGGCGCGGCCGAGCCGGCCCGGTTGCGCAGCATCGCGCTCTCCTCGGCCGGGGACCACGCCGGGGCGCACCGGGCCGACCGGATGGCGTTCCGGCTCGCCGCGCAGCGCAACGACCGGCTGCGGGACGTCTACATCGACGGCGTGGCGGCCCGGATCGACCACGAGGAGATGCGCCGGGAGGCCGCCCGGTTCGAGGGCGAGGCGTTGACCGACCCGCTGACCGGGCTGCCCAACCGTCGCCGGTTGGAACGGCACATCGCCGGCCTGGTGAACCGGGGTGAGCGGCTGGTCATCGGCGTCTGCGACCTGGACGGCTTCAAGGCGGTCAACACGCGGCACGGGCACCACTCCGGCGACCTGGTGCTACAACGGGTGGCCGGGGTGATCAACCGGGTGATGCGACGCGGCGACTTCGTGGCCCGCTACGGCGGGGACGAGTTCGTGGTGGTGCTCTCCGGCACCTGCGTCGAGGAGGCGGCCGAGGTCTCCCGCCGGATCGACGCGGCGATCCGGACCGAGGACTGGGAGTCCCTGGTGCCGGGCACGCCGGTCCGGGTGACCATCGGCTTCGCCGAGGTCAACGCCGCCGCGCCGCTGGTCCGGGACGCCATCCGCGCCGCCTTCGACGCCGCCGACCAGCAGATGCTGCGGGCCAAGTCCCGCTCCCGCCCACACTGACCCCGGGCCGCCCAACCCCACCGGCACCACCGCCCGCACTTCCCGCTCGCGCGTGCCGCGTCCCCGCGCCGACGCCCGGGTGGTTGCAGGGGACCCTTCCTCGGCAGAAAGCGGTAACAGGGGACCCCTGCTACCACCCGACGGGCGGGTCGCCGCGCCCGCTCAGCGGCGGCCGAGTTCGGGGTCGCCGGCCAGGCGGGCGGCGCGGTCGGCCTCGGTGAGGGCGTCCAGCACCCCGTCCAGCTCGCCGGCGAGAGCCAGGTCCAGGTTGTACGCGGTGTAGCCGATCCGGTGGTCGGTGATCCGGTTCTGCGGGAAGTTGTAGGTGCGGATCCGCTCCGAACGGTCGACCGTCCGTACCTGCGCCTTGCGGGCGTCGGAGGCGGCGGCGTCGGCCTGCTCCTGGGCGACGGCCAGCAGCCGGGCCCGTAGGATCCGCATCGCCTGCTCCCGGTTCTGCAACTGGGACTTCTCGTTCTGGCAGGAGACCACGATCCCGGTGGGCACGTGGGTGATCCGGACCGCCGAGTCGGTGGTGTTGACCGACTGCCCGCCCGGCCCGGACGAACGAAACACGTCGATACGCAGCTCGTTCGGGTCGATGGTGACGTCGACCTCCTCGGCCTCGGGCAGCACCAGGACGCCGGCCGCGCTGGTGTGGATGCGGCCCTGCGACTCGGTGACCGGGACGCGCTGCACCCGGTGCACGCCGCCCTCCCACTTCAGCCGGGACCAGACCCCGTTGCCGCCCTCCGGGACTCCCTTGGTCTTGATGGCGAGAGAGACGTCCTTCACCCCGCCCAGGTCGGAGTCCTGCGCGTCGAGGACCTCGGTGAGCCAGCCGCGCCGCTCGGCGTACCGGGTGTACATCCGCAGCAGGTCGCCGGCGAACAGCGCCGACTCCTCGCCGCCTTCGCCGGCCTTGATCTCGACGATCACGTCCTTGGCGTCGTGCGGGTCGCGCGGGATCAGCAGCTCCGCCAGGCGCTCCTCGAGGGTGGGCAGGGTCACCGCGATGGAATCCACCTCGGCGGCGAAGGACGGGTCCTCGGCGGCCAGCTCCCGGGCGGCGGCCAGGTCGGCCCGCGCCTGCGCCAACTCGCCGGCCGCCTTGTGCAGCGGCACCAGCTCGGCGTACCGCCGCCCGACCCGGCGCGCCGTGCCCTGGTCGGCGTGGATGGCCGGATCGGCCAGCCGCTTCTCCAGGTCGGCGTACTCGTCGAGGAGGGCCGCCAGTCGCTCGCTGCTCATGTGCTCGTTCTCCCTGCGGGTCGGCGCGGAACGGGGGCGGATACGGACGACGCCCGCGCCCGGTGCGAAACCGGACGCGGGCGTCGAACGAACAGCTACTTGGCCTTCTTCGCCTGAACCTTGGCGTACTTCTGCTGGAACTTCGCGACCCGACCAGCGGTGTCGAGCACCCGCTGCTTGCCCGTGTAGAACGGGTGGCAGGCGCTGCACGTCTCGACGTGGATCGAGCCGCCCTTGGCGGTGCTGCGGGTCGTGAAGGAGTTGCCGCAGGAGCAGGTGACCTGCGTGGTCACGTACTCCGGGTGGATGTTGGCTTTCATGTCGCCTTCGGTCCTCTCGTGGATGGTCGCCGGGTCGCCATCCCCGCGCGTGATGCCCGCGCCGGGTCGGGCGTGAACCGGAACCGGTGGCCGATTGACCAGTGTGCCATGGGCCTCCGCCAGCCCGGAAACCGGGCCGCACAGCTCCCCCAACGCACTCCTCTCCACCCGCATTCCCGCCCCGGCCGGGCCCATTACCGTGACCGGAGTGACCCGTCTCATCGCCACCCGGGGGTTACCCGCCTCCGGCAAGACCACCTTCGCCCGGACGCTGCAACCCTCGGTCGTCCGGGTCAACCGGGACGACCTGCGTCGGATGCTGCACGGTGCCCGACTGTTCACCCAGTGGGCGGAGTCCCAGGTCAACACCGCCCAGCGGGCACAGGTGGAGGCACTGCTGCGGGCCCGGGTGGACGTCTGCGTGGACGACACCAACCTGCCCGCCCGGACCCTGCGCGAGTGGGCCCGGCTGGCCGCCCAGCACGGGGCCACCTTCGAGGTGCACGACTTCACCGACGTGCCACTCGAGGAGTGCCTCCGGCGAGACGCGGCCCGCCCGGCCGAGGACCGGGTCGGCGAGGAGCCCATCCGCCGGCTGCACGAGCGGTTCCTGGCCAACCGCCCGCTGCCGCTGCCGGTGCCCGAGGTGACCCCCGGCCGCCCGGCCGCCGTGCACCCGCCGACCGGGTCATCGGGTTCCTCGACGACCGCCTGACAACGCTTTCCCCGCCGGACACCTTTTCGACGATTTCCGCTCACCAACAATTCAGGAAATCGTCGACGCTGCCGCGACAATTGACTCCCGCTAATAGCCTGACAATGACCTGCTCCACCATTGGCAGAATTCGACAACGGGCGGTCGAGAAAGGTCCGGCGCGCATGAACGGGGTCCGGGACGCGGCACTGCAAGCCCTGCTGGGGCAGAGTTCGGCGCTGGGCCTGCTGGTGCTGCTGGCCGCCAGCGTCGGTTGGGGCACCTGGAAGGAGGTGCGGGCCCGGCGGGCCCAGCGCAAGGGACTGTCGTACAACGTGCTGTTCAACTCCCCGCTCGGCCCGCCGGAAACCGGCCGGCTGATCGAACTGCGGGACCGGGAGAGCGGCGCTGCCATCGCGGAGCCTTCGATGGCGGTAATCAGGATCACCAACGTCGGCAGCCGGGACATCGCCGAGGCCGACTACCAACTGCCGGTACGGGTCCACTTCGGACGACGCAAGGTCCAGTTGGTGGACGTCACCGACGGCCACCCGACGGACATCGAGCAGGTCTTCGTCCCCACCGTCGACGGCGACGGGACCGGGGTGGTCCTGCCGCCGGCCCACTTCAACGCCGGCTACCGTTTCAAACTGCTGGTCCTCCTCTCCGGGCACCACGACGACGGCACGGTCCGGGTCGGCGGCCTGCTCCGGGGCGGTGAGATCGTCGACGCCCGGGCACAGGACAAGAAGAACCGGATCTGGCGGTGGCGGATCGGCACCGCCGGCGTGGCGTCGCTCGCCGCCGGGGCACTGACCATGGTGATCCTCGCCCAGTCGGCCGATCTGCGCCCGCCCCGGCCCGGCGACCCGACCTGCGTACGCGGCACCGGACAGGTGGTCGGGTCAAGCGCCTTCGCCAGCGCCGCCCTCCAGGCGATCGGCTCGTACAACCGGTTCTGCGCCGACGCCGGCGCCCACCTCGGCTCGGACTTCGTGGACAGCGCGGACGGGATCCGGCGGGTCAGCATGCCCGAATCGCCGGACGTCGCCCTGCACGACGGCCCGGCCCTGCTCGACGACCAGCAGCGGCGGGACCTGGTCGGGCAGCCGGTGGCCATCGTGCCGTACAGCCTCGTGGTCAACGCCGGGGTCCGGGGCAGCGCCACCGGCCCGGTCGACCTCTCCCTGGCCCAGGTCCGGGACATCTTCGCCGGCCGGATCCGCACCTGGCGCGACATCGACGCCCGGTACTCCGCTGCCGAGATCATCCTCGTCGGGCGGAACAGCCGGTCCGGCAGCCGGCGAGTGTTCGAGCAGTACGTGCTGGGCGACGGGTCCACGCCGGGCCGACAGCGCGGGCTGAACGCGCCGGGCTGCCGCCCGCCCGGCCCCGGCGTCCCGCCGCCGTACCTCTGCGAGACGGACACCACCGGCGACCTGCTCGACCGGGTCGCCGGGGTGCCCGGGGCGATCGGGTACGCCGACACCCCGCAGGCCCGCAAGGCCGGCGACGACGTGATCGAGGTACGGATCGACGGGGTCAGCCCCAGCCCGGAGCAGCTCGACCGGTACCCCTTCTGGACCGTCGAGTACGCCTACCACCGCAGCCCGCCGGCCGGGACGTCGAGCCTGGCGGCGGAGTTCGTCCGGCACCTGACGTCAGCCGTCCCGGCGGACTCGGACACCACTCCGGCCCGTCTCCTCGAGCAGGAGGGCTACCCGCCCTGCGGGGACCACCGATTCCGCGACCTCTGCGCCCGCCGAGCCTGAGGGTTCGGACGGGACGGGCGGGCCCCCGCTGACGCGGGGACCCGCCCGGGAGGGGTCAGGGTCAGGCGGCGGGGGTAGCTGCGGCTGCGGCGGTCAGGGTGACCGTCGCCTCCGCGCGGACGCCGTTGACGGTCACCGCGAGCACCACCGAATCCGCCGGACGCAGCGCGGTGAGCGTGCCGGTGGCCGGGTCGAAGCGGGCCACGTGCCAGGGCTTCACCCCGTCCTCCGTACCGATGTGGACGCTCGGCGAGGCCGACCAGTCGGCGCTGACCGGACCGGCCACCGGCACCACCCGGTTACCGGGCTGGGTGATCGTGGCGGTGACCGACGCCGGGGTGCCGACCGCGACGGTGTCGGGCGCGGTCAGGGTGAGCCGGTCGACGTGCGCCCGGAACTCGACGGCCACCCAGCGCGGCCCCTCGACCAGCGGGTCACGGCGGGCCCGTTCGGCCTCCTGCCGGGTGACCGGGTCCACCCCGACCATCGTCCAGCCGGTGAAGCCGCCCTGGTCGGCGGGGCTGGACGGGCCCTTGCCGGCGTTGCCGTTGATCACGAACGGCACCCCGTCGACCCGCTCGGCGTGGAACGTGCCGACGTGGCCGCCGACGAAGAGCGCGCCCTTGCCGGTGCGGTGCTGGAAGTCGGTCAGCCACTGCTCCACCAGCGCCGCCTCCTTCCGGTCGGTGAGCTGGCTGGCCTTGGCCGCGCCGGGGTCCCGCGGCGGGTGGTGGTGCAGCACGACCACCGAACCGACCGCGTCGTCACCGGCGGCGGAGTCCAACGCGGTCCGCAGCGCACGGACCTGGTCGAAGCCGCCACCGCGCAGGGTTCCGGCCGAGGTGTTCAGCGTGACGAAGCGGGTTCCCCTGTGGTCGAACACCCGCGAGGGCGCGCCGAAGACCGCCTCGAAGTTGGCGATCGGGGCACCCATGATCTCGTGGTTGCCCGGCACGTAGTAGTAGGGCAGCTCGCCGCCGAGTTCCTCGTCGAGGATCCGCTTGGCCAGGGCGAAGTCCGCCGGGTAGGCGGTGTCCACGAAGTCTCCGTTGATGACGAGGAAGTCCGGCTTCGCCGCCTTCACCTCGCGCAGCGTCCGGCGGGCCTGGGCGACCAGGTCGCTGTCCGGGTTCGCCGCGACGAACTGCGCGTCGGAGAGGACCGCGAACCGCCAGGGCGCGCCGTCCACGGTGCCGTCGCGGAGTACCACCCGGTCGGTCCGGTGCGGCTCGGCCGGGACCTCCACCGTGGGCGACACCTTCGCCACCAGGTCGTCGATGACCACCTCGCTGGTGTACTTGGCGGCAGGGTCGGTCTCGGCCACGTAGAACCGGCGCACCCGCAGCGGGTACTGCACCCCGGCCGGCACGTCGAACTGGACGTACCGCCAGCCGGTCCAGGTGAGGTACGGGCCGCGCAGCACGTGCTGGGTGTCCTGTGCGTCGTGCAGGTGCAGGCTGGGCCACTCGCCACGACCGTTGCTCTTGATCCACATGCCGAACGCCTGTGGCTGCCCCGGCACGGTGATCCAGGCCGGCGGGTCGGCGTACGCGGCCCGGGTGCCGGTGGACTGACCGAAGTCGTACGACATCCGCAGGCCGGTGCCGGTGTACCCGGCCACCGGCGCGACCGAGCCGGTGGCGCGGGCGGCGCTGAACTTCCACTTCGCGGCGTCGTCGAACCCGGCGACCGGCACGTCGGCGAGACCGACGGTCACCGGCAGCACGGTGCGCTGCCCGGCCACGGTGACGGTGACCAGGGCCGAGCCGCTGTCCTTCAGCGCGACGACGGTCAGGTTGCCGTCGGCCGTGGGGGTGATCCGCAGCAGGTCCCGGTCGTAGTCGAGGGACAGGTCGGCGGACTCGATCGGCGCGGTGTTCCCCTCGGCGTCGTAGCCGACCACCCCGAAGACGCCGGTGCCGCCAGTGCCGTCGAGCCCCACCCGGTCGACGGTGGCGTCGACACGGGCCAGCGGGCCGAGCACGGTGAGGTCGAGGGTGCCCCGGGCCTCGTCGCGCCAGGCGGTGACGGTGGTCCGACCGGGACGGATGGCCCGGAAGACCCCGTCGGCGTCGACGGTGCCCTGGGCCGCCGGGTTGGCCCGCCACTTCGGCGTGCCGGCCGCCGGGCCGTACGTCTCGTCGTGGCCGGCGGCGGTGAGCCGGCGGGTCAGGCCGGGGAAGACCCGGTCGGGTCGGCCGCCCCGGACCGGGGCGACGCCGGGCGCGGCGGTCGGGTCGGTGGCGGTTTCCAGCCAGTAGCCGGTGAGCCGGCCGCTGCCCTTCGGCGCGTAGATGGCCAGGCCGTTGGGGACGGCCCGCTCGCTGCCGTCGGAGGGGCTGTTCTCCACCTGGACGGTGGCCGCGCCGGGCTCCCGGGCGAGCAGCGTGGAGGAGCCGCCGCCGTCGAGGTTGAGCGCGTGGTGCGCGCCGAGTTCGGCCATCATCCGGCCCATCTCGGTCTGGGTGACGCCCCGGCTGTCGACCTGCCGGCCGTCCACCGTGAGCATGATCATCTTGCGTCCGTCGGCGGTGAACCCGACCGAGGTACGGGGCGCCAGCGAGGCGTCCGCGATGTTCTGCACCACGCCGTCGCGGACCAGCACGTTGCCGCCGCCGACTGCGGCGTGCAGGCTGCTGCCGTCGGACGGCCTGGGCCGGTAGGCGACGGTGACCGCGTCGTCCGGTCGCAGCGCGGCGAGCGCGGCGGCCCCGGCGTCCCGGCCGAGCAGGATGGTGGTGCCGGCCGGGATGGGTCCGCTGCCGGCGCGGTCGGCGACCGTGGCGACCCGACCGTCGACCAGGGTGACCTCGGTGACCCGGGCGGCGCCCTCCACCGCCCGACCCCGGTCGTACGAGCCCCAGAGTGCGGTGAAGACGCCGATGCCGTTGCCCTGGACCATGTTGTTGAACTGGGTCAGGTTCACCGGCCCGCCGGGCAGGGTCGCGGTGCCCTCGAAGTGCACCTGGATCACCCGGCCGAGTCCCTCGGCGGTGACCGCCACCGCGTTGGTGTGCCCGGCGACCGGCGACTGGACCAGCTCGCCAGCGCGGATGCCGACGCCCTGGGCGGCACCAGAGTTGTTGATGTCGAAGAAGTCGCCGTTGACCGCGGCGACCGCGCGGGCGGCGTCCACCGCGCCGCGCAGTGGCTCGGCCCGGCTGACCGCGCCGGAGTTGACGTAGTCGACGGTGAGCCCGCCGGTCAGGTCGGCGGTGAGCGCGTCGGCACGCAGCCAGCCCTGCTGGTCGTACCGGTCGAAGGAGGTGAGGTCGAGCCCGGGGGCGACCGGGCGGGTGGTCTTCGCGGTCTCCAGGCCGTCGGCGGGCGCGACGCCCGCGGCGGCCAGGGTGGTGACCGTGCTCGGGTGGGAGGAGGCGCGGGGGACGTCCTCGGCGGCCGTGTCAACCTCGGGTGGCGCGGCGACGACCGGCATCGGCGCGGCCAGGCCGAGCAGCGGCGTCAGCAGCAGCACGCCGGCAAGTCGGGCGGATCGGGTACGCATGGATGCCAGTCAACCGGACAGCGAACAGAACTTTCAATACCCTGCCAGCCAACTGAAGGAAAACTTCAGCGGGCGATCTCTCGGTGAGCAGCGGAAAGGGGCACGACCGCGAACGGTCGTGCCCCTTTCCGCATGTGTGCCGACCGCCAGCGCCTCGACGTCGAGTGCGGCGGCCCTGCCGACGGGCTACTCGCCCGGCGTCGACTTGGCGATCTGCATCAGGAACTCGATGTTGGTCCGGGTCTGCTTGAGCTTGTCCAGCAGCAGGTCCAGCGCCGCCTGCGAGTCCAGCGAGTGCAGGACCTTGCGGAGCTTGCGATTGATGGCCAGCTCCTCCGGCGCGAGCAGGATCTCCTCCTTACGGGTGCCGGAGGTGTGGATGTCGATGGCCGGGAAGACCCGCTTGTCGGCGATCTTCCGGTCCAGCTTCAGCTCCGCGTTGCCGGTGCCCTTGAACTCCTCGAAGATGACCGTGTCCATCACCGACCCGGTCTCCACCAGGGCGGTGGCGAGGATGGTCAGCGAGCCGCCGTTCTCGATGTTCCGCGCCGCGCCGAGGAAGCGCTTCGGCGGGTAGAGCGCGGTCGAGTCGATACCACCGGACATGATCCGGCCGCTGGCCGGCGCCGCCAGGTTGTACGACCGGCCGAGCCGGGTCACCGAGTCGAGCAGCACGACCACGTCGTGCCCCAGCTCGACCAGGCGCTTGGCCCGCTCGATCGCCAGCTCGGCGACGGTGGTGTGGTCCTGCGGCGGACGGTCGAACGTGGCCGCGACGACCTCGCCCTTCACCGACCGCTGCATGTCGGTGACCTCTTCGGGCCGCTCGTCGATCAGCACCACCATCAGGTGGCACTCCGGGTTGTTGTGGGTGATCGCGTTGGCGATCGCCTGCAACACCATGGTCTTACCGGCCTTGGGCGGCGACATGATCAGCGCCCGTTGGCCCTTGCCGATCGGCGTGACCAGGTCGATGACCCGGGTGGTGAGGATGTGCGGCTCGGTCTCCAGCCGCAGCCGCTCCTGCGGGTACAGCGGGGTGAGCTTGTAGAACTCCGGACGGCGGCGGGCCTCCTCCGGCTCCATGCCGTTGACCGTGTCCAGCCGCACCAGCGGGTTGTACTTGTCCCGCCGCTGCTCACCGTCGCGTGCCGTGCGCACCGCACCGGTGATGGCGTCGCCGCGCCGCAGGCCGTACTTCTTGACCTGGGACATCGAGACGTACACGTCGTTCGGACCGGCCAGGTAGCCGGTGGTCCGGACGAAGGCGTAGTTGTCCAGCACGTCGATGATGCCGGCCACCGGGACGAGCACGTCGTCCTCGCTGACCTGCGGCTCGCGCCCGCCGCCGGTGTCGCCGGCCTCGGTGCGCTCGCCACGGCCCCGGCGACGGTCCCGGAACCGGCTGCGCCGGCCGCGCCGGCCGCCGCCCTCGCCGTCGTCGTCGGTGTCGGTGTCCCGGTCCCGGTCGCGATCCCGGTCGCCGCGCTGGCCCCGCTCGTTACGGTCGGCCCGCTCGCCCCGGTCGCCGCGCTCGTTGCGGTCCGCCCGCTCGCCGCGCTCGGCCCGTTCGCCACGCTCGGCCCGTTCGTTGCGCTCGGCCCGTTCGTTGCGGTCGCCACGCTCGGCCCGCTCGCCGCGTTCCGCGCGGTCACCGCGCTCGTTGCGCTCGGCCCGGTCGCCACGCTCCCCGCGCTCACCCCGCTCCGCCCGCTCGCCGCGGTCCGCACGCTCGGCCCGCTCCGGACGCTCGGTGCGCTCGGCGGTCTCCGGGGCGGCCTCACGCGGCGCCGCCTCGGTGCTGACCGGGGCGGCGGCCGCAGTCGCGGCGGCGCGCTCGGCGGTGGCGGCGGCCCGGCTGCGCCGGCTCCGCGGCCGGGGCTCGGCCTCGGCCGGCGGGGCCGCCGGCTCGGCGGTCTCCCGCACCTCCGCCCGGACCTCCTCGCGGACGGGGGTGGCTGCGGCGGCCGCGACCTCGGCACGCGGTCGAGGGGCCCCGGCGGCGGCGCCGCCCTGCCGCTCGGTGATGGCGCCGATCAGCTCGACCTTGCGCATCCGCGCGGTGCCGGAGATGCCGAGCGACGCGGCCAGGCTCTGCAGCTCCGGCAGCAGCATCGCGGACAGGCCGGTGCCGGTCCGCCGACGACGGGCAGGGGCGGCGGTGGCTTCGCCAGCGACGTTGGAAGCATCCGACGTCACGTCGGTGGTGTCGCTCAATGGATTCCTTCCCTCGATAGGCCGGGGTCGCCCGGAGTCAAGAACTCAGGTGGCCGGGCGGCCTCGGTGCACCCGTGTCGCGTGACGCGTCGCGGGAGTCTGTGACACAGCAGCCGGTCGGTTTCCCGACCCACCAAACCTCGGCGGGTAGGTCTCGCCGTCTGCGGCGACCTGCGGAAACTGCGGTACGGCGTGGGCCTAGGCAGGAGTGAGACGGGCTGACCGCCGATAGCTTCGGGGGTGCGCCGACCCGCAGGAAGATCGCATGCTTCGCGGCTGTGCTAAGTCTAGAGCGTAATCAACTCATACGACCTGCGGCAACAGGGTCCCGCTCGGCGTGTCCCAGTCTACCCCGACTGACCTGTGCGCCGCTGCCGTCCACTGGTAACCGCCAGACCTGCCATCCTGTTCCCGGCTCGAAGTCCGCGCCAGGATCGGTCAACGCCAGCACCGTCGGCCCCGCCCCACTGACCACGGCCGCCACACCCGCCTCCCGCAACGCGGTGACCAGGGCGTACGTCGCCGGCATCCCCTCGGCGCGGTAGTGCTGGTGCAGCCGGTCCTCGGTCGCCGGCAGCAGCAGCGCCGGCTCGGCGGTCAGCGCGTGCACCAGCAACGCGGCCCGACCAGCGGTCAGCGCGGCGTCCGCGTGCGGCACCGACGCCGGCAACGCCGCCCGGGCCGTCGCGGTCAGCCCGCGCTCGTCCGGCACGAAGACCATGGGGCTCACCCCGGCGGCCGGGGCGAGGGAGACCGCCCGCGCGCCGGTCGGCTCCGTCCATGCCACGGTGAAGCCGCCGAGCAGGCAGGGCGCCACATTGTCCGGATGGCCCTCGATGTCGGCGGCGAGCCGCAGCAGCGCGGCATCGTCCAGGCGTTCCGCCCCGTCGTCCACCAGCGCGCGGGCGAGCAGGACCCCGGCCACGATCGCCGCCGAGGAGGAGCCCAACCCCCGCGCCTGCGGGATCCGGTTGACACACTCCACGGCCAGTCCGGCGGGCTGTCCACCGAGGGCGTCGAAGGTGGCCCGCATGGCCCGCACCACCAGGTGCCGGTCGTCGGCGGGCAGCTCACCGGCCCCCTGGCCGGTGACCGCCACCCGGACGCCGTCGCTGGTCACCTCGGCGGCCACGTCGTCGTGGAGACCAAGCGCGAGGCCGAGCGCGTCGAAGCCCGGCCCCAGGTTGGCGCTGGTCGCGGGGACCCGGACCCGGACCGGGCCGGAGGCGAAGTTCAGGGGCACGGCTAGATGTTAGGGGGCGGGACCGACAGGTGGGGGCGCGGGACGCCCCGGGTTCACCGGGACGTGACCTGGTCCGTCACCGGGCCGGGACCGGACCCTTCACCAGGCCGGGACCGGACCCTTCACCGGGACGTGACCGGCTCCGCCGCCGACGGTTGCTCGGTCAGCGACAGCCGCCGGGTGGCGATCCGCCAGCCGACCGCGTACACGAGGGTGGTCAGGCCGCAGCCGGCCAGCACGATCCGCTCGTCGATGGTGTCGACCAGCGCGGCGACCACCAGTTGGCTGACCGAGATGGCCAACGTCGCCAGCATCATGTCGGTGGCGAAGACCCGGCCGCGCAGCCGGTCCGGCACCTCACCCTGGAGCGCGAAGTTCGACATCACCCAGTTGCCGCCACCGGCGAAGTGCGCCACAAAAACCAGCGCCAGGACCAGCGGGAACCAGCCGGTCACCGAGACGCCGACGTAGGCCAGGCCGTAGGTGGACATGGACAGTGCCAGCCCGGTCAGCAACCAGCGGCGGTTGGTCAGCACCCGGCGCATCAGGATCGGGCCGATCAGCGCCCCCGCGCCGCGCACGGCGAAGAGCAGTCCGGTGCCCACCGCGCCCACCCCGTACAGGCCGGCGAGCAGGGGGAAGACGGTCAACACCCCGTTACCGAGGCCGACCGCCGACTTCACGGTGACCAGGGCGAGCACCCGGGGGCGGTGGGCGATGTAGGCCAGCGCCTCGCGGATCGCCGCCCAGGTCCGCTGGACCGGCTCGGCGTGGTCGCGGGGCGCCTGCAACGGCCGGCGGATCAGCGTGGTCAGGCCGGCGGCCGTCAGCAGGGCCACCGCCGCCACCCAGAAGCAGACGTACGGGCCAAAGGCCGCGCTGATCAGACCGCCCAGGGACGCCCCGACCACGGTCATCGTGCCCCACGCGGAGCCGGCGACGGCGTTGCCGGCGGCCAGCTCGTCCGGGTCGAGGACGTTCGGCAGGGCGGCCTGCGCGGCGGGCGAGTAGAACGCCTTCGCCACCGCGATGATGGAGATCGCGAGCATCGCCAGCCAGGCCGTGCCGGAGCTGCGGACCGCGAGCAGCAGCAGCGCCCCGACCAGGGCGGCACCGTTCGCCGCCATGAGGATCCGCCGCCGGTCGAACCGGTCGGCGATGGTGCCGGTGTACGGCAGCAGCAGCGCCACGACCCCGGTGTCGACGGCGAGGACCAGCGCGCCCCACACCCCACTGCCGGTCAACTGCGGCAGGAGCACCAGCAGGGGCACCATGACGAACCAGTCAGCGCCGAAGACCACCAGTTCGGCGAGGAAGAGGGTGCGGAAGTTCCGGTTCCGGGTCAGGACGGAGAGGGTCGACGCCACGTGCCCAGACGCTACCCCCGCGACGGACGTCGGTGGGACACCGGTCGGCGCGGAGGTGGGGCCCGGTTCCGGTGGCACACCCGTACCCGATGCCCAGGGTGTCCCCGGTACGGCCTACCGCCGTACCGGGGACACCGTCGGTCAGTCCTGCGGGGGCAGCGGCGAGTGCCGGGTCTTCGGCAGCCGCAGCACCTCGAACTGGTCGGTGCCGTCGACCAGTGCCGCCGAGGGCGCCGGGCGGGCCGCCCCGTTGCCGGATCCCGACGTCGGTCCGGCGGCCACGGTGGCCGGCTCGGGCGCGGTGGCCTCCGCCGTGTCCCCGTCGGCCGGGACGGTGCCGTCGCCGGCTCCCACCCTCCGGGGCCGGGCCCGCTCCCTGCGGCCCTCCACCATGGTGTAGAGCGTCGGCACCAGCACCAGCGTGAGCAGTGTCGAGCTGATCAGGCCACCGATCACCACGATGGCCAGCGGCTGGGAGATGAACCCGCCCTCGCCGGTGAGGCCGAAGGCCATCGGCAACAGCGCGAAGATGGTCGCCACCGCGGTCATCAGGATCGGACGCAGCCGACGCCGGCCACCCTCGACGACCGCCTCCCGGACGCTCATCCCCTGGTCCCGGTACTGGTTGATCAGGTCCAGCAGGACGATCGCGTTGGTGACCACGATGCCGACCAGCATCAGCACGCCGATCAGGGCCGGCACGCCCATCGGGGTGCCGGTGACCAGCAGCAGTCCGATCGCGCCGGTCGCCGCGAACGGGATGGACACCAGCAGGATCAGCGGCTGCACCAGGCTGCGGAACGTCGCCACCATGATCAGGAAGACGATCGCGATCGCGGCCAGCACCGCCAGGCCCAGGTCGGCGAAGGCCTCCGCCTGGTCGGCGCTGACCCCGCCGACGCTCAGGGTCGCCCCCGGTACGTCGATCCCGTCCAGCTTGCGCTGCAACTCGGCAGTGATCGCGCCGAGGTTGGAGCCGCTCGCCGTACCGGTGACCGTGACGCTGCGCTCGCCGTCGATCCGGGTGACCTGCTGCGGCCCCTCGACCTGCTGGATGTCGGCGACGGCGTCCAGGGTGACCGCGCCGACCCGCATCTGGCGGAGCTGGTCCACCGAGGTCGGCGCGGGGGCGGTGAACCGCAGCACCACGTCGTGCTGTCCACTGTCGAGGTTCACCCTACCTACCGGGCTACCCCGGAACACCTGCCCGACGAGCTGCCCGACGGCCGCCTCGGTCAGGCCGGCCCGGGCCGCCGCGACCCGGTCGACGGTGACGTCGATCCGGGGCACCCGCTCGGCCAGGCTGGACGAAACGTCCTCGACGCCGTCCAGCTCGGCCATCGCCTTGCGGGCCTCCTCGGACGCGCGGGCGAGCACCTCCGGGTCACTGGCCTGGACGATCACCGCGAGCTGGTTGGCCGAGGTGCCGCCCTGGGCCGCACCGAAGCTGATCTCGCCAGCGCCCGCGCCGAGCGCGTCGAACTCCCGGCGCAGGTCCTCCCGGAGCTGCTCCGTGTCGGTGTCCTCGGCGAGCTGGACGACGTGGCTGGCGGTGCTGTTGCCGCCCCCGCCCTCCCAGGGCAGGCCGCTGCCACCGATGGTGACCTGGTACGTCTCGACGCCCTCGGTCCGCTCCAGCACCGCCTCGACCTGGCGGGCCGCCTCGTCGGTGCCGTCCAGCCCCGTCCCCACCGGCAGCTTCTGGCTGATGTTCAGGGTGCCCTGGCCGGAGTCGTCGATGAAGTTGGTCTCCAGCCGGGTGGCCAGCCCGAAGGTGCCCAGGAGCACCACCAGGCCGATAGCCACCGTGGTCCACCGCCGCCCGGTGGCGAACTCGATGACCGGCAGGTACGCCCGCTGGAGCGGGTTGCGCAGCTCCTTCTCCTCCGCCTCGCGGCGGACCGTCTCGGCGTCGACCGAACCGCCGGCCGGCTTGAGGAACCAGTACGCCAGCACCGGGATGACGGTCAGCGAGACCAGCAGCGAGGCGAGAAGCGCCACCGTGACGGTGATCGCGAACGGCGCGAAGAGCTGCCCGACGAAGCCCCCGACCAGAGCGATCGGCGCGAACACCGCGACCGTGGTGAGGGTCGAGGCGGTCACCGCGCCGGACACCTCCCGGACCGCGGTGAGGATCGCCTGGCGCTTCGGCTCGCCGTACTCCAGGTGACGCTTGATGTTCTCCAGCACCACGATCGAGTCGTCCACCACCCGGCCGACCGCGATGGTCAGCGCGCCGAGGGTGAGCAGGTTGAGCGAGTAGTCCCCGCGCCAGAGCGCCAGCAGGGCCACCAGCACCGACAGCGGGATGGAGACCGAGGTGACCAGGGTGGAGCGGACCGAGACCAGGAAGACCAGGATGACGATGACCGCCATGACCAGGCCGAGCAGCCCCTCGGTGGTGAGGCTCTCGATCGACTTCTCAACGAACGGCGCCTGGTCGAAGGTCACGGTCAGCTCGGTTCCGGAGGCGGCCTTCAGCTCGGCGAGCCGGTCCCGGATCTCGTGGGAGATGGTCACCGCGTCGCCGTCCGGAGCGGCGGTGATCGCGATGCCGAGGCTGTTCCGGCCGTCGGTGCGGGTGATCGAGGTGGGCGGCCCGAGCTGCTCGGTCACCGTGGCCACGTCGGCGAGGCGGACCGGGGCCGCGCCGGGCCGGGTGAGCACGATGCCGCGCAGGTCGTCCAGAGTGGCGAGCGGGGCGCCGACCTGGACGGTCAGCGACCGTCCACCCTCGACCACCGCACCGGCCGGCATGGTGACGCCGCTGGTCTGCAACGCGGTGCCGATCGCGGTGGGCTGCACCCCGGCGGCGGCCAGCTTGGCCGGGTCCGGTGTGATCACCACCAGTTCCTCGCGGGCGCCGGTCAGTTCGACGGTACGGACACCCTCGACCGCCTCCAGCTCGGGCACCACCGCGCTCTCCAGCTTGTCCGCCAGGGCACGCGGGTCGTCACCAGCACCGGACGCGGCGATCACGACGGCGGGCAGGTCGTCCGTGCCGCCAGCGAGCACCTGCGGTTCGACGCCTGCGGGGAGCTGCCCCTGGACCCGGTTCACCGCGGTCTGCATCTTGCTGACCATGTCGTCGACGTCGTTGCCGAACTCGTACTCCACGACGACGGTGGCGGAGCCCTCACGGGAGGTGGAGGTGATCTCCTGAACCCCGGGGATGCCCTGGAGGCTGGTCTCGATCGGCTCGGTGACCTGGGATTCGACCACCTCCGGACCGGCGCCGGGGTAGGTCGCCATCACGAAGGCGGCCGGGAACTCCAACGACGGTAGGAGTTGCTGCTTGAGCGACGGTACGGCGAACAACCCGAACGCCGTGGTCACCACCGCGATGAGGGCGACCAGCCCTCGGTTGGCGAGGCTCAATCTGGCGAGCAGCGACATCGGCGTGGCTCACTCCTGGAGTAAGGGTTGGCTCGGTACCCGTAGTCTGCCTGACCTGGGTACGGCTCCCCCCGCCGGGGTCACCACTCCAAAACCGACTGTGACCAGCTCTTTTCCCCTGCGTGTCCGGCCGGCGTCGGTCGAACGTCGGGCCGGGGCACGCCCGAATCCGGCCGAGGCCGGCCCGATCCAGACCGCGCCGCAGGCCGAGCCGGGCTCGGGCGGGCCGGGCGCAGGAGCTGGTCGGGCCAAGCCGGGGGGAGCTGGCCGAGCCTCAGGCCAGGTCGAGGGAGCGGGCCGCGGCGAGCGGGTCGTTGGCGATGGTGATCGGGGCGGGCGCGGTGGAGATCGCCCACTCCGGATCCTTCAGACCGTGCCCGGTCACCGTGCAGACCACCGTGGAGCCGGCCGGCACCCGGCCCGCCGCCGCCTGCTGGAGCAGCCCCGCCACGCTGGCCGCGCTGCCCAGCTCGACGAAGGCCCCGACCTCCCGGGCCAGCAGCCGGTACGCGGTGAGGATCTCCCGGTCAGTGACCGCGTCGATCAGGCCACCCGAGGCGTCCCGGGCGTCGATCGCCCTGGTCCAGCTCGCCGGGTTGCCGATCCGAATCGCGGTGGCGATGGTGGACGGCTCGTGCACCACCTGGCCGGTGACGATCGGGGCCGCGCCGGCCGCCTGGAAGCCGTACATCCGGGGGGCGCGGGTGGTGGTGCCGGCGGCCAGTTCCTCCGAGTAGCCCATCCAGTAGGCCGAGATGTTGCCGGCGTTGCCGACCGGCAGGCAGTGGATGTCCGGAGCGTCGCCGAGGGCGGCGACGATCTCGAAGGCGGCGGTCTTCTGCCCGTGCAGCCGGTCGATGTTGACCGAGTTGACCAGGGCGACCGGGTAGTCCTGGGCGAGCTTGGCGGCCAGCGCCAGGCAGTCGTCGAAGTTGCCCTGCACCTGGAGCAGCTTCGCGCCGTGCACCAGCGCCTGGGCCAGCTTGCCCAGCGCGATCTTGCCCTGGGGCACCAGGACCGCGCAGGTCAGCCCGGCCCGGGCCGCGTACGCCGCGGCGGAGGCACTGGTGTTGCCGGTGGAGGCGCAGATGATCGCCTTGTTCCCCGCCTCGATCGCCTTGGAGACGGCGAGGGTCATCCCCCGGTCCTTGAACGAGCCGGTCGGGTTCGCCCCCTCCACCTTGAGGTAGACGTCACAGCCGAGCCGGCTGGAGAGCACCGGCGCGGGCAGCAGGGGCGTGTTGCCCTCGTGCAGGGTGACGACGGGCGTGGCGTCGGTGACCGGCAGCCGCTCCCGGTACTCCTCGATCAGACCCCGCCACATATCGCTCTCCTCGTGTTCCGCGTCGACCCGCCGACCAGCCCAGCGTGGACCAGTCTCCCGGTGCGCGGGAGGGCGGACCCGGGAATAACCACCTGGCGGGACGGGGTGAGCCCGTCTCACCTACCGTCCGGCGACCGCCGGGCACAGCGGTCCGCCCCGGCGGATCCTGACCGGGCATCCGGCCATCCGCCCCGGCCGTCCGGCGACCGCCGGGCACAGCGGTCCGCCCAGGCCGGGTCCCCCGACCGGGCGTATGGTCACTCGCCGCCCTCGACCCGCAGCACGCTGGCGATCGAGCGGACCGCGTCCAGGCCGCGCAGGTCCTCGACAGTGGCGGCGAGGGCGGCGTCCGGCGCGGTGTGCGTCACGATCACCAGCACCGCGTCCGCGCCCCGACCGGCGGACTCGGTGCCGGCCGGTGCCTGGCGGACCGTGGCGATCGACACGTCGTGCCGGGCGAAGACACCGGCGACGGCGGCCAGCACACCCGGCTTGTCGGCCACGTCCAGGCTGACGTGGTACCGGGTGAGGGCCTCCCCCATCGGCCGGACCGCCAGGTCGGCGTAGGCGGACTCGCTGGGCGCGCGCACCCCGGCGAGCCGGTTGCGGCCGACCGCCACCACGTCGCCGAGGACGGCGCTCGCGGTGGCCGCGCCACCGGCGCCCCGGCCGTAGAACATCAGCGGCCCGGCCGCCTCCGCCTCGACGAAGACCGCGTTGTACGCGTCCCCGACGCTGGCCAGCGGGTGGCCGAGCGGGATCATCGCCGGGTGCACCCGGACGCTGACCGATTCCCGGCCGGTCGCGTCGGCACCCCGGGCGGCGATGCAGAGCAGCTTGATCGTGCAGCCCATCGCCTTGGCGCTGGCCACGTCGGCGGCGGTGACCTCGGTGATCCCCTCCCGGTACACGTCGGCCGCGCCGACCCGGGTGTGGAAGGCCAGCGAGGCGAGGATCGCCGCCTTCGCCGCCGCGTCGAAGCCCTCCACGTCGGCGGTCGGGTCGGCCTCGGCGTACCCGAGTTCGGTCGCCTCCTCCAGCGCCTCGGCGAAGCCGGCGCCGGTGGCGTCCATCGCGGAAAGGATGAAGTTGGTGGTGCCGTTGACGATGCCGGTGACCCGGTTGATCCGGTCGCCGTGCAGCGACTCGCGCAGCGGGCGCAGCAGCGGGATCGCCCCGGCCACGGCGGCCTCGTAGTAGAGGTCCGCGCCGCCGTCGGCCGCCGCGTCGTGCAGGGCCGCGCCGTCCTCGGCGAGCAGTGCCTTGTTGGCGGTCACCACGCTCTTGCCGGCCCGCAGGGCGTCGACCAGCCAGCTCCGGGCCGGCTCGATGCCGCCGACCACCTCGACGACCACGTCGACGTCGTCCCGTTTGATCAGGCCGAGCGCGTCGGTGGTGAAGAGCTCCGGGGCCACCGGCAGGTTGCCCCGGTCGCGGCCGAGCCGCCGTACGGCGATCCCGGCGATCTCCAGCGGCGCGCCGATCCGGGCCGCCAGGTCGGCCGACTGCTCGTGCAGCAGCCGGACCACCTCGCTGCCCACGGTGCCGCAGCCAAGTATCGCCAAACGCAGGGGTGAGGTCATCCGACATCCAATGCGAGCAGGTCCGCTTCCGTCTCCCGCCGGACGATCAGCCGGGCGCGCCCGTCCCGCACGGCCACGACCGGCGGCCGGGGCACGTGGTTGTAGTTGCTGGCCATGCTCCGGCAGTAGGCGCCCGTACCGGGCACCGCGACAAGATCTCCGGGCTGCACGTCGGCGGGCAGGAATTCATCCTTCACCACGATGTCCCCGGACTCACAGTGCTTTCCCACCACGCGGGCGAGCAGGGGCTCGACCGTCGATGCCCGGGAGGCCACCGTGGCCGAGTACGAGGCGTCGTAGAGGGCGGTCCGGATGTTGTCGCTCATCCCGCCGTCGACGCTGACGTACGTCCGGATGCCGTCCACATCCTTGACCGTGCCCACCTCGTAGAGGGTGAACACCGCCGGGCCGACGATCGCCCGGCCGGGCTCGATCGACAGGTGCGGCACGGCCAGCCGCTGGACCAGGCACTCCGCCTCGACGATCCGGCGCAGTCGCTTGGCCAGGTCCTGCGGGGTGGCCGGGTCGTCCTGGGTGGTGTACGCGATACCGAAGCCGCCGCCGAGGTCCAGCTCGGGCAGTTCGACGCCCCGGGCGTCGCGGATCTGCGCCTGGAGGTCGAGCACCCGTCGGGCGGAGACCTCGAAGCCGCTGGCGTCGAAGATCTGCGACCCGATGTGCGAGTGCAGGCCGCGCAGCTCCAGCACGTCCTCGTCGAGGACCCGGAAGGCCGCCGTGGCGGCGGCCCCGCCGGCCAGCGAGAAGCCGAACTTCTGGTCCTCGTGGGCGGTGGCGATGAACTCGTGGGTGTGCGCCTCCACGCCGACGGTGACCCGGACCAGCACCCGGGGCCGGACCCCCCGCTCCCGGGCCAGCGCGGTGAGCCGGTCGATCTCCTCGAACGAGTCGAGGATGATCCGGCCCACCCCGGCGTCCAACGCCCGGGCCAGCTCGGCCACGGACTTGTTGTTGCCGTGGAAGCCGATCCGCTCCGCCGGCATGCCGGCGGAGAGCGCGACCGCCAGCTCACCCCCGGTGCAGACGTCGAGGAACATGCCCTCCTCGGCGATCATCCGGACCACCGCGCGGCAGAGGAACGCCTTGCCCGCGTAGTAGACGTCCTCGGTGTCGAACGCGGACCGGAAGTCGCGGCAGCGCGAGCGGAGGTCGTCCTCGTCGAGCACGTACACCGGGGTGCCGAACTCGGCCGCCACCGTCCGGACGTCCAGGCCGGCGACGACCAGCGCGCCGTCCGCGCCGCGCGCCACGTTCCGCGGCCAGAGCTGCGGCACCAGGGCGTTGACGTCGGCCGGGGTACGCAGCCACGCCGGCCCCCGGCTGCCGATGTCACCGTGCAGCGCACCGGCCTCGTGTGCCCGCATTATTGGTCTCCGCTTCGCGACTGCGGGGCTCGCAAGCTCGCTCCTCGCGCTCGCACTACTTGATCCCCGCTTCGCGGCGAGTGGGCTCGCATCGGGTGTTACATCCTCTCCGGGGCGGTAACGCCGAGCAGGTGCAGCCCGTTGGCGATCACCGTGCGGGTGGCGTCGTTGAGCCAGAGCCGGGCCCGGTGCAGGTCGGTGACCTCCTCGTCGCCGCGCGGCAGGATCCGGCAGTTGTCGTAGAACCGGTGGTACGCCCCGGAGAGGTCGTCCTCCAGGTAGCGGGCCACCCGGTGCGGCTCGCGCAGCTCGGCGGCGGCGGCCACCACGGCGGGGAACTCGGCGAGCGCCTTGAGCAGCTCGTTCTCCTTCTCGTGGTCGAGCAGCTCCGGCCGGAACGCCTCGGCGTCGCCCCGGTCGAAGCCGACCTCGGCGGCGTTGCGCCCGACGCTGGCCGTCCGGGCCGCGACGTACTGCACGTAGTAGACCGGGTTGTCCCGGCTGGCCCGGGTCCACAGCTCGACGTCGATGTCGATCGGGGAGTCGGAGGAGTAGCGGGCCAGGGCGTACCGGGCCGCGTCCACGCCGATCGCGTCGACCAGGTCCTCCAGGGTGACCACGGTACCCGCCCGCTTGCTCATCCGGACCGGCACGCCGTCGCGGACCAGGTTGACGAGCTGCCCGATGAGGATCTCCAGGTTGCGGGCCGGGTCGTCGCCGAAGCAGGCGGCCATCGCCTTCATCCGGCCGATGTAGCCGTGGTGGTCGGCGCCAAGCATGATCACCACGCGCTCGAAGCCGCGCTCGCGCTTGTCGAGGTAGTACGCGCAGTCGGCGGCGAAGTACGTCCACTCGCCGTTGGACTTGCGCAGGACCCGGTCCTTGTCGTCACCGAAATCGGTGGTCCGCAGCCAGACGGCGCCCTCGGTGTCGTAGATGTGGCCCTGCTCACGCAGCCGGGCCAGGGCGGCGTCCAGTTCGCTCCGGTCGTGCAGCGACTTCTCGTTGAAGTAGGTGTCGAACTCCACCCCGAAGTCGCGCAGCGACGACTTGATCTCGGCGAACATCAGCTCGACGCCCTCGACCCGGAAGACCTCCTGGGCCGCCGCGTCGGCCAGGCCGAGCGTGTCCGGCCGGCGGGTGAGCACCTCGGCGGCGATCTCGGCGATGTACGCCCCGCCGTAGCCGTCCTCCGGGGCCGGCTCGCCCTTGGCGGCGGCGAGCAACGACCGGGCGAAGCGGTCGATCTGGGAGCCGGCGTCGTTGAAGTAGTACTCGGTGCCGACGTCGGCCCCGGTGGCGCGCAGCAGCCGGGACAGCGCGTCGCCGACCGCCGCCCACCGGACCCCGCCGATGTGCACCGGGCCGGTCGGGTTGGCCGAGACGAACTCCAGGTTGATCCGCTCGCCGGCGAGCCGGTCGCTACGGCCGTACGCCGGACCGGCCTGGACGATCGACCGGGCGAGCACCCCGGCGGCGGCGGCGTCGAGCCGGATGTTGAGGAAGCCCGGGCCGGCGATCTCCACCGACTTGATCCCCGGGGCGCGGCCGAGTTGCTCGGCGAGGGCGGCGGCGAGCTCCCGTGGCGGCTGCCCGACCTTCTTGGCGAGTTGCAGCGCCAGGGTCGAGGCGTAGTCGCCGTGCTCCGGGTTACGGGGTCGTTCCACCGTCGCTCGCTCCGGCAGCGCGGAGCGGTCGAGCCCACGGTCGGCGAAGACGGCGTGGGCAGCGGATAGGACGACCTCGGCGAGTTCTGCGGGAGTCACCGATCCATGTTATCGGGGGTAGACTCGGTCACTCGTGGGCGACCCTGCACGTCATCGGCCCGCCACACTCCCCTGACCGACCGACCTGACGAGGCACCATGAGCATCAGCACCCCGGGCGGCGACCAGCGCCGTCCGTCCGTGGTCAGCACCGGCAAGAAGCCGGCCGCCGGCAGGCCCGCGTCCGGCGGGAAGGCGTCCACCGGCAAGACCGCCGCCGCTCGCCCCGGAGGCAAGGGCCCCCGGAAGCCGATCGCCCCGGTGAAGGTCAGCCAGGGTCGCTCCTGGGGCCCGATCGCACTCTTCGCCGCGGTCGGTGTGCTGGCCGCCGCGATCCTCGGCTACGGCGGTTGGGCCGCCTTCCAGGGCTCCAAGCCGTGGGACGAGCGGGCTGCCGCCATCTCGGGCATCAGCAACTTCCGGGAGAGCGACCCGGAGCTGGTCAAGGGGGGCAACCACCAGACCGGCACGGTCCAGTACACGGTCCTCCCGCCGGTCGCGGGCGCACACAACGCCGCCTGGCAGAACTGCCAGGGTGACGTCTACGACGCCCCGATCGCCAACGAGCACGCGGTGCACAGCCTGGAGCACGGCGCGGTCTGGATCACCTACCGCCCCGACCTCCCGGCCGACCAGGTCGAGAAGCTCGCCGAGCGGGTGCGCGGCCAGGAGAAGACCCTGCTCAGCCCGTACGAGGGGCTCGACAAGCCGATCTCGCTGCAGGCGTGGGGTTACCAGCTCAAGGTCGACAACGCCGACGACGGCCGGATCGACGAGTTCGTCAAGACGCTGCGGATCAACGCCTCGATCGAGGGCCCGAACGCCAACTGTGGTCAGGGCGTCACCGCGACCGGCACCACCCCGCGCGAGCTCGGCACCCAGGGCTGAGTCGATGACCACGGCCATCACGAGGGAGAACACGAACCCGGCCGCCGGTGACGGCGGCCGGGGGACGGCCCCGGCACGACGCTGGGGCACCGTCGCGCTCGCCGTCGCCGTCGTGCTCGGGCTCCTCCTCGGGTACACGGCCGGACTGCTCACCCCCGGACTCACCAAGCCGGGCGACACCTCGGCGGAGGCCGGGTTCGCCCGGGACATGACCACCCACCACGCGCAGGCCGTGGAGATGGGGCTGATCGCGTTCGACCAGGGCACCGACTCCGAGGTACGCCAGATCGGCGGCGACATCGCCACCGCCCAGCAGGGCGAGATCGGTGCGATGCAGAGCTGGCTGCGCTCCTGGGATCTGGACCCGACCGGCTCCGGCAAGCGGATGGCCTGGATCCCGGACGGCACCGAGATGGTGCGCGACGGGCTGATGCCCGGCATGGCCACCCCCGAGCAGATGGCCCAGCTCCGCGCCGCCCAGGGCCGGGAGTTCGACATCCTCTTCCTGGACCTGATGATCAAGCACCACATCGGTGGGGTGCACATGATCGACGCGGTACTGAAGGCCACCGACGACCCCGAGGTGCGCCGGACCGCCCAGACCATGAAGAACACCCAGCAGAAGGACCTGACCAACCTGGAGAACGCGCTGAAGCGGCTGCGCGGCTGAGCCGCTCACCGACTGCACTCCGACGATCGCCGTCCCGACAGCGGGGCGGCGATCGTCGTTCCGGGAGGAGGCGTCCGAAGGCCCGGAAGGGGCCGCACCCGGGCCGCTAACGGTGGTGGCAGCCGCTCCCCACCCCCACCCCACCCCCACCCCACCCCCACCCCCACCCCCCGTCGATCATGGAGTTGTGGCTCCTGATTAGTGACGAATGTGAGGTTTGAGTGGTGCCACAAATCCATGATCGACAGGGCTACGACGGGGTCTTAGCGGGTCCGGAGTAGGGCTGCCAGGGCGTGGACGAGCAGGAGCAGGCCGGCGCCGGTCCCACCGTGCACACCTTCGCCACCTTTGACCGATTCGACGGGTTCAAGCTTTTTCTACCCACATATCGTGACCAGTAGTGATTCGGGGTCGTTGCGCAGGACGTGGGGGTTGCACTCAGAGACGCACGGCGCTCGGTCACCAGTTGGTGCCGGCGACACACCATTGGCGGTGACGGAACGGTGGCAGCCGTCCGTCGCGGACAGCGGTCGGGCGAGCCGGGATTGCTCAGCCGCGAACAGGAACTCGACCTGATCGACGCCCTGCGGGGCGTCCACCCCGACGAGTTCGACCTGGACGAGGAGCTGTGGACGCGGCAGAGCCTCACCAGCCTCATCCAGCGCCGCTACGACCGGACCATGGACACCGGGACGGTCGGGGCGTACCTGCGGGCCTGGGGGCTGGGCCCCCGGGAGCCGCGGGAGCGGGCCTGCGGGCTCTGCGTCGGCGCGGTGGAGCACTGGGTCCGGACCGAGTACCCGGCGATCACCCGGGCCGCCCAGGAGCACCTCGCGGAGGTCTACTGGCTCGGCCGGGTCCGGCTGCGCGGCACCATGCCGGCGGCGGACGTGGTCTCCGCGGTCTCGTCCCGGGGCCGGGTCCGCTTCATGATCACCACACCGTCGGTGGATCCGCCGCTCCCCCGGGACTTCGTGCTCCGGCTCAGCGGCGCGGAGGAGCGGACGGTGCACGTGATCGTGGACGGCTCCTGGCCACGGAACGAGTGGCCCCGGCGCCTACCTCGACGCATCGCGATGCACCCGCTGCCGAGCTGCGGACGCGCCGGGGCCTCCCGGCCCGGGCGACTCGGACCGGCGGCGTGACCGTCCCCGCCGCCAACGACCGACGGCCAGAGTCCCGTTGGACGGCGGCAACCACCTCCCCCGGTCGCTGCCGCCCGACGGGCCTGCCGCCGCCCGACGGGCGGTAGGCCCGTCGGGCGGGTCGAGGCACCGCGTCTGCCCAGCTACGGCGCGGTGCCGCAGGCTCGGCGGACGGATCGCCCGATACCGATTCGGCGCTTCCGGGAGGCGTTTGCTACGCTTTCCCGGTCGCTGAGCCCCCGTAGCTCAGGGGATAGAGCACCGCCCTCCGGAGGCGGGGGCGCAGGTTCGAATCCTGCCGGGGGCACCACCGATAAGCAGTACGAAAAGGCCGCTGACCAGGGCAAACCAGGTCAGCGGCCTTACTCGTGTGTCCGGCTGCGTCCGGCCGTTGGCGGCCCTCTGTGCCGACTACGTGCCGAACTCCGGGCGGCCTCAGCCGTGGCCGAGCGTGCGCTCCACCCGCTGGCCCAAGAGGCAGCACATCACCGACTTGGCCTGACCGTCGGGACACCCGGCAACTAGCCGGCGCTGGGGCAGGGGCGCCGTCAGGGGCACAGGCGACGCGGTGCCTGGCGGGACGCACGCGGAAGAGGAACTGGGAGCTCGCCGCCAGCGTTACCGCGCTGATCCGGGTTCCGCCCCCGGTATGTTTGGTGGCATCTTCGGGGACATCACTCGACAAGCCAATCCCCGACGAAATGCACCTCCTCCACGATCTTCCCCTTCTCGGTCTTCCGGTAACTGCGGTATTCCTTCTGCGGGTCGACGTCCGACCACTTTATCGATGCGATCAGGTCGTTCTTGTGGTGCTCCAGTCGATCTGTGCTCAGGTAACCCTCGTCGGGCTGCCAGTCCCTGGGCAGATCGTCGCTCTCCCGGTAGAAGTACATGTGGAAGAACCTGTTCTTGCCTTCCACCACCTTGACCTCTGCCTCAATCGGGTGGTCCCTGCCGTACCTCTCGGCCGCCTCTTTCAGTTCGGCCAGACCTTCGGGTGGGTTGAGAATCATGTAGTGCCTCCTCACCGTCACCCCTCCCTCATCCGGTTTACCGAAGACTTCCTCCGTGTTGTCGATCTCAAAAATCTCCACCTCCCCACCCGATTTCTCGCCCACCGCACATCCGGCCAGGCTCAACGGAATGAAGAGCGCACCAATGATCAGAGCCAGAATCTTCACATCAACCACCCGGTCTGCACGGATCGACGGCAGCGTTCCTCGTCGTCGTCGTCGCCGGCGGCGACAAAGAGCGCGGTCAGGATGGCGGGCGCGTGGACCATGAGCGCCTCCCGGGGCAGCACTCCGGTAATCGCCAGCATGGTCAGACCGTGGCCGGCGGCCCACATCTGCGTGGCGACGTCCTCCGGGTCCGCGCCCTTCGCGAAGCGGCCCTGCTCGCGGGCCCGGGCGGCGGCGGAGACGAGCACGCCGAAGGCCCCCGCCGCGGCCTGCGGGTCGTCGAGGTCGGCCACCGTGTCGTACATCGCCCGGTACAGGGCCGGGTTGGCGAGCGCGTTGTCGACGTAGGCGGCACCGAGCGCCGCCAGATCGTGCACCGGGTCGGACGTGGGCCGCACCTGATCCAGCCGAGCCGCCAATCGGGTGAACCCCTCCTGACGTACCGCGCGCCACAGCCCGGGCATGCCTCCGAAGTGCGTGTACACGGCCATCGTCGAGGCGCCCGTCCCCTCGACGAGCGCGCGCAGCGTGACCGGATCGCGGCGGGCGAGCAGCTCCGCCGCCCGCTCCACGAGGAGCAGACGGACAGCCGCTGAGGCGGTTCTCGGCACGCGCCAGATGATACATAGCACCGCTATGGCCTCCGATCCATAGCAGCGCTATGCTTCGGTCCACCGCACGGCCCAGCCGAGGCCGCGTGCCGGCGAAGGAGGACGCATGCCCGTACAACTGTTGAACCCCGACGGCCTGCCCAAGCCCGACATGTACCGACAGGTGGCGGTCGCGTCCGGCGCGCGCATGGTCTTCCTCGCCGGGCAGGTGGCCCGCGACGCCGAGGGCCGACCGGTCGGCGCCGGAGACCTCGCCGCCCAGGTCGAGCAGGCGTACCTCAACGTCGCCACGGCCCTGGCCGCGGTGGGCGCCAGCTTCGACGACGTGGTCAAGCTGACCGTGTACGTCGTGGAGTGGGACGGCGGGAAGCTGCCTGCACTCGGCGCGGGCGTCCAGCGTGCCGCCGCACAGCTCGGCGTCGACCTGATCAAGCCGATCACCCTGCTCGGCGTCGCCAGCCTCGGAGAGCCCGACCTCCTCGTCGAGGTCGAGGCGATCGCCGTCGCGGACTAACCCGTCCCGTCAGCAGTCTCCGCTGCGGCGGCCCGGCGGGCCCGGGCACGCCGCTTCCCCTCGTGCATGGCCTGGACCCGGGCCACCGGGATGGTGTGGCCCTCGGCCACCAGGTCCGCCGGGAGCCGCTGCGGCGCGGGCATCCCCGCCGACCACGGATCACGCCCGGCGACCAGCCCCGGCACGGTTCGGATGGTGAAGTCGCCCGGACTGACGTCGGCCAGGTCAGCCCAGTCGACCGGGAACGAGACCGGCACACCGGGACGCAGTCGCGGGCTGTACGCGGCGACCACGGTCGCGCCGCCGGCCCGGGTCGAGTCGACGAAGACGCGGCCACCCCGGTCCTCCCGGATGAAGGCGGTGGTGGCCAGCGCCGGGTCGATCCGGGCCGCGCGGACGGCGAGGGCCCGGGTGGCGGCGGCGATGTCCGCCGGGTCGGTCCCCGACTCCAGCGGGACGAAGACGTGCAGACCCTTCGCCCCACTGGTCTTGACCGCACCGGCGAGACCCGCGTCGGCGAGTGCCTGCCGGACCAGCCCGGCGGCGGCCACGACCAGCCGGAAGGCGTCCCCCTCCGGCGGGTCGAGGTCGAGCACCAGGTGGGTGGGGCGGTGCGGGTCGTCGGCGGTGGCCAGGGTCGGGTGGTACTCCACCGCGCGCTGGTTGGCGAACCAGAGCAGGGTGCGGCGGTCGTCGCAGAGGGCGTACGACACCTCGCGGTGGGACGCCTCCGCCCAGATCGTCACCCGGCGTACCCAGTCCGGGGTGTACCTGGGCACGTTCTTCTGCATGAAGGGGGCCTGGCCCCGGAGCACCCGGATCACCGAGAGCGGTCGGTTCCGCAGCTCCGGAAGGAGCCGGTCCCGGACGGCGTCGAGGTAGTCGACCAGATGCCGCTTGCTGAGGTCGGAGCCGGCGACGAGCGGCTGGTCCAGGTTGGTCAGGGGGACGCCGTCCCGCACCTCGTCCGCAGCCGCCATCAGCCCACCCTCCCGGCCACCCGGCCGGAGCGCAACCGGAACACGGCGTTTTCGCCGGCCCTCAGGCATGCGACGGCGGCCGAGTGGAGTGAGCCCCCGGATTCGAGCGGAACGTGGCGAAGGCCACGATCTTCGTCTGACCGATCGGTCAGCTCCTGACCGATCGGTCAGGAATGCTCGATGGTGGGAGGTGGCCAGGTTGGCACGGTCGGTACCGGAGACCCGGGACGGGATTCTCGCCGCAGCCGCGAGGCGGTTCGCGGTGACCGGTTACAAGGGCACGTCGTTGCAGGACATCGCCCGGGAGGTCGGCTGCTCCAAGGCAGCCGTGCTCTACCACTTCGCCAACAAGGAAGCCATCCTCACCGAACTGATGGCCCCCGCCATCGCCATGCTGCTGGCCCTCGACGAACGGTTGGCCGGGTCGACCGGGCCGGCCGCGCAACGCGACGCCGTCGAGGGCTTCGTCGAGCTGGCGCTGCGCTTCCGCCGGGAGATCGCGCTGCTGCACGGCGAGTTCCCGGAACTGCTCCAGCACCCCGCCTTCGCGCACGTCCAGCGCAGCTCCGACCGGCTCCGGGACGCCCTGGCCGGCGGATCCGGCCGGGCCGAGGCCCAGGTGGGCGCGCTGATCGTGCTCGCCGGGGTGGCCGCCGCCTGCGCGGAGTTCCCCGACCTGCCCGACGACGAACTGCGCGCCGCGCTACTGGCCGTCGCCCGCCGGGCCCTCGCGCCCCTCGACTGATCCCCCACGGCGTCCGTTTTGCATCCACGACCCCGAGGACAGGACTAGAAAACCATCATGGCGACCTTGTTGTACCGGCTCGGCCGGGGCGCGCTGCGCCAGCGGCGACTCGTCGTCGCGCTCTGGCTCGTCGCGCTCATCGGACTCGGTGGGGCTGCGGCGCTGTTCCGCGGCCCCACCTCGAGCGACTTCACCATGCGCGGCACCGAGTCGCAGAAGGCCCTCGACCTGCTGGCGAAGGAGTTCCCGGCGGCCAGCGGCGCCACCGGCACCATCGCGGTCAGGGCACCCGCCGACGGGCAGCTCGGCACCCCGCAGGGGCAGTCCGTGGTACGGGAGCTGGTGCAGGAGGCCAGCCGCCTGCCCGGCGTGGTCGGCGCGGTCGACCCGTTCCAGGCCGGCGCGGTCTCGCCGAACGCCCGGTACGCCCTGATCCAGGTGCAGTTCTCCGCCGGCGCGGACGAGATCACCGACGAGCAGCGCGAGGCGTACGAGGAGGTCGGCGCGCGGGCCGAGAGCCAGGGTTACCAGGTCGCCCCCGGCGGCGAGGTGCTCAACACCGAGCCGGAGGTCGGTTCCACCGAGGCGCTCGGCGTGGTGGTCGCCCTGCTCGTGCTGGTGGTGACCTTCGGCTCGCTGGTCGCGGCGGGGATGACCATGCTCAACGCGCTGATCGGCGTCGGCGCGGGCATGGCCGGGCTCTACGCGCTCAGCAGCGTGGTCGGCCTGACCAGCACGGCCCCCATCCTCGCGCTGATGCTGGGCCTCGCGGTCGGCATCGACTACTCCCTCTTCATCACCTCCCGGCACCGGCAGAACCTGCTCTCCGGGCTCTCCCCCGAGGAGGCCGTGGGGCGGGCGGTGGGGACCGCCGGCTCGGCCGTCGTCTTCGCCGGGGCGACCGTGGTCATCGCGCTCGCCGGGCTCGCCGTGGTCAACATCCCGTTCCTCACGGTCATGGGTCTCGCCGCAGCCGGCACGGTCACCGTGGCGGTGCTGGTCGCGATCACCCTTCAACCGGCGCTGCTCGGCTTCGCCGGTCGCCGGGCGCTGCCCCGCAGCCTCCGGAACGCCGTCCCCGCCGACACGGCCGCGCCGGGCGGGACCTCCACGCTCACCGGGACTTCCGCGCCGGCCGCCGGTGGCCCGACCGCCGGGCGCGCTTCCGCCGCCGAGGACCGTTCCGGGTTCGGATTCCGCTGGGCCGGGTGGGTCACCCGGCTGCGCATCCCGGTCATCCTGGTCGGCCTGCTCGGGCTGGGGCTGCTCGCCGTCCCGGCCACCGACATGCGGCTGGCCCTGCCGGACGCCGGCACCGCTCCGCTCGGCTCCCCGGCCCGGACCTCCAACGACCTGATCACCGAGGGCTTCGGGCCGGGCTTCACCGGCCGGCTCGTGGTGGTGGTCTCCGGTGACTCCGCCGAGCGGACCTCAGCCGCCCTGCCCCGGGTCACCCAGGAGGTGCAGGGCACCGGGGGCGTACTCGCGGTCGCCCCGCCGCAGCTCAGCCCGGACGGCCGGACCGCGCTGCTGGCGGTCGTGCCGAAGACCGGCCCGACCGACGAGGCGACCGAGAGGATGGTCCACGACATCCGTGGCGCGGTCCGCGGGACCGACGGGGTGGACGTACTGCTGACCGGCGTCACCGCGATCGGCATCGACGTGTCGGAAAAGCTGTCCGCCGCGCTCCCGGTCTACCTGCTGCTCGTCGTCGGTCTCTCCGTCCTGCTGCTGATGCTGGTGTTCCGGTCGATCCTGGTGCCGGTCAAGGCGGCCCTGGGCTTCCTGCTGACCGTCGCGGCGACCTTCGGCATCACCGTGGCCGTCTTCCAGCAGGGCACGCTGGCCGACCTGGTCGGTCTGGACACCCCCGGTCCGCTGATCAGCTTCCTGCCGATCCTGCTCATCGGCATCCTGTTCGGGCTGGCCATGGACTACGAGGTCTTCCTGGTCTCCCGGATGCGGGAGGACTTCGTACACGGGGACACCGCCGCGCAGGCCACCATCAGCGGGATGGGTCACGGGGCCCGGGTGGTCACCGCCGCCGCCCTGATCATGATCTCGGTCTTCGGTGGGTTCGTCTTCCTCGACGACCCGGTGATCAAGTCGATGGGTTTCGCGCTGGCCGTCGGCGTCGCCATCGACGCCTTCGTGGTACGGATGACCATCGTCCCGGCGGTGATGTCGCTCCTCGGCGACAAGGCGTGGTGGCTGCCCCGCTGGCTGCAACGGGTCCTGCCGAACGTCGACATCGAGGGCGAGGGCCTGCGCGCCCACCTCGACGAGAAGGCCGCAGCCGGCACCCGCTGATCTCCCCCACCCCGGCACCGGTCCGCACCAGACTGCGCGCTGGGGTGGGTTGGTTGGTAGCAGGGGTCCCCTGCACCGCAAAAAGCGGTAGCAGGGGACCCCTGCAAACACCCCAGCCGCATGCGGCCTACATGCCAGCCGGGTAGGTCTCCAGTTCCCCCGGGGCGGTCAGGGCGGGCAGCGGATGCAGCGCGGTGGTCTCGTCACACCAGACGAACGCGTCGTACCGCTCACCGAGCCGGGTCGGCACGTAGTTGGACTGTGCCTCCAGCGTCGGGTCGTAGACCACCCCGATCGCCCGGTGGTCCACGGTGCCGGTGACCCAGCCCGGCTGGTCCGCACCGCCGAAGACCAGCACCGCCCGCTCCGGCAGCAACTCGTGCAGCCGGTGTTCGAGGGAGCCGGGGCGGGCCGGTGGCGCGGTCATCGCCTCCGCCGCCGACCCCCAGCGTGGTGCGGCCACCACGCCGCCCCGGTAGCTGCCGAACCCGACCAGTACCACCGCGTCGTCACCGTGCCGCTCCCGGGCGACCTGCCCGAGGTTGACCAGGCCGGCGTCGGCCATGTCGGTCGCCCGGGCGTCGCCGACGTGGGTGTTGTGCGCCCAGACCACGGCCCGGGAGCCGGTGCCGTACCGCTCCAACAGCCGGTCCAGGGTGTCCGCCATGTGGACGTCCCGGACGTTCCAGGACTCTCCCCCGCCGGACACCATGGCCCGGTAGTACCGCTCCGCGCCGGCCACCACCTCCGCGTTCTGCCAGGCCGCGAAGCGGTCCGGTCCGTCGAGGGAGGCCTGTTCCCGGGTACGCGACAGCAGGCGGATCACCTCCTCCTCGCACCGCGCCGAGACGAACCGGCTGGCCAGCCCGTACTCCTCGGGTCGCTTGCCGTACGGCTCGAAGCAGCGGTACGCCTCCTGCGCGGCCTCCAGCGACGCCGGATCCTCCTCACCGAGGTAGTCGAAGATGGCCTGCATCGACTCCCAGAGGCTGTAGACGTCCAGCCCATGGAAGCCGGTGCGGCGGCCCTCCGACCGGTCCACGTTCCACGCGCGCAACCACCGGCAGAAGCGGGCCACCTCGGCGTTCGCCCACATCCAGGTCGGCCAGCGCTCGAAGCGTTCGAGGGCGGCCAGCGGGTCGGCGGCGCCGTGCCGGGCGGCGGTGACCGAGCGGTGCACCCGGTCGCAGTCCGGCCAGTCCCCCTCCACCGCCACGAAGGAGAACCCGCACTCGGCGACCAGCCGGCGGGTGAGCTGTTCCCGCAGCCGGTAGTAGTCGTAGGTGCCGTGTGTCGCCTCGCCCAGCATGACGATCCGGGCGTCGGCGACACGGGCCAGCAACGGGTCGAAGTCGCTCGGCGCGCCGAGCCGCTGGACCAGCATGCCCGCGGCTACCCGGGGCGGGTCCGGACAAACCAGGTGTGTCCCGACCGTCAGCGGGTAGCCGCCGTCCATGACGGGCAGCGGCGGGCAGTGGCTGGAGTACCTGGCCGGACTGGACTACCCGGTCTCCCGGGAGGACCTGGTGCGCCGGGCGCAGGAGTTCGGCGCGAGCACCGAACTCCTCCAGGCCCTCCGGGCGCTGCCGGTCGAGCAGTTCGCCTCCGCCGACGAGCTGGCCGACGCCCTGACCACCCTGGCCTGACCGACCGACCGGCCCGCCAGCCACCGGCCCGCCAGCCACCGGCCTGCCACCTGCCACCGACCCGCCACCTGCCAATGCCGGCGCGCCGGCTACCGGTCAGCCCCGTCGGGCGTGCAGCAGGCGGAACAGCACCAGCCACTGCTCGGGCCACACCTCGCCCACCGGAGTCGCCGGGTCGAGCCGGACCGCCCGCAGCGCGGCGTCCACCCGGGGCCGGGGATACGCCGTCCGCAGTGAGGCCGCGAGCGAGCCGCCGACCCCGCCGAAGCCCAGCTCCACCATGCCCCGGTACGCCGGCAGCGCCCGCGTCGGCAGCAGCGGCTCCGGTCGTCGTTCGACCCGCAGGATCCCGGCGTCGACCCGGGGCACCGGACGGAACGCTGTTCGGGGCACCCGACCGGCCAGCCGCCAGGTGAACTCGGGCCAGGTCGAGACGGTGAGCCGGGTCCACCGGCCGTAGTCGCCGCTGCGCTTACGGGCGTACTCGAGCTGGGTCAGCAGGGTCGCGGTTCGCAGTCGCGGGGCGGCGAGGCACCAGCGGACCACGGCGGCCGTCAACGACCAGGGAATGTTGCCGACCACGGCGAACGGCTCCCCCGGCGGGGCCGCCGCGAGGAAGTCCTCCGGCCGGTGGTCGACCCCGGGCAGGGCCGCGCAGACCGCGGCCAACTCGCCGGTGACGGCCGGATCGACCTCGTACGCGACCAGCCGGCGGCAGCGGGCGGCCAGTGGTCGGGTCAGTTGCCCCCGGCCGGCGCCCACCTCCAGCAGCAGGTCGTCCGGGTTCGGATCGGCGGCCCGGACGAACCGCGCGACGGCGGCCGGGTCGGTGAGAAAGTTCTGGGACAGTACGCGACGGGACCGGTCGCGTGCGGTGGTACGGATTCGGCGGGGCGCCACGGGTTCGTCCTGTCTGCCGCCGGGCGGCGGCGGGGCGGACAGGCAGCACGAGGCGGGGCCTGTCCGAGCGGATCGGGACTCGGACGACCCTGGGGACGGCGGGATACGCGGGCACCACACACCGGCGGCCCGCGAGGCGTGGGCCACGCGGGGACCGGTGGTTCAGGAACGCGTCAGCTCGGACGCGGAGCGGTCAGGCGCGGTGGGCGTACCGGCCGGCCAGGGCCGGACGCCGGACTCGCGGGCGGGCCGTCAACGACTGACCCCACGCGGCCGGCGTCACGGCCACGTCGATCAGGGCATGCGTGCACATGCCCGCACCGTAGCCCCCACCCCCGCACCCCCGCGCCCTGTTTTCCAGCGGTTGATCAAGAAGGCGGCGTCAGTGTCGAGCACCTGACGCAACCTTCTTGATCACCGGGGCGAAACGGGGTGGGGAGTGGTGCGGGAGTGTTCGGCGGCGGTGAGGACGGCGACCACGTCGCGGCCGAAGCGGACGTCGCAGCGGTGGTCCCGGGTGCCCGCGTCGATCTCCTCGAGAAGTTGGTCGACGGCGAGGCCGAAGGCGGTGACCGGGCTGCCGTCCCCGGTGGCACGGCCTCGGTGCCGTTCTCGCCGAAGAAGATGATGTCCCGGGCCCGCGCCTCCGGCGGCGCGTCCAGGGTCAGCGAGATGGAACTGGTCGCGCCACCCTCGTGGGTGAGCAGCAGGTGCACCAGGCCGCGCGGGCCGTCCACGGCGGTCACCCCGGTCACCCCGCCGAGCACCGGCAGGACCAGCGAGAGCGCGTGCGGGCCGACGTCCCAGAGCGCGCCGTGCTTCTGCCGCCAGGCCGAGTCCGCGTACGGGGTGCTCGGCTGGAAGATTGAGGAGAACATGGTGACCCGGGCGTGGTGCCAGCCGCCCGCCGCAGCGGTCGCCCCGAGGAAGCCCACCACGTTCGGGTGGAAGCGTTGGGTGAAGAAGACGACCGAGGCGACCCCGGACTGCTCGGCGGCAGCGACCACCCGGTCGGCGTCGGCCAGGTTCAGGGCCAACGGCTTGTCCAGCAGCAGGTGCCGGCCGGCGGTGGCGGCGCGGACCGCGATCTCCGCCTGCACGTCCGGGGGCAGGGCCACGGCGATCGCGTCCACCGCCTCGATCAGGGCGTCCGCCTCGCCGTACGTGGGCACGCCGTGCCGCTGCCCCAACGCGGCGGCCTTCTCCGGGTTGCGTCCCCAGACCCCGACCAGTTCGGCGCGCGGGTGCGCGGCCAGCGCCGCCGCGTGCGTCTCCGCCGCCCAGTAACCGGTGCCGAACAGTCCGAACCTCAGCAACCTGCACCCCCATCGTCGTCGACCCCGGCCCCTGCCCGGTCCGCGCTCCACGCTAGTGCGCCGGCGGAGCGGACGCAGCCGGCTGCATCAGCTCAGCCACCCCGGACGGGCCACTCCGGGGGTCACCGGGGAGCTGAGTACGCTGTCCCGATGACCAGTGCCGCCGCAGCCGGCTCACCGGTGGACGGGATCCTCGCGACCGTCACGATCGTGCTGTCGCTCGTACTCGCGGCGTGGAGCCTGGTGACGGCGGCGCGCAACCGACCCCCGGACCGTACCCATCTGCTGGGCCTGGTCGTGCTGGAGGTCGCGCTGCTGGCGCTGACCGTGGTCGCCCTGGTGGCGCTCGGCGGGGGCGAACGACCGGGCGAACCCGGCGCGTTCGCCGGCTACCTGGTGACGCTGGTCTTCCTGCCCCCGCTGGCGGCCGTGCTGGCGAAGATGGAGCCCACCCGGTGGGGCGCGGCGATCGTCGGCGTGGTCTGCCTGGTGCTGCCGGTGGTCGTTGTCCGGCTCCAGCAGACCTGGGCGGTCGCCGGTGGCTGAGACCCGGACGCCCGAGCGCGCCACCAGCCAGGGGCCGGGGCGGCTGTTGATCGCCGTCTACCTGCTCTTCGCGATCGCGGCGACCTCGCGGGCCGGGCTCCAGATCGTCACCAGGTTCAACGAGGCCCCGCTGGCCTACCTGCTCTCCGCGCTGGCCGCGGTGATCTACATCGTGGCCACCGTCGGGCTGGCCCGGGGCGGCCACACCGGTCGCCGGATCGCCCTGGCCTGCTGCACCGTCGAACTGGTCGGGGTGCTCGGCGTGGGCGTACTCAGCCTGGTCGACCCGGCGCTCTTCCCGGACGACACCGTCTGGTCCGGATTCGGCAGCGGTTACGGGTACATCCCACTGGTGCTGCCGGTGCTCGGCCTGGTCTGGCTCTACCACACCCGGCACGAGCGGGCCTGACCCCGCCGTGGTCCGGCGGACCACGCCACCGGACCACGAAACACGGACACACGGATCACCGGTCCGGGGTCGCGGGGAGCGTCCCGCGACCCGGACGACGGCTCAGTCGCGGGGACCGCCGGCGACGTAGACCACCTGGCCGGAGACGAAGCCGGCTCCCTCGCTGACCAGGAACGAGATGGTGTGGGCGATGTCGTCCGGCCGGCCGACCCGGCGGACGGGGATCTCGGCCGCGGAGTGCTTCTGGAGCGCGTCGAAGTCGACCTTCATGCGGGCGGCGGTCGCCGCGGTCATGTCGGTGACGATGAAGCCGGGGGCAACCGCGTTGACGGTCACCCCGAACGGGCCCAGTTCGATCGCGAGGGTCTTGGTGAAGCCCTGGAGCCCGGCCTTGGCCGCCGCGTAGTTCGCCTGCCCCCGGTTGCCCAGGGCGGAGGTGCTGGAGAGGTTGACGATCCGCCCCCACTTCTGCTCCACCATGTGCTTCTGAGCGGCCTGGCTGAACAGGAAGGCGCCGCGCAGGTGCACCCCCATGACCGTGTCCCAGTCGGTGTCGGTCATCTTGAACAGCAGGTTGTCCCGGAGCACCCCGGCGTTGTTGACCAGGACGGTCGGCGCGCCCAGTTCGGCGGCGACCCGCTCCACCGCCGCCTCCACCTGGCTCCGGTCGGAGACGTCCGCGCCGACGCCCAGCGCCGTGCCACCGGCCGCGCCGATCGCCGCCACCGTCTCCTTCGTCGCGGACTCCTCGATGTCCACCACGGCGACCGCCAGTCCGTCGGCGGCCAACCGGCGGGCGGTGGCCGCGCCGATTCCCCGCGCGCCTCCCGTGACGATCGCGACCCGCTGCGCCATACCTACCTCCCAGTAACAAAGCGACCCCCGCACCCTACCGCGCATGCCAGGGCGGCGCGGACCCCGCGCGGGAGGGCGCGCTGCGGCCGTCACCGCCGTCCCGCGGCGAATCCTCGCGGCCGTGGGAGGGTGCGCCCGCCTCAGGAGGACCAGGCGCGACGCAGCCGGATCCAGCGGTAGCCGTAGCCGGTGATCCGGAGTGCGTCGAGCTTGCCGACACCGCCGTAGTCCCGGTCGGTGAGCACGTCGTTCGGCAGGTCGGCCTCCGGCTGGAGCAGGCTGAGGTCCACCACCGCCTCCTGCGTGCCCAGGTTGTGCAGGAAGACCATCGTGCCGGTCGCTCCGTCGGCCCGGTGGGCGAGCACGCCGGGGGGCATCGGTACGTCGATGTGGGTGGTCGAGCCGGAGCCGATCTCGGGAGCCTCGCGCAGCGTACGGATCATGCGCTCGAACCAGGCCAGCAGGGAGTTACGGTCCGCGCGCTGCGCGGTGACGTTGACCTTCTCGTAGCTGAACTCACCCTTGTCGATCACCGGGCGGACCAGCTTCTCCGGGTCCGCCGTGGAGAAGCCGGCGTTCGGCTGGTACGACCACTGCATCGGGGTACGGATCGCCTGCCGCCCGGCCAGGGACAGGTCGTCCCCCATCCCGATCTCCTCGCCGTAGCGGAGCACCGGCGTGCCGCGCAGGGAGAACTGGAGGGCGTACGCCAGCTCGATCCGGCGACGCTCGTTGCCGAGCATCGGGGCGAGCCGGCGACGGATGCCCCGGTCGTAGATGCGCATGCTCTCGTCCGGGCCGAACTGCGTGTACACCTGCTCGCGCTGCTCGGCGGTGAGCCGGGACAGGTCGATCTCGTCGTGGTTGCGCAGGAAGGTGGCCCACTGTCCGCCCGATGGCAGGGCCGGGGTGTCCCGCAGCGCCTCGATCACCGGTTCCGGGTCCTGCCGGGCCAGGGCGAGCATCAGCCGCCCGTTGAGCATGAAGTCGAAGAGCATGTGCAGCCGGTTGGCCGAGCCGGCGGCGTCGCCGAAGAACTGCGGCAGTTGGTCCGGCTCCACGTTGGCCTCGGCGAGCAGGACCGCGTCGCCCCGACGCCACTGCACGTGCTGGCGCAGTTCGGTGAGGAACTCGAGGTCCTTGGGCGCGTTGGCGTTGCCCGGCTCGGTCAGCTCGATGATGAACGGGACGGCGTCCATCCGGAACCCGGAGACCCCGAGCTGGAGCCAGAACGACATGATCTTCTTGACCTCGTTCCGGACCTCCGGGTTGGCCATGTTCAGGTCCGGTTGGTACCCGTAGAACCGGTGGTAGAACCAGGCCTTCGCGGTCCGGTCGTAGGTCCAGGTCTCGTGCTGTTCGCCCGGGAAGACCATGCCCTGGAAGCGGTCCGCCGGCTCGTGCTCGGACCAGACGTACCAGTTCCGGTACGGCGAGTCCGGTGAGGAGCGGGCCGACTGGAACCAGGGGTGTTCGTTCGAGGTGTGGTTCACCACCAGGTCGATGATCACCCGGATGCCCCGGTTCTGGGCCTGGTGCAGCAATTCGGCGAAGTCGCCCAGGGTGCCGAAGCGCGGGTCCACGTTGTAGAAGTCGGTGACGTCGTACCCGTCGTCGCGGTTGGGCGACGGGTGGATCGGATGCAGCCAGAGGCACGTCACGCCCAGCCGGGCCAGGTAGTCGAGCCGGCCGATGAGGCCCCGGATGTCGCCGACCCCGTCACCGTCGGAGTCCGCGTACGTGTCGATGTCGAGGCAGTAGACGACGGCCTCGGAGTACCACCTGTCACCCATGCCGTCGTACCTTCTCCTGTCGATCGCCTCGACAAACCCGAGTACGCCTCGCCCGGCGGACAGCGGCGCGGTCCAGCCCGGACGGCCGGACGGATAACCTGCCGGTATGGAGCATGAGCAGGCGCCGCAGCCGGTCGACTGGACGGCGGGAAGCTGGCTGGGCCAGCCGGTACGCGTCGAAGCCACCCCGGCCGGTGAACTCCTCGTCGAACCCGCTGCCGGCAGCGACCTCTGGCGGCACACCAGCTACGGCTTCGTGCACGACGACGCCCCGGCCCTGCTCGCCCCGTTCGCCGTCGGCAGCGCGGTCGAGGTGAGCTTCCGGCTCGACTACACCGAGCAGTTCGACCAGGCCGGTGTGCTGGTCCGGGTGGACGAGGAGCACTGGGTCAAGGCCGGGGTCGAGGTCTCCGACGGCCAGCCGCAGGTCGGCGCGGTGGTCACCCGGGGCGTCTCGGACTGGTCGGTCGCGCCGGTGCCGGAGTGGGCCGGCCGGGAGGTGACGGTGCGGGTCAGCCGGGCCGGCGACGCGCTGACCGTACGGGCCCGGGTGGCCGGGCAGCCCTGGCGGCTGGTCCGGCTCGCGCCGCTGGCCCCGGAGGCGGTCGCCACCGCCGGGCCGTACTGCTGCGCGCCGACCCGGGGTGGCCTCACCGTACGCTTCACCGGCTGGCGGCACGGCCCGCCCGACGCCGCCCTGCACGAGTGACCCGGGGGTCGTCGAGGACGGCCGCCCCACCGCGCCGGGCCCCGGTTGATGGCGAGGTTTGCGGACCGATGCGGTCGCGGGTCGGTGGCGGGGCTCACGGACAGGTGTGGTCGCGGCCGAATCGGGTACGACCGTCGGATCGAGGGTCCCCGGTGGCGGAAGGACACGCATGGCACTCGCCGACAACGTCGACCCGGCTCAACTCGGCGGGCTGACCGGCTGGGTGGCCGGCGTCATCGAGGCGATGGGGACGCCCGGGGTGGCGCTGCTGGTCGCTCTGGAGAGCATCGTCCCACCGATCCCCAGCGAGATCGTCCTGGCGATGGCCGGTTACCTGGCCGGCGAGGGACGCTTCAACCTGGTGGTGGTCTGGCTGGCCGCCACCGTCGGTTCCCTGGTCGGCGCGCTCGTCCTCTACTGGATCGGCGCGGGGCTCGGCGAGGAGCGGCTCAAGCGCTGGCTGGACAAGCTTCCCCTGGTGGACCGGGACGACCTGGAACGCGCCGACCGCTGGTTCGAGCGGCACGGCCGCTGGGCGGTGCTGTTCGGCCGGATGGCGCCGGTGGTGCGCAGCCTGGTGTCGATCCCGGCCGGAACGAACCGGATGCCGCTGGTGGAGTTCAGCCTGCTGACCACGCTGGGCAGCGGGGCCTGGAATGCGATCTTCGTCGGGCTCGGGTACGCCCTCGGGTCGCGCTGGGAGCAGATCGACCGGTACAGCTCCTGGTTCGACTACGGCATCCTGGCCCTCTTCGCCCTCATGATCGCCCACTGGGCGGTGAAGAAGGCGCGCCGACGCCGAGCCCGGCGCGACCGGCAGTCGATGACCGCCGGCCGCTGAGCACGGCCGGGCACGGGTGACCATCAGCCGTTGACCACCGACCGGGCGTGGGTGACCGCCGGCCGCTGAGCACGGCCCGGACGCCGACGGCGGCTTCGACGTCCGGGCCGGTCGGGTCAGGGCAGCGTCGCCAGGTGCGGCTTCACCGTACGGGCGAAGCCGTTGCCGTTGCTGATGTCCCAGTTGATCGACCAGGTCATCGCCCCCCGCAGCGCGGGGTAGGTGCGCGGCGGCCGGAAGCTGCCGCAGTTGGTGCCCTTGGCGAGGCAGTCCAGCGCGGCGTTGACCACGCTGGGCGGGACGATTCCGCCACCGGCCGCGCCCGGACCGGCGGGCAGCCCGAGCGCCACCTGGTCGGGGCGGAGCCCGGCCTCCAGTTGGATGCAGGCCAGCGCGACGATGAAGTTCACCGTGCCCTGCGGGTACGCCGCGTTGTTGTCGCAGCCGAGCATCGCCCCGGAGTTGTAGTACTGGGTGTGCACGACGGTGAGGATGTCCCGAATGTCCAGGGCGAGCTTGAAGTAGCTGCCCGCCGGGGACTGCATGTCGATGGTCTGCGGCGCCATCGTGATGATCAGGTTCGCCCCGACCTTCGCCCGCAGCGAACGCAGCGCCTGGCCCATGTAGGTCGGGTTCAGGCCGTTCTCCAGGTCGATGTCGACCCCGTCGAAGCCGTACCGCTGGATGAGCGCGTGTGTGCTGTCGGCGAAGGCGGTCGCGCTGGCCGCGTCGTTGACCGCCACCCGGCCGGTCTCCCCGCCGACCGAGATGATCACCTTCTTGCCCCGGGAGCGGAGGGTCTGCACGTCGGCTCGGAAGTCGGCGTCGGTGTAGCCACCGAGGGACGCCGACAGCCCGGGGTCGACGGCGAAGGTGACCGCGCCCGGGGTGCTGGTCGCCTCGGCGAAGGCGACCGCGATCACGTCGTACTCGCCCGGCACGTCGCGCAGCCGCAGCTCGACCGCCGGGTTGTCGAAGTTGTGCCAGTACCCGGTGAGCGCGTGCCTCGGCAGGCCGGAGGTGGGCGGCGGGGTCGTCGGGGGTGGGGTGGTCGGGGGCGGAGTCGTCGGCGGCGGTGTGGTGGTGGGCGGCGGGGTGGTCGGTGGAGTGCCGCCGCCGCAGGCCGCGCCGTTGAGGGTGCAGTTACGCGGCGTGCCGGAGCCGGTGGCGATGAAACCGAACGACACCGACGCGCCCGGGGCGATGGTGCCGTTCCAGGAGCGGTTGGTGAAGGTGTACCGCTGCCCCGAGGAGGTGAGCAGGGCGTCCCAGTAGGTGCCGACGCTGGTTCCGGTCGGCAGGTCGAAAATCAGGCTCCAGCCGTTGACGGTGCTGCCGCCACCGTTGGTGATGGTGTACTTCCCCTCCCAACCGGTGCCCCAGTCGGCGGTCTTGGTGAAGGTCGCGGTGGCACCGGCGGCGAACGCGGGCAGCGCCGCCCAGGCCGCGCCGAGCGTCGCCACCAGGGCGGCGACCAGCGAGATGACAAGAGTTCGGGAACGCTTCATTCGGCCCTCCAGGCCCGGACAGGCATCCATGGACGTCGACAGGTGCGGTAATTATCAAGAAAGTTAACTGTTTCTGTCCAGGGTTGCCGGCGAGACCGTCTGGCCACGGCGCAACACGGTGTGCTCCAGAGCGGTGAAGGCCGTGGTGGTGACCAGGTAGAGCACGCCCGCCAGGGGCAGCACCACGGCGAACGGCACCGTGGCGTACGGCAGCAGCGGCATGATCCGGCCGATCACCGCCGCGCCCGCATCCCCGGCTGCCCCACCCGAACCCCTGCGTGGCGCCGAGCCACCACCCAGGGCGGCCGACCCACCGGGGACGGCCGGGCCACCGGGGACGGCCGGGCCACCGGGGAGGACGGCGCCACCGGGCAGCGCCGACCCGGCAGCCATGGTCCGGCGCATCCGCCGCGAGGCCAGCCAGGCCAGGGCCACCAACGCCGTCAGCAGTACGCCCCAGACCGGGCCGGCCGCCCCGGCCAGCCCGTCGGTGAGCTGGTGGCCCAGCGGCACCCCGGCCAGCCGTCCGGCCAGCGGCGCCTGGCCCTCGGTGCTGAACAGGCGGTACATGACCAGGAGGAACGGCGCCTGGAGCAGCGCCGGCAGGCAGCCCGCCAGCGGAGTCGACCCGGCGGAGCGGTACAGGTCGAGCAGTTCCCGCTGCAACCGGGCGGGGTCGCTGCCGTACCGGCGACGCAACTCGCCGACCTGCGGGGCGAGGGCCGCGCGCCGCCGCTCCCCCCGGACCTGGGCGACGGTGAGCGGCGCGATCAGCAACCGGACGATGACGGTGAATCCGACGATGGCGACGGCGGTGGCGGTCCCGCCGGCCAGCGGCGCGAGCGCGGTGGCGAGCGCGTGTACGGCCTCGGAGGCGACGCCGACAGCGGCGTCGAGTGGCGCGAAGGCGAGCATGAACGTACCCCTCGGTGCGATTCCGGTCGAATGTCCTCGATGGACGGATGACAGACGGAACCGACCGCGTGACGCGGAACGGGCGGACCGGACCCGATGGTGCGGTCCGGGCGGCAGGACGAAGAAACCGGCGGAGAGCCGGCGACGCGTTACGCGGTCGCGGGGCGTACGCCGGGCGCGCGGGGGCGGGGACGACCCGGCGCATCCGGGTCGAGCTGGCGGGGCATCCGCCGTCGGCGGGCGCGTTCCCGCAGCGAGCGGGCCTGCCGGACGGCGCGGGGCCCGGCCGGGCCGACCGCCGTCACCAGGATGGCCACCACCGTGGCGAGCAGCAGCGCGGCGCCGACCGCCGCACCGGCGAGCAACTCGGCCGGCCGGTCGGCGAGCACGACGACCTGGCTGAGCGCGTACGCCCATACCCAGGTCGTCAACGACAGCAGAGCCGGCACGCGCACAGCCTAGAACCCGCTGTCACGTTCCCGACCCCGGCGAGCCCGAACCGACACGCCGGGGTGACGTTTTCCGGCCGCGTACCCCTGGGTAGCCCAGAGCGCAGCCCCCGCGAGCGGCGCGGGCCGGAAAAAGGTGGTGAAGGCCGTGGCCGGCCAGGTGGCGACCCAGGACGTGACGAGCACGCCGGACGGACCCGACCTGCTCACCGTCGGCGTGGAGGAGGAGTTCCTCCTCGTCGACCCGCACACCGGCGTGGCCGTGCCCGCCGTCGACCTGGTGATGGAACAGGTGCCCCCGGAGCTGAGCGGCCAGGTCGAGCGGGAGTTCCAGACCAGCCAGATCGAGATCGGCAGCCCGCCCGGGCTGGACCTCGGGGCGATCCGGCACTCCCTCGGGCTGCTCCGCGCCGGACTCGCCGACGCCGCCGAACGGGCCGGCGTCCGGCTGCTCGCCATCGGCACCGGCCCGGTCGAGGGCCCGGTCCCCCCGGTGGTGGACAAGCCACGCTTCGACCGGATGGTCGAGCGGTTCCGGCTGCTCGCGCCCGGCCCGGGCAACAACGGCATGCACGTGCACGTCGGCATCCCCGACCCGGACACCGGCGTGCAGGTGCTCAACCACGTCCGGCCCTGGCTGCCGGTCCTGCACGCGCTCACCACCAACTCCCCGTTCTCCGCCGGCGAGGACACCGGGTACGCGAGCTGGCGCTCGATCGAGTGGGAACACTGGCCCTCGGTGGCCCCCACTCCCTGGCTCGACTCGTACGCGCACTACCAGCGGCTGATCCGGCAGCTCATCGACAGCGGCGTGATGCTGGACGAGGGGATGCTCTACTGGTACGCCCGACTGTCGGCGAAGTACCCGACGGTGGAAATCCGCATAGGCGACGTCTGCCCGTCCCTGGACGACACGATCCTGGTGGCCGCGCTGGTCCGGGCCCTGGTCGGCACCGCGCTGACGGAGATCGCCGCCGGCCGTCCCGCCTCCCGGGTCGACCACCACCTGATGGTCGCGGCGCACTGGCGGGCCGCGCACGACGGGCTGACCGGCAAGGCCGTCGACCCGCACTCCGGCAAGGTGGGTCCGGCGTGGGACCTGCTGGACCGTCTGGTCGACCACGTCCGCCCCGAACTGGACCGGCACGGCGACACCGACCAGGTCGACGAACTGCTCGCCGGGGTACGTCGGCACGGCACCGGCGCCGAGCGGCAGCGCGCGGTGTACGCCCGTACCGGACGCCTGCTCGACGTGGTCGAGGACGTGGCGCGACAGACGCGCGGCGGCTCCCCGACGGTGACAGACTGACCCGATGGCGGAACGGTTGATCGTGGTGGGCGCCGACGCCGGCGGCATGGCGGCGGCGTCCCAGGCGCGGCGGCGGCGCGGTCCGGACGACCTCGAGATCGTGGCGTTCGACCGGGGACGGTTCACGTCCTACTCGTCCTGCGGCATCCCGTACTGGATCAGCGGGCTGGTGGACGAGCGGGACGACCTGGTCGCCCGCGACCCGGCCACCTTCCGCGAGCAGTTCCACGTGGACGTCCGGCTCCGGCACGAGGTCACCGCCATCGACCTCGACCGGCGCGAGGTCGTCGCCCGGGACCTCACCGGCGGCGGCGACGTCCGCGAGCGGTTCGACACCCTGGTGTACGCCACCGGCGCGACCCCGGTGCACCCGAAGTGGGCCCGCACCGACGCGGCCGGAGTGTTCGGGGTGCAGACCCTCGACGACGGCGACGCGCTGCGCGACTGGCTGGAGGGCGACCCGCAGCCCCGCCGCGCGGTGGTGGTCGGCGGCGGCTACATCGGCGTGGAGATGGCCGAGGCGCTGATCGTGCGCGGGCTGTCGGTGATCCTCGTCGAGCAGGCCGACCAGCCGATGTCCACCGTGGATCCGGACATGGGCAAGCTGGTCGCCGACGCGATGCGGGGACTGGGCGTGGACATCCGTACCGGGGTGACGGTCACCGGGCTGGAGACCCACGACGGCCGGGTCACCGGTGTGTGCACGGACGCCGGCGAGTTCCCGGCCGACGTCGTCGTCCTCGGTCTCGGGGTACGCCCGAACACCGCGCTCGCCGAGGCGGCCGGCCTGCCGGTCGGTCCGTCCGGCGGGATCCGGGTGGACCGCCGGATGCGGGTGGTCGGGGTGGACGGGGTGTGGGCGGCCGGGGACTGCGTGGAGACCCTGCACCGGGTCAGCGGCCAACCGGTCCACATCCCCCTCGGCACGCACGCCAACAAGCAGGGCCGGGTGGCCGGCATCAACATCGGCGGCGGGTACGCCACCTTCCCCGGCGTGATCGGCACGGCGGTGACCAAGGTCTGCGACCTGGAGGTGGGGCGGACCGGCCTGCGGGAGTCCGACGCCGCCGCGGCCGGCTTCGAGTTCGTCTCGGTGGTCACCGAGTCGACCAACCGGGCCGGCTACTACCCCGGGGCCCGCACCATGACCGTCAAACTGATCGCCGAGAAGCCCAGCGGCCGGCTGCTCGGCGCGCAGATCGTCGGCTGGTCCGAGGCGGCCAAGCGGATCGACGCCCTGGCCGTGGCGCTGTGGAACGGCATGACGGTGGACGAGATGACCGGCCTCGACCTCGGCTACGCGCCGCCGTACGCTCCGGTCTGGGACCCGGTGCTGATCGCCGCCCGCAAGGCCGTCGACGCGCTCACCTGATCGGCTCCGGCCGGAAAACGGTTGTCCGACCGGGTCGGATCGGCCCGAGGATGGGCCGATGGAACTGGAGATCCCTCAGCGGCTGGACTGGATGCGGCGGGTGCCCGCCGGCCGGGAGTGGTTGGCGGTGCTGCCGGAGCGGCTGGCCGCCTGTGTGGACCGGTGGTCGCTGCGGCTCGGCCCGGCGTACCCGGGGTCGCTGGTGTCGCTGGCGCTCCCCGCCGAACTGCCGGACGGGACGTCGGTCGTGCTCAAGCTCCAGTATCCCGACTGGGACAGCGAGCACGAGGCGGCTGCGCTGGCAACCTGGGCCGGCGACGGCGCGGTCCGGCTGCTGGCGCACGAGCCGGCATGGCGAGCCCTGCTGATCGAGCGGTGCGCACCCGGGGAGCCGCTGTCCGGCCGCCCGCCCGAGGAGGCGCTCGGGGTGGTCGTCGACCTGCTCCCCCGCCTCTGGCAGCCGGCGGGCGCCCCCTTCACGTCGCTGGTTGACGAGGCCGCCGGCTGGGTGGAACGAATGCCGGGCAACTGGGAGCGGGCCGGCCGGCCGTACGAGCGGCGGCTGCTCGACGCGGCCCGTGACCTGCTCACCGACCTGGCCCCGAGCCAGGGTGACCAGGTGCTGGTCAACCAGGACCTGCACGCCGGGAACGTGCTGCGCGCCGAACGGGAGCCGTGGCTGGTGATCGACCCGAAGCCACTGGTGGGCGAGCGCGAGTTCAGCGTGGTGCCGATGGTGCGCGGCGCGGAGCTGGGTCACTCGGCGGCGGCGGTACGCCACCGGCTGGACCGGCTCACCGCCGAGCTGGGGCTGGACCGGGAACGGGTGCGGGGCTGGACGGTCGGCCAGACGCTGGCCTGGAGCATCGGCGAGGGGCAGGTCTTCCCGGCGCAGGTCGAGGTGGTCCGCTGGCTGCTCGACGACGCGTGAGGTTCCGCCCGCACGGCCGTTCCTTGTCGGTGGCGGGGGTTAGCGTGTGCGCGCTGTCGACGTACCGGTCGGATCGCCGCCGGTCGCCCCGCCCCCGGAGGATTCCCCATGCCGCAGGAGACGACCTACCTCGAGCTGTCCGAAGAGGGCGGTGGAGCGCACAAGTTCTACGAGACCGTCGTCGACGGCTCCGAGCTGACCGTCCGGTACGGCCGGATCGGTGACCAGGGGCAGGTCAAGACCAGCAGCTTCGCGGACAATGCCAAGGCCCGCGCCGCCGCCGCGAAGAAGATCGGCGAGAAGGTCCGCAAGGGGTACGCCCCGGCGGTGCCCGGCGTGCGCCAGAAGCGCGCGGTCAGCCGTCGCCAGATCGTCAGCACCCGCTCCACCGCGCGGACCGCCCCGGTGCTCTGGCGGTACCACTCGGGTGCCCCGGCGTTCGGCATCTTCGTTGACGACCAGCACTGCATGGTGGGCAACGAGCACGGGATGATCACCACCCTCGGCCACGACGCCCAGGTGCTCAGCCAGGTCCGACTGCCGGACGGGGTGAAGTGCATCGTCGCCGACGACGCCTGGATCTACGCCGGCTGCGACGACGGCAACGTGTACGACCTCTCCGGCAAGGTGCCCCGGGTGGCGTACGCCATCGCGCCGGAGATCGACATCTACTGGCTGGACATCCACGACGGGGTGCTCGGCGTCTCCGACGCGGGCGGCGGGATCTCTGCGGTCGACCACGAGGACGAGTTCCTCTGGCGGCGGCCGGGGCGCGGCTCGTCGGCGTGGATGGTGCGCTGCGACGACGACGCGATCTACCACGGCCACTCGGCCGGGGTGACCGGCTTCGACTGGCGTACCGGCCAGGAGTTGTGGAACACCCGTACCGGCTCGGTCCTCTTCGGCTGGCAGGAACGTGACCACGTCTTCGCCGGCACCGGCACCCGCCAGGTCGTCCGGCTGACCAAGCGCGGCCAGGCCGACCTGACGTACCACTGCGACGCCCCGGTCTTCTCCTGCGCCGCCACCGAGAACGGCCGGTACGTCTTCGCCGGGGACAACCACTCCTCGATCTACTGCTTCGACGAGGCCGGCAACCGACTCTGGAAGCTCGGCACCGGCTGCGGTTCGGCGTACTCGATGCAGTACCACGACGAACGCCTCTACGTGGTCACCACCGGCGGCTACCTGGCCTGCATCGACGCCAGCGAGCCGGCGATCCGGGCCGCCGAGTCGGGCAGCGTGCCGCAGGTGGTGGACGTCAAGGCACCGCCCCGGATGCCGGCCACGGCACCGTCGACCACGGTCGAGGTGGTCAACCACACCGACGGTGGAATCGTGGTGCAGTGCGTGGAGGTGCGGGGGCAGCTACGCATCCAGGTGATCTCCGACGGCTTCCACCGGGACTGGTCGGTGCAGTTCCCCAAGGGCATCCGCGAGCCGGGCGCCCGCTACCTGGTGACCGAGGTCCGCGAGTCCGGCCGGGGCGGCTTCTACCGCGCGTACGGCGACATCCGCCGCCTGCGTTGAGCCCGAGACGGGCAGAAACGGTGGCACGTCGCGCGCGGCCGGCACCACAGGCACGCCCGTCGGTACCGGGCCGTTCACCTCGTTGGCCGTCGAACGCCCTCGAACCTGCCACGGTGAGAGTCCCCGTTGGACGTACCGTATGGCAGGGGGAGGGAGGTGCCGGGTGCCGGATCGCCAGTGGCGGCGGATCGGGCTGCTGGTCGTGGCGTTCTCTGCGGCCGCTGCGGCGGTGACGATGACGTCTCTCGCGGTCAATGTGGCAACCGGCGGCAGTAGTCCCTGGTTTCCGGCGCTTGAGGCAAGGCCGTTGTGGTGGGTGGCCGGGATGACGACAGCGTCGGCTGGTGCGGGTCTGCTGGGGTGGTGGGCGCAGAGACTGGCTCATGACACCGGCAAGACCGTCAGGTCGACGACGAGCGGCGGCCGGCGAGACGCCGACCCGACGGGACCGGGGTCCTGGGGCAACAGCAGCACCGACCAGACCCCGTTCACCGTGGATGCCCTGCTGCCCCGGCTCTTCAGCACCGACAAAGCCATCAAGTTCGCCCGGGTCGCCGGAGGCGCTCGTCCCTGCCACCACGCGGCATCCGGCCCCGGCTCGCTCACTGCCAGCGACGTCGTCAGGGAACTCAACTACCGCGGTTGCACGCAGGTGATGACCGGGGTCTACCTGGAGTGTTCCAGCAGCATCACCATCGCCCGCAACCCCGTCCTGGTCGCGGTAACGGTCTTCGCGCTCCCCGACACAGCAGCGGCCAGCGACTTGTACAGCTACCTGAGCGGTCCCACAGGTGCGGTCTGGAATCTCACCCTCTGGCGCACCCGCAGGGGCGTCGGCAGCAAGCCGTGGACCACCGGCATGAATCCCGGCTACCGCCACCAGTACACCCGTTTCGGCCAACGCTATGTGGTCGCCGCAGTCGCCCACCGGGTCGACCTTTCCACGGACGGCAGACTCAAACCCCGGCTCGAATCGGCCGCTGTCGCCGCCGCGTACTGCAGTGGACCACAGAACCACCGGCGTGGCTGAACCGAACCGCACCGACTGGAAGATCAGGCGGTGGACGCCGAGCGGATCGGTCGAGCGAGGTCAGCGGCCTGGCAGGCGGCGCACCAGTAGAGGTTCCGCCCGCCCAGCTCGCCCCGGCCCGACCACCTCGCCCCGGGTATAGCGGTTGCTATACTCGCAGGATGGCGACCGACGAGTGGGATATCTACCTCGTCAACGAGGTACAGGAGTGGATTGAAAGCCTCGATCCACTCACCCACGCCCGCGTCGTGCAAGCCATCGACCTGCTCGCCCAGGCTGGCCCCGGACTCGGCCGGCCGCTGGTCGACACAATCCACGGCTCGTCGATCGCAAACCTCAAAGAGCTGCGCCCTGGCACCGTCCCCGCATCCTGTTCGCCTTCGACCCATGGCGCTCCAGCATCCTGCTCGTCGCCGGAGACAAGGCCGGACGTTGGCAGCAGTGGTACACCGAAGCGATCCCTCTGGCCGAGCATCGCTACGAGATCTACCTGAAGGAACGCGCCGAGGAGGGCCGACAGCCATGAGCAGCTACGTACGCTGGCGTGACATCCGCAGCGCCCACATCGAGCGCGCCGGCGGCGAGCAGGCCGTCGAAGCAGGCAAACAGGAACTACTCGCCACCGTCGTCGGACACCGCCTCGCCGAGGTACGCCGCGCCCGCGGCCTGACCCAGAAGCAGGTCGCCGACCGCATGGGCGTCACCAAGGGCCGCGTCTCCCAGATCGAACAGGGCAAGATCTCTGGCCAAGACGTCGTCGCCCGCTACGCCGCCGCTCTCGGCGGACGCCTCCACCAGGCGATCTACTTCGACGACGGCGACATCGCCGCTATCGCTTAGCCCACCCCACGATCCCGCCCCGTCAAGGTCGGCAGCTTCTACCGCGCGTACGGCGACATCCGCCGGCTGGTCTGAGCGGTGGCGGTGGTCGGGCCGGCGGTGCGGGGCTGGGCTACCCGGTCAGTGGCAGAGCACCGCCACGTTGGCGAAAAGGCCGCACGAGGCGATCGTCGTCAACGAGATCGCGCCGGCCGCCCGGAGTGCGAAGTCGGCGCGACCTCGTCCGCGCCGGGTGATCGACAACGTCTGTTCCATGAAGACCAGGAACACCCAGCCGAACAGCAGGGCCGTCAGGTAGAAGTCCCAGGCGGGGTTCGCGAACGCGCTCGCATTGCCGTTTCCGCCATAGTTGGGGCAGTCCTCGAAGCGGGTGATCGGCTGGAGGACCGCCAGCAACGCGAGAAAGAAGGCGCTGCCGAGGAAACAGACCCGGAAACCGCCGAGACGAGAGGGCCGCTGGCGGTCTTCGATCATCAGCTCAGCCTAGTGGCGTGCCGGTTCGCGACATCATGACCAGCATGGGCCTCGGCGCGGCAACCACCAGCCGCTATCGTGAGCCACCCTGCATGCCGTCGACCACCGGGCGGGACCACGAGCGGTCGGCCCGCCCAAGGCGCGGGGCACCGTCCGGGTCAGCCGGCCTGGCAGGCGGCGCACCAGTAGAGGTTCCGCCCGCCCAACTCGCCCCGGCTGACCGCTGTGCCACAGACGTGGCAGGCTGCGCCGGGGCGGCGGTAGACGTACACCTCGCCCCCATGCCGGTCGACGCGCGGGGCACGACCCATCGCCTCGGGCAGGTGGGCGGGACGGACGGTGTCGATCCGGCCCCGCTCGACGGCGAGGGTCATCAGCTCGACCAGGTCGGCCCAGAGCGCCTGCCAGCCCGCCGGGGTGAGGTTCCGACCGGGCAGCAGCGGTGGCAGCCCGGCCCGGAACAACGCCTCGGTCACGAAGATCAACCCGGTGCCGGCCACCACCGACTGGTCGAGCAGGAGCGCGGCGAGCGGCGTCGGGCTGCGGGAGATCCGCGCGTACGCCCGTGCCGGATCGGCGTCGGCGCGCAGCGGATCCGGGCCGAGCCGGACCCGCAGCGCGTCGACCTCACCGGGGGTGAGCACCTCGCAGGCGGTCGGGCCGCGCAGGTCCAGCCAGTGCCGGTCGCCGACCATCCGCAGCCGCACCTGCCCCACCGGGGGCGGCGGCTCCCCCGTCCCGTCGGTGAACTTGCCGTACAGCCCGAGGTGTACGTGCACGGTCAGGTCGTCGACGTAGTGGTGCAGCAGGTGCTTGCCGTACGCCTCGGTGCTCTCCAGCAGGGTGCCGGAGATGCGCGCCGCGCCCTCGGCGAACCGGCCCTGCGGGCTGCTGACCTGCGGCTTCTCCCCGGCGAACAACTCGGCGTGCCGGGCGGCCAGGCGGTGGATGGAATGTCCCTCGGGCACGACCACCAAGCGTAGTCACCCGTCGAACGTCGCCGACGAGGCACCGGGGCGTGGGATCAGGCGCGGCTCACCGGTGCCTGTAGCTCCGTCACCCAGTCGTCGCGGTCCGCCGGGCACTCCAGGTTGACCTCTCGCGGGTACCCGTTCGACTGGTAACCGTTGCCGTCGATCCAGCGGGCCAGGGCCTGGACGGTGGGAACGACCGCGTCCATCGCGCCCCGGTGCACGATGGTCGCCGCCTGCTCGATGGGCGGGAGGTCTAGCACCCGGACGTCACCGTCCTGGCAGGGGGCGGCGACCTGGACGGCGGCGTGCACGATGATCCGGCCGGTTGCCTGCGGCTCGTCCTGGTAGTAGGCGATCCCGGGGCCGGTGGGGGTGATGCCGGCCGCGTCGAGGCGGCGGAACAGTTCGTCGTACAGGGGCCCGATGACCGGGCCGATGTCCTCCGGGTCGAAGCTGGCGGCGGTCGCGGTCAGTTCGGCGACCCGAACCGCTGGGACGTTCTTGATGACGATGTCGTCGGTGGGCATCTGCCCCTCACTCTCGATCGCTCGGAGCCTCGCCTCGATCTGCACCATCCGGGCCGCTGCCGCCACCACGGTGCTCTCCAGCTCGGCCCGCCGCAGCCGCAGCATGCCGCGCAGTTCCTCGGTGGTGACGGTGCCGTCCACGATCTCCCGGACCTGCTGGAGCGTAAAGCCGAGATCCTTGAGCGCGATGATGCGGTTGAGCCGGGCGAGCTGGGCGGCCGTGTAGTAGCGGTAGCCAGTGGATGGGTCGACGTGGGCCGGGAGCAGCAGACCGGTCGCGTCGTAGTGACGCAGCATCCGGACCGATACGCGGCCGTGCCGGGCGAAGTCTCCGATGGTGAACATGATGTCCTCGAGTTGACCGCCTGACACGGTGTGAGAGTCAAGAAGCCACCAGCGCACCACCTGGTGGCCTGACGGTTTGGCATGAACCACCCATGGTCACACTAGGTGTCGATGGCCGGGCGGCGGGGGATCGTCACGGTGGGTGAACCTCCGTCGGACGGCACCGACCCTCAGGTTTTCCTTTGCTCTGCACCCATATACGCAACACCGGCTCCGAGCAGGCGTCTTAGCGTGTCGGAGAATTTCGATGTGGGGGATGCCGCTCACCGAGAGCGTCTGGCGCGTAGAGGGGTGCAGAGCAAAGGACACGCGGGGATGAGGCGGCATGCCGGTCTGTGTAACTCAGAGCGATACCCAGCCGTGGCCAGCAACAAAATCCGCGAAGCGGACCTGGGCCCGTTTGGCGGCTACGCGCCCGTGGCCTCGTCCTCATCAGGATCGGTCAGATGGGGGCGGTGCTTCCCGATCCATTCTTCGATGTCTTCCTTGCGCCAGACCGTCCCCATGGCCAGCCGGTCGTAGGGCGCGGGCCAGTCCGGGCGGAGGGTCAACTGTCGGACCCGCTCCCGCGAGACGCCGAGCCGGTCCCCAATTTCCTGCGGCCCGTACAGGTGCTCTGGCACGCCCGCAGGTTAGCCACGCGCAAAGTTGGCAAACGTGTAGTGCACGCATGACAAGTTGGCAAGCGCGGACTACACGCTTGACAAGGGGCCTGCTGGGCGAGAGCGTAGAGCCATGCTGCGATCCCAGAGAGAACAGCCGGTCCCGTTCGCCCCCACACACCGCCCGGTGCTGCGCCGCTGGCTGCGCCTCGGGTGTTCCTGCGGCCTCTCCTCCTGGCGGCGCTGCCCGGACCGCCGAACGCCGATCCCGCTCGGGCCTCTCGCCGACCGACCACGGCGCGAATCGCGTTCCTCGCGGCTGCCGCCGTCAGCCAGGTCGAACAATGCCTCCGGACGGGTTCACTCCCAGATCGGGCCGACTGATGACCTTCGCCGGACAAGGGTTACCGACTGGCAGGACGCACCGCGTGGGCGGCGCGAGGTGCCCTTCCTGGTGCAGTCGGCCTGGTACTGCCTGGACCACCACCGCCACAGCCGCTGCCAGAGATGCACAGCAACCGGGTTCTGTCCCGCTATCGAGGCTGCCCGTACCCGGATCCGCGAATGGCGCAGGTACCGCGCCCTGCTGGGCAGACGGTGAACGCTCCCCTGCCCGGAGCCGGTGACCTGGTGCTGGTGACGCGCGCGGCCAGCGTGCAGTTCGTCACGCCGATCATGTTCCGGGTGATCCGGGTGCTCGACTGGGTCACCTTCGACGGGTGGGTCTGGCTCGACGGCTACCAGCTCGACAAGAAAGGTGACGCGGTCGCCCGGCGGTCGATCTTCGTACAGCCGGCCGGGCTGCGGATGCAGCTCAGCCGGTCAGCCCGCCCGCGAACGGCGTCGACCGCCACTGCTCGATGAGCGGCCGGATGGCGTCTGCCAGCATCGGCAGTTGCGGCGCGAGCGCGAGACAGGCGACGCCCCGCAGCATCCCCACCGCGTTGACGAAGCCCAGGACGTCCTTGTTCAACTCCCGCATGCCCCTGCTCCGGGCCGCCTGGTCGTAGGCGGCCTCACAGTCGGGGCCGAGGCCGGCGAGGTCCCACTCGACGGGCCCCAACGTCACCATCTCGAAGTCGGCGTACAGGTGCCCGCGCACCTCCGGGACGATGTTCACCGCCGGGCAGTCGCCGTGGATGGGCTGGAGGTCGATCCCCGGGAACGTGCGCTCGAACGTCGCGCGGGAACGCACGACAGGTTCCAGGACCTGCCACTCGCGACGGGCGCGGTCCAGGTCGGCCGGGTCGAGGAGGTCGGGGTGATCCTTGAGCAGAACTAGGCCGTCCTCGATGAACCGGGGCTCGGCCGCCGACAGGAACGACAGGTCACCCGGATAGTCGCGCATGGCGGCGTGCAGGTCGGCGACGAGGCCGGCGTTCGCCACGTAGTCGGGCTCAGCGTCCGGGGCCACGTTGACGAGCTGCCAGAACGTCATCGAGAACCCGTCGCGCTGGACGGGTTCCCGTGGCACGAGCGGGCTGGGCGGGATGACGGGGGTGCCCCGGTCGGCGAGCCACCGGGTCACGCCCAACTCCGCCCGTTGCCGGACCGCCTGGCTGTCGAGGTCCGCGTAGTGCGGCAACACCGTGAGCACCCGGGCCACGACCGGTGACGGCGCGAGGTGGACGACCACCGAGAACGCCTCGTACAGCACCTTCGGCTCGGTCACGGTGAGCCCGAGGCCACGTCCGGCGTGGACAGCCGCGTCGACGGCACGGGCGGTTCGGTCGGCGATCTGCTCCGGTGGCATGAACACGGTCACGACATGATCGTCCCATTTCCGATTCAACGGTCAACGGGCAGCGGGCAGTAGGCAGCGATGACCCGGCCACGATGAATGGCAGCGATGTTCATCTGGGTGTGGGGTGGTCGCAAACTGCGTACGCCAGCGTGATGAGGCGTGAGCAGTGCTGACCTGTCCTCGGGACAGCCCCGGATCTCCGTCGTCGTGCCCGTCCACGGCGTGGAGGCGTACCTGGCGACCTGCCTCGACTCGATCCTCGCCGAGCCGTACGCGGACGTCGAGGTGGTCGCGGTCGACGACGCCTCGCCGGACGGCTGCGGCGCGATCCTCGACGGATACGCGGCGCGCGACCCCCGGGTCCGGGTCGTACACCTGGCCACCAACGTCGGTCTCGGTGGCGCCCGCAACGCCGGTCTGGCCCAGGCCACCGGCGAGTACGTCTGGTTCGTCGACGGTGACGACTGGCTGCCGGCGGGCTCGCTCGCTGCGGTCCGGGAGCGACTCGCGGCGACCCGTCCCGACGTACTGATCATCGACCACGCCGAGGTGTTCCCCGGTGGCCGGGTCGTGCCCCGTCCCTCGGCCGGGGCGCTCGCCGGGCATGCCACTCCGCTGCGGCTGGCCGACCGTCCGCACCTGCTCCGGCTGGCCCAGTCGGCCTGCACGAAGGTGGTCCGGCGCGGGCTGCTGGACGAGGCCGCGCTGCGCTTCCGGGGCGGCTGGTACGAGGACGTCGCCTACAGTCACCCGCTGCTGATGGCCGCCGACCGGATCGACGTGCTGGAGCGGGTCTGCTACCACTACCGGCAGCAGCCGCAGGGGCGGATCACGGTGACCCGCAGCGACCGGCACTTCGAGGTCTTCGACCAGTACGCGGCGGTCTTCGCCGCCGTGGACGCCGCTGGGGGACGGCACGACGTCTTCCGTCCCGAACTGTTCCGCCTGATGGTCAACCACTACCTGGTCATTCTCGGCAACGAGGCCCGGCTGCCCGACGCGTCCCGCCGGGAGTTCTTCCGCCGGATGGTCCTCGACCACCGGCGCTGGCTGCCGGCCGGCGGGTACGCCGTGCCCGACGGGGTGACCGGCCTGAAGCACCGGCTGGTCGAACGGGACAACTACCTCGCGTGGACGACCCTGCGGTCGGTCCACCGGACCCTCGGCCGGGTACGGCGGGGCCGTACCCCGAGCGCACCGGCTCCGGCCGCCGCCGCGACCACACCCGTACCGACAGTGTCGACCGGCTGAGGCCGGGCGGCGAAGCGAAGCGAGGAGGAGAGCCGGTGAAGGTGCTGATCACGGGCGGGGCCGGCTTCATCGGCAGCACCGTCGCGTCCGCTCTGCTCGACCGGGGGCACGTCCCGGTGATCCTGGACGACCTGAGCACCGGCCGGGAGTCGTTCACCGCCGGCCGGATCTTCTACCGGGGGGACATCTCGGACGGCCCGCTGGTCGACCGGATCTTCGCCGAGCACCCGGAGATCACCGCGACGGTGCACTGCGCCGGGGTGATCGTGGTGCCCGAGTCGGTCCGGGAACCGGTGCGCTACTACCGGGAGAACCTCGCCAAGGCGGTCAGCCTGGTCGGCCACCTGGCCCGCAACGACTGCCGGCGGCTGCTGTTCAGCTCCACCGCCGCGCTGTACCAGCCCGGCCCGGACTTCGCCGTCGACGAGTCCTCCCCGGTCGCCCCGGTCAGCCCGTACGCCCGGAGCAAGGCAATGGTGGAGACGGTGCTCGCCGACGCGGCGGCGGCCGGCGAGCTGAGCGCGGTCGCGCTGCGCTACTTCAACCCGATCGGCGCGGACCCGCAGTTCCGGACCGGCCTCCAGCTCCGCGACCCGAGTCACGCCCTCGGCCGGATGATCGAGGCGTGGTTCACCGGCGGGAAGTTCTGCCTGACCGGCACCGAGTGGCCGACCCGGGACGGCACCGCGATCCGGGACTACGTCCACGTCTGGGACCTCGCCGAGGCGCACGTGGCGGCCCTGACCCGCTTCGACGTGGTGACGGCCGACGGTGGCGGCTTCGCCGCGTTGAACGTCGGCACCGGCACCGGCACGACCGTCCGTGAGCTGGTCGACGCATTCTCCGAGGTCGTCGGAGAGCCGCTGCCGGTACGGGAGACCGGTCCCCGGCCCGGCGACGTGGCGGGGGTGTTCAACCGGAGCCGCCGGGGCCAGCACGTGCTGCGCTGGCAGCCCCGGTACACGGTCGCCGACGGCATCCGGCACGCGCTGCGCTGGCGGGAACTCGACGCCCGGGTCTGACCCGGACCGAACGACCGCTCCGGCCCGACGCGGGCCCAACCCCCGGACCACGCGCACCGACCCCCGGGCTACGCGCCGCCGGGCAACAAGACCGGCCGGCGGACGACGGGGGCGGGCGGTCAGCGGCGGCGGGTGAGCCGGGCGACGATGCGCCGGGGGGTGAACGGCACGACGGAGAGCATCAGCCGGCCCGAGTCGTCCCGGCTCGGGCTGACCGCGAACAGCCGTCGACCCCGCCGGACCAGCACCGGCCGGGGTGCCCGCAGCCGGGCCACCCGCAGGGGCGCGGCCCCGGTCCGGCCCGCCACGGTCGCCTCGGCCCGGACCGCCCGGCGTTGGCCGGTGACCGCGCTCGCCGCGACCAGCGCGTGCACGTCGAAGGAGACGGTCACCGAGGTCCCGCCGTCGACGGTGGTGATGCGCGCCGGCCCGCCGGCCACCTCCTCGGCGAGCAGCCGCAGATCGGTGCAGCGGTCCGCCAGGTCGGGACGGGGACTGCGCGCCTCGACGGTCAGCGCCGGCCGGCCGGTCGGCCCCCGGTCCCAGCCGACCGCCGTCACGTCGAGCGTGGCCAGCCACTCCGGCAGCCCGTCGGTGACCTCGAAGACCGTGTCGGGCAGCGCCCCGGCGCGGAAGCCCGGGTACGCCGCGTACCACCGGTCCCCGTCGACCACGCTGGCCGGTACGCCGTCCCCGGTGTCCTGCCGGAGTATGGCGAGCAGGTCGTCGAGGTCGCCGTGCCGGGTGACCGCCAGGCGCAGCCGGGTCCGTACCGTCAGCCGGGCGGCGACCGCCGGACTCAGGTGCCGTTCGGCCAGCGACCGGACTGCGTCGTGCAGTTTCTCCTGGGTCAGCCGGTCCAATCCGAGGAGGTCGTCGGGCAGCAGCGCCGCGATCTCCAGCGCGAAGTACCGGGCCATGACGGTGTCCCGCTCCGGTCCGGGTGGCAGCAGCCCATCGGCGAAGTCGACCAGGGCCTCGGCGCAGGCCAGCCGGTCCTCGACCCGGCTCAGGTAGGTGATGTTCCGGGCGTCGAGCCGGCGCACCGCGTAGTAGTAGTCGTAGTCGGCGAGCACCGAGATCCGCTTCGCCCGGTGGCACGCCTCCAGGGTGAAGGGCTGGTCGCTACCGATCGGCATGTCCTCCGGGTAGCGCAGCCCGTACCGCTCGATCAGGTCCCGGCGGAACAGCTTCGTGTTCGCCAGCGACCAGGACAGCCCCGGGTCGTCCAGGCCGATCTCGGCCCGGGTCTCGGCGAACACCTCCTGATGGATGAAGCGGCTGTTCACCCCGACCACCCGGCCGAGGACCACCTCGGCGTCGTACCGGTCGGCGGCGTCGACCAGTCGCCGCAACGCCTCCGGTCCCAGGTGGTCGTCGGCCCCGAGGAAGAAGACGTACCGGCCGGTGGCGTGCTCCAGCGCCCGGTTGCAGGGGGCGGCCGGGCCGCCGGAGTTGGCCTGCCGGAGCAGCTTCACCGTGCCGGGAAAGCGCCGCGCGAACCGGGCCAGCTCGCGCGGGCCGGTGTCGGTCGAGCCGTCGTCGACCGCCACCACCTCCATCCGCTGCGCGCCGATGGTCTGCGCGGCCAGGGAATCCAGGCACCGGGTCAGGTACGGCATGGCGTCGTATACCGGCAGCACCACGGTGACGTCCGGCGTGCTCACGCCTGCCCACCGCCGTCTAATGAGACCGCCGGCCGGTCCGGGAGCAGCGCGGTGTAGACCCGGTCGAGCACCGCCGCCTGCGCCGGCCAGGACCAGCTTTCCAGCAGCCCCGGGGCCTCGTATGCGGCCCGGTGCCGGCCCGGGTCGGCGAGCACCGCCCGGACCGCGCGGACCAGGTCGGCCGGGTCGCCGGCCCGGAAGACCTCCCCCTGACCGGTACGGCGGACCGTCTCCGCCATCGTCCGTACGTCGCTGACCACGATCGGCAGCCGGGCGTGCGAGTACTCGAAGAACTTGGTGATCAGAGCGATCTCGTGGTTCGGCCAGTGCTCGATCGGGATCACCCCGACATCCGCCCCGGCCAGCAGCGGCACCACCTCGTCGGCGGCGACGTACCCGCCGACGTGCAGCCGGTCGGCCACCCCCAGCTCGGCCGCGCGCCGGACCAGGCCCTGGACGTAGTCGCCGTCCGGCCGGTTCACCACGAACGCGACGTGCGCGTCGGGGAGCGCGGGCAGCGCCTCGACCAGGACGGCCAGGCCCCGCTGCGGTGCCGCCGCCCCGCTGTAGACCAACAGCGGCACGTCCGGGCCGATCCCGCACCGCTCCCGCAGCGACACCGGCCCGCCACCCGGGGCCCCGGCGTCACCCGGCCCGGCCGCCGCCGACGGCCCGGCCTCACCCGGTCCGGCGGTGGTGGACGGGGTGGTCAGGTCGGGGGCGTTGAGCACCACCGCCGGCCGTTCGGTCAGGCCGTGCTCGGCCTGCAACAGTCGGGCCAGTTCGTCGGAGACGGTCACCACCGCGTCGGCGTACGGGGCGTACTCCCGCTCGTGCGCGCGGTGGGCGGGCAGCCAGCGGACGTTGTCCCGCCACGGCTTGATGCCGGGGAGGAACTCGTGAGCGTCCCAGAGCAGCTTGACCGACCGGCCCTGGTCACGGGCCCGCAGCTTCGCCCGCGCGGCGACGCCGAGCATCCGGAAGTCGTGGGCGTGGATGAGGTCCGGGTCGAGCGCGTCCACCACCGGCCCGTACGCCCGCTCGTACTGCCACAGCGACGGCTCCAGCCGCCGCCACGCCCGCTCCCGCATGGCAACCGACCAGAACCGGGTGTACGCCAACTCCACCGGACGGCGCAGGCCACCGAGGGCGGCCACCGCACGTCGCCGCCGGGCCTGTGCCCCGGTGGACGGACCGCCCATCGGCAGCAGCCGTACCTCGGCGCGGCCGAGCCGCCACCGGCGCGGCTCGCCGTCCGGGGAGCGGCCCAGCAGCGTCACGTCCCAACCGGCCACGGCGGCCGACCGGGCCGCCTTCTGCACCCGCGAGTCGCCGTGCACCCCGTTGTCGACCAGCATCACCACGCGCCCCCGGGCTGCGGGAGCACGGCCGTTCTCTCTGCCCGCACCGGTCACGGCTGAGGATCCTACGGCCGCTTTCCCCGCGCCGGCGCACTCTGGGCGGAGCTGTCAACCCCCGTTCACCTAGACGTCGATTGGCCGACGCCGACAGCGACAGGTGTGCCGGAAGAGCGCGGAGGGTACGTCACGAGTATCACCGCGTGGCAGCCGCTGGCGCGTCCGAGGTCTCCACGCATCGACCAGGAGGTGTTCGTCGTGAAGATTCCTTCGCTGTCACGTCATAGCGAACCGGCCGCCCGGGACGGGGACGAGGCCGCCCCCGGCGCCGCCGACCGGGGCTCGTCGACCATGCTGGACACCGGTGACGGCCGGGTCGCCGCGCCGGTGGTCACCGACCGGGGCGAGGACCGCACCACGTACCGCAGCGCTGCCGCGACGGTTGACGGCCGGGACCAGCGGACCGGACCGGCGTCGACGGACGGCCGGCACCGTGACCCCCGGGACGCCGAGGCGGAGCGGCAGGCCGAGGCACGGGCGGCGGCCGCGCGGGCCGCGACCGCCCGGCCGGCGGAGGCGGACCGGATCGCCGACCGCGAGCCCACCGGACCGGGCCTGGACCCGGCCACCGGCACCCCGGACCGGACCGTCGATCTGGACGAGCAGACGCGGAAGCGCATCCTCCACCGTGCTCGCCCGGACATCGACCGGGACGCCAGCCATCCGGACCTCGACCGGGACGTCGCCGACCCCACCCGCGACGACGACCGCGTCCCGGAGCCTGCGACAGTGGCCGCGAAGAAGCCGCGCGCCAGCCTGCTCGCCACCCTGGGGCTGATCGTCGGTGTGGCCGGGCTGTTCTGCGTACTCACCGGCGCCCTCGCCGGGTACGGCATCGCGGTCGGCGCGATCGGCGCGGTCCTGTCCGTCCTCGGCCTGGTCGCCACCCGCCGCCGGCACGTCGCCGGCAAGACGGACGCGCTGCTCGGCATCGTGGCCGGCCTCGCCGCCGTGGTGCTCGGCGTGCTGGCGATGACCGGCCAGTACGACTGGCCGACCGCCGACGGCGACTGGATCAACCGCTTCCGGGAGTGGCTTGACTCACAGTTTGCCAACCGGCTCTGACGGGCACTGTTGGCGGCGCCGGTGGTGCACCGGCCGAGCCCGGTCAGAACTGGTGGTTCACCAGCGGGGGGAACATCTCTTTCGGGGGCGGCGGTCTCGCCGCCCCCGAAGTGTGTCCGGGCCGTCCGGCAGCGCAGCGAGCCGAACGCTTCGCCCTGGCCCCGCGCGCCACCGGGGCGCAACGCGTTCGTCTACCGGAGCACGGGTGTATCCGGCGGGTTGGTTCACCGAACCTCCAGATCGTCGGTCGCCACGCCTTTCATCCTCGTCGCGGGTGCCGGCCACCTGGGCACGCTGGGCGTACGCAACGAATCGCACATCTACTCCCCCACAGACGCAATGAACGTGCGCTTCACGCAATCCTCACGGGTGGTTATCGCCGCCACCGGGCGCATAGCGTTGGGACAACGGCGCCAGCCCGCAGGCCGGGAGTGGCCGGGCGCGCCCGACCCTCGGGAGCAGGACAATGACGATGGACGCCACCAGCCAGCGCTTCCTCATGTGCCGGCCGACGTACTTCGCCGTCGACTACGCGATCAACCCCTGGATGGACCCCACCGCACCGGTCGACGCCGACCTGGCGATCCGGCAGTGGGAGCAACTGCGGCAGACCTACCACGACCTCGGCCACACCGTCGAGGAGATCCCCCCGGTTCCCGGCCTGCCCGACATGGTCTTCGCCGCCAACGGCGGCACCGTGATCGACGGCAGGGCGATGGCCGTGCAGTTCCGCGACCCGCAGCGGGCCGACGAGGCCCCCGCCTACCGGGCCTGGTTCGAGGCCGCCGGCTTCGAGATGTACGACCCGAAGCACGTCAACGAGGGCGAGGGCGACATCCTGCTCGCCGGTGACCTGCTGCTCGCCGGCACCGGCTTCCGCACCGCGCACGCCTCGCACGCGCAGTTGCAGGAGGTCTTCGGCTATCCGGTGATCACCCTCCAGCTCGTCGACCCCCGCTTCTACCACCTGGACACCGCGCTCACCGTGCTCGACGAGCACACCGTGGCGTATCTTCCCGAGGCGTTCTCCCCCGGCAGCCAGGCCGCGCTGCGTCGGCTCTTCCCCGACGCGGTGCACGCCACCATGGCCGACGCCGAGGTGCTGGGGCTGAACGCGGTCAGCGACGGTCGGCACGTGGTGCTGCCCGTCCAGGCCACCGGTCTCGCCGCAAAGCTGCGTGACCGGGGCTACCAGACCATCGGTGTCGACCTGTCCGAGCTGCGCAAGGCCGGCGGTGGCCCGAAGTGCTGCACGTTGCGACTCCGTCAGGGAAAGAAGGCAGGCAAGTGATCGTCGACGACATGCTGCGGACGCCGGACGCGGTCCGGGACGCCGAGCGGTGGACCGCGCACAACTACCACCCGCTGCCGGTGGTGATCTCGTCCGCCGAGGGTGCCTGGCTCACCGACGTGGACGGGCGCCGCTATCTGGACTGCCTCGCCGGCTACTCCGCGCTGAACTTCGGCCACCGGCACCCGCAGCTCGTCGCCGCCGCACACGCCCAGCTCGACAAGCTGACCCTGACCAGCCGGGCGTTCATCCACGACCAGTTCGCCACCTTCTGCCGTGAGCTAGCCCAGCTCTGCGGCAAGGAGCTGGTGCTGCCGATGAACACCGGCGCGGAGGCGGTGGAGACCGCGATCAAGGTCGCCCGCAAGTGGGGCTACCAGGTCAAGGGCGTGCCGGCCGGGCAGGCGAACATCGTCGTCGCCGAGGGCAACTTCCACGGCCGGACGACCACCATCGTCAGCTTCTCCACCGACGCGGACGCCCGGGACGACTTCGGGCCGTACACCCCCGGGTTCACCGTGGTCCCGTACGGCGACCTGGCCGCGTTGACCGCCGCCATCGACGACAACACGGTCGCGGTGCTGATCGAGCCGATCCAGGGCGAGCAGGGCGTGGTGGTGCCCCCGGAGGGTTACCTGCCCGGCGTACGTCAGGTCTGCACCGAGCGCAACGTGCTCTTCCTGGCCGACGAGATCCAGTCCGGCCTCGGCCGCACCGGCACCACCTTCGCCTGCGACCACGAGGACGTCGTGCCGGACATGTACCTGCTCGGCAAGGCGCTCGGCGGCGGCATCGTGCCGGTCTCCGCGGTCGCCGCCAACGCCGACGTGCTGGGTGTGCTCAAGCCCGGCCAGCACGGCTCGACCTTCGGCGGCAACCCGCTGGCCTGCGCGGTCGCCACCGAGGTGGTGCGGCTGCTCGCCACCGGCGAGTTCCAGCAGCGCTCCGCCGAGCTGGGCGAACGCCTGCACGCCGGGCTGCGCGGGCTGATCGGCCAGGGCCTGGTCGCCGTCCGGGGTCGGGGTCTGTGGGCCGGTCTGGACATCGACCCGGCGCTGATGACCGGCCGGCAGGCCTGCGAGCGGCTGATGGAGCTGGGGATCCTCGCCAAGGACACCCACGGCTCCACGATCCGCCTGGCCCCGCCCCTGGTCATCACCCCCAACGAGATCGACCACGCCCTGACCCAGCTCACCACCGTCCTCACTGCCTGACCCTAAGTTTGATCAAGAGGTTTGCGTCACCGATCGGCGTTCCGCCTGACGCAAACCTCTTGATCAACATGGGACGGGTCAGGGGTGGGGGAGGCGGATGGCCATGGTGGGGGCTTCGGCCATCACCGAGGTCGGCGTGTAGGGGGCCCCTGCGGGCAGCTCACCCGGACGACCGATCTGCACCCCGGGATACAACTCGATCATGTCGCCCGGATCCAGTACCCGGGACTGCTTCGGGGCCAGCGGAATCCGCTCCGCCTCGTTCATCGAGCCGCCCGGCCGGATACCGCTGCCGTTGGTGCTCACGTCGGTGACCACCACCGTGCCCGCCCGCAGCTCGAACCTGACATGGCTGCGGCTGATCCAGCGTCGGGCCTCGTCGTTGAGCCACTGCCCGAGCATGATCCCGCCGGCCTGGTCCGGTGCCCGGCCGACCAGCACCGACTCGTCCGAGGTGAGCACGAACCGCCGCCGGACCAGCCCACCGATGCGGACCGCGAGAACCTCGGTCCGGGGCCGGGCCCCGGCGTCACCGAGCCGGGCGCCGTGCCGGGGGCAGGTCGGCGCGCCGGTCCGCAGGGTCGGCGGCGACTGGGCGGCCGGGCTCCGCTCCGTACGGGGAGACAGGTCGGCGAAGGCGCCCCCGCCGCCACCGGAGCCGAAGAGCGCACACCCCTGCTCGGGGCAGCGCCACAGCCGGGAGAGCAGCTTCGTCCCGACCGGCGACGGCTCACCGGCGACCGGGGTCGTCCCCGAGCCGACGTGCGCGACGAAGGTCGGTCCGCCCTGGCCCGGCACCGGCGCGACCACCCGACCTGGCTGCTCGACCACCCACGGGAAGCGTCCGCGCAGTCCGTCGAAGCGGGCCCGGCTGAGCACCGGCAGGCCGAGCAGGTCGGCGACCTCCAGGATCCGGTCGTTCGGTTGGTCCAGCACCTCCACCAGCCCGTCGTCGGCCCAGCGTCGGACCACCATCCGCTCGTTCGAGGTCAGGTCGGCGTCGGAGAGCAGGGCCCGGTGCACGACCGCGTAGACCGGGACGCTGTCCTCCTCGAGCTGGCGGGCCAGCGCGTCGATGACCATGCCGAGCCGCAGCAGGCTCGCCGGCCGACCGGCGTCCAGATCCTGGTAGCGGATCACCTCGGCCAGGTCGACGACCGCGCGGGCCAGGGCGGGGTCGGTGCAGACACGTCCCTCGATCGCGTCCAGCACCTTGCTGATCTCGAATCTCATCGCGCGCTCCGGACGATCTCGTCGATCCGCCGGGCCAGGTCGATGTCACGCTGCGTGACACCACCGGCGGAGTGAGTAGTGCAGCGGAACGTCACCGTCCGCCACCGAATGTCGATGTCGGGGTGGTGGTCCCGCGCCTCGGCTACCTCGGCGACCCGGTCGACGACCGCGATCGCCGCTGGGAAGCTACCGAGCTGAACGGTGCGACTGATGCCGGCAGGGTCGCCCGTCCAGTCCCCCAGCGCGGCCAGCTCGTCTCGTACCGCCTCCGCGGTGAGCACCTCTGCCATGGTCAGCACCCTACCGGGGCCATGCCGCCCACCGTCCGACCCGAACGCCGCCCAGCGGCAGCCGTCACCCTCCCGCTCCTGCCGGTCACGGCGGGTGCCCCCGGTTGGCTGGTAGCAGGGGACCCCTGTTACTCGTTTTTGTCGTGCAGGGGTCCCCTGCTACCACCACAGCGGCGGGCGGCGCGCGGCGGCGGAAGCGGGGAGGGTGGGGCTGGGACGGTCAGGGGCGTACCGGACGGCCGGCCTTGTGCAGATGGGCCAGCGCCTGCCGGTACGAGTCGGCCAGGCCGGTCTCGGCGTACGGGATGCCGTGCTCGGCGCAGTACGCGCGGACGATCGGCCGGGCCCGGCGCAGGTTGCCCCGGGGCATGTTCGGGAAGAGGTGGTGCTCGATCTGGTGGTTGAGGCCGCCGAGGGCGACGTCGATCAGCCAGTTGCCCCGTACGTTGCGCGAGGTGAGCACCTGCTTACGCAGGAAGTCGAGGTCGTCGGCGGCAGCCGGCATCGGCATGCCCTTGTGGTTCGGGGCGAACGAGCAGCCCATGTAGAGCCCCCAGAGCCCCTGGTGGACGGCGACGAACGCCAACGCCCGTACCGGCGACAGGACGGTGCCCACCAGCGCCAGGTAGCCGACGAGGTGCGCGGTCAGGAGCAGCCCCTCCACCGCCCGGTGCCGTATCGGCGTCTGGAACCGACCCTCCGGGCTCCGCCCGACGAGGGCCCGCACGCTCGCGACGTGCAGGGCGAACCCTTCCAGCAGCAGCATCGGGAAGAACAGCCACGCCTGCCATCGGGCCAGCCACCGGCCGAAACCCCGGGTCGCCGCCGCCTGTTCGTGGGTCCAGACCAGCGCGCCCGCGCCGACGTCCGGGTCCTCCCCCTCGTGGTTGGGGTTGGCGTGGTGCCGGTTGTGCTTGTCCACCCACCAGCCGTAGCTGAGCCCGACCGCCAGGTTGCCGGCGAGTAGCCCGACCACCTCGCTGGGGCCACGCCGGCGGAACATCTGCCGGTGCCCCGCGTCGTGCCCGAGGAAGGCGATCTGGGTGGTGGCGACGGCGAGCAGCACGGCGACGCCGATCTGGGCCCAACTGTCGCCGACCGCCACGAACACCGCCCAGCCGCCGACGAAGAGGGCCACGGTCAGCGCCACGCTCGTCACGTACCAGCCGGGTCGCCGCGCCAGCAGGCCGGCCTCGCTGATCCGCCGCGACAACCGCGCGTAGTCGCTGCCCCGCCGTACCGGCGGATCGGTCACCGGACCGAGCGTCATCTGTGTCCCCGTCTCCTCGGGCGGTCGGGCCGCCGGCCGGCGGCCCGACTCCAGTCTCCGCACGACGGTTGCGCTGGGTAATCCTGCGACCCCCCGAACAGCGGGTAGGGCAGGCCCTACCCCATCCTCCCCACCACGGACCGCAGCCGGGCCAGATCCCGGCGACGGCGTTCGTAGGTGGTGGCGAGTCCGAGCAGCGCGAGGCCGCCGACGGCGAGGAAGATCCACCGGGGCACCAGGTCCCAGCTACGGACGACCTCGTGCAGCGCGAGCGGGACGAGGACGGCCCCGCCGAGGACGACCGGGGCCTGCCAGCGCCGGACCGCGCCGAACAGCACCACACCGAGCGCGCCGGCCCCGAGCAGCAGCCGCCGCCACGGTTGCGGCTCCGCACCGACCAGCACCGACACCAGGCTCGGCAGCAGCGCCGCGGCAAGGCCCGGGCCGAGCGCGATCCAGCTCGTCAACCCCGGCCGGGTACGCAGCGCGACCAGCCCGGCGAGCACGGCCAACCCAGCCGCCGGCAGGGTGTACGCCTCCAGCAGGGTGACCTCGGCGACGGTCAGCAGCAGCCATGCGCCGAGCAGTTCGCTGCCCCCGGCGACGGCCGCGAAGATCCACCGTCGACCGACCGGCTCGCCCGGGCGCAGCGCCCGCAGCGCGACGGCGGCGCCCCAGAGCACGCAGAGCACGGCGGCGTGGCGGCGCGACCCGACGGCGAGCAGGAATGCCGTCAGGGCGATGCCCTGGGCGGCGGCGTCCAGCACCAGCCCCTCCGCCGGGCGGCGGTGCGGGCGACGCGGGGCGGCGGCTGGCGGCGAGGTCGAAGCCAGAGGGGCCAGCGGGACGGCGGGTGGCGACGGAGTCGAAGCCAGAGGAGCCAGCGGGACGGCGGGTGGCGACGAGGTCGAAGCCGAAGAGGCCAGCAGGGCGGCGGCACCCAGCACGAGTACGGCCACGGCGAGCACGGCGGAGCCGGCGGTACGCAGCGGCAGGTCGGCGGCGGCCGTGGCGGTGACCGCGAGGCCGGTGGCGGTGAGGGCAGCGCCCGCCCAGCCGACCGGACGGACCGCATTGGCCCGCCCGGCGATCCCGACCACGACCGCGACGACCAGCACCAGACCCAGCCCGGCGAGCGTGCCGGCGCGGGTCGGCAGCAGACCGGCCAGCCCGGCCCCGGCCAGCATCAGCCCGGTGCCGCCCAGCACCGGCAGCACCGGCCGGAGCGCGGGCGAGGCCGGGCTCACGGCGGCCGGAGCGACGGCCGGCGCGGGACTCCCGGTGGGGAATGCGGTGGGCGCGGCCACGGGTTTCGCAGGCGGCTCGACGGTGGGCCGACCGGGCGCCGGGGCCACCGCGCCCGACGGGGCCGGTGCACCCAGCGGGGCCAGTGCGCCCAGCGGGACCACCGCGCTCGACGGGATCGGGGTGAGCGTGGCGAGCAGCAGTAGGGCCGCGCCGAGCAGCAGGGAGGCCGCCGGCAGGGCCGGCCAGGGGGCGCCGGTCCCGGCGAGGAGCACCGGCACGGCGACCGCACCGAGCGGCGGGGCGAGTAGCAGCACGCCCTGGCGGCCGAGCGGGGTGGACCGGCCCGCCACCGCCACGGCCAGGAGCAGCACCAGGAACGCCACCCCGGCAGCCAGCCGTACCGGGGTCACGCCGGGGGCCAGCCCGACCCCGTCCGGGGCACCGGACCAGATCGACCCGAGCCAGCCGTACGGGGTGACCAGCACCCGGAAGCCGGCCGGAACGAGCGCCGCGCCGGCCGCCACCGCCAGGGCTAGCCCGACCCACCGCAGGCCGCCGTCCGGGCGGGCTACGGCGGATCCCACCACGGCCACCAGCGCCGCCACCGCGAGGTAGACCGCCACCGGCTCACCCGCCGGTACGACCAGCGGCGCGACGCCGACCAGCGGGAGCGCCCCGGCCAGCGCGGCGCCGGCGTACCGCTGGAGGTCGGGCCAGTGGCGACGGACCGCGACCAGAGCGACGGGCAGCAGCCCGACGGCGAGCCCCGGCCCCCGCAGTCGCCACGGCAGCGACGAACCCAGTTCGACCTGCGTCACCACCACCAGGGCCGGTACGGCGAGCAGCGCCACGGTCAGCGCCGGACCGGCGAGCCACCGGGCCGTCCCGGTGAGCCGCCGCGCCCGACCGGCCACCACCAGTCCGGTGAGCGACACCCCGACCAGGACCGCACCGGCCCCCACCGGCGCGGCGAGACCGACGAGCAGGGCGTGTCCGAGCAGGATCACGCCAGCGGCGGCGGTGAGCGGCGGCCGGTACGCCGGGCCGCCCGGCCGGAACACCGCGACCAGCAGCAGGGCCGCCCCGGCGACCAGCCCGAGCGCCACCACCGCCGGCCAGGGCGCGGGTCGTACGGCCGGCGCGGCGAGCACCGCGACCAAGCCCCCGCCGAGCGCGACCGGGAACCGGGCGGCCCGGGGCAGCAGGAGCAGCCCCGCCCCGACGGTCAGCAGCACGGCGGCCGGGAGCTGCCAGCCCCAGGGCAGGTCCGGCCCGTCCGCCGCACCCCGCCACGGCGGGACGGAGCCGAGCACCCCGGCGACCGCCAGCACCCCGGTCAGCACCAGGACCACGTGCGCCAGCACCCCGGTCACGACGAGCGCCCCGGCCCGGGGGCCGACCCGCAGCCGGCCGGGCAGCCCTCGGACGGCACCAGCGAGCGCGAGCACCACCACCGCCGCGACAACGAGCAGCACCGACCGGCGCAGCTCGGCCACCGGGCGGAGCACCGCCAGGGCCAGCAGGACCACCAGCAGCGCGGCAGCGACCGCCCGGAGGACCGGACCGCCGGCGACCAGTGCGGCCCCGAACAGGACCGCCCCCACCACCAGCAGCGGCAGTCCGGCGGCGAGCGTCGTACCGAAGGCCTCCCCCAGCACCAGGGCGGCCACCGCGCAGACCGCCGCCGTGGCCAGGGCCAGGGCGTATCCGATCCAGGCGGTGACCCGCCCGGCGACGACCAACGGTCCCGCCGAGCCGACCGGACCGCCCCACCGCACGATCTCGGTCGCACCGCCTGGCGGGACGGAGCGGGCCGGAGCGCCCCACGGGGCCGGCACGCCAGCTGGGGTCGGCGCCCCCGGTGAGGCCGGAGCACCCGACGGGGCTGCGGCGAGTCGGCCGGCGCCGAGCCGGCCCGACAGCACCCCGAGCACCGCCAGGTCGACCAGGGCGACCCCGGTGAACACCAGGGCCCAGCCGGCAACGCCCGGTCGGGCCTCGACGGCAAGCAGCGGCAGCACCGGCTGCGCGGCGACAAGCGCCCCGAACCAGGGCACCGCGAGCCGGGTGAGCAGCGCGTATCCGACCGCGATCGTCGCGCTGGCCCCCCCGACCAGCGCGACGTACCGGCTCGTCGGCCAACCGGCGACGCCGGCCAGGTCGACCGTCCAGGCGGCGTACCCGTCGAGGAGCACCAGCAGCAGGCCGACGGCGGCGACGGTCTCCGCGGTGCCCCGCAGTCCCCGCCGGACCACGAGCGGCGGCACGGCCAGCGCGAGCGCGGTGACCGCCGCCAGGATCGCCGCCCGGCCCACGAGACCGACCGCCGCCCAGGCGACCGCGGTGAAGACGATCGCGGCGGTGCCGAGCAGCAGTCCACCGAGGACGAAGAGCACGCCCTGCACCGTCCGGGTCGAGGTCTCCCGTCGCCCGGCGGCGGTGCCCCCCACCGCCGCCGGGCCGACCAGAGGCGGACCGGCCGGAACCGGCCCCGCCGGAACGGGACCGCCCAGAACCGGACCGCCCAGAACAAGGCCCGCCGGAACCGGACCGCCCGAAACCGGCCCCGCCGGAACGGGACCGCCCGAAACCGGGCCAGTCGGAACAGGGCCAGTCGAAACGGGGCCAGTCGAAACGGGGCCGCGAGGAACGGGGCCGGCCGGAACGGGGCCGCGCACCGCGAAGCCCGCCGGGGCTGTCCGGCTGGCCCGTACCCGCGCCGCCAGGTCCGCCCGGCGGCGCTGGGCCGCGTTTAGGGTCGCGCCGAGGTCCAGGTACGCCCGCCGCGCCTGCTCCACCCGTCCGGTGAGGACGGTGATCTCGGCGTCGAGGCGGACCACCTCGGCGGCGGTGGGGTCGGGGCCCCGGCCGCAGGCCCGGCAACCGACGATCAGGTCGGCCGGTGCCGCGCACCCGGGGCAGGGGTAGCCGCTGGTCTGCACGCGGTCATCCTGCCGTGGGTGGGCAACACCGACCCAGAGTGCGCGTACTCAGGGCCGGGTCTGCTCGTGCACCCAGGACGAGTAGTCCGGGTTGCCGCACTCCACCCGGCTGACCAGGATCTCCGGGACCTCGTACGGGTGGCTGGCGCGGATCTGGTCGACGAGGGCGGCCACCCGGTCCGGGGCGGTCTTGAACTGCACCGACCACTCGACGCTGGTCTCCATCCCGGACTGCCACCAGTAGGTGCTGTCCACCTGACCGCCCACCTGGGCACAGGCCGCCAACCGTCCGGCCACGGCGGTCGCCGCCAGTACGTCCGCGACCGAGCGCGCGTCCACCACGGTCGTCACCACGCAGATAAGATCCACACGCGCACCCTACGCGTCGACCGACCCGTCGTTGTCAGACGCGGCCGGGCCGTCGCGGTTGGCCGCGATCCACGCGTCGATCCGCGCCCACCAGTCGAAGAGCCACTCGATGCGCTCCTGCCGTCCGGTCGGGACGTCCTCCGGCGGGACCGACCAGAACCGCATGACGATCCGCTTGTCCATCGGCAGTTCCCGCCAGACGTCCGCCACGGTCAGCATCCGGTCCAGTCCGGTGTGCGCCACGAAGATGACCCCGGCTTCCGGGGCGGCGTCCAGAGCGGCGAGCACCCCGCCCGGCTGGGGCGCGAGCACATGCCGCATCCGCTCGGCGCGCCGCGCCATCCGCTCCAGGCCACGGGAGCGGAGCCGGTCGATCGCCCGCAGGCGCCGCCGGGGGGTGAAGTTGCCGCCCTCCGGGAAGATGACGAACGCGTCGTTGTCGTCGAGCCCGGTGGCGAGGTGCCCGATCTGCTCGAGCACCGTCCCGTCCCGGCGGGCCCCGGGGGCGAGGAAGCGGGTCGGCAGCCGGTTGAGCAGGACGTCGATCGCCGGATCCCACTGGAGGGCGTCCTTCAGCACGATCCTCGGCTCCCGGTAGAACCAGTTGACCAGCGCGTGGATCAGGATGAACGAGTCACCCGGTCCGGCATGCCGACAGAGCACCAGCTCCGGGCGACCGGGCAGGGCGGTGTCCGGGTCGGTGCCGGTCACGTCGATGGTCAGCCGCAGCGTCCACCGAGCCTGCCAGAAGAGCACCCGCAGGAACCAGCCGGCGAGTAGGTAGTGCGCCCGTTGGAAGGCCGGGGCGCGGGTCCGCCAGCCGAAGCCGGAGGCGATCCAGAGCCCGAAGAGCGCGAGCAACGCGACGGCGTCCCAGACGAGGTAGACGACGCCGATCCAGACCAGCCGCAACGGACGCAGCCGGCCGGGGACGAACGGCGACAGCCCCGCCGCGACCAGCAGCCAGACCGGCAGCGTGGTGACCACCGTGAAGGCGAGGAACACCACGGCCGGGGCGAGCAGCACCCGACGGAGCCACCTCGGCGGCAACGGCATCAGCGGTCCAGCGCGGCAAGGTAGTCGCGGGAGGCGGTGTACGCGCGGCTGATCCGCCGGCCCACCGCGGCCATGTCCCGGTACGCCCACGGCGAGTCCTCCCGGGGCTCCAGCCCTCCGGTCGGCAGGACGTGCACCTCGACCCCCTCGGGCAGCGCCGCCAACTCCCGGGCGAACCGGTGCCGGCGGGCGATCTCGAACGCGACCTGGGCCACCTCCCACGGCCGGCGGGGCGGGGTCAGCGCCCGTTCGATCCGGCCCACCTGGAGGACGAAGATCCGTTCCGCGCCGAGCGTCACCGCCTCGCCGACCGGGACCGAGTTGACGATGCCACCGTCCACGTAGTGCTCACCGTCGATCTCGCACGGCGGGAGCAGCCCCGGCACGGACGCCGAGGCGACCACGGCGGGCACCACCGGGCCGGTCGCGAACCAGTGCTCGGCGGCGCGTTCGATGCTCGCCGCGCAGCACCGGAACGGAACCTTCAGGTCCGCGAAGGTGGTCTCCGCGCCGAGTTCGCTCTCCAGCAGCCGGCGCAGCGGGCGGGGCGAGTGCAGGTGGGTCCGGGCGGCGAACCGGCGCAGCTGCCGGGCCACGGAGTCGCCGTACACCTCGCTCGCCTCGGGCGAGGCCCAGAGTCGGACCAGCCGATCGGTCACCGCCTCGGTCGGGTCGGCGGCCACCAGGGCCCCGTTGACCGCGCCGATCGAGGTGCCGAGCACCAGGTCGGGGCGGATCCCGGCGCGGAACAGGGCGCGCAGCATGCCCACCTCAACCGCGCCCAGCACTCCCCCGCCACCCAGTACGAACGCCACCGGACCGCCAGCCATGGCGTTCATCCTGGCACGTACGCGCCCGTCGGCAACTGACCGGTGGCCGGGGAGCGGCACCCGCTGGCCGGTGCGGCCGGTCAGGGGACGGGCGTGCGGACCGGCTCGGCGGGGACGGTGTGCGGTCGGGCGACCAAGCGCCGGTACACGGCCTCGTACCCGCGCGCCATCCCGGCGGTGGAGAAGTGCTCCGCCACGTGTGCCACGCAGTCCTCCGGCCGCAGCCGGCCCGCCTCACGCAACGCCGCCGGCAGCTCCTCCGAACGCTCGCAGACCAGCCCGGTCACCCCGGGCCGGAGCAGCTCGGGCACGGCGCCCCGGTTGAGCGCGACCACCGGCGTGCCGGTCGCCATCGCCTCGACCATCACCATGCCGAACGGCTCGTCCCACTGGATCGGCATGATCAGACAACGGGCGTCCACCAGCAGCCGCAGACAGGTGTCCCGGTCGGCGTTGACCACCACCCGCACGTCCGGTCCGAGCAGTGGCTCGACCACCTCCGCGAAGTGGCGGCGCTCGCCCGGCTCGTTGCACTTGCCGGCCAGCACCAGCGGCAGTCCCGCCGCCCGACAGGCCGCGACGGCCACCTCCGGGCCCTTGTCCGGGCTGAACCGGGCCAACCAGAGCACCGCGCCCCCGCCCGGTGCGCGTTTGCGCGGGAAGTCCGCCGTCTCCAGGGCGTTGTGCACGGTCCCGGCCCAGCCCAGGCCCGGGTTCAGCCGGCGCTGGGCGTGTGAGATGGCGACCAGCCCCACCGAGGGGTGCACCTGGCTCAACACGTCGCCGTACTCACCGACCGGGTTGCCGTGCACCGTCGCGACCGTGGGCAGGGTCCGCCGGTCGGCCAGCAGCGGTCCGATCGTGGTGTGGTCGTGGACCACGTCGAAGCGGGCCGGGTCGAGCTCACGGTGCACCCGGGCCAGGTGGGCCAGCTCCGGCAGGGACTCGCCCAGGCGTTCGTGCTGGAGTTCACCGACCGTCGGTACGTACGTCGCGCCGGTGCCGTGGCCGGGACCGGCGCCGAAGAGGGTCACCGAGTGCCCCCGGTCGACCAGCCCGTCGACCAGGCCGGCCACCACCTGTTCGAGACCGCCGTAGCCGGAGGGCGGCACCGGATACCAGGGTGGCACCACCATGGCGATCCGCAACGGCCCCTCCCGCACGGCGGACGAGTGGTTCACGACGACGACGCCTCCCCTGTCAGTCCCGGGCGGCGTCTTCCCGACACCACCGGAGGTAAACGACCGGACGGCGGGTCAGCCGGCGACGGTCACCTCGTTGCGGGCCTCCCGGACGCCCGGCGTCGACCAGGCGATCCGTTCCGCCTCGTCCCGGTCGGCCACGGTGGGCACCATGCCCACGAGCAGTACGGCGTCCCCGGCCACCTCGACCGTGACCCCCTCCGTGCCGGTGCGCCGCCGCAGCGTCCGCCGGATCCGCTGGCGCAGTTCCTGGCCGGTGGGCGCGCCGGTGGGGCGTACCCGGATCAGGTTGGTGATCCCCCGCACGCCCCGCAGGCGGCGCAGCTCGCGCTCGGCGGTGCGGCTCTGGTAGCCGAACTCCACCTGGCCGCGCAGCATCACCCACCCGTTGGCGACGGTGACGTCGAGCTGGTCGGCCGGCACGTAGCTGTCCCACTCCAGCGCGCGGACGACGGCGAGCGCGATCTCGGCGTCGGTACGCTCCGCGTCGGCGGTGAGGCGCACCTCCAGGTCGTCGGCGACCGCCCGGACCCCGCGCACCCGCTGCGCGCTCCGCTCGGCGGCCCACCGCTCCGCGTAGCTGCCCACCTGGCCGGTCAGCGTCACCACCCCGTCGTCGACGGTCACCCCGATGCCGGGCGACGGGACACCGGCCGCCCAGATCAGCTCCTCGGACACGTCCTGCTGGATCTGCCGGTCGGTATGCCGGACCGCCCTGGTCATGCCGTCCCCTCCCCTGCCGTCCCGGATGTCCCCCGACGTCGGCCGCCGCCGGTCGGACGTGGTCGATGCTGCCCACCGGCGGGGTGAGCGGGCCTCACCCGGTGCGGGTGGGCGACAAGAGACGGCGGGCGACGGAACCGACCCCCTCGGTACCCGTCGCCCGCCGTCAGCGGGAGGAGAAAGCTTCGGTCAGGACGCCTCGGCGAGCGTCGCGGTGGTGGTGGCGGCCGCGCCGTTCCGGCGGTACTCGATCTTCACCTGATCGCCGACCTTGCCGGCCTGCACCGCCGCCACCAGGTCGTTCGAGTCGTTGATGGCCTTGTCGCCGAACTTGGTGACCACGTCGCCCTGGCGCAGCCCGGCCTTCTCGGCGGCACTGCCCGGGGTGACCGAGCCGACCAGCGCCCCGCCGCCCTCGGCGCCGGTGACGCTGACGCCGAGCGACGGGTGGCTGACGTCCTCGCCCCGCTGGAGCTGCTCGGCGACGAGCTTGGCCTTGTTGCTCGGGATGGCGAAGCCGACCCCGATGTTGCCGCTGCTCTGCCCGCTGGTGGCGATCGCGGTGTTGATGCCGATCACCTCGCCCCGGGTGTTGACCAGTGCACCGCCGGAGTTGCCCGGGTTGATCGGGGCGTCGGTCTGGAGCAGCCCGGAGATGGAGCTGGCACCGGCCTGCGGGTCCTGCTGGCTGCCGGCCTGGATGGTCCGGTCCCGGGCGCTGATGATGCCGGCGGTGACCGAACCCTGGAGGCCGAGCGGGCTGCCCAGGGCGAGCACCTGGTCGCCGACCTGCATCGCGTCGCTGTCGCCGAGTTTGGCCGGCTGGAGGCCGGAGACGTTGGCCGCCTTCACCACCGCGAGGTCGGTCCGCGGATCGGTGCCGACGATCTCCGCGTTGGCCGTCTTGCCGTCGGCGAAGACCACCTGCACGGTGTCCCGGCCGGCGGAGGCGACCACGTGGTTGTTGGTCAGCACGAATCCGTCGGCGCTGAGGATGACCCCGGATCCCTCGCCGCTGCCGGCCTGGATCGAGACCACGCTGTCCTGCACGGCGGCGGCGATCTTCGGCAGGTCGGCGCTGTTGATCACCGGCGCTGCGGAGTAGGTACGGGTGGCGCCCTGCTCCTCGAAGAGGGCGAGGGCGAGCGCACCGCCGCCAACCCCGGAACCGAACATCAGGGCCACCACGGCGACCCCGGCCGCGGCGAACTTGGCCACCCGACCCGGCTGGGCGGGCCGGTGGGTCGGGCCCTGCGCCCAGGGCGGCACCGGCTGCCCGGCGGGCGGGTACGCCCCCGGCTGGCCGACGTATCCGGGCTGGCCGGCGTGACCCGGCTGGCCGACGGGTCCGGGCTGACCAACGGGTCCGGGCTGCTGGCCGGCGGCCCAGGGGCCGGCGTGTCCGGGCTGCCAGGCACCAGCGGGCGGGTACGGGCCCTGCGGGGAAGGGTGACCGGGGTGCCCGGCCACCTGCCCCGGGTACGACGGGGCCGGGCCGCTCGGACCGTCGGCCGGCCGCCAACCCGACGAGTCGCCGGTCGGGCTCGGGCCACCAGCCGGAGCTGTGGTCGGGGCAGCGCTCGGGCCGCCGATCGGGGTGCCGCTCGGGGCAGTGCTCGGTGCGCCGGAGGCGGCGGGGAAGGCGGAGGTGGGGGCATCAGCCGGGCTCGACCCGCCAGCCGAGGCTGCGGGAAAGCCGGAGGTAGGGGCGTCGGCCGGGGAGGCGGAGGCGGCCGGGAAGCCGGAGGTGGGGGCGTCAGCCGGGGTGGTGGCCCCGGGCGCCGGCGGGTCGGTGGCGGGGCGAGTCGCCGTGGGCTCGTCGGTGGCGGAAAGCGTCACCGTGGGCTCGTCGGCCCCGGAACGCTCGGCGGCCGCCGCGGTGGTGGCGTCCGGGGCGTACGGCGACGGCGCGTCCTCGGCGCGGGGCAGCTCGGCGGTGGGGTCCGCCGGCGCGGTGTCGGCCGGTCGCCGCTGCGGGTCGGTCTCGTACTCGGTCATGTAACCACCTTGCCCCCGGGGACTGCGTCCAGCCTGGAACCCGCCTGAATGTTGCCTGAAAATCACTGCCCGTCGCCGGCCGGCTCCTCCAGGGAGTCACCCGGCTCCTCGGCGGCGAGCGGCAGTCGTACCCGGAAGGTCGCCCCGCCGCCCGGGGTGGCGTCCACCTCGACGCTGCCCAGGTGGGCGGCGACCAGCGCGGCGACGATGGCCAGCCCCAGCCCGGTGCTGGTGGTCCCGCCGGCCCGCCGGGTCCGCGCGGCGTCGGCCCGGTAGAACCGCTCGAAGACCCGTTCGGCCTGCTCTTCGGAGAGCCCCGGCCCGGTGTCGGCGACCTCCACCACGGCCGACCCCTCCTCGACCCGCAGCCGCAGGGTCACCGAGGCGTCCGGCGGGGTGTGGGTCAGCGCGTTGGTCATCAGGTTGCCGATGATCTGGCGCAGCCGGGCGTCGTCGCCCCGGACCACCAGGGAGCCGGAACCCGGGGCGATGTCCAGGCTGATCCGGCGATCCGGGGCGACCACGCGGGCGGCCTGGACCGCGTCGGCGGCGAGCACCGGCAGCTCGACCGGGGCCAGCGACAGCGGACGCTCCCGGTCCAGCCGGGCCAGCAGCAGCAGGTCCTCCACGAGCAGCCCCATCCGGGCGGCCTCGTCCTCGATCCGGCGCAGCAGTCCGGCGGTCTGCTCCGGCTCGCGGGCCGCCCCCTGCCGGTACAGCTCGGCGAAGCCCCGGATGGTGGTCAGCGGGGTACGCAGCTCGTGCGAGGCGTCCGCGACGAACTGCCGCATCCGTTCCTCGGAGCGGATCGCCCGGGCCTCGGATGCCTTCGCCGCCTCGGCGGCGTCCCGGGCGGCGACCTCGGCATAGCGCGCCGACGCCTCGGACGCGGCCCGGGCGGTGAAGGCCGCCTCGATCTGGGTGAGCATCGAGTTCAGTGCCCGGGAGAGCCGGCCCAGCTCCGAGGTGGGGCACTCGTTGCCCTGTTCCGGGTCGGGTACCCGGCGGGTCAGGTCACCCCCGGCGATCGCGGCGGCCGTCCGCTCGATGTCGACCAGCGGTTTCAGGCTGGTTCGGACGATCGCCGCGCCGATCGAGGCGAGCAGCACCAGCACCGCGCCGCCGACCAGCAGATCTATCCAGATGAGTTGCTTGACCGCCTGGTCGACGTCGGTGAGGTGCTGCCCGATGGCGAGCACCGTGCCGTCAGGGAGCTGGATGAAGAGCATCCGCCAGCGGATGTCACTGCCCTGGGAGCGCACCGTGAACGGCTCGCCGACACGCTCCTGGGCCTTGGCGAGGTTGTCGGACAACGCGGGCAGGTCCTCGGGGTCCAGGTTGCTGCTGTACCGCACCACGGCGACCCGGTTGGCATCGATCACCGCGACCATGTAGTCGGTCGGGAGGTCCGCCTTCTGCCTGGTCCCCTCGGACATCAGCCGGTCGATTGCCCCCCGGATGGACGCCTCGCTGTTGCGTAGCTCCGCGTCCACCTGGTCGACCAGGTAGCTGCGCAGGAAGAAGGTGGTCAGCAGGCTGATCACCAGCAGCGCGGCGGCGACCAGGGTGAGTACGGCCGTGACCAGCTTGACCCGTAGCGGTACCTGCCGTAGTCGTCCCTTCGCCTGGTCGACGGCGTTCACGCCGGCGGCTTGCGCAGCACGTAGCCGACCCCGCGGAGAGTATGGATCAGTCGGGGCTGGGTGTTGTCGACCTTGCGCCGCAGGTAGGAGATGTAGGACTCGACGATGTTGTCGTCGCCCCGGAAGTCGTAGTTCCAGACGTGGTCGAGGATCTGCGCCTTGGACAGCACCCGGTTGGCGTTGAGCATCAGGTAGCGCAACAGCTTGAACTCGGTCGGCGAGAGCTGCACCCGCTGCCCGGCGCGGTGCACCTCGTGGGTCTCCTCGTCCAGCTCCAGGTCGGCGAAGGTGAGCCGGGAGGGGGCGTGCTCGCCGGTCACCGTACGCCGCAGCACGGCCCGGATCCGGGCGGTCAACTCCTCCAGGCTGAACGGCTTGGTGACGTAGTCGTCGCCGCCCAGGGTCAGCCCCCGGATCTTGTCGTCCGTGGCGTCCCGCGCGGTGAGGAAGACCACCGGTGTCCGGGTGCCCCCCTCGCGGAGCATCCGGATCACCTCGAAGCCGTCAAGGTCGGGCAGCATCACGTCGAGGACGACCAGGTCGGGGCGGTGGTCCTTGGCGGCGTTCAACGCCGCGCTGCCGCTGGTCGCCGTCGCCACGTCGAAGCCGGCGAAGCGCAGGCTCGCGGAGAGGAGTTCGAGGATGTTCGGGTCGTCCTCGACGACGAGCAGTCGCGCCTCGGTCTGGGTAGGGGCCATGCGTGCCATCATCCGCGACGACGCTGCGCCGGGGCTGGACGCTTCCTGCAAAAACCCTGAAAGCGTCGGCGGTGCGCGGAAACGGACTCAGGCACCACCCTTCCACACCGGCATCAGCCGCAGCGCGGACTCCGCCGTCCGAGCCAGGGCACGCCGGTCCGCGCCCGACGCCGGGTGCAGCGCCACACCGACCGTCACCGACACCACCAGGTCCCGCATGGCGAGCACCCGACGCATCGACCGCCAGAGGGTCTCCTCGCCGAGGAAGGCCGGGGCGGTGGTGTCGACGCCGGCGTCGGCGCACCGGTAGCCGATCCGGACCGGCACGACCGGCGTACCCGTGTCGACCGCCGCCTGGAACACCGCTGGCCGGAACCCCGGCCGGGGGCGGACGTGGACCGGGTCGACCGTACCGCACCAGGTGGTTCCCTCCGGATAGACCGCGACCGGCCGACCCGCGCGGAGCAGGTCGGCGACCCGCCGTACGGTCACCGGCAGCTCACGGGGCCGGGACCGGTCGACGAAGACCGTGCCGGCCGCCGCCGCCAGGAGGCCGACCAGCGGCCAGCCGCGTACCTCCCGCTTGGCCAGCATCCGGGCCGGGGTGACCGCGAGCAGCGCGACCACGTCCAGCCAGGAGACGTGGTTGGCGACCAGCAGCGCCCGGCCGCGCGGCGGCCGGCCCCGCACCACCAGCCGCGCCCCGAACGCCCGCACCGTACCGCGCGCCCAGGCCCGACACCCGGCCCGCCGGGCGACGGCGGGCAGCAGCGGGAACGCGGCCACCAGCCCGATCCCGGCCAGGAGCATGCCGAGTACGGCCAGCAGGCGGGCCGCCCGCCGGGTGACCGGTACGGCCGGCAGGTGCCCGGCGGCCGGCAGGCAGTCCGCGCCACACGCGGAGAGCGGACGCCACAGGTCGTACCCGACGGTGGTCACGTCGTGGCCCCGGCCCTGCGCCCGGGCGAGCCCCCGCCAGCCCGCAGCGCCGCCCCGGCGGTCACGGGTGCACCGGCGGGCCGGCTCCTCGCCGCGTCGGTCGCCGACTCGCCGAGGAAGTGCCGCAGGTAACGCGGGTTCATCCGGTCCAGGCTGAGCAGTACGTAGAAGTCGGCCACCGCGAAGTCCGGGTCGTACGCGGGTTCGCCGCAGACCCAGGCCCCCAGCCGCAGGTAACCGCGCAGCAGCGGTGGCACCACCGACCCGCTGGTGTCGAGGGCGACGCCCGACTGGTTCCGCTCCCGTTCCCCCGCGACCGCAGCCGCCTCGGCGAACCAGGGGCGGTGCGGCCGGACCCGCAGCGGCGGGGGCGCGAGGTGCCCGGCCCGGACCCGTTCCCACACCCCGGCAGCGGTGAGCCCGCCGTCGGCCACCGACACCGAGGCGCAGCCGCCGAGCCACCGACGGCCCCGCAGGTGCAGGTAGCGGACGATGCCGGCCCACATCAGGTTGATCACCGCACCGGAGCGGTGGTCCGGGTGCACGCAGGAACGGCCGACCTCGACCAGGTCGTCCCGGAGCGGGTCGAACGCGGTCAGGTCGAACTCCTGCTCGGCGTACCGCCGGTCGGTGCGCCCGGGCGGCAGCAGCCGGTACGTGCCGACCACCGCACCGGTCCGCTCCTCGCGGACGATCAGGTGGTCGCACCAGGGGTCGAGGTCGTCGGTGTCCAGCCCGACGGTCCCGGAACGCAGGGTCGCGCCGAGTTCGACGGCGAAGACCTCGTGCCGCAGCCGCTGGGCGGCTGCCACCTCGGCCGGGTCGTCGGCGATGTGCAGGGTGTATCCACTGGTCGTCAGTGGGGTGCCAGTGGCATGCGGAACGGCCATGAGCACTGTGTAGGCGACCCGGGTTGCCAGGTACCGGTTCGGCGGGTGTCGATCAAATGAACGCCCGCCAAGCGCCCGCCCCCGCCCGTCCCCGCCGGCGGGAGAGGTGGAAGGCTGCCGGATAGGGCGGCATCGGTGCCGACCTGGGGTACGGAGGGTCCACCGGATGATCATCGAGGCGCGCTACAACGGACCGCCCGGGTCGGGCAACGGCGGCTGGAGTGCCGGGGTCTTCGCCACCACCGTCGCGGGCGGTGGCCCGTCTGGTGCAGACAGCCTGACGGACGGCGCTCGCTCCGGCGGGGACGCCGTCGGCGCGCCGGGGCCGGTCGAGGTGACCCTGCGCCGACCGCCGCCCCTCGGTGTGCCGCTGCGCTCGGCGCCCTCCACGGACCGGCCCGGGCGACACGACGTCCAGGACCCGGACGGAACGTTGGTCGCCCAGGTGGAGCGGGTGGCGGGGTTCGCCCCGAGCGTGCCGGCGGTGGACCCGGCCACGGCGCGGGCCGCCGCCGCCGACTATCCCGGGTTCACCGACCATCCCTTCCCCGGCTGCTACGTCTGCGGTCCGGAGCACCCCGACGGGCTGCGGATCTTTCCGGGGCGCCTCCCCGACGGCCGGACGGCGGCACCGTTCCGGGCACCGGCCGAGGTGCGTCCGGAGACCGTCTGGGCGGCGCTGGACTGCCCCGGTGGCTGGGCCGTGATCGCGCCCGGCCGTCCGTACGTGCTGGGCCGGATCGCGGTGGCCGTCGCCGCGCTGCCCCGGCCCGGCGACGAGTGCGTGGTGACCGGTGCGGCGAGCGGTGGCGAGGGGCGCAAGGCCCTGGTGCACTCCAGCCTGTACGGCCCGGACGGCAGTCTCCTCGCCCACGCGCGGGCCACCTGGATCGCCCTCCCCGCGGGCTGACCACCGGCAAGCCGCGCTGGGCGGGCAGCACCAACACGCACAACGAGGCCCCTCCCGTGATGGAGCGACCACCGAAGGTGGTGCTGTAGTCCCTGCGGAGGACCGGCTCCTGCCTGAGGTGGAGACACATCTCGGAGTCGAGCGTGATTGACCTTGCCCGGCGCAGCCATCACGCTGGGTAACGGCGCTTCTCTGCGCCAGGGGAGGAGAAAGATGTCTGACGGGCAGCGGAGCCCCGCCGACAACGGTCGGATCGTGGTGTCCGGCCTGACGAAGCAGTATCGCAACGTGCGAGCGGTCGACAACCTGTCGTTCACCGTGCAGCCGGGCCGCGTGACCGGCTTCCTCGGTCCGAACGGCGCCGGGAAGACCACCACGTTGCGGATGCTGCTGAACCTGGTCACCCCGACCTCGGGTACGGCCACCATCAGCGGAGCGCGGTACGCCGACCTGGCTCAACCGCTCCGGCACGTCGGTGCGGTGCTGGAGGCGTCGAGCGCACACAAGGGGCGTACCGGAATCAACCACCTGCGGGTGATCTGCGCGGCGGCCGGTCTGCCGAAGCAGCGGGCCGACGAGGCGCTGGCCATGGTCGGCCTGACGCCGGCCGCGGAGCGCAAGTTCAAGGGCTACTCGCTCGGCATGAAGCAGCGGCTCGGCATCGCCGCGGCGATGCTCGGCGACCCCCGGGTGCTGATCCTGGACGAGCCGGCCAACGGCCTCGACCCGGAGGGAATCCGCTGGATGCGCGGCTTCCTCAAGGGGCTGGCCCAGCAGGGGCGGACCGTGCTGGTCTCCAGCCACCTGCTCTCGGAGATGCAGCTCCTCGCGGACGACGTGGTGATCATCGCGGCCGGCCGGCTGGTCCGGCAGGGGCCGGTGGACGAGGTCGCCGGGTCGATGGTCCAGGGCGCGCGCGTGCGGGTGCGCACGCCGCAGGCCGAGGAACTGACCACCGCGCTGCGGGAACTCTCCGCCACCGTCGAGCCGGACGGGCAGGGTGGCCTCCTGGTCGCCGGGGTGGACGCCCCAGCCGTCGGCCGGGCCGCGCTGACCGCCCGGGTCGAACTGCACGAACTGACGACCGAACGACCCGACCTGGAACGGGTCTTCCTGGACCTGACGGCCGGAAAGGCGGACATCCGATGATGAACCTGGTCCGCGCCGAACTGGTCAAGATCCGTACGACCAGCACCTGGTGGCTGCTGGCGATCGGGGCCTTCCTCGCGGTGGTGATCGCGTTCGCCTTCAACGCCTGGCTCGCCCACCTCGCCCTCTCCGGCGACGCCGGCGAGCTCGGCCTCCCCCCGGAGGCGGGTGCCCAGGCCGACGTGGCCGGGCAGGCGGCGAACATCTACACCTCCGGCCAGTTCTTCGGCCTGCTGTTCGTGATGCTGATCGGCATCCTGATGGTGACCAACGAGTTCTTCCACCAGACGGCCACCACCACGTTCCTCAGCACCCCCCGACGCACCTCGGTGATCCTCAGCAAGCTGGTCGCCGCGTCCCTGGTCGGCTTCGCCTACTGGCTGGTCACCACGGTGGTCGACCTGGTGGCGGGGGCGGTTTACCTGTCCCTCAACGACTACGGCACCCAGCTCGGCGAGTGGACCGTGCAGCGCGCCCTGCTGCTCAACCTGCTGGCGTACGCGATCTGGACGGTCCTCGGCGTCGGTCTGGGCACGCTGATCACCAACCAGCTCGGCGCGGTGATCACCGCCTCGGTGGTCTACCTGGTCGGCACGCAGGTCGTGGGGCTGCTCTTCCTGCTGCTGTCCAACCTGCTCAAGACCCAGAGCATCTTGGAGTGGCAGGTGCTCTGGCCCGCCATCGCCTCGCAGGTCATGATCAGCGGTGTCGACTCGCCGCTGCTGCCGGCCTGGTGGACCGGGGCCCTGGTATTGATCGGATACGCGATCGCCTCCGGCCTGGCCGGCATCCTGATCACCCGCCGCCGGGACATCTCCTGAGCGTGGGTGGGGGCGGCGCGCCAGCGCGCCGCCCCCACCCGGGGAAGAAGAGCCGCGCCCAGGAGGAGCCGCCCCACCGGGACGAACCGCACCGGCGAAGAGCCGCTCCACCCAGGGCAGACTCGCTAGCAGGCGGCGACACCGTACCCGGCAGTTGGTGAATTTCTTGCGCCTTCTGTGAAACGTGACACGGGTTGGAGGCGGCAATGCCTCCGGCAGGCGCACGGCGTAGCCTGGGACCCGTCTGTCCGCTCCCCCAGGGGATTAACCCGCGGACGTCGCGAGACACACAACGCGCGTGAAAGAGGCGATTACCGGCCGTGTCGACCCAGCAGACTTCGCAGGAGAACCCACTGGCGGGTTTCGGCCCGAACGAGTGGATCGTCGAGGAGATGTACCAGCGCTACCTCGCCGACCCCAATAGCGTCGATTCGGCCTGGCACGACTTCTTTGCCGACTACCGACCCGGTCCGGGCGCCGGCACCCCGGCGACGGCGCCGACGAAGACGCCACCGGCCCCGCCCGCGCAGGCGGAGCCGGCCGGGCAGCCGGAACCCGCAGCCGCCGTGGCCCAGCCCACCGCCCGCCCGGCCGCCGGTCAGCCGGACAACGGCCGCGCGGCCAAGCCGGCCGCCGAGCCCGCCAAGGCCACCAAGCCCGCTCCGGCGAAGCCGGCCGCCAAGGCCGCGCCCGCCAAGGTCAGCGCCCAGCCGTCGCCGAACGGCGCCCGCACCACCCCGCTGCGCGGCGTGGCCGCGAAGATCGTCCAGAACATGGACGCCTCGCTGGCCGTCCCCACCGCGACCAGCGTCCGGGCCGTGCCGGCGAAGCTCCTGGTGGACAACCGCATCGTGATCAACAACCACCTGGCCCGGGGGCGCGGTGGCAAGGTCAGCTTCACCCACCTGATCGGGTACGCGATGGTCCGGGCGCTGGTCCAGCACCCGGAGATGAACAACTCCTTCACCGAGGTCGACGGCAAGCCGGCGATGGTCTCGCCGGAGCACGTCAACCTCGGCATCGCGATCGACCTGACCAAGCCGGACGGCAGCCGCAACCTGGTGGTCCCCTCCATCAAGGCCTGCGAGCAGATGGACTTCCGGCAGTTCTGGCAGGCGTACGAGGACGTCGTTCGGCGCGCCCGCCGCAACGAGCTGACCATGGAGGACTACTCCGGCACCACGATCTCGCTGACCAACCCGGGCGGCATCGGCACCGTGCACTCGATGCCCCGGCTGATGCAGGGGCAGAGCGCGATCATCGGCGTCGGCGCGATGGAGTACCCGGCCCCGTACCAGGGCATGAGCGAGGCCACCCTGGCCGAGCTGGCGGTCAGCAAGGTGATCACGCTGACCAGCACGTACGACCACCGGATCATCCAGGGCGCGCAGTCCGGCGAGTTCCTCAAGGTCATGCACGAGCTGCTGCTCGGCGAGCACGGCTTCTACGACCAGCTCTTCACCTCGCTGCGCATCCCGTACGAGCCGGTGCGCTGGGTGCGCGACGTCGCGGTGAACAACGAGGGCCAGATCAACAAGACCGCCCGGGCGCACGAGCTGATCCACGCGTACCGGGTGCGCGGCCACCTGATGGCCGACACCGACCCGCTCGAGTTCAAGATCCGCAAGCACCCCGACCTGGACGTGCTCCAGCACGGGCTGACCCTGTGGGACCTGGACCGCGAGTTCCCGGTCAACGGCTTCGCCGGCCGGCAGCGGATGAAGCTGCGCGAGATCCTGGGCGTCCTGCGTGACTCCTACTGCCGTCGGGTCGGCGTGGAGTACATGCACATCCAGGACCCGGAGGAGCGGCGCTGGATCCAGGAGCGAATCGAGCGCAAGTACGAGAAGCCGACCGCCGACGAGCAGAAGCACGTGCTCAACCGGCTCAACGCGGCCGAGGCGTTCGAGACCTTCCTCCAGACCAAGTACGTCGGGCAGAAGCGCTTCTCGCTGGAGGGCGGCGAGTCGCTGATCCCGCTCCTCGGTGAGGTGCTGGAGTGCTCCGCCGAGGCGGGGCTGGACGAGGTCGTCATCGGCATGGCCCACCGGGGCCGGCTGAACGTGCTGGCCAACATCGTCGGCAAGCCGTACGAGAAGATCTTCTCGGAGTTCGAGGGGCACCTCGACCCGCGCTCGACGCAGGGCTCCGGCGACGTCAAGTACCACCTCGGCCAGAACGGCAAGTTCAGCACCCCGGACGGCGAGCACGCGGTCAAGGTCTCGGTGGTGGCGAACCCGTCGCACCTGGAGGCCGTCGACCCGGTGCTGGAGGGCATCGTCCGGGCCAAGCAGGACCGGATCGACCTGAAGCTGGAGGGGTACACCGTGCTGCCGCTGGCGGTGCACGGTGACGCCGCCTTCGCCGGCCAGGGTGTGGTCGCCGAGACGCTGAACCTCTCCCAGCTGCGCGGTTACCGCACCGGCGGCACGGTGCACGTGGTGGTCAACAACCAGGTCGGCTTCACCACCGCCCCGGAGTACAGCCGGTCCAGCCTCTACAGCAGCGACGTGGCCCGGATGATCCAGGCGCCGATCTTCCACGTCAACGGCGACGACCCCGAGGCCGTGGTCCGGGTCGCCCGGCTGGCGTTCGAGTACCGCCAAGCGTTCAACAAGGACGTCGTCGTCGACATGGTCTGCTACCGGCGGCGTGGGCACAACGAGGGCGACGACCCGTCGATGTCCAACCCGCAGATGTACCAGATCATCGACTCGAAGCGCTCGGTGCGGAAGCTCTACACCGAGGAGCTGATCGGTCGGGGCGACATCACCGTGGAGGACGCGGAGGAGCTGCTCCGCGACTACCAGGCCCAGCTCGAGCGGGTCTTCAAGGCCACCCGGGACGCCGCGTCGGCCCCGAAGCAGGTCACCCGACCGCGCCGGGAGGACGAGCCGGAGCCGCAGGTGGAGACCGCGACCAGCGCCGAGATCGTCAAGGCGATCGGCGACGCGCACGTCAACCTCCCCGAGGGCTTCAACCCGCACAAGCGGATCCAGCAGTTGCTCGACCGCCGGGCGAAGATGGCCGTCGAGGGGGCATCGACTGGGGCTTCGGCGAGATCATCGCCTTCGGCTCGCTGCTGCACGACGGGGTCACCGTCCGGCTCGCCGGGCAGGACTCCCGCCGGGGCACCTTCGTGCAGCGGCACGCGGCGGTGGTCGACTCGAAGACTGGTGAGGACTACCTCCCGCTGCGGTCGCTCACCGGCGACGGCGAGCGGTCCCGGTTCTTCGTGCACGACTCGCTGCTCAGCGAGTACGCCGCGATGGGCTTCGAGTACGGCTACTCGGTGGAGAACGTCAACGCGCTGGTCGCCTGGGAGGCCCAGTTCGGTGACTTCGTCAACGGCGCCCAGTCGGTGATCGACGAGTTCATCTCCTCGGGCGAGGTGAAGTGGGGCCAGCGCTCCGCGGTCACTCTGCTGCTGCCGCACGGCCACGAGGGCCAGGGCCCGGACCACACCTCCGGCCGGCCGGAGCGGTTCCTCCAGATGTGCGCCGAGGACAACATGCGGGTGTCCATCCCGACCACCCCGGCGAACTACTTCCACCTGCTGCGTCGCCAGGCGCTGTCGCCGAAGCGCAAGCCGCTGGTGGTGTTCACGCCGAAGTCGCTGCTGCGGCACAAGCTCTGCATCTCGCAGGTGGCGGACTTCACCTCGGGCACCTTCCAGCCGGTGCTGCGCGACGGGGCCGCGCCGGCTCCGGAGCAGGTGAAGCGGGTGCTGCTCTGCTCGGGCAAGGTCTACTACGACCTGTTCCAGGCACGCGCCGACCGGGGCGTCACGGACACCGCGATCGTCCGCCTCGAGCAGCTCTACCCGCTGCCGGTGGAGGAGATCCGGGCCGCCCTGGCCGAGTACCCGAACGCCGAGGACTTCGCCTGGGTGCAGGAGGAGCCGGCCAACCAGGGTGGCTGGAGCTTCGTCGCGCTCAACCTGCTGGAGCACCTGTCCGACGTCCGGCTGCGCCGGATCTCCCGCCCGGCGGCGGCGGCCCCGGCCGTCGGGTCGGCCAAGATGCACGACGTCGAGCAGACGGCGCTCATCGAGGCGGCCCTGCCCCGTCCCTGACCCCGTCCCACGCTGGGGCAGCGTCCGCCGACATCGGGCGGGCCTGCCCCAGCGGCATGTTCGAGGAGAACATCGTGTACTTCACCGACCGCGGTATCGAGGAGCTGGTCCAGCGGCGCGGAGAGGAGTCCGTGTCGGTCGAGTGGCTGGGCGAGCGGCTGCGCGACTTCGTCGACCTGAACCCGGAGTTCGAGACGCCGATCGAGCGGTTCGCCACCTGGCTGGCCCGGTTGGACGACGAGGACGACGACTGATCTCGCCAAGGGGGTGTCGACCCCGCGATTGACACCCAGCGTCACCGTCGGGTGCACTGGTAGGCAGCGACCACGGTCCGGTCCGTCCGGCCGGACCGTACGCCGCCCGAGCCAGGGAGGCGCAAGTGAGCCCCGAACCCCGCAAGCCGCCCCAGGACGCGGTCACCGTACGCCGGCTCCGGGTCGGCATCGGCTCCGTCGGTATCGCCCTGCCGATCGCGCTGATCGTCGGGTACGCCCTCGTCGCCGACCGGTTCGTCCTGCTCGGCTCGCTCAGCGGCTACTACCACAGCCCGCTGCGGGACGTCTTCGTCGGCGGGATGTGCGCGATCGGCGTCTTCCTGATCAGCTACCGGCACCGGCAACCCGACGACCTGATCAGCACGATCGCCGGGGTGTTGGCGATCGGGGTGGCACTGTTCCCGACCGCGACCGGTGACCCGACCGACACCGAACGGCTCGTCGGCGTGGTGCACCAGGTCTGCGCGGCGGTGCTGTTCCTGCTGCTCGCCGTCTTCTGCCTGGTCCTGTTCACCCGGTCCGACCCGACGGTCCGCCCCGACCCGGTGCCCGGGAACCGGTTCTACCGCACCTGCGGGTATCTGATCGTCGCGGCGATCGCGCTCGCCGTGGCCAGCAACGCCCTGCCCGACGACCTCCGCGACACGCTCCGGCCGGTGCTGTGGTGCGAGGCGGTGGCGGTGTTCGCCTTCGGCGCGGCGTGGCTGGCCCGCAGCGACGCGATCTTCCGGGCGGCCCAGCCGCCCCGGGAGGAGAGCAGCGCCGGCCGGGACCACGGACCCGGGCGTTGACCAGGCACGATCTTGTAACGTGAGGGCGTGGCGCGCAGTGTCTACCTCACCGGCGTGGGCGCGGGCGGCGGCAAGTCGACCATCGCGCTCGGGCTCGCCGAGCTTCTCTCCCGGCAGGTCGAGCGGATCGGCGCGTTCCGGCCCCTGGTGTCCGGCACCACGCCCGACCCGATCCTCACCCTGCTCGGCGACCGGTACCCGATCGACCTGCCGATGGCCGACCGGTACGGCACCACGTACGCGGAGGCGGCCACGCTGGTCGGCGAGGGCCGGCGGGAGGAGCTGATCGGCCGGATCGTCGAGCGGTACCGCGCGGTGGAGCGACGCTGCCCGGCCATGGTGGTGGTGGGCAGCGACTTCGACGACACCGGTGACCCGGGCAACCCCCGCGCGCTGGCCTTCAACGCCCGGCTGGCGACCGAGTTCGGCAGCGTGGTGGTGCCCGTGGTGGACGGCTTCGGGCAGGAGCCGGAGGCGGTCGCGGCGGCGGCGCGCGGGGCGTACCACGATCTGGCGGACCTGGGCGCGACGGTGCTGGCGGTGATCGCCAACCGGGTGTCCGGGCCGATGACGCTGCCGGAGCTGCCCGTCCCGGCGTACGCGATCCCGGAGGTGCCGACCGTGTCGGCGCCGACGGTGGCCGAGGTGGCGGCGGCGCTCGGCGCGACCCTGCTCGCCGGCGACGACGCCGCGCTCGGCCGGGACGTGCTCGACTACGTGGTCGGCGCGGCGCACGTGCCGACCGTGCTGGAGCACCTGACCGACGGCTGCCTGGTGATCACCCCCGGGGACCGGGACGACCTGCTGGTGGCGGCGAGCGCCGCGCACGTCGCCGGCCAGGTGTCGGTGGCCGGGTTGGTGCTCACCCTGGGCGCGCGGCCCGACCCCCGGGCGATGCGGGTCTTCGACGGCCTGAACACCGGGTTGGCGGTGCTGTCGGTGCCGACCGACAGCTACGACACCATCTCCGCGTCGAGCCGGATCCACGGCCGGCCCAGCCCGGCACACCCGCGCAAGGTGGAGGCCGCGCTCGGCGCGTTCGAGTCGCACGTGGACACCGTCGACCTGGCCCGCCGGCTGGCGGTCAGCCGCTCCGCGCGGGTCACCCCGCTGATGTTCGAGTACGACCTGATCGACCGGGCCCGGGCGCGGCGGCGACGGGTGGTGCTGCCCGAGGGGTCGGAGGAGCGGATCCTGCGGGCGGCGGAGGTGCTGCTGCGCCGGGGCGTGGCCGACCTGACCCTGCTGGGCCGCCCCGACGACATCGCCCGACGCACCCGTGAGCTGGGCATCGACGTCGGCGACGCGCAGGTGGTCGACCCAATCACCAGCGAGTGGCGGGACGAGTTCGCCGCCGGATACGCCAAGCTGCGGGCCCATCGGGGCATGACGGTCGAGTTGGCGCACGACGTGATGGCGCAGCCGAACTACTTCGGCACGATGATGGTGCAGGCCGGGCACGCCGACGGCATGGTCTCCGGGGCGACGCACACCACCGCCGCCACGATCCGCCCGGCCTTCGAGATCATCCGTACGCTGCCGGAGGTCTCGGTGGCTTCCAGCGTGTTCTTCATGCTGCTGGCCGACCGGGTGCTGGTCTACGGCGACTGCGCGGTCAACCCCGACCCGGACGCCGCCCAGCTCGCCGACATCGCGATCTCCTCGGCCGAGACCACCGCCCGGTTCGGCATCGAACCCCGGGTCGCCATGCTGTCCTACTCCACCGGTGGCTCCGGCGCGGGCGCAGACGTGGACAAGGTCGCGGCGGCCACCGAACTGGTCCGCCTGCGCCGGCCGGACCTGCTGGTCGAGGGGCCGATCCAGTACGACGCCGCGATCGACCCGCTGGTCGCTGCCACGAAGCTGCCGGGCAGCCCGGTGGCCGGACGCGCGACGGTGTTCGTCTTCCCGGACCTGAACACGGGCAACAACACGTACAAGGCGGTGCAGCGTTCGGCGGGCGCGGTCGCGGTCGGCCCGGTGATGCAGGGCCTCCGGCGGCCGGTGAACGACCTGTCCCGGGGCGCTACCGTCGCCGACATCGTCAACACGGTGGCGATCACCGCCATCCAGGCCGCCGGGGAGCCGTCGTGACCGATCGGGTGCTGGTGCTCAACTGCGGGTCGTCGTCGGTGAAGTACCGCCTCTACGCCGGGGACGCCGTCCTCGCCAAGGGCACCGTCGAGCGGATCGGCGAGCCCGGTGGTGGCCCCGCCGACCACACCGACGCCGTCCGGGCGGTGCTCGCCGGGCTGGACCTGACCGACCTGGTCGCGGTCGGGCACCGAGTGGTGCACGGCGGCCAGCGCTTCACCGAGCCGGTGCTGGTCGACGACGGGGTGCTCGCCGCGATCCGCGACCTGTTCCCGCTCGCCCCGCTGCACAACCCGGCGAACCTGGCCGGCATCGAGGTGGCCCGGCACCTGCTGCCGGAGACCCCGCAGGTCGCGGTCTTCGACACCGCGTTCCACCACACCCTGCCCGAGGCCGCCGCCACCTACGCGATCGACCGGGAGACCGCCCGGCGGTACGGCGTCCGCCGGTACGGCTTCCACGGCACCTCGCACGGGTACGTCTCCCGGCGCACCGCCGAACTGCTCGGCCGGGCGTACGAGGAGACCAACACCATCACCCTGCACCTGGGGAACGGGGCGAGCGTCTGCGCGGTGGCCGGCGGACGCAGCGTCGCCACCTCGATGGGCATGTCCCCACTGGAGGGCCTGGTGATGGGCACCCGCAGCGGTGACCTCGACCCGACGATCGTCTTCCACCTGCGCCGCGAGGGCGGTCTCGGCGTGGACGAGATCGACGACCTGCTCAACCACCGCAGCGGCCTGCTCGGACTGGCCGGGGCCAACGACATGCGGGAGGTACTCGCCCGCCGCGCCGACGGCGACGCGGCGGCGGTGCTCGCCTTCGACGTGTACTGCCGGCGGATCACCGGCTACGTGGGGGCGTACTACGCCCTGCTCGGGCGGGTCGACGCGGTCACCTTCACCGCCGGGGTGGGCGAGCACGCCGCGCCGGTCCGCGCCGCCGCGCTGGCCGGACTGGAGCGATTGGGGATCAGCGTCGACCCGGCCCGCAACGCCACCGGCGACGGGGACCGGATCATCTCGCCGGACGGTGCCGAGGTGGCGGTCTGCGTGGTCGGCACCGACGAGGAACGGGAGATCGCCCGCGCGGCCCGCGCCGTGGTCGCCGAAAGCTGAGCCGGCGGAGCGAGCCGGATACGCGGGGCGGGCCGGCCGATCGCCGGTTGCGCGGGCCGGCGGAGGTCGGCCGCCGGGCCGGCGGGGCGGTCAGCTCAGGGCGATCCAGAACGCCATGGCGAGCATGACCGCGGCCATCACGACCGCGACGGGCAGGGGCAGTCTCGACGGTTCCCGCACCGGATGGCCGGCCTGGGTGGCCAACTCCGGAGCGGGGACGAAGGCGCGGAACACCTCGCTGGTCCCGCTCGGGTCGACGTACTCGTCCGCCATGGTGACGACCCTAACGAAGCCGCGCCACCCCGGCCGGGCGAGCGCGCCGGGCGCCCACCCTGCGGACCGATGGTCGGGGCATCACGGGCCGATCGATGGTCCACCGGAGGGCCGGCGGGCGACGCGGGGCCGGTCGGCCCAACCGGGTCGGCGGGGTCGGGTCGGCCGGGTGGTGGGCGTACCCGGTCCGGAAGGCGGGACCGCGCCGCCCCGTCGCCACCTACCGTCGATTTATGAGGATGCCGCGCCTGCTCGTCGCGTTGCTGACGGCGCTGCTCGCCGGCTGCGGCCCGGCCACCGCCGCGACCGGGCTGAGCCCGTCGCCCCGCCCGGTCCCCCGGGAGGCGTACGCCGTCGGCGTGCGGACGCTCACCGTCGAGCCCGGGTCGGCCCGCCCGCTGCCCGTGACGGTCTGGTACCCGGCGGCCGGCCGGTCGGTCGCACCGGGCCGTTTCCCGTTGGTGCTGTACAGCCACGGACTGCACAGCCTGCCCGTGCTGCACGCCGAGGTGACCAGCCGGTGGGCGGCGGCGGGCTTCGTGGTGGCCGCGCCGGCGTACCCGCACACCAACCGCCGGTCGGCCCAGTTCGACCGGGCCGACGTCCGCAACCAGCCGGCGGACGCCTGGCGGGTGATCCGGCATCTGATCCGGTTGGACGGTCTCCGGGGCGATCCCCTCGCCGGGCACCTGGACACCGACCGGGTGGCCGCCGCCGGGCACTCCGCCGGAGGTTTCACCACCGCCGGCATGTTCACCTCGGGACACCCGGCCCGGCTGCGGGCGGGCATCGTCATCGCCGGGGGCGGCATGGCGGGCAGCTTCGCCGGCCCGCCGGCCACCCTGCTCTTCGTGCACGGCGAGGCCGATCGGATCGTGCCCTGGCACGTCGGCCGGGCCGGGTACGACCGCACGGACTGGCCCCGGGCCTTCCTGACCCTGCCCGGCCAGGGACACGGCGAGTACCTCACCCCCGGCCGTCCCGGGTTCGAACAGGTCATCGCCGCCACCACCGATCTGCTGCGCTGGCGGCTCTACGACGACCCGGCGGCCGGACGGCGAATCGCGACCGGCGCGCGGCTGCCCGGGGTGACCGCCTTCGAGGACCAGCTCGGCATCTCCCGCTGAGCCGCCCGACCGGCACGACCTCCCGACTGGCACGGCCTTCGTCGCTGAGCCGCCCGACCGGGGTCGGCTTTCGTCGCTGAGCCGCCCGACCGGGTCGGCCCGGGGGCGCGAGGCACAATCGAGGGCATGCCCCGCCGTCGTACCCCTGCACTGGTCGTCGCCGCGCTGCTCACGGTGGGCCTGGCCGCGTGCTCGACGGAGGCCGCCCCGGCCGTCTGGTCCCCGCCGGCCGAGCCGTCGCCGTCCGCCACGCCCACTGCCGCCGGGATCCCGCCGGGGCAGGCACCGGAGGAGGCGTTCGCGGTCGGGGTACGCCAGCTCCGGGTCAACCGGGACGGTGACCGGCCCCTGCCGGTGACCCTCTGGTATCCGGCCAGGGGCGAGGCCGGTGGGGCGGCGGAACGGTCGGCCCCGGTCGCCGGGGGCCGGTTCCCCGTGGTCGTGTTCAGCCACGGCCTCAACGCCCGCCCGACCGACTACGCCACCCTGCTCACCCGGTGGGCGGCGGCGGGCTTCGTGGTGGCCGCGCCGACCTTCCCGAACACCAGCCGGGGCGCCGCCCAGGTCAACCCGCTCGACGTGCTGAACCAGCCGGCCGACGTGTCGTACGTGCTGACCGAGGTGCTGGCGCTCGACCAGCGGGCGGGCGACCCGCTGCGCGGGCGGCTGGCAACCGACCGGGTGGCCGCCACCGGGCACTCGGCCGGCGGGGTGACCACCATCGGCCTGTTCACCCTCGGCCGCGACGAGCGGCTCGACGCCGGGGTGGTCCTCGCCGGCACCGCGCTCGGCGTGGGCAGCACGTTCGCCGGCACCGCCGCCCCGCAGCTCTTCGTGCACGGCGAACTCGACGAGGTGGTCGACTACTCCTCCGGCAAGGACGCCTACGACCGGGTGCCCTGGCCCAAGGCGATGCTGAGCCTGCCGCAGGGCGACCACGGGCGGGCCCTGCTCACCGACCGCGCGTCCCTGCGGGTCGTCTCGGACACCACCGTCGACTTCCTCCGCTGGAGCCTCTACGGCGACCAGGCGGCCAAGCGCCGACTGCCGGCGAACGCGACCCGGGGCGGCCTCGCCACCCTCGACAACCGCCTCTGAGGGCGTTCCCGGTGCCCCGGCTCGGGGCGGCCGGGGCGCTGCCACACGGAGTGGTGCTCGTACGTGTGAGGTGGTAGCAGGGGACCCTTGTTACCGCTTTTTGCGGAGGAAGGGTCCCCTGCTACCAACCCAGCCGGCGAGGTCAGCGGTTGTGGTCGACGACGACCTTGCCGAAGACGTCACCGGAGTGCAGCCGGGCGAACGCCTCCGACACCTGGCTGAACGGGTGCACGCTGTCGACGACCGGCCGCACGTCGCGCTCGGCGCAGAAGGCGAGCAGCTGCGCCAGGTCGTCCCGGGTGCCCATCGAGGTACCGAGGATCTGCAACTGCATGGCGAAGATCCGGCGCAGGTTGACCTTCGGCTCGTGCCCAGCGGTCGCCCCGGAGACGACGATCCGGGCCATCGGCGCAGCCGACTTCAGGGAGTGGTCGAAGGTGGCCGCGCCGACCGTCTCGACGACCACGTCGACCCGCTCCGGCAGCCGGGCTCCCGGCGGCACGGCGGTCGCGCCCAGCGCAGCGATCCGCTCGCGCTTGGCCTCGTCCCGACTGGTCGCGTAGACCCGCTTGCCCATCGCCAGGGCGAGCGCCACGGCCGCCGTGGCGACCCCGCCGCCGGCGCCCTGCACGAGCACCGCCTCGCCCTCGTCGACCCGCCCCATGGTCGTGAGCATCCGCCAGGCGGTGAGCCAGGCGGTGGGCAGGCAGGCGGCGTCGGTGGCGGAGAGCTTGTCGGGCAGCGGCAGCAGGTTCGACCGGGGTACGGCCACCCGCTCGGCGAGGGTGCCCTGGGCGTGCTCGGAGAGGAGGGAGGTGCCGCGCGGGTCGCCCGGGTCGGGGATCACCGGGTAGACGACGACCTCGTTGCCGTCCGGGTCGATGCCCACCGCGTCGCAGCCGAGGATCATCGGCAGCCGGTCCTCGCCCAGGCCGACGCCGCGAAGCGACCAGAGGTCGTGGTGGTTGAGCGAGCTGGCCACGACCTGGACGGTCACCCAGTCGTCGGCCCAGTGGGTCGGTTCGGGCTGCTCTCCCACGGTGAGCGCGGCGAGCGGGTCGGCGTCGTCGAAACGGGAGGCGAAGGCGGCACGCATGATCGGCACGGTAACAAGGATGGCGGTGCCGCGCAGCCCCCCAACCCGTGACGCTGAGCAGTCACCTCACTCCGCCGCGTCGAACGACGGTCGCCCCGTTTCACCCACCTCGTCCAACTTTCCGGCGGGGTCCCTCCCGGTCGGACGACGGTAGGGACCCCTTCGGACTTCGCGACGGGCCAGGCGCGGCCTCCCGGCGGGGTCAGGCGCGGGCAACGCCGTCGACGCGGGCCGCCTCGGCGACCGCCTCGGCTACGGCGGGGGCGACCCGGGGGTCGAGCGGGGAGGGCACGATCGCGTCCGCGGTCAACGTCTCACTGACCACCCCGGCGATCGCGTCGGCCGCCGCCACCTTCATGTTCTCGGTGATCCGGGTGGCCCGGGCATCCAGCGCGCCCCGGAACACGCCGGGGAAGGCGAGCACGTTGTTGATCTGGTTGGGGTAGTCGCTCCGGCCGGTGGCGACCACCTCGACGTGCCGGGCGGCCACCTCGGGGTGCACCTCCGGGGTGGGGTTGGCCAGGGCGAAGACGATGCCACCGGAGGCCATCCCGGCGACCGCCGCCTCCGGGATCTGACCGCCGGAGACGCCGATCAGGACGTCGGCGTCGCGCAGCGCCTCGGTGATGTCCCCACGCCGGCCGGCAGCGTTGGTGATGGCGGCCAACTCGGCCTTGGTCGCGGTGAGATCGGTGCGGTCCCGGCCGATGATGCCCCGCGAGTCGCAGACCACCACGTCGTCCGGGTTGACGCCGCCGGCGATCAGCATCTTGGTCACCGCGATGCCGGCCGCGCCCGCACCGCTGACCGCGACCCGCAGGTCACCGAGCTTGCGGTTGAGCAGGCGGGCGGCGTTACGCAGGGCGGCGAGCACGACGATGGCGGTGCCGTGCTGGTCGTCGTGGAAGACCGGGATGCCGAGGGCCTCGTCGAGGCGGCGTTCGATCTCGAAGCAGCGCGGCGCGCTGATGTCCTCCAGGTTGATCCCCCCGAACGACGGGGCGAGCGCGGTCACCGCCGCGACGATCTCGTCCGTGTCCTGTGTGTCCAGGCAGATCGGCACGGCGTCCACACCGCCGAACTGCTTGAACAGCACCGCCTTGCCCTCCATCACCGGCATCGCGGCGCGGGGCCCGATGTTGCCCAGGCCGAGCACGGCCGAGCCGTCGGTCACCACCGCGACTGTGTGCGACACCCAGGTGTAGTCGTCCACCAGGGCGGGGTCGGCGGCGATAGCCTCGCAGACCCGGGCCACCCCGGGGGTGTAGGCGAGGGAGAGGTCCTCGCGACTCGTCAGCGGCACCGTCGAGGCGACGGCCATCTTGCCGCCGGCGTGCAGCCGGAAGACGGGATCAGCGGGATCCACAGAAGACGATGACATGGTGACTCCAGGATCTGTCGAGGCAGATGGACCGGCCAACCGGGCCACGTGGTCAGCGGCAGCGGGCAGCGCGCGGTACGGGGGTCACCCGGACACTGCCCGAGCATAGTGTCCGACGCGAACCTCGAATGTGAGTAGGGTCATAACCGTCGCGCACTGAACCGTCGAGGTCGCGGCCAGTAGCGGGCCACCACCCGTCCCCGCACGTCGGCCACGCCGTGGACGCGGGAGTCGTCGGTGACGAGTTCGTTGTCGCCCCGTACCCACCAGCCGCCGTCAGCCGGACGGACCGCGCGCTTGACGACCAGCAGGTCCGGACGGCTACGGAAGACCGCGACCACGATGTCGCCCGGCCGGACGGCGCGGCCGCCGCACCGGACCAGCAACGCGTCGCCGTGCCGCAGCGTCGGGGCCATGGAGGGCCCGGTCACCAGTACGGCGGTGAGCGGTCCCCGCAGCCCGGGAGTTCCCGTGCCACCAGCGGTCACCGGGTTTCACCTCCGCGCCGTCGGGGAGCATCTCCAGGAGTAATGTCATCTCGGATCATCGCAAACGTCTCATGGAGGATCCCGATGCGTCTTCCTCGCATCTTCACGCCGCGCGTGATTGTCAGTGCCCACTGCGACCTGCCGTGCGGCGTCTACGACCCGGCCCAGGCCCGGATCGAGGCCGAGTCGGTCAAGGCGATCTGCGAGAAGTACCAGGCGAACACCGACCCGGAGTTCCGCACCCGCGCCCTGATCATCAAGGAGCAGCGCGCCGAGCTGGTCAAGCACCACCTCTGGGTGCTGTGGACGGACTACTTCAAGGCCCCGCACTTCGAGAAGTACCCGAACCTGCACACGCTGTTCAACGAGGCCACCAAGCTGGCCGGCGCCACCGGTGCCAAGGGCACCGTCGAGCCGGCCAAGGCCGACGAGCTGCTCCAGAAGATCGACGAGATCGCCAAGATCTTCTGGGAGACCAAGCAGGCGTGACCTCCGGCGCTGCCGCACCGAGGATCCGGCCGGTACGTCCCGCGGACGTACCGGCCGTCGTCGCCATGGTGCACGAGTTGGCCGAGTACGAGCGGGCCGCCGACCAGTGCCACCTGACCGTCGGGCAACTCGACGCGGCGCTGTTCGGTCCGGAGCCGGCTCTCTTCGGTGACGTGGCGGTCGACGAGACGGACCAGCCACTCGCGTTCGCCCTCTGGCTGCTCAACTTCTCCACCTGGGCGGGCACCCACGGCATCCACCTGGAGGACCTCTACGTCCGGCCGTCCGCCCGGGGCACCGGGGTGGGTCGGCGGCTGCTGGCGACCCTCGCCGCGCGCTGCGTCGAGCGGGGCTACCGGCGACTGGAGTGGATGATGCTCGACTGGAATCCGGCCGCGGGCTTCTACCGCGCGATCGACGCCAGCACGATCGACGACTGGGTGCCGTACCGGCTGGACGGGGCCGCGTTGCGGCGGCTCGCGGCGGAGGCCGCCGCTGACGAAGCGGCACCGGGCTCGACCGGGTAGAGTCCGCGACCGGGGGGATGAGCGTGACTCAACTGACCGGGCGGACGACGGCCGACGAGGACGTCGTACACCTCACCGTGCCCGCCGACGGCGGCTACCTCAGCGTGCTGCGGACCGCGACCGCGGGCCTCGCCGCGCGGCTCCAGTTCGCCCTCGACGAGATCGAGGACCTGCGGATCGCGGTCGACGAGGCCTGCGCCATGCTGCTCGCGATCGCCACCCGCGACGCCGAGTTGGAGTGTTCCTTCGCGGTCACCGAAGACGCGCTGACCGTCGAGGTGACCGTGCCCACGGTCCGGGGCGCGAAGCTGCCCGCCGAGTCCTCCTTCGCCTGGAAGGTGCTCACCGCGCTGACCACGGCCGCCGCCGCGACCGCCGCCGACGGCCGGGCGACCATCTCCCTGCTCACCCGTCGCGCCGCACACTGATTCCGCACGCCCCCGGCAGCAACGTCTCCACCCGCCGCGCCGCACACTGATCCCACGCGCCCCCGGCGGTGACGTCTCCACCCGCCGCGCCGCACACTGATCCCACGCGCCCCCGGCGGTGACGTCTCCACTCACCCGCCGCCCCGCCTGTCCCGTGCCCGGCGATGGCCGCCGTGGCCGTCCCAGGGTCAGTGCGGCAGACCGAGCGCCCGGGTGCTGGCCGGGGCGAGCAAAAGCGCGCACACCCCCACCCCGAGGACCATCAGCGGCACCCCGAGCCAGCCCAACCCGCCCTGGATCATGTACCAACCGACCGGCAGAAGCATGAGCTGGAGGACGATCGCGGGGGCCCGGGCGCCGGCCCGGCGGCGGGCCAGCGCGGTGCCGAGCGCCCAGAGCGCCAATGCGCCACCGGCCGCGAAGACGGTGATCAGCACAGCCGAGGCGAGGTCGAACGCGTCCGCGGTCAGGTTCTCGTAAGCCAGCCAGACGGCGACCAGCCCGAGGGCGACCGCCTCTCCCCACAGCAGACGGGCGGCCCAACTCAGCGTGGTGGGCAGCGGGTCCGAGTCGATCGTCACGGCGACACGATACCCGCGCGGCAGCGCGGTACAGTCCGGCCATGCGGGCCGTCCTGGTAGTCAATCCGAAGGCCACCACCACCAGCGAACGCAGCCGGGACGTGCTGGTCCGGGCGTTGCGCAGTGAGGTGGACCTCTCGGTGCGGTACACCCGACGCCGGGGGCACGCCACGGACCTGGCCCGGGAGGCGGCCGAGGAGGGCGTCGACCTGGTCGTCACTCTCGGTGGCGACGGCACGGTCAACGAGGTGGTCAACGGGCTGATGACCGCGGAGCCGCCGACCGTCACCGGCGGCACGTCCGCCGACCGGCTGCCCGCGCTCGCCACGGTGCCGGGCGGTTCTACCAACGTCTTCGCGCGGGCACTGGGTCTGCCCCGGGAATGGGCGGAGGGCACCAGCATGATCCTGGAAGGGCTCCGACTGGGCCGCTCCCGGACGATCGGGCTCGGCCGCGCCGACGACCGGTACTTCACCTTCTGCGCCGGCTTCGGGCTGGACGCGGCGGTCGTGCATCGCGTGGAAATGGCACGGAAGCGGGGCCGGGTTTCCACTCCCGCGCTATATCTGCGCGCCACGGTGAATCAGTACTTCCTCGCCTCCGACCGACGGCATCCGTCGATCCGACTGGAGCGTCCGGGGACGGAGTCAGAAGATGAGTTGGCGACGGTGATCATCCAGAACACCGCGCCGTGGACGTATCTCGGCGAGCGGGAGATCAACCCGAACCCGGACGCCTCATTCGACCTTGGTCTTGACGTCATGGCACTTCGTCAGCTAAAGGTGGCGAGTACGTCACGGACGGTCACTCAGATGTTCTCCCGCCAGCCGGACCCCCGGGGTCGACAGGTGCTCCGGCTCCATGACGTGGCCGAGTTCACCTTGGTCGCGAGCCGTCCGCAGGCGTTCCAACTCGATGGGGACTACCTTGGACAGCGGGAAAAAGTTAGATTCACATCCGCACCAGCCGCACTGAGAGTAATCTGCTGAGTCTGGGGTAACACCCTTGGCTGACGGTGGTGGCGACGCGCCGGAGGGTGAGGTGCCGGATATGCCTGCAATGTCGCGCGGACTGTACTATATTGATTCCCGGCTACGGGCGGCATCGCCGGGGCGGTTCGGGAAACCGGACAAATGGGTCGTGAGCCTGCTCACCTCCTAGAAGTTTTTCGGAGCGTCACCCTTGACATTCCAGTAGTTCGTGAAAGTATTCACAAGCGGACTTGAGTTACCGGGACATTGCGGGGATATGCTCGACATGTTGAGCCTCTCCACGTCGCCCCAGAGCCAACAGCCTGCTCACGCAATGCTGATTTGATGAACGCGAACCGTCACCATCGGCACTGCGGATGCATTTAGGAAAACGAAGCAAGAACTGCCACCCATCCAGAATGAGGAGTGTTGCCGCCATGGACTGGCGCCACCATGCTGCCTGCCGCGACGAGGACCCGGAGCTGTTCTTCCCGATCGGGACGTCCGGTCCGGCTCTGCTGCAGGTCGAGCAGGCCAAGGCCGTCTGCCGGCGTTGCTCCGTGACCGACGGGTGCCTGAAGTGGGCACTGGAGTCCGGTCAGGACGCCGGCGTCTGGGGTGGAATGAGCGAGGAGGAGCGTCGCGCCGTGAAGCGTCGCGGTGGCCTCCGCGTGCTGCGCGCTCACTCCGCCTCCTGACCACACACCACCGAACGCCCCGCCAGCCCACCCTGGCGGGGCGCTTCACTTCCCCACCCCCTAATTCAGCACGTTGATCAAGAAGCTGGCGTCAGGAATCCGCACCGGACCTGACGCCAGCTTCTTGATCAGCCGCTGAAAGCGTGGAGACGGCGGAGGATCAGGTGGGCCAGGTCGGGGGTGTCGGTCAGGGGGGCCGAGACGGCCACCGCGCTGGCCTCGCGGGCTGCCGTCGTGACTGCGTCGTGGAACAGGCCCGGGGCCAGGAAGTACGCCGACACCGCCACCCGTCGGGCCCCGTCGGCCCGGAACCGGGCCACTGCCGTACCGGTGGTCGGCGCGGCGGCCGAGGCGTACGCCACCCGACAGGGCACGCCGTAGCTCGCTCCGAGCGCAGCGGCGACCCGCCCCACCGAGGCCCGTGCGCCCGGATCCCGGGTACCCGCCGCCGCCAGCACCAGCGCGTCGAACCGCCCCGGCTCCGCCTCGGCCAGCCGCTGCCGCAGCCCGGCCAGCAGGAGGGGGTCCACCCGCTCCCCGACGGGGCCGAGCACATCGGTGACCCGTACCGCCATCGCGCGGCCGACGGCACCGGCCTCCGCCACCGCGGCCGGGATGTCCACCCGGCGGTGGTACGCGGCGGTCAACAGCAACGGCACCAGTACCGCCCGGGCGTGCCCGGCCTCGGCCAGCCCACACAGCACCTCGGCCGGGGTGGGCGCGGTGTGGTCCAGCCAGCTCGGCAGGACCACCGTGCCGGGACGGGCAGCGGCGACGGCCCGGGCCAGCGCCCGGGTCGCTGCGGCAGCCCGCGGATCCCGGCTGCCGTGGGCGACCAGGACCACCGGATCGGCCCCGGACACCGGCCCCCGAAACGCCGGCAGGCGCCCGGGTACCAGCACCGGGGACGCCGGTGCCGGCACCAGCGGGCTCAGGTGTGCAGTCCGCACTCGGTCTTCTCGAACATCGCCCAGCGGCCGGCGCGCGGGTCCTCCCCCGCCTTCGTCCGCCGGGTGCAGGGCCAGCAGCCGACCGAGCCGTAGCCCTGCCGGAACAGTTCGTTGACCGGCACCCGGTGCCGGGCGACATAGCCGTCCACGTCCGCTTGCGTCCAGGCCGCGATGGGGTTGACCTTCACCTTGCCGCGCCGCTCGTCGTACCCGACCACCGGGGTGTTCGCCCGGGTGGGCGACTCGTCCCGGCGCAGCCCGGCCGCCCAGGCGTCGTAGTCGCCCAGCGCGCGCTCCAGCGGCTCCACCTTGCGCAGCCGGCAGCACTCGTCCGGCGACTTGTTGAACAGCCGGGGACCGTACTCGCCGTCCTGCTGGCCGACGGTCAACCGGGGACGGATCGACCGGACGTTCACCGGCAGCGTACGGACCACCTCGTCGCGAACCCGCAGCGTCTCGGGGAAGTGCAGCCCGGTGTCGAGGAAGACCACGTCCACCCCGGGAGCCACCCGGGAGACCAGGTGGGCCAGGACGGCGTCCGCCATCGAACTGGTGACGCAGAGCCGGTCGCCGAAGGTCTCCGCCGCCCAGCGGACGATCTCCAGGGCGGGCGCACCCTCCAGTTCCCGGCCGGCCCGGGTGGCCAACTCGCGGAGTTCCTCGGGACCACGCCGGCCCGACCCGGCCGGAACGGTGTGGCCGGTGCCGACCAGTCCGAGCCCGGCCGCCGACACCAGGCCGCTCATCGTGTCACCGCCTCGGCCACCGGCCCGGAACCCGCCTCTTCCACCGGCCCGGACACCGCCCGGGAGAGCAGACCGGTGAACTTCACCGCGAAGACCCGGAGGCAGGCGTGGCACTCCCACGCGCCGTGCCCGGTCTCGTTGGGCCGCAGGTCCTCCTCGCCGCAGTACGGGCAGTACAGCGGCACCGATCGGGTTTCACTCATCGGAGTTCCTCCTCGTCGACCCGGATCACCCAGTTGGCGAACGTCTCACCTTCGGTCCGGCCGGCCAGGTACCGCCGGGCCACCCGCTCCACGTACTCGGGCAGTTCCTCGGCGGTGGTCTTCAGGCCCCGCAGCTTGCGGCCGAACCCGGCGGTCTGCCCCTGCGCCATGCCGAGCCCACCGCCCAGGTGCACCTGGAAGCCCTCGACCTGCCGGCCGTCCGGGCCGACCACGAGCTGCCCCTTCAGGCCGATGTCGGCGACCTGGGTACGGGCGCAGGCGTTCGGGCAGCCGTTGATGTGGATGGAGATGTCCGCGTCGAAGCCGCGCAGCCGCTCCTCCAGCCGGGCCACCAGCTCCTCGCCCCGGGCCTTGGTCTCGACGATCGCGAGCTTGCAGTACTCGATGCCGGTGCAGGCCATCGTGCCGCGCCGCCAGGCCGACGGATGGGCCTCCAGGCCGATCCCGCGCAGCGCCGCCACCAGCGAGTCGGTCCGCTCCGGCGCCACGTCCAGCACCAGCAGCTTCTGGTACGCGGTGAGCCGCACCCGGTCGCTGCCGTGCGCCTCGACCACGTCGGCGAGCTGGGCGAGCTGGGTGCCGGAGACCCGTCCGACCACCGGGGCGGCCCCGACGTAGTACCGGCCGTCGGCCTGCTCGTGCACGCCGATGTGGTCCACCGGCTTGGCCGGGAGCTGCGGAGCGGGGCCGTCCAGCAGGGCCCGGCCGAGGTACTCCTTCTCCAGCACCTCGCGGAACTTCTCCACGCCCCAGTCGGCCACCAGGAACTTCAGCCGCGCCCGGTTACGCAGCCGGCGGTAGCCGTAGTCGCGGAAGATGCCCACCACACCGGCCCAGACGTCGGGCACCTCGGCCAGCGGCACCCAGACCCCGAGCCGCTTGGCGAGCATCGGGTTGGTGGAGAGCCCACCGCCGACCCAGAGGTCGAAGCCGGGGCCGTGGTCGGGGTGCTCGACGCCGAGGAAGGCGATGTCGTTGGCCTCGTACGGGGTGTCGACCAGCCAGGAGATCGAGGACTTGAACTTGCGGGGCAGGTTGGCGTACTGCTTGTCGCCGACGTACCGGCGGACGATCTCGTCAAGCGCCGGGGTCGGGTCGAGCACCTCGTCCTTCGCCACCCCGGCGACCGGGCTGCCGAGGACGATCCGGGGACAGTCCCCGCACGCCTCGGTGGTCTGCAGGCCGACCGACTCCAGCCGTCGCCAGATCTCCGGCATGTCCTCGACCCGGATCCAGTGGTACTGGATGTTCTGCCGGTCGGTGATGTCGGCGGTGTCCCGGGCGAACTCCCGGGAGATGTCCGCGACCACCCGGAGCTGCGCCAGGCTGAGCTGCCCGCCGTCGACCCGCACCCGGAGCATGAAGAACTCGTCCTCCAGCTCGTGCGGCTCCAGCACGGCAGTCCGTCCGCCGTCGATGCCGGCCTTGCGCTGCGTGTAGAGGCCCCACCAACGGAACCGGCCGCGCAGGTCCTGCGGGTCGATCGAGGCGAACCCCCGGTGCGCGTAGATGTTCTCGATCCGGGCGCGGACGTTGAGCGGATCGTCGTCCTTCTTCATCCGCTCGTTGGGGTTGAGCGGCTCGCGGTGTCCGAGCGCCCACTGCCCCTCACCCCGAGGCCGGCGGGGAGCCCGGGCGGCGACTGCCGCCGGGCGCTCGGGCCGAGCCGGGGTGCTGTTGACGGCCATCGCGGCGTCCTCCGTTGTCTGGGTGGTCGCCTCGGTATGCGCGCGGGACGCGGCGGCTCGCCCGGGGTGCCGGGCGGAAAGACAACGGTGTCGTGGAGCCGGCGCGGATGCGCGCCCGAGACGGATGGGTCGGGCGTCGTCAGTAGGCCGGACAGATGGCGCTGCGAACGCGACCGTAGTCGACGTGGCGGCGGGCCACGAAGCGGCGCTCGACAGCGGCGGTCATGTCGACCATGCTGCCACACCTGCGAGAACCCGGCCAAGGTCCTGGTGCGCCATCCCACATCACGGGCCACCTCGGAACATGCGCGCCGGACGGCCCGGGGTGATCGACCTGTCCCGATCACTCCACGGGCGGGGCGCGGCCCGTGCGACGCTTCGGGGGTGGTCGGTGGATCCGACGTACCGGGCGGCGGGTGGCGGGAGCGGGTACGGCGCGCCGCTGGCCCGTTCCGGACACGCGAATCTCCGCGGAACGGCCGCCCGGTGTGGCTCTGGCCGACGGCGCTGACCCTCGTCGTCACCGCCACCGGCGTCGGGCACGCCCAGCCGTGGCGGGACGAGTTGGCCACCTGGAGCGCCGCCACCCGGCCGCTGCCCGACCTGGCCCGGCTGGCGGCCACCGTCGACGCCACGCTCGCCCCGTACTACCTGCTCATGCACGGCTGGGTGGCGGTCTTCGGCGACTCGCCACCGGCGCTGCGGGCCCCCGCTGTGCTGGCCATGACCGGGGCGGCCGGCCTCACCGCCGTCCTCGGGGAACGGCTCTTCGGCGACCGGGCCGGCCGGCTGGCGGGCTTGCTGTTCGCCGTGCTGCCGAGCACCTCCCGGTACGGGCAGGAGGCCCGGCCGTACGCGCTCGCCACGCTGCTCGCGGTCGCCGCGACCGTACTGCTGGTGGCGGCGCTGCGCCGGCCGGGCCGGGGCCGCTGGGCGGCGTACGCCGGGGCGGTGGCCGCCCTCGGCCTGACACACCTGGCCGCGCTGACTCTGCTCGCCGCCCACGCCCTGGCGGTACGCGGCGGGGGCCCGGCAGTGGGCGGGGGCCCGGCAGTACGCAGCGGGCCAGTGTTGCCCGCTGGGCCGGTGTTGCGCGGTGGCTTGGGAGTGCGCGGTGGGGCGGCGTGGCGTTGGTTGCTCGCCCTGCTGCCGGCGGCGGTGCTGCTGGCCCCGCTGGCGCTACTCGCCCGGGGGCAGCAGTCCCGCCAGTTGAGCTGGGTGGACCGTTCCCGCCTCGGTGACCTGGCCGGACTGCCCGGTTCGCTCACCGCCAGTGCGGTGGTGGGTGGACTGCTGGTCGGACTGGCCGTGCTCGGCGCCGCCCGTACCGGTCCAGTCGCCGACCGCGCCGGACCTCCTCGTACCGGCCCGGTCGCCGTCCGTACCGGACCTCGTACCGACCCGGTCGCCGCCGGCGCCCAGGAGCACGCGAACCCTCGTACCGACCCGGTCGGCTGTCCGGGGCGGTGGGGATGGCTCATGCTGGCGGCGGTGGCGGCACCGGTCGCGCTGCTCTTCGTCGCCGGGTTGGTGACCTCCGTCTGGGTGCCGCGCTACCTGGTCTTCACCACACCGTTCCTCTGCCTGCCGGCCGGGGCCCTACTCGCCTCGGTACGTCTGCCGCCCGCCCTGGCGGTGGTCGGCCTCGCCGCCGTCCTCGGCGCGCCGGCCCAGCTCGACCTGCGGCGTACCCACGACTGGCCGCGCTCCGCCCCGGTGGACTACCGGGCGGCGGCCCGCGTCGTCGCCGCCGGACAGCGCCCCGGCGACGCGGTCGTCTACGGGTCCCGGGACGGTTTCCTCTTCCTCGACCTCGGCCTGGCGTACCACCTGGGCGACGAGCGTCCCCGCGACGTGCTGGCGGTGCGGGACCCGCGCCGGGCCGGCGACCTGCGGGCGGTGGAGTGCGACCGGCCGGTCCACTGCCTGGCGGGGGTGGACCGGGTGTGGCTGGTGGTGGCCGGCCACCGGGCCGATCCGGTGGCCGCGCTGTCCCCGGCGAAGCGGGCGGCGCTCGACGCCTTCTCCCCCACCGACCGTTGGACGGTGCCAGGCGTCACCCTCGTTCTGCTCACCCAGCCGGGCTGAGGTGGTTGCAGGGGTGGTTGCAGGGGACCCCTGCTCCTCAAAAAGCGGTAGGAAGGGTCCCCTGCAACCACCTCAGCAGCAGCCGCGCAACCACCTCAGCGTGAACGGGGGCCAGCGAGGGGGACGACCAGCACCGCCTCGGTGCCGCCACCGGCCCGGTTGCGCAACTCGATGCTGCCCCGCAACTCCCCGGTAGCCAGGGCGCGGACGATCTGCAGGCCCAGGTTGCCACCGCGTTCGGCGTCGAAATCGGCGGGCAGCCCCCGACCGTTGTCGGCGACGGTGACGTGCAGTTGCTTGCGGAACCGGTGCGCGGAGACCACCACCTCGGCCGCCACAGGACCAGCGGCGGAGCCGGTGGGCGCCTCGGCGGAGCCGGTAGCGGGACCGGCGGCACCAAGCGACCCAGTGGCACCAAACGCCCCAGCGGCACCGGACGCTTCGGCGGCGCCGGACGCTTCGGCGGCGCCGGACGCTTCGGCGGCGCCGGACGCTTCGGCGGCGCCGGACGCTTCGACGGTGGGAGGGACCTCGGGGGCGGTGTCGCTGGGTGGGAAGCCGTGCTCCACCGCGTTGAGCAGCAGTTCGTTGAGGATCATCACCAGCGAGGTGGCGATCTCGGCGGGGAGCACGCCGAAGCTCCCCTCCCGACGCATCCGCACCGGGGTGTCGGTCGCCGCGACCTCGGCCGCCGCGCTGGCCACCCGGTCGACGATCCCGTCGAACTCCACCGCCTCGTCGCTGGACATGGAGAGGGTCTCGTGCACCAGCGCGATCGAGGCGACCCGGCGTACCGACTCCTCCAGCGCGGCCTTCGCGGCCGGGATGCCGACCCGGCGGGCCTGGAGTCGCAGCAGGGCCGCCACGGTCTGGAGGTTGTTCTTCACCCGGTGGTGGATCTCCCGGATGGTGGCGTCCTTGGTGATCAACGCGCGGTCCCGGCGACGGACCTCGGTGATGTCCCGCACCAGCACCAACGCGCCGATCGGCACCCCGGCCGGCATCAGCGGCAGTGCCCGGGTGAGCATGGTCGCGCCCCGGGCGTCGATCTCGCGGCGCGGCGGGGCCTCGCCGCGCAGGGCGGCGAGGATGCCGTTGGCCGCGTCGGTGCCCTCCAGCGGGTCGGTGGCGAGCCTGCGGTGCAGCGCCGCCAGGTCCTCGCCGACCAGGTGGGAGGCGGACCCGAGCCGCCGGTACGCCGACTGCGCGTTCGGGCTGGCGTAGGTGACCTTCCCGCTGGCGTCGAGGCGCACCAGCCCGTCGCCGACGCGGGGCGCGGAGGTCGTCTCGCCCTGGTGCCGGGGCGGTGGAAAGGTGCCGTCGGCGAGCATCTGCGCCAGGTCGTCGGCGGTGGTCAGGTAGTTCAGTTCGAGCTGGCTGGGGGTACGGGCGGTGGAGAGGTTGGTGTCCCGCCCCACCACGGCGATCACCTCGCCGGCCTCGCCGTCGGCGGTGCGCAGCCGCACCGGGATCGCCTCGTGCCGGGCCGGAACGTCGCCGTACCAGACCGGGTCGCCCTCCCGCCAGATCCGGCCCTCGCTGTACGCGATGGTCAGGTGTGCCACCTCCGGTCCGCCGACGATCCGTCCCACCTGGTCGTCCAGGTACGCGGTCGGGGCGGTCGTCGGGCGTACCTGGGCGACGCAGAGGAAGCTCTCGTCACCGTCGACCGGCACCCAGAGCAGCAGGTCGGCGAAGGAGAGGTCGGACAGGAGCTGCCAGTCACCGGCGATCCGGTGCAGGTGGTCGACGTCGGCCGGACGGAGCTGGGTGTGCTCGTCGGCGAGTTCGCGCAGCGTGGACACCCCAGAAGCGTGCCACGCCGAGCGGCCCGTCGCCCGGCCGGCCGTCGTCCGGGGGCCGCCGGTCACATCGTCGTGGTGACCTTCTTCAGGCCGCGCGGGGCGTCCGGGTCCTCGCCCCGGGCGAGCGCCAGGCTGAGCGCGAGCCGCTGCAACGGCAGGATGTCGAGCAGCGGCGCGTACCGCTCGTCGACCTCGGGCACGACCATCCGGGTGGCCCCCTCGACGTCGGCGGAGCCGACCACCACCACGTCGGCACGGCGTTCGCCGAGCCGGGGCAGCACCTCGCGCATGGCGCGCCCGCCGGGGCCGGAGCCGACCACGGCCAGCACCGGCACGTCCGGGTCGGTCATCGCCAGCGGACCGTGCAGCAGGTCGGCCCCGGAGAAGGCCAGCGCCGGCAGGTACGAAGTCTCCATCAGTTTCAGCGCCGCCTCCCGGGCGGTCGGGTAGGCGTACCCCCGGCCGGTGGTGACCAGGCGCGCGGCGAACCGGTAACGGGCGGCGAGCTGGGCCGGGGTGGGGTCGGCCAGGGTACGCGCGGCGAGGTCGGGCAGGGCGTCGAGCGCCGCGCGCTCGTCGGCCGGCAGCGTGCCGTCGCCGGCGCGGATCCCCTCGACCAGCAGCAGCAGCGCCAGCAGCTCGGCGGTGTACGTCTTGGTGGCGGCGACCGCCCGCTCGTGCCCGGCGGCGATGTCCACGCTCAGCTCGGCGGCCCCGGCCAGCGGAGACTGTGGCGCGTTGGTGACCGCGAGGGTGAGCGCCCCGGCGGCGCGGGCCACCCGGATCACCTCGACCAGGTCGGGTGAGCCGCCGCTCTGGCTGACCCCGACGACGAGGGCGTCGGAGAGATCGGGCCGGGCGCCGAAGACGGTGATCGTGCTCGGCGAGGCGAGGCCGGCGGGGATACCGAGGCGAATCTCGGTGAGGTACGCGGCGTAGAGCGCGGCGTGGTCGGAGGTGCCGCGCGCGGTGAACACCACGTGCCGGGGGCGGCGTCGGGCGACCGCCTCGGCCACCCGGGCGATCGGCCCGGTGTGCTCGGCGGAGAGCAGGCGCGCGTAGCCGGCCGGCTGCTCCTCGATGTCGGCGGTCATGCCAGCCCCCGGAACGGTCACCGGAACCTCCTCCTTCTGCGCGTTACCGCGCGCTTCATGCTCAGTCTTGCATCTTTTGCTCTGTCAGGGCAACGCAACGAGCAGGAACGCGCAAGGGGGGTCACAGGAGGTCCGTCAACCCCTACGCTGACCGCACACCCCAGAAACACACCGAGTGAAAGGTCACCGTGTCCGAGGGAGAGGACGACCCCCACCTTTCCGCCGAGGGCGAACTCGCCCTGGCCCGACTCGCGCTGGCCCAGGGCGACCTGCGGCACGCCGCCGGTCACGTCGCGGGCGCCATCGCGTACGCCCCGACCATGCCCGAGGTGCACGAGACCCTGGCCCGGATCGCCGCGGTCAGCGACGGCGGCATCGACCTCTTCCCCCTCGAACAGCACGTCTTCGTCGGGGCCGTGGTCGCCCGCGCGCACCTGCTCGCCGCCGCTGGCCGCCCCGGCGAGGGGCTGGAACTGCTCGCCGCCGCCACCGGCCACGCGCCACAGGCCGACTGGGCCGGCGTGCCCTGGGTCACCGCGCCCGAGCTGGCCGAACGACTCGACCCGGAGCGGAGCGCACGGATCCTCATGCAGGTCTGCGCGGCCGTGCCCGACCCGGTGCCGAAGGCCGCCCGGACGCCGCTGCGGCCGTACCTCACACTGGCCCGGCACGCCGTCACCGCGCACCCCGAGCACGGCCTGCTGCTGGGCGCGGCGTCCGCGCTGGCCCGCCGAGTCAGCGAGATCGAGCTGGCGATCCAATGGGCCAGCCGGGGGGTCCGCGCGCAGCCGTCCAAGCTGGGCGAGGTCTGGCTCGGGTACGCGTACCGCAGCGCCGGCCGCACCCGCGAGGCGCTCGCCGCGCTCGGCCGCGCCGTCGACCACGACCCCGACGACCTCGCGGTCTACGCGGACATCGCCGGCACCCTGGCCGACAACGGTCGCCTGGACGAGGCGCTGACCTGGATCGACCGGGCGCTGGCCCGGGACCCGACCTTCGACTGCGCGGTGCACACCGCCCACCGGCTGCGCCACCAGCGGGACGGCCGGGTCGGTCACCTGGTGGCGCTCGCCGACTTCGCCCGGGACCACCTCGACGACTCCCACGAGCACGGCGACCTCGCCGAGTGCTGCCGGGGCCGGCCCTGGCTCGGGCAGCTCACCCCGGCCGGCGGGCCGGCGGTGGAAGCCCTGCGCCGGCTCACCGCCACCGACCGGACCGCCGAGGGGCCGCCCCTGCGGCTGCCCGCCCCGCCCCCGCCGAGCGCACTGCGGACCCTCGCCGTGGCCCGGCCCGGGCTGCGGGTACTGACCGCCGGGGTGACCGGACCCGATCCCCGCCTGCCCCGACGGGCCGGGGTACGACCGCTGTGGCGCTACTCCGGCGACGGCGTCGTACCCCTGGTGTCGACGCCGTCGGCCGAGGCGGTGGAACGGATCCGGCAGCTCGCCCACCCGGCCTGGCCACATCCCCCGGCCGCGTACGACGCTGCGGTCGGGCTGGCCACCCTGGATGGCAGCGACCTGCTCGGCCTGCTGGCGCACCCACCGACCGCCCCGCCCACCGCGCTCGGCCGGGTGCTCGGCCAGGATCCGGCGCTCTGGGTGCGCTGCGTGCAGGTCTGGACCTGCCTGGGGCTGCTGCACCACCGCACCGACGAGCCGTGGCCCGACTCCGCCCGCCGTCGGATGCTGCTCGACCTGGTCTGGGGAGTGGAGGACTGGACCACCGAGGCCGCCCTGTTCGCGCTGGTCACCGCCGCCTGGGTCGACCCCTCGGTACGCCCCGACGTCGCCGGGGTGGTGGCCGCGCGACTCGCCGACGCGGTCGCCGTGGGCCGGGATCGTCCGGTGCCCATCCTCGTCTCCCTGGCCCACCTGGCGCTCGCCACGCCCGACCTGGACGAGGCCAGCACCCTGCTGGCCTGGCAGGCTGCCGGCGTTCCGCCGAGGAGGGGCCGGCTGCGCCGGCTCTGGGAACGACTCGCCCGGCCTTTCCGCCGCTGACACGACAGCCGGTCGGCGTGGTGCCGACCGGCTGTCGTGGCGCGAGGACGATGTCCGTCAGTTGAAGTTGTAGCAGTAGAGCTGGACGGTCGCGCTGTAGTAGTACTGCGAGATCTGCTGGACGTTGCTGTACGTGACCCGGCAGTCCAGGAACGAGTTGAACCCAGCCAGTTCCGCCTTCCACTCGGCGTCGTCCTGCGCCCACATGAGGGCCAGCGAGGAGGTGGAGCTCGACCCGTAACCGGTGTACCAACCGCTCGCGTTCGTGCCCTCGCTGGCGGCGGATGCCGGGGCGGCGCCGGCCAGCAGCGAGGCCGTGAACGCCCCGGCGACGGCGGTGGCCGCGAGGGCCTTGCGGAAGGTGCGCATGGCAGCTCCGTTCTGCTCGGTGGTTGGCTGCGCCGATCCTGCCATTCCCATCGACGTCAATCAACTTATGTAGAGAAACAAGTCGATGGGATTACCACGGTGTTTCGTTGGACGTGACTCAGTCGATCACCGCGATCAGGTCGCCGTCCTGGACGACGCCACCCTCGTTGACCGCGAACTGCTCGACCACGCCGCCACTCTCGGCCAGCACCACGTACGGCGCGCCCGTCGATGCCGACGGACGCGCCGTACGTGGTGGCGCCGAGGAGGGCCGCCGTCAGTTGAAGCAGCTGATGCGGACGGTCGCGTTGTAGTAGGTGGGAGTGACCTGGGTCGCGCTGCTGTAGGTCGTGAAGCAGTCGAAGAACGGGTCGAAGCCACTCATCGACGCCCACCGCTCCGCATCGAGTTCGGCCAGCCAGATGGCCTGCGAGGCGATCGAGCTCGACCCCCAGCCGGTGAAGGTGCCGAATCCGGCGGTCCCCTCGGTCGTGGCGGACGCGGGGGCCGCGCCGGCCAGCAGCGACGCGGTGAACGCCCCGGCGACGGCGGTGGCCGCGAGGACCTTGCGGATCGTGCGCATGGCAGCTCCGTTCTGTTGCGGTGGGATACCCGCGAGCCTGCCATCCCAATCGATATTGGTCAATCAGTCGAACGGAAGGGGTCGATCGGGTTGCCCGGGTTTTTCAGTGTCGTCCGATCGGACGCCGACGCGGGCGCGCCCGGTGACGCGCCCGCGTGTTCCCACTGCCCACGGAGTGTCGGAGGACGTCAGTCGATCACCGCGATCAGGTCGCCGTCCTGGACGACGTCACCCTCGTTGACCGCGAGCTGCTGGACCACACCGTCGCTCTCGGCCAGCACCGGGATCTCCATCTTCATCGACTCCAGGATCACCAGCGTGTCCCCTTCGGACACGGTGTCCCCGGCCGACGCGACGACCTTCCAGACATTGGCCACCATCTCGGCGCGGATCTCCTCGGCCATCGGACGGCCCTCCCTCTCCACGGATTGCTTCGCCGTATCCAATCACGTGGCGGCCCCTCCCGGGTCCCACCCGGACCGACCACGCGGCACCTCGGGAGAGTCGGGCCGGCGCCGGGCGGCACGGCCCGTCCGGCCGGATTCCGCCCCACCCGGTACGACGGACGCCAACCGCACTAGCATCAGCGGGTCGGACCGCAGGCGCCGGGAGACCGGTGCAGGGAGCGGCTCCACGGTCGCTCGGCGGCCGACAGAACGTCACGAGGAGGTCACCATGGCGAAGAAGGCCCGTAAGAAGAAGGCCCGTAAGAAGAGCGGCGCCAACCACGGCAAGCGCCCCAACTCCTGACCGTCGGCCACCAACCGCCGGTCGAGCTGACCGGTGGCACGGTGATCGGGTGTCAGGACAGCGGTGGCCCGGGTCGGACTCCGACCCGGGCCACCGGTATGTAGTAATCGTTTCCCAGCCGCCGCGTTCCCGTCCCGCCGGTTTCCCGCCTGGCGGCGTTCCGGGCCGGCGCGCTTCCCGGCCGGCGCGTTTTCCCGTCCGGCCGCGCGGCTGCGGTCGAGAGCTGCGGTCGACTGCGCGGGACCTGCGGTCAGTCGGTCAGTTCGCGGGACTCCGAAGACTCGAAGACCACCAGTTCGCTGATCCGGATCCGCAGCCTCTCACGCAGCTCGACGGGGGCGGTCTCGTTGCCGCAGCAGCGGGCCACCAGCGCCTTGACCTCCTGCTCGATGCCGTACTCCCGCAGGCACGGACCGCACTCGTCCAGGTGCTCGCTGATCAGCCGGCGGCGCTCGTCCGCGCACTCCAGATCCAGGTAGAGGTACATCTCCTCGAGCACCTCGCGGCAGTCCGTCTCGTGCGGCTCACCACAGCTCACGTCACACCTCCCGGCCGGCGCTGGTCGGACCACCGGAGGAACGGGCCGCGGAGAACCCGCGCTCCGCCGCGTAGCGCTCCAGCAGCTTTCGCAGATTACGCCGACCCCGGTGCAGACGGGACATCACGGTGCCGATCGGCGTACCCATGATGTCGGCGACCTCCTTGTACGAGAACCCCTCGACGTCGGTGAGGTAGACGGCCAGCCGGAACTCCTCGGGAAGCTGCTGGAGCGCTTCCTTGACGTCGGTGTCCGGGAGCCGGTCCAGCGCCTCGGTCTCGGCGGAACGCAGGCCGCTGGAGGTGTGCGACTCGGCCTCGGCGAGCTGCCAGTCGGTGATCTCCTCGGTCGGCGCCTGGACCGGCTGCCGCTGCCGCTTCCGGTACGAGTTGATGTAGGTGTTGGTCAGGATCCGGTAGAGCCAGGCCTTGAGGTTCGTCCCCTGCTCGAACTGGTGGAAGGCGGCGTACGCCTTCAGGAACGTCTCCTGGAGCAGGTCCTCGGCGTCGGCCGGGTTGCGGGTCATCCGCAGCGCGGCCGCGTAGAGCTGGTCGACGAAGGGCAGCGCGTCACGCTCGAAGCGCGCCCGGCGCTCGTCCGTCTTCTCGGTGGTCAACCGCGCTTCCCCTCGTGTCGGATGCCTTCTGGCCGAGGATACGCGCAAGTACCTGTCCGTAGATTCACTTTCCGCCGGTGTGCTCGTGCTCACCGCGCCGCGGACCGCCCCGACCGCGGCGGGCCACCCTGGCCCGTCCAGCAGCCGGCGCAGTCGGCGCGCGTCCTGCTCGTCCCGTTCCCGGCTCCGTGTCCCGGTCGACACCCGGTCACCCCCTCAGCTGTCCGCAACCGTCCAGGGGGTGCAACACCGCCTGACCGGCGCAACATTCCGCCCCCGTTCCCGGCCCCAGCGGCACCGGGGGGTGACGTTGGGACCAGGAAGGGCCTGGGAGGGCGGCGCCAGCCACGGGCCGGCACCAATCGATGCAACGACCCGCCGCCGTCGGGGGTCACGGTGGGACCGACCCCGGAGGGAAGCCGGCCCTGGGCAGGCAGCCGGGCCTGGAGGCCCGTCAGGGGTCACCCCAGGGCCCAGCCTCGGGCGTGCAGCCAGTCGAGAACCACGGCGGCGGCCCCCGCCGGATCACGGCGTAGCTCGTGCCGCTCCCCCGGGCGGACCACCACCCGCACCTCGGCTCCGGCGTTCGGCACCCCGAACGGGTCCAGGTCGCCGTTGACGACCAGGGTGGGCAGCCCGGTGTCGAGTTCCGCCGCCCGGGAACGCTCCGGCCGGCCCGGCGGATGCAGCGGAAACGCCAGGGCGACCACGCCGTCCGCGCCGACCGCCCGGGCCGTACGGCAGGCCACCCGCGCGCCGCTGGAGCGTCCACCCACCAGCAGCGTCGGCACGGCGGGGTGGCGGCGGCGCAGTTCGGCCAGCACCGCCGTCCAGGCTTCGTCGAGGTGACCGGCCGGGGCCGGGGCCCGCCGGCCGGCGACGCGATAGGGCTGGGTGACCCGGACGACGAGCACCCCGGCCCGGACCGCCGCGTCGCGGAGCGCGACCAGGTCGGGCGCGTCCACCCCGCCGCCGGCACCGTGTCCGAGCACGAGCAGGCTCGTCGGCTCTCCGGCGGGCGGATCGGTGTCCAGCCACGCTGGCCCCCGGGGCGTCTCGATCTCCACACGGTGCCGCACCGGCCCATTCTGCGCCGGCGCGCCCGACTGCCGTACGTGGTCCCCGTCGGACGAGGGGTCACCCGACCGCCCGGCGGCCTCGCCGGACGCCGTCACCCGGTGGCGGAACGGCGAGGCCGGCTGGTGGCTGGCGAGGCGGCCGGTGGCAGTCCGGCGACGCCGCCCGTCGCGGGCCGGCGAGGCGGCCGGCGGTCGCGATGGCCCGCCCGAGGGTCAGGCGAGCGGCACCAGGGCGAGCAGGTGGTCACGGACCGGCGGGCCGGCCTCGTCAGCCGCGTCCGGGTCCGGCTCCACCTCGCTACGCCAGGCGACGAGCATGGCCCGCCGTTCCCGGGGTGTGGTGCCACCCCACACGCCGTGATAGTCCCCGGCCTCCAACGCCCAGGCCAGGCAGGACCCCTGCACGTCGCAGGTACGGCAGAGCGCGACCGCCGCATCGGCTGGTTCGTTCGGCGCCGGAAAGAACGTCTCCGGATCCACGCTGCGGCAGGTTCCCTTGGTACGCCACGCGTCGTCCTGCCGTCGTTCGCGCAGGGCCCGCAAGAGTCGCGGATCGCGGCGCGCGGCGGCCACTTCGTGCGGGCGGGGCATTCGCGCCCGAGTCATCAACCCACCTCCCCCGTGGGACCGGCCATATCGGCGACAGTCGATCACACGGTGCGATCGACACCCACTACCGGCGCTGTGTTCTATCGCACTTGGACACACGGGGACAAGAGTCTGCCGGAAAAACGGCAAACATTCGTACGACGATTCGCCCGCAACTCTGGCAAATCAGCACCCGACAATGCGCTGACGCGGTTCAGAACAGCGTCATTTCGTCCGCCGTCTCCACGGTGGACGGACGGCGGCGCGGCAGCGGCACACCGGGCACCCGGGCGGTCAGTTCCGGCCCGTCGTTGCGGACGTTGCCCACCGCCGGCCCGACCGGACGGATCTCCAGCCCGGCCAGCCAGTCCTCGTCCGCGCCGAGCAGCGCGGTCGGGTCGGCGGTGGGGGCGAGCCACCGGCCCCACCGCTGCGGCGGGAGGAGCACCGGCATCCGGTCGTGCACGTCGGCCAGCGCGCCCACGGCGGAGGTGGTGAGCACGCTACAGGTGAGCCAGGGGCCGTCCGGGCCCCGCCACACCGACCAGATCCCGGCGAGGGCGAGCACGTCGCCGTCGGTCCGGGTCAGGTAGTAGGGCTGCTTGCCGCCATCGGTACGGGTCCACTCGTACCAGCCGTCGGCGGGAACCAGGCAGCGGCGGCGGGCGAACGGGGTGGCGTACGCCCGGCTGGTCGCGACCGTCTCCGCCCGAGCGTTGATCATGCGCGCCCCGGCGGACGGGGACGTCGCCCACGGCGGCAGCAGCCCCCAACGGGCCAGCGACAGGGCCCGGGTGCCCTTGTCGTCGACCCGGACCACCGGCACGGGTTTCGTCGGCGCGACGTTCCAGTCCGGCCGCAGCCGGCCGTCGGTGTCGTCGTACGCCTCGAAGAGCTGGCTCAGCGCCCCGGAGTCGCGGGTGGTCGCGTACCTGCCGCACATGACGGACACGCTAACCCGCCGGACCGACGCTGGCTGTCCCGTCGGTCAGCGACGACCCGTGCCGCCGACCGGCGACGACCTCGCGCCCGCCGGTCCGGAGACGCTTCACCCCGTCGGCCGTCCCGCCCGTCGAGGGCTGTCCGTCCCGTCCCGCCGGTCGAGGGCTGTCCTCCCGTCCCGCCGGTCGAGGGCCGCCCGCCCCCGGCTCGGCTGGCGGCGGACCTGTCCCGCCAGCCGGGAGACGACGCGACGAGTTCGTCCGCCGGTGCCGGGAACCGGCAGAATGTGACCGTGGGGAATCTGACCGCGACCCGTCCGTTGCAGCCGTGGACCGCGCCGACCGCCAGTGACCCGGTCACGGCCACGCTCCGCCTGCCCGGCTCCAAGTCGCTGACCGCGCGGGCCCTGGTGCTCAGCGCCCTGGCCAACGGCCCGTCCACCCTGTTGGGGGCGCTCCGGGCCCGGGACACCGAACTGATGGCCGGCGCGCTGCGGGCGATGGGCGCGCACATGTCGATCGCCGACGACGACCGGTGGCTGGTCCGGCCGCACCGCCTGGTCGGGCCGGCCCACGTGGACGTCGGCCTGGCCGGCACGGTGATGCGCTTCGTCCCGCCGGTGGCCGGGCTGACCGACGGCCGGGTCACCTTCGACGGCGACCCGGCGGCCCGGACCCGTCCGCTCGGCCCGTTGGTCGAGGCGCTGCGCTCGCTCGGCGTCCGGATCGACATCACCGGCCCGGGGAGCCTACCGCTGACCGTGCTCGGCACCGGCCGGGTGACCGGCGGCGAGGTGGTGATCGACGCCTCCGCGTCCAGCCAACTCGTCTCCGGGCTGCTGCTGGCCGCCGCGCGCTTCGACCGGGGCGTGGTGGTTCGGCACGTGGGTCCACCGGTCCCCTCCGCGCCGCACCTGCGGATGACCGTGCAGATGCTCCGGGCCGCCGGGGCGGCCGTGGACGACGGCACGCCGGACGTCTGGACGGTCGAGCCCGGTCCGCTCAGCGGGCGGGTCTGGGAGATCGAGCCGGACCTCTCCGGTGCGGTGCCCTTCTTCGCCGCCGCCCTGGTCACCGGCGGTGAGGTCACCCTGCGCGGCTGGCCGCGCAGCAGCGCCCAGCCGGTCGAGCGGCTGCGCTCGCTGCTGCACGAGATGGGCGGGCAGGTGAGCCTCTCCACCGCCGGGTTGACCGTCCGGGGCACCGGCCGGGTGCACGGCATCACCGGCGACCTCTCCGACGTCAGCGAGCTGACCCCGGTACTGACCGCGCTCGCCATGCTCGCCGACTCCCCGTCGACGTTCACCGGGATCGGGCACATCCGGGGTCACGAGACCGACCGGATCGCCGCGCTGGCCCGCGAGTTCACCACGCTCGGCGCGGACGTCACCGAGTCCGCCGACGGGCTGGAGATCCGCCCCCGGCCGCTGCGCGGCGGGATCTTCCACACCTACCACGACCACCGGATGGCGCACGCCGCCGCGGTGACCGGGCTGGCCGTGCCGGGCGTCGAACTCGACGACGTGTCGTGCACCTCCAAGACCATGCCGGAGTTCCCGGCACTATGGTCAGGGATGGTGACCGGGGGAACTGACGGACAGGGGGCGGTCCTGGCGACCAGACGACGCGAGTACGACGAGGAGGACGTCCGGGTCCGACCCGGCAGGTCCTCGCGTCCACGTACCCGAACCCGCCCCCGGCACGCCGACGCCGTCGACGGGTTCGTGGTCGCCGTCGACCGGGGCCGGTACACCTGCGTGCTCCCCGACGACGGCCCGGACGGGCCCACCATCACCGCGATGCGCGCCCGCGAGCTGGGCCGCCGGTCGGTGGTGGTCGGCGACCGGGTCGGGTTGGTCGGCGACACCTCCGGGGCACCCGGCGCGTTGGCCCGGATAGTCCGGATCGCCGAACGCAGCTCGGTGCTGCGACGCACCGCCGACGACGACGAGACCACCCCCGAGGGGCGGCTGGAGCGGGTCGTGGTGGCCAACGCCGACCAGTTGGTGATCGTCAGCTCGCTGTCCGACCCGCCGCCGCGTACCGGCTTCATCGACCGCTGCCTGGTCGCCGCGTACGACGCCGACGTCGAGCCGCTGCTCTGCCTCACCAAGGCCGACCTGGCCGGTCCGGAGGCGGTCCTCGACTACTACGCCGAGCTGGACCTGCCGCACGTGCTCGTCCGGCCGGACTCCGACCTGACCCGGGTACGCGAGCTGCTCGCCGGGCGGATCTCGGTGCTGGTCGGGCACTCCGGTGTGGGCAAGTCGACGCTGGTCAACCGGCTGGTGCCGGCGGCCGACCGGGCGGTGGGCACGGTCAGCGCGATCGGTCGGGGCCGGCACACGTCGACCAGCGCGGTGGCGCTGCGGCTGACCCCGGTGCCCGGCAGCGACGCCGACCCCGGCTGGATCGTCGACACACCCGGGGTGCGCAGCTTCGGCCTGGCACACGTGTCGGCGGAGAGCCTGCTGCACGGCTTCCCCGACCTGGTGGAGGCGACCGCCGACTGCCCGGCCAACTGCGAGCACACCGCCGACCAGGAGAACTGCGCGCTGGACGCCTGGGTGGCCGCCGGAAAGGCGGATCCGCGCCGACTGGCGTCGTACCGCCGGCTGCTCGCCTCGCGCGCCGGGGAGACCGACCCACGGGCGGAGACCGACCCGCCGGCCCCGGCCTGACCCCGGGCGGCGCGGTCTGACCCGGGCGGCGCGGTCTGACCCGGGCGGCGCGGTCTGACCCGGGCGGCGCGGTCTGACCCGGGCGGCGCTACCGTCTCCCCATGCCCGGGTACGCCGACGACCTCGCCCTCGCCCACCGGCTCGCCGACGCGGCCGACGCCGTCTCCACGGCCCGGTTCCGCGCGCTCGACCTGCGGGTCGAGGCGAAGCCCGACCTGACCCCGGTCTCCGACGCGGACACCGCCGTGGAACGGGAGATCCGCGCTCTGCTCGCCGCGCACCGCCCAGCGGACGGCCTGGTCGGCGAGGAGTACGGCGAGCAGCCGGCGACCGGCCCGGCGGGACGGCGCTGGGTGGTCGACCCGATCGACGGCACCAAGAACTTCGTCCGGGGGGTGCCGATCTGGGCCACCCTGATCGCGTTGCTGGAGGGCGACCAGCCGGTGCTCGGCCTGGTCTCCGCCCCGGCCCTCGGACGGCGCTGGTGGGCGGCGCGCGGCGCGGGCGCGTACGCCGGCCCGGACGCGGTGCACGGCGAGCCGATCCGGGTCTCCCGGGTGAGCCGCCTCGCCGACGCGAGTTTCTGCTACGCCTCGCTGGACGGCTGGGAGGCGACCGGCCGGCTGGACGCGATGCTCCAGATCATGCGGGACACCTGGCGCAGCCGGGCGTACGGGGACTTCTACGGCTACATGCTGCTGGCCGAGGGCGCACTGGACGTGATGGTCGAGCCGGAGCTGTCGCTGTGGGACATCGCCGCGCTGGTGCCCATCGTCACCGAGGCCGGCGGCACCCTCACCGACCTGGCCGGCGCCCCCGCTCCCGGTGACGGCAGCTCCGTGGCGACCAACGGCACCCTGCACCCGGACATCCTCGACCGGCTCCGTCGGCCTGCCGAGCGCTGACCCGGGACACCATCTATCCTCGCCGGGTGTCTTCCTCTGGTTGGTGTTTCCTCGCGGCGATGATCGTCGCGTACGGCATCGCCAACCTCCTCCAGTCCGTCGCCGCCACGCGGACGACCGTGCACCACAGCTTCCACCCGGGGCTGCTGCTGCGGCTGGCCTGCCACCCCACGTACCTGGTCGGGCTCTTCTGTCAGGTGGCCGGTTTCGTGCTGGCCTTCCTGGCCCGACGGGACCTGCCGTTGTTCCTGGTCCAGGCCAGCGTGGCCGCCGGGCTGGGGGTCACCGCGGTGCTCGGCGTGCTGGTGTTGAAATGGCGGCTACCGAGGGCCGAGGTGGCGCTGCTCGGCCTGCTCTTCGGTGGCATCACCGCGCTGGTGCTGGCCGCCCGTCCCGCCCCGTCCCGGCAGCTCGGCGCGGCCGGGCTGGTCGGCCTGACGGTCGCCCTGGCCGGCGTCGCGCTGCTCGGCTTCTTCGCGGTACGCCTGCACGGCGCGCCGGGCTCGGTGGCGCTCGGCTCCCTCGCCGGGCTGGCCTTCTCCGCCGCCGCGGTGGCCGCCCGCCCGCTGGCGTCGGCGGACTCGACGGAGGCGTTCCTCCGTGACCCGCTGCTCTACCTGCTGATCGCGCACTCGCTGGTCGGGCAGCTCCTGCTCGGGCTGGCCATGCAGCGCGGGTCGACCACGGCGGCGGTGGCCGCGATGGACGCCGCCGGGGCGGTGCCCGCCGCGATCGTCGGTCTGCTGCTGCTCAACGACAAGATCTGGCCCGGCCGGGAGTGGCTGGCCGCCGTCGGTTTCCTGGGCACGCTGGTCGCGGTGATCGGGCTGACCCGGTACGCCGAACCGCAGCACCACCGGCCGGCCGCCGAGCGCCGCACCCGCCCGACACTCCCCATCGCCCGGGTGCCGGGGGGTGCGGGTGCTGCTGCTGGTGCTGGTGCTGAGGTGGTAGCAGGGGTCCCCTCCTCATCACCAGGCGGGAACAGGGGACCCCTGCTACCAACCCGGCACGGCGCGCGCCCACACGTTTCTCACGCCTCCACCGGTTTGCGGCGGCCGACCACCCGTTCGTAGAGCCGCTCCAGCGCACCGGCCGTCCGTTCCCAGGTATAGCTGCACCGCACCCGGTCCACCGCCGCGTGTCCGTAGGCGAACCGGCCGGCGTGGTCGGCGAGCAGGCGACGCAGGGCCATCCCCAGGGCGCGAACCTCGCCGGGCGGCACCAGTTTGCCGGTGACCTCGTCCACCACGGCGTCGGCGATCCCGCCCCGGGCGTAGCCGACCACCGGCACGCCGCACGCCATCGCCTCCAGGGACACCCGACCGGCGGAGGCGTAGTGCGGGGTGCAGGCGACCACGTCGGCCGACCGGTACCAGGTGGCCATCTGGTCGTGCGGCACGTCACCGACCAGGTGTACCTGCTCGGCGACGCCGGCCCGTTCGGCCAGCTCGCGCAGCCGGCGGGCCTCGGCGTGGCCGTCGAGCCGCTCGGCCGGCGGTCCCCCGGCGATCACCAGTTCCGCGTCACCGACCAGGCGCAACGCCCGGACCAGGTCGTCGTGGCCGCTGGACGGCGTCAGCCCGCCGACGGTGAGGATCCGGGGCCGCTGGTCCCGGGGCGCGGCTTCCCCGTCCGGGTGGAACTGCTCGGTGTCCACCCCGGTGGGCACCAGCGCCACCGAGGCCCGTTGCAGCCCCATCCGGGTCAGTTCGTCGACCTCGTCGTTGCACTGGGCGACGGCCATGTCCACCGCGCGGGTCAGCGCCCGCTCCAGCGGGATCCGCTCCCCCGGGCCGGCGTACTCCCGGCCGAGGTGGCGCAGTTGCTCGATGCCGAGGGAGTGGAAGGTCTGGACCACCGGCACGTCGGTGCCCCGGGCGGCGTGCGCGGCGGCCAGTCCACCGACCCAGTAGTGCCCGTGCGCCACGTCGGGACGCCAGTCGCCGGCCCATCGGTCGGTCAGCCACTGTCCGAACTCGGCCACGTGGGGCACCAGCCGGGCGGTGGGGGTGGGCGAGGGCGGCCCGACCGGGACCAGCTCCAGCCGGTAGCCGTCCTGGTCCAGGAACGCGGGCGCGTCGGGGTCGTCGCGTCGTTCGTAGACCCGTACGTCGTGGCCCCGGCCGGCCAGTTCGGCGGCGATCCGGGCGATGTGCTGGTGGGTGCCGACGACCGGGCCGTCGGCACGCCGGCCCGGCCCGGCGTGCGCACAGACTAGGCCGACGAGCATGGTCACCTCCATGCGATCACGAGCTACGGTCCTCCGGTCAGAGGGTCCCATTAACCTGGGGCCAAGGAGTCGAAACCTGGCAGATCAGGATCGGTCGGACCAGTCGCGCCCCGCGTGCCAGCCGACCCGAGGGCGACCCGCGTGGCCGGCGGCAGGGCCGGATGGCCGGCCATGCCGGCGGCGAGGCCGGATCGCCGCCACCCTCGACGGCAGGCATGCAACCGGCGGACCGGGGTACGGGTGGAGGATGCCTCTCACCCGCAGCCTCGACGAGTCGACCGTGGTGGTCACCGGCGCGTCCAGCGGCATCGGTGCGGCCACCGCCTGCGCGTTGGCCCGCCGGGGCGCCGACGTGGTGCTCGCCGCGCGCAGCGCGGGCGCCCTGGCGGAGGTGGCCGAGCGTTGCCGGCGGCTGGGCGGCCGGGCGCTGGTCCTCCCCACCGACGTCACCGACCCGGAGCGGGTCGGGCACCTCGCCGCCCGCGCGGCGGCCGAGTTCGGCCGGATCGACGCCTGGGTGAACAACGCGGCGGTCAGCGCGGTGGGGCTGTTCGACGAGATCCCGGCCGACGAGTTCCGCCGGGTGGTGGAGGTGAACCTGCTCGGCGTGGTGCACGGCACCCGGGCCGCGCTGCCGCACCTGCTCGCTGCCGGCGGCGGGGTGGTGGTCAACAACGCCTCGGTGCTGGCCGAGGTGGCGATGCCGTACCAGTCGGCTTACAACGCCACCAAGCACGGGGTCCGGGGGTTCGCCGACACGGTCCGGCAGGAGCTCCGGGTCACCGGCCGGCACACTGTCTCGATCTGCACCGTGCTGCCGGCCAGCATCGACACGCCGTTCTTCGCGCACGCGGCGAACCACACCGGCCGGGAGCTGGCCCCGCCACCGCCGGTCTACCCGCCGGGTCTGGTGGCGGAGACGATCGTCCGGCTGATCCGCCGGCCCCGCCGGGAGGCGTACGCGGGCGGGGCCGCCCGCCTGCTCGGCCTGCAGTGGCGGATGGCCCCGGCGCTGACCGAACGGGCCCTCGGCTGGTACGCCGCGCATACCCAACTCGGCGCGGCGGCCCACCCCGACGACAGCGGCAACGTGTTCCGCGCCGACGCCACGGCCGAGCCGGAGGGCGGCTGGCACGGTCGCCGCCGGCAGCTGGTCCGGATGGGCACCGCGCTCGGCCTGGCCGCCGCCGGCACCGCCGTCGTCCTGGCCCGACGGGTCCGGTCCGGCCCATGAACCGACCGCCCGACCGACCGGATGCGCGTCCCCCAGGTGGCGTGCACAATAGGGCAACTATGCCGACGGACGTGCGATGCCAGGTGGAGACGGACGGGCCGGCGCTGGTTCGGCTGACCGGCGTGCTCGACCGCACCGACGTCGGCACGGTGCGGGACACGCTGCTCGCCCGACTCGGCGACCACACCGGCCCGGTGGTGGTGGATCTCTCCGGGCTCCGGATCACCGACCCCACCGTCCGTACGGTGTTCACCGAGGTACGCCGGACCATCGCCGACTGGCCCGCGGCGGACCTGCTGGTCTGCGATCCGGCCGGCGGCTGGACGGTCGACGGGGCTCCGGTCTGGTCGAGCCCGGCCCTGGCGCTCGCCGGCCTGCCGTCCGGGGGGTCGCTCACCGTGGACCTGGCCCCCACCGTCGGCGCGGCGCGGCAGGCCCGCGAGTTGGTCACCGCCGGCTGCGCCCGGTGGGACCTGGCCGACCTGGTGGAGGCGGCGACCATCGCGGTCACCGAGATGGTCAACAACGTGGTGGCCCACGCGCGGACCGCGATGACGGTACGGCTCGCCCCCGGTCACCGCGTGCTGCGGCTGGGCGTACGGGACCACAGCCCGCACACGCCCCGCTTCACCGGGCAGGCTCCGCTCACCTCGACCGGCGGCCGGGGACTGCTGCTGATCGACACGGTGGCCCGCCGCTGGGGATGCACCCCGCTGCGGGACGGAAAGCTGGTCTGGGCGGTGCTGCACGCCGAGGACGAGGCCGGTCTGCCCGGTTAGTCCCCCGGTGGGGTCGGCTCCGGCCCACCGGACGCGGTTATCCCGGGTGGGCAGTGGGTAGTGATCAGCCATGCGCGACGACCAGTACCCGACCCCGGTGTCCGATCCGGAGGCGGAGGGCCTGCCCGACACCGCCGACGACGACTCCACCGCCAACGACGACGTCGAGACCGGTCGCGAGGCGGACGGTCCGGAGCCGGCGCAACTGCCCGGTGACCGTACGCCGGTGGCCGTGGACCGGTTCGGGGCCACCGCCCAGGAACAGCTCGACGGCGAATCGCTGGACTACAAGCTCGACCGCGAACAGTACGAGCGTCCGGCCGACGACCCGCTGGCGGGGCCGGTCGACCCGGACATCGCGGCCGAGGCGGACAGTGAGGAGGCCGCCGCGCAGGCCCAACTCGACGCCGACGTGGTGAACGCCGGCCCGACCTCCGACCCGCACTCCCCGGTCTCCCTCTACGACCACGGTCAGCTCGGCGGGGTCGCCGACGCCCAGGTCGGTCGGCTCGTCGAGCCGGACGAGGGGGTACGCAGCGACAGCGAGACCGACTCCGTCGCGTACGACGCCGGGTCGGCCGGGGGCGGCGCGAGCGCCGAGGAGCTGGCCGTCCACGAGACCCGCCCGCCCGAGTCACACTGACCCCGCGCCGCCGCCCTCTGCCGCGCCCGCCCTCTGCCGCGCACGACATACGGCAGAACGGGCTGTCAGCGGCCTTCGACACCCCGTTCTGCCGCATCCCGAGCCGGCCCGGGTCCCGAGGTCGCGGGGGGCGCGGTCAGTCGTCGAGGCCGCGGGCGATCGCGTAGCGGGTCAGCTCGACCCGGTTGTGCAGGTGCAGCTTGCCCAGTGTGTTCTGCACGTGGTTCTGCACCGTCCGGTGCGAGAGCCCCAGCCGCTCGGCGATCTGCTTGTACGACAGCCCCTTGGCGACCAGGCGCAGCACTTCGGTCTCCCGGTCGGTGAGCCGGGGCGTGCCGCCGTCACCGGCTGGTGCTCCGGGCCGGGCGGCCAGTCTCCGGTACTCGCCGAGCACCAGACCGGCCAGTCCCGGGGTGAAGACGGCCTCACCGCGCGCGGTGCACCGGACGGCGTCCAGGAACTCCGCCACGGCGGCCGACTTGAGCAGGTACCCGGTGGCGCCCGCCTTCACCGCCTCCAGCACGTCCTGTTCCTCGCCGCTGGCGGAGAGCATCAGCACTCGCACCTCGGGCAGCGCCGCCCGCAGGCCCCGGATCACCTCGACCCCGCCCGCGTCCGGTAGGTGCAGGTCGAGGACGACCACGTCGGGTCGGGCCGCGGAGGCGATCCGGACGGCCTGGTGGCCCTCCCCGGTGGTGGCCACCACCAGATGCCCCGCCTCGGTCAGGTCGCGCGCCACCCCGTGCCGCCACATCGGGTGGTCGTCGACCACCATCACCCGGACCGCCTCGACCTCGCCCATGCCGCCACCCTAGGCCGCCGCCGCGACCCCCGTCCCGGTCGGGCACGCCGACCTGCCGGCGAGGGCCGGGCGGGACAGCCGGCCGGACGTGGCGGCGGTGCGGGACAGCCCCACGACGTGGCGGGTGGGCGGCTCAGTCGCGCGGCAGCACCAACTCGATCTCGGTGCCCTCACCGGGGGCGGAGGTGATCGTGGCGGTCCCGCCGAGGTCGGCCAGCCGGCCCCGGATGGACTGGGCGACGCCGAGGCGGCCCTGCGCGGCGGCCTCGTCGAGTCGGCCGGGCGGGATACCCGGGCCGGCGTCGCGCACCGAGACCCGTACCACCGTTCCCTCGTCCTCCAGCAGCACCCAGGCCCGGCCATCGGCGTGCCGGGCGACGTTGTCCAGCGCCGCCGCGACGGCGGCGGCCACCTCCCGGGCGGCGTACGCCGGCAGCGGCACGGTCGTGGCGGGGGCGGCCACCGACACCGCCGGGCCGGCGAACGGACGGATCAGGTCCCGTAGGTCCCGCCGCCCGTCCAGGGTCGGACCGTGCCCCGCCGGCACCGGAACACCCGCCGGCCCGAACCCCGGGCCCACCGACGGCCGGGGAACCACCGGCCCGCACGGCGCGCCGGAAGCCGACGCCGGACCGGCCGACGCGGAACCGGCCGACCCGGACGGCGGGCCGGCAGCGATCAGGGCGCGCAGGGCTGCTTCCTGTTCGCCGGCGAGCCGGGCGAGTTGACCGGCCTCACCGTCGAGGTGTGCCCCCCGCCGCTGCACCAGCGCGAGCACCTGGAGCACCGAGTCGTGGATGTCCCGGGCGAGCCGGTCCCGTTCCCGGGTCGCCGCCTCCAGTTCGACCGCCCGCTGGAGCCGTTCCTCGGCGGTCACCGCCAGCCGTGCCACGTGCCCGACCACCACCCCGGCGAGCAACAACAGGACCGCGCCGTTCAGCGCCGACGGGGTGATCCAGCCGCGGACCGCGAGGTCTCCGGCGCCGAGCACCAGCGCGGCCACCGCGCCGCGCCGCCGGCCGCCGGAGACCGCCCAGGCCAGCACCGGGCCACCGAGCCAGGCGACCGCGAGGGCGGGCACCCCGGCGGCGAGCGCCGCGCGGCCGACCACCCAGGGGCTGAGCAGCAGGATCCCGAGGACGACGCCGAGGTCGGCCAGGAGCAGCGGCCACCCCCGCCGGGCCGGTCGGGCGTACGCGTACGCGGTGACCACCGTCCAGCCCGCCATCGCCGCCAGCGCCGGCCCGGCGGCCAGCGGGTGGGCGTACCGATCGAGGTCGCGGAGCATGACGACGCAGACGTACCCCAGCGCGGCGACGCGGTAGACGGCGATGGCCCGCCAGAGCGGCACCTCCAGCCCGCCGGGCGGGGTCGGCATGGCCAGCAGGATGCCACATCGGCGGGAACGAACCCGTCTGGTTGGCGACGGGTTCGCATGACATACCGTGACGTAGGGTGGAAATGCCACGAACAACCTCGGGAACGCAGGGGCGGTACGGGCCATGACGAACGCCGAGCGCCCCACAGCGCGTACGGTTGTGCCCATCGAACGTTCCTTGCTGATCGCCGAAGCCTTCGACCAGGCTCAGGTGACGGAGCTGCGGCACTCCGTCACCTCCTGCGTGCATGCCGCCGGCCTGTCCGGACAACGCCTCGACGACTTCGTCCTGGCCGTGAACGAGCTGATCACCAACGCCGTCCGACACGGCGGTGGCCAGGGCTGGCTACGGCTGTGGCGGGAAGCCGCGAGCGTGCTCTGCGAGGTCTCCGACCACGGCCGGGGCATCAGCGTCCAACGCCTGCACGACCGGCAACGGCCGGCGCCGGACACCGCCGGCGGCTGGGGACTCTGGCTGGCCCGGGAACTCAGCGACACCATGCAGGTGGAGACCGGCACGGCCGGCACCACCGTACGGATCAGCGCCGTCCTGGAAGCCCCCCAGCGCGCCGGACACGGGGACTGACGGGGACCGCCCGAACCGGTACGGTGCTCCGGGTGAGCCCGGAACATGTCGCCGCCATCGATCAGGGCACCACCTCCTCCCGCTGCATCGTCTTCGACCGCTCCGGCGAGATCGTCGCCGTGGCCCAGCGTGAGCACCGGCAGGTCTTCCCCCGGCCCGGCTGGGTGGAGCACGACGCCGAGGAGATCTGGGCCAACGTGGAACGGGTCGTCCAGGAGGCACTGGCCGGCGCCGGCCTCGGCCCGGAGGGGCTCGCCGCGGTCGGCATCACCAACCAACGGGAGACGACCCTCGTCTGGGACCGCGCCACCGGCCGGCCGGTGGCCAACGCGATCGTCTGGCAGGACACCCGTACCGAGCCGATCCTGCGCGGGCTGGACGAGGAGCTGTTCCGCTCCCGCACCGGGCTGCCGCTGGCCACCTACTTCGCCGGACCGAAGCTGCGCTGGCTGCTCGACCACGTCGACGGGCTGCGGGAGCGCGCCGAGGCCGGCGAGGTGCTCTTCGGCACCATGGACAGCTGGCTGATCTGGAAGCTCACCGGCCGGCACGTCACCGACGTGACCAACGCCAGCCGGACGATGCTGATGGACCTCACCACCCTGGACTGGGCTCCGGAGCTGCTCGACGCGCTGGACGTGCCGGCCGGGATGCTGCCCGAGATCCGCTCCTCCGCCGAGGTGTACGCCACCGCCACCGGCGTGCTCGCCGGGGTGCCGGTGGCCAGCGCTCTCGGTGACCAGCAGGCCGCCCTGTTCGGGCAGACCTGCTTCCAGCCCGGCGAGGCGAAGTGCACCTACGGCACGGGCAGCTTCCTACTGCTCAACACCGGGGCGAGCCCGGTGCCGTCGAGCCATGGCCTGCTCACCACGGTCGCCTACCGGATCGGCGACCAGCCGGCGGCGTACGCGCTCGAGGGGGCGATCGCGGTCACCGGGTCACTGGTGCAGTGGCTACGGGACAACCTCGGGTTGATCTCCACCGCCGCCCAGGTCGAGGAGCTGGCCCGCAGCGTCGACGACAACGGGGGCTGCTACGTCGTCCCGGCCTTCTCCGGGCTGTTCGCGCCGCACTGGCGCAGCGACGCCCGGGGCGTCGTCGCCGGGCTGACCGGCTACATCACCAAGGGGCACCTGGCCCGGGCGGTGCTGGAGGCCTCCGCCTGGCAGACCCGGGACGTGGTGGACGCCATGAACGCCGACTCCGACGTGGCGTTGCGCCGGCTGCGGGTGGACGGCGGGATGACCGCCAACGCGCTGCTCATGCAGTTCCTCGCCGACGTGCTCGACGTGCCTGTGGTGCGTTCCCGGATCACCGAGACCACCTGCCTCGGCGCCGCGTACGCGGCCGGCCTGGCCGTCGGCTTCTGGCCGGACCTGGCCACCCTGCGCGGGCAGTGGCGGGCCGACGCGCAGTGGACGCCCGGCATGGACGCCGGCCACCGCGAGCGGGAGCTGCGCAACTGGCAGAAGGCGGTGCGACGCACCCTCGATTGGGTCGAGTGAACACCCCGGCCGACGGGCCTCACTGCCAGCGGTTGCCGGTCAGCTTCTCGTAGACGTCGACGTAGCGGGCCCGGGTCGCCTCGACCACCTCGGCCGGCACCTCGGGGGCCGGGGCCTGCTTGTTCCAGCCGCTGCCCGCCGCCCAGTCCCGGACGTACTGCTTGTCGTAGGAGAACTGGGGGCGGCCCGGCTGGTACGACTCGGCCGGCCAGAACCGCGACGAGTCGGAGGTGAGCACCTCGTCGGCGAGGACGAGGGTGCCGTCCGGCGTCCAGCCCAGCTCGATCTTGGTGTCCGCGACCAGGATGCCCCGGTCGGCGGCGATCTCCGCACCCCGGCGGTAGACGTCGACGGTGATCTGCCGCAGCCGCTCGGCGGTCTCCGGGCCGACCTTCGCCACCACCTCCTCGTAGGTGATCGGCTCGTCGTGCTCCCCGATCGGCGCCTTGGTCGACGGCGTGAAGATCGGTTCGGGCAGGATCGACGCCTCCACCAGCCCTCGGGGCAGCTCGACCCCGGACACCGCGCCGGTGCGCTCGTACTCCTTCAGGCCGCCTCCGGTCAGGTAGCCACGGGCGACGCACTCGACCGGGACCATCTCCAGCCGACGGCAGCGGATCGCCCGCCCGGCGAACTCGGCCGGCACGTCGGTGGTGGAGATGACGTGGTTCGGGACGATCTCCGTAAGCTGCTCGAACCACCAGACCGAGAGCGCGGTGAGCAGTCGCCCCTTGTCCGGGACCGGGGTGGGCAGCACCACGTCGTAGACGGAGATGCGGTCCGAGGCGACCAGGAGGAGGTCGTCTCCGTCGGCGTAGACGTCCCGTACCTTGCCGGAGTGCAGAAGTTCCACGCGGCCTAGTAGACCACGAGACGGAGCGGCCCCCGTCTCCTGTCCGTCCGCACCGCACCCCCGTGGGACCGCACCGGCCACCAGGACCCACGTCCCGACACACTGGCTTTCCGGGCCGCAGGTCCCGTCCCGCCGGACGTTGACACCTGCTGACGTCACCTGGGTGAATGGGCCGATCCCACCCGGCGCCCCAGGAGTCGACCGTGCCCGCACTCCCGTACCCGACCACCCGCCGCACCGGCGTCGACCCGGGGCGACGACGGATGCTCGCCGGTCTGCTCGGCCTGCCGGTCGTCGCGGCGGGCGGGCTGACCGGCTGCCGGGGCGAACCGGCGGCCCTGACCGAGAGCGGGCCGGTCGAGCTGTCGGTGTTCTGGTGGGGCAACGCGCGCCGCGCCCAACTGACCGAGCGGGCGCTGCGGCTCTACTCCGACCAGAACCCCCAGGTGACCTTCCGGGTCACCTGGCAGGGCCTCGACGGTTACTACGAGCGGCTCGCCACCCAGGCGGTGGGCGGCAACGTCCCGGACCTGTTCCAGATCGACGACGCCTTCCTCACCGAGTACGCCCGCCGCGACATCCTGCTGGACCTGACCGGTTACGTGGCCGACCGCCGGCTCGACCTCCGTGGTCTGCCCGCCGGGCTGGTCCGGTACGGCCAGGTCGAGCGGCGCACCATGGCGGTGGCCGCCGCGCAGAACGCGGCTGCCCTGGTCTTCAACCGGGACCTGCTGGCCCGGCTGGACCTACCGGCCCCGCGCACCGGGATGAGCTACCCGGAGTACCTCACCTGGGCGGCCGAGGTGACCCGGGCCAGCGACGGACGGGTCGCCGGCACCATGGATCCCTCCGGTGACCACCGGGCCCTCTGGCTCTGGCTGCGGTCCCGGGGCAGCGAGTTCTACCAGGGGCGCAAGCTCGGGTTCGACTCCCCCGAGCTGATCGACTGGTTCGAGCTGTGGCAGCGGGCCCGGGCCGCCCGGGCCACCCCGAGCGCGGCGCTGGTACGGCGGGCGAACAGCGGCGGGCCGGCCCGACAGCTCGTGGTCACCGGGCACACCGCCGCCTCGTTCGCCTGGTCGAACGAACTGGTCGAATTCCAGCGCCACAGCCGCGACGAACTCGGCATCGTCGGCTGCCCCGGCCCGGCGGCCGCGCAGTGGGCCCGGGCGTCGATGTACTGGGCCGGTTTCCGGGGCACCCGCCATCCGGACCTGGTGGCCGACGTGATCAATTTTCTGACCACGAACGTCGAGGCCGGCCGGGTGCTCGGTTACGACCGTGGCCTGAGCCCGCACCTCAACATCCGCAAGTTCGTGGAGCCGACCATCCGGGACGCGGCGGTCCGGGCCTCGGCGACGTTCGAACTCGGCGTCACCGACACGTTCGGTGCCGCACCCCCGCCGCCGCCCACCGGGCACGCCGATGTCAGCCACCTGCTGGTCGCCGCCGCCGAGAGCATGCAGTCCGGCCGGTCGACGATCCGGGCCGCCGCCTGGCGGTTCATGGCGCAGGCCGCCGCCGCGCTGGCCGTCTGACCATCCGGTTAGCGCAGTGGCCGGCTACCCGCCCGCCGCGCCAGCCGACTGACCGGCCGCGACCCGATCTCCCGGGCCGTCTGACCAGCCGGCGCGGCGGTACCGGGCGGGTGGGTCGCCGCCCGCCCTCACCCGGCCGAGCCTCAGCGCGGGCCGCGCCGGCCCCGCATCATGCGCACCAGCAACAGCACCACCACTGCCACCACCACGAGACAGCAGAGCAGGCCGACCAGGCCGAAACCACCGCCGCGGGAGCGCCGCCGCGCGGCCTCCACGACCAGCTCACCCGGGCCGGTGGACGCCCACGCGGCGACCGGCACGAACACGGAGAGCACCACCGCACCGAGGACGGCACCGAGCCGGCCCCACCACCTGTTCCAGGAAGACATGTCCCCATCCTCGCCGAGGCAGGCAAGAACGGCACCCCGATCGCCGCCCCGGCTGGCCCACCCTCCCCACCGGCCTCGTCCAGTTTCGGCGTGGCCGATCGCAGCCGGTGGGCGTCCGGGGGTACGCCGGCTCGGGACCCCTTCCAGGTGTGCGCGGCTCGGAGCCCCCATCCGGGGCACGCCGCTCGGGCCCGCCGGGCCGCGTGGGAAGGACACGGGGAACGGAAACAACGAGGGCCCTCGGACAGTTTCCGAGGGCCCTCGTTGCGTGGTAGCGGGGACAGGATTTGAACCTGCGACCTCTGGGTTATGAGCCCAGCGAGCTACCGAGCTGCTCCACCCCGCGTCGGTAGAACCACTCTATCGCACTCCGTCCGGCCGTATCGGGCGGGGTGCCGGACCGGGCGTTCGGCGCTGCGTTCGGTGCCGAGCCGAGCCGTTCGGTGCCGCCCGCACGGCGGCTCGGGTGCCGGACCGTGATCGGCCGGCGGCAGTACGGGCATACCGCGCCGAACGGGCGGGGGTGGGTCCGGACGTGCGACAACGGGCCGGCCCCTGTCGCAGGGGGCCGGCCCGGTCATGCTGTTCTCGTCAGGCGGAGTAGCCGCGGGTGGCGGTCCAGTCGGCGAGGGCGTCGGTGGTGATCCAGTACGAGGACTGGTCCGGGTTGGCGGAGTCGGAGATCTTCACGGTCTCGCCGCCGTCACGGTATCCCACGACGCTGATGTAGTGGCCGCCCTCGAAGGAGTGGACACCGCCTTCAGTGTCGGTGGCGGTGCCAGCGATGTTCGCCACGATGCCGTGACCGTTGTCGACGGCCTTGACGACATCCTTGCGCAGGGTGTCGGTCTGCGCGTCGTCGGCCTTGGCGCTGGAGATCTCCACCGTGCGGAAGGTGTCCTTACCCGCCTTGACGTTCAGCGCCTTGGTGATCTGGTGGGCGCTGTCGGTGCCGTTCTCGGTGGTGCCCATCTCGTGGGCCATGTCGTCCTGCGAGACGTTCTTGTCCATCGTGGTGAGCGCGTTACGCGCCGCAGCGGGACCGCAGTAGTAGAAGTTCGGCTGAGCCTCGTACCGCACCCGCAGCTCCTTACCGCCCTTGCCACCACCGTCACGGTCGTGGCCGCGGTCAGTGGTCACCGAGGCGGTCGGGGTGTGCGTGCTGGCGGGGGCGGCGAAAGCAGTGGCCGGGGCGGCCAGGGCGCCACCGACGAGAGCGGCACCAGCAGCGGTCAGAGCAGCCTTACGGATCAGCGTGGTCATGGGGGTGTCCTGCCTTTCCGTCACGGGGGATGGCACGGGCGCGGGGACGCCACACGCCGAAAAGGGGGAAAGATTCTGGGCGCCTGTCCCGGGGCCTCAGCCCGCACGGGGTGCGCCAGCCATATACAACACCCGCAGGCCGGCCGGCATTCCAGGCTCGGAAGCCGGCGTGCAGAGCATCGGCCAGCGGGCACGACGCCCCCGGGGTGCCGGCATGATGACGCCGGTCGGGGTGCTCGGGGGTGAACCCTGTACAACACCCCCACCCCCAAGCCGATTCCCGCCCCGCACCCCGCACCCGGCCCCCGGACCGGCCGTACCGCACGCCAAACACGACACCCCGGCACACACCCCCCGCCACCCCCCGCCGTGCCCCGCCGCGCCCCGTCGATCATGGAGTTGTGGTGCCATGGTTGGTGACGATTGCGAGGTTTGGGCGGTGCCCCAACTCCATGATCGACGAGGGGGCCGGGGGCCGCCCTCGAAGGAGTGGACACCGCCGTCGGTGTTCGGTGGCAGTGCCGGCGATGTTCGCCACGATGCCGCGCCGGTTGTCGACGGCCTTGACGACATCTGTGCGCAGAGTGTCGGTCTGCGCGTCGTCGGCCCTTGGCACCGGAAATCTCGGGCGAGGCGTACGAGGACAGAAAGCGGAACGGCCCTCCGGTGGTTACCGGAGGGCCGTTCCGTCGTGGTAGCGGGGACAGGATTTGAACCTGCGACCTCTGGGTTATGAGCCCAGCGAGCTACCGAGCTGCTCCACCCCGCGTCGACTCACTAACCTTAGCGCAACCCGACGCGGACCCGCAAAACGGGCCCCTCCCCGTGGTCACCGGGGCCCCTCCTCCGACCGGATCGGCAGGACGGGCCCCGGCAACCGACCGGATCAGCCGCTCGGGCTCGGTGCCGGTGAGGACGGAGCGCTGCTCGGCGCGGGCGCGGACGGACTGCCACTGGGTGCCGGGGTGGCCGGGGTGGCCGCCTGCTGTGCCTGCTGGAAGGCGTTGATCGCCTCGTCCAGGGCCTTCAGCGCCCGGCCGTACCGCTCGAAGTCACCGGAGGTCTGCGCGGCCCGGACCTCGGCGATGGCGGTCTGCACCCGCTGGGCGGCCGTGGCCAGTTCCCCGGTCAGCGGCGGAGCGTTGCCGCCGGCCGGCGGGGGCGGAGTCTCGCCTTCCCCGGCCGGCGGCGGGGTGGTGCCCGGGGCGGCCTGTTTGCCCTGCTCGACGAGCTGCTTGATGCCCTCTTCCAGGTTGTTGGCGAGCACCACGTACGAGCCGCCGTCACCGTAGGAGAGCAGCACCTTCTGCAACAGCGGGTACGCGTCCTGCTGGTTGCTCTTCACGTAGACCGGCTCGACGTAGAGCATCCCGTTACCGAAGGGCAGCGAGAGCAGGTTGCCGTACTGCACCTGGGCCTGGTTGGAGGAGAGCAGGTTGAGCTGCTGCCGGATGTTGGCGTTGTTGGTCATCTGCTGGTGCACCTGGACCGGACCGGAGACCCGGGTCTGGTCCGGCAGTTCCAGCACCTCCAGCCGGGGCTTCCCGTCGACGTACGACCCGGAGATCAGCGCGGCGAGGTTCTGTCGGCCGTTCGGGGTGACCGCCGAGGTGAGCTGGAAGCGCGGCGCGTCCTGCTCCGGAAGCTGCGTGTAGAGGTAGTACGGCGGCTGCTTCTGCCCACTGTCCGGGGCGTCCGGGACATTCGGCACCTGCCAGAAGTCCTGACCGGAGTAGAAGTCGCCCGGGTTGGTGACGTGGAACTTGGTCAGCAGGTTGCGCTGCACCTTGAACATGTCCGCCGGGTAGCGGAAGTGCGCGGCAAGCTCGGCCGGGATCTCCGACTTCGGCGTCACCAGGTCACCGCCGAACGCCTTGTTCCACGCCTTCAGCACCGGGTCGGCGTCGTCGAACTCGTAGAGCCGGACCGTGCCGTCGTACGCGTCGACGGTGGCCTTCACCGAGTTGCGGATGTAGTTGACGTTCTCCCGGGCGAGCTGGAAGGTGCCCCGTCCGGTCAGCTCGTCGGTGGTCTCCTGCTGGAGGTTGACCCGCTCGGCGTACGGGTAGGTCGCCGACGTGGTGTACGCGTCGATGATCCACTGGATCCGTCCGTCGACCACCGCCGGGTACGGGTCGCCGTCGATGGTGAGGAACGGGGCGACCTTCTCCACCCGGTCCCGGGGGTTACGCACGTAGAGCAGCTTGGAGTTGTCGTTGACCGCCTCGGAGAGGAGGAAGTTCGACTCCTGCTCCTTGATCGCGTAGAGCAGCCGGCGGCTGAACGAACCGACCTCCACCCCACCCGAGCCGGTGTAGGTGTAGTACTGCTCGCCCCCGGTGGTCGGGGTGGGCCGGTCGAACTCGGCGTGCCGGTCCTCGTCGGTGGAGCCGACGATCGCGTAGTCGTCGGCGGTCATCCGCTCGCCGTAGTAGATCCGGGGCTGCTCGGTCGGGATCTGGTCGGTCTGCGCGGAGCAGCGCTCCTGCTCCTTCTCGCCGAGGAAGCCGGAGACGAAGAACGGCTGGCCACCGCAGACCACCTGGTTGGCCGGGGCCCCGACCAGCCCGAAGCCGTGGGTGTAGACGGTGTGCCGGTTGATCCAGTTGCTCTGCTGGTCGGTCAGCTCGCCGTAGTTGATCTCGCGCATGCCGACCACGTAGTCCTGGGTCTGGCCGCCCACCGTGTACCGGTCGATGTCCAGCTTCGGGCCGAAGTCGTAGAAGCCCCGGACCTGCTGCAACTGGGTGTACGTCTCGGAGACCAACTGCGGGTCGAGCAGCCGGGCGTTCGGCACCACGGACTTGTCGGTGGCCAGGGTGGCCGGCGGGGTGAGGTTGTTCGCCCCGTACGGCGTGGCCTTGACGTCGGTCAGCCCGAACGCGTCCCGGGTGGCGTCGATGCTGCGTTGGATGTACGGGGCCTCCTTGTCCCGGGCGCTCGGCTTGACCTCGAAGGTCTGCACCGCCCAGGGGTAGATGCCGCCGATCGCCACCGCGGAGACCCCGAGCAGGGCCAACGAGATGCCCGGCCAGACCAGGTTCCGCATCACCGCGTTGGAGAAGACGATGATCGCGATGGCCACCACGATCGAGATGTAGGCGAGGATCTCCTTGGCCGGCAGCAGCGCGTTGACGTCCGCGTACCCGGCGCCGTAGAGCTTGGCGCTGTCGTTGTACTCCAGCAGCATCGCCCGCCGGTCCAGCACGTACGCGACCGCCTTGAGCAGGACGAAGACCGCGACCAGGGTGGTCAGGTGGGCACGCGCGGCGTTGGTCATCCGGTCGCCGACCCCTTGGAGGCGCACGCCGCCGAAGACGTAGTGCACGGCCAGCGCGCCGACCACGGACAGCACCACGGCGGTGAAGCCCACCCCGAGCACGTAGCGCAGGAACGGCAACTGGAAGACGTAGAAGCCGACGTCCACCCCGAACTCGGGGTCCTTCACACCGAAGTCCCCGCCGTTACGGAAGAGCAGCCACTGGCTCCACCGGCTCTGCGCCGACAGCCCGGCGAAGAGGCCCACCACGGCGCTGACGACCAGGATCCAGGTGCCGATCCGCGGCCCGAGGACCATCCGGTACCGCTCAAGGGTGGCCTGCTCGGCGGAGTGTGGCCGCAGCCCGGGGCGCAGCCGGTGGGCCAGCCACAGGTTGACGCCGATCACTGCGGCCATGCCCAGGCCCACGGCCAGGAAGAGCAGCACCCGGGTGAGCAGGACGCCGGTGAAGACCTCGGTGTAGTCGACCTCGTCGAACCAGAGCCAGTCCGTCCACGCCTGTACGCCCCAACCCAGCAGGGTGAAGAGTACGAACACCCCGATCAGGACACCGATCGTGACGCGTCCGCGTCGGCTCATCCTTGGCAGGGGGGTGCTACGCATGACCACTGTTGGGCTCCGCACGCTCGTTGTGACCGGATCCGACCAGGCCACAAGAGTACGTGGTGTTCCTGGACACCTCGGGTCAAGGTCACGCCGCTGACGGTCACGGTTCGATCGACCGACCTCCGGTCCCCCCGGCGGAAGTCAGCAGCGGGTCGGCTCGCCCCCGGCGCGCAGCGTCTCCAGGGCGGTCAGCGCCTCGTCCAGGCTGCTCACCTTCAGCAGCGGAAGCCCGGGCTGCGGGTTGGCCAGCGCCTCGGCGCAGTTCGCCGCCGGCACCAGGAACACCTTGGCCCCGGCCTCCTTGGCGCCCACCAGCTTCTGGGCAATGCCGCCGATCGGCCCGACCTGGCCCTCGTCGTCGATGGTGCCGGTGCCCGCGATGATCCGGCCGCCGGTGAGGTCGTCGGGATCCAGCTTGTCCACGATGCCCAACGCGAACATCAGCCCGGCGCTCGGCCCGCCGATGTCCCCGAGGTCGATCTCCAGAGTGAACGGGTGCGGCTGCTGCTGCTCGATCTCGATGCCGACGCGCGGCCGGCCGTCCTGCTCCCGGCTGGTCACGGTGGCCGTGCCGGCGACCCCGCCCCGGGTGTAGCCGACGGCCAGCGGCGAGCCCGCCGGACGCGCCCGGATCAGCCCGGTCAACCCGTTCGCGCTGGTGACCGGCTCGCCGTCGACCGAAGTGATCAGGTCACCGACCTGGAGCTGGCCGGCCGAGGGGCCGTCCGCGCTCACCGTCCGGACCACCACCTGGACCGGGTAGCCCAGCTTCCGCAGCGCGGCCGTCTCGGCGCTGGTCTGCGACGCGGTGAACTCCTCGGCGTTACGCTCCTCGACCTGCTTCCGGCTCTGCCCCGGCGGGTAGACCAACTCCCGGGGCACCACCGCCCGGTCCGGCGAGAACCAGCCGGCGATCGCCGACCGCAGTTTCACCGACGGCTGCACGCCGACGGTGGTCAGCCGGAGCTGTCCCGCCGAGGTGGAGGTCTCCCGGCCGTCGACCTTGATGATCTCCTCCCCGTTCTCCGTGCCGAGGGTGTCGACGGTCGGCCCGGGTCCGAGCACCACGTACGGGATCGGCGCCGCGAGCACTCCGATGCTGAGCAGGGTGGTGAGCAGAGCACCGAGCAGGACCGTGACACCGCGACGTCTCATGCGGCAGAGCGTACCGACCGGTGTGGCGTCCTCCGGGGCCGACGAACCGACCGGCGCGGCCCGCCCGTCACCGCGGCCGCCGGGCCCGTACCGCGGTCGGCGACTTCGCCCTCAGCGCAACGCCGGTGGCGGCGACCAGCGGCGCGCCGCGCGTACCGTAGACCCGTGCCTGATATTCCGTTTGGCTTCGCGCTCCCGGGTGGGCAACCACCAGACCCCAACGACCCCGCGCAACTGCAGCAGTTCATGAGCCAGTTGCAGCACCTGCTCTCGGCACCGGGCAGCGGTCCGGTCAACTGGGACCTGGCCCGTCAGGTGGCGGCCAGCCAGCTCGCCGCCTCGGGCGACCCGGCCGTCACGCCGTACGAGCGCAACGCCGTGGAGGAGGCCCTGCGCCTGGCCGACCTGTGGCTGGAGCCGGTCTCGTCGTGGCCGTCGGGCATCCAGACCCCGGTCGCCTGGAACCGCAACGAGTGGATCTACAAGACCCTCGACGTCTGGCGCAAGCTCTGCGACCCGGTGGCCAGCCGGATGGTCGGCGCGATGGGCGACCTGGTTCCGCCGGAGGCGCGGGCCCAGCTCGGTCCGATGCAGTCGATGGTGGCCACCCTGGGCGGGGCGCTCTTCGGCGGGCAGCTCGGGCAGGCACTCGGGTCGCTCGCCGCCGAGGTGCTCTCCGCCGGCGACATCGGCCTGCCGCTCGGCCCGGCCGGCACGGCGGCGCTCATCCCGGCCAACATCAAGCAGTACGGCTCGGGCCTGGAACTGCCCGAGGACGAGGTACGCCTCTACGTCGCCCTGCGCGAGGCCGCCCACCAGCGCCTCTTCCAGCACGTCCCGTGGCTGCGCGGGCACGTGCTCAGCTCCGTCGAGACGTACGCCGCCGGGATCCGGGTCAACCGGGAGGCGATCGAGGAGGCGATGGGCCGGGTCGACCCGACCGACCCGGAGTCGATGCGGGCGATCGCCCTGGAGGGCATCTTCACGCCGGAGGACACCCCGGCGCAGAAGGCGTCCCTGGCCCGGTTGGAGACCGCCCTCGCCCTGGTCGAAGGTTGGGTCTGCCACGTGGTGGACAACGCGGCCGGCGGGCGACTGCCGAACGTGGTCGCCCTCGGTGAGGCGTTCCGCCGGCGGCGGGCGGCCGGCGGGCCCGCCGAGCAGACCTTCGCCGCCCTGGTCGGCCTGGAGCTGCGGCCGCGCCGGCTGCGCGAGGCGGCGGCGCTCTGGTCGGCGCTGACCGAGCACCGGGGGATCGCCGGCCGGGACGCCGTGTGGGGCCACCCGGACCTGCTCCCCTCGGGCGAGGACTTCGCCGACCCGGAGGCCTTCGCCCGTTCCCAGCTCGACTTCGGCGAGCTGGAGGAGTTCCTCGCCGCCCCGGGCGGCGCGGCGGAGCCGGGCGGCCCGGAGGAGCAGCCGCCGGGCGGCGACGGCACGCCCCCGCAGGACACCGACCGGTCCTGACCAGCCCGATCACCTCGTCCGCGTCCCGCTTCCGCCGACCGGCGCGCCCCGCTGCGTGGTAGCAGGGGACCCCTGCAGTCGTTTTTTGATGAGCAGGGGACCCCTGCTACCACCTGGGCGGTGGGCGCCAGGACGGTGAGGCGGTGTGGCCGCAGGGCGTTCAGGCAGTGATGCGGTCAGACGGAGAGGTGGCCGGTTGCGAGCAGCGCCCGGGTCGCCTCCCACCCCTCCACCGCCGGGTCGAGGGTGGCGAAGTCGGCCGGGCCGCGTACCCGTCGCCAGGCGGCGGTGACCGCGAGGTCGGCGGGACGGGGGGCGGCGGCCCGGATCGCGGTGGGCAGCGCGGTGTCCAGGTCGACCGCCGGCAGCCACGCCGGCGCGGGGAGCCGGGCGGCGAGGCCGAGCAGCCCCGGTCCGGTCCCCTCGGCCGGAGCCACCGCGACGGGCCGGGTGGTCAACGGACGCAGCAGCTTGCCCACGGTGAGCCCTGGCAGGTCCGGCGCGTCGGCCGCGATCACGGCGGCCTGGTCGTACCCGTCCAGCGCGGCGAGAACCGCGTCGACGGTCGGTGCCGGCACCTCGACGACCGGGGTGCCGGGCCAGACCACCGCGTCGGCCAGCGACCGGTCCGCAGGCGTCACCGCGACCGCCGTCTCGACCTCCTGGAGGGTGGCGAGGAGGTCCACCACGTCCTCGGCCAGGGCATGTCGCCAGTCCGCCGGGTCGATGCCCGGCGGCGACCAGGCCACCGGGGCGAGCAACGCCACCACCACTCGTCGGGTCACGACCCGACCCTAACCTCCCCCGCTCGGGCCGTCCGCGCCGTGGACGGCGGCGACCCCGCAACAGCGGCCCGGCAGCGGCCCGGCGGCGGGTCAGCCCTGTCGGCAGCGTCCCGGCGGCGGGTCGGCAACGGTCCGGCGGCGGGTCGGTTCAGTCGGTGAGCGGCCCGCCGGCCACCGACGCGATTCCCTCGAGGTAGCCACGGGCCCGCTCGGCCTTCGGGTAGCGGCAGACCAGGGCCCAGAACGAGGCGTTGTGGCTCGGCACGATGAGATGGGCCAGCTCGTGCAGGAGGACGTAGTCGATCACCCAGTCGGGCATGTCCTGAAGTCGGTGCGAGAGGCGGATGGTCCGGTCGGCCGGTGTGCACGAACCCCAGCGGCCGTTCTGGTTGGTCACCCACCGGACGCTCGCGGGGACCGCTGCCCGACGGTGCTCCGGCAGGTAGAGGCCGATCAGCCGGTGGGCTCGTTGGAGCAGTTCGGCGTCGCTCCGGGCCGGCCTGTCCTCGCGCGCCGCGAGCCGGGCGAGCATCCGGTCGACCCACTCGGTCTCTTCGGCCCGGGAGAACTGGTCCGGGATGAGGACGACCACCCGTTCCCCGTCCCGGTACGCGGACACCGTACGTCGCCGACGCTGACTGCGCCGCACTTCGACGACGGGTTTCCGCGCGCCTGCCATCACTGGCCCGCGCAGCCTCGGGTGCCGGTCACATGGGAAAGCTAATGCGTTCTGACCAGGGGTCCGCAAGGGTCAACCCACCGACACGCGCCCGGAAACTCCAGGTTGATGGCGTCCAGTCCGAAAAAAAATGTTTGCGGGCCCATCCGGCAGGCCGCCACCCGACTCCGGACGGCGCGCCGATCACCCTCGGTGGCGGGTCGCCGGGCTGGCCTTGACCCGGACCTTTCCACGTTAGGTGATCTTCCCTGGGACGGCGGCACCGGGGGTGCCCGTCGACCACTTCGGGACGGTTCACCCGGCGTGTCCCCGCCAAACTGACTTATCCGACCTAATTCGGCATGCACACTCTCGACGTCGACTAGCTCACAGTGTCGATAGATCGCTGACATGGAACCACCCACACCTGGGTAGGGTCCGCCGGACCAGCGGTCACGAGCGTGACCGCGCAGAAGATCCCAGCGCCGGTGCCCCCGAGGCCCGCCGCCGGGCAGCCGCCGGCATCGAACCGGCGGACGAGACGAGGAGGGCACCGTGGCCGACCAGGCCCAGACCTACAACGGTTACTGCGTCAAGTGCAAGGAGAAGCGCGACTTCGAAGGCAAGGTCGAGGTTTCCAAGACCGGCATGAACATGGCCAAGGGCAAGTGCCCGGTCTGCGGCACAACAGTGAACCGGATTCTCGGCAAGGCGAAGGTCTGACCGTCAGACCGACCGGGGAGGGGGCGACGCTGTGGGGCCGCCTCCTCCCCGTTGTGACCGTCCGGTGACCAAGATGGTTACCCGCCGGTTGTGGAAAACCCGCCAGCGGGTTGTGGATAACCCTGGAGAGAACGCCGTCGGGCTGTGGACAACGATCGACGGATGGTCTGGACACGGTCACCATTGGTCACCATGACCCATGCCACACTTCCCCGGCCGACGCTGCTGCCCGGACTCACCCGACTCTGGCGCGACCGTCACACGCTGCAGCTCGGCCTCGATCCCGGCCGGGCCGTCCTGCTCGAGGTGGCCAACCCGCGCGCCGTCCGGCTGCTCGACCTGCTCGACGGCGCGCACAGCGAGCGGCACATCCTCGACCACGCCACCCGGATCCGCGTCGACCGCGACGACGCGCGCAGCCTGCTGGAGACGCTCCGGGCCGCCGGGCTGGTGGTCGCCGCGCACACCCTGCTCCCCACCGGTCTCGCCGACCCGGACCGGGCCCGGCTGACCGACGAGGCGGACGCGCTCGCCCTCAACGCCGCCGACCTGCCCGGCACTCCGGCCCAGGTGCTCCGGCGTCGCCGGGCCGCCCGGGTCGTGGTCAGCGGCGGGGGACGGCTCGGCGGGCCGGTCGCCGTGGCCCTGGCCCAGGCTGGCGTCGGGCACGTCGAGCCCGACCTGGGCGGCCGGGTGCGCCCGGCGGATCTGGTCGGCGCCGGGCTTCTGCCCACGGATGTCGGCCGGCACACCGCCGAGGCGGTGGCGGACGCGATCGCCCGTACCGCGGCCAGCACGGTCACCCGTCCGGTCCGGCGCCGCCGGGCCGACCTGGTGGTCCAGGTGGGCGTCGACCGACCGGCCGCACTGCTCGCCGCCGGGTTCGCCCGCCGTCGGCAGCCACACCTGATGCTCGCGCTCCGCGACGGCGTACCGGTGATCGGTCCCCTGGTCCGGCCCCCGGTCGGACCGTGCCTCAACTGTCTCGACCTGCACCGGTTGGACCGCGACCCGGCCTGGCCGGCGCTCGCCGCCCAGCTCGCCGGCGACGATCCGGCCCCGGCCTGCGGGGTCGCCACCCTCCTCGCCGCCGTCGCCCTGGCCACGGCGGAGTCGCTCAGCCACGTCGACGGCGGGGTTCCCGAGACCGTCGGCGCGGCGATCGAGGTTGCCGGCGCCGGCCGGTTCGGGCGGCGGTTCTGGCCGCCACACCCCGACTGCGGCTGCGGTCACTCCGTCCGGCGAGCGAGGCGCGCGGCGCCGGCGACCGGGCCCGTCGCCAGCGCGAGACCCACCCCACTACCTCGGGCCCGGCAGCAGAGCAGCACCGAGGCGGCTCGGTCAGTAACAATGGCCGGGTGACGGATATCCCGCGCCGGGCCGTGTCCCGGACCGCCAAGCTCGCCGCACTGCCGCTCGGCTTCGCCGGACGGACCGTCCTCGGCATGGGAAAGCGCGTCACCGGGCTGGCCTCCGAGGTGATCTCCGCCGAGATCCAGCAACGAACAGCCGAGCAGTTGTTCAGCGTGCTCGGGCAGCTCAAGGGCGGGGCGATGAAGTTCGGCCAGGCGCTGTCGGTGTTCGAGGCCGCCCTGCCGGAGGAGGTCGCCGCGCCGTACCGGCAGGCGCTGACCAAGTTGCAGGAGGCGGCTCCGCCGCTGCCCGCGGCCACCGTGCACCGGGTGCTCGCCGAGCAGCTCGGACCGGACTGGCGGAACCGGTTCCTGGAGTTCGACGACACCCCCGCCGCCGCGGCCAGCATCGGCCAGGTGCACCGGGCGGTCTGGCGGGAGGCGACCACCGGACGGCGGAAGTCGGCCGCGCCGACCGGGCGTCCGGTCGCTGTCAAGATCCAGTACCCGGGCGCCGGGGACGCCCTCCTGGCCGACCTGAAACAGCTCTCCCGGCTGGGTGGCATGTTCCGGGCGATCCAGCCCGGCCTGGACGTCAAACCGCTCCTCGCCGAGCTGCGGGAGCGGATCACCGAGGAACTCGACTACGAGCTGGAGGCCGAGTCACAGCGGGCGTTCGCGGCGGCGTACGCGGACGACCCGGAGATCTTCATCCCGGCGGTGGTCGCCGCCGCCCCCCGGGTGTTGGTCACCGAGTGGGTGGCGGGCACCCCGCTGGCGCAGATCATCCGCGAGGGCACTCCGGAGGAGCGCGACGAGGCGGGCCGGTTGATGGCCGTCCTGCACCTCTCCGCCCCGGCCCGGGCCGGGCTGCTGCACGCCGACCCGCACCCGGGCAACTTCCGGATGCTGCCCGACGGCCGGCTCGGTGTGATCGACTTCGGCGCGGTGGCCCGGATGCCGGAGGGTACGCCGGAGCCGATCGGCCGGCTGGCCGGGTTGGCCCTGCGCGGCGAGGCCGAGGCGGTGGTGGAGGGGCTGCGGGTCGAGGGCTTCGTCCCCGCCGACGAGCCGATCGACGCGCAGGCGGTGCTGGACTTCGTCCAGCCGATGCTGGCACCGGTGGCGACCGAGGAGTTCCAGTTCACCCGGGCCTGGCTTCGCGCCGAGGCGGCCCGGATCGCCAGCCCCCGGTCGTCGGCCTACCAGTTGGGCCGGCAGCTCAACCTGCCCCCGTCGTACCTGCTCATCCACCGGGTGACGCTCGGCTCCATCGGGGTGCTCTGCCAACTGGAGGCGAAGGCCCCCTACCGGGGAATCCTCGAACGCTGGCTCCCCGGCTTCGCGCCAGCGGGCTGAGAACACCAGCTCCGCGCCGGTGGAGCTGAGAACGCCGGCTCCCCGGCTACACGCCGGTGAGGCCGAGAATGCCGGCTCCCCAGCCATGCGCCGGTGGGGCCGAGAATGCCGGCTCCCCGGCTTCGCGCCAGCGGGGGCGGAACGCCACGCGGGGGCGGTCGGGCCGGCACCGGCCCGACCGCCCCCGCGGTTCATGGTGGTTACAGAACGCCCAACTCGCGGGCCGATCGCTGACGGCTGGCCATGGCGACGGTACGGGCGGATCGGGTTGCCTCAGTGCTCGTGGTGGTACGACCGGCCTGAGGCCGACGCATTCGAGCCCGGGACAACGCTTCTTGAAGTAGTTGCATCTCAGTAACTCCGTAACGGACGTTCGGGTTGATCAATTTGCTGGCCGGTGCGACACCGGCGCGAGCGCGGATCGGGTTCATGTCAGGCCGCCAGCCGGACCGTGTTGCGGGACGTGGCCAGCCCGGTGGCCGCCAGTCGCGCCTCGGCCTCGACCCGGAGCGCGGCGTCCCGGGCGACGTCCTCCTTGCGCGGGCGACCACGGGGCCGCTTGCGCGGGACGACCGCGCCACGCTCGAAGATTTCGCCGCCCCAGACACCCCACGGCTCGGCCCGCTCCGCCGCGCCGGCGAGGCACTCGACGCGCAGCGGGCAGTCCCCGCAGAGCGACTTGGCCACTTCCAGCTCGGTGGGCGAGTCGGAGAACCACAGGTCGGGGTCGAACTTCCGGCAGGGCAGGTTCGCCTCCAGCTCGACGTTCGCGTCGAACGGGGCCAACGCCAGACTCATCGCCCGGTCACCTCTCTCTCACTTCGATCTCGTGGATCGCGTTTCCGACGTTCTTCGGCGGGACAAAAAACTGAGGCCGCGGATCCCGGTAGCGGGTTCCGCGGCCTCGAGGTGAGCCGGTGGTCTGATGATCAGACCGGTCTCCCTCGAGGTGGAACACCGCGGACGTCCAGCCGCCGCTTCATGGCGGTTTCGACACCCTTGCCCGTGAAGCCACTGATCCCCTCAATTCCATTCGGCGCGACGGTCAGGACCAGCTCGGCCTGATCCTGGGTCTGGTGCGCCTGCGGAACTGGGAGCCCAACGGTCAGGGCGGCCCAGGCAGCCGACAGCGGAGCGAGGACGGCGGGCAGCGCCGCCGGGCGCTCGTAGACGAAGCTCTCCATCGGTGCCACCTCCTCCATGTGTTCGCTCGTTAATCGACTCGGTTCATCCCCCGTGAGCAGCCACGATGGGCCGCGCGCGAGGTGTGTCCTGAGGCTATGCCGCCTCCTGGGGCGAGGGCAAACGAATTACGACGGGTTTTCCAAACTTTCTTCCGGGCAGACCGCGTCGACCGTCGCACCACCCACCAGGGCCAGCACGGATTCGCCGTATAGGCCCAGCTTGCGGGGGCCGATACCGGCAATGGCTATCAACTCCTCGGGGCGCTCCGGCCGCCGCTCGGCCAGCGCGGTCAGGGTCGCGTCGGTGAAGACCACGTACGCCGGCACCCGCTGCGTCCCGGCCACCCGCTGCCGCCAGTCCCGGAGCCGTTCCAGCAGCTCCTCGTCCACGTCGGACGGACAGGTCGGACAGCGGCCGAGCTTACGGTCCGCCCCGGCGAGCAGCGTCGCCCCGCAGATCCGGCAGGAGACCACCAGGTTCCGGCGGCGCTCGCCGCGCCGGACCGTACCGCCGCCGCCGGCCCGTTCGGTGCCACCTGAGCGGTCGAGCTGCGGCAGGAAGCGCGAGGGACGCCGGTTCCGCCCACCCGGCGAGCGCGCCGAGGCGTACGACAACCAGAGCGACTGACGGGCCCGGGTGATCCCGACGTAGAGCAGCCGCCGCTCCTCCTCCACCTGCTCGGCGGTCTTGGCGTACCCGGTCGGCAGGGTGCCCTCGGCGAGCCCGACCAGGAAGACGGCGTCCCACTCCAGCCCCTTGGCCGAGTGCAGCGAGGCCAGGGTGACCCCCTCGACGGTGGGCACGTGCTGCTGGGCGGCCCGCCGGTGCAGTTCCTCGGTGAAGTCGGTGAGGGTGACCGGCCGTTCCACCGTCGCCGCCTCGCCGATGGGCAGCACCGGCGGGGTCGCCGCGTACTCCTCGGCGAGCTGGACCAGCGCGGCGAGCGCCTCCCACCGTTCCCGGGCCGCGCCGCCGGCCGGGGGCGTGTCCGGTGCCCAGCCGACGCCGGCGAGCGCCTCGACCACGGCGGCCGGCAGCGGCGTCTCGCCCGGGATCGACCGGGTGGCGGCGCGCAGCGCCACCATCGCCTGGCGTACCTCGACCCGCTCGAAGAAACGTTCCGCGCCCTGCACCACGTACGGGACCCCGACCTCGGTGAGCGCCTCCTCGTACGCCTCGGACTGCGCGTTGGTGCGGAACAGCACGGCGATCTCCCGGGCCGGGGTGCCGGCGGCGACGAGCTGCCGGCAGCGCGCGGCGACCGCCGCCGCCTCAGCCGGCTCGTCGGTGAAGATCCGCAGCTCCGGCTCGGGGCCGGTGGGACGCTGCCCGACCAGTTCCAGCCGGAGCCGGGCCTCGGTGCCGCGCGCCTGGGCGATCACCGCGTTGGCCAGCCCCACCACCTGCGGGGTGGAGCGGTAGTCGCGGACCAGCCGGACCACCACCGCCCCCCGGTGCCGACGCGGGAAGTCCACCAGGTACGCCGAGGTCGCGCCGGTGAACGAGTAGATGGTCTGGCTGGCGTCCCCGACCACGGTGAGGTCGTCCCGCCCGCCGAGCCAGGCGTCCAGCAGTCGCTGCTGCAACGGGTTGACGTCCTGGTACTCGTCGACCACGAAGTGCCGGTACTGGGCCCGGATCTGCTCGGCGACGTCCGGATGCTCCTCGATCCCCCAGACGGCGGCCCGGAGCAGGTCCTCGAAGTCGATCACGCCGTTGGCCCGCTTGACCGTCTCGTACGCGGTGAAGACCTCGGCCACCTTCGCCGGCTCGTGCGGGGTCTCGCGCTGCGCCTTGGCCGCGGCGACGACGTACTCGCCCGGTTCAACCAGGGACGACTTGGCCCACTCGATCTCGCCGGCCAGGTCGCGGGCGGCGGCCCGGTCGGTCCGCAGCCCGGCCCGGGTGGCGGCCATGGTGACCAGCCGGACCTTGCTGTCCAGCAGTTCGGGCAGTTCCCGGCCGTGCAGCAGGCGGGGGGCGAAGTAGCGCATCTGGCGCAGCGCGGCGGCGTGGAAGGTGCGTGCCTGCACCCCGGCGACGCCCAGCGCGGTCAGCCGGGCACGCATCTCGGCGGCGGCCCGCGCGGTGAAGGTCACCGCGAGCACGTGCCGGGGCGAGATCGCCCCGGTCAGCGCCCGGTGGGCGATCCGGGAGGTGACCGCGCGGGTCTTCCCGGTGCCCGCGCCGGCCAGGACGCAGACCGGCCCGGCGGGCGCGGTCACCGCCGTCCGCTGCTCGGGGTCGAGCCCGGCCAGCACCTGTTCCGCCGCTGAGTGCACGCCCACAACGAGGAATCATCCCAGCCGCGCCGGGCGTTACAGCCGATACCCTGGCGGGCGAAGCCGCCCGACCCTGGCCCGATGGAGGTTCTGACTGATGTTGACGATGTATTCCACGCCGTGGTGCGGCTACTGCCACCGGCTGAAGTCGCAGCTCGACCGGGAGGGCATCGCGTACCAGGTGGTGGACATCGAGCAGGACACGGCGGCGGCCGAGTTCGTCATGAAGGTCAACGGCGGCAACCAGACGGTGCCGACGCTCCGCTTCACCGACGGCTCCGCCCTCACCAACCCCTCGATCAACCAGGTCAAGCAGCACCTCGCGAGCCTGGCCGACGCCTGACGCACCGGCGCGGGGCGGCGGTGGGCCCGCCCCGCGCCGACCGGTCGGCACCGTCGGCGATCCCGACGGGTCCGCGCGCCGGTCAGGTGGTCGTCAGCCGTCCTGCCGGGTCGGGACGACGACCTCGTGCTCGACGCGGGTGGCGGACCGGGCGCGGCGCGGCCCGGACAGCGGACGACGCGGAGCGGGGATCACCGGCCCGGCCGGGACCGATCCGGCCGGTGCCGGGGCGAGCCGCCGGGCCCGCCACAGGTACGCCGCGGCGGCCAGCATCACCACGCCGACGAGGGCGAAGAGCAGCCGGTAGTCGAGCACCGCCACCAACACCGCTCCGGTGCCGATGGAGATCGCCTGCGGTCCGCTGACCAGCGCGTCCGTCGCGGCGGTCGCCCGACCGATCAGCCCGGGTTCGGTCCGCCGCTGCACCAGCGTGTGCAGTCCGACCCAGCTCAGCGGGAGCGACAGGCCGGCCAGCAGCAACGCCGCCACGGCGAGCCACAGACCCGGGTACGCCAGGGTGAGCGCCGCCGTCCCGAACAGCCCCACCCCGGCGGCGAGCGCGCCGACCTCGCCGAAGCGGCGTACCACGGCCGGGGAGAGCAGCGCGCCGGCCAGTCCACCCACCCCCTGCACGCTGAACAGGACGCCCACGAAGGCGGGCGGCCGACCCAGCCCGTGTTCGACGTAGGCGAAGAGCAGTGCCTCGCTGAACCCGATCACCAGCGCGGCCACCCCGTACCCGAGCAGGGCCCGCCGCAGCAGCGGCTCGGCGCCGAGGTGACGCAGCCCGGCCCCCAGTTCGGTCAGGCTGCGCGCCAGCCGCTGCGGACGGGTGGGCTCGACCACCCGGAGCAGGCCCGCCACGGCGGCGGCGGTGACGAAGCCGGTGACGCCGATGACGGTGAGCGCCCAGCCGCCGACGGCGGCGTAGAGCGCCGCCCCGACCAGCGGACCGCCCAGCCGCAGGCTCTGGCGTACGGTCTGCATGGCCGCGTTCGCCTCGGCCAGCAGGTCGAGCGGGAGCAGGGTACGCAGCAGCCCGCTGAGCGCCGCGCCGAGCGCGATGGACGACAGGCCGTAGAACGCGCCGACCAGGTAGACGATCCACACGTCGCCGGAGTCCCGGACGGTCAGCAGCGGGGTGAGCAACGCGGCGGTGACCACGTTCGCGGCGACGAAGGAGGGGCGGCGGCGGTACCGGTCGACGACCCAGCCCACCAGCGGGGCGAGGATCCTCGGCGCGACCACCGAGAAGATCACCGAGGCGGCCATCCGGTCGGACCCGGTCAGGTCCTTCACCCAGATCGCCAGGGCGAGCACCAGGATCGACTCGGCGGTCATGCTCGCCAACAGGGCACCGAAGAGCAGTCGGAAGTCGGGGCGGCGCAGGACGGTGTGCATCGGGATCCTTCCGCAGGAGGGTGGGGGGCCGGTCAGGGGATCCGGACCGGGTCGCGGGGGCGGGCGGAGTCGTACCGACGTCTCCTTTTCGAGACACGCCGGTCGCGGGACGTCGGGTCGGGGGCGCGACGGCCATACTGACCGTGGGGGGCCAGTCTCATACAGTTACCGTCGCGTCCGCGACGGCCCGACGGAGAAGAGGTCGACGTGCCTCCTGCCGTACCCAGCCCGATCCTGCGACGACGCCGGCTCGGCACCGAACTACGCAGCCTGCGTGAGGCGTCCAGCCTCACCGGGGAACAGGTCATCGAGCGGGTTGGCTGGGCCTCGGCGTCCAAGCTCTCCCGCCTGGAGAACGGCCGCAGCCGGCCTGATCCGAAGGACATTCTCGCCCTGCTCGACCTGTACGGCGCGGACGACGAGACCCGCGCGGAGCTGACCGCCATCACCCGGGAGGCGGGGGACATCCGGGCCTGGCTGAAGTCGTACGGGGCGATGACCGAGCAGCAGCGCAGCTACGCCGAGTTGGAGGCGGGCTGCGCGGAGATCCGCGAGTACAACCCGGTCCTGGTGCCGGGCCTGCTCCAGACCGCCGCGTACGCCCGGGTCCGGATCGCCTCGACCCGGCTGACCGACGAGGACGCCGACCCGCAGGGCATCGAGACCGAGGTGGACGCGCGACTGGCCCGGCAGGCGCTGTTGCGGCCGACCGACGCGCCCCGCTACACGGCGGTGCTCGAGGAGGGGGCCCTGGGCCGGCGGGCCGGACCGCCGGAGGTGATCCGGGAGCAGCTCGGCCAGCTCTGCGAGCTGGCCGCGTGTCCGAACGTGACGATCCTGGTGCTCCCCCGCGACGCCACCATCGGCGACTGGTACCTCCCCCCGACCGCCTTCTCGCTCTACCGCTTCCCGGACCCGGCGGACCCGGAGGCGCTGGCGATCGAAGGGGGCTTCACCGACGTCGTGTCACATGACGCAAATGCCCTGAATCGCTATAAAATGGTCTTCGAGTGGCTAAGCGCGGCGGCGCGCTCCCCATCGGATTCCCTCGACTGGCTGACCGAGATGGCCGGACGAACGACCGAGACGGCGGCACCGCCCACGGCGGCGTACGGGTCGCCACCGGCACCGGCCCAACGTCGCGGCGTCTCCGGGCGACTGACGGGGCGGTGACCGGGGCTCCGCCGTACCGGAGCCGGCCCGACCACTCGTCCCATCGGAGCACACGAGCAGGAGCCAAAGCCATGAACCACGTCCCCAACCCCCTCTCCGTCGGCACCGACGAGCTCACCGGCGCCGCGTGGCGCACCAGCACACGGAGCCAGCTCTCCAACTGCGTCGAGGTCGCCCCGCTACCGGCCGCCGTGGCCCTGCGGGACAGCAAGGACCGCGGTGGGCCGGTGCTGCTGTTCCGTCGGGAGCAGTGGCGGAACTTCCTGACCGGCGCCCGCAACGGGGAGTTCGATCTCGCCTGACAACCGTCGAAAGTCACAGGGCCGCCGGTATCCGTCACGGACCGGCGGCCCTGGCGTCTGCCCCGGACCGACCGGCGGGCCAGAGCGACATCCGCCGATCAGTCGGTACGCGCGTCAAGGGCGGTGTTTCCCTTGCCGGGACGCAACGTCGGCGTAACATGACGGCGAGAGTTCACGTGAAAGTTCCACCTCACGCTCGCACCCCGTCCGCACCACGACTCCGTCAGTGCATCGGGAGACACCCATGCGGTTCCTGATCGTCCGGACCGACATCCGTACCGCAGACGACGCCGACCTCGCTGCCGCCTGGTCCTCCGGCGGCCGGCTCCGCGACGAGACCACCACGCCCGAACCGCGCCGCCAGGTCCTGCACGCCGACGACCGGGACGCCGCCCTGCGGCTGGCCCGGGCGCTCGCCTCGGTGGGCCGGGTCCGCGCCGGCCGGCAACGGGTCAAGGTGCTGCCAGTCGTCGCGTCCCGCGCCACCCGCCCCGCCCGTCGGGGCCGCACCACCACCTAGACCGCACCGACGCCCGTCGCGGCCGGACGGCGCTCCCCCGCCGTGCTCCACGCCACCACCGACCCCGACGGTGCCAGTTCTTGGCCCGTGACCGTCGCGGCAACGACGGTCACGGGCCAAGACGAGCCTCTCCGGTGGCCGCGTCCAGCCAGTGTCCGACCAGGAAGTGCGCGATCGACAACGGCGGCGGCAGCACCAGGCGCGACCCGTCCCCCACGTCCACCGCACCACCGGCGACCGCCTCGGCGATCTCCCGGCGGGAGAACCAGCGGGCGTGGGCGATCTCGGCCGGGTCGAGGCGCAGTGGCTGTGCCGGGTCGGCGGCGGCCAGGAAGCCCAGCATCAGCGAACCGGGGAACGGCCAGGGCTGGCTGCCGGCGTACCGGATCCCGGAGACGGTGAGACCGACCTCCTCGGTGACCTCGCGGGCGACAGCGGCCTCCGCCGACTCGCCCGGCTCGACGTAGCCGGCGAGGCAGGAGAAGCGGCGCCCGCCGGGGGTCGCCGGCCAGGTCGCGTTGTTACCGAGCAGGCAGCGGCCGGCCGGGCCGGACACCCCGTCGTGCACCAGCACGATCATCGCCGGATCGGTCCGCGGCCAGACCCGGTCGCCCTGCGCGTCTATCCGGGACCAGCCGCCCTCGTCCGGGACGGTCGGCTCACCGGTCACTGCCGAGAAGCCGTGCCGCACGTGCCAGTTGGCCAGCGCGATCGCCGTGATGAACAGGCCGGCGTCCCGGTCGTCGAGCAGGTGCCCGACGTCCCGCAGGGACGCCCCCCGGGTGCCGGGGACCGTGGGCAGGGCCGCGTCCACCGCGAAGATCGGCACCCCGTCCGCGCCGACGCCGAGGAACATCGGCGGCGCGTCCGGCACCTGCCCGGGGTCGAGCAACCGCAGCGCGGGCGGGTCGCCGTCCGTGGTCACCAGGGTCCGGCCGCCGGCGCTGGTGGTGTCCACCACCAGCACCCGACCTCGCCGCCAAGCCCCGGCCAGCCAGTCCGGTTCGGTACGCCGGTGGGCCGCCCGGTCCAGGACCGCCCGGGCGAGCGGCGGCAACGCCGGACCGGCCCCGGCTCCCCCGGTACGGGTCATGTCGAGGCCGGCGCTGTCTCCACCGGGCCGAGCACCGCCAGCCCCGGCGCGATCCGCTCGGCGTCGCCGAGCACGACGGTGACCGCCTGGGCGGGGGCGAGGTAGCGGGCCGCCGCCTCGGCGACGTCGTCGGCGGTCGCCTTCGCCAACCGGGCGGCGTGCTCGGCGAGGAAGTCCAGGCGCAGTCCGCTTCCGGCGTACGCGCTGGTCAGCGAGGCAAGGCCGGCCTGGGTCGCCATGCCGAGCTGGAGGCTGCCCAGCGCGTACCGGCGGGCCTGTTCCAGCTCCTCCTCCCCGGGCGGGAGCGAGGCGAGCCGACCCAGTTCGTAGACCGTCTCCAGCAGGGCCGGCCCGGTCACCTCGGTGGCCACGTCGGCGCTGGCGACCAGCACCGAACCAGCGGCCGAGTGCTCCACCACCGAGTGCGGCCCGTACGTGTAGCCCTTGTCCTCGCGGATGTTCTCCACCCAGCGGGACGAGAAGTAGCCGCCGAAGACCAGGTTGGCCAGTTGCAGGGCGGCGTGGTCCGGGTGGGTGCGGGGGACCGCCGGCAACGCGACCCGCAGCGACGACTGCACCGAGCCGGGCCGGTCCACCAGCCGGAGCGGCCCCGGCTCCAGCGGCGGCGTCGACGGCAGCTCGACCGGCTGGCCGTCCCCCCGCCAACCGGCGAGGGCCCGCTCGGCGGCGTCCAGCGCCCGTTCCGGCTGCACGTCACCGACCAGCACCAGCACCGCGCCCTGCGGGTGCACCCGTTCGGCGTGCAGCCGGCGCAGCGCCGCCGGCCGGACCGCGCGGAGCTGATCCGGCTCGGGGGTCTGCACCGCGTACGGGTGGCGGCCGTAGATCCGCCTCAGCAGCGCGACCCGGGCCAGGTGCGCCGGCTGGCTCTGCGCCATCTCGATCCGGTCGACCGTGTGCGCCCGCTCGGTGGCCACCTCGTCGGCAGGGAACGTCGCCCCGGTCAGCACGTCGGCGAGGATCTCCAGCATCCGGTCCAGGCCGGTGACCAGGCCGAACCCGGAGACCATCAGCCGATCCGGGTCGACCCCGGCGGAGAGCCCGCCGCCGACCGCCTGCAACTCGGCGGCGATCCGGTTGCTGGACATCGCCGCCGTGCCGGCGAGCAGGGTCTGCGCGAGCAGGGTGCCCCGGGCCAGGTGGGCACGGCCGAACGGCACCCCGAGCCGCAGTTCCACCAGGGGCACCGCCGGTCGGCGCACCACGATGACGGTGAGCCCGTTGTCGAGCGTCCGCTCGACCTGACGGGGCAGCTTCAGCCGGCGTACCGGGCCGAGCGGCGGCAGCGTCCGGGTCGTGGTCTCCGTCGTCACCGGGCACCTCCGGGAATGACCTCGATCGACGCGCGGCGTTCGGGCCGCAGGGTGGCGGCAGCGGTGCGGACCTGCTCCTCGGTGACCTCGCCGACGAGCCGGGGCAGGTCGTTGAGCAGGCCGGGCTCGCCGCGCTGCTGTTCCAGGACCGCCATCCGCAGCGCCCGGCCGAGCACCGCGTCGGTGTCGCGCAGCAGGTGGGTCGCCATCCGGGCCTGGGTCCGGGCCAGCTCGCCCTCGGTGAGCCCGTCGCTGGCCAGCCGGTCCAGTTCCTCGTCGACGGTACGCAGGACCTTGTCCACGTCGCCGCCGGGCGGCAGGTGGTGCTGGAGCACCAGGACGGTGGGATCCCGGACGTCGAACGGGTCGCCCATGAAGCCGAGGTACCCACCGATGCTGGTGACCGTCCGGTCCCGTTGCACCAACCGCTCGACCAGCCGGGACGCGTCGCCGTCGGTGAGCACCTCGGCGAGCACCACGTACGCCAGGTAGCCGGCGACATCGGTGATCGGGTCGGGCACCCGCCAGGCGCTCGCCACCGCCGGCATCGGGGCCAGCTTGTCGGTGTACGCGCTGCGCCGCTCGACGGTCAGGTCGGGTTCACCGAAGTCGGGCCGGTCCGGGGCGGGCCGGGCCGGCACGTCGCCGAAGTGCCGCTCGACCAGCGCGGTGGCCTCGGCCACGTCGAGGTCCCCGCTGACCGCCAGGACGGCGTTGCCGCTGGCGTAGTAGCGCTGGAAGAAGTCGACCGCCTCGTCCACCGTCGCCGACTCCAGGTCGTCGAAGGAGCCGTACCCGTCGTGCGCGTTGGGGTAGGTGTCGAAGACCACCGGCGACAGGGTCAGCCAGGGGAAGCCGCCGTACGGGCGGTTGAGCACGTTGACCCGGATCTCCTCCTTGACCACGTCGACCTGGTTGCGCAGGTTCTCTTCGGTCAGCCGGGGACCGCGCATCCGGTCGGCCTCCAGGAAGAGCGCGCGTTCCAGCGCGTTCGCCGGGAGGTACTCGTAGTAGTCGGTGTAGTCCAGGTGGGTGGAGCCGTTGAAGGTGCCTCCGGCGCCCTGCACGTGCCGGAAGTGGGCCAGCTTCTCCAGGTTCTCCGAGCCCTGGAACATCAGGTGCTCGAAGAGGTGGGCGAAGCCGGTGCGCCCCTCCGGTTCGGAGCGGATGCCGACGTCGTAGACGACCGCGACCCCGACCACCGGGGCGCTGCGGTCGGGTGTCAGCACCACCCGCAGTCCGTTGTCGAGGGTGAAGCGCTCCACCGGGTACTTCGTCGCTGGAATTCTGGATCTCCGCGCCGCCACGCGTCGACCCTAGCGCGTCGGGGCCTTCCCGCGCGGGACGCGGTGTTCAACATGGCGGCGGTGACAGGGGCAGCCGGCCCGAAGGCAAGTCCGCCCGAAACCCCGACTGGCGCTTGACGCCATCCACTTCCTAGTCCACTCTTCCTACCTATCAAGTAGGAATACTGAGGATTGGATGGCGGGATGAGACGGCACCCCCTCGACCAGGCGGGCGCCTGACGTGCACGTCTCCGCCCGCGCCGACTACGCCCTCCGGGCCCTGCTCGCCATCGCCGACACCGGCGGAGGCGAGTTGGTCAAGGCCGCCACCCTGGCGGAGGTCCAACAGATCCCGCTCAGCGTGCTGCACGGAATCCTGCTCGACCTGCGCCGGGCCGACCTGCTGGTCAGCCACCGGGGCACGGAAGGCGGCTACAGCCTGAGCCGGCCCGCCGACCAGATCACCGTCGGCGACGTGCTGCGCGCCGTCGGCGGCACCCTGACCACCGTACGCGGCCTGCCCGCCGGAAGCGCCGGCTACCAGGGGGTGGCGACCGGGCTTCGGGACGTCTGGCTCGCCGTACACGGGGCGGTCGAGCAGGTCGTCGACCGGATCACCCTCGCCGACCTGCTCACCCCCGAACACCGCCCCGCCGACCCGGCCCACTGGTGACCGCCGCCGGCCGCCCCTGACGGGTCACGCCGGCCAGCCGGGCGGCTGCCTGGCGTGGCGCCGTCGGTCAGCCCGCGTTGTCGGCGACACCCCCCGTGCCCACCGACCGGACCGGGCTGTGCAACTCGACCACCACGGCCGGGTGCCGGTCGGCCGCCCCGGGATGCCAGGGACCGAACGCCGCCAGCAACGCGAGCAGCAGGCCGGTTCCGGCCACCACGAGCACCACCAGCAGTTCGCGGACCGCCCCAGCGTGAACCCCCATCGTCACTCCTCCTGACACGGACCGATCCCCATCAGCCCGGATCCGACGCGGGTCGGTCCCCACCGACCCGCTCCCCCCAACCTCACCATCAGCCCCCCGACTGATCGGTGCTGTCGGCCACCCGACGCTCCCCTTGCTGATCCCCGACTCAGCACGGCGCTCGACGGCCGACGTGAGGGAAACTACCGTCCGCATCCGACATCGGCGCGACGGCGCGAGCGACAGTGACCGAGCCGAAACCATCCGGCCCGGACGCCCCACCCCGGCGCCTCCCCAGCGGTCCCGACGGACGACCGTCTGTGTCGCACCGCACAGACAGACGTTGACCACCTTGCGCACCCTGGTGGCGGCGTTCGTGTCCTCGTCGGGCTTCCGCTCGGAACGCTGGTCCAGGCGGCGACCGAGGGAACGGTCTCGTCCGGCCACGAGGGAAACCTCGAGGGCTGGGTGTTCGCCCTGGTCTACGGCGGCTTCGGGGTCCTCGCACTCGCGCTCGCGGCGCTACTCGTGTTGCACGTCACGCAGCGCTGGGGGTGGCTGCTGACCGATCCACCGCGACCTCCCCGACAGTGGTGGGCCCAACTGGCGGGCGTCGCGGTGCTCCCCTTCGGTCTGGCCATGTGCTACTGGGGCATCGCCGGGCCCGGTGCACACGGCCCCGCCGGCATGGACGCGATCGCACCGCGCGCGGTACTCACGGCCACCGGACTGCTGACGCTGATCGGGGCGGCGGCGCCGCACCTCGCCGGACGTGCTCCGTTCTCGCCAGCCGTGCTGTGGACGCTGACCTGGACCGGCTGCGCCACGGCGGCGCTCCAGGGGCCGACGCAGCTTCTCCTGGCCAACGCGGGACGACCGGCCGTGCTCGTCGCGGTGCTCGGCCTCGTCGCCACACCGGCAGCCTGCGCCTACGGATTCACCGTCCTGCACCAGCACATCCCCCGGAACCGGCTGGTTGATCAAGAGGCTCGGGTCGCCCAGAAGGCTGGACGATGACGCAAATCCTCGATCAACGTGCGGGGCGGCGATCCTCACCACTAGCGGAAGTCGGCGCTGGCGGCGGCGAGTTCAGCCCTGTCAGGGGATGGCTTGGCGCACCCAGGACCGGGCGCGGCGGTGAATGGACGTGGCGACCTTGGACCTACTCGGCGGGGCGGTGCACGACGTTCTCCCCGGTCACGACCCGATTCGGCTCGTCATCGAGTTCGCGAGTGCCACGTTCTGCGGTTCCCCGGGCTCCGCTGTGCTTGACGCCTGGCTGCACGAGCAGGTCCGCGCGCCGGTCGATGGCCTGTGCCTGCGCGGTCACCTCGTCGCCGAGGGCGTGCAGTCGCGTGGTGGTGGTCGGGTTCGGTACTTCCTCGGCGCTACGGTGCAGAATGGTTTCGGCCACTTCCAACTGCTCTGCGGTGCCGTGCAGGGCCGCGGCAGTCCGTCGCCGGCAGGACGTCTCCTCTTCCGAAGTCATCCCACCGATCTACCCGGGAAGATTGAGCGACAAACGGTCCCTCTGGTGGGGAGGGACCGTAAGGCGATGGAATCAGGCAGCGCCCGCTTGCCGTCAGCGCTGGTTGTTCTGGTTGTGCCGGAGGGCTTCTTCGAGCTGGTCTTCGAGAAGAATGATCCGGCAGGCGGCTTCCAGGGCGGTACCTTGGTCGACCATCTCCCGGGCCCGCGCGGCAAGGCGCAGTTGGTGACGGGAGTAGCGGCGGTGGCCGCCGGACGACCGGGACGGAGTGATCAGCTTCGCCTCGTCGAGACGACGCAGAAAGTCCTGCGACGCGCCGGTGATCTCCGCGGCGCGGCCCATCGTGTAGGCGGGGTAGTCGTCGTCACCGAACATGTCGTCGGGTTGAGCCATGCATTACCTCTCCATGACGAGGGCCCCGGCGCGGAAGCACCGGGGCCCGGGGTTACGGGTCAAAAACACCATCTACCGACAGGTTTGTCGGGTTGTCGTATCCGCACCTGCCGCCGTCGGCGGCGTGGGGTGCGAGGATCGCATAAGCGTGACCGGAGACCACCTCTCGTTCGATGGAAACTGCGGTGTCCGCTCCAGAGTGGAAGTGCATTCTGAAGACGGGCGATCCAACGGTGTTCAGGCCCTCCCTTTCCTCTGCTTCCGATTTCTGTGGTGCTTTTGGTGCTGCCCGCCGATGTCGGAGCCCACGCGACTTCATGGCCCCGTCCACGTGCGGCGGACTGTCCTGCCAGGCGAGCCCTGAACCAGCATCGGCCCGCCTGCTTGCCCTGACCTGGAACTACGTCAGGGTCTTGACTTTCCATTTCCACGTGCCTTACTGCGTGCGGTGATGAGCACTTCCACCGCCATGCCGAGCGGGCCACGAGATGTATCCGCGGCGCTGCGTAACGCTCGGCCCACTTCGTCTGCGTCTTTGATAGTCCCTGCTGCCAACGACAGGAACGCTACCCGGACCTACCGAGGATGTCTAGTGGTTTGGACCTAGATTCTCTCGGTGGCCGCCCCTGCTTTCAGCATCGCATCGACGGATGTCTCGACGGCTGGTAGCAGCCGTCAAGCTACAGATGACGCCCCTGGCGTACGCCAACCAGCCGGTGATGCGGCGGCTGACCGCCGGCGCCCGGCAGCGCCGCTTGTTGATCAAGAGATTTGCGTCAGCCAGAGGGCCATGACACAAACCTCTTGATCAACCTTGGTGGGGTGGGTGGTCAGGAGGCGCGGGGGCGGCGGGGGCGGCGGGAACGGCCCGAGGAGCGGTGCGGGCTGCGGCCGCCGGCCGATGCCGCACCGAGGGCGGAGCCTGCGCCGGACCTGGCAGCCGTACCCGACGTGGACGCCGCGCCGGACTTGACGGAGGCCGGGGTGGCGGCCGGCACCGGGATGGTGACCGGGACACCGGAGGGCTCCCGGGCGCCGGTCACCCGGGTCAGCGCCTCGTCGCCAGGACGCACCGCGACGACGTGCGGTTTGATGCCGGCCACGTTCATCAGCTTCGCGACGTCCCGGCGCTGCTCCGGCAGCACCAGGGTGACCACCGTGCCGGACTCCCCGGCCCGCGCGGTACGCCCGCCCCGGTGCAGGTAGTCCTTCGCCTCGGTCGGCGGGTCCACGTTCACCACCAGGTCGAGACCGTCCACGTGGATGCCCCGGGCCGCCACGTCGGTGGCGACCAGCGCGGTCACCGCCCCGGTCTTGAACTGCTCAAGAATCCGGGTGCGCTGCGGCTGCGATTTGCCGCCGTGCAGCGCGGCCGCACGGACCCCCCGGGCGAGCAGTTGCCGGGCGACCCGGTCGGCGCGGTGCTTCGTACCCATGAACAGGATGGTGCGGCCCTCGCGGGCCGCGATGCGGGCGATGGCGGCGGGTTTGTCGTCCAGGTCGACGTGCAGCACGTGGTGGGTCATCGCGGTCACCGTGGCGGTGCCGGGGTCGACCGAGTGCGTGACCGGGTTGGTCAGGAAGCGGCGGACCAGCCGGTCCACACCGCCGTCGAGAGTGGCGGAGAAGAGCATCCGCTGACCGTCCGGGGCGACCTGCTCCAGCAGCTTCGTGACCTGCGGCAGGAAGCCCATGTCGGCCATCCGGTCGGCCTCGTCGAGAACGGTGGTCCGCACCTCGCCCAACCGGACGTCACCCCGGTCGATCAGGTCGTGCAGCCGGCCCGGGGTCGCCACGACCACCTCGGCCCCGGCCCGCAGGGCGTCCGCCTGACGCTGCAGGGACAGCCCGCCGACCACGGTCGCGCAGCGCAGGCCGAGCGCGGTCGCGTACGGCATGAGCGCGGTGGTGACCTGCTGGGCCAGCTCCCGGGTCGGTACCAGGACAAGCGCCCTCGGCCGGCCCGGCCGGGCCCGGTGGCCGGCGGTACGGTGCAGCGTCGGCAGCCCGAAGGCGAGGGTCTTACCGGAGCCGGTACGACCTCGCCCGAGCACGTCCCGACCGGCGAGCGAGTCGGGCAGTGTGGCCGCCTGGATCGGGAACGGCCGGTCGATGCCCTGTGCGACGAGCGCGGCGAGCAGTTCCGGCCGCAGGCCGGTTTCGGCGAACGACGGAATGATGGTGGTCATGGGGAAGCCTTCCTCGACGCGGCACGTGTCGAGGAAGGGCGCCGGTAGGCAGCGCTGTCACCGGCGCGGCCGATGGTCAGGCGCGCAGCGGTGATCACAAGCACGAACCGAAGGGGTACGCGGCCGGTCCACGCGAATCGCTGCGGACCGGCCGCGTCACCGCGCCCGGAGGGTGCGGTGGGTGGCGCTGGGATCCTGGAGGATCAGAGCGGGCGGATGTTCTCCGCCTGCGGGCCCTTCTGACCCTGGGTCACCTCGAACTCGACCCGCTGGTTCTCGTCCAGGCTCCGGTAGCCGGAGGACTGGATCGCCGAGAAGTGGGCGAAGACGTCGGGACCGCCGCCATCCGGGGTGATGAAGCCGAAGCCCTTGTCAGCGTTGAACCACTTGACGGTGCCAATTGCCATGTGTTTCGTCTCCTTGACGGAACGTCGTGCCCGCACCTGTTGCGGACTCGATGAGTGGCGCACCGCTTGCACGGCTCGCCTGTCGCTGCTGGTCGCCCCGCCCGGAGAACTCCGGACACAACAAAGAGCGCCTGGGGCCACAATTCACCAGGCGCACACAGAGTCTCTGGTAACCAAAACTGCAACATCGTCAAGCTATCACGGATCCGTCTCGCCGGCACCAGGTTCCTCCGACAATCCAACTACCAGGGCGGTAAGCCCCGCCACATCCAGCAGGTCCGCCGGACGGACGGTCACCCCGTCCCGGACGTAGTGGAACGCCGCGCCGACCTGCTCCACCGGCACGCCGGCCAGCTCCGCCCAGGCCAGTCGGTAGACCGCGAGCTGCACCGCCGCCGCGTCGGCCTCCGCCCCGGCCGGTTGCCGGCCGGTCTTCCAGTCGACCACGTCGTACCGCCCGCCGGGGCGGGTGAAGACCGCGTCCATCCGGCCCCGGATCACCACCCCGGCGACGACCGTGGCGAACGGCACCTCCACCTCCAGCGGCACCCGGTCGGCCCACTCGCCGGCCAGGAAGCGCTCCTGGAGGGCGAGCAGCTCGGCGTCCGGGGCAGCGTCGGCGTCCGCCGCGCCGGGCAGCTCGTCCACGTCGAGCAGCCGGTCGACCCCGAACCGCTGCTCCAGCCAGGTATGGAAGGCGGTGCCCCGGCGGGCGTACGGGCTGGGTGGGGTGGGCAGCGGACGGCGCAGCGTACGGGCCAGCGCCTCCGGGTCACGGCGCAACGCGACGAGCTGGGAGACCGACAGGTGCTCCGGCAGCGTCACCTCGACCGTCCCCGCCCCGCGCAGCGCCTCCGCCCGCTCGGCGAGCAGCAGGTCGGTCTCCCGCCGCCAGCGGGCCACCTCCGGATCGTCCACCCCGGCCGGTTCGTCCACCTGGGGGTCGTCGCCGAGCGCCGCAGTGGCGTCGGCCGGGTCGTCGGCGGCCAGCAGCCGCCGGACCAGGGCCGCCGCCTCGGCGAGCACCGGACGACGGACGCCCAGCGGGTCGGCCGGCCACTCGGCGCGGAGCACCACCTCGGTGGTCGGGTTGACCGCGTCCCCGGCCGGCTCGGGTGCCCACGCGTCGACCACGTGCCCCTCCCCGCCGTCCAGGCAGGCGTCGTGCACCTCACGCAGGAAGACCGACGGGCCCCGGGGCCGTTTCGTCCCCTCCCCCCACCAGTAGCCGGAGCAGAGCAGCAGCCGGCGCGGACGGGTCACCGCCACGTACGCCAACCGCCGTTCCTCCCGCTCGTCGTGCGCCCGCCAGGCGTCGGTGAAGTCGGCCAGCGCCCGGGCCACCGCACGCTGGTCGGCCGCCTCGGCCAGGGCCAGGTCGGGCAGACCGTCGGCGTCCCCGCGCAGCGGGAACGGCAGCACCCCCAGCCCGCCCAGGTAGTGGTCGGAGCTACGGACCTGCCCCGGCCAGGCGCCCCGGGTCAGCCCGGCCACCGCTACCACGTCCCACTCCAGCCCCTTGGCGGCGTGCGCGGTGAGCACCTGCACCGCGCCCTCGACCACCTCGACCTCGCCCGGGGTGAGCCCGCGTTCCTCGTCCTCAGCGGCGGCGAGGAAGGCCAGGAAGCCGGCGAGGGTCGCCCCCGGCGTCTCCCCGCTGAACCGGGCCGCCACGTCCCCGAGGGCGTCCAGGTGCCCCCGGGCCAGGCCGGCGTCACCGGTGCCGTCCCGGCCGGCCCGGACGGCGACCTCCACGTCCAGGCCGGTGGTCCGCTCCACGTCCGCGACCAGCTCGGGCAGGGACTGGTCCAGCCGGTAGCGGAGCAGGGCCAACTCCAAGGCGTACGCCTTCAGCCGCGCGTACCCCTCCGCCGAGTACGCCTGCGCCGGACCGAGGTCGGCCAGCGCCTCGACCAGCGTCGCCTCGTCCAGCGCGTCCCCTATCTCCGGGTCGGACCGGGTGGACGCCGCGCCGGCCAGCTCCCGCCGGGCGGCGGCGAGCTGCCGGGCCCGCCGGTGCAGGGCCACCAGGTCCCGGGGGCCGATCCGCCAGCGCGCCCCGGTGAGCAGGCGCAGCAGCGCCGCCCCGTCGGTCGGGTCGGCGAGCACCCGCAGCGTGCACACCACGTCCCGGACCTCCGGGGTGTCCAGCAACCCGCCCAGACCGACCACCTCGACCGGCAGGCCCCGGGCGCGCAGCGCCGACTCGATCGCCGGGATCTGGCTGCGTACCCGGACCAGCACGGCGGTGGTGGGACGGTCCGGCACCGGGATGTGCTCGGCCAGCGCGCCGGGCATCCGGGCCGCGCCACGCCAGGCGGCGAGGACGCTCTCCGCGATCCACTCCGCCTCGTCGACGTACGTGGGCAGCAGCGCGCAGTGCACGGTTCCGCCGGCCGTGCCACCCGGGGTGCGGTGCGGGATCGGGTCGGCAACGGTCGACGCGGCGCGCAGCTCCGGCACCCGCGCCCCGGCGGCCCGCAGCGGGGTGGCGAGCGCGTTGGCCACGCCGAGGATCTCGGGCCGGTTCCGCCAGCTCGTGGTCAGCCCGAGCACCCGGGCCGGCTCCCCGTCGGCGCGGGCGAACCCGGCCGGGAAACGCTCCAGGGTGCCGGCGCTCGCCCCCCGCCAGCCGTAGATCGACTGGCACGGGTCGCCGACCGCGGTGACCGGGTGGCCGCCGCCGAAGAGCGAGTTCAGCAGCACCACCTGGGCGTGACTGGTGTCCTGGTACTCGTCGAGGAGCACCACCCGGAACCGGTTCCGTTCGATCCGGCCGACCTCCGGGTGGTCCCGGGCCACCCGGGCGGCGCGGGCCAACTGGTCGGCGAAGTCCATCGCCTCGAAGTCGGCCTTGCGCTGGGCGTACGCCCGCACCAGCGGGAGCAGTCGCAGCCGGTTCTGCTGCCCGGTGAGCGCCTTGCGCACGTCGGCGTAGACCTTGCCGGGGCGGGACTGGACGTCGGCGAAGAACCGGCCGGTCCAGGCGGCCAGGTCGTCCGGGTCGACCAGGTGCTCGTCCAGCTCGGCGGCGAGCGCCAGCACCGCGTCGGTGACCGTGCTCGGCGTCCGCTGGAGTTCGGACAGGTCCCCGTCGTGGTTGCGTACCAGCAGGTCCACCATCTGCCAGCGGGACGCCTCGGTGAGCAGCCGGGTGGCCGGCTCGTAGCCGGAGCGCAGCCCGTGCTCGGTGACGATCCGGGCCGCGTACGAGTGGTAGGTGGCCACCGTCGGTTCCCCGGCGAACGGGTCGTCGAGCGGGTCGCGCCCCGGCCGTCCGAGCTGGCGGATCAACTGGTCGAGCCGGGTCCGTACCCGGTGGGCCAGCTCACCGGCCGCCTTCCGGGTGAAGGTCAGCCCGAGGATCTGCTCGGGCCGGACGTACGAGTTGGCCACCAGCCAGACCACCCGGGCGGCCATCGTCTCGGTCTTGCCCGAGCCCGCGCCCGCCACCACCAGCAGCGGTTCCACCGGCGCGGCGATGATCGCCGCCTGCTCCCGGGTCGGTGCGACCGGCAGCCGGAGCAGCCGGGCCAGCTCCACCGGCGTGTACCGGGGGCCGGCGTCGGCGACCCGGGGCGACGGCGCGGGGCTGGTACCGAACAGCGCGGGCTGGGTCAAGATTTCTCCGGAGGAGGACCGACGGTCGGCGGTTCGACGACCTGGCGCCCCTTGCCGGAAACCGGACAGCTCGTGCGTACCGGGCAGACCCGGCACTTCGAGTTGGCGACGGCGGCAAAGGTGGCGGCGGCCATCGTATCGGCGGTGCGCCGGACCAGCGCGGTCGCCCAGCCAGCCTCCGGCCCCTGGCCCACCGGCGCCTGGCCCTGCTCCCGTGCCTCCTTGGACCCGGTGCCGAGCTGCACCAGGGCCGCTCCGCCGGACTCCTCACCGTGCTCGGCGAACGCCCCCGCCTCCACCGCCGCCTGGTACGCGCCGAGCTGCGGGTGCTCGGCCAGCTCGGCGGCGACGGCGGTGGACCGGCCGGTCTTCAGGTCGACCACCACCAGCCGGCCGTCCGCGTCGACCTCCAGCCGGTCCACCCGGCCCACCAGGTCGACCGGCCGGTGCGGGTCGTCCAGCCGGACGGCGAACTCGTGCTCGATGGCGAGCAGCCGACGCGGGTTCACGGCCAGCCAGCGGAGCAGCTTGTCCACCATGCCCTCGGCACGGGCCTGCTCCGGACCGGCCATCCAGCGGGCGGCCAGCTCGATCGCGTCGAACCGCGCGGTGACGTACTCCAGCAGCGCGGTGCGGTCGACGCTGGCGTTCTCGGCGAGCATCGCGGCGGCGTGCACCAGGTTGCCCACGCTCTGCGCGGTGCTGGGCGGTCCGCTGCCGCCGTGCCGTTCCAGCAGCCAGCGCAGGCTGCACCGCAACGCGCTCTCCATGGCCGACGGGGTGACCCGCACCGGTTCGCCGTCGTCGACCAGCGGCCGGTCGTCGGAGAGGCCGCGCAGCCCCCACCAGTCGTCCGGGTGTGCGCCGGGTACCCCGGCGGCGGCGAGCCGGGCCAGTTCCGCCGCCGCGGCGTGCCGCCGGGCCACCGGTGCCGCCGGGTCGGCCACCGCGGTACGCAGCTCCGCGACCAGGGCGGGCAGGGTCAACGCCCGGGGTGGCCGACCGACCGGCAGCTCCCCGGCCCGCCCGCCGGTCGGGTCCACACCGCCGTCGCCCCGGTCCGGCCCGTCCGGGCCGGTGCCGTCCCGCGCGCCGCCGTCCGGAACGCCGCCGGCCGGGGTGTCGGCGGCCGGAACACCGCCGGCCGGGCCACTGCCGACCGGACCACCGCTGTCCCCCGGTGACGGCACCGGTCCGCGACCGGTTCCGCCGTCGTCCCTCGGTGGTTCGGCGGCGAGTTCGTACAGGAAACGGCTCGGCTGCTCCTCGTGGTCGTCGCCCCCCACCGAGGCGGAGGAGACCGCGCTGACCAGCAGCCGGTGCCGGGCCCGGGTGACCGCCACGTAGCAGAGCCGCCGCTCCTCGTCGAGCAGCGCGGAGGTCTGCCCGGCGAGCACGGCGGCCGTGCCCGCGCCCTCGCCCCGGCCGGCGAGTACGTCCACCAGCCGCTCGGAGCCGAGCAGGCTGCCCCGCAGCCGCAGGTCCGGCCAGATCCCCTCCTGCACCCCGGCCACCGCCACCACGTCCCACTCCAGCCCCTTGGCGGCGTGCGCGGTGAGCAGCCGGACGGCATCGCCCCGGTCGGCGGCCGGCGCGATGGTGTCGGCGGGGAGGTCCTGCCCGAGCACGTGGTCCAGGAAGACCTCGGTCCGCGCGCCGGGCAGCCGGTCGACGAACCGGGCCGCCGCGTCGAAGAGCACCAGGACGGCGTCGAGGTCCCGGTCGGCCGCGTCGGCCCGCCACCGCCGGGCGCTCTCCCCCTCCCCGCTGTCGGCCCGTCCCTGAATCGCCGCCGACCAACGCTCGGCCAGGCCGCTACCGGCCCACACCGCCCAGAGCACGTCCTCGACGGTGGCCCCCGGCCGGGCCGCCGTATCCCGGGCGGTGACGAGCAACCGGGCCACCGCCTGGGCCGGTTCGGCCCAGCGCCGCTCGACGCCGGCCAGCCCGTCCGGGTCGTGCAGCGTCTCGACGAGCAGCTCGCCGGAGGGACGGCGGTCCCCGGCGGCCTGCGCGAGGGCCCGCAACCCCTGGCGCAGCCGCCGCTCGGCCAGCGGGTCGGCCCCGCCCAGCGGGGAGTGCAGCAGCGCGACGGCCGCCTCCTCGTCCAGCCGTTCCGGTTCCAGGGCGCAGCGCAACAGGAGCAGCAGCGGGGCCACCGCCGGTTGCAGGTGCAGCGGCAGGTCCTCGCCGTGCACCACGGTCGGTACCCCGGCGGTGTGCAGCGCCCGGCGCAGGGTGGGCAACTGGAGGGTGGTCGACCGGACCAACACCGCCATCCGGGACCAGGGCACCCCGTCGAGCAGGTGCGCCGCGCGCAGCGTGTGGGCCAGGTAGGCCGACTCGCTGGTCGCCGAGCGAAAGGTGCGGACCTCGACCGTGCCGGACGGCGCGTCGGGCAGCGGCGCCAACTGCCGGTGGGTGACCGGGCCGCGCAGTCGCCGGGCCAGCCGGCCCGCCGCCGCCAGCAACTCCGGCCCCGCCCGGTACGAGGTGGTCAGCACCACCTGCGCCGCCGGTGCCCCGGAGGCGGTCCGGAACCGGTGCGGGAAGTCCGTCACCCCGGCCGGGTCCGCGCCCCGGAAGGCGTACGTGGAGGAGTCCGGGTCACCGAAGGCCACCAGGGACTTGCCACCCCCGGCCACCACAGCGAGCAGCTCGAGCTGGGCCGGGTCGGTGTCGGCCAGCTCGTCGACGTAGACGTGCGCCAGCCGGCGCCGCTCCGCCGCCAGCAGCTCCGGGTCGTCCAGCAGCAGTCCGGTGGCGGCCCGGACCAGCTCGGCCGGGTCGTACGCGACCGAGCCCCGGTTGCTGACGTCGCGGAGCGCGAGCACCGAGACGTACTCCCGGAGGAAGCGCGCGGCGGCGGGCCAGTCGGCGCGGCCCAGCCGTTCGCCCAGCCGGGCCAGCTCGACCGGTCCCACCCCACGCTCGGCGGCCCGCATCAGCAGGTCACGTAGCTGCCCCGCGAACGCCCGGGTGCGCAGCGCCGGCCACAGGTCCACCGGCCAGCCCACCGGGTCGTCCTCGGGGTCCTCCCCCACCGCGTCGAGCAGCTCCCGGATGATCAGATCCTGCTCCGGGCCGGTGAGCAGTCGGGGGGACGGCTCGCCGCGCTCGGCGGCGGCCCGGCGCAGCAGGCCGAAGGCGTACGCCGGAAAGGTCCGCACCAGCGGCTCGCGGACCACGCGGTTGCCGGCGGCGACCCGGGCCTCGATCCGGTGGCGCAGCGTGGTGGCGGTCCGGCGGCCGAAGGTGAGCACCAGCACCCGTTCCGGGTCCACCCCCTCGGCGACCCGCGCGGCGACCGCCTCGACCAGGGTGCTGGTCTTGCCGGTGCCGGGCCCGCCGAGCACCAGCATCGGCCCGTCGGTGTGGGCGACCACCTCCGCCTGCCGGGCGTCCTCCCGCCACCCCGCCGGTGCCGGGGACGGACCGTCCCCGCAGGTCAGCCCCTCGGACCGGCGCACCAACCGGTACGTCTGCATCCGACCATCACACCACGCGGCCCCGACACCTTCTCCTCACCATCCCGCCGTCCCCACCTGCCGCCCCGCCGGTCCCACCTGCCGCCCTGCCGGTCCCACCTGCCCCCTTGCCGGTCCCGCCTCTCGACCCGCCGGTCACGCGGAGGGGGAGGTGGGCGCGGGGATCAGGTGGGAGTCGAGAGTGTCCAGGGCTTCGGGGAGGCTCCGGGCCACCCGAACGAGGTCCTGGCCGGCGGGCTTGACGAAGTGCTGGTCGGTGAGGGAGGTGATCCAGTCCACCAGGGGCCGGTAGAAGTCGTCGGTGTCGAGCAGGACCATCGGCTTGTCGTGCATCGCCAGGGTGGCGGTGGTCCACACCTCGAACAGCTCGTCCAGCGTGCCCAGCCCGCCGGGCAGGGTGAGGAAGGCGTCCGACCGCTCGATCATCACCGTCTTGCGGCTGGCCATCGAGTCGGTGACCAGCAGCTCGTCGGAGGCCAGGTCGGCGACCTCCAGGTCGACCAGCGCCTGCGGGATCACCCCGACGGTACGCGCGCCCCCGGACCGCGCGCCGTCGGCCAGGGCGCCCATCATGCCGACGCAGCCGCCCCCACTGACCAGCGTGTGTCCCCGCCGGCCCAGCTCCATTCCGGTGTCGAAGGCCAGGTCCAGCCAGCGCTGGTCGAGGGTACGGGAGGAGGCGCAGAACACTCCGATCGCGGCCACCGGCTCAGCCCTCCCGGCTCTCGTCGGCGGCGGCCTGCTGGTCGGCGGCGAGCCGGGCGACCGCCTCCTCGCGTACCGCCTCCTGCTCGCTGGAGAGCTGCGCCTCGGCCTCGACGATGTGCCGGACCGCCGCGTCCACGTCGTCGGTGAGGCAGATCAGCTCCAGGTCCACCGGACCGATCTTGCCGTCGGCGGCCATGGTGTCCCGCAGCCAGTCGAGCAGTCCCCGCCAGTAGTCCGTCCCCATCAACACCACCGGGAACCGGGTCACCTTGCCGGTCTGCACCAGGGTCAGCGCCTCGAAGAGTTCGTCCATGGTGCCGAACCCGCCGGGCAGGACGACGAATGCCTGGGCGTACTTGACGAACATGGTCTTGCGGGCGAAGAAGTACCGGAAGTCGATGGCGAGGTCGACCCAGTCGTTGAGGCCCTGCTCGAAGGGGAGTTCGATGCCGAGGCCGACGGAGAGGCCCCCGGCCTCACTGGTCCCCCGGTTCGCCGCCTCCATGACCCCCGGTCCGCCGCCGGTGATGACGGCGTACCCGGCCCGGGCCAGCGCCGCGCCGAGCTGCTCGGCGAGCCGGCACTCGGGGCTGTCCGGCTTGCTCCGGGCCGAGCCGAAGACGCTCACCGCCGGCGGCAGGTCGGCCAGGGTGTCGAACCCCTCGACGAACTCGGAGAGGATCCGCAGCGCCCGCCAGGCGTCCCGGGTCTTCCAGTCGGCCCGCCCCCGCGAGTCCAGCAGCCGCTCGTCGGCGGTGCTGGTCGACAGGGCCCGGCGACGCAGCGTCACCGGACCCCGGTGTCGGGTTTCGGTCGGACCGGTGTCCGGTCCGTTGCTTCGGCTCATGCAAGCCACCGTAGTGGAGCACAGCACCGCAGGTCGGGAGGGCCGCCCGACGAATCACGGCCACCCGGACGGGGGCAACCGGCAACCGAAACGACGATCTTTCGCGAGTGCACGCAACTAATTCGGTCGCACGTGCGTCCTAGTATTCACACACGGGGACGACCCCGGCGCGCCTTCGGGGGAGGAGCAGCGTGATCAGCAGCAACGAGAGGATCCGGATCCGGCGACAGATGCAGCGGCGGATCCAGGACGTGGTGGCCGAGCGCCGCCGAGCCCGTCAGCTACAGACCATCGAGCCGGCGGAGGCCGAGGCCCGGACGGAGCTCGACGCGCCCGTCCTGACCAACGGCTGACCGACCGAACCACGGCCGAGCGCGCCCATCGGGGGGTGACCGCGCGCCACGGCTGCCCGCCCCGGGGTGACCAGATCTCCTGGTCACCCCGCCGGGTCGCGGGTCAGGCCAGGGCCAGCCAACGGTGCAGCGTCGCCGCCCCGTCGCGGATCTTGGAAATCTCGACGTGCTCGTCCTTGTGGTGGGCCAGGTTCGGGTCGCCGGGGCCGAAGTTCAGGGCCGGGATGCCCATCGCCGCGAACCGGGCCACGTCCGTCCAGCCCAGCTTGCCGATCGGCGCGGCGCCGACCGCCGCCAGGAACTCCTGTGCCGCCGGCGCGTCCAGCCCCGGCCTCGCCCCGGCGGCCACGTCGGTCACGGTCAACGCGAAACCGTCGAAGACCTCCCGCAGGTGCGCCTCGGCCGCCACCGGGTCCCGGTCCGGCGCGAACCGGTAGTTGACCTCGATCTCGCACCGGTCCGGCACGACGTTGCCGGCCACCCCGCCGGAGATCCGGACCGCGTTCATCCCCTCCCGGTACGCGCAGCCGTCGATGGTGACCCGACGTGCCTCGTACGTGGCCAGCCGGCGCAGCACCTCGCCGGCGCCGTGGATCGCGTTCACCCCGTGCCAGGACCGGGCCGCGTGGGCCCGCTCGCCGAGCGTGGTGACGACCGCCCGCATGGTGCCCTGGCAGCCGGCCTCCACGATGCCGTACGTCGGTTCGAGCAGTACGGCGAAGTCCGCCTGGAGCCACTCCGGGTACGCCTCGGCGACCAGGTACAGGCCGTTGTACTTCTGCTCGATCTCCTCCCCCTCGTAGAAAAAGTACGTGACGTCGTACCGGGGGTCGGGCAGGGTCACCGCCAGGTGCAGCGCGTACGCCACCCCGGACTTCATGTCGGAGGTGCCGCAGCCGTACATCAGGTCACCCCGCATGCTGGACGGGAAGTTCCCGTTCAGCGGGACCGTGTCCAGGTGACCGGCGAGCACCACCCGCTGCGCGCGGCCCAGCTCGGTGCGGGCCATCACGGTGTTGCCGTACCGGTGGGTGGTCAGGTGCGGGACCGCCCGGAGCACCTGCTCGACACAGTCGGCGATCGCCTTCTCGTTCAGGGACACGGACTCGATGTCCACCAGGGCACGGGTCAACGCCACCGGATCGGCGAGGACCTCGGGGGTCAGCGGGTTCTCCATGGTTCGCACGGTACCGTCAGGGCGGTAGAAGCCGGCTGTGAGCTTGCGCGCGCCCGCCGGCCGTGACACGGAGGGTGAAACACAGTGACATCCGCACAGTCTGCCTGGGGTATCGGCGTGGCCACGGTCACCGCCGACGACCAGGTCCTCGACACCTGGTACCCGACCGGCAAGCTCGGCCTCGGCGAGTTGCCCCTGGTTTCCGGCGAGGAGAAGGCCGACGTGCTGGACCTGCCGCCGGGGGCGATCGGCGAGCGGGCCCTGCCGGGTCTGCGCACCGTCGAGGTGGTCACCGTGCTCGGCTCGCTGGACGACCCGATCAAGGACGCCGCCGACGCGTACCTGCGGCTGCACCTGCTCTCCCACCGCCTGGTCCGGCCGAACGGCCTGAACCTGGACGGCATCTTCGGCAAGCTGGCGAACGTGGCCTGGACCTCGGCCGGGCCGTGCCCGCCGGAGCGGGTGGACGAGCTGCGGGTGATCGAGCGGGCCGCCGGCCGCCACCTGGCCGTGTACGGGGTGGACAAGTTCCCCCGGATGACCGACTACGTGGTCCCGTCCGGGGTGCGGATCGCCGACGCCGACCGGGTCCGGCTCGGCGCGCATCTCGCCGCCGGCACCACGGTCATGCACGAGGGCTTCGTCAACTTCAACGCCGGGACGCTCGGCACCTCGATGGTCGAGGGGCGGATCGTCCAGGGCGTGGTGGTCGGCGACGGCTCCGACATCGGCGGCGGCGCGTCGATCATGGGCACCCTCTCCGGCGGCGGCACCGACCGGATCAGCATCGGCGAGCGGAGCCTGATCGGGGCGAACGCCGGCGTGGGCATCTCGCTCGGTAACGACTGCGTGGTCGAGGCCGGCTGCTACGTCACCGCCGCGGCGAAGATCACCCTGCCGGACGGCCGGGTGGTCAAGGCCCGCGAACTCTCCGGCGTCGACGGGCTGCTGTTCCTGCGCAACTCGGTCACCGGCGCGCTGGAGGCCCGGCCGCGCACCGGACAGGGCATCACTCTGAACGCCGCCCTGCACGCCAACGACTGACCTCCGGGCGCCGTCCGGACCCCGGCCCTCGGCCGGCACCACGGCCGACGACAACCGGGGGTCCGGACGGACGCCGTCCCGGCCCGTGGCGACCACGGGCCGGGACGGCACGCCTCACCGCAGCCGGTACGCCTGCGTGATCTGCTGGTGCACCGTGCTGCCGCCGCTGTCGGTGGCGTTGGCGCGCAGCGACACCCAGCCCGGTCCGGCCGGGTGCCGGACCGTGGCGACCCAGCCCGAGCCCTGCTTCCGCAGTTGGGCCGGCTGCCAGTTCTTGCCCCCGTCGTACGAGACGTCCACGGTCAGCGCGGTGACCGTGGCCGCTGGCGTGCCGGGCTGCCGCTGCACCGTCACCGGGATCGGGAAGACCTGCCCGGCCGGGGCGGCGCTGGATCCGTCCAGCCGGGGCGCGAAGCCGATCACCGTTACCGGCTGACCGACCCATTCGTCACCGGTGGCGTGTTCGGAGCGGAAGGTCCAACTGCCGGTCACCCGGGTGCTCAGGTCGGTGAAGTCCCGGTCGGCGACCGTCTCCACCCGGTACTCGGCCGGCTCCGGCGGGACGGCGAACTCGCCGTACCAGGCGGTCGGGCTCTCCCCGACCAGCTCGCCGTTGCGGTAGAGGCGGGTGTGTTCCGAGTCGGCCAACGAGTACCCGGAGTGGCCGTTCGCGTCGCCGTACGTGGGGACGTCGACGACGAGGAGGTCCCCGGACCGGCTGACACCCAGGCTCGACGGGTGCAGGGCCGGTCCGAACGGCGCGGCGTTCCACTCGTCCCGGTAGGTGCGGCCGGCCCGGTAGGCGACCTCGTCGGACCAGAGCCTCGTCCGCGCATCCAGCCACCCCTCGTCCTGCCGCTCCCCGGTCTCGAGCTGCGACCACCAGCGCAGCCCGGTGGCGGCGTTGACGTACTCGGTCCGGCTGCCGGGCAGACTCGTGGGAATCCCCGTCCCCGAGGCGAACATGGTCCCGTCCGCGTGGGGGAAGAGCACCCGGTCGGCGGCGACCTCGGCGTCCCCGTGGAAACGCTGGCTGAGGGCGGCCAGGTCACCCCGGCGGTAGTCCCGCACGAATCCGTTCGGCATGGTGCCGCCGAAAGACTCGCTCAGCGCGTACTGGTACGGGCTTACCTCCGCCTCGCCGTGGACCCACTGGCTGGCGATCACGCCGACGAACCGGTCCGGGGCGCTGTTCCCGCCGAGTTGGCCGGTCCGCAGGCCGTCGAACCCGTCGAGCCAGTAGGCCGTTCCGTACCCGGCGTCCGCCTCGTTGAAGTGAGCGGAGACGTCGACCAGAGCCGGCACAGCGGACTTCTCCGGCACGGACATCCGGACCGGCGCGGTGCGTCGGGCGTCGACGGTGAGCCGGGTGGCCCGGTCGACGGTCAGCTCCGGCCCGGCGACCACGGCGAACCCGTTCGCCTCCCCGACGGTGATGACACCGCTGAACAGCCCGTACCGTCCCTTCGGGAGCCGAAGCGTGGCCAACCCGTCGGAGCCGTACACATCGGCCGACAGGTACTGGTCCAGCCCGTAGACCGAGGTGAGGTGGGCGTCGGTACGGGTCCCGGTCTGGTCCAGGGTCTCGATGGTCACGTCGTAGCTCTCCACCTCCCGGTCCACGGCCAGGGCGGTCGTCACGGTCACCGGGCCGGAGCGGGCGACCAGGCGGCCGGTGTAGTACCCGTCCGGGCCGGCCACCTTCGTGTCGGCGATGAGCGCGACCTCCGCCCGCCCGCCGGCCGGTACGGTCACCTGGTCCGCGCCGAGCCGGAACATGCCGGCCGGGGCGGGCTTGCCGTCCGGGCCGGTGACCTCCAGGGTCAGTGCCAGGGTGACCGGATCGTCACCTGAGTTGTGGTACGCCACCGTACGGTCGACCGGCACGTCGTCGTGGTGCGGCCACTCGATCCGGCCGAACGAGACGCTGGCCGGGGCGGTGGTGATCGTCTGCCCGATCGCGGCGGCCACGTCGACCCGACCGGCACCCTGCTGGAAAACCGTCTGCTCGGGGTGCGCCTTCGCCGAGTTCATCACCAGGGCCTTGAGCTGCCCGGCGGTCGCGTCCGGGTGCCGCTGGGCCAACAGGGCCACCGCGCCGGCCACGTGCGGGGCCGCCATCGAGGTGCCGGAGAGGGCCACGTACCGCTCCCCCACCGGGGTACCGATCTGGCCCTTGGCCGCCCGCGCCGCGACGATGTCCACGCCGGGTGCGGTGATGTCCGGCTTGAGCCCCCCGTCGTACGGGCGGGGACCCCGGCTGGAGAAGTCGGCGAGGCGGTCGTCCCGGTCGACCGCCCCCACGGTCAGCGCGGCGTCGGCGCTGCCCGGGGAGCCGACCGAGGCGTCCGACCCGTCGTTGCCGGCGGAGACCACGAAGAGCGCCCCGGTCTGCGTGGTGAGCCGGTTGACCGCCTCCTCCAGCGGGTCGATCTCGGGACCGTCGTAGCCGCTCAGGCTCAGGTTGACCACCGTCGCCTGCTGGTCGACGGCGGCCCACTGCATACCGGCCAGGATCGCCGACTCGCTGCAGAAATCGGATTCGCAGACCTTGCCGGAGAGCAGGGTGGCGTCCGGCGCGATCCCCCGGTACCGACTGCCGGCTGCGGCCCCGCTGCCGCCGATGATGGACGCGACGTGCGTGCCGTGCCCAACGGTGTCGTCCGGATCGGTCACCTCGGTGAAGTTGTGGCTGGCGGAGACCCGTCCGACCAGGTCCGGGTGCGTGGCGTCGACGCCGGTGTCGAGCACCGCCACCCGTACGCCACGTCCGGTGAGCCCCTCGCGGTGCGCCTCCGGCGCGCCGATCTGGGCCACGCTCCGGTCCAGGGTGAGCTGGCGTTTGCCGTCCAGCCAGATCCGGTCGACATCCCCCGCCGTGTCGACTCGGTTCGTGGGCGTACCAGTGGTGAGCGCCGTCCACACGGCGCCGGCCCGGTCCTTCGGGGCACTGACCGCCGTGCCGCCGATGGCGGGCAGGTCCCGGGTCACCCGGGCCCCGGCGACGGCGGGGCCACCCTGCCGCTTCGTCCCGGCGCGGTAGCGGACCAGCAGCGGCAGGGTGTCCCGCCGCGCGTCGTCGTACCCGACGGCGGTCAGTTCGGTGACGTCGAAGAGCCGCTGGTCCACCCGGCCGGCCCGGACGAGCGGCACCGCGTCCCGGGGCAGGACGGTGAGGTGATCGTTCACCCGCTGCGTCACGAAGGTCATGCCCTTCCGTCCCGGTCCGGGACGGATACTGATCGAGTCGCCGCCGGTGACGGTGACCCGGTCACCGGTGAGCAGCGTGACGGTCACCGGACGCTTGGCGCCAGTGGTCGAGCCCGGGCCCGGACCGATGGCGGGCGGAACACCCGGACCGGGGCCGATGGCGCTGGCCGGTTGACCACCGGGCACGACGGCAGCGGAGACACCCAGCAGCAGCCCCAGGGCGATCCCGATGGCGGCTTTCCCTGTTCTTGACACACGACCTCCTCACGAGGGTTACATCAATGTCGATCACATTGAAGAAGTTCACGTTTCCACAAGGGACACTGATGCCCGGTCGGGAACGCGACCGAGAAGACGGCAACCTTTTCGCTGGTCCAGAGCGTCCTGGGGGACGGTCGACAGACGATGCCCGCAGTCGGCGCCGGGGCGGCGGTCACCCGCGACCCGCCCGCCAGCGTGGTGGCGGGCGGTAACCTCGCACCGCCCGATCCGGACCTTGAACCGATTCCACATATCCCGCCTGAACTGCGAAAACAGCCGAAAAAGACTGGCCCCGCCCACCCCAGTAAGAGCACTCTGGGTAGTGACACGGTCACCGGGAGGCAGGGATGACTGGTCGGGTGCTCGAACTGCGCGTACACGGTGTGTCGAACACGCCGCCGGACGAGTTGCTCGGTCTGCTGCCGGAACCGGGCGAGCCGGCACCGCAGCCGTGGCTGGTCGCCGGGGACGAGGTCACCGGCTTCTACCGCTGCCCAGAGCCGGGGCCGGCGCCGAGACCAGAGCCGGAACCGGGGCCGGAACCGGACGAACCGGTTGTCGTCGAGGCGTACAGCTGGGGTCGACTCACCTCGGGCGCGCGGACCGCTCGGGACGTCGAACGCGCGCTCTGGACGGTGCTGCTGCCCTTCACCATCGCCAACGTCGCCCTGCACGCCCGACCGGAGATCCCCGCCGACCCCACCCGGGAAGGATGGTCCGGTCGCGCCGGGATCGCCGGCTGGCTGATCCGGCTGTTCTGCCTGAGCCTGACCGGCACCCTGGTCCTCGCCGCCACCGGCATCGGGGTCGACCTGGTCGGCTGGCAGTGCGTGGACCGGACCTGCCTGGGCCGGGTGCCCGGCCCCTGGGAGTTCCTCGGTCACGGCTGGTGGAGCGAGGGCGCGCACGCGCTCGCCGTCGGGCTGCTGGTGCCGCTCGCCCTGATCGCGCTGGTCGGCCTGCTGAGCTGGCGCACCTACCAGTACGAGGCGGAGATGCCGGTCGGCCCGGGCGTCGTCCCCCCGGTCGGGGTGCCGCTGGTCAACCCGTTGCAGGATCCCACCTTCTGGTGCGGTGAGGGGCAGTTGCGGCGGGCCGCCGTGCTGCACCTGTGCACCGGTACGGTGATCGCGGCGGCCGTACCGCTCGGCGCGGTGCTCGTCATGGACCCGCCGCAGGGGCCCAGGGTCGCGCTCGCCGTACTCACCGTGGCCCTGCTGGTGCTCCCGGTGGCGGTGGCCGTGGTGGCCCTCGGCCGGCCGTACCTCACCCGCCGGGGCGGGCACACCCCGCTCGGCCCGTACAGCGCCATGGTCGTGGTCAGTGCCCTCGGTGGGCTGGCCGGCACCTTCGTACTCCTGCTCCTGCCCGACGGCCCGGCCGGGATCCCCCTCGCCGAGCTGCGCCCACCTCCGGGCTGTCTCGCCGCACCGGACACGCCCGGCTGCCTGGTCGACCGCTCCCTGCCCGGGTACGACGGGGTGATCGCCGGCTGGGGTGTCGGGCAACTGTTCCTGCTGATCGCGATCGGCGCGGTGTCCCGTTCCGGCCGGCGGGCCCTCGTCGTCCCGGCCGGCGCGGGAATCGCCCTGCTGGCCGGGGGCGCCTGGCTCGCCGGTTGGCTGCCCGGCCCGGTCCCGCCACCCGAGGGACTCGACCTGTGGATGCTGGTGGCCCCGGCCGTCGCGCTGGCCGGCGTCGGGCTCCTGCTGCCCCGGGCCGTCCCGGTCGACCCGCCCGGAGCCGGGCACGACGGGCTGGCCTGGGGCGGCCGGGGGCCACTGCTGATCGCCGGCGTCGGCTGGCTGCTCGGCGTCGCGTACTGTGCCGGGCTGCTCTACTGGGTCGGTAACCGGCTCAACCCGACCGACGTGGTCGCCGTCGCCCCGCCGGTGCCGGTGACCTGGGCCGGGCTCGTGTTCGCGGCCTCGCTGCCGGTCGTCCTCGGTACCGCCGTCCACGCCGGGCTGCTCTTCGCCCGGCTGCGGCACCAGGAGTACCTGCGCCTCAGCACGCCCGGCCGTGGGCTCTCCGCCCACGACCTGCGCCGTTGCCGGGACGTGAGCACGTTCCGTGCCCTGCACCGGCTCGTCGGGGAACACGCGATCCGGCTCGTCGGGCGGTGCGGCGCGGCACTGATCGTCCTCGCCGCGCTCGGCTGCGCCGCCGCGTCCTCCGGTACCCGGCCGCACCGGATGCCGGAGAGCGGCTGGACGGTGCTGGTCGACGCGGCGAACGGCGCCGGGGACCGGCTCCTCGGCTGGTTGCCCGTGGTGGTCGCGGCACTCGGGCTGCTGGTGTACCGCAACGACACCGTCCGCCGGTCCGTCGGCGTGGTCTGGGACATCGGCACGTTCTGGCCCCGGGCCGCGCACCCGTTCGCGCCGCCCAGCTACGCCGAACGGGCCGTACCTGAGTTGCAGACCCGCACCGCCGGCCTGCTCGCCCTGCCGGAGGACGACCCGCGCCGGGTGACCGGCATCATCCTCTCCGGGCACAGCCAGGGAGCGGTCCTCTGCGCGGCCGTGGTCCTCCAGCTTCCGGCCCGCTGGCGCCGCCGGGTCTGGTTCTTCTCGTACGGCTGCCAGCTCACCCGGCTCTACGGGCGGGTCTTCCCGGCCTACTTCGGTCCCCGCCGGTTGCCGGTGCTCGCCGACGCCCTCACCGACCCGCACGGCCGTACCGGCTGGACGAACTTCTGGCGGGAGACCGACCCGCTGGGCTGGCCGGTGACCGGCGCCCGCCGGGAGGTCACCGTCCGGGACCCGGAGGGGCTGCACCCCACCGGCGGGGAGGTCGTCGACCCGCCGATCCGTAACCACGGCGGGTACCCGGAATCCCCGGAGTTCCTCGTCGAGCGGGACCGGGTGGCCGGCCTGCTGCGGCGGTGTGTGCCGTCACCCCGGGAGGGGGTCGGCTAACCGGACCACCAGGTCGGCGCGGGGCGCGGTGCCGGCCACCAGAGCCGCGTTGGCCTCGTCGGAGCCGCGCGCCCAGCGTTCCGCCTCGGCCGGCGACCGGCCGTACGACACGTGCCGGGCGGTGAGCCGGCGCAGCCGCAGCTCGGCGTCGAGGTCGAGGAACCAGGCGTCGTGCAGCAGGGCGCGGACCTCGTCCCACGGATCCTCGGGGAGGAGGAGATAGTTGCCCTCGGTCACCACCAGCGTGACCGAGGGCGGCACGCCGATCGACCCGGCGACCGGCTCCTCGATCTCCCGGCGGAAGGCCGGCGCGTACACGGTGACCGGCTCCAGCCGGTGCAGCCGCCGCAGCAACGCCGCGTAGCCGTACGCGTCGAAGGTGTCCACCGCGCCCTTGCGGTCGGCCCGGCCGAGCCGGTGCAGTTCCGCCTGGGCCAGGTGGAACCCGTCCATCGGCACCAGCCGGGCAGTCGGGCCGACCTCGGCGACGACCCGCTCGGCGAGAGTCGACTTGCCCGCCCCCGGTGCCCCGGCGATACCGAGCAGTTGCCGGGGACCGGCGGCGGCCAGCGCGCGGGCCCGCGCGACCAGCTCGTCGACCGGACACTCCCGGGCCGGAAGCGGACCGTACGCGGGCTGCCGGGCCAACTCGGGCCCGGACGCGAACTGCCGGGCCGGGACCGGACCGGACGCGGGTCGCCGGGCCGGACCGGAACTGGATCCGGACTGCGGGGCCGGACCGGGATCGGACCCGGACTGCTGGGGCATCAGTCCAGGACCGGCTCGCTGATCGCGAACCGTGCCTCGACGGCGGCCTGCACGGTCTGCTGCTGCGGGTCGAGGTCGATCTCGGGGCTGGGACCGGCCTCCTTACCAGCGGCGAAGCCGGCCGCCCGGAACGTCATCGGTTGGGCGGCCATCCCGGAGTCGGAGAGTTCGATCAGGCCGGTCACCCGGGCGCCCAGCGCCTCGGCGTACTCCCGGGCCCGGTCGAGCGCCTCGGTGATGGCGGCCTGCCGCGCCTCGCGGTGCACCGGGCTGTCCGGCCGCAGCGACCACCACGGGCCGGCGACCGAGACCTGGTCCTGGTCGGCCAGGCGGAGCATCAGTTCCCCGAGGACGGCGAAGTCGCTGACCGTGACCGTGGTGGTCATGCTGCCGTGGTAGGCGACCACCCGCTCACCGGAACGCTTCAGCTCGGGACGGACCCGCAGCTCGCCGGTCTCCCGGCGGTCCACCGCCGGGCCGTAGCCGTCGAGCAGCACCCGGATCGCGGCGGCCCGCTCGGCCAACCGGGTCAGGGTCACCTCGCGGTCCTTGTCGCGGGCCATCGCGGTCACCGCGAAGCGGGCGATCTCGGGTGCCACCTCCCGGTACGCCTCGCCGCGTACGGTAACCACCGGTCCGTCCACCATGTGCCCCACCCTAGTCGCGCGCGGTCGCCCCCGCCGGGGTGTGCGCGGTGTACCGCACCGTCGATCCGGTGACCTGGCAGTCGCTGAGGTAACCCCCGGCGGCCCCGAGAGTGAGCAGGAACCGCAGCTCCCCGGCTGCTCCGTCGTCACCCGGCCGGGCGTCCGCCGTAGGCGAGGCGGCGGCCCGCTCCCGGTCGGCTCCGGCGGTGACCCCTTCCCGGCCGGTGCCGGGGGTGGTCGGGAAGTCGTGTCCGGAGGCGAGGAACGGGCGGTCGAACAGGGCCGTCCGGGTGGCCCGGGCCGCCCGGTGCCCGGCGGTGAGCGCCTCGGCGTCGGCGGCGGCGAGCGCGGCGGCCAGCTCGTCCAGGACGGACCGCACGGTGGCCAGCTCCCGCAGCACGTGCTCCCGGTTGCCGAGCAGCATGTTCGCCGTCCGCTCGGCGGGGGTGCCGGCCACCCGGGTGCCGTCCCGGAAGCTGCCGGCCGCCAGGGCCAGCACGGCGTCCCGCAGCGGAGACCGGCCGGCCGCCCCGGCCAGCGCCCCGGCCAGCAGGTGCGGCACGTGTGAGGCGAGCGCCACCACCGCGTCGTGCTCGTCGGGCGCCATCGGCACCACCCGCGCCCCGAAGACCGACACCAGCAGCGTGGCGAGCCGGTGGAACGCCGGCAGCCCGTCCGGGGCCGGGCAGAGCACCCAGGCCGCGCCGTCGAAGAGGTCCGGCACGGCCGCACCGATGCCGGCCCGGTCGGTGCCGGCCATCGGGTGCCCCGGCACGAACCGGTCGGTCAGCCCGTACGCGGCGGCGAACTCCGCCACCTCGCCCTTGGCGCTCCCCACGTCGGTGAGGACGCAGTCCGCGCCGACCGCTCCGGCGACGGTGCGCAACGTCTCCGGCAGGGTCGGCAGCGGGCCGCAGAGGAACACCACCGCCCGGCCGTCCACCGCCACGGTCAGCTCGTCGGGGCAGGCCACACCGGTGTCCCGGACCGCCTGGCGGGTCGCCGGGTCCGGGTCCCAGCCGGTGACGTCGAGACCGGCCCGGTGCAGCCCGAGCAGGATCGAACCACCGATCAGACCGGTACCGACCACCGCGACCCGGGGCCGCGTGTCGGGGCTTGCCACCATCTGCGTACCTCGGGTTCCGCTCGATCGCGGGTCGTACCTCGGGTTCCGCTCGATCGCGGGCCGCCGGACCCGGGGCCGAGGATATCGCCTGGTGCGCGGCCGGGACCGGGGCCGGTCGGGCTTCGACGACCCGCCACCGGCCGGAGGAGCCGGTCGACCGCGTCGGCCCGCTGGGCTGGACGATCGGACCTCGAATGGGATTGCCGTCGAAACGTCCACGTCATACGGTCCCTGCGCCGCCCACCGGATCAAGGTGGGCCACGGGGAAGGAAAATCACGATGGCAGCGACGTACCGGGCTCTCGCCTCGGTGCTCATGTTGATTGGCTTCTACGTCGTCGCACTGCTCCAACTCGCCGCCGTCATCGCGTTCGGCGTCTGGTTGCACGACGTCGCCAACGGGATCGTGACGGCGAAACTGGTCGTGCCGCTGCTGATCGCGCTCGGCGCGGTCGTGGTGGCCCTCTGGCGGGCCCTGCGCGCCACGTCCGAACCCGATCCGGGGCTGATCGTCGGCGACCGGGAGGCGCCCGCGCTCTGGGCCACCGTCCGCGGGCTGGCCGACGCGGTCGGCACCCGCGCGCCGGACGAGATCCGGATCGTGCCGCAGGTGAACGCCGCGGTCAGTGAGCAGACCCGTCTGCTCGGCCTGCTCGCCGGGCGACGGACCCTCTACGTCGGGCTGCCGCTGCTCCAGACCATGCGGACGGACCAGCTCCGCGCGGTGCTGGCGCACGAGCTGGGCCACTACTCCGGGCAGCACACCCGGCTCGGCGAGGTCGCGTACCGGGGTCGACTGGCCATCATCGGCACGGTCAACCGGATCGGTGGGCGCAACCCCGTCGGCCTGGTCTTCAAGGCGTACGCCCGGCTGTACCTGCGGGTGGACAACGCGGCGTCCCGACGCCAGGAGCTCGAGGCGGACCGCTCGGCGGTGCTGCTCGCCGGCCCGGAGGCCGCCACCTCCGCGCTGCGCGCACTGCCCGGGCTGGATGCCGCGTGGCACTTCTACATGCAGCGGTACGTCGAGCCGGGCTGGCAGGCCGACCTGACCCCGGAGGACCTGTTCGGTGGGTTCGCCGAGTTCGCCGCCGCCCGGGAGGAGGAACTGGCCGCGCTCCGCGAGGCCACCCCGGAGGAGGAGACGTCGCCGTGGGACACCCACCCGCCGATCGGCGTCCGGATCGCCGCCATGGGCACCGTACCGGCGGACACGGTCGCTCCGGACCCGCGCCCGGCCGCCCACCTCCTCGCCGACATCGCTGCGGCGGGACGCCAGCTCCAGCAGATCGTGGTTCGCACGGACGGGCGGCAGCAGCTGCCCTGGCCGGAGTTCACCGCCGCGATGGTGGCCGCCATGGTGCAGCGGCGGGCCGACACGGTCTACCGGGCTGCCGGACGGTTCACCGGCACGCCGGAGCCGGCGCTGTCGACGATCCTGGGCCTGGTGCGGGACAACCGGCTCGGCGAGTTCGCCGAGGGTTTCTTCCGGGACGCCCCCCGCGAGGATGCGGCGCTGCGCTTCGCCGACCCGATGGAGGTCCTGTTCGAGAACGCGGCGGTCCGCTCCGGCGTGGCCCGGTGGGAGCACTCCTGGACCGGGCCGGCGCGGCTGGTGGGTCCGGCCGGCGAACCGCTGGACCTGGCCGAGGCGGCGAAGCTCGCCGTCTCCGCGCAGACCCTCGACGAGGCGCTCGCCCGCCTCGACCGGTTCGGCATCGACCCGGAGCGGGCGTCGGTGGTGCAACGACGGGTCGACACCCGGGACGCCGGCCTGGTCGGCGCGATCGCCAACGTCAAGATCGACGGGGTGCAGCATGACCTGCTGATCCTCGACCGGGGCCTGGTGCTGGTCGCCGATCCGGGACGGGCCGGCGCGGGAGAGAAGCGACTGCGGGCGCTGGTCGGCTCCACCCCGGTGGCCCAGCTCGTCGCCGACCACACCTTCCTGCCGTACGAGGAGATCGCCTCGGCCACGGTCCGGAAGCGGATCCCGCTACGGGCCGAGCTGACCCTCAGCGACGGTCGGACGCTCAACCTGCACGAGCTGTACGGCAGCGAGCTGCTGGAGAAGCACAGCCGGGACAACCTGCTGATCGTCCTGGACAGGTTCGCGGACTGAGCAGGCCGGGTGCCACCGTGCGGTGGCACCCGGCCTCCCTGCGTTCGACGGTCCGCCCGGCCCGGCCCCCTGCGTTCGACGCGAGCCAGCCGGAGTCCGACCGCCGTGAGCGGTGGGCACCCGGCGCCTGCGTTCGACGGGCCAGCCGAGGGTGAGCGGGGTCAGCGTTCGGCGAGCCGGGCGGGAACGGCGGCGACCTGCTCGTCGGTGGCGGTGAACGCGATCCGGACGTGGTGGCTGCCACCGGGCCCGTAGAGCGCACCCGCGGCGGCCAGGATGCCCCGGCGGGCCAGCCAGTCGACGGTCTGCCAGCACTCCTCGCCGCCCCGGCTGAGCCAGAGGTAGAGCCCCGCCTCGGAGTGCTCGACGGTGAACCCGGCGCCGGTGAACGCGGCGAGCAGCGCCTCCCGCCGGGCGCGGTAGCGTTCCCGCTGCTCGTCGGCGTGCCGGTCGTCGGTCAGCGCGGCCACCATCGCCGCCTGCACCGGTGCCGGCACGATCATGCCGGCGTGCTTACGGATCTTGAGCAGCTCGGCCACCAGGGTCGGGTCGCCGGCGACCAGCCCGGCGCGGTACCCGGCGAGGTTGGAGCGCTTGGACAGCGAGTGCACCGCGAGGACGCCCTCGTACGAGCCGCCACAGACCTCGGGCGAGAGCACCGACACCGGCTCGGCGTCGGCGGACCAGCCCAGCGGCAGGTAGCACTCGTCACTGGCCACCACCGCGCCGCGCTCACGCGCCCACTCGACCACCTTGCGCAGGTGGGCGGCGGGCAGCACCCTGCCGGTCGGGTTGGCCGGCGAGTTCACCCAGACCAGGCGTACCCGCGAGGTCGGCCCGACCGCGGTCAGCGAGTCCGTCCGCGCCTCGGTGGCCCCGACCAGCCGCACCCCGTCCGAGTACGTCGGGTAGCAGACCGACGGCACCACGACCACGTCACCCGGGCCGATGCCGAGCAGGGTCGGCAGCCAGGCGACCAACTCCTTGGAGCCGATCGTCGGCAGCACGCCGAACCCGTCGTCGGCCGTCCCGCAGGTGCGCCGCACCCAGGTCGAGATGGCCTCCCGTAGCGCCGGGGTGCCAGCGGTCAGCGGATACCCGGGCGCGTTCGACGCCTCCGCCAGCGCCCGCCGGACCACCTCGGGCACCGGGTCGACCGGGGTGCCGATGGAGAGGTTGATCAGCCCGTCCGGGTGCGCCGCGGCCAGGGCGGCCGCGGCGTCCAGGGTGTCCCAGGTGAAGTCGGGCAGCCGCGACGAGACCGGCGCGGGCCGGTTCAGTGGCCCTCTCCGCGCGGCGGCTGGGCGGCGACGAAGGTGGCGTCCTTCTCGATCTTGCCGATCTTCGAGGCGCCGCCCGGGGAGCCGAGGTCCTCGAAGAACTCGTAGTTCGCCGGGGTGTAGTCCTTCCAGTTCTCCGGGACGTCGTCCTCGTAGAAGATCGCCTCGACCGGACATACCGGCTCACAGGCACCGCAGTCGACGCACTCGTCGGGGTGGATGTAGAGCATCCGGTTGCCCTCGTAGATGCAGTCGACCGGGCACTCCTCGATGCAGGCCTTGTCGAGTACATCCACGCACGGCTCGGCGATGATGTAGGTCACCGGTCTTCTCCTCCGCAAGACGCGTCGCGATCGCCGCGACGGTAAGAGCCTAGTATCTCGCCGGGGAGGAGGTCGATCGTGCTCCGACAGCAGGATGTGGGACACCGGATCGTGGTCCGTCGGATTGTGGGGATTCGTGAGGGCAGACCACTCTTCTCCGACGCGCTGGGGGAATTGGTCGAGCTAAATGAGACCCACATCACTCTCGCCACCGACCAGGGTCGGGTGGAGGTACCCCGGAACGAGGTGCACCGGGCCAAGCGGGTGCCGCCGGCCCGCCGGCCCACCGCCGGCGCGGTGATCGCCCTCGAACTCGCCGCCGACGAGGCCTGGCCCGCCCCGGTACGCGGACGCCTCGGTGACTGGCTGCTGCGCAGCGCCGCCGGCTGGACCGGACGCGCGAACACGGCGCTGCCGATCGGCGACCCCGACCGGCCGCTGTCCGCCGCCGTCGACGCCGTCGAACGCTGGTACGCCGACCAGGGGCAACCGGCGATGGTCAACACTCCGCTGCCACTCGCCGCGCCGGTCGGCGCCGAGTTGGACGCGCGGGGTTGGGGCACCCGGCCGCCCACGCTGGTGCAGACCGTGGCGATCAGCCGGCTGCGTACCGAGCTACCAGCGCCCGCACCGGGCCAAGCCGACCTTCCGACACCCGAGCCGGGCAGGAACGGCTCAGCGCCCGACCCGGCTGGGGTCGAGCTGGCGACCGCGCCGTCGGCGGAGTGGCTCGCCATCGCCGCCGGCCGCAAGGGCGGTCTCCCCGACGCCGCACGCCACGTACTCACCGCCGTGGACCAGCTCCGATTCGCCCACCTGTACGTCGACGGCACGCTGGTCGCGGTGGGGCGGGGGACGGTCACCGGGCAGGGCCGCTGGCTGGGGCTCAGCCTGGTCGAGGTGCTGCCCGGGTTCCGTGGCCGGGGGCTGGCCCGGCAGGTGATCCGGGCGCTCGCCGACTGGGCCGCCGACTCCGGCGCCACGGACGCCTTCCTCCAGGTCGAGCAGCGCAACACCCCGGCCGTCACCCTCTACCGGAGCCTCGGCTTCACCACCCACCACACGTACCTGACCCGGGTCGCCCCGCCTGAGGGTTGATCCACTCCGTTTGCGGCACGTCGGGGTGTCCGGTCGATCGGACACCCCGACATGCCGCAACTTGAGTGGATCACCGACCGACGGCCCCGGCGGCCCGGGTCAGCGCCGGGTCAGCGGCGGACGGGTCGGCGGGGCTTGACGCTCTGCCCCTCGGCGTACCGCTTGAGCTGCTGGGACCGGTAGTCGACACCGAGCGCGGTGGCGATCAGGTAGCCGACCAGGACGCCGGCCCCGGTGGCCAGCAGGTAGAGCCCGAGTTGGGCGAAGAAGGTGCCCGCGCCGCCGGCGAACGGGTTGTTGCCGACCAGCAGCGGCCCGACCAGGACGGTCAGCAGCATCGCGGCGCCCACGGCGGCGGCGAGGTCGCCGCCCCACAGGGCCACCGGGGTACGGCGGGCCCGCCCGAAGGTGACCACCGCCAGGATCACCCCGATCACCAGGAACATGGCCAACGAGACCCGGTCCGCGGCGACCGGCTCCTCGTCGAAGGCGAACCGGGTCACCAGTCGGGCGGCCACGTTGACCGCGAACAGCGCGCCCGCCAGCACGCCGATGGACTGCCACCGGTCTCTCATCGCACGTCTCCCGCCGTACCGCCCGCTCCGGCGGCGGGCTTCCTGGCACGAATATCTACCACCAGTGCGGGGCCGACGTCACCCGTCCGTTCGGGCCGGTGGTGCCAGCATCAGCCGGAAGCCCAGCACCGCGAAGGTCATCGCGCCCGCCACGATCATCGCCAGGCCGACCCAGTTGTCCCCGGAGAGGAGCACGTCCCCCTCGTCCGTACGACCCGCCGCGACGACCATCATCGCGAACCAGGGCAGCGCCGGCAGCACCACCGCCCAGCGACGTCCCACGGTCGCGTGGGCGAACCAGCCCAGCGCGACGTTCGCCACGATCGCCACCAGCACCGACACCCCGATGAGCTGCCCGGCCACCCGGACCCCGGCGAGCACCAGTTCCACCACTGCGGTCAGCACGCCACCGAAGACGGCGAGCGCGCCACCGACCACCCGCAACGCCAGGTCGAACGTCCGTGCCAGCGGTCCGGGGGGCGACGGCGGGCGGGCCTGTTCCGGCTCCGGGGTGACCGACATCGACACGGCGGGCAGGGTCACCGGAGACCGGCCGACGCGGCGGAAACGTCCACGGCGCGCGCCGTGTCCAGCCCGGCGAAGAGGTCGTCCTCCCAGCCGTACGGGCCGCCGCCGGGCCCCTTCTCGCCGACCGCGAGGAAGAAGTACTCCACGCCCATGAACTCGCTGCCGAAGTTGCCGGCGATGGAGTACAGCCAGGAGGTGTCCGGGATCTGCGTGGCGTGCGCCCGCATCGCCGCCTCCTTGGCGACGTGCTGGTCGGTGGCGTCGATCCGCGCGGCGATCTGCTCGTCCGGCGTACCGAAGGGCAGCTCGGCGAGGTCGGTGACATCGGCGAACGGGTTGTCCGAGGAGTCGGCGAAGTGGCTCAGGCCGGCCTCCAGCACGCTGCGCGGCATCGCCGTCCAGTAGACCTTGGCGGGAGCGATGCCCTCGGCCCGGGCCAGTTCGACGGCACGCATCGCCACCCGGTGCGCCTGGATGTGGTCGGGGTGGCCGTAGAAGCCGTTCTCGTCGTACGTGACCAGGACCTGCGGGCGGACCTCGCGGATGACCGTCAGCAGGTGCCCGGCGGCCTCGTCCAGGTCGGCCTGCCAGAAGGCCCGGGGGTTCTCGTTGGTGGACAGGCCCATCATGCCGGAGTCGCGGTAGCGGCCCGCGCCGCCGAGGAAACGGTGATCGGTGACGCCGAGCGCCGCGCAGGCGGCGGCCAGTTCCGCGATGCGGTACCCGCCGAGCTGGTCGGCCTCGGCGGCGGCGAGCCCGGCCAACTCCGGTACGTGGATCTCGCCCTCCTCGCCGAGGGTGCAGGTCACCAGCGTGACGTGGGCACCGGTCGCGGCGTAGTGCGCCATCGTCGACCCGGTGCCGATCGACTCGTCGTCGGGGTGGGCGTGGACCAGCAGAAGCCGGCGGTCGGGCAGCGTCGTCACGCCGGTCACTCTATCCGTCGCGGCGGCCCGCGCCGGTTCCGACGCATACCAGCAGGCCCGCAGGCAGGCCCAGCGTCGGTTCCGACGCCCAACCCAGCAGGCTCAGCGTCGGTCTCGACGCATCCCGGCCGGCCCGCACGCCGGGTTCCGACGCGAACAGCGCAGGTCGGCCACATCAGCCCCGGTACGCCTCTACGATCTGCCATGTGGACTATCCGGAGCTGGCCGCTCGTACCCGCCGGTTCAGCCACGGGGCGCCGCGCGCCGTGACCGTGGCCGACGACGGATCGCGGGTGGTCTTCCTGCGCTCGGGCGGTCCGCAGGACCCGGCCGACGCGCTCTGGCTGCTCGACGTCGCCACCGGTGACGAGCGTCTGGTGGCCGACCCGGCCATACTGCTCGGCGACGGCGGGCAGGCCGGTGAGCTGCCGGCGGCGGAGCGGGCGCTGCGCGAACGGCTGCGGCTCAGCGCCGGGGGCATCGGCTCGTACGCGACCGACCCGGCCGCCCGGGTGGCCGTCTTCACCCTCGCCGGCCGGCTGTTCCGGGCCGACCTGGTGCACGGCGACGTGGTCGAGGTGGCCACCGCCGGGCCGGCGATCGACCCGCGACCGGACCCGACCGGGCAGCGGCTGGCGTACGTGACCGACGCCGGGGCCGCCACGCGCCGGGGCGAGCTACGGATCCTCGGGCCGGACGGGTCGGACACCATGCTGGCCGGCGAGGACTCCGGGGTGACCTGGGGACTGGCCGAACACATCGCCGCCGAGGAGTTCCACCGGTTCCGGGGCTACTGGTGGGCCCCGGACGGCCGGTCGGTCCTGGCCGCCCGGGTCGACGAGTCCCGGCTGCCCCGCTGGTACCTGCACGATCCGGCCGACCCGACGAGCCCGCCGAGCAGCGTCGCGTACCCGGTGGCGGGGGGTCTGAACGCGGAGGTGAGCCTGCACCTGCTCGACCTCGACGGCGGCTGGGTGGACGTGCACTGGGACCGGGAGACCTACCCGTACCTGGCCTCCGTCGACTGGGTCGACGGCGGACCGTTGATCACCGTGTTGCGGCGGTCGCAGCAGCACGGCCTGGTGCTGGCGGTGGACCCGCGTACCGGGGAGACCCAGGTGCACGCCGAGCTGGCCGACCCGCGCTGGGTGGACCCGATTCCGGGCACCCCGGCACACCTGCCGGACGGCCGGGTGCTGGTCGGTGGCGAACTGGCCCACGACGGGTACGACGCCCGCTGTCTCTTCGCCGACGGCACCCTGCTCACCCCGCCCTCCCTCTACGTACGCCGGGTGGTGGGCCGGCTCGCGGCCGGCGGCGGCCCGGCCGACCTGCTGGTGGAGGCAAGCGACGGGGAGCCGAGCCAGCGGCACCTGTTCCGGGTCCGCACGGTGATCGGCGGCGGGGTGGACGCCCGTCGGCTGACCCAGGACGACGGCTGGCACACCGCCGCCGTCGGCGGGGACGTGCTGGTGGTCGGGTACGCCTCACTGGACCACGCCGGGGTGCGCTGGACGGTGCGCCGGGGCGACGAGGAGGTCGCCACGCTGCGTTCGTACGCGGCCACCCCGCCATACGCGCCCCGGCCGGCGCTGGAACGGGTGACCGACCGGCAGTTGCCCGCCGCTGTGCTCTATCCGGCCAGCCACGTCGCCGGCCGGCGGCTGCCGGTGCTGCTGGACGTCTACGGCGGCCCGGGGCACCAGGAGGTGGTGACCGCGCGGGCGGCCTGGCTGGAACGGCAGTGGTGGGCCGACGCGGGCTTCGCGGTGGTAACCGTCGACAACCGGGGTACGCCGGGCGTCGCGCCCTCGTTCGAGAAGGTGATCCACCGGCGGGTGGCCGACGTGGTCCTCGCCGACCAGCTCGACGCGCTGACCGCGCTGGCCGGCAAGCACCCCGATCTCGACCTGGGGCGGGTCGCGGTGCGCGGCTGGTCGTTCGGGGGGTGGCTGGCGGCGCTGGCGGTGCTGCGCCACCCGGAGCGGTTCCGCTGCGGGATCGCCGGGGCGCCGGTGTCGGACTGGGCGCTGTACGACACCGCGTACGCCGAGCGGTACCTGGGCCAGCCGGACGAGGCCACGGACGTCTACAGCCACCACAACCTGGTCGAGCTGGCCGCCGAGCGGCCGGTCCGCGCGGACGACGTGCGTCCGTTGCTGCTGGTGCACGGGTTGGCCGACGACAACGTGGTGGCCGCGCACACGCTGCGCCTGTCGGCGGCGCTGCTGGCCACCGGGCGCCCGCACGCGGTGCTGCCGTTGACCGGGGCGACCCACATGGCGGCGGGCGGTACGGCCGAGCAGCTGCTCCGGCTGGAGCTGGACTTCCTCCGTACCCACCTGTGAGCAGGGGTCCCCTGCTCGGCAAGAAGCGCGAACAGGGGACCCCTGCTACCACCCCGGCCGCACCCGGGGTCGTTCGGTCACTGCTTCACGTGCACGTTCACCATGGACGGGTAACCGAAGATGCTGGAGATGAAGATTCCGCCGACCTTGGATCCGTGCAGGTAGTAGCCGTTCTCCACGAACAGCGGCACGGCCGGGGCCAGTTCCTTCATGATCCGCTCGTCGAGCTTGGCCCACTCCGCGCCCTGCTCGGCGACGGGCATCGCGAGCACCCGGTCGAACTCGGCGTTGATCGCGTCGTTGTTGACGTACGACGTGTTGCTGTTGCTCTCGGCCTTGATGCTGCGGCCGTCGAAGAGCACCGGCAGGATCGCCGCGCCGCTGGGCCAGTCCGCCGCCCACTGGTCGATCCAGATGTCCCAGGGGTTGCCCTTCTTGCCGACCTCGTCGAGCTTGGCGTCGGTCGGGATGGTCTTCACCGTGATCTTGAAGCCGGCCTTCTCCAGGTTGCCCTTGAGCTGGGTGGCCAGTTCGGTGGAGTCGTCGCTGATGCCGAGCACCAGTTCCGGGGTCTTGCCGGCGAGCAGTTCCTTGGCCTTGTCCACGTTGCCGCTCGGCCCGGCCGGGTAGACGTCGTGCTTCTGGTAACCGATCGTCGACGGCGGCAGCAGGCTGGTCACCGCGCGGGCGGAGGCCTCACCGCCGTACGCCTTGATGAAGCCGTCCCGGTCGATGGCGTAGTTGAGGGCCTGCCGGACGGCCAGGTCGGTGACCCGGCTGGTGTTGATGGTCAGTCGCCAGAGGCTCGGGGTCGGCCCCTGCACGCTGCGCGGCTTCAGCGCGGCGTCCCCGGCGACCCGGGCGACCAACGCGGAGGGGACACCGTTCCAGCCCAGCGCGGTCTGGTCGTCGCCGTTGTCGGCGATCACCCGGTTGGCGCCCGCCTCCGGGTCCGGGCCGAAGTTCCAGACGATCCGGTCCGGGTACGCGTGCCGCACCGGGTCGGTGTTCGCGTCCCAGTGCTCGTTGCGCTCCATCACCAGCTCGACACCGGAGGTGTTCTTGGTGATCTTGTACGGGCCCGAGGAGAAGGGCTGGTTGTCCAGGTTGACCCCGGTGTCCTTGTCCGCCTTGAGCGGCGCGGTGTACGGCAGCGAGGCGGCGAACGGCAGGTCGCAGTGCGGCTTGGCGAACTCGAAGCGCAGCGTCTTCGCGTCCGGGGTGGTCAGGCCGGGCGGCAGGGAGGTCTTGTTGGCCTTGAAGTCCCACTTGGTGTCGTACTGCGGGGTGTCGGCGAGCCACTCCTGCAGGTACGTCGGGCCGCCGGTCAGGTCGGGGTCGAAGGAACGGGCGATGCCGTACGCGATCTCCTTCGAGGTGATCGGGCTGCCGTCCTCGAACTTCACCCCGTCCTTGATCGTGAACTCCCACACCTTGCAGTCGGAGTTCACGTCCTTGCCGGGGGTGGTTGCCAGGTCGCCGACCAGGGTGACCTTGCCCGAGCCGTCGTCCTTGAACGTGGTCAGGAAGCGGCTGTAGAGCTGCGCGTTCATCAGCCCGGCGAACGAGTAGACCCGCTGCGGGTCCAGGTGCGAGATCTTGACCTCCCGGATCACCCGGAAGGTCCCGCCCTTCGCCGCGCCCGGCACCTCGGGCGCCGGGCCCATCGACTCCTTCGGGTCGGTGGCGATCGAGCCACTCTGCACCCGGTCCTCGTCGACCGAGGGTCCGGTGCCCTTGTTCTCGCTGCACGCGCCCATGACCGCGAGCAGTGCGAGCGCTCCGCCAGCGGCGGCTGCCCTCTTCAGGCGCATCTCGCGCCCTCCTCCCCTGCCTGTAAGAAAACTACGAGTGGTGTAACAGAACCGGTGGATACTTCTCCACGGGTGGAACGCGGTCGATGCGTTATCGCAACCGCACCCGGGGGTCGATGGCCGCGTAGAGCAGGTCGACGATGACGTTGGCCAGCACGATGAAGACCGCCGAGATCAGCACCGTGGCCATGATGGTGGGCAGGTCCCCGGAGCGGACGGCGTCGACGGCGGTCCGTCCGAGCCCCTGGATACCGAAGGTCGTCTCGGTGATCACCGTGCCACCGAGCGCGCTGCCCACGTCCAGCCCGGCGATGGTCACCACCGGGGTGATCGCCGCGCGCAGCGCGTGCCGCCCGTACACGGTGCGTTTGGGCAGCCCCTTGGCCCGCGCGGTGCGGACGAAGTCCTCCGACAGCGTCTCCAGCATCTGGGCCCGGGACAGCCGGGCGTAGATGGCGGAGAACAGGAACGCCAGTGAGACCCAGGCCAGCACCAACCCGCTCGCCCACTTCAGCGGGTTCTCGAATATCGACGTGTACCCGGGCACCGGGGTTATCCGCAGCGAGTAGGTGAAGATCAGCAGCAGCACCGCGCCGACGAAGTAGAGCTGCAACGACGCCCCGGTCAGCGAGAAGCCGATCGCCGCCTTGTCCAGCCAGGTGCCGCGGCGCAGCGCGGAGACCATGCCCAGCCCCACCCCGACCAGCAGCCAGAGGATCGCCGCCGGGAAGACGATGCTCAGCGTCACCGGCAGCACCCGGACCAGCGTGTCGGTGACCGCCTCGTTGTTCACGTACGACCAGCCGAGGCAGGGGGCGTCGCACCGGCCGCCCTGGGCACTGCCCAGGTCCCGCCCGGTGACGATGCCCTTCATGTAGTTCGCGTACTGCTGCACCAGCGGGTCGTTCAGGCCCAACTCGTCGCGGACCCGTTCGAGCCGCTCGGCGTTGCAGTTCTTCGGGCACATGCCGCTGACCGGGTCCCGGGGCAGCGCGAAGAACATCAGGAAGCTCAGCACGCTCACCGCGAAGAGGGTGATCACGGCACTGAGCAGCCGACGAACCAGAAATCGCGTCATGGAGATTCGGGCCCCCTCACCGGGACGACTTCGGGTCGAGCGCGTCGCGCAGCGAGTCGCCGAACAGGTTGAACGCGAGCACCAGCGCGAAGATCGTGATGCCCGGGAAGAAGACGTAGGCCGGGTCGGTCTGGAGGTACGGGATGCTCTGGAAGATCATCCGGCCGAAGTCGGCGGTGGGTTCGAGGATCCCGATGCCGAGGAACGACAGCGCCGCCTCGCCGGTGATGTACTGCGGCACGGCGAGGGAGAACGCCACCAGGATCGGCGCCCAGAGGTTCGGCAGGAGTTGCCGGAACACCATGTGCCCCAGCCCCGCACCGCTGGCCCGGGCCGCCTCCACGAACTCCCGTTCGCGCAGCGAGATCACCTGGCCCCGGACCAGCCGGGCGGTGCTGGTCCAGCTGAACGCGGCGAAGACGCTGATCAGCACGGCGACCTGGAACCAGGCCGGCACCTCCTCGCGCGGCCCGTAGAAGCGCAGCGCCGCGGTCGGCACCACGGCCAACGCGAAGATCAGGAACGGCAGGGCCAGCGCCACGTCGGTGATCCAGCTGATCACGGTGTCGACCATGCCGCCCAGGTAGCCGGCGAGGATACCGGTGATCACACCGATCGTCGTGGTCACCACGGCGGCGGCGAACGCGATGAAGAGCGAGGTGCGCAGCCCGTACACCATCCGGATGAAGATGTCCCGGCCGAGGCCGGGCTCCAGCCCGAACCAGTGGTCGCCACTGACCCCGCCGACGTAGCCGAGCGGCATGCCGTTGCCGTCCAGCAGTTCCTGGAACTGCTCGTTCGGGCCGACCCCGTACAGCTTCGAGATCAGCGGCGCGGCGAGCGCGACCACCACCAGCACCAGCAGCACGGCGCCGCTGACCACCGCCGTCCGGTCCCGGCGCAGCCGGGCCCAGGCGAGCTGTCCGGGTGACCGGCCGACGACCTCGCGCTTCGCGGCACCGCCGCCGTCGACGGCCGGGTCGATCTCCGCCCGGACCTCACCCTCCACCGGGGACAGGCTCATCGCGACACCTCATTCGGTACGGCCACCGCGTCGCCGCTCGACGCCAGCGGCCCGGTCTCGGGGTGGTGGCAGGCGGTGGCCTGCCGGCCGCCCTCCCTCGGCACGAGGGCGGGAGTCTCCGTCGCGCACCGGTCGGTCGCCTTCCAGCAGCGGGTCCGGAACCGGCAGCCCGACGGCGGATCCAGCGGCGTGGGCACGTCCCCGGCCAGCCGGATCCGCCCACCGACCCCCTGGCCGGTCACGTCCGGCACCGCCGACAGCAGCGCCCGCGTGTACGGGTGCTGCGGACGCTGGTAGAGGTCGTCCCGGTCGCCGATCTCCACGATCGTGCCCAGGTACATCACCGCGACCCGCTGGCTGAAGTGCCGCACCACCGCCAGGTCGTGGGCGATGAACACGAACGCCAGCCCCAGGTCGCGTTGCAGCCCGCGCAGCAGGTTGACCACCTGCGCCTGGATGGAGACGTCCAGGGCCGAGACCGGCTCGTCGGCCACGATCAGCTTGGGCTCCAGGGCCAGCGCGCGGGCGATGCCGATACGCTGCCGCTGGCCGCCGGAGAACTCGTGCGGGTACCGGTTGTAGTGCTCCGGGTTCAACCCGACCAGTTCCAGCAGTTCCCGCACCCGGTTGCGTACGCCACCGGGCGGCTTGATCCCGTTGACCTCCAGCGGCATCGCCACGATCCGCCCCACCGTGTGCCGGGGGTTCAGCGACGCGTACGGGTCCTGGAAGATGATCTGGAGGTCCTGCCGCAGCTTCTGTAGTTCCCGACCACCCGCCCGGGTGATGTTCCGCCCCGCGAAGCTGATCGACCCCGCGGTCGGCTCCATCAGGCGTACGAGCATCCGGCCGGTGGTGGTCTTGCCGCAGCCGGACTCGCCCACCAGGCCCAGGGTCTCCCCCGCGTCGACGGTGAAGTCCACCCCGTCGACCGCCCGCACCACGCCCGACCGGCGCAGTCCCTCCCGGACCGGGAAGTGCTTGGTCAGCCCGGTGACGCTCAGCAGCGGATCCGGGGAGCCGGCCACCGGGGCGCTCACCGCGCCACCCCGACCCGCTCGGCCTCGTCGGCCCAGATCCGCGCCCGCTCGTCCGTGGTCAGGTGGCAGGCCACCCGGTGCCCCGAAGCGCCCACCGGCACCAGTTCCGGCACCTCCGTCCGGGACCGGCCGTCGGTCCGGTCCGCCCAGCGGCAGCGGGGGTGGAAGGCACACCCCGACGGCAGGTCGATCAGGCTCGGCGGGTTGCCGGCGATCGGCCGCAGCTCGGCGTCCGCGTCCCCGCGCAGGGACGGCACGCTGCCGAGCAACCCCCAGGTGTACGGGTGTGCGGGCGACCGCAGCACCTCCGCCACGCTGCCGTGCTCCACCGCCCGGCCCCCGTACATCACCAACACCTCGTCCGCCACCTGACTGACCACCCCGAGATCGTGGGTGATCAACACGATCGCCGAGCCGAACTCCTGCTGGAGGTCGGCCAACAGGTCCAGGATCTGCGCCTGCACCGTCACGTCCAGGGCCGTGGTCGGCTCGTCGGCGATCAGCAGCTGCGGGTCGTTCACCAGCGCCATCGCGATCATGGCCCGCTGCCGCATGCCGCCAGAGAACTCGTGCGGGTACTGCTCGGCCCGCCGTCCCGGCTGCGGGATCCCGACCCGGTCCAGCATCTCCACCGCCCGCGTCCACGCCGCGCGGCGGCGCGCCTCCGGATGGTGGACCCGGTACGCCTCCGCGATCTGACGGCCGACCGGGTAGAACGGGTGCAGCGCCGACAGCGGGTCCTGGAAGATCATCGCCACGTCCCGGCCACGCAGCCGGCGGACCTCCTCCTCGGGCAGCCCCACCACCTGCCGGCCCCCGACCAGGATCTCCCCGGACACCGTGGTCCGGCGCGAGTCGTGCAGGCCCAGGACCGCCAGGGACGTCACGCTCTTGCCCGACCCCGACTCCCCCACGATGCCCAGCGTCCGACCGCGCTCCACCGCGAACGACACGCCGTCCACCGCCCGTACCACGCCGTCCTCGGTGTCGAAGCGCACCCGCAGGTCGGTCACCCGCAGGTACGGTCCGTCCCCGGTACGCTGCCGAGGCGCGTCACGGCGGTCGTCCGGCTGTTTGGCCGGCACCGGCTCAGGTCTGCTCACGACCGACCGCCCCTCTGGTTGACGAAGAGAACTTGCAGCAAATCCCAGAGGGCGAAAATAAGCTACAAGCAGTCGTTCTGTCAGCCGTCGGCCCCGTAACGAGTCGGCATCACCACGTTCACTGCCTGCGCCCGAGGCCGCACCCGGACGCTGCCGGAAAGGGCCGCAGGTCGCACCGAGGGTGCGACGATGGGGCGGGCCGCCACGCGAGACTTCCCGCGCCCCGAGGTGGAGGTGACGACCATGACCGCAGCGCTGTTCGATCACGACGGACCGTGGACGGAGGAGGAGTACCTCGCCCTCGGAGAGACGCAGCAACGCGTCGAACTCTTCGACGGGAGCCTCCACGTGACCCCAGCCCCCACGCCCCGCCACCAGCGCATCGCCCGCAGGCTCGGCAACGTCCTCGAACCGGCCGCCGAGGCGGTCGGGCTGGAGTTGTTGGAGGCGGTGAACGTACGGCTCAGGCAGGATCGCATCCCGATCCCCGATCTCGTGATCACCAGCCCCATCGACCTCGACGAGGTGAACGTCGACGCGGCCGACGTCCAACTGATCTGCGAGATCGTCTCGCCGGGCAACGCGGCGACCGACCGGGTGCTCAAGATGCACTACTACGCCGAGGCCCGCATCCCCTGGTATCTCCTGGTCGAGCAGGACACCGGCAGCCTGCACCTCTACCGCGAGAAGAACGGACACTACGTCGAGGAGTCGACGGCCCGCCGAGGCGACGTGCTGGAGCTGACGGAGCCGGTGCACGTCACCATTCGGCCGGAGCGGTTGCTCGACTGACAATGTCGGTGGGCTCGCCTAGGGTTCGGTCCATGACCGAGTTCGACGCGGCGACCGCCGCCGTGCAGGCCGCGCTCGACGCCGGCGCCCGGTACGCCGACGTCCGGGTGATGCACCGCCGCTACGAGTCGATGGCGGCCCGCAACGGCGAGATCGAGGAGCTGACCCGGGACTCCGACCTCGGGCTGGGGGTACGCGCCCTGGTCGGGTCGAGTTGGGGCTTCTACGCCGTACCCGATCTGTCGGACGCCGCGGCCCGCGACGCCGGCCAGCGCGCCGCGCGGATCGCCGCCGCGAGCGCGCGGGTCCCCGGCCCGCCGATCGAGCTGATGACGTCCACCCCCACCACCGCCTCCTGGGCCTCCCCCTGCGCGGTCGACCCGCTCGGCGTACCGCTGAGCGACAAGGGCGACCTGCTGGTCCGGGCGACCACGACGATGACCGAGCACGGCGCCGACCTGGCCGAGGGGCTCTACCAGATCTGGGACACCACCAAGTGGTTCGTCTCCAGCGAGGGCCATCGGATCGACCAGCACATCCGGGAGTGCGGCGCGGGCATCTCGGCCACCTCGATCGGCGACGGCGAGACCCAGCGCCGGTCCTGGCCGAGCTACCGGGGCCAGTACGGCACCACCGGCTGGGAGCTGGTCGACTCGCTCGACCTCACCGACAACGCGGCCCGGATCGCCGAGGAGTCCCGGGCCCTGCTCACCGCGCCGCTCTGCCCGGCCGGCGAGACCGACCTGATCCTCGGCGGCGAGCAGCTCGCGTTGCAGATCCACGAGTCGGTCGGGCACGCGATCGAACTGGACCGGATCCTCGGCTGGGAGGCCGCCCTGGCCGGCACCTCCTGGCTGGACCTCGCCCAGCTCGGCTCGCTGCGGTACGGCTCGGAGCTGATGAACGTCACCATCGACCCGACCATCCCGGGCGCGCTCGGCAGCTTCGGCTTCGATGACGAGGGCTCCCCGGCGGTCGCCCGGGACGCGGTCCGCGAGGGACGCTGGGTCGGCGTGCTCGCCGGCCGGGACTCGGCGGCCGTCGCCGGCCTGGACTACGGCGGCAGCGTCCGCGCCGACGGCTGGGCCCGGCTGCCGATGGTGCGGATGACCAACGTCGGCCTCGAGCCGGGGCCGCACACCCTGGAGGAGATCATCGCCGCCACCGACGACGGGGTGCTGATGGACATCAACCGCTCCTGGTCGATCGACGACAAGCGGCTCAACTTCCAGTTCGGCTGCGAGATCGGCTGGGAGATCAAGAACGGTCGGCGCGGCCGGATGCTGCGCAACCCGACGTACACCGGGATCGGGCCGCTCTTCTGGCGCTCGATGGACATGCTCTCCGCCGAGATCGTGCCCTGGGGGACGCCGAACTGCGGCAAGGGCCAGCCGGTCCAGGTCGGACACACCGGCCACCCGGCCGCCCCGGCCCGCTTCCGCAACGTCCGGGTAGGAGTTACCGCATGAGCGAGCTGGAGATCGCCGGGCGGGTGGTGGAGCTGGTCCGGCAGCTCGCTGGGCCAGCCGCCCAGGCCGAGGTGACGGTGACCCGTACGGAGCTCGCGCTGACCCGGTTCGCCAACTCCTTCATCCACCAGAACGTCGCCGACTCGAGCGTCGCGGTGCGGCTGCGGATGCACGTGGACGGCCGGACGGCCACCGGCGGTGGCAGCCTGACCGATCCGGCGGCCCTGCGGGAACTGGTCGAGGGCACGATGGTCGCCGCCCGGCTCTGTCCACCCGACCCGGGCTGGCCGGGGCTGGCCGTCGCCGCCCCGGTGCCGACCGGTCCGGTCTACGACGAGGCCACCGCGTACGCGGACCCGGACGAGCGGGCCGACCGGGTCCGCGCCTTCGTGGACGCGGCCGGTGGGCTGGAGACGGCCGGCTACTGCCGGACCGCGCACCGGGTCGCCGCGTTCGCCAACAGCGCCGGGCACAGCGCCGAGGGCCGGACGGCGGAGGCCGCGATGGACGGCGTCGCCCGGGCCGGCGGGGCGGACGGGGTGGCCCGGCTCGCCGTCGACCGGCTGGCCGACCTGGACGGCGCGGTCCTGGGTGGCCGGGCGGCGGCGAAGGCCCGCGCGGCTGTCGACCCGGTCGAGTTGCCGCCGGGCCGTTACGAGGTGGTCTTCGAGCCGGCCGCCATGGCCGATGTCCTGATGAACCTGGCCTGGTACGGGTTCAACGGCAAGATGCACGCCGAACGCAAGTCCTTCGCCGAGCTGGGCGCGGCGCAGTTCGACCCGGCGGTGACGCTGGTCGACGACCCGCTCGCCGGTTCCGGCCTGCCGTTCGACACCGAGGGCACGGCCCGGGGGCGCTGCCACTGGTCACCGGGGGCACGACCCGGGCGGTGGCGCTCGACCGGCGCGCCGCGGTGGCGGTCGGCGGCGCGTCGACCGGGCACAGCGGGCCGGGTTCGACGACGTTCGGCCCGTTCCCGCTCAACGTCCGGCTGGTCCCCGGCTCGGGGCCGGCCCCGACCGGCGGCGCGGCGGCCGGGCCGCTGCTCGACCTGGACACCGCCGCGCTGGTCGCCGGAGTACGCCGTGGACTGCTGGTGAGCGACCTCTTCTACACCCGGGTGCTCGACCCGAAGGCGCTCACGGTGACCGGGCTGACCCGCAACGGGGTCTGGCTGATCGAGGACGGTGTGCCCACCCGGGCGGTCCGGGACTTCCGCTTCACCCAGGCGTACCCGAGGGCCCTGGCTCCCGGCGCGGTGCTCGGCCTGGGCTGCACGGCGGTCCGGCAGCCGGACATGGCGGAGGGCGTCTGGTGGAGCACGCCACCCGTCCGGCTGGCGGAGTGGAACTTCACGGGTGGCGCGTCGGGCTGAGCTGGCAGGCTGTCCGAGCGGGTTCGGTACGTACCGGGCGTGAGGTTCTTAACATCCGCCGTCGATCGGTGCGCCACAGCTTTCAAACCGGTCGCGTACGAGCGACACTCCCTGCGCGAACGGCTCGCACCGAGCGGCGTAACGTGTGTCACTTAGCTGCGTCGGTACGCCCCGGCGTGGTTGTGGGTGTGCGCAGGGGACGTGGCTGCGGGGGCGGTGCGCCGGCCCGCGTGCCCGGCCGGAACCGATCCGTGCCCGCGAGGGCCCCGTCAGGGAGACAACTGGAATGACTTCAACGGCAACGAGGCCGCGGGGTGCGCGAGCGCGCGCCGCCATCGCGGCGAAGACGTTGCGTACCGACCGCTGGTGGTTGGCGCCGCTGATCACGGTCGTCGGCCTCACCGCGTGGGTCACGTACTCGACGGTCCGGGTCTTCATGCACAAGTGGTACTGGGTCGAGGACTACCACTACCTGACCCCGTACTACTCGCCGTGTGTGACCGACCGGTGCATCGAGGAGGCGTCGCACTTCGGGCAGTTCCTGCCCGGCTGGTGGATCATCCCGGACGCCGCGATGACCCTGCCGTTCCTGCTGCTGTTCCGGTTGACCTGCTACTACTACCGCAAGGCGTACTACCGGTCGTACTGGCTGTCGCCGCCGGCCTGCGCGGTGCCGGACGGTCACAAGACCTACTCCGGCGAGACCCGCTTCCCGCTGCTCGGGCAGAACCTGCACCGGTACGCCTTCTACGCCGCCGCGATCATCTCCCTGATCAACACCTGGGACGCGATCCTCGCCTTCCACTCGCCGAAGGGCTTCGGCTTCGGGCTCGGCAACGTGATCCTGCTGGTCAACGTGATCATGCTGTGGGCGTACACGCTCTCCTGCCACTCCTGCCGGCACATCATGGGCGGCCGGTTGAAGCACTTCTCCAAGCACCCGTTCCGCTACCGCGCCTGGACGGGCATCTCGTGGCTGAACGTCCGCCACATGCAGCTCGCCTGGATCACCCTCGGCACCCTGGCGCTGACCGACTTCTACATCATGGCGCTGGCCGCCGGCTGGTTCAACGACCTGCGGTTCATCAACTAAAGGGCCCGGACACAGATGACTACGCGAATCGAACGACACCACTACGACGTCGTCGTGATCGGGGCCGGCGGCGCCGGCCTGCGGGCGGCGATCGAGGCCCGGCTGGCCGGCAAGAAGACCGCGATCATCTCGAAGTCGCTCTTCGGCAAGGCACACACGGTCATGGCCGAGGGCGGCGCCGCCGCCGCCATGGGCAACGTGAACAGCCGGGACAACTGGCAGGTGCACTTCCGCGACACCATGCGCGGCGGCAAGTTCCTGAACAACTTCCGGATGGCCGAGCTGCACGCCAAGGAGTCGCCGCAGCGGATCTGGGAGCTGGAGACCTACGGTGCGCTCTTCGACCGCACCAAGGACGGCAAGATCTCGCAGCGGAACTTCGGCGGGCACGAGTACCCCCGGCTGGCGCACGTCGGTGACCGGACCGGCCTGGAGCTGATCCGCACCCTCCAGCAGAAGATCGTCTCCCTTCAGCAGGACGACAAGAAGGAGTTCGGCAGCTACGACGCGCGGATCAAGGTCTTCGCGGAGACCACGATCACCGAGCTGCTGCTGGACGGCGACCGGGTCGCCGGGGCCTTCGGCTACTACCGGGAGTCCGGCGAGTTCGTCCTCTTCGAGGCCCCGGCCGTGGTGCTCGCCACCGGCGGCGTCGGGCGGTCCTACAAGGTCACCTCGAACTCCTGGGAGTACACCGGGGACGGGCACGCGCTGGCGCTGCGCACCGGGGCGACGCTGATCAACATGGAGTTCCTCCAGTTCCACCCGACCGGCATGGTCTGGCCGCCCTCGGTGAAGGGCATCCTGGTCACCGAGTCGGTCCGGGGTGACGGTGGCGTCCTGAAGAACTCCGAGGGCAAGCGGTTCATGTTCGACTACGTGCCGGACGTGTTCCGCAAGCAGTACGCGGACAACGAGGCCGAGGCGGACCGCTGGTACAAGGACCCGGACAACAACCGGCGTCCCCCGGAGCTGCTCCCCCGCGACGAGGTGGCCCGGGCGATCAACAGCGAGGTCAAGGCCGGTCGGGGCACCCCGGCCGGCGGCGTCTACCTGGACATCGCCTCCCGGCTGCCGGCCGACGAGATCCGTCGTCGCCTCCCGTCGATGTACCACCAGTTCAAGGAGCTGGCCGACGTCGACATCACCAAGGAGCCGATGGAGGTCGGGCCGACCTGTCACTACGTGATGGGTGGCGTCGAGGTCGATCCGGACAGCGGGGCCGCGTACGGCAGCGTGCAGGGGCTCTTCGCCGCGGGTGAGGTCTCCGGCGGCATGCACGGCTCGAACCGGCTGGGCGGCAACTCCCTGTCCGACCTGCTGGTCTTCGGCAAGCGGGCCGGTGGGCACGCGGCCACCTACGCCGAGCAGCTCACCTCCCGGCCGAAGGTGTCGGTGGCGACGGTGGAGGCGGCGGTGGAGACCGCCCTCGCCCCGCTCCAGCGGGACACCGGCGAGAACCCGTACACGTTGCAGCAGGACCTCCAGGCGGTGATGGGCGACCTGGTCGGCATCATCCGGCGCGAGGGCGAGCTGGCCGACGCGCTGGTCCGCCTGGCCGAGCTGCGCGAGCGGGTGGCGAAGGTCAGCGCGGCCGGCGGCCGGCGCTACAACCCGGGCTGGCACCTGGCCCTGGACCTGCGCAACATGCTGGTCGTCTCGGAGTGCACCGCGAAGGCCGCCCTGGAGCGGCAGGAGTCGCGCGGCGGGCACACCCGGGAGGACTTCCCGAAGATGGACCCGACGTGGCGCCGGGTGAACCTGGTCTGCTCGCTGGACGGCGACGCCGTCCGCCTGGAGCACAAGCCGCTGCCGAAGATGCGGGCCGAGCTGATCAGCCTCTTCGACCGGGCGGAGCTGGCCAAGTACCTGACCGACGAGGAGCTGGCCGACTTCGACGCCCTCGTCGCCGACGCGCACGCCGAGGAGGCGAAGTAAGTGGGCACGAAGCGCCAATTCCGGATCTGGCGGGGCGACGAGAACGGCGGCGACCTGCAGGACTACACCGTCGAGGTGAACGAGGGCGAGGTCGTCCTCGACATCATCCACCGCCTCCAGGCCACCGACGCGCCGGACCTGGCCTGCCGGTGGAACTGCAAGGCCGGCAAGTGCGGGTCCTGCTCCATGGAGATCAACGGCATGCCGCGGCTGGGCTGCATGACCCGGATGTCGACCTTCGACGAGAACGCGACCGTCACGGTGACCCCGCTGCGGACCTTCCCGATCATCCGGGACCTGGTCACCGACGTCTCGTTCAACTACGAGAAGGCGCTGGAGACCCCGGCCTTCGACCCTCCGGAGGACCTGGCCCCGGGCGAGTACCGGATGCAGCAGGTCGACGTGGAGCGGTCGCAGGAGTTCCGGAAGTGCATCGAGTGCTTCCTGTGCCAGAACACCTGCCACGTGATCCGGGACCACGAGGAGAACAAGCACGCCTTCGCCGGGCCGCGCTACTTCATCCGGGCGGCCGAGCTGGACATGCACCCGCTCGACAGCAGGACCGACCGCAAGGAGTACGCGCAGGCGGAGCAGGGCCTCGGCTTCTGCAACATCACCAAGTGCTGCACCGAGGTCTGCCCCGAGCACATCAAGATCACCGACAACGGGATCATCCCGATGAAGGAACGGGTGGTCGACCGCAAGTATGATCCCCTCGTGTGGCTTGGTAGCAAGATTCTTCGTCGGGGTCAGAACGAGCCGGTGGGAGCCCCGCAGATCGGGGTGCACCACGGCCTGCACTCGCACGCGGGCGGCTCGCACGACCCGGGTGCCGAGGCGCAGGCGCAGCGCGGTGTCAACTGGAACCGCGAGGTGCCGCACCCGACCGCACCGGCCGTGGACACGCGGGGTCGCCTGCCGCTGAGCGAGCTCACCTTCGACCGGGCCGCCGCGCCGTCGCCGTTCGGTGACGACGTGACCTTCCCGATCCCGGCCGAGCACCTGAACTACGCGCACCCGAAGCAGGACGAGAAGAAGCACTGAGCGACACCAGAAACGACAACGGGGGTCGTGCGGCGCGTGCCGCACGGCCCCCCGCCGTTCTGGGGCGAAACGGTTAGGTCAGTCGCCCGGGCCTGGGGACCGGGGGGCACCGAGGAGGGGACGGAGAGCGGCGACGATGGGCACGTCCGCGGGAAGCCACTCGACCGTGTCGAGTTCGTCGGCCGAGAGCCAGCGCAGCGCGGCGTGCTCCAGCGCCTGCGGCTGGTCGCCGCCGACGAGCCGGGCCGCGTACACCCTGAGCACCGAACGGCCGTGCGCCATCCGTACGTCCCGGCCGACCCGGTCACCGATCTCGACGCGTACGGCGAGCTCCTCGGCGCACTCGCGGACCAGCGCGGCGGTCTCGCTCTCCCCCGGCTCGACCTTCCCGCCGGGGAACTCCCACCGGCCGGCGACCTCCGGCGGGGCGGACCGGGCACAGGCCAGCACCCGGCCGCCAGCGACGATGGCCGCGCCGACGACCACCCTGACGTCCCGACGTTCGGCCTGCCCGTCACCACTAACCCGTTCGGTTCGCACGGCTGACCAGCGTGCCAGATCAATCGGCGGTTTGGGTAGCGTCACCGACCCGCTAGGCCAGTAAGAGAGGGAAGTGTGGGCGTGGACACACCCCCCACGCGACGACAGACTAGGGAGCACCAACAGGGCAACAGAATGGCGGCGATTTGGCCACGAGCCGACAACGACGCCTGGGAGGTGCGGTAATGCGCGCGCTGTTCCGCAGCCGAACCAAGCGCGACTACCTGAGCGACGCACTCGCCCTGCTCTCCGGATGGACCCGCGAGGGGGAGCAGATCCGGCGCACCCTCGTGATCGACGAATCCCAGCACGCGGCGCTGACCGAACGGGTCAAGGTCGTCGCGGACGCGCTGCGCCTGCGCCCCGAGATCAGCCGCTCGGCCGACCGTACCCTGATCCGGGTCGGGCACGGCGACGACGAACCGCTCGGCGAGGGCGAGGTCCTGCTGGCCGCGCGGATCGAGGACGCGTACCGCGCGGTCACCGCCTCCTGAGCTCCCCCGGCGCAGCCCTCCCTCCGAATTCATCCACCATGGACAGCGGCCATACTCGTCCGATGCGCGTGCTGGACGTCGTCGTACCCCTGCTGCTCGTGGCGGGCGCCGCCTCCACCCTGCTGGCGGCCGGACGGGAGCGGGTCCCCATCGCCCACGACACGTCCCGCCCGTACTTCTGGCTGCTGGTCGTGATCTGGCTGATGCTGGCCGGGGACGCTGCCCTCGGCGAGAACCGACCCCCGTTCGAGCGCGCCTGGAAGGGGACGGTCGCCGTCCTGCTGGCCGTGAGCTCCGGCGTCAACCTGTGGCGGCGTCGACGTCTCGCCCGGACGACTCCACCCCCGCCGGCCGACGACTGACCGTCAGGGGCGCTGGCACGCCCCGCCTACCGTGGGAATCATGGCGAACGCGACGTACGACCGGAAAGAGCAGTACAACCAGATTGCCAGCGGCCTGCTCCAGGGTGAGCAGATCATCGCCGTCTACGACGCCATCGGCACCGGCACCGGCTTCATCGGCCTCACCGACCGGCGCGTGATCATCCAGGACCGCTCCTTCGTCGGCAAGAAGTACGCGATCACCAGCATCCCGTACTCGAAGGTCACCAGCGTCAGCGTGGTCAGCAACAAGTCCTGGGGTGGTCAGTTCTTCTCCACCGGGGCGATCGCCGTGCACGTCGGCACGCACACGTACGAGGTCGAGTTCCGGGGCTCGGACAAGGCCCACCACGTGCACAACGTGATCCTGCACTACATCAGCTGAGCTAAATGGCTTGCCGGGGTGGCGCCGGTGCCGGTTGGCTGGCGGGACGTGGAGCGAAGGGAGCTCGCTGGTGTCGATCTTCGACGATCCCGGACTGTTCGGCCGGCTCTGCGCCGACGACTACGACGGCCCCGGCAACCCGGAGCCGGCCCCGGCCGTCGACTTCCTCGCCGACCTGGCCGACGGTGGCCCGGTCCTCGAACTCGCCATCGGCACCGGCCGGGTCGCCCTGCCGCTCGCCGGACGGGGAATCCCCGTCGAGGGCGTCGAGGCGTCACCGGAGATGGTGGCGAAGCTACGCGCCAAGCCCGGGGGCGACGGCATCCCGGTCGCCATCGGGGACATGGCGGACGTGCCGGTCACCGGCCCGTACCGGCTGGCGTACCTGGTGTTCAACACGCTGTTCAACCTGGTGCGTGCCGAGCGGCAGGCGGACTGCTTCCGTAACGTGGCCCGGACTCTCGCGCCGGGTGGCGCGTTCGTCATCGAGACGTTCGTGCCGGACCCGGCCGGCTTCGATCGGGACGAACAGGTCCAGATGCGGGAGGTGACCGAGGACTCGGCCACCATCCGGCTGCACCAGTACGACCGGGCTGCCCAGACGTTCGTCCGGCAGACCATCCGGTTCGACAGTACGGGCGTCCACCTGCATCCGTTCGCGATGCGCTACCTGTGGCCGCAGCAGATCGACGAACTCGCGGCGCAGGCCGGCCTCCGGCTCGCCGAGCGGTACGCCGACTGGCACCGTACGCCCTTCGCCCCGGACAGCCGTTCGCACATCTCCGTCTACCGCAAGCCGTAGTCACGAGCGGCAGCACCATGGCGGCACCACGACGGCGCTCCGGCCGCCGTAGTGCCGCCACCCACATGAAGATCACCTGTCGCCCGGCCCTGGGATACTCGACCGCATGCGGGGACGGTGGGGCAGGGTGGCCGGGATCTGGCGTACGACGGTCGGGGCGGTCCCCCGCTGGCTCCGTCTCGCGGTCGGCGTCGCCGTCGCCGGCGTGGTGCTCCTGACGGCCGGCACGGTGACCAGCGCGAACTGGATCCGGCGAGGTGCCGAGGGGCGCATCTTCACCGCCGAGACCGTGCCCGAGGCACCGGTGGCCCTGGTGCTGGGCACCCGGGTCCAGCCGGACGGAACGCCGGCACCGTTCCTCGCCGCCCGCCTGGAGGTCGCCCGCCAACTGTTCAGCACCGGCAGGGTCGGCGCGATCCTGGTCTCCGGCGACAACATGAACCCGGAGTACGACGAGCCCGGCGCGATGCACCGCTGGCTGGTCGAGCGCGGCGTACCGGCCGACAAGGTGGTACGGGACCACGCCGGCTTCGACACCTACGACTCGTGCGCCCGGGCCAAGCGGATCTTCGGGGTGGACCGGGCGACCGTCGTGACGCAGTCCTTCCACCTTGAGCGCGCGGTGACCGTCTGCCGGCAACTCGGCGTCGACGCGAACGGCGTCGGGGACGAGACGGCCCGCGCGTACCGCACGACGTGGCGGGTCAGCTCCGTCCGCGAGTACGGGGCCGGTGTGAAGGCCGCACTGGACGTCCTGTCCGGCCGTGACCCGGTCCACCTCGGCCGCCGCGAGACCGGCGTCGAAGAGGCGCTGCACGCCGGCTGACGGCGCTCGCCGGGCCGGCGCCCCCTTGGCCGTTCCCGACTCAGCCGCGCTGAGGCTATCGGGGCAGTCGACGGGTGCAGGGACCGTCGTGGTCGGCCCGGAGCAGGCACCGCCCGCCGGGCAGCCGGGTGTCGCAGAAGACCCGATGGTGGACGCCCTGCTCGTCCTCGTACGACACGGTGGCCTCCTCGGGGTCGGCGTACGGCAGGATGCTCGCCCACCGGGCCACGACCCGGGCGAGACGGACCGCGCCGGCCAGGTCCCGCGCCTGCACGGGCAGGTGGATCACGAAACGCTCGGACATCAGCGGTACGCCCGCTCGTTGACCCGGGGCGCGTACTCGGACTGCCAGCGGCGCAGCGCATCCTTGACCCGGCCGGTCTCCTCCCGGCTCTGGTCCAGGCTGTCGTAGAGAGCGGTCAGGTCGTCGGCGACCCGGCCGAGGAACTCCTGCACGTCGGCCGGATCCAGCCCGCGCCGGAGCGGGCCGACACTGCGGAACCGCCGTCGCCGGACCTGCCAGGGGCGCAGCGGATCGTACGCCCGGGACCGGTAGACGGCCCCCGGCTCGGCCGGGCGCGCCGCGCCCAGGTCGCCACCGCCACGTCGGTGACTGCCGCCGGTCGGCCGCTGGTTGTCACCGGCCCGCCGGGAGAAGAACCCCATGCCCGCTCCGCCTCTCTGTCGCTCTCCGTCACCGGGACCTGGAAGGGGTGGCCCACCCGCCCGCCGCGCACGGGCGGACCACCCCGCCCTGCCGCCGCAGCTCCAATCAGCAGTACGACACCAGGGCCGACCAGCAGTTCGACGGGCTGATTGTGAGCTGCGATCAGCCGTTCTCGCCCGAACACGAGCCGTGATTGCGAGACTACAAACATCCGGACATCCGCACAACCCCTGTGGGACAGGGGCATGTTTGTGGTCCAGACAGGGGCGCGTTCCGACGTGCCCATAAGGCGATGAGGCTTCAGGGGTATGAGGATCGATCCCCGCTCGCACACGCCGATCTACATCCAGCTCGCAGACCTGCTGCGCGAGAAGATCGAATCCGGGGAGTTCGCTCCGGGCGCTACGCTCCCGAGCGAGCTGCAACTCAGCCAGGAGCACGAGATCGGCAGGGAAAGCGTCCGCATGGCCGTGGCGCTCCTGCGGTCCGAGGGCCTGCTCAGGACGAGCCGGGGTCGCGGCACCTGGGTGCGGGAAGCACCACAGCGCGAACACGTCGAGCTGACGCCCGGCAGCTCGGCAGTCGCTCGTATGCCGTCGAACCGCGAGCGGCGCGAGATGGATCTGGACGAGGGCGTACCCGTAATCGAGATCCGGGGTCCTGAGGGTGACGTGCGGGTCCTACCCGGCGACCAGACCGAGCTGATCCGTCCGTAGTCCACCGGAACTCAGGGATCAGTCACCACCGCCGCCGTGGCCGTCGCCCGAATCACCCCCGTCGTCCACGAAGTCGTCGTCCTCCGGAATCCCATCGGTCTCGTCCCTACGCCTGTCCCGGGCCGGTCGCGGCGGACGGTCTTCTGACCCGGTCGCTGGGTGCCGCGCCGCGTTCGACCAGCGCCGGATGTCGCGTCCTGCCCGCAGCGACGTCAGGACGACCAGGCCAGCGAGGCCGCTGAAGCCGGACGTGTATGCCGCTGTCCACAGCCCCGGATTGCGTCGCTCCGGGTCGGACGACCGGACCCAGTCGCGCGGATCGGCGAGGACCCGCACCTCGTCACCGACCCGCACATCCCGCTCATCGGTCAGCGTCAGCAACCCCAGGTCCCCGCCGGTGGTCACCTCGCTCACCCGGATCCTCTGGCTGGAACCCGGCTCGGCCGTGCCACCGAGATCCTCCGTGACAACCGCGACCACAACCTCGCCGTAGCGGTCCTGGTACAGGGTCGGCAGACCGTAGATCACGGGGATCACGATGGCGAGCAGACAGACCGACAGCGGAAAGAGCCACTTCCCTCCGGCGTCGGCCTCGTCCTCGCGCCACATCCACACTCCCATCGAGGTGGCGACAGCCGGAAGAAAGAGGAGCACACTGACAACCTGCGCCCAGATCCGCTGGTGGCTGAAGAGCATCCCGGCCAGGCCGCTCAGAACCACACACGTCACCACGGTCGCGATCAGCAGCAGGATCTGCCGCAGCGTCAGCCAGATTGGTCGGGCAACCCTCGTCACCGCCTCATCGTAGGAACCGTGGCAATCGGCGACTCATGCCGTCGGCGATCGATGCAGTCCGGTCAGCAGTTCGGTGCGCGCCAGAACTGGGTGGACTTGTTGCCGACGTGGACGTGGTCGTTGTGGTCGGGGTAGCCCGGCCCGAGGATCTCCTTGAAGCCGCAGTAGCGGGCCATCCGCCACATCTCGCAGAGGCTCGGCCCGCTCGACGTGCTGAGGTCGGCGGCCTTGCCGTACGTGTGCAGGCTGCCGGACGCTCCCCCGACGCTGCTGTTGCAGGAGAGGCTGCGGAACCCCGACGAGATGACGATCGGGCGGTCGCCGAGCTTGTGCCGCAGGGCCTCCAGTTGCCACATGGCCAGCAGGAGGTTCTCCCGCACAGTGGTGGCACCGACCGCACCACCGGAGAAGCCGGCCTGACCGCATCCGCCGTCGAATTCCGAGTACGCGAAGTGGCGCGGTGTGCAGTCGTCGTCCTGGATGGAGTAGATCAGGTTGAAGGTCGCCGGCCCGGCGGTCTCCGACGTGTCCGCCAGGTCGTAACCGGCCTTGAAGCGCTTGACGGCGGCCCCGGTTTTCGGGCCGAAGACGCCGTCGATGACAAGGGTCTCGCCGTAGGCGACCCAACCGGCGATACGGATCTGAAGCTGTCTAACGTCGTTTCCGGTGGCCCCCCGGCTGAGGGTACGGGTCCAGGTGAAGCATCTCGTGGTCATGCCAACTCCCGTGGTGCGGCGACAGATCTCTCCCGTCGGCCCGCGAATCCACGAAAGCTCGCCACACGCGAATGTCTCTCATTCCCGGGGCTGCGTTTCCGGGACGAGAGTGGAAGCGGCCTCACTTTTCGGGTTCCGTGCCGACGCGATTCCACGGTGGCGCGGTCATCCGGATCCCACCAATACCGATCACACTATCGGCAGTTGGCGTCATTTTGACGAACTGGTGACGAGCGGTGTGTGATCCTTACCGCCGGTTGCGCCGCGTACGGAATGGCGACGGCTGTCGGTCAGTCCCCGGCGACCCGGCCTGCGCGTCGGTGCACCGACTGCGGGCCAGCAGAAGGGCCTGGCGGCTGCGTTCGTTGGTCCGGGGCTCACGCAGCAGGCGGGCCCGGACCGGCAGGTCGGCCTGCTCCAGCAGCTCGGCGACCCGGTCCGGTTCCAGCCGACGGAAGTCCAGCGCGATGTCCTTACCGAAGGCACTGCTCAAGTGCAGGATGTCCGTGCCCACCTGGAAGGCGACCAGCAGGTGACCAGCGGGGGCCAGCACCCGGCGGAACTCGGCGAAGACCGTCGGCAGCATGTCCGGTGGGATGTGGATGATCGAGTAGTTCGCCACCAGGCCGCCCAGGACACCGTCCGCCAGCGGCAGCGCCAGCATCGACCCGAGCTGGAAGCTCAGCTCCGGGTACGTTCGCCGGGCCACCGCCACCATCCCCGCCGACAGGTCGACACCGAAGGCGTCCAACCCCAGCGTGCGCAGGTGCGCGGTCAACTGCCCGGGGCCGCAGCCCACGTCGGCGACCGGCCCGCCACCGGCGGCCCGGACCATCTCGGCGAAGGCCGCAAACATGCCCCGGTCCAACGGCATGTCGGCCAGTTCCGGCCTGAAGTGTTCGGCGTAGTCGGCGGCGATGGCGTCGTAGCCGGCCCGGGTGGCAGCCAGGAAGTCGGTCACGATGCCAGCTTCCCACTGGTACGACGGCCACCCGGTGGCGCGGTCAGTCCCACCAGAACGACCAGGAGTGCACGCCGAGGATCTGCTCGGCGTAGGCGGTCAGCGTCCCGCTGCCCTGCCAGATGTTGTCCGGGCAGCAGGCGAAGTGCTCGGCGGCGACCCACAGCGCATGCTCGGGTGAGGTGGGTGGGGCGGCGACGCTGAGGTGGAGGGTGTCGAACCCGAGGCCGACCACCCGCGCGCCGAAGCGTTCCTCCCAGCTCCGCACGACCGCCGCGATCTTCCCAGAGTCGTTGGTGAAGTTTGTCGGGCCGGTCCAGCCGGTCACCACCAGCGCGTCCGCGCCTCGGGCCGCCGGCACCAGTCCGAGCCGCGCCTTCCCGTCCGCCAGGAAGTCCACGTACTCGTCGGCGAACTCCTCGGCCGGGCCGGCCGGCTCGCCGGACTCGGCCGGGCCGGGCCAGTCAACACCGAACGGCGCGGTGGCCTCGGCGGCCTCCGGATCGTCGTCGTCGGACTGCCCACGGTCCCACCAGCCGGCCAGCAGTTCCGCCGGGTCGTGGCGGTCCGGCGACGACATCCGCGCTGGCCGCACCTCACCGTCCACCCATGGTCGGTTCTCCTCGAGGGACAACCCGCTCAGCACCAGCGGCCACAGCCCACTCTCGGGGTGCTGGGACCGCAGCCGCGCCCAGAGCGCCGGCTCGACCGGAGCGTCACTCAACCAGTACGGCGGCGGCCCGCCGTCCTCCGGCGTGACGAGGCGACCCGGCGGCAGCATCCCCGCCGGCAGGGCGTCCACCAGCCGAGGCAGGTCAGTGATCATGGCGGGACGGTAGACGACCCGTACGACAGGGTGTGCGGATCGGATCTCGGAGCGGACAGGCAGCGGGGCCACAATGACGAAGCGCTTCCGGGCCGACGTCTCGTCGACCCGGAAGCGCTTCGAGTGGAGCTACGCCACGAAGCGGGTCCGGCGTCGGCGCGCGACCAGGTAGCCGACACTGCCGAGGACCAGGAGCACGCCGCCCACAACCGCCACGGTCGCGGTCCCCGCACCGGTTACGGGCAGCCCGCCGCCCTCGCCGCCGGTACCCGGGCTGGCGGAGGGAGCGGCGGTCGGCTCGCCGGTGGGCATGGCGCTCGGCGTGGCCGACGGAGTCGGCGTCGCGGTCGGCTCGCCGGTGGGCGGCGGGACGAGCCCGACGCCGACGAAGCCGATCGGACCCCCGATTCCCCCGAGCTCGCCGGACGGGGTGGTCAACGGCAACGGATCAACGGTGCCCTGGACCGCCTTGGTGCCCTGCCCGGCCCACTGGTCGGCCAGCGCCTGGATGCCGCCCCGTGCGTCGGCGTACTCCTTGCTGAACCACTGGTGGACGATGGTCGTGATGTTCTCGGCCACGGCGTCCGGCTTGGTGGAGACCCCCGCCCCCGTCACGGCCAGGCTGGCACCCGGCGCCAGTTCGGCGTCGAACTCACACCAGGCCGTCTCCTGGTTGCTGTCCACGGCGTACCAGCAGTTCTCGTACTTGGTGGTGATGTCGAGGTCGTTGAGGACACGCACCTGGACGACGAGGCCGTCGACCGGCGCGTCCCCGAGGTTCGTCACGCCGAGCACGGCGGGCACGTCCTCGCCCTGGCCGACCAGGTACTTACGGTTCTTTCCCGTCTGCGGGTCTTTCTCCGAACCGGCGGCGAGCTTCGCCGCGTCAGATTCGTTCGGCGCTGGAGCGGCCGCAACGGGTGTCGCGGCGAGCCCGGCCGCGAGGACAGTGGCAGCTACGGCAGAGCCGGCGTACCAGCGGATCGTCATGAAAACCCCCCGTGGATCTCCGTCGATAACCGCGACACCATACAGCCCCCGACCTGCGCCACTTCGCCCGCAAAATCCGGCAAAGTGAATCAAGTGCAGCAAGATCAATGTAGCGTGACTGACCTCACAGGACAGCTACTCGGTTCGATGGGACATATCCGGCACCACGTAATCACCCCGAGTGCGGACACTGGCAGAGTCAGGGCGTGGACTCAGGAGGTCTGGTCGCTCTCGTCATTCGGCTGAGCCGTGCAGCCTTACTCAAGCTCAGCCAGAGCAGCTCGAATACGTACGCCGAGTTTCTCAAGTTCCGGTGGCGTGTACCGCAGGATGCCGTTCTCGGCCATGAGCGCGTGATACTGCTGCCGCTCATAGGGCACCCCAGGTGGTAGCGGTGCGACGTGCCAGTGCACATGTGCGTTGCCCTGACGGCTGCCCAACGAAAGCAGATAGGTGCGCTCGGGCCGGGCCACCTTCGCGACAGCTCACCCACGACGTCCTCGACATGCCTGCGCGGAGCGACAAGCGCGTAGCCGGGCAGGGTGGGATAACGGTTGAGGAAAGCCACGTGCCGGCCATCGTCATACAACAGCACGTGCTCGTAACCTGGTTCACCTGCCAGAAAGGCGCAGATGAAACACCGCCCAGCGCGTGCCCGCCGCTCGTAGCTGACGCGATCCATCGACACGCGATCCGGATTCCCCATCCGAGGACCATAGCCCCAGAGCCATACCGGGCTGAGCTGCAAACACGGGCCCCACGAGGAGTTCGAGGCAGGTCCGGAACCATAACCTCGTGGATGAAACTCAGCTATGGCACCAGCACCACCTAGCGTCCTGGCTCCGGCTCGCCGCCACCCTGCGGACCGAGGGCTGGGAGACGCAGGTGACGTGTACGGCAGCTCCAGTGCAGGTGGACGGGGCTCTGCCCAACGGGGAGCGGTTCTACTTCCGCGCCCGACACAGTGACGTGTCATTGGGCATCGGTGGCGACGACCCGGCAGACATCCCCGAGTGGGAAGCCAGCGAGCCACATCAAGAAGCCAGCTACCTGCCCGCCGTCGACGGCGAGGCCATCATCAGACGGCTTGCCCGCCGCTACCTCGAGGAACACCGACACTGACTGGACGAGCACTCTCAGCTTGAGAATCAAAAGCGCCCCGGGGCCTGGTCCCGGTCACCGGGCCGCGTCTGTCATCCTTCGCCGATGGTCATGGTGTCGATTCACCCCAGCGGCGACGGTGATCCCGCCGTCGTGATGGTGATGCTTCAAGCACCATCGTGGGAGTTCCATTTCTGGGCCCACCTCAGCGAACTCGCTCGCCTGCGGTCCATCCGCCAAGCTGACTGGTCCGCCCGACGCGCGTTGCGGATCGGCGACGCCGCCGGCATACCGGTGCACTGGGCCATCAACGATGACACCGTCACCGCCCTGATCGGCCACGACGACGAGACCTGGCACATCGCTTTCCTCATGCCTGTCGAGACGATCGACCGTCTGGCCGCCGAGGCCGCAGAACTCTTGCCGGAGCCGGACCCGCCGACCCCATACCCTGGCCAACTCGGAATCTTCTGAACGCGGCTCCGGCTCCGGTCAAAAGAGCAGCACAGGTCTGTGCTCACCTCCGCCACAACCCGGCTCCGGCTCCGGCTCCGCTCAGAGGTTGAACCGGAACTCGACCACGTCACCACGCTTGGGAACAAGCCCGCGCGCCTCACCCACTGGAGCACTACCCATCGGCTTTACAGACCAGTAAGTTAATGTGCATGAACTACTCAGCGGGCGGAGAGCGCATCCTCGAGGTCGCGGCTCGACTGTTCTACGCGGAGGGCATCGGCGCGATCGGGGTCGACCGCGTGGTCGAGGAGTCCGGGGTGTCGAAGCCGACGCTGTACGCGCAGTTCGGGTCGAAGGCCGGCCTGATCGCTGCAGTGCTCGACCGCCGCCGCGAGGACCGAGAGCGCACGATCAGGGAACACCTCGATCAGCTTCCCGAAGACTCAGGGAGTCGCGTGCTCGCACTGTTCGACTGGTTTGCGATCGGGCACGCGAAGCCCGGATTCCGCGGCTGCCCGTTCACAAACGCGGCCGCGGAGCTGCCCGACCCGGAGCACCCGGCGCGCGCGGTGATCGCCGCGTACAAGATCTGGATGCGCGAGACGCTCGCCGATCTGGCCGCCTCCGACGGCCTGCCCGATCCCCAGTGGTGGGGATCGACGCTGATGCTCCTGATCGACGGCGCGAACGCCCGCGTCATCACCACCGGCGACACGACAGCCATCGTGGACGCCCGTAAGAGCGCGGAGGCGATGGTCGCCGCGGCCCCTGCACTGCCCCTGAACCGCGAGGAGGCCCCGTGAAGGAAACGTTGAGACTCGGACTGGCACACACGATGCGCTACACCGTGCCCGAGAACCGGACCGTGCCGCATCTGCTGCCCGAATCGCCCGACTTCGCGGCCAGGCCGGAGGTCCTGGCGACCGGTTACCTGGTCGGGATCATCGAGTGGGCCTGCATCGAGGCGCTCCACGGGCATCTGGACGAGGGCGAGCTGACGCTGGGCACCCACGTCAAGCTCTCCCACCTGGCTCCCACCGTTCCTGGCTCGACGGTGACCGTCGAGGTGCGGCTCGTCGAGGTCGACGGGCGCTCTCTCTTCTTCGAGGTCGATGCCAGCGACGAGCACGCCGTGATCGACCGCGACCGCTTCGAAGCCCGCCTCGCCCGCCAGAACGAAGCAGCCCGCCAGTGACGCAGCCCGTCTTCGACTCGCACCTGCACATCATCGACCCCGCCCACCCCCTGGTGGCGAACAACGGGTTCATGCCCGAGCCGTTCACCGTCGCCGACTACCAGGCACGCATCGACGGACTCGGCATCGCCGGCGGCGCGGTCGTCTCCGGATCGTTCCAGGCCTTCGACCAGGGCTACCTCGTCGACGCTCTCCGATCCCTCGGCCCAGGCTACGTCGGCGTCACCCAGATCCCCGCCGACACCGGCGACCAGGAGATCCGCGCACTGCACGAGGCAGGGGTGCGCGCCGTGCGCTTCAACGTGGCCCGCGGCGGATCGGCGGACCTTGAGGACATGGACCGGCTCGCTCGCCGCGTGCGCGACCTCGCCGGGTGGCACGCCGAGCTCTACATCGACGCGCGCACTATCGACGACGACCTCATGGGCCGCATCGTCGGGCTTCCCGCCGTCAGCATCGATCACCTCGGGATGCACCGAGACGGCCTGCCGAACCTGCTCCGCCTCGTCGAGCAGGGCGTGAAGGTCAAGGCAACCGGGTTCGGACGCGTCGACCTCGACCCCGCAGCCGTGATCGAGGCGATCATGGACGTCGACCCGACCGCGCTCATGGTCGGCACGGATCTGCCCTCCACCCGCGCCCGCCGCCCGTTCCAGGACGAGGACTTCGAGTACATCGCGCAGGTGCTCGATCCGTCGCACGTCGCCGACGTGTTCTGGAACAACGCGGCCGCGTTCTACTTGGGATCGTGACAGCGGTCGAGCGAGGGAACAGCGTGTGAGCTGCAAGGCTCCGCATCATCCTCTTGAGTGCCGCCACTCGCATGCGTCGCCACGGTTTCGGAGGAGGCGGTGGGGCGCATGGGATGACGCAGCGCACGGGACGGCATCAGCATGCCAGGGTCGCACTGCCGGCGTCGGCCATGCGGATCGCACGTGGAAGGCGGTCCCGGCCTGGCGGCCGGCCGGGCATTCCGCGGCATCGGGGCCGCGGCTACTCGACGGCGATCCCTGCGGCCGCGAGTGCGGCACGGGCCCGGGGGCCGAGCAGCCCTCCGATGTCTTCGATGGTGCGGAGCCGGGTGAACGGCGCGAGATCTTCGACCTTGAGGGTCTTGATCATGAAGCTGTCGTCCTCGCCGTCCCACAGCGGGATCAGCTGCAGATAGATGTCGTTGCCGCCGTCGAGCACGAGCGTCTCGACGCTCTCCGCGAGACGAGCAGGGATCGGCAGCCTGCGGAACCAGCTGCGCACCGCAGGGACCATCCGGTCGCCGAACGAATGCGGGTCGAACGACTTGGCTCCCTGATCCTGCGCGAAATCATGGACATCGAAGCGCGGCTCCAGCAGTTCCTGCTCGTACATCAGCTCCTGGATGATCGCCAGCCGGAACGGGAACGAGGCGAACTCGAGCACCGGCTCGGTGGCGGCCTGCAGCTTCCACTTGCCGGAGGGCTTCTTGACCGGCTTCGGCACCCGGTGGAGGATCGACGCCCTGCTGAACGGATGCGCCGCGCTGCGAACGATCTCGGCGAGCTCTCCGCTCTCACTCTTGGCATACCACTCGGGGAACTCCATGCGACGGATCTCGCCGCACTCTGTCTCGCTGAGGAAGAGCTCGGCTTCCCGCTGTCCGACCTTCGTGCTGAGGAAGGCCCGCGCCTTGCGCAGCTTCTCCTCGGAAACCGCCTCGATCGGTGGGCGTCCGTCGATAGTGAACGTCCCGGGGAAGCCGCCGGCCGGGAAGAACCGGCTGGCGGCGCGTTTCTCGTTCTCGACGGGGTCGTCGGCGAGCTCGATTGACAGCTCGCCTGCCTGTTCGCCGTCTTTCGTCGTCGCGCGGATGCCCGACTCATCCCAGATCACCCAGCTGCTTCGAACGCTCCCGTTCGCATCGGTCGGCTCGTCGGGCGGCTCGACCCGAGGAGTTCCGAGCAGCGCGGTCAGCGCCGGGACAGTCAGCAGCTCGAGCAGGGTGCCGTCGATGCGCACGCCTGCGGCGCTCACGTCGATCGCCCGCGACCCGCCCGCCGATCGCGGTGCGACACCTCGCGTGCCCGATGCTCCGTCTTGATTCTGCATCTCGCTCACAGCGGTTTCCCTCATGCAGTCAGATCCTGGAGCCACGATCCTCGCATGAGGATTTCGAGTGCCGCCACACGCACACGTCGCCACACCCGGAGACCGTGCCGGCACGGCGCACCAGGGCACCTCTACGGCCACGACTCCGGCACTACGAACCGGCTCATGGCATCCGTCGCAGTGACCGCAGCCATGAAGTCCGTTTCAGGGACCAAGGCCGACAGATCGGCTGAACGCTCCGGGCTCATCGAACCGGTCGCGCGCACATCCGTCGAGCAGCGCGCGTGCCCTGGCTTGCTTGCAGCGGATGTGCGGAAAGCGAGTCGAGAGACTCACCCGAAAGACATAGCCTCATCCAAGATAGACGTCAGTCGAATAGCGGGCGCAGCTCCTCGCGGATCTGCTTGTAGTTCTTCGGCCGCGTCTTCCAGCGGCCCTCGTCCGTCTCCTCGAACGTCGCGTTGTATCGTCCGGATGCGCGGTCGAATTGCAGGAGTATCTTCACGGGCAGCGCATCGCCAGGTGCGTAGTGACTGTCCATGTACGCATCCACGGCCGAACGGATATCGCGCCAACTGCAGGCCACGGGCGTGACGACGCCTCCGGGTGAATACGCGTACCCCGATGCGTTGCGGAACCCCTCGCCGAACTCCAGGATGATCGCAAACGACTCCCAGTCCTCCCCCATGACCGGGGAAGGGCTCTCCATGGCGTCGATCAGCGATCGGATGAGATCGACGGCGACGTCACCGGCCATGCGCGTTCCTTTCGGTCCGGAGCCCGGCCGGGTCGCCACCATCTCACTCGCACACCGTCAAGAGAGGCCGCGCTCCGGGACCATCCTCGACGACCGCCGCGAGCGTGTGCTCACGCGAGCTCGCAAGTCTCCGAACACACGTTGAATCGGAATACGACTACACGTTGAAGCGGAACTCCACGACGTCGCCGTCCTGCATGACGTAGTCCTTGCCCTCGATGCGGACCTTGCCCGCCGCCTTGGCCGCCGCCATCGACCCGGCCGTGACCAGGTCGTCGTAGGAGACCACCTCGGCCTTGATGAAGCCGCGCTGGAAGTCGGAGTGGATGACCCCGGCGGCCTCCGGGGCGGTCGCGCCGACCGGGACGGTCCAGGCCCGCGCCTCCTTCGGCCCGGCGGTCAGGTACGTCTGGAGCCCGAGCGTACGGAAGCCGACCCGGACGAGCTGGTCAAGCCCTGGCTCGGACTGTCCGATCGACTCCAGCAGCTCGCGGGCCTCCTCCTCGGGCAGGTCCACCAGCTCCGACTCGATCTTGGCGTCCATGAAGACCGCCTCGGCGGGAGCGACCAGGGCACGCAGCTCGTCGAGGAACTCGGCGTTCGCCATCTCCTCCTCGTCGACGTTGAAGACGTAGAGGAACGGCTTGGTGGTGAGCAGGTGCAGCTCACGAAGGTGCTCCAGTTCGACGCCAGCGTCCTTCGCGCCCGCGTAGAGCGTCGTACCAGCGTCGAGGACCTCGACCGCCTTCTTGGCGGCGGTGACGGCGGCGGCCCGGTCCTTGCGGAGCTTGGCCTCCTTCTCCAACCGGGGCAGCGCCTTCTCGAGGGTCTGAAGGTCGGCGAGGATCAGCTCGGTGTTGATCGTCTCGATGTCGTCGGCCGGGGAGACCTTGCCGTCGACGTGCACCACATTCGGGTCGGAAAAGGCCCGCACGACCTGGCAGATGGCCGAGGCGTCCCGGATGTTGGCCAGGAACGCGTTACCCCGGCCCTGTCCCTTGGACGCGCCCCGGACCAGGCCGGCGATGTCGACGAACGACACCGGCGCGGGGAGCACCTTCTGCGAGCTGAAGATCTCGGCGAGCTTGTGCAGCCGCTCGTCGGGCAGGCCGACCACGCCGACGTTCGGCTCGATCGTGGCGAACGGGTAGTTCGCCGCCAGCACGTCGTTCTTGGTCAGCGCGTTGAACAGGGTGCTCTTGCCGACGTTGGGCAGGCCGACGATCCCGATGGTCAGACTCACGACCAGCCAGCTTACGCGTCGACCGTCGGCCCCTCACGCCCGGCGTACCGGGTACGCCGACGGGGACCCCGCGCCCGACGTGCCGCGTCCGCCACCGGGGACCACGCCCGGCGTACCCGGAAAAAGCGGTCCGGCCCCGGCCCGACCGTTGGTAGCCTGCGCTGCCGGAGATCGACGGGAGGCATGATGGCACGGCAGGATCAGGAGAAGCTGCCCGAGCTGTACGTGGCGACGGACGTCGAGGCCGACGGGCCGATTCCCGGCCCGTACAGCATGCTCTCGCTCGGCATGGCGGTCGCCGGCCGCCCGGAGCTGGCCTTCTACACCGAGCTGAAGCCGATCTCCGAGGAGTACGTCCCGGAAGCGCTCGCCGTCTCCGGGCTCGACCGGGAGCGGCTGCGCCGGGAGGCGCCCGCCCCGGCCGCCGCGATGTCCGCCGCCGCCCGCTGGGTCAACGGGCTACGCCGGATCGGGCGGCCGGTCTTCCTCGCCGCGCCCGCCGTCTGGGACGGCATGTTCGTGCACTGGTACTTCGTCCGGTTCACCGGCCGGAGCCCGTTCGGGGCCACCGGCTCCGGCGTGGACCTGCGCAGCTACTACATGGGGGCGACCGGCCGGGAGTGGTCCCGCAGCCACAAGAGCACCGCCAAGCGGGAGCTGGGGCTGACCGACCTGCCGCACACCCATCACGCCGGGGAGGACGCCGCCGAACTGGCCCAGGTCTTCGACGCCCTGCGCCACGCCCGGCAGGGGCAGCAGCCGGAGTTCAGGCCAGCCGGCGAGGCGTGATCGGAGTCTCGGTGACCGTGCCATCGGCGTTGCGGGTCACCTCGTACGCGGACACCCCGTCCCGGTCGGCGACCGCCTCGACCAGCGTCGTCCCCCGGTAGACCAGCCCCACCCCGTCGTCGGTGCAGTGCGCGGTGGGCAGCGTGCCGTCGCCGACCATTTTCTGGATCAGGGGACGGCGCTGCGCCTCGCTGTTGTAGTGCACCCCGTTGCCGTACGGGAGGAACCCGAGTCCGGCGGTGAACGGGCGCAGCGTCGGGCCGTAACTGTCGGTGGTCCCGCCGACGTGCCAGCAGAGCGAGCCGGCGGAGACCCCGCCCAGCACCACCCCGGCCTGCCAGCACTCCCGCAGGATCTCGTCGAGCCCGTGCACCCGCCAGACGGCGAGCAGGTTGGCGACGCTGCCGCCGCCGACCCAGATGACGTCCTGGGCGAGCAGGTGAGCCCGGATGTCCTCGACGTTGGGCATCGGGAAGAGGTTGAGGTGGGACAGGCGGAACCGGGTGTCGGCGAACGCCCCGTAGAGGGCGGTCAGCGTGGTCGGTTGGTCTCCCTCGGCCTGCCCGAGGAAGCACATCTTCGGTTCCGGGCCGGCCTGCGCCAGCTCGGCCGCCAGCTCGAAGACCGGGCCGGGCCGCCAGTCCCAGGGACCGCGTCGACGGCTGAAGAAGCCGATGCTGGTGGCGACGATGGTCGGTTCGCTGGCGGGCACGGGGCCTCCCCCTTCGGTCCGGGTTACCGGGACCCGATCATCCTGCCGTACCGCCACCGGCCACCGCTGACCGCACGACCTGGCGTTTCCCGGGGCCGGGCGCTCACTGGGCCCGGGCCCGGCGCTCACCAGGGCTGGCGCTCACTCGGCCCTACGCTCACTCGGCCCGGCGTTCACTCGGGCAGGCGCTCACTCGGGCAGGACAGCCGGGTCCAGTTCGCTCGCGGCAGCCCCGGGCAGGGTGAACCGGTCGTCGACGGTGGGCGGGGCGGCGTACGACTCGCCCAGCATCCAGCGCACCTCGTCGGCCGTCCAGCCGAGCCCGGCGCGACCGGCGATCTCCGCGACCAGCCGGCGACCGACCCGGGTGTCGTCGTCGTAGAACCGCAGGCACCAGTGGTGCGCCCACATTCCCAGCGCCCGCAGCCCGGCGTCGTCCAGCGACCGGACGAGTCGGCCGCAGGCCGTGTCGGCGAACGCGCCGCCCGGATCGTCGGCGCGGTCCCGTTCGATCGCGCCGACCGCCGCCGGTGCGACGGCCCGCATCCGGTCGTAGAACCTCTGCACCACCGCCCGATCCAGCGCGGGAGGCGCCGACCGCGCCTCCACCCGTCCCGGCCCGGCCACGCTCCCCATCGACGCACCCCTTCTTGAGTTGGCCCCGGACGGTACCCGCCCCCTCCGACACTTTCGCCGCGGACAGGCCGCAAACGGGCTGGGGTGGTGGCAAGCAGGCTCGGATGGTGGCGAGCAGGCTGGCTGGGGTGGTTGCAAGGGCACCCTGCACGACAAAAAGCGGTAACAGGGGTCCCCTGCTACCAAACAACAGCGGGCGAGGTCCGATTTCCGCGAGCCGGACGCCCCGACTGCGGGGCAGGATCGGTGGCGTGGAGTTGGACTTCGAGCGGTGCTACCGGGCGGTCGACAGCCGTGACCAGCGCTTCGACGGCTGGTTCTACACCGGCGTGACCTCGACCGGGATCTACTGCCGGCCGTCCTGCCCGGCGATGACACCGAAACGGGAGAACGTCCGGTTCTTCCCCTCGGCCGCCGCAGCGCAGGGCGCAGGGCTGCGCGCCTGTCGCCGGTGTCGGCCGGACGCCGCACCCGGCTCGCCCGAGTGGGACGTCCGGGCCGACGTGGTGGGGCGGGCGATGCGCCTGATCGCGGACGGGGTGGTCGACCGGGACGGCGTGCCCGGACTGGCCGCCCGACTCGGATACACCGAACGTCACCTGCACCGGATGCTCCGCGCCGAACTGGGCGCCAGTCCGCTCGCCCTGGCCCGGGCGCAACGCGCGCAGACCGCCCGGGTGCTGATCGAGACGACCGGGCTGGGCATGACGGAGATCGCCTTCGCCGCCGGCTTCGGCAGCGTCCGGCAGTTCAACGACACGGTACGGGAGGTCTACGCGCTCAGCCCGTCCGAGTTGCGCACCGCCGGGGCGCGGGGACCGGTGGTCGGCGGCGCGGGCACCATCACGGTACGGCTGGCGTACCGGCCGCCGCTGCACGTCGGGTCGCTGCTGGAGTTCCTGGCGCTGCGGGCGGTCCCCGGCGTCGAGGAGGTACGCGACGGGACGTACCACCGGGGGTTGTCCCTGCCGCACGGTCCCGGCGAGGTGGCGCTGACCCCGGCGGCCGGGCACGTCTCGGCGACGCTCCGCCTGGCGGACCTGCGCGACCTGGCCCCGGCGGTGGCCCGCTGCCGCCGCCTGCTGGACCTGGACGCCGATCCGGTCGCCGTTGACGCCACCCTGGCGGCGGACCCTGCCCTGGCGGCGCTGGTCGCGGCCGAACCCGGCGTCCGCCTCCCCCGTACTCCGGATCCCTTCGAGGCAGCCGTCCGGGCCGTCTTCACCCAGCAGATCTCCCCCCGCTCCGCCCGCCCCCTCATCACCCACCTCCTCAGCCACTGCCCTCCACCCCCACCCTCCCCTGGGCGCGACGAGGACCGTGGGTTGCGGGGGTTTGCGGGGGTGCGGGAGGTGTTGGGGGTGCCGGATGAGGGGTTTCGGGGGCCGGCGGGGCGGCGGACGGCGGTTCGGGCGGTGGCGCGGGCGGTGGCAGACGGGGAGCTGTCCCTGGACGGGGACTGGGCAGCGGCCCGCCGGCAGTTGCTGGCGTTGCCGGGCATCGGACCCTGGACCGCCGGTTACGTCGCCATGCGGGGACTCGGCGACCCGGACGTGTTCCTCCCCACCGACCTCGCGGTCCGTCGGGGCGCCCGTGCCCTCGGCCTCCCCGACGACCCGAAGACCCTCGACGCGTACGCCGAACGCTGGCGTCCCTGGCGCTCGTACGCGGTGGTCCGACTCTGGCGAGCGGCAGCGTGAGAACGACGGAGGAACGAGCGGCAGCGTGAGAACGATGGAGGAAGCAGCATGACCGGAACGAACACGATCGACAGCAGTGTGCTGGACACCCCGGCCGGGCCGTTCAGCGTGCTGGTCACGCCGGGCGGGGCGGTCCGGGCAGCCGGGTTCACCGGCGACCCGCACGGGCTGCTCGGCCTGGTCCACCCGACGCTGCGCGGGGACCTGCGCAGCCGACCCGACCTGGGGGCGGTGACCACGGCCGTGACCGCCTACCTCGACGGCGACCTCACCGCGATCGACGGGGTGCCGGTCGAGCAGCACACCACCGGGGCCTTCCTGGCGCACGCCTGGGAGATCCTGCGCGACGTCAAGCCGGGCGACCCGGTCACGTACACCGCCTTCGCCGCGCTCGCCGGTCGCCCGGCGGCGGTACGCGCCGCAGCGGCGGCCTGCGCCCGCAACGCCGCCGCGCTCTTCGTCCCCTGTCACCGGGTGCTCCGTACCGACGGGAGCCTCGGCGGCTACCGGTGGGGACTGGACGTGAAAAAGTGGCTTCTCGGTCACGAGCGGCGGTTGACGGCAAGTTGACCGTCATGGAACTCACGTTTCCCGATACCGTCATGGGGTGGTTGCGGATCGTGATCGCGTTCCGGCCACCAGGGGGAGCATGCACAACCTGTGGCGGCTGCGCGGTTACCTGCGCCCGCACGTCACCGAGTTCTGCTGGCTGCTGGTCGCGGGACTGACGGCCACTGCGGCCGGTCTCGCCGTGCCGCTGCTGGTGCAGCGGGTGGTGGACGGCCCGCTGGCCCGACGCGACTCGGCCGGGCTGGCGCAGTTCGGCGGCCTGGTCCTGCTGCTCGGCGTGGTCGAGGCGGCGCTGATCTTCGTCCGGCGGTGGACGCAGACCTCCTCGTCGGTGGGCATGGAGGCGGCCATCCGGGCCGACCTCTACGCCCACCTGCAACGCCTGCCGGCCAGCTTCCACGACCGCTGGCAGTCCGGTCAGCTGATCGCGCGGGCCACCGGCGATCTGTCGATGATCCGCCGGTTCCTCTCCTTCGGGTTGCTCTTCCTGATCCTCAACCTGGCCACCTATCTGGCCGTGGTGGTGCTGCTGATCCGGCTGCACCCGGCGCTCGGGCTGCTGGTCGCGGCGAGCGCCGTACCGCTGTTCCTGATCAGCCGCCGGTTCGCCCGGGCGTACCACGCCGCCGCCCGCCGGATGCGCGAGCAGCAGGGGGACGTGGCGACGCTGGTCGAGGAGACCGCGCAGGGGATCCGGACGACCCGCGCGTTCGGCCGGGGACCGGTGCTGGCCGTCCGGTTCGGTGCCGGCGCGCGGGCCCTGCACGACACGGCCGTCGGCAAGAGCCAGCTACTGGCCCGCACCTCGGCCCTGTTCGACCTGGTGCCGAACCTGACCCTCGGTGTGGTGCTGGTGAGCGGGGTGGCCGCTGCCGCCCGGGGCACGCTCACCATCGGCGAGCTGGTCGCCTTCGTCAGCCTGCAACTGATGCTGATCTGGCCGGTCAACTCGCTGGGCTGGATCATCGCCAACGGACAGGAGGCGGCGACCGCCGCCGACCGGATCCAGGAGGTGCTGGACACCCCACCGACGATCACCGACCGGCCGCATGCGGTGGTGCCGCGCCGCGCCGACATCCGGGGACGGCTCTGCTTCGAGCAGGTGGGCTTCGGTTACCCGGGCGGCGCCGTCCCGGTGTTGCGGGGGGTCGAGCTGACCGTCGAGCCGGGCGAAACGCTCGCCCTGGTCGGCGCGACCGGCTCCGGCAAGAGCACTCTGCTCTCACTCGTCCCCCGGCTGCACGAGGTGGGGACGGGACGGATCACCCTGGACGGTCACGACCTGCGCGACCTGCGGCTCGCCGCGCTGCGCCAACTGGTCGGAATGGCCTTCGAGGAGCCGGCGCTGTTCTCCATGTCGGTCCGGGAGAACCTCACCCTCGGCCGACCCGACGCCGACGATGAGGAGGTACGCGCGGCCCTCGCGCTGGCCCAGGCCGACTTCGCGTACGACCTGCCGTGGGGGTTGGCCACACGCGTCGGTGAGCAGGGACTTTCCCTCTCCGGCGGGCAGCGGCAGCGGCTCGCCCTGGCCCGGGCGGTGCTCTGCCGCCCGGCGGTGCTGGTGCTGGACGACCCGCTCTCCGCGCTCGACGTGCACACCGAGGCGCTGGTCGAGCAGGCGCTACGTCGGGTGCTGCGGGGCACCACCGCGCTGCTGGTGGCACACCGACCCTCCACGGTCGCCCTGGCCGACCGGGTGGCCCTGCTCGACCAGGGGCGGATCGCTGCCGTCGGCACCCACTCGGAGCTGCTCGCGACCGAGCCGGCGTACCGCGCGCTGCTGGCCCTGGAGCCGGCGACGACAGCGACCCCGGGTGCGGCGATCACAGTGGAGGAACCGACGGCGACGCGGGGACCGGCGATCGTGGTGGAGGGACCGCCGGCGACGCGGGTGACGACGATGGCGTCGCCGGTCGTGCCGGCGGGTGGTGGGTTGGTCGGGCTCGTGGCGGGGGTGGAGCCCGTGGACGGGGTGGTGCCGTCGTGACGACGTTCGAAACCGCCGGCCCCGACCGCCCCGTGGATCTGGAGCGGTGGCGGGGGCTCGCCACCGACCCGGACGCCGACCGGAGTCGGGCCGAGGAGGGCGGTCCGGAGGCGGTCGCCCGACTCCGGTCCCGTAGCCGGGCCCTCCTGGGCGGCCTGCTGCGACCACACCGGGGCCGGCTCGCGGTGGCCGTGTCGCTGCTGCTGGCGCAGAACGCCGCCGGATTGGCCGGACCCTACCTGGTGATGTACGGCATCGACCACGCGATCGCGCCACTGCGCGCCGGCGACCCCGGACCGCTGGTCGCCGTCGCGGGGGCCTTCGCGGTGGCCGCCACCGCCGAGTACGCGGCCAAACGCGGCTTCCTCACCCTCTCCGCGCGGATCGGCCAGGCCGTCCTGCTCGACCTCCGTCAGCGGGTGTACGGACACTTCCTGCGCCTGTCCGTGGCGTTCCACGAGCGGTACACGTCGGGCCGGATGGTCTCCCGGCTCACCAGTGACCTGGACTCGATCGCGGAACTGCTCGACGGGGGCGTGGACAACCTCCTGCTCGCCGCGCTGTCGATCCTGTCGGTAGCCGGCGTGCTGCTCTGGCTGGACCCACCGCTGGCCGCGGTGACCCTGCTCGCCTTCCCGCTGCTGTTCCTGCTCTCCCGCTGGTTCGCCCGCGCCTCGGCCGCCGCGTACCGGCACACCCGGGAGGCGGTGGCGCTGGTGATCGTCCACCTCGTCGAGTCGTTGCGCGGGATCCGGGCCGTGCAGGTGTACCGGCGGGAGGCCCGCAACCAGCGCATCTTCGAGGCGGTGAACGACGACTACCGGCGGTCCAGCGTGCACGCGTTCCAGTTGATCGCGGTGTACTCGCCGGGCATCAAGCTGGTCGGCAACGTCACCGTGGCGGGGGTGCTGACGTACGGCGGCTGGCGCGTCCTCGACGACCGGCTCGAGCTGGGCGTACTCGCCGCGTTCCTGCTCTACCTGCGCCGGTTCTTCGAGCCGATGCAGGAGCTGAGCCAGTTCTACAACACGTTGCAGTCCGCCACGGCGGGGCTGGAGAAGCTCGCCGGGGTGCTCGACGAGCGGCCCGAGGTGGCGGAGCCGGCGCATCCCCGGCCACTGCCGGTCGGCGGGGTCCGGGGCGCGGTGCGATTCCGCTCGGTGACCTTCGGCTACCGGCCGGGCACACCGATCCTCACCGACTTCGACCTGGCGGTGCCGGCCGGGCAGACCGTCGCCCTGGTCGGCGCGACCGGGGCGGGCAAGTCCACCGTGGCGAAGCTGCTCGCCCGGTTCCACGACCCGGACGCCGGCTCGGTCAGCCTGGACGGGGTGGACCTGCGCGACGCGGCCGACGCCGAGCTACGCCGGGCGGTGGTGCTGGTCACCCAGGAGAACCACCTGTTCAGCGGCTCGGTGGCGGAGAACATCCGGTTCGGCCGACCGGACGCGGACGACGCGGCGGTGCGCGCGGCGGCACGGGCGGTCGGGGCGCACGACTTCATCGCCGCGCTTCCCGACGGGTACGCCACCGAGGTGCACCGACGCGGTGGGCGGCTCTCCGCCGGGCAGCGGCAGCTCGTCGCGTTCGCCCGGGCGTTCCTGGCCGACCCGGTGGTGCTGATCCTCGACGAGGCGACCTCGAGCCTGGACGTGCCCACGGAACGGGTGGTGCAGCACGCGCTCGGCACCCTGCTGCGGGACCGGACCGCGCTGGTCATCGCGCACCGGCTCTCCACGGTGCGGATCGCCGACCGGGTACTGGTGCTGGACCGGGGCCGGATCGTCGAGGACGGCTCCCCCGCCGACCTGGTCGACGGCGGGGGCCGGTACGCCGCCCTGCACCGCCAGTGGCGCGACTCCCTGGTCTGACCGTCGTCGGACACCCAAGAGGCGGTGTGCGGTTGCGGTCGACCGGGTACGGCGTGTCGAGCCGCGGAGCTGCCAGGGCCGGGGCCGAAGCCGGGATTAGTCGACGGGACCCGGGATCACTCGGTGGGGCCCGATCGGGTCGGCGTGCTCAGGTCCCGGCGGAGGCCGTCGACCACCCGACCGAAGGCGAAGAGGAGCACCAGCAGCAGGGCGGCGGCACCGACCAGCACCGGGAGCGTGAACGTGGGCTCCGCCCGGATGTGGAACTGCGCCGGGACCGCGATCGGTGCCAGCGCCTGGACGGTGAGCGTCCAGGCGACGAAGCCGAGCACCAGCGTCGCCGGGAGCCACCCCCGCTCGGTGGGCTCGACGGAACGGTCCTCGGCGTCCCGGGTGGCCGCGGAGGTCAGCCCGAACCCGAGGGCCAGGCCCAACCCGAGGGCGGCGAGCAGCGGCCCGACGAGGAGCGCCGAGGGGAGTTCCTCGCGTACCACCGGGAGGGCCAGGGGAAGCGCGGCGGCGGCCACCGCGACACCGAGGGCGTCCCACGGCAGGATCCGCTCCGCGTGCCGCGCGACCATCGCACCGGCCGTCACCGCCGTGAACCCCACCACCGCCACCAGCAGCACCCGTCGGGACGAGATGGTGAGGTTGAACGCCCAGCCCGCCAGGCTCACCGGGGCGGCCGCGAAGCCGAGCACCACCCAGCGCGTACCGACCAGACCGACCGCGCGGTGGGCGTACAGCAGCAGGGCCAGCGTCGCGACCACCGCGATGACGACGGTCGAGTGGTGGGTGAACGTCTCGACGGCCTGTGCCCGGCGCGGCCCGACGAGCCCGTCCGGGCTGGCCCGGAACGCCCGGACCACCCACGAGCGGACCAGGAACCCGCCGAGCACGAGGAGTCCGGCGAGGAGGACCACGACCACCGGCGTCCAGCGCAGCGGAGAGGGCACGGGTCGCGGTGCGGCACGCCGCCGTCGGTACGCGAGCAGCCCGGCGACCAGGGTGAACCCGAGAGCCAACCAGAGCTGCGCCGGCAACGGCTGGAGCGGACCGCGAAACAGCGCGACCCCGACCACGGCCGCGTACGCCGGTTGGCAGGTCAGGCCGACGGCGAGCCCGGCGGCCAGCGGCGTGCGGGCCCGACGGGTGGCCTGGCCGACCGCGAGCAGCACGCCACCGACCGCCAACCCCAGGCCGACCGCCGCGCAGAGGTGGGCCACGAGCCGCCCCAGGGTGGGCGCGTCCGCCGGAAACAGCAGGGTCGCCGCTGTGAACTGGTCCGCGACGGTGACCAGGAGCAGCCCGGCGGCGGCGACCAGCCAGCCGGTCACCCGGTACAGCGTGAGGGCGCTCGCCGCGGCGAGCGCGAACACCGCCGGGCCCAGCACACCGGCCCGGAGCGGCTCGGACGGGACCAGGTCGGTGAGCCCGGTCGACAACACCAGGTACGGCAGCGCGGACACGAAGGCCGCCCCGACCATCGCCGCGGCGATCGCTGCGACCAGTGTGCTGCCGTTCCCCGGCTCCCGCCGGGTCTTCACCTCGTCCACCGGTCTGGCGGCCGGGTCGTCGTCCACCGGTCTGGCGGCCGGGTCGTCGTCCATGGCAAGCCTCCCCCGCGTCCAGGACACCGCCGATGCTGTCAGAGTGGACGCTCCCCCGCTGTCCGTCGCACGACGGCCGGCGGGGGGCGACCGAGGTGCGCCAGGGCGTGCGGTGGCCGTCGACGCGGGCCGGACCTCGGGCCGGCCGATAACCCGGAGCGCGCTGGTCCGGTCCGGTCCTACCATCGACCGATGACTGATACGGCGAGGACGGCCCGCGCCGGCGTCCCCGAGCGTCCGACCCTGGACGGCATCGAGGAGACCTGGACGCGCCGCTGGCAGGAGGAGGGCACGTACGCGTTCGACCGCAGCAGGGAGCGGGCGGACGTATACGCGATCGACACCCCGCCGCCGACCGTATCCGGCGAGCTGCACATGGGACACGTCTTCTCGTACACGCACACCGACACGGTGGCCCGGTTCCAGCGGATGCGCGGCAAGGCGGTCTTCTACCCGATGGGGTGGGACGACAACGGCCTGCCGACCGAGCGTCGGGTGCAGAACGTGTACGGGGTGCGCTGCGACCCGTCGCTGCCGTACGACCCGGACTGGACGCCGCCGGACGCCCCGGTGGACGACGCGGCCCGCAAAAACCCGACGTCGATCTCCCGGCGCAACTTCGTGGAGCTGTGCGAACGGCTGACCGGCGAGGACGAGCAGGTCTTCGAGGCGCTGTGGCGGCGGCTCGGGCTGTCGGTGGACTGGTCGCTGACGTACACCACGATCGGGCGGGTGGCTCGGGCCACCTCGCAGCGGGCGTTCCTGCGAAACCTGGCGCGCGGTGAGGCGTACCAGGCGGAGGCTCCGACGCTCTGGGACGTCGGCTTCGCCACCGCCGTGGCCCAGGCGGAGCTGGAGGACCGGGAGCGGCCGGGGGCGTACCACCGGCTGCGGTTCCACGGGTCCGGCGGGCGGGAGGTGCTGATCGACACCACCCGGCCGGAGCTGCTGCCGGCCTGCGTGGCGCTGGTCTGCCACCCGGACGACGAGCGCTACGCCGACCTGGTCGGCGCGTCGGTGCGTACCCCGGTCTTCGGGGTGGAGGTGCCGGTGCGCGCGCACCCGCTGGCGGACCCGGCCAAGGGCACCGGCATCGCGATGGTCTGCACCTTCGGCGACCTGACCGACGTGACCTGGTGGCGGGACCTGGACCTGGACACCCGGGTGGTGATCGGCCGGGACGGGCGGCTGCTGCCGGAGCCGCCGGCCGGGGTGCCCACGCAGCCCTACGCGACGCTGGCCGGCCAGACCGTCAACGCGGCCCGCAGGGCGGTGGTGGAGCTGCTGACCGGCACGGGTGACCTGGTCGGCGAGCCGCGTCCGATCACCCACCCGGTGAAGTTCTACGAGCGCGGCGACCGGCCGCTGGAGATCGTCTCCACCCGGCAGTGGTATCTGCGCAACGGCGGCCGGGACGCGGAACTCCGCACGGCGCTGCTGGCCCGGGGCGCGGAGCTGAACTGGGTGCCGGGGCACATGCGCCACCGGTACGAACACTGGGTGGGCGGCCTGACCGGCGACTGGCTGGTCAGTCGGCAGCGGTTCTTCGGCGTGCCGGTGCCGGTGTGGTACCGGCTCGACGACGCTGGCGAGCCGGTCTGGTCCCAGCCTCTCACACCGGCGGAGTCCACACTGCCGATCGACCCGTCGAGCGAGCCGCCGCCCGGCTTCGACGAGGCGCAGCGCGGCCGACCGGGCGGTTTCATCGGAGATCCGGACGTTCTGGACACCTGGGCCACGTCGTCACTGAGTCCGCAGATCGTCGGCGGTTGGGAGACCGACCCGGACCTGTTCGCCCGGGTCTTCCCGATGGACCTGCGCCCGCAGGGGCAGGAGATCATCCGTACCTGGCTCTTCGCCACGGTGGTCCGCGCCCACCTGGAACACGGGGTGCTCCCGTGGCGGGACACGGTTCTGTCCGGGTGGATCCTCGACCCGGACCGCAAGAAGATGTCTAAGTCCAAGGGGAACGTGGTGACCCCGATGGCGTTGCTGACCGAGCACGGGTCGGACGCCGTGCGGTACTGGGCGGCCAGCGGCAAGCCCGGGATGGACCTGGCCTTCGACCCGGGGCAGATCCGGATCGGGCGGCGGCTGGCCACGAAGGTGCTGAACGCGTCGAAGTTCGCCCTGGGACTGGGCGCCGCCGACGCGTTGCGCGCCCCGGCCACGGAACCACTGGACACCGCCATGCTCGCCGAACTCTCCGGCGTGGTCGCGGCGGCGACCGCCGCCTTCGAGCGGTACGACCACACGGCCGCCCTCCAGGCGACCGAGGCGTTCTTCTGGCGGTTCTGCGACGACTACATCGAGTTGGTGAAGGAGCGCGCCTACGGCACCGGACCGGGGGCGGACTCGGCGCGGGCAGCCCTCGCCACCGCGCTGTCGGTGCAGTTGCGGCTCTTCGCGCCGGTGCTGCCGTACGTCACCGAGGAGGTCTGGTCGTGGTGGCGGTACGGGTCGGTGCACCAGGCGCCCTGGCCCACCACCTACGAGGTGGAACGGGCGATCCGGGGCACCGGCGACCCGGCGCTGCTACGGCTGGCCGGGGACGCGCTCAGCCAGGTGCGGCGGGCCAAGTCGGAGCGGAAACTCTCCATGCGGACCGAGGTGCCGCTGGCTGAGGCGCTCGCCCCGGCCGCCGTCCTGGGCCAGCTCACCCTGGTCGAGGACGACCTGCGCGCCGCCGGCCGGATCAGCAGACTCGACCACCTGCCCGACCGCACGACCGAGTTGGTCATAGCCTGCGCCTTCTGACCGTCCCGCCGGGCGGTGCGCTTGGTTGGTAGCAGGGGTCCCCTGTTACTCCTTTTTGATGAACAGGGGACCCCTGCTACCACCTGACAAGGAGCAGGGGCCCCCTGCTACCACCTCAGCTGGTTTCGCCGGCGACGCTGAAGGAGCGGAGCCGGTCGACCGCCAGGGCAGTGAAGCCGACGACGACCAGGATGGTCATCACCACTGAAACCGGTACGGAGACCTCGGTGGTCAGCAACGGGGTGGGGGCGATCCGGTCAGCGAGCGTGATCACGTACTGCTGGATGGAGAGCACCTTGGTGCCGCTGACGAAGTTGCCGAGCAGCCCCTCCCAGATCAGCACGTACACCAGGCCGAGCAGCACCGGCCGCCGGGTGACCAGGCTGAGCGCCACGAACAGCGCCGAGTAGGCCAGCGCCCCGACCGCCGAGGCCAGGACGAGCGCCAGGCCGAGGCGTACCGAGTGGGCGAGCACGGCCGCGACGTAGAGCGGCAGGGCGACGGTGACCGCGCTGACCCCGAACGCCACCGCGAGCTTCGGCAGCACGATCTGCCAGCGCGGCAGCGGCTTGGTGAGGATGTGCACCACCGTGCCGTCGTCGATCTCCGCGCCGAGCACGCCGGTGCCCACGATCAGGGCGATCACCGGCAGCACCACGGCCAGGCCGAGGCCGACCAGGACCGGCGGCCCCCACTCGCCCGGGTCGACGCCGAGGGCCCGGGACAGCACCGCCAGTCCGACCAGGATGGCCGGCAGCGGGACGAGCAACAGGAACCGGCGGCGGCCGAACAGGCCACGGGCGGTGATCCAGGTGACGGTCGACATGAGGTTATGCCTCCACCAGGTACGAGAAGACGCTCTCCAGGGACTCGTCCTCGGGCAGCAACCGACGCACCCGGATCCCCTCCTTCAGCGCGATGCGGGGCAGGGCCCGGGTGAAGGCCCCGTAGTCGCCGGCCCGTACGGTCAGCCCGGACCGGTCCAGCTCGACGCCGTTGACCGAGGGTTCGGCCATCAGCGCGACGGCCAGCGCGCGGTCGTCGGTGGACTGCACCGCGAACACGTGCGGCCGGTTGGTCATCAGCCGGCGGATGGTCCGGAAGTCACCGGAGGCGGCCAACCGGCCGGCGACCATCACCTGCACGGTGCCGGAGACCTGCTCGACCTCCTCCAGGATGTGCGAGCTGAACAGGATCGTCCGGCCCGCGTCGCCGAGGGTGTGCAGCAGACCCATCATGTGCAGCCGTTGGCGCGGGTCCATGCCGTTGAACGGCTCGTCGAGCAGGAGCACCTGCGGGTCGTGCACCAGCGCGGCGGCCACCCGGGCCCGCTGCCGCATGCCCTTGGAGTACGTGCCGATCCGCCGGTCCTGCGCGCTCTCCAGCTCGACCAGGCCGATCGCCCGCCGGGCCGCCGCCTCCGGGTCGGGCAGCCGGTGCAGCTTCGCGCTGGCCAGCACGAACTCGTACGCGGTGAGGAAGGTCTGCACCGCCTCGCGTTCGCTGACCAGGCCGAGGCGGCGGTAGACGTCCGGGTTGCGCCAGGTCCGGGTGCCGTCGAGGGTGACCGTGCCCCGGGACGGGGCGAGGAAGCCGGCCATCATGTGCAGCAGGGTGGTCTTGCCGGCGCCGTTCGGACCGAGCAGGCCGGTCACCCCGGGGCCGAGGGTCATGGTGACGTCGTTGACCGCCACCACGTTGCCGTACCAGCGGGAGACGCCGGTCAGAGTCAGGTCACTCATCAGGAGGCCACCTTCCGGTAGCGGGCCAGCAGCAGCGCGACGCAGAGACCGACCAGGGCGATGGTGTACAGCCCGTACACCGGTCCCAGGTTGCCGATCTGCACCCCCATCCCCTCGGTGTTCAGCGCCCACCGGCCGGTGCCCTGGACCAGGGTCGTCGGCGAGACCAGCCCGGCCAGCTCGTTCACCGTCTCGGACGGCATGATCGTCAGCGTGCCGCCGACCGGGATGGTCATCAGGAAGACCGCCACGACGCCACCGGCGGCGAACGCCCGCTTGCCGGTGAACGAGGCCACCAGCAGCCCGATCGAGGCGAAGACCACCGCCCAGATCCCGGCGTAGAGCAGCCCGGGCAGCAGGTCGAGCAGTTCGTTCCAGGCGCCCCGCAGGCCGTCGCCGGTGGTGAACGCGGCCCCGACGAACATCAGCACCTGCGGCGCGCCGAGGAGCAGCCACAGCGCGGTCACCAGGGCGGCGAGCTTCGCCAGCGGGTAGTCGGCGCGGGGCAGCGGCCGGGAGAAGTACAGCGGCAACACACCGCTGCGCAGGTCGCGGGAGACCAGTTCGGGCGCGACCACCGCGACGAAGAAGATCACCAGCCAGCTCATCGAGTTGGCGAAGTCGGGGTACGAGAGCACGACCTGGCCGATCTGGGTGCGGACCGCCGTCGCGCCGGCGGCGACCACCACCACGATCGCCACGATCAGCCAGGGGAAGATCTTGGCCTTGGCGCTCCGGCCGAGGCCGAACGCGGTACGCAGACCGTGCCCGTAGAGCGCCCCGAAGACCTGCCGCCGGCCGAGCCGGGGTCCGGTGTAGCGCTGGTAGCCGATGTCATGGATCACGCCGGTCGGTGCGGACGACGACGTCGACCTGCTCACGGACTCGGACGCCGACCGGCTCGTTCGGTCAGACATTGCTCGGCTCCCTCGGTGCGAAGAGTTCGGCCACCCGGTGCCGGCGCTGGTCGAGCCGGTGCAGCGGCAGGTCCAGCTCGGCGACCGCGCCGAGGATCAGGTCGTAGGTGCGCTCCTCGGCGAGCGGGACGAGCAGCATCCGGCCGTCCCGGGTCACCGGCAGTTCGAGCGCGGCGAGTCGGGCGGCGAGTTGCTCGGTACCCTCGCTGACCTCGACGGCGAGCACGTCGGTGGCGGAGGTCATCGCGGAGATCCGGTCGGCGCGCAGCAGCCGCCCGCCGTCGATGGCGACCAGGGCGTCGCAGATCCGCTCGACCTCGCCGAGCAGGTGCGAGCAGACCACCACGGAGATGCCGAACTCGGTGCCGATCCGGTGCACCAGGTTGAGCATGGCGTCCCGGCCGGCCGGGTCGAGACCGTTGGTGGGTTCGTCGAGCAGCAGCAGATCGGGGTCGTGCACCAGTGCCTGGGCCAGTTTGACCCGCTGCTTCATGCCGGTGGAGTAGCCGCCCACCGGGCGATACCGCTCCTCGTAGAGACCGACGTGGCGCAGCGCCTCGGAGGCCCGCTCACGGGCGACGCTGCGCGGCAGCCCGCTGATCCGACCGAGGTGGGTGACGAACTCGGCGGCGGACAGGTCGGGTGGAAGGCAGTCGTGTTCGGGCATGTAGCCCACCCGGGCGCGGACCGCCGCCGGGTCGGTGGTGGGGTCGAGGCCGAGCACACTCACCCGGCCACTGGTCGGGGCGAGCAGGCCCAGCAGGATCTTGATCAGGGTGGACTTGCCGGCACCGTTGGCACCGACCAGCCCGATGATCCCCGGTTCGACCGCGACGGTGAGGTCCGCCAGCGCGGTGACCCGTCCGCCGTAGGTCTTGGTCAGCGACTCGGTCGCGAGCAGTGTCACGGCGTTCAGCCTAGGGAGGTGGCGCATCCCCGGACATCAGGTCCGCCCCTGATCCTGCGTGTCGCGGTCCACTAGGGGCGATCCGGTGTGTGTTCGACGGGGTCACCGAGGGTGGTGACGAGAGGGTCGGGGCGACGGCCGGCACGGGTCGGGCCACCCCGGACGGCGGGACGGCACGGACCGGGCCACCCCCCCCGGCCGACGGACGGCCGACGGGCGGACGACGGGCGGACGACGGGCGGCCGACTGACCGGTTCCCGACCACGAATCGCCGGGGTGCGGTGGCGGCCCGGACGACCGGGTACCGTCGGCCCGCAGGCGGCGACGGCATCGCGCTGACCAGCGTCGATATCCGGTCGGACGGTTCGCGGCCCCCGCGCCGGACGGCGGCGACGGACGCCGTACGACGGTCCGGCGGCCACGATCGTGGGGTGGCGCTCTCGACCGATCGCCGGTCGGCTGCGAAACTGTGTGCCGGTCAGCGAGTGGGGGGTGTGATGAGCAACGGCTGGGTGCTGCCCGACGACGTGCTCCGGGACGCGCCGGTGTTCACACCGCGCCCGGGTGAACTGGCCGACCTGGAACTGCTGCTCAGTGGGGCGTACGCGCCCCTGAGTGGCTTCATGACCCGGGCCGACCTGACCTCGCTCAGCCGCCGGGGCCGACTCGCCGACGGGACGCCGTGGCCCGTCGCGGTGACTCTCCAGGTGCCGGCGACGGTGGCCGACGGGCTACGGCCGGACGACCCGGCGAAACGGGTGCTGGTGCTCACCGACGGCGAGGGCGCTCCGCTCGCCGCGCTCGACGTACAGGACGTCTGGCCGGGTCGGGACGGCACCGCCGGGCTGGGTGGCCCGGTGCTCCGGCTCGGCGACGGCGGCCACGCCCCGTTCCAGCGGCTGCGGCGCACCCCCGAGGAGGTGCGGTCGCTGCTGCCCCCTGGGCGGGTGCTCGGGGTGATCGCGGACCGCCCGCTGCACCGGCCGCAACTCGCCCAGATCGCACACGCGACCCGTACGCTCGGCGCGCACCTGCTGGTGATGATCCCGGTGGGTGAGGAGGCCAGCGGTGGGCTGCCGCCCGAGGCGCTGGTCCGCGCGGTCTTCGCCGCCCGGGACCGGATGCCTCCAGCGACCCTGATCACCGTGCCGCTGGCCCGGCGGCGGGACGAGATCAGCGACGCGTTGCTGCGGGCCCGGGTCTCCGCCGCGTACGGGGTGACCCACCTGCTCTCCACCCAGGAGATGCTCTCCGGGGCCGGGCTGCGGGTGCTGGTGCCCCGGGAACTGGCCTACGACAACCGGGACGGACAGTGGCGCTGGCGGGACGACATCCCGCCGCGCAACCGCCGGCTGGCGTTCAGCCAGGCGGAGATCGACGACCACCTGGACCGGGGCTTCCCGCTGCCGGAGTGGCACACCCCACCGGCGGTGGCGAAGGAGCTGGCCCGGGCCCAGCCGCCGCTGCGGCACCGGGGACTGGTGGTCTTCCTGACCGGGCTCTCCGGGTCGGGCAAGTCGACGATCGCCAGCGGCCTGGCCGACGCGCTGCGGGAGTCCGGGGACCGGACGATCACCCTGCTCGACGGCGACGTGGTGCGCCGGGAACTCTCCGCCGGGTTGACGTTCAGCCGCGCCGACCGGGATCTCAACGTCCGGCGGATCGGCTGGGTGGCCGCCGAGATCGCCCGGCACCGGGGGGTGGCGATCTGCTGCCCGATCGCGCCGTACGAGCAGGCCCGGGCGACCGCCCGGGAGATGGCGGCGGCGGCCGGCGCGGGTTTCGTGCTGGTCCACGTCGCCACCCCGCTGGAGGTCTGTGAGCAGCGGGACCGCAAGGGCCTCTACGCCCGGGCCCGGGCGGGGCTGCTCACCGGCATGACCGGCGTCGACGACCCGTACGAGGAGCCGACCGACGCGGACCTGGTGGTGGACACCTCGGACATCTCCATCGAGGAGGCGGTGCAGCAGGTGCTGCACCTGCTGACCGAGACGGGCTGGATCGAGCTCCGCCTGTCACCGGCCTGACCTGGAGCGCGTCCCGGTTGTCTATCGCGCGGTGCATCCTTCGCGCTAGTGTTCGTCTTTGTTGGAACGCGTTCGAGAACGTCCGACAGCACGGGTAGCGGACGGCACCGGAAGCGGACGGCACGGCAAGCGGACGGCACGGGAAGCGGAGGCTGGAGATGCTGGCGCGGCAGCGGCAAGCGGCCATCCTGGAGCGGGTCCGGGCGACCGGCGGTGTACGGGTCAGCGAACTGGCGGCCGAGTTCGGCGTCTCCGACATGACCATCCGCCGGGACCTGGACGCGCTGGACGCCCAGGGGCTGCTCGCCAAGGTGCACGGCGGGGCGACGGTGGCCGACACCTCGGCGGCCGACGAACCCGGCTTCGACGCGAAGTCGGTGCGCCAGCCGGCCGAGAAGGGGCTCATCGCCACGCACGCCGCGCGGCTGGTCCGCCCCGGTGCGGCCGTCGCCCTCTCCGCCGGGACGACCACCGCCGCCCTGGCCCGTCGCCTGGTCGACGTGCCGGGGCTGACCGTGGTGACCAACTCGTTGCCGGTGGCGGAGGTCTTCCACACCGGCGGCCGGTCGGACCAGTCGGTGATCCTCACCGGCGGCGTACGGACGCCCTCCGACGCGCTGGTCGGTCCGCTCGCGGTGGCCGCGATCCGCTCCCTGCACCTGGACGTGCTCTTCCTCGGTGTGCACGGGATCAGCGAACGGGCCGGCTACACCACGCCGAACCTGATGGAGGCGGAGACCAACCAGGCGCTGATGGCCTCCGCCGACCGGCTGGTGGTGCTCGCCGACCACACCAAGTGGGGTCTGGTCGGCCTCTGCTCGATCGGCGAGCTGGGCTGCGCGGACGTCGTGGTGGTCGACGACCGGCTGCCCGAGGAGGGTCGCCGGGTGCTCGGCGAGCGGGTCACGGAACTGATCGTCGTGGAACGGGCGACGGGTAACCGCGCGGCGGCGACCGAAGGGACACCGGCATGAAGCGTACGGTCACCAAGCTGGCCGACGGCCGTGAGCTGATCTACTTCGACGAGCGGGACGACGTCCTCCGGGACGCACCGGACCGGCGGGAACTCCCCCGCCCCCGCCCGCGTCACAGCTCCGCTACGACCCGCTGCTCGACGAGTGGGTGGCGGTCGCCGTGCACCGGCAGACCCGTACCTTCCTCCCCCCGGCCGACCAGTGCCCACTCTGTCCCTCCCGGGGCGACCGGCTCAGCGAGATCCCGGCCTCCGGGTACGACGTGGTGGTCTTCGAGAACCGGTTCCCCGCGCTGAGTCAGCGGATCGCCGACGAGCCGCCGGCGATCACCCCGTTCACCGAGATCCAGCCCGGGCTCGGCCGCTGCGAGGTGGTCTGCTTCACCGACGATCACCACGCCGCGTTCGTCGACCTGCCGCCCGGCCGGGTGCGGACCGTCCTCGACGCGCTCGCCGACCGGACCGCCGCGCTGGCCGAGGTGCCCGGCGTCGAGCAGGTCTTCTGCTTCGAGAACCGGGGCGTGGAGATCGGCGTGACTTTGCACCACCCGCACGGCCAGATCTACGCGTTCCCGTTCGTCACGCCCCGGACCCGGGCGATGCTGGCCGCCGCCCGCCGGCACGCCGACCGCACCGGTGGCAACCTCTACGCGGACGTGCTCGCCGCCGAGCGGGCCGCCGGGGAGCGGGTGGTGGCGAGCAACGAGCACTGGACGGCGTACGTGCCGGCGGCGGCGCGCTGGCCGTTCGAGGTGCACCTGGCCCCGCACCGGCCGGTGCCGGACCTCCCGGCGCTGACCGACGCGGAGCGGGACGCCTTCGGTCCGCTCTACCTGGACGTACTGCGCCGGTTCGACGGCCTGTTCGACCTGCCGATGCCGTACATCGCGGCCTGGCACCAGGCCCCGGTACGCGTCGACCGCGACCTGGCCCACCTGCACCTACAGGTGTTCAGCATCCGCCGGGCGGCGGACAAGCTGAAGTACCTCGCCGGCACCGAGTCGGGGATGGGCGTCTTCATCAGCGACGTCGCCCCCGAGCAGGCCGCCCACCTCCTCCGTACCGCCACCTGACCTCCCCCACCCGGACAGGGTGCGGGGGGCCCGGGACAGGGCCCCCCGCTGGGAAGGGACGGCTGGCTGTGCGCGACAGCCGGGGAAGGCTGGCTGACTCGATCACGTACCGCAGGCGACCGTGGGTCAACCTTCCTGGACGCGACTGGCATCACGTCCAGCCTGTCAACGACCGGACGGCGCGTCCGGTGACGCCGGGCCGTCGACGCCGAGGCGGCGGCGACCCAGGCGGAACGGGTGGAGCCCGCCGGCGACTGCCGACGGGCTCCGGTGGTACGGGAGAGGATCAGGCGCCGAGCTTGCGCGCCAGGTTCTCGTCCAGGACGTTCATGAACTCGTCGGTGGTCAGCCACGGGGCGTCCCGCCCGATGAGCAGCGCCAGGTCCTTGGTCATCTGGCCGCCCTCGACGGTGTCGACGATGACCTGCTCCAGGGTGTTGGCGAACTCGGTGACCGCCGGGGTGTTGTCCAGCTTGCCCCGGTGGGCCAGGCCCCGGGTCCAGGCGTAGATCGAGGCGATCGGGTTGGTCGAGGTCTTCTCGCCCTTCTGCCACTGCCGGTAGTGCCGGGTGACGGTGCCATGCGCGGCCTCCGCCTCGACGGTGCGGCCGTCCGGGGAGAGCAGCACGGACGTCATCAGGCCGAGCGAGCCGAAGCCCTGCGCGACGGTGTCGGACTGCACGTCACCGTCGTAGTTCTTGCAGGCCCAGACGTAGCCGCCCTCCCACTTCAGCGCGGCGGCGACCATGTCGTCGATCAGCCGGTGCTCGTAGGTGATGCCGGCGGCGTCGAACTCGGCCTTGAACTCGTTCTCGAACACCTCGGCGAAGATGTCCTTGAACCGGCCGTCGTACGCCTTGAGGATGGTGTTCTTGGTCGACAGGTAGACCGGGTAGCCGCGGTCCAGGCCGTACCGGAACGAGGCACGGGCGAAGTCCCGGATCGACTCGTCGAAGTTGTACATGCCCATCGCGATGCCGCCGCCGGGGAAGTTGGCGACCTCCATCTCGACCGGCGCGCCGCCGTCGGTCGGGGTGTAGGTGATGGTCACCGTGCCCGGGCCGGGGACGACGAAGTCGCTGGCCTTGTACTGGTCGCCGTGGGCGTGCCGGCCGATGATGATCGGCTTGGTCCAGCCGGGGACGAGCCGCGGCACGTTCGACATGATGATCGGCTCACGGAAGACCACGCCGCCGAGGATGTTCCGGATGGTGCCGTTCGGCGAGCGCCACATCTTCTTCAGGCCGAACTCCTCGACCCGCGCCTCGTCCGGCGTGATGGTGGCGCACTTGACACCGACGCCGTGCTCCTTGATGGCGTTGGCGGCGTCGACGGTGACCTGGTCGTCGGTCTCGTCGCGGTACTGGATCGAAAGGTCGTAGTAGTGGAGGTCGACGTCGAGGTAGGGCAGAATCAGCTGCTCCCGGATCTGCTTCCAGATGATCCGGGTCATCTCGTCGCCGTCGAGCTCCACGACCGGGTTGTTTACCTTGATCTTCGCCATCGGCCGGCGCTCCTCTCAGGGGACACATGCTCAAGCAGTACGAGCGTACTGGAACTTGCCGAGCCCCCGGCACCCCACCCTCCACCTCCCCCGGAAGAGCAACGATCCTCCGGCCCGCCCCGCCGCGATCGGGGGATCGCGGGGGACGGCGGGCCGGAGGATCAGCGTCGCGGCAGGGTCACATGTTGGCGACGTCGGACTGCTTGGCGCGGACCGCCTCGGCGGCCTCCTTCAGGCTGGCCAGCTCGTCGGCGTCCAACTCGGTGGTGACCACCCGCTTCACGCCCTCGGCCCCCAGCTCGGCCTCCACGCCCAGGTAGACACCGGAGATGCCGAACTCGCCGTCGACCCAGGCGCAGACCGGCATGACCTCGCCGGAGTCCTCGGCGACCGCCTTGGCCATCCGAGCGGCGGCGGCCGACGGCGCGTAGTAGGCCGAACCGGTCTTGAGCAGGGCGACCACCTCGGCACCACCGTTGCGGGTCTTGACCACCAGCTCCTCGATCTGCTCGGCCGGCATCACGTCGCGCAGCGGCTTGCCGTCGACGGTGCTGCGGGACGGGACCGGGACCATGGTGTCGCCGTGCGAGCCCAGGGTGAGGGTCGTCACCGACTTCACCGGCACGCTGAGCGCCTCGGCGACGAAGTTGGTGAACCGGGCGGTGTCGAGCATGCCGGCCTGGCCGAGCACCCGGTTCTTCGGGAAGCCGGTGGCGATCTGGGCCAGCGCGGTCATCTCGTCGAGCGGGTTGGACACGACAATGACCACGGCGTTCGGGGCGTACCGGGCGACGTTCTCGGAGACCTGGCGAACGATCTTGGCGTTGGTCTCCAGCAGGTCCATCCGGCTCATGCCCGGCTTACGGGGCAGGCCGGCGGTGATCACGACGACGTCCGAGCCCTCGATCGCCTCGTAGCCCTCGCCGTTGGGGCCGGTGGTGACGCCGACGACCTTGGTCTCGAAGCCCTCCACCGCCCGCGACTGGTTGAGGTCGAGGGCGAGGCCGGCGGGCTTGCCGTCGACGATGTCGGTGATCACAACGGTGTCGAAGACGTCGTACTCGGCCAGGCGCTGCGCGGTGGTGGAGCCGTAGAAGCCGGCCCCGACGACAGTGACCTTCTTACCCATGGTCGTCCCACTCCCTGCTACCAGTCGGTTTTCCGGACCGTATCAGTCATGGTGGCACCGGACCGGCCAGGGGCGGACGGTTATGACGTAGTCGGCACCAACCGCTCGGCCCGCTCGACCACGTTGGTCAGCAGCATCGCCCGGGTCATCGGCCCCACCCCACCGGGCATCGGGACCAACGCGCCGGCCACCTCGGCCACCTCGGGGGCGACGTCACCGGTGTAGCGGCCCTTGCCGTCCGCGCCGATCACCCGGGTGATGCCCACGTCGACCACCACCGTGCCGGGGCGCACCATGTCGGCGGTGAGCAGGCCCGGCACCCCGGCGGCCACGATCACGATGTCGGCTCCCCGGGTGTGCGCGGCGAGGTCGAGGGTCCCGGTGTGGCAGAGCGTCACCGTCGCGTTCTCGCTGCGCCGGGTGAGCAGCAGGCCGAGCGGACGGCCGACGGTGTTGCCCCGGCCGACCAGGGCGACGTTCGCCCCCCGCAGTGGTACGTCGTACCGGCGGAGCAGCTCCACGATGCCGCGCGGGGTGCAGGGCAGCGGGCCGTCGTAGCCGAGCACCAGCCGGCCCAGGTTGACCGGGTGCAGGCCGTCGGCGTCCTTCTCCGGGTCGATCAGCTCCAGCGCCCGCTGAGTGTCCAGGTGGCTCGGCAGCGGGAGCTGGACGATGTAGCCGTGACAGGCCGGGTCGGCGTTCAGCTCGGCGAGGACCGCGTCGACCTGCTCCTGGGTGGCGTCGGCGGGCAGTTCACGCCGGATCGAGGCGATACCCACCTCGGCGCAGTCTCGGTGCTTGCCGTTGACGTACGCCTGGGAGCCGGGGTCGGCACCGACCAGGACCGTACCCAGGCCGGGGGTGATGCCCCGCTCCGCCAGTGCCTTGACCCGCACCCGCAGCTCGTCCTTGATCTCCGCTGCGGTCGCCTTGCCGTCCAGGATCGTCGCCGTCACTCCCCGATCGTCTCACGCCCGGCACCCGAGGTTCCGCCGACCCGTTCGTTGTGCCCGTCCCACCCGCGTCGACCTGGGGCGATCCAGGACTGCGACGGGCGGCCGGAACACGTACCGGCACTCACCCTCCGTCACTTTCCCCGCCCGACGCGCTGGGTGTGGGGTGCCGGCTGGGTTGGTTGCAGGGGACCCCTGCTACGCAAAATCCGGTAGTAGGGGACCCCTGCAGGCACCCGAGGAGCCCGCCGTCAGCGGGCCGGCGGCGACTGTGCGCAACGGCCGGCGACCGTCGGTGGAGCGTCAGTGGAAGAAGTGCCGGGTGCCGGTGAGGTACATGGTGACGCCGGCCTCGGTGGCGGCGGCGATCACCTCGTCGTCCCGGATCGAACCGCCGGGCTGCACGACGGCGCGCACACCCGCGTCGACCAGCACCTTGAGCCCGTCCGCGAACGGGAAGAACGCGTCGGAGGCCGCGACCGAACCCCGGGCCCGGTCGGCCCCGGCCCGGTTGACCGCCAGGTGGGCCGAGTCGACCCGGTTGACCTGCCCCATGCCGACCCCGACGGTCGCGCCGTCGGCGGCCAGCAGGATGGCGTTGCTCTTGACCGACCGCACCGCCCGCCAGGCGAAGGCCAGGTCACGCAGGAGGTCGTCGTCGGCCGGCTCGCCGGCCACCAGGCGCCAGGCGGTCGGGTCGTCGCCGGGCGCGTCCACCCGGTCGGCCGTCTGCACCAGTACGCCGCCGCCGACCTGCCGCCACTCGGCGGGCGGTGGGGCCCAGGCCGGGGCGCGCAGGAGGCGCAGGTTCTTCTTGGCCTGGAGCACCTCGACCGCGCCCGCCTCGAACTCCGGAGCGACCAGGACCTCGGTGAAGATCTCCGCGACCTGCTTGGCCAGCTCCACGGTGACCGGCCGGTTGACCGCGATCACCCCGCCGTACGCCGAAACCGGGTCGCAGGCGTGCGCCTTGCGGTGCGCGTCGGCCACGTCCGCGCCGACCGCGATGCCGCACGGGTTGGCGTGCTTGATGATCGCCACGGCCGGCTGGTCGACGAAGTCGTTCGCCGCCCGCCAGGCGGCGTCCGCGTCGACGTAGTTGTTGTACGACATCTCCTTGCCGTGCAACTGCTCGGCCTGCGCCAGCCCGGCCGGGGCGTCCGGGTCGAGGTAGAGGGCGGCCTGCTGGTGCGGGTTCTCGCCGTAGCGCAGCGCCCGCTGGGCGCGTAGCCCCAGCCCGGCGAAGGCGGGCCACTCGGTGCCCTCCGGGTCGAGCTGGACGGCACACCAGTTCGCCACGGCCACGTCGTACTCGGCGATGTCGGCGAAGGCGCGGGCGGCGAGCGCGCGGCGCTGCGCCAGCGAGAAGCCGCCGTAGTCGAGGGCGGCCAGCACCATCGGGTACGCCGCCGGATCGGTCACCACGGCCACCGAGGCGTGGTTCTTGGCGGCGGCCCGGACCATCGCCGGCCCGCCGATGTCGATCTGCTCGACGCACTCGTCGACGCCCGCGCCGGAGGCGACCGTGGCCTGGAACGGGTACAGGTTGGAGACCAGCAGGTCGATGCCGACGATGCCGTGCTCGTCGAGCTGGGCGGCGTGCGAGTCCTTGCGCAGGTCGGCCAGGAGGCCGCCGTGGATCTTCGGGTGCAGGGTCTTGACCCGGCCGTCGAGGATCTCCGGGAACCCGGTCACCGTCTCGACGGCGGTCACCGGCACCCCGGCACCGGCGATCGTGGCCGCGGTGCTGCCGGTGGAGACCAGCTCGACGCCGGCGGCGTGCAGGGCCCGGGCCAGCTCGACGAGCCCGTTCTTGTCGTAGACGCTGACCAACGCCCGCCGGATCGGCCGGCGTCCGTCCTCAGGGGAACTCACGGAATCGTGACCTTTCTTCCGGTGATCGTCCAGCCTTCGCGGACCAGGCGGCCGACCTGCTCGACCAGCTGCCGCCGCTCGGCGGACTTGATGCGCTCGGTGAGCGCCTCCTCGTCGTCGCCGTCGAGGACCGGCACCGCGACCTGGGCCACGATCGGCCCGGTGTCCATACCCGCGTCGACGAAGAACAGGGTCGCACCGGTGACCTTGACGCCGTAGGCGAGGGCGTCCCGGGGCCCGTGGATGCCGGGGAAGGCCGGCAGCAGGGTGTTGTGGGTGTTGAGGTAGCGGTCCCCGAAGGCGGCCAGGAAGTGCGGGCCGACGAGCTTCAGGAAACCCGCGGACACGACCAGGTCGGGGCGGTGTTCGGCGACCCGGGCGGTGAGCGCGGCGTCCCAGTCCTCGCGGGTGGGGTGGTCCTTCACCCTCTCGACGAAGGTGGGCACCCCGGCGGCCGTGGCCCGGTCCAACCCGGCGATGCCGTCCCGGTCGGCGCCGACCGCGACCACCCGGGCTCCGTACGCCGGGTCGGTGCTGACGTCCAACAGGGCCTGAAGGTTGCTGCCGGAACCGGAGACGAGGACGACGATGCGGGCGGACGCAGGCTCGGTCACCAGGTCACCCTATCGGGCCGGTGACGGCCCTCCTCCGCTGGTCGGCCCACCACCAGCCGGTCCTGTCCGTGAGACCGGGCACCGCCGGTGATCACGCTTGTCGTCCCGAACAGGTACTCTGCCGTCGCTCGATACTCGACGCGCGAACGGCCGACGCCCCCTCCGCGGGTGGCCCCGGTTCGCGGTCCCCGATCAAGGAGTTCACCCCATGCAGCCCGGATACCAGCCCCAGCCGCCGCAGCAGATCAACAACAACATGACCATGTCGATCGTGGCGATCTTCCTCTTCTGGCCGCTCGCCATCCCCGCCCTGATCAACGCCTCCAAGGTCAACCCCCTGGTGCAGCAGGGCAACTACGCGGCGGCCCAGGCCGCCGCCGCGGAGAGCAAGAAGTGGTCGAAGTGGGCCATCATCATCGGCGTCGTCTGGTACGTCATCTCCCTGATCTGCTGCGTGCTGGGTGGCCTCGGCGGGCTGATGGGCGCTGACACAACCGTCTGACGACTGACCCTCCCAACGCCGTACCGTAAGGAGAGCAGCCCGTATGCAGCCCGGTAACCCCGGTCAGGACCCGTACGGCCAGCAGCCGCCGTCGGACCCGACCTCGCCGCAGTACTCCGACCCGTACGCCCAGCCGCCGCAGGCACCGTACGGCCAGCAGCCGCACGACCCGTACGGTCAGCAGCCGCAGGCACCGTACGGTCAGCAGCAGCCGGATCCGTACGGGTCGCCCGCCTCCGGGCAGCCGTACGGGCAGCCGCCGACGTCGGGGCAGCCGTACGGGCAGCCCACCTCCGGCCAGCCGTACGGGCAGCCCACCTCCGGCCAGCCGTACGGGCAGCCCATCTCCGGGCAGCCGTACGGGGACCCGTACGCGCAGCAGCAGCCGTACGGTGCGGCACCGGGTTACCCGGCGGGTCAGTACGGTCAGTTCGGCCCGACGCCGCAGAACAACAACCTCGGCCTGATCGGCATGATCGCCGGTATCGCCTCGGTCGTCTTCGCGATCTGCTGCGCGTTCCTCGGCATCATCCTCGGTGTCGCCGCCGTGGTGCTGGGCGTCATGGGCCAGAAGAAGGCCGCCCAGGGCCTGGCCAGCAACAAGGGCCAGGCGACGGCCGGTCTGATCACCGGCGCGGTGGGCATCGTCATCGGACTGCTCAACGCGGTGCTCGGTGTCGCGCTGAACCTGGGCTCGCTGAACCTGTCCTGACCCGACAGCCAACGGGGGCGGGGCGGCCGGAGGAATCCGGCCGCCCCGCCCCCGTTCGACTAGGGACGGGTGAAGGCGCGGGTGGCCGCGGCACCGATCACGGCGCCGACCGCCACGACCGCGGTGGCCACGGCGGTCACCTGCCAGGCCAGCGGCCCGACCTCGGCGAGCCGGCCGCCGCCGAGCGGACCGCCGGAGACCGCCGCCGCCGTGCCCACCAGCAGCCCGGCCACCGGACCGGCCAGCGCCGCCGCGCCGAGCAGCGGCCCCCAGGCCGCAGGCGTCCGGTCGTCGGCGGCCGACCGCAGCAGCCGACGGGCGAGCAGCCAGCCGGCCGCCATCCCGATCAGGACCGGCACCGCGAGCAGTACCGCCCCGACCCCGTCGACCGGTCCGCGTGGCAGGCCGGCGAGCAGCGGTACGGTCGGCAGCGCGCCGACGGAGACCTCGCTGGTGCGTACCGCCGTGTCGGTGCCCACGGCGAAGCCGGGACCGAGCAGGTAGCTCGTCGCCCAGATCGCGACGTTCGGCGCGTAGGCGAGGCTGACCAGGGTGATTCCGGCCTGCCCGGCCACCCCCGTCTGGTACGCGCCGATCATGTCGGCGGCGTCCCCGCCACCGGTGGCGATGGCCAGCCCGGCGGACCCCGCCCCGGCCCCGACCAGCAGCAGTCCGGCGACCAGACCGGTGCGGACCCCGTCGTGCAGCCCGGTGGGCACCCGCCGGACCAGGTCGTCGGGGACGCCCGTGGTCCGCAACGCGCCGACCAGGGCGGCGACCGCACCGACGGCACCGAGGGTCACCCCGGCCCGGAACGGGGACGCCCCCGTCCCGCCGCTGTCGGCACCGGTCGCGGCGAGCACACCGAGCAGCGCGTACCCGAGACCCACCGCGCCGGCCGCGACGAACGCCGGACGGAGCTGTCGGCTGCCCCGCGCGCCCAGTGCCCGGGTGGTGTGCACCCCGGCCCGGGTCAACCGCCAGACCACCAGGGCGGTCAGGGTCAGCGGGACGAGGCCGAGCGGGCCGGCGCTGGTGCCGAGTGGCACCCCGTGGCCGAGCAGCCAGCCGGCCAGACCGGCGCGGAGCGCGCCGGTCAGCGACGCGGCGTCCTCGCTGAGCTGGATCAGCCCGAGCACCACGACGACCGGCAGGTACGAGGTGAGGGCGGCCCAGCCGGCGGCCACCACTGCGGCGACGGCCAGCGGGGCATGCCGGCGGCGGGACGCGCCGGGCCGGTCGGACGCGCCAGGTCCCCGGCCACGCGTCCGGGGAACCGGACCGGCGCGACCGGTCGGCCGGTCGTCGGAATCGACGTCGGCGGAACGGCGGGGCTGATCAGGGGTGATGGAGGTCATCGGGTTCTACTCTGGCACGCCGGACGAGCGGGGGCAGTCCGATAACCCGGCGGATCGGGACGAGTTCGCTGATCCTTCCGCCCGGGACGGTACACCCGGTCTAACCTCGGCGCAGGCGCGGCCTTCCGCGGCCGTGGCCCCGACCGTTCCGGAGGAAGCCGTGTCCGCTCCCTACGCCCCGCCCCCGCCGCCCGCCGCCGGTAAGAACCGGACCACCCTCTGGGGCGTACTCGGCATCGTCCTCGGCCTGCTGTGCTGCGGCATCCTGGGGATCGTCTTCGGCTACCTGTCGATCCGCGACGCCCGGCGGTACGGGCAGTCGCCGGTGCTCGGTTGGCTGGCCATCGCACTCGGCGTGATCAACATCATCGGCAGCGCGGTCCTGCGGGCCACCGGCAACTACCCGCTCGGCGGCTTCGGCAACTCCGGCAACTACTGACGACCTGGTGCCACGACAACACGAAGGGGGCCGCCCGTCCGGTCGGCCCCCTTCTGGGTACGTGTCGTCGGCTCAGCCGGCGGACATGATCTCCCGCATCAGCTTGGCGGTCTCGGTCGGCGTCTTGCCGACCTTGACGCCGACCGCCTCCAGCGCCTCCTTCTTGGCGTCGGCGGTGCCCGCCGAGCCGGAGATGATCGCGCCGGCGTGCCCCATGGTCTTGCCGGGGGGCGCGGTGAAGCCGGCGATGTAGCCGACCACCGGCTTGGTCACGTTGGCCTTGATGAACTCGGCGGCCCGCTCCTCGGCGTCGCCGCCGATCTCACCGATCATCACGATGGCGTCGGTGTCCGGGTCGGCCTCGAAGGCGGCCAGCGCATCGATGTGGGTGGTGCCGATGATCGGGTCGCCACCGATGCCGACGCAGGTCGAGAAGCCGATGTCCCGCAGCTCGTACATCATCTGGTAGGTCAGCGTGCCGCTCTTGCTGACCAGGCCGATCCGGCCGGTGCCGGTGATGTCGGCCGGGATGATGCCGGCGTTGGAGGCGCCCGGCGAGGCGATGCCCGGGCAGTTCGGGCCGATGATCCGGGTGCGCTCACCCTGGGCCACGTTGTACGCCCAGAAGGCGGCGGTGTCGTGCACCGGGACGCCCTCGGTGATCACCACGGCCAGCGGGATGCCCGCGTCGATCGCCTCGACCACCGCGCCCTTGGTGAACTGCGGCGGTACGAAGATCACCGTGACGTCGGCACCGGTCTGCGCCATGGCGTCGGCGACGCTGGCGAACACCGGCAGCTCGGTGCCGTCGAAGTCGACGGTCTGCCCGGCCTTGCGCGGGTTGACCCCGCCGACGACGTTGGTGCCGGCGGCGAGCATCCGCCGGGTGTGCTTGGAACCCTCGGAACCGGTCATCCCCTGGACGATGACCTTCGAGTCCTTGGTCAGCCAGATCGCCATTGTCAGACCCCCGCAGCCGCCAGCTCGGCGGCCCGCTCGGCCGCGCCGTCCATGGTGTCGACCCGCTCGACGAGCGGGTTCTTCGCGCCGTCGAGGATCGCCCGACCGGCCTCCGCGTTGTTGCCGTCGAGACGGACCACGAGCGGCTTGGTGACCTTCTCGCCGCGCTGCTCGAGCAGGGACAGCGCCTGGATGATGCCGTTGGCGACCTCGTCGCAGGCGGTGATGCCGCCGAAGACGTTCACGAAGACGCTCTTGACCGACGGGTCGGACAGGACGATCTCCAGGCCGTTCGCCATCACCGCGGCGCTCGCGCCACCGCCGATGTCGAGGAAGTTCGCCGGCTTGACGTTGCCGTGCCGCTCACCGGCGTACGCCACCACGTCGAGGGTCGACATGACCAGACCCGCGCCGTTGCCGATGATGCCGACCTCGCCGTCGAGCTTGACGTAGTTGAGGTCCTTCTCCTTGGCCCGCTGCTCCAGCGGGTCCACCGTCGCCTGGTCGACCAGGGCCTCGTGGTCCGGGTGCCGGAAGGCCGCGTTCTCGTCCAGGGTCACCTTGGCGTCGAGCGCGAGGACGGTGCCGTCCGCCGTCCGGGCCAGCGGGTTGACCTCGACCAGCGTGGCGTCCTCGGCGACGAACGCCTGCCAGAGCTGGACGGCGATCGCGACGACCTGGTCGGCCACCTCGGCCGGGAACCCGGCGGCGGCGACGATCTCCCGCGCCTTGGCCTCGTCCACCCCGATGTTGGCGTCGATCGGGGCCTTGACGACCTTATCCGGGGTCTCGGCGGCGACCTGCTCGATGTCCATCCCCCCGGCCACGCTGGCGATGCACAGGAAGGTGCGGTTCGCGCGGTCGAGCAGGTACGAGAAGTAGTACTCCTCGGCGATGTCCGCGGTCACCGTGATCATGACCTTGTGGACGGTGTGGCCCTTGATGTCCATGCCGAGGATGTCGGTGGCCCGGGCCACCGTCTCGTCGGTGCCCTCGGCCAACTTCACGCCGCCGGCCTTGCCTCGGCCACCGACCTTCACCTGGGCCTTGACGACCACCCGCCCGCCAAGGCGCTCGGCGATCGCGCGTGCCTCCTCCGGGGTCGTCGCGACGCCGCCGGCGAGCACGGGCAGCCCGTGCCGCTCGAACAGGTCCCGCCCCTGGTATTCGTACAGGTCCACGATTGCGCGTCCCGTCCCGTCTCCGCGGCGCGCCGTCGCGCCGCCACCAGCGTTGGAAAAAGCTTGACGCCTGCCGTCACAGAAGACAGGCCGTTTGCGGCAGCCTAACGAGCAGGCCACCACGGGCAACCGAGCGGGTGCGTGGTGTGCCGAAACGCACAGTGACGTGCGGGGCGACGGACGCCGGGCAGGAGGCGGCGGGACGGCGGGCGGCAGCAGTCGGCGCGAGGCGCGCGACGTGCGGAGTGACGGACGCCGGCGACGGGGCGAAGGTCGGCGCGGGGCGGCGGATCGGGGCGGCGCGACGGCGCGGGGCGGCGTGGCGCGACGACGCGGGGCGACGGGGGCGGCGGGGCGGGGCAGGGCCGCCGGTCCGCCGGGTCGGCCAAAACTTGCCGCGCGAGGGCGTAACCCCTGGTGCGAGGGGTCGTTGAGTGAAGTGTCGGAGCGCTGGTCAGCGCGATGACGGGAGACGGCCGATGCCCTGTCGGTCGAGGGGTGGCGGCGGGGCATCGTGCATAGAGGGGCCGGACGTGTGAGGGGTGCGTCCGGTCCCTCCCCCCGTTTCCGACCCGTCGGGACCGGGAGTCTCCCGCCGCTGTTCCTTCGCCTCGCCGTTCAGCCTGCCTCGCTGTTCAGGCTGCTTCGCCGTTCAGCCTGCCTCGCCGTTCAGTGGCCGAGTGGGTGGCGCGCCGGCACTGCCCGGGTCAGCCGACCGGCTGGGCGATGTTGTCCCGGACCCACTCGACGATCGCCTGGGTGGTCGCGCCCGGGGTGAAGATCTGCGCCACGCCGAGCCGCTCCAGCTCGGGGAGGTCGGCCTCCGGAATGATGCCCCCGCCAAAGACGACAATGTCCCGGGCATCCCGCTCGGCGAGCAGTTCCAGCACCCGGCGGAAGAGCGTCATGTGCGCGCCGGAGAGCACGGAGAGCCCGACCGCGTCGGCGTCCTCCTGGATCGCCGTCTCCACGATCTGCTCCGGCGTCTGGTGCAGCCCGGTGTAGATGACCTCCATGCCGGCGTCGCGCAGGGCGCGTGCGACCACCTTGGCACCCCGGTCGTGCCCGTCCAGGCCCGGCTTCGCGACGACGACCCGAATACGAGAGCTCATCAGCGCACACCTTTCACAGGCTCGGCGGTTCCACATGCTCGGCGGCAGATCACCTGAACGAACGGTAACCGACGGACCCCCGTCGGGAAATCCGACCAACGATCCATCGATGGGTGGCATGCCTCACGTCGATCGGACATCCGCAGCGTAGTGATGACGCAGAGCAACGAAAATGCGCTAACGAGGGCGAATAGCAAAGGTGACGAATCGCACTAACTCATCACCCAACTGGACAAAACAAAACTTGAATATGGCGCTCCGGCTTGTGGGGCGTCCGGGGGTTGGCTACCGTGTCCACGGTTGTCATCAGGTCCACGGACGGGTGACGACGCGGCCAGTCGGAGTTCAGCTGAGCGTCACGAACCCGACGAAGCCGCATCGGAAACCCGACAACGGAGGGTGTGCGTGCGCCAGCGCCTGTTGGATGAGCCCGATAGATATCGCGGTCGTCGCCGGGTACCCACTCCACCCCGGAGCCGTTACGCCGCTGTCGTCACCACCGCCTTCGTCGGCGCAGGTCTCGTCGCCCTCGGTGCCAGCGCGATGCCCGACGCCAAGGGCGTCAGCCCCTCGGCTCTCGACGAGCTGCGGCAGGCATCTGTCACCAGCCAGGACTTCGCCGACCGGGCCAGCGACGCCGAGCGCGCCAGCCGGGACACCACCCGCCTCGCCGCCGACGAGGCCGCCGAGCCCGAGGTCTGGCTGCTGCCCCTCCAGGGCTACGAGTTCACCACCCCGTACGGCATGCACTGGGGCGAGCTGCACACCGGCATCGACCTGGTCGCCCCGGAGGGCACCCCGTACGTCTCCATCCACGACGGCACGGTCACCAAGGCCGGCTGGTACGGCGGGTACGGCTACACGGTGATCGTCCGGCACGCCGACGGCAGTGAGGCCATCTACGGCCACTCCTCCCTGGTCAGCGTGCAGGAGGGCCAGCAGGTGAAGGCCGGCGACCAACTCGGCCTGGTCGGCAACACCGGCCACTCGTACGGCTCCCACCTGCACCTCGAACTCCACGTCAAGGGCGAACCACTCGACCCGGTGCCGTGGCTCCAGGAGCGCGGAGTGGACATCAAGCTACAAGTCGAGGCAATCTACAGCGACGTAGCCGCCTCCTGACGTAGCGCAACGATCGTTTACCGCCCGGGTCCGCCGACCCGGGCGGTTTTCTGTGCGCAAACCTCGACCAAAGTGATCTGCGCCACTCCAGTGGGTGTGAGCAAGGGCACCACCCAGCATGATCACTTATAGGGGCGTACACCGCCACACAGGGACATAGCCGGGCAGCAGCACCCTTCCCGCGTCGAGCCGCAGCCGGACCCAGGGATCGCTCGCGTCGGCCAACCGCCGACGATTTCCAGGTCCCGTAGCCCACCCGACTGTGAAGGTCACCGTGCAGGAAGACAGCTTCAGCCAGAACGAGAACAGCCGTGACGAGTCCGTCCCGTCCCGTGTCGTCCGGCTCCGGCAGCGTCGGCGCCGGACCCGGTACCTCGTCGCGGGTGCGGCCGCCCTGGTCGGCCTCGGCCTCACCGGCGTGACCGTGATCGCCACCGGCTCCGACGACTCCCCCGCCCCGACCACGGTCGCCCTCGACACCGAGGAGCGCGCCGCGGCCGCCGCGCGGGCCGACCGCGCCGATCGCCCGCCGGTCACTCCCTCGGCGACCGCGACCACCCCGACGCCCGCCCCGACCTCGGCCAGCCCCAGCCCCAGCACCACCCCGAAGCCCCGGGCCAGCACCACTCAGAAGGCCACCGCCGCCCCGAAGTCCACCCGGACGACAGCCGCCAAGCCGAAGGCGTCGTGGGTCAACCCGATGCCCAACGCACCCGTCACGTCCTGCTACGGGCAGCGGTGGGGCACCCTGCACGCCGGCATCGACCTGGCCCTCCCGTCCGGCACGCCGGTCCGGGCCGCCGCCGCCGGCACCGTGGTCAAGGCCGGCGACGTCGGCGACGGTTACGGCATTTCGATCTTCGTCGACCACGGCAACGGCTACCTGACCCAGTACGCCCACCTCAGCGCGACTGTCGTCTCGGTCGGCGCGAAGGTCAGCGCCGGCACCACCATCGGCAAGGAGGGCTCCACCGGCGACTCGACCGGCCCGCACCTGCACTTCGAAGTGCACCAGGGCATGTGGAACCAGATCGACCCGGCCCCGTTCATGCGGGCCCGTGGCGTCGATCTCGGCTGCTGACCCGGGCTGAGACGCCGCCCGGCAGCGCGGCGGATCGTGGTGCCGGAGGGCCCCCCGGGAGGGCCGTCCGGCACCACGATCACGGACAGACCCCGGGACGCCGCCCGGCCCCGGCTCGGCACGACAGCGTGCGGAACCAGGGCCGGGGGATCCCGGTCGGGACGGGTCAAACGGCCGGAACGGGCTTCGCCCGGCCCAGCGCCGGCGGGCTCACCGGCGACGACTTCTCCAGGTAGCGCCAGAGCGCGTCGCCGCCGTTGTAGAGGCTCCGATCCTGCCGCGCCGGCCGTCGAGGCCGCCGCGAGGGACAGGGCCAGGCCGGCGGTCACGGCCCCCAGCATGGACGGTTTCCGGCGTCGCACCGGGTTGGATCGGAACGGTAGTACGGTCTTGCGCATACGGTTGAGCTCCCAGCCTGGCTAGGCGGTTCGGTTTGCGTCCCGAGCCTGCCGGCGACCCCCGAACAGCCGATGAACGATGGGTGGGATGGGCGCGACAAGGCGCTTGCGGTCCGCCGACGATCCGCCCCGTTTCCGCAGCCCAAAGGGGTAGACCAACGGCAGCGGCTCGGTCGGTCCAGGCCCGGGCGGCGGCCAGGTCGGCCAGACTGCACCAGTGAGGGTACGCACGGTCAGGTGGACGCCGTGGCGGTTCGTGACCGTGTTCGGCGTGGTCAGTCTGCTCTCCGACATGGTGTACGAGGGCGCCCGCTCGGTCATCGGGCCCTACCTGGCCACCCTCGGCGCATCCGCAGCCCTGGTCGGGCTGGTCACCGGCGTCGGAGAGGCGTCCGCCCTGGTCGGGCGACTAGCCACCGGCCCCCTCACCGACCGCACCCGGGCCTACTGGCCGCTCGTCATGATCGGTTACGCCGTGACCATGGTGGCGGTGCCCACGCTGGGGCTGACCACCGCGCTCTGGCTGGCCGCGTCCCTGTTCGTCGCGGAACGCGCCGGCAAGGCGATCCGTGGCCCGGCCCGGGACGTGATGCTCTCCCACGCCGCCACCGCCGTCGGCCGGGGCAAGGGCTTCGCCGTCCACGAGGCGCTCGACCAGGCCGGTGGGGTCGCCGGACCGTTGCTGGTCGCCGCCGTACTGGCCGGCACCGCCCACCACTACCGGCCCGCGTTCCTCGCCCTGGCCGTACCCGCCGTGGCCGCGCTGCTCCTGCTGTTCTGGCTACGCGCCAGTGTGCCCGATCCGGCGCGCTTCGAACCGCGCCGGCCAGCCGCTCCGACAACCGCCCCGTCCGGCGGACGGCTGCCCCGGGTGTTCTGGACCTATCTGACGTTCACGGTGCTGACCACGGCCGGCTACGCCACCTTCGGCGTGCTCAGCTTCCACCTCGCCACCCGCCACGTCGTACCGGTGGCGGTGGTCCCGGTCGTGTACGCCGCCGCGATGGGCGTCGACGCGGTCGCCGCCCTGGCCTCCGGGTGGCTGTACGACCGGGTCGGCGTCCGGATCCTGGCCGCCGTACCCGTGCTGACCGCCCTGATCCCGCTGGCCGCGTTCACCACCACCTGGGCGACCGCGGTCGCCGGTGTCCTGGCCTGGGGGGCCGTGCTCGGCATCCAGGAGTCCACCATGCGGGCGGCCATCGCCGACATCGTCCCGGCCGACCGGCGGGGCACCGCCTACGGGATCTTCGCCGCCGGCCTGGGCGGGGCGACCCTGGTCGGTGGGCTGCTCACCGGCACCCTGTACGAGTACTCGGTCACCGCCGTGGTCGGCGCCGTGGCCGGCATCCAGGTGGTCGCCCTGGCGGTGTTCGTGGCGTTCGTCCGACCGGCTCGCCACGCCGTGGGGTGACCCGGCCGGTCAGAGCTTCTCGATGGGGGCGTGCCGGAGCACCAGCCACAGCTTCTGGTCGCCGAAGTCGATCTGCGCCCGCGCGCCCGGCCCGTGTCCCTCGACGGCGGTCACCCGACCCAGCCCGTATCGCTGGTGGTTGACCCGGTCGCCGACCGCCACCTTGGGTGCCTGCGGCAGCTCGCTGGCCGTGGCGAGGCGACTGCCGTCCACGCCGAGCCGCTTGGCGAGCTGGGCCGCGCGAGGCGTACCGCCGGTGAAGCCACCGCCGCGACCGGCGTCGAACCGGTCACCGGTGCCCGCCCGGCCGCCGACCCCGCCGCCCCCACCGGCCCAGGAGGTGTAGGAACCCTCGGTGCGCTCCCAGCGGACCAGCTCGGTCGGCAGCTCCTCCACGAAGCGCGACGGCGGGTTGTAGGCCGGCTGCCCCCACGCGGTGCGGGTGACCGCCCGGGAGAGGTAGAGACGCTGCCGGGCCCGGGTGATGCCGACGTACGCCAGCCGCCGCTCCTCCTCCAGCTCCCGGGTGTCGCCGAGGGCGCGCAGGTGCGGGAAGACGCCGTCCTCCAGGCCGCTGAGGAAGACCACCGGGAACTCCAGGCCCTTGGCGGTGTGCAGGGTCATCAGGGTGACCACGCCTTGGTGGTCCGGATCATCGCTGGGAATCTGGTCGGCGTCGGCGACCAGCGCGACCTGCTCCAGGAACCCGGCCACGGTGGCGCGTTCCCCCTCGGCACCGAGCGCCTCGACCCGCTCGGTGTACTCCCGGGCGACGCTGACCAGTTCCTGGAGGTTGTCCACCCGGCCGGCGTCCTGCGGGTCCAGGCTCTCCTCCAGCTCGGCCAGGTAGCCCGAGCGGGTCAGCAGCGCCTCCAGCGCCTCTTCCGGCGTGCCGGTGGCGGCCAGCTCGCGCACCCCGTCGAGGAGCGCCACGAACTCGGTGATCGCGTTCGCCGCCCGCGTGGAGATGCCCGGGGCGTCCTTCGCCCGGCGCAGGGCCGCGCCGAAGGAGATCCGATCCCGGGCGGCCAGCGCCTCCAGGCACGCCTCGGCCCGGTCACCGATCCCCCGGCGCGGAGTGTTGAGGATGCGGCGGGTGCTGACCGTGTCGTCCTCGTTGACCACCGCGCGCAGGTAGGCGAGCGCGTCGCGGACCTCCTTGCGCTCGTAGAAGCGCACCCCGCCGACGACCTTGTACGGCAGGCCGACCCGGATGAAGACCTCCTCGAAGACCCGGGACTGGGCATTGGTGCGGTAGAAGACCGCCACGTCACCGGGGCGGGTGTCGCCCGCGTCGACCAGCCGGTCGATCTCCCGGGCCACCCAGTCCGCCTCGGCGTGCTCGGTGTCCGCGACGTACCCGACGATCTGCTCGCCGTCCCCCGCGTCGCTCCACAGCCGCTTGGGCTTGCGGGAGGTGTTCCGGTCGATGACCGCGTTGGCCGCGCTGAGGATGGTCTGGGTGGAGCGGTAGTTCTGCTCCAGCAGGATCGTCCGGGCGTCGGTGAAGTCCCGCTCGAACTCGAGGATGTTGCGGATCGTCGCGCCCCGGAAGGCGTAGATCGACTGGTCGGCGTCGCCGACCACGCAGAGTTCGGCCGGCTCGAGCCCTTCGGTGCCGGAGACCAGCTCCTTGATCAGCACGTACTGGGCGTGGTTGGTGTCCTGGTACTCGTCGACCAGCACGTGCCGGAACCGGCGGCGGTAGCTCTCCGCGACGTGCGGGTGCGACTGGAGCAGGTGCACCGTCGTCATGATCAGGTCGTCGAAGTCCAACGCGTGCGCCTCGCGCAGCCGCCGCTGGTAGAGGGTGTACGCCTCGGCGAGCGCCCGCTCGTTGGGCCCCTTGGCCCGGTCGGCGAACGCCTCCGGGTCGACCAGTTCGTTCTTAAGGTTGGAGACCTGGGCGGCCAGCCCTCGGGCCGGGTATCGCTTCGGGTCGAGGTCCAACTCCCGGGCGACGAGCTGCATCAGCCGGCGGGAGTCGTCGGCGTCGTAGATCGAGAAGGTGGACTTCAGCCTGGCGTGCTCGTGCTCGGCCCGCAGGATCCGCACGCAGGCGGAGTGGAAGGTCGACACCCACATCAGCCGGGCACGCGGACCGACCAGGGCGGTCACCCGCTCCTTCATCTCCCCGGCGGCCTTGTTGGTGAAGGTGATCGCGATGATCTCGCCCGGGTGCACGTCCCGCGCGGCGAGCAGGTACGCGATCCGGTTGGTCAGCACCCGGGTCTTGCCCGAGCCGGCGCCGGCCACGATCAGCAGCGGCGACCCGGCGTGGGTGACCGCCTCCCGCTGGGGCCCGTTCAGCCCGGCGAGCAGACCCTCCGGATCGGGCCGGGACGGACCGGAGCCGGCGTGGCGCGGCACGGCGGACGGGGCCCCCGGCGTGGGCTGGGACCCCGGCGTGGGCTGGCGTGGGGGGATTTCAAAGAGAGCATGCATCGCACGGCGAGTCTATGCCGCCGGGCCGACACTTCCCGCCGCGGTGCGCTCCGGACCCATGCGTGGCGCCGCTGACCTGCGGCTGCGTAAACGGTTCGACCGGACTGCGGCGCGCTTGCGCCCCGGGCCACCGGATGGGCATACTCGACGGCGTGTTCGGTCGGCGTTACTACTTTTACTACGGCTCCGGGAGTCCGGCAGCCGTAGGTCACGCCTGATCGACCAGACCTACGAAGGCCCCGGGCTCCTGGAGTCCGGGGCTTTTTCGTCCCGGGATCCGGGCACCGGGCACCACAGTGCGAGAGGTACCCGATGATGACAGACGTGGTGGAACAGAACGGGGAGTCGACCGGGACGGCGCGGCCGGGCGAACAGGGTGACCGGCCCGCGGCGCAGACCGGTACGCAGGAGCCGGGCGCGGCGGCCCGGATCGTCGCCATCCGGGAGCGGATCGACGAGATCGACCAACAGTTGATCGATCTCTGGCAGGAACGGGCCGGGCTGTCGCAGCAGGTCGGCCGGACCCGGATGGCCTCCGGCGGCACCCGGCTGGTGCTCTCCCGGGAGCAGGCGATCCTGGAACGCTTCCGGACCGCCCTGGGCGCCGACGGCGTCCAACTCGCCCTCCTGCTGCTGCGCGCCGGCCGCGGGCCGCTCTGAGCCGTCGGGCGGCATTGCCGCCGGGGTGAGGACCGCCTCACCGGAAGCCGGCCGGTTTCGGCGAGGACCGCTCCACCGGAAGCCGCTCGGTTTCGGCGACGGTCGCCATGCGGCCGGCCGGGGCGGCAGTCGACACAGATCCGGGGCGCCGGCCGAATGACCGACGCCCCGGACCTGAGGAGGCACTTCCTTTCACCGCTGGCCCGGTACAGGTGGCCGGGACAACGGCGCCTGGTGCGCTACTCGACCGCGTGGACCACGTCGCGGGGCTCCGCGAAGTGGCAGGCGCTCGGGTGAGCGGAGTGTTCCCGTGCCTCCAGGGCCGGCACCTGCTCGGCGCAGATGTCCTGCGCCTTCCAGCACCGCGTGCGGAACCGGCAGCCCGACGGAGGGTTGGCCGGCGACGGCACGTCGCCGGTCAGGACGATCTGGTCCCGCAGCCCACGAAGCTTCGGGTCGGGGACCGGCACCGCCGAGAGCAGCGCCTGGGTGTACGGGTGGGTCGGGTTCTCGTAGATCTCGTCCTCGGTGCCGATCTCGACGATCTTGCCGAGGTACATCACCGCGACCCGGTCGGCGATGTGCCGGACCACCGACAGGTCGTGCGCGATGAAGATGTACGACAGCCCCAGCTCGTTCTGGAGCTTCTCGAGCAGGTTGACCACCTGGGCCTGGATCGACACGTCCAGCGCCGAGACCGGCTCGTCGCACAGGATGATCTCCGGGTTCAGCGCCAGTGCCCGGGCGATGCCGATGCGCTGCCGCTGGCCGCCGGAGAACTGGTGCGGGTACCGGTTGATGTGGTCGGGGTTGAGCCCGACCAGGTCGATCAGCTCCTGCACCCGGGCCCGCCGCTTACCCTTCGGCACCACGTCCGGGTGCACCTCGAACGGCTCGCCGATGATGTCGCCGACGGTCATCCGAGGGTTCAGCGAGGTGTACGGGTCCTGCATGACGAGCTGGATGTTGCGCCGGCCCTTCCGCCGCTCGGCCGGGCCCACCTTGGACATGTTCCGGCCCTGGACGAACAGGTCGCCCGAGGTGGGCGTCTCCAGGCCGACCAGCAGCCGGGCCAACGTCGACTTGCCGCAGCCCGACTCGCCGACGATGCCCAGGGTCTCGCCCCGCCGCAGCTCGATGTTGATCCCGTCGACCGCGCGGACCGCCCCGATCTGCTTCTTGAAGACGATGCCCTTGGTCAGCGGGAAATGCTTCACCAGGTCGCGGGTCTCGAGCACGAGGTCACTCATCGCCCTTGACCTCCTTCCAGAAGTGGCAGGCGGCCGTCCGGTCCGACGACACCGTGTACAGCTGCGGCGCGGGGTCCTTCCGGCAGACGTCCTGCACGTAGCGGCACCGGGGGTTGAACGAGCAACCCGGCGGGATGTTCGTCAGCACCGGCGGGAGCCCCTTGATGGCGCTGAGCTCCTGGCCCTTGAGGTCGAGGCGGGGGATCGACTCCAGCAGGCCCTTGGTGTACGGGTGCGCCGGGGTGGCGTAGATGTCGTCGACCCCGGCCTCTTCGATCACCCGGCCGGCGTACATGACCGAGATCCGGTCCGCGACGTCGGCCACCACGCCCATGTCGTGCGTGATGAGCAGCAGGCCCATGTTCCGCTCCTGCTGGAGTTCGGCCAGCAGCGCCATGATCTGGGCCTGCACGGTCACGTCGAGCGCCGTGGTCGGCTCGTCGGCGATCAGCACCTCGGGGTCGAGGGCCAGCGCCATGGCGATCATGACGCGCTGCCGCATACCGCCGGAGAACTGGTGCGGGTAGTCGTTCACCCGCTGCTTCGCCGCCGGGATCCGCACCAGGTCGAGCAACTCGACCGCACGCGCCTTGGCGTCCTTACGGGACATTCCCCGGTGCTTGCGGTACAGCTCGGCGAGCTGGAACCCGACGGTGAAGACCGGGTTCAGCGCGGAGAGCGCGTCCTGGAAGATCATGGCGATCTTGTTGGCGCGGACCTTGCGCCGCTGCTCCTCGGGGAGCTTGAGCAGATCCACACCCCGGTAGAGGATCTCGCCGCCGGTGATGAAACCGGGCGGGCTGTCCAGGATGCCCATGATCGCCTGGGCGGTCACGCTCTTGCCGCAGCCGGACTCACCGAGGATCGCCCGGGTCTGGCCGGGGGCGACGTCGAAGCTGACCCCGTTCACCGCCTTGGCGATGCCGTTGCGGGTGCGGAACTCGACCTGAAGGTTCTTGACCTGCAGCAGAAGCGCGTTGGGGTCGAGGCCGGGCAGAGCGTCCATCTTGACGTTGACGTCAGTAGTCATGCTGCTCACCGGAACTTCGGGTCGAGGGCGTCACGCAGGGCGTCACCCATGAGGATGAAGGACAGCACCGTGCCGACCAACAGCCCACAGGGGAAGAACAGCAGCCACGGGTCCTCCAGGAAGTAGACCTGGTGAGCGTTGATCATGATGCCCCAGGACTGGGCGGGCGGCTGGAGGCCGACACCGAGGAAGGTCAGGGTGGCCTCGGCGGCGACGAACCCACCGAGCACGATCGTGGCGTAGACCAGCATCGGCGCCATGGCGTTCGGCAGGATGTGCCGGAACATCAGTCGGCTGTTGGTCGCGCCGACCGCCTTCGCCGCGTGTACGTAGTCCAGGTCCTTCGAGGCGATCACGCTACCTCGGATGATCCGGGCGATGGTCGGCCAGCCGAGCACCACCAGGACGATGGTGAGCGTCAGCACGTTCTGCCGCTTGATCACGGTGAGGAACACGATCGCGCCGAGCAGGAACGGCAGCGAGAAGAAGATGTCCATCACCCGGGAGATGACCGAGTCGACCCAGCCGCCGTAGTAGCCGGCGAGCAGGCCGAAGAGACCACCTACCACCACGATGCCGACGGTGGCGAGAACCGCGATCTGCATCGATGGCCGGGCCCCGTAGATGGCGTGCGAGTAGTAGTCGCAGCCGAGGATGTCGTAGCCGAACGGGTGGTCGCCGCTCGGGGGGATCCGGGACCGACCGGTGTCGCAGTCCCGCGGGTCCTGGCTCGTCCACAGCTTCGGGAAAACTGCCATGGAACTGACCACGAGAATGTAGAGCGCCGCGATCATGAAGATCGGGTCGCGGACCAACTGCCGCCCGGCGTCCGCCCAGAGGCTCGCGCTGCGCTCCTTGCCGCCCTTGCCCGGCGTCGGCGCGCCGGCCACGGCCGCGGCGGATGACGAGTCGCCGCTCAGGGCGGTACCGGCGCTACTCAAGTCGCTCATGTCACACCTCGTTTCGCTTCGACCTGCCGCAGCCCGGCCGGACCGGGGGGGCCTGCTCCTGCTCCTGCCGCCGGTCACTCATAGCGGATCCGCGGGTCCAGCACGGCGTAGAGGATGTCGACCAGCAGGTTGGCGACCAGGAAGACCAGGGCGAGCATGGTGACCACCCCGACCACCACCGACGACTCGCCGGTCCGAGCAGCCTGGGTCACCAACCGGCCGATACCCGGTACGTTGAAGATGGTCTCGGTGACCACCGCACCGCCGAGCAGACTGCCGATGTCGACGCCGAGCAGGGTGATCACGGGGATGAGCGAGTTGCGCAGCGTGTGCACGCCGATGACCCGCTTGTTCTTCAGGCCCTTGGCCTTGGCGGTCCGGACGAAGTCGGCCCGGATGTTCTCCATGATGCTGGTTCGGGTCAGCCGGGCGGTGGTGGCCAACGAGGTGGCACCGAGCACCAGGCCGGGGATGATCAGGCTGGCCCACGGGTAGTCGGGCTTGAAGACGGGGCTGAACATGCCGTCGGCGATCACCTCGGGCACCCAGTCCTGCTCGCGTAGCACGTTGCCGAACTGAACACCGACGTAGTTACGGACCAGGACGCCCAGCACGAAGATCGGCACCGAGATCACGAAGACCGTGGAGATCTTGACCAGGTAGTCGGTGAAGCTGCCACTCCGCAGACCGGCCAGCACGCCGGCGATGATGCCGACGATGGCCTCGAAGAGAATGGCGATGATGACGAGCTTCACGGTGTACGGCATGGCGTCCGCCACCAGGTCTTTCACCTCGTACTGGCGGAGGTTAACCCCGAAGTCGAAGTGGAGGAAGATGCCCTCCAGCCGGCTGCCGAACAACTTGATGCACCAGTTGCCGCGCTGGTCCAGACACGGGTCGTCGTAGCCGAGCCGCTCGGTCAGGGCGTTCAGGATCGACTCCGGCGGCGTCCGGTCGCCGAACAGCGCCCGGACCGGGTTCCCGCTGAACTGGACCGCCAGCGAGGTGAGGTAGTGCAGCAGGAACATGGTGCCCAGCACGGTGGGTATGAACTGGAGCAACCGTCGGACGACGTAGCGCCCCATGTCTGTTTCTCCTCTCGGCGCTGACGTGGCGGCAACGCCCTCCCTCGTAGGGAGATCGTTACCGCCACGTCGTGTCTTACGGCTAGATCAGGGAAGCGAAGCTCACTTCTGCTTCAGCGTGGTCTGGCCGTAGTCAGCGTCGGCGACGGCGTTCCAGACGAACTTGTCGACGTTGTCGCTGTAGACCGCGCCCACCTTGCCCCACCACATCGGGATGACCGGCAGGTCCTCCAGGAGCATGTCCTCCGCCTTCTGGTAGAAGGGGATCGCCTCCTGGATCGACTTGGCAGCGTCACCCTGCTTCAGCAGAGCGTCGAACTCGGGGTTCGCGTAGGCGGAGTTGTTGCTGTCCGCACCGGTGCTGTACAGCGGGGCGAGGTAGCTCTCCAGGTACGGGTAGTCCGCGCTCCAGCCGAGGCGGAACGGACCGGTGAACTTCTTGTTGTCCGCGGTCTCCAGGTACTCGGCGAACTGCAGGTTGACCTTCAGCTCGTAGTCGATACCGAGGGCGGCCTTGATCTGGTCACCGACGGCCTGCAGCCAGGCGTCGTGGCCGGCACCGGCGTTGGCCCACAGGGTGAGCTTGCCACCCTTCCAGCCACCCGCCTCGGCGAGGAGCGCCTTGGCCTTCTCGACGTCCTTCTTGCAGTACTGGCAGACGTTCTCGCGGGCACCTTCGAAGGACGGCGCGACGTAGCCGCTGGCCGGGGTGAACCGGCCGTTGAACACGGCGTCGATGATCGACTGCCGGTCGATGACCATCGAGATGGCCTGGCGGATCCGCTTGTCCTTGAAGTTCTCGTTGTAGGTCGGCATGCCGACGTAGGTGAAGCTGTCGCTCGGCTGCTCGTAGAGGCGGTCACCGTAGGTGGTCTTGGCCTCCTGGAACCGCGCCGGCGGCAGGGTGTACATCACGTCCAGCTCGCCGGCCTGGAAGGCGGCGTAGCCGGCGTCGACGTCGGCGAAGATCCGGTAGTTGATCTTGTCCGGCTTGCCCGGCTCACCCTTCCAGGTGTCGCTACGGACGACGGTGACGCCGACGTTGTGCTGCCAGCTGCCCTCGATCTTGTAGGGGCCGTTGCCGATCGGGGTCTCGTTGCACTTCGCGGTGTCCGCGATGCACGCCTCGGCCATCGGGGAGAAGCCCGGGTAGCCGATGGTGGTCGGGAAGCCGGAGAAGGGCGCGTCCAGCTCGACGGTGAAGGTCAGGTCGTCGACCTTCTTCAGGCCGGAGAGCTCCTTGGCCTTCGGCTCGGGGGCCTTCTGCGGGCCCTCGCCGTCCGGGTCCTCGGACGAGACGTCCTTGATGCCGGCGATCCGCTTCATGAAGTACCCGTTGTTCTGGGCATTCGGGGCGTACGCCGCGAAGTTCCAGGACCGGATGAAGGCGTCGGCGTTGACCTTCTCACCGTTGTCGAAGGTGTAGCCGTCCTTGATCTTGATCGTCCAGGTCTTCTGGTCCTGGGACTCGATCGACTCGGCCAGGTCGTTCTCCGGGGCGCCGGTCTCGGCGTTGTACTTGACCAGACCACGGTAGATCTGCCGGATGACGTACAGCGACGGCTCGTCGTCCGCTCCGGACGGCAGCAGGAACGCCGGCTCCGACGCGTAGACGCGGAGCTCACCGCCGCTGCTGCCGGTCTCCGCCGGGTCGTCGCCGCCACCGCTGCATGCGGTGGCCAACATTGCGGTGGCGGTCGCGGCGACCGCCACCTTCAGGAATTTCCCGCGCATAGGAGTGCCTCCTCAGGGCGCTCGGCTCACGAGGGGGTTGTGAGGTGGTTGCCACTGTGACACCCGATGCGCCACAGCGGAAAGCGGTGTTATCAAGCCGATACCCGGCCGGGACGGTGCCGACATCGGGCCGCCCGGGACCCCGATTCCGTCCGGATTCCCGTGCGCCGACCGGCCCCGCGACGCTGCGTGAGGGGCGCCACCACGTCGAACGTCCGGGCCGGCAGTCCTCCGCACGACACCCCTCACCACGCTGCGCAGCCTCACGGACGCGCACTGTTTCCATCCGTCCAGATGATGTCGGATTCGCCGGTACGGACACCGCTGCCGGCTGGTCGGACGAGGGCATCGAGGTGGCGAAGCCTGCCCGGACGGCGCACTCAGCCGCCTGACGAGACGGCACGGTCGCCGTCGGGTCGGGCCGGTTCGCCCGTCCGGGAGGTGGGATCGGCCCACCCGGAGGAGGGCGACCCCGGATCATGCGACACGGCGGGGGCGGTTGTCAGCCGAAAATCGGCCCCGTGGCGGTGACACCAGCCAGGGTCACCCCAGCCGGGGTCACACCAGTCCGGGTCACACCAGCCGGCGGTCCGCCGCCCAGCGGGACAGCTCGTAACGGTTCGACATCTGGAGCTTGCGCAGCACGTTCGAGACGTGCGTCTCCACCGTCTTGATGGAGATGTACAGCTCCTTGGCGATCTCCTTGTACGCGTACCCCCGGGCCAGCAGCCGGAGCACCTCGCGTTCACGGTTGGTGAGCTGGTCCAGCTCCGGGTCGGCCACCGGGGCGTCCGGCCGGGCCGCGAAGGCGTCCAGCACGAACCCGGCCAGCCGGGGCGAGAACACCGCGTCGCCGTCGGCCACCCGGCGGATCGCCGCAGCCAGCTCGTCCGGGGAGATGGTCTTAGTGACGTACCCCCGGGCACCGGCCCGGATCAGTCCGATCACGTCCTCCGCCGCGTCCGAGACGCTCAACGCCAGGAACCGCACCTGCGGATGGGTACGCCGCACCGCCTCCAGCACCGCCCGGCCGCCGCCGTCGGGCATGTGCACGTCCAGGAGCACCACGTCCGGCCGGGTCGCGGCGATCCGGGTGACCGCCTCGGCCACCGTGCTCGCCTCCCCCACGACCTCGACGTGCGCGCCCAGCTCGGCGCGGACGCCGGCGCGGAACATCGCGTGGTCGTCGACGAGGAAGACCCGCAGCCGCCCGTCCTGGCCACCCGCCTGCTCGACCTGCTCGGACATGGTCATTTGTCCCTTTCCGCCGTGGAACCGTTCCCGGAGACCGGCAGGATCAACCGGACCTCGGTTCCCTCCCCGGGCCCGGAGCGGATCTCCGCCCGGCCGCCGTGCCGCTTCATCCGCCCGATGATGGAACCCCGTACCCCGTGCCGGTGATCATCCACCGTCTCCTGGTCGAACCCGACGCCCCGGTCCCGCACGAAGACACTGACCTGGTCCGGCTCCACCTCGGCGTAGAGCGAGACGGTCTGCACGCCGGCGTGCCTCGCCGCGTTCACCAGCGCCTCGCGGGCGGCGGCGACCAGCGCGCCCACCCGCTCGTCGGTCTCCCGGTCGCCCACCACCACTGCCTCCACGGTGATCGCGAAGGTGTCCTCCACCTCCGCCGCCGCCTGTTCCAACGCGGCGGCGAAGCGTTCGGTGGGCGAGGCGGTCGGCTTGTAGAGCCAGTTACGCAGCGTCCGCTCCTGCCCCCGGGCGAGACGTTGCACGGCCTTGACGTCGGCGGCGTTGCGCTGGATCAGGGCCAGGGTGTGCAGCACCTGGTCGTGGATCATGGCGGCCAGTTCGGCCCGTTCCTGCTCCCGGATCCGCCCCTCCCGCTCCGAGCGGAGTTGGTTGAACGTCCGCCAGAGCAGGGGCGCGGCCACCACCCCGACCCCGGCCAGCCCGACCAGGGCGAAGATCACCCCGTTGATCACCGCGTCGACGTTCTGCACCGGCGAGTAGACCGCCGCGACGCCGATGATGCCGACCGCGACCAGCACGCCACCGCCGACGAAGCGGAGCACGAAGGCCCGCCGGTCGGTCTCCTCGACCACCGCGCTCAGCCAGGGCAACGGCAACGAGCCGTTGGCCTGACCGCGACGTTCCGGCGACTGGTGCCAGATCACCCCCGCGCCGACCGCGATGATCGCCACCAGCCAGCCGGCGGTGCCGGCGACCCCGACCGAGCCGAAGAGCCGCATCTGCGCCAGCAGTACGGCCAGGCCGATGACCACGAACGGCAGCAGTTGGGCGATGTCCCGTCGGGGCGGCGTGGCGGTGTCCCCGGGCCGGACCGGGACCACCGCCCAGAACGCGGCGTAGAGGAGCAGGCCGAGCCCGCTGAGGCCGAGCAGCACCAGGAAGGCGATCCGCACCCGCACCACCGAGACACCGATGTGCTCGGCGATGCCGGCTGCCACCCCCACGGCCATCCGGTGCTCGCGGGCCCGGTAGAGCCGGGGTGGCTGGGTCACGGTACTGATCGCGGGCTCCCTGGTCGCGAGGTCCGACGCCGGTCCGCTGCGGGCGTCGTCACCGATCGTCACACGGGTCACCGGCGCGGGGCCACGGGGACGCCCCCGAGTTTCCGGGTCGCCGGATCTCAGGGTGTGCTCAGGGTGGGTCCCGAGGACGGCCCGTCCCGGCACCTAGCAGGATCTACCGGTATGACCGAGGAATCCGCCCGGTCGCCTCACAGGGAGGCGACCCAGCCGGGTATGCCACCGCCGGCGACGGGCGGGACCGGACCGTCCGCCCCGCCGCCACCTGCCGGGTCCGGGCCGGAGGCCGTCCCCGGCGGCGTCGCCTTCACCTCACGGTACGGCCTGGTCCGGCCCCGGGAGGGGCGTTACCTGGCCGGGGTCTGCGCGGCGGTCGGGCGGGCCACCAACACCGACCCGGTGCTGTGGCGGGTGCTCCTCGCCGTGCTCGGTTTCTTCGGTGGCGTCGGAATCCTGGTCTACGTCTCGGCGTGGCTGATCATCCCCGGCGAGGGGGACAGCGCCTCCCCGATGGAGTCGATGCTGGGTCGGGGCCGGTCGAGCATGTCCCCGATCACCGTGATCGTGCTGAGCATCCTGGTCGCGGTGAGCTTCGGCTACATCGTGACCGACGCCTTCCGGGCGGTGCTGCTCGGCGCGGCGATCCTGATCGGCGGGGCGCTGCTGCTGAACCGGGACCATCCGGCCCGCGTCCGCTCCGGCGGTACGCCCTCGTCCGTCGCGTCCCCGCCGGGGCCGGTGCCTCCGGTGGCCTACCCCGCCCCGGACCGGCTCCCGCCCCCGGCGACCTGGCCGCCGGGCCCGGTGTCCGTACCCGTACCGCCGCCTGCCGGCCCGCCGTGGCCGCCGGCCCCCGGAACGGTGCCCGCCAACGCGTCCGGGTGGTCGGTCCGCGAGCCGGCGGTCGGCCCCGTACCGCCGGCCCCGGTCGGACCGCTGCCGCCGGTCGCCACCGCGCCCACCCCACCCGGTTACCGTCCGCCCTTCGCCCCGCACGGCCCGTACGCCGGCTCCGATCCGACTCTGCCCCCACCGCCGTCGCCCATACCGCGCCGGGTGCCGAAACGGCCCCGGGACCGCTCGTCGCTCGGCGCGGTGACGTTCTCCCTGGTCTTCCTCGCCTGCGGGGTGGTCGGCGTCCTCGACCTGCTCGGGGTGGTCCGGGTCAGCGCGTCGGCGTACTTCGCGGCCGCCCTGGCCACCATCGGGCTCGGGCTACTGGTGGGCGCCTGGTTCGGTCGGGCCCGCTGGCTGATCGCGCTGGGACTGGTCACCGCGGCGGCGCTCGGCTTCGCCACCGCGGCCGAGTCGTTCGCCGACTGGCGGCGCGTGAACGGGAACGTGACCTGGACCCCGGCGAGCTACGACGACCTCGCCCCCCGGTACGAAAACACCTTCGGCGACGCGGTGCTGGACCTGCGTACGGTGGACTTCGACCAGCGCGACACCCGGACCACCGTCGTCGTCTCCTTCGGGGACGTGACCGTGCTGCTGCCACCGGAGGTCGACGTCGTCACCCACGCCGAGATGCAGGCCACGGAAGCGGTCATCTTCGGCGTCCGTTCCGGCGGGCTGGACCGCCAGGTACGCGAGGCGACCGACCTGGGCACCGACGGCGTGGGCGGCGGCACCCTGCGGCTGTACATCCAGGTCAACGCCGGCGCGTTGGAGGTGACCCGGTGAAGGCGCACCGCACCGACCTGCTGTCGCTCGCCTTCGGCCTGCTCTTCCTGGCGGCTGCGGCATGGTGGCTGCTCTCGCAACTGCTCGACCTGATGGTGCCGATCGGCTGGTTCCTGGCCGGCGCGCTGGTCGTGGTCGGTGCGCTGGGCCTGCTGGGTGCGCTGCGCGCCACCCGGTCCTCGGCGCCGGCCGCCGGTCCGGCGGCCGGCGTGCCGAAGGCGGGAAGCACGGCCGACGCGGTCGGCACGAGCGACACGAGCGGCACGAGCGACACGGGAAGCACGAGCGGCACGAGCGGGTCGGACACGGACCGGGACCAGCCGGCCGACGGCCTCGGCGACCGTCGTGGCTGACCGCGCCGACACGGCCGTCGGCGCGCGCCGCCTATGCTGGCCGGTGGAAGCCCCGCTCCCGCCGTCGGCGCCCTGGCCGCGCCGACCCGGCCCCTCCGCCGCGATTTCCGTCTCGATGCCGCTAGGAGCTCGTCCGTCATGACTCAGTCCCCCGCCGTGCGCAGCCTTGGCCGCTTCGGTGAGGTCCGTATCGGCGAGCGTGCCGCGCGCACCCTCACCGCCGAACTCGCCCGCTGCGACGACCGCAAGGCCGCCCTGCTGGTCGGGGCGGCCCCCGACGTCCCGGTCCTCCCCGCGGCGATCGACGCGCTGCTGCCCGGGGACAGCCTCACCCTGGTGCCGGCCGGCTCGACCAGCTCCGCCGAGCTGCGCCAGCACGTGTCGACCCTGGGTAGCTGGGTCGCCGACCGGGTCCGCGTCGTCGACACCCTGGCCGAGGCCGACGCCGCCGATGTGGTGATCGTCGGCGAGGCGCTCACCGGCACCGGCGAGGAGGCCCGGGCGACGCTGGACAGCCTCACCAAGTACCTCACCGAGGGCGGCGTGCTGAGTGTGGCGACGCCGGCCGGACCGGGCCGGACCTCGGGCGCGGCGGCCGAACTCGACCGGCAGGGTGCGCTGCACGGCGTCGGGGTGGACCTGGTGCTGCGCAACCAGCCGCCGGTACGCGTGCACCGGCTCCGGTTCACCCCGGTCAGCGCGGCGGTGGCGGCCCGGCTCGCTCCGGCGTACCGGCCGTCGAGCGTGCCGCTGACCCGCGACATGCACATCGACTCCAACGGGGTGGCCGCCGCCGGGATCGCCCTGGGCCTGGCCGCGCTGGCCCGGGTGGCCCGGCCGAAGTCGAAGCTGTGGCTGGTGCCGGCGCTGGCCGCCGCCCCGGTGGCGGCGTTCTTCCGCGACCCCGAGCGGGACGTCCCGGAGGACCCGTCGACCGTGGTCGCCGCCGCCGACGGCCGGGTGCTCTCCGTACAGCGGCTGCACGACGAGCGGTTCGGCGCCGGTGAGTGGCTGCGGGTCGCGGTCTTCCTGTCGGTGCTCGACGTGCACGTCAACCGCTCCCCGGTGGCGGGCAAGGTGGTCGACTACTTCGTCGCCGACGGTGGCTTCGCCAACGCGATGAAGCCGGCGGCCGAGCACAACGTCGCGGCGTACACGGTGTTGGAGACGGAACACGGCACGGTGGTGGTCGCGCAGCGTACCGGCCTGATCGCCCGTCGCATCGTGCAGCGTGCCCCGATCGGTTCGTTGCTGGCCCGGGGCGAGCGCTTCGGCCTGATCCGGTTCGGCTCGCGCACCGACGTCTACCTTCCGGCGGACGCGGCGGACCCGCTGGTGGGGCCGGGCGACCGGGTGATCGGCGGATCCTCGGTCATCGCCCGCTGGCGCTGATCTACACGCAGAGGGGGCGCCGCGATCTCGCGGCGCCCCCTCTGCGTCGGGTACGTCAGGCGGTCCGCCGCCGGTGCAGCCAGAGCAGCGGCCCGCTGGCCAGGTAGGCGACCACGACCAGGGCGAAGGTGAGCCTCGGGTCGACCAGGGCACCGACCACCGGGGCCAGCCACAGCCACGGCGGCAGCTTGATCAGTCGGGCGAGCTTGGCGTACGGGAAGCTGGACACCATGGCGAAGGCGAGCAGGGCGACGCCGGCGACCTGGATCACCGCAGGGACCGGCAGGTCGATGACGACCGCGAGTGCCAGCACCATGGCGGCCATGGTGGTCGGCACGCCGCAGAAGAACCGGCCGTCCTTCGGCGAGACGTTGAACCGGGCCAGCCGGATCGCGGCGCACGCCGCGACGAGGGCACAGGCCAGCGCGGCGGCGGCGGTGGGCACCGCGCCGGCCAGCGAGGCGTAGACCACCATCGGGGCGGCGAGGCCGAACGAGCACATGTCGGCCAGCGAGTCCATCTGCGCGCCGAACGGGCTGGCCACGTTGAGCTTGCGGGCCAGCGCGCCGTCGAGCCCGTCGAAGACGACGCAGGCGATCAGGAAGAGTGCCGCGAGCCGCACCTCGCCCTGCATGGCCAGGAAGATCGCGTTGACGCCGAGCATCAGGCTGGCCAGTGTGCACGCGTTGACCAGGGCGAACTTCGCCCGCCGAGCGGCCGTACGCTCCCCGGGGAGCAGCGGGATCGAGTGCGCCGATGTGTCGTCCACCGGTGTTGTCGGAGCGATCGCCGGGCTCACCGGCATGGCTGCCTCGATCTCGGCCCGGTTCACCCGGTCCGAGGCGTACCGCCGGCGCAGCCGGTCGGCGTAGCGGTGCTCGGGCAGGGCCACGTCGGTCGCGTGGCGGGATTCGCCGTCCCGGCGTCCCACCCGGACCAGCAGCACCTGGCGGGCGAACGTACTGCTGCGACGCAGCGGCCCCGCCCAGCGGCGGCCTGCGGGGCGCGGACTGTCAGACGTACGACGCCGGCGCCATGGGGCTCTCGGCACGTTTTCCTCCATCACCGGATCGGCTGACCACCCTGCGGGCGGGCGTCCGGCTCTCTCGTGCCGGGCCGCTGCTGGCCCGGCAGCCGTCAAAGCGGAGTACACCATCGCACAGTGGTACGGGACTTGGCGATAGCTCCCGGCGGTACCTATCTCCTAGAAACCGGCTGAATCGCCCGGTTGTTCCCATCGCGGGCTGAGTGCCCTTTCTCCGCCGATCTCAACTGCCGACTCTACCGGAGCAGATCGATGGCGGCTCAGCGAGCGACGGCTACCCGACCAGCCGGAGGGCCCGCTCGGCGATGTCGGTCAACGGCAGGTCGGCGGCCTCTTCCCGGCTGAACCAGGCGGCCCGTGCGGTGGAACCGCCGGCCGCTTCGGTCACCTCGGGTTCGGTCGGCGCCGCCACCACCACCCGGTAGAGCGCCCGGACGCCGTGCCAGTCCAACGGCCGTCCCTCCGGCCCCAGCGCGGCGGGATTGTGCAGGTGGTCGACGTCGAGCAGCTCGGTAACCCGGCCGAGCTGGCCTGCCTCCTCGACGATCTCGCGCAGCAGCGCGGGGACCGGCTGCTCGCCGTGGTCGGTCCCGCCGCCGGGCAGGTGCCACCGGCCGGCGCCCGGGTACCCGTCGGCGATCAGGGTCAGCAGCACCCGCCCCTGCGGGTCGGTGACCAGCCCATACGCCCCGAAGCGCTGCCGCCGGTCCGGCGACGGCGGGTCGTACGGGAGGCGCGGCGTCACCGGGGGCACGTCCTCGGGCAACGGCGTGACCGGCAGTCCGAGCAGGTCCGCGGTGAACGGCATCAGCGGCAGACGGGCCGCCTCCGCCGGGGCGATCCACGACACCAGGTCGGTCGTTCCGTCCGACTCGTGGCGGAGTGCCCCGGACACGCCGGTGAGGTGATAGATGATCCGATCGGAGTGCAATGCCACCCCGAGGTCGGGGAGCCGGACGACGTCCGCGACCACCGCCTCAAGTCCACTCACCTCGACCACGAGGCCGGTCTCCTCGGCGAACTCACGGACCACCGCGTCCGCCGGATGCTCGGCGTGCTCCAGCCCGCCACCGGGCACCTGCCAGACGCCGGGAAAGTCGGCCAGTGCGGATCCCCGGGTCAGCAGCACCCGCCCGTCCGCCCCCGTCAGCAGCCCGTACGCCCCGATCCTCCGCCGCTGCGCCAACTCTTCCACCGGTGATCCCCCGCCCGTGTGCCCCCGCGCCCGCCGCGCTCCGCGCCGATCTTGAGGTTAACCGCGCCTGTGCCCGCCGACGGCTGGGGTCCGGTGGAGGTCAGGTGAGCTTGGCGGCCTGGACGGCCTCGGCGGTGACCTCGGTGAGGCGTTCGGCGGGGATGGTCTCCAGTTCGTGGCGGGCGAACCAACGGGCCTCGCAGGTGGAACCGCCGACGTCGGCCACGGTGGGCGGAGCCGGCTGGTCGACCACCACCCGGTAGAAGGCGCGGACGCCGTGCCAGTCGATCGGGTAGCCCTCCGGGCCGAGCGACGCGGCGTCCCGGTGGCTGGCCACGCCGAGCAGCCCGACCAGGCGACCGGTCTGCCCGGTCTCCTCGACCAGTTCCCGGATCAGCGCCGCGCCCGGCTGCTCGCCGTAGTCGGTGCCGCCGCCGGGCAGGTGCCAACAGCCCGCGCCCGGGTAACCGTCGGAGACCCGGGTGAGCAGCACCCGCCCCTCCGGGTCGGTGGCCACCGCGTACGCGGCGAAGCGCTGCGCCCGGTGCAGCCCGTCCGGGCCGGGCACCGCGTTGAAGGAGGGAAACTCGGGGGCCTCGTCCGGTACCACGTCGGCGGCACCGGCCGGCAGGCCCAGGGCACGCGCGGTGAACGCCCGCAGCGGCAACCCGCGGGCCTCGTCGAGGGTGAACCAGCGGGCCAGGTCGGTCGGGCGGTCGACCCGGTCGGTGAGCGTCCCGCCCCGCACCGAGACCCGGTAGATGAGGCGGTCGGTGTGCAGGGTGATGCCCCGGTCGGGCAACGCCCGCATGTCGGCGAGGACGTCCGCCAGGCCGGAGACGGCGACCGAGAGCCCGGTCTCGGCGGCGGTCTCCCGGACGACCGTGTGGTTCGGGTCCTCACCGTGGTCGACCGCCCCGCCGGGCAGCGACCACGTGCCGGGGGTGCCGGAGTGCTGCGACGCGCGGACCAGCAACACTCGGCCGGATGGGTCGGCACAGACTGCGTACGCCGCGATCCTGCGGAGCGGTTCCAGCATGGTGGTCACAGGGCCCAATTCTCCCCCGGCCCGGTAACGACCATCGAAAAGAGTCAGATTCCTGACTGAAAGCTTCCCTCAGGGATTGGTCAGGGTATAGGTCGGGGCCCTCACCGAGGGCGGCCGGGCGGTGACCGGAGGAGGGTGGAGCCATGATGCCACCGAACCCCTCCGCCCAGTCCCCGTACGAGCAGCCGGGTCCGCCGCCCCAGGCGCCGTACCGGCAACTCCGCCGGCCCACCACCGACCGGATGGTGGCCGGGGTGGCCAGCGGCCTCGGCCGCTATTTCGACGTCGACCCGACCCTGGTCCGGGTGGTCTTCGCCGTGGCCACGCTCTTCACCGCCGGGGTGGCGCTGCTGGCGTACCCGATCATGTGGTTCCTGATGCCCGAGGAGCCGCCGGACGCGCCGGCCTGGCCGCACTCGACGCAGGTCACGCCACCCCGGTGACCCTGGCCGGCGCGACCCGACGGACGCCCGACCGCCAGCCCGAACCCCGCGACGCCGACCGCCAGCCCGGGCGTCGGCGTCAACGGGGCTCGGCGGTCACTCCCACTCGATGGTGCCCGGGGGCTTGCTGGTCACGTCCAGCACCACCCGGTTGACCTCGGCCACCTCGTTGGTGATCCGGGTGGAGATCCGGGCGATCACGTCGTACGGCAGCCGGGACCAGTCGGCGGTCATCGCGTCCTCGCTGGAGACCGGACGGAGCACCACCGGGTGGCCGTAGGTGCGCCCGTCGCCCTGCACCCCGACGCTGCGTACGTCGGCCAGGAGCACCACCGGGAACTGCCACACGTCCCGGTCCAGCCCGGCGGCGGTGAGTTCCTCACGGGCGATCTGGTCGGCCTGGCGGAGCAGGTCCAGCCGCTCCCGGTCGACCGCGCCGATGATCCGGATGGCCAGGCCCGGCCCCGGGAACGGGTGCCGCCAGACCATCGCCTCGGGCAGCCCCAGCTCCAGCCCGAGCGCCCGGACCTCGTCCTTGAAGAGCGTGCGCAGCGGCTCGACCAGGGCGAACTTGAGGTCCTCGGGGAGACCGCCGACGTTGTGGTGGCTCTTGATGTTGGCGGTGCCGGTGCCGCCGCCGGACTCGACCACGTCCGGGTAGAGGGTGCCCTGCACCAGGAACTCGACGTCGCCGTGCGCGGCGATCTCCCGGGCGGCGGCCTCGAAGACCCGGATGAACTCCCGGCCGATGATCTTCCGCTTCTGTTCCGGGTCGGTCACCCCGGCGAGCGCGCCGAGGAACCGCTCCTGCGCGTCGACCACCTTCAGCTTGATGCCGGTGGCCGCCACGTAGTCCTTCTCCACCTGCTCGGCCTCGCCGGCGCGCAGCAGACCGTGGTCGACGAAGACACAGGTGAGCTGGTCCCCGACCGCCCGGTGCACCAGCGCGGCGGCGACCGCCGAGTCGACCCCGCCGCTGAGGCCGCAGATGACCTCCTTGTCGCCGACCTGGGCGCGGATCTGCGCCACCTGCTCGTCGATGATGTTGGCCGGGGTCCAGGTCGGCTCGATGCCGGCGATGTCGTAGAGGAAGCGCTGGAGCATCTCCTGCCCATGCGCGGTGTGCCCGACCTCCGGGTGGAACTGCACACCGGCCCGGCGGCCGGCGACGTCCTCGAAGGCGGCGACCGGCGCGCCGGCCGACTCGGCGGTCACCGTGAAGCCGCTCGGCGCCTCGGTCACACAGTCACCGTGGCTCATCCAGACCGGCAGCTCGGCCGGCAGCTCCCGCAGCAGCACCCCGGCGTCGACCCGGGGACGTAGCGGCGTGCCGCCGTACTCCCGGCTGCCGGTGTGGGCGACGGTGCCACCGAGGGCCCGCGCCATCGCCTGGAAGCCGTAGCAGATACCGAAGACCGGCACGTCGGCGGTGAACAGTCCGGCGTCGATCTGCGGCGCGCCCGGTTCGTAGACGCTCGACGGGCCGCCGGACAGGATGATCGCCGCCGGGTTCTTCGCCAGCATCTCGGCGACCGGCATCGAGTGCGGCACGATCTCGGAGTAGACCCGCGCCTCACGCACCCGGCGCGCGATGAGCTGGGCGTACTGGGCTCCGAAGTCCACCACGAGGACAGGGCGAGGCGTGCTCATGGCAGCAAATCCTACCGACGACGCGGGCAGGTCCCCCACCGGTCCGCGGGGGTTCCCCCCGCCTGGCCGAGCGGCATCGCCCTCGGCGGCCGGGCGTGCCCCTCGGCGGCGCTGACCGTGAGCGCGACGAGGCCGAGCAGCGCGCCGTAAGCCACATTACGGGTGATGTCGGCCACTACGCCGGCCCGGACGGTGCACCCGAAGGGGTCTGCAGGTCGAGAACCTCGGCCCAGTGTACCGTGTTCATACGATTTGATCCTTTTGTCGGTATGGAATCTCCATCCGCAGGGCAGGGCGCCACGGCTCGCCTGGGTGTCGGCCCGTGCCCGGCCGCTGTCGGCACGGGTGGCGCTGCTGGTGGTCTACTCGGCCGCCGCCGGTGCCGGGCTGGCGGCCTTCCGGACCGCGCCGGACCTGGCGCTGGCCGGGTTCCTCATCGTGTCGGTCGTGCACTTCGGCACCGCCGACGTGGCGTTCCATGCCGAGCGGGACTGCCAGCCGATCCGACCGAAGGTGTCCGTCGTGCTCGCGTACGGGGGACCGCCGGTCGTCATCCCGTTGGCGCTGTGGCGGGACCAGGTCGACCCTTTGCTGGCGGCGGTGGCCCCGGGTGCGCCGGCGCTGCTCACCGTCGAGGTGCGGGCGCTGGCTCTGGTCACCGTGTTGTGCGCGGTCGCGGTCACCGCGGTCCGGGACGTCCGCGCCGGGCGCGCCCGCGACGCCGCCCAACCCGTCCTCCTTGCCGGGCTGTTCACCACTGTCCCGCCGTCCCTGGCCGTCGGCGCATACTTCGCGGCCTGGCACTCCTGCCGTCACGTCGCCCGGCTACTGAGACACGATCCACGCAACACTGTCGACCTGCGGGCCGGAAGGGTCGGACCGCCGCTGCGTCGCTTCGCCCGCCAGGCGGTGGTCCCCACGGTGGTCGCCGTCGCCGCCCTGATCGCCCTGCTCACCTGGTCGGGGCACCGGGCGGATCCGCTATCCGCGACGGTGGCGGTGCTGGCCGCGCTGACCCTCCCGCACGCAGCCCTGGTCGCCTGGACGGACCGACACTGACCCGGCCTGCCCGCCCGAGGGGTTGCTTCCGGAGGCGGACCCGGTCACCGCCGCAGGGCGCCAGGGGCGCCGGCCGGAACCGCCGGTTGGCGGGGCGGCACCGGCTCCAGCCGGCGGTACGGCTCACCCATCGGCGGCCGAGTATCCACGTCGCCCTTGTTGGGCCAGAACGCCATCGCCCGCTCCGCCTGCGCGGTGATCGTCAACGATGGGTTGACACCCAGGTTGGCCGAGATCGCGGCGCCGTCCACCACGTGCAGCCCCGGATGCCCGAAGACCCGGTGGTACGGGTCGACCACCCCGTCCGCCGAGGAGGCGCCGATCACCGCGCCACCGAGAATGTGCGCGGTCATCGGGATGTCGAACGGCTCGGTCAGCGACCCGCCCGGCACCCCGCCGATCTCCTCGGCGAGCAGCCGGGCCGCCTGGTTACCGGCCGGGATCCAGGTCGGGTTCGGGGCGCCGTGTCCGGGTCCGGAGACCAGCCGCCGGCCGAGCGGGCCGCGCCGGATCCGGGTGGTCAGCGAGTTGTCCGCCGACTGCATCACCAGCGCGATCACCGTCCGCTCCGACCAGCCCCGTACGGACAGCAGCTGGGCCGCCAGCCGGGGCTGCCGGACCAGCGTGCCCAGCCAGCGACGCAGCCGGTGCGGGCCGCCGTCGACCAGCAGGGACTGGAGCAGCCCCATGGCGTTGGAACCACGCCCGTAGCGAACCGGCTCGATATGGGTCTGCGCGTCCGGGTGGAACGAACTGGTGATCGCCACCCCCTCGGTGAAGTCCAGCCCCTCCGACCGGGCCCGGCGGCGGGACACCGACGCGCCGAGGACCGCCTCGGAGTTGGTCCGGGTCAGCTCGCCCAGGCGGGGTGAGAGCCCGGGCAGCGCGCCGGTGGCCCGCATCTCGTGCAGCAGCCGCTGGGTGCCGAGCGCGCCAGCCGCGAGCACCACCTGGTCGGCCTCGAAGACCTGCCGCCGCCGGCGCAGCCAGGCCCCGGTCCGGATGGTCTCCACCCGGTAGCCACCGCCGGGAACGGGCCGGACCGAGGTCACCGTCGTCAACGGGTGCACCCGCGCGCCCAGCCGCTCGGCGAGCCAGAGATAGTTCTTGACCAGGGTGTTCTTCGCCCCGTGCCGACATCCGGTCATACAGGAGCCGCAGTGCGTGCAGCCGGTACGCTCCGGGCCGGCCCCGCCGAAGTACGGGTCGGCGACCCGCTCACCGGGGCGACCGATGTGCACGGCGACCGGAGTCGAACGCACGGTGTGGCCGACTCCCATCCGCGCGGCCACCGCCCGCATCGCCCGGTCCGCGCCGGTCTCCACCGGGTACGTGGTGACCCCGAGCATCCGCTTCGCCTGGTCGTAGTGACCGGCCAGTTCGGCCCGCCAGTCGGTGATGTCCCGCCACTGCGGGTCGTCGTAGAAGGCGTCCAGGGGTTCGTAGAGGGTGTTCGCATAGACCAGGGAACCGCCGCCCACCCCGGCCCCGGAGAGCACCAGCACTCCCCCGCCGGCCTTCCGGTCGGCCGGTCGGAGCAGGCTGATCCGCTGGATGCCGTAGCAGCCCAGCCCGGGTGCCCAGAGGAACCGCCGCAGGCGCCAGGAGGTCTGCGGGAACTCGTGGTCGGCGAACCGCCGGCCCGCCTCCAGCACACCGACGGACCAGCCCTTCTCGGCCAGCCGCAGGGCCGCGACGCTGCCCCCGAAGCCGGAGCCGACGACCAGTACGTCGTACCGCATGCAGGCATCATCTACCGATCGGTAACCCCGACGCCAGGGGCACGTGTCCGGGAATCCCGTTCGTCCCAGTTCGCTCCCAGCCGGCAAACCGGCCCGGGTCCGCAGCGTTCCCGGACCGGCAGCGTGGTGCGCTGCTGACTAACGCGGACGGTCTGGGCGTTCCCGGCCGGAGAGCCACGCGTCGAAGAGGGCGTCGAGCTGCCGGCCGGAGACCCGCTCGGCCAGGAGCACGAAGTCCTCGGTGGTGGCGTTGCCGTCGCGTTTCTCGGCGGCCCAGGTGCGCAACAGACGGAAGAACGCCTCGTCGCCGATGGTCACCCGCAACGCGTGCACGGTCATCGCGCCCCGCTGGTACACCGAGGCGCTGAACAGCTCGTCCGCTCCCGGGTCCCCCGGCGGGACCCGCCAGATCTGCTGCCCGGCGCCGGCGTACGCGGAGTCGAACGCCTGCTGGGCGGTCCCGTCGCCCTGGTGTTCCGCCCAGAGCCACTCGGCGTAGGTGGCGAGGCCCTCGTTGAGCCAGATGTCCTGCCAGCGCTGGAGCGACACGCTGTTGCCGAACCACTGGTGCGCGATCTCGTGGGCCACGATGCCGGTGTTCTCGCCCGCCCGGAAGAACCCGGCGGAGTACACCGGCCGGCTCTGCGTCTCCAGGGCGTACCGGATCCGGCTGTCCGAGACGACCACCCCGCCGTACGCCCCGAACGGGTACGGCCCGAAGACGCTCTCCAGGTAGTCGGCGACCTCGACGGTCCGCTCCATCGACGTGTCGACCGCGCCCCGGGGCACCCGGGTACTCACCGCCGTGACCACCGGCCGGCCCCGGTGCTCGCCCGTCTCCATCCGGTACTCGCCGATCACCAGCGTGCTCAGGTAGCTCGCCATCGGGGTGCGCTCGGCCCACTTCCAGGTGGTCCAGCCGTCGGCGCTGGCCCGACCGGTCGGCACGCCGTTGCTCACCGCGACCAGCCCCTCCGGCACGGTGACCTCGATGTCGTACGTCGCCTTGTCCGAGGGGTGGTCGTTGACCGGAAACCAGGTACTGGCCGACTCCGGTTGACCGAGGGCGATCGCCCCGTCCTCGGTGTGCAGGAACCCGCCCTCGCCGAGGGTCTCGTTCTCCAGCGGCGCGGGCTTGCCGTCGTACCGCACCTCGACCTCGAAGCCGTTGCCGGCGGGCAGGCCGGCGGCGGGGGCGACGGTCAGCTCGGCTCCGCTGTGCTCGTGCGTGGCGGGCGCGCCGTCCACACTCACCGCCCGGACGGTCAGCCCGGCCAGGTCCAGGTTGAACCGGGACAGGTCGGCGGTGGCGGTCGCCCGGACGGTGACCACGCCGTCGAGCTGGTCCCGCGCCGGGTCGTAGCGGACCCGGATCGCGTACTCGCGGACGTCGTAGCCGCCGTTGCCGTAACTGGGGAAGTAGGCGTCCCCCGCCCCGGGCTGACCGGGAGCGAACCTACGGACGGTCGGCGAGGCGGACGACTGTGGGGTGGGCTCCGGCTCGGGCGGGGACGACTCACAGCCGACGGCCAGCAGTCCTGTCACCAGCAGCAGTGCGGCGCGGCGGGCGGCGGTCGTACGCCGTACCTGTGTCATCGCTACCTCCCGAGGACGGCGAAGTGACCGCAGCCAGGCTGGCCTGGCGGTCCGATGATCACATACCGGCCCTGGGGAGCTCCGGGCGGCGGTGCCCATCGACGCGTGGCGTCCAGGCGGCCGGTGGGGCCGTCCGGACGCCACGGGTCGGCGGGGTCAGCGGTCGAGGACCAGACCGACCTTCTGGAACTCCTTCAGGTCGCGGTAGCCGCACTTGGCCATCGCCCGGCGCAGGCCGCCGAAAAGGTTGAGCTGGCCGTCCGGCTCGTCGGCCGGGCCGAACAGCAGCCGCTCCATCGAGCCGAGCGGCTCGCCGGCCACCTCGAACGCGCCCCGGGGCAGGGACGGATGGCTGGCCGCCGAGTGCCACCACGCGCCGCCGGCCGGGGCCTCCTCGCAGAGCGAGAGCGGCTCGCCGAGCATCACCGCGTCCGCGCCGCAGCCCAGCGCCTTGGCGATGTCGCCGGAGGTCTGCACGTCGCCGTCGGCGATCAGGTGCACGTACCGGCCGCCGGTCTCGTCGAGGTAGTCCCGACGGGCCGCCGCCGCGTCCGCGATGGCGGTCGCCATCGGCACCCGGATGCCGAGCACCGACTCGGTGGTCGACCAGCCGTCGCCGCCGATGCCGACGATCACCCCGGCCGCGCCGGTACGCATCAGGTGCAGCGCCGTCTTGTAGTCGGTGCAGCCGCCGACGATCACCGGCAGGTCGAGGTCGGCGATGAACTCCTTGAGGTTCAGCGGCTCGTCGGTGGTGGAGACGTGCTCGGCGGAGACGATGGTGCCCTGGATGACCAGGATGTCGACCCCGGCGTCCAGGATCACCGGGGCCAGCGCCAGGGTGTGCTGCGGCGAGACCCGGACGGCCACCGTGCCGCCCCCGGCCCGCAGTTCCCGGACCCGCTCGGCGATCAGGTCCGGGCGGATCGGCTCGGCGTACACCTCCTGGAGGCGCTTGGTGGCCCGGGCGTCCTCGCCGAGCGCGGCCAGCTCCTCCAGCACCTTGGTCGGGTTCTCGTACCGGGTCCAGAGGCCCTCGACGTTGAGCACGCCCAGCCCGCCGAGCTGGCCGAGCCGGACCGCCGAGGCCGGGCTCATCGTCGCGTCCGACGGGTGCGCGACACAGGGAATGCCGAACGGGTACGCGTCGAGCTGCCAGGCCGTGGAGACGTCGTCGACGTCGCGGGTCCGGCGGCTCGGCACGATGGCGATGTCGTCCAGGTGGTAGCCGCGCTGCGCGGTCTTGCCCAGTCCGATCTCGACCACGTCACGCATGAGGGTCTCCAGTTGTCGAAAGGGGGGTGGGGTCAGCGGGTGTGGTAGTTCGGCGCCTCGACGGTCATCTGGATGTCGTGCGGGTGGCTCTCCTTCAGCCCGGCCGCGGTGATCCGGATGAGCTGGCCCCGCTGGTGCAGCTCGGGGATGCTCTCCGCGCCGGCGTACCCCATCGCCAGCCGCAGGCCACCGATGAGCTGGTGAGCGACCCGGGAGAGCGGCCCCCGGTACGGCACCTGGCCCTCCACGCCCTCCGGGACCAGCTTCTCGTCGCTGGTCACGTCCTGCTGGAAGTAGCGGTCCTTGGAGTACGACTTGGCCTGCCCCCGGGACTGCATCGCACCCAGCGACCCCATCCCCCGGTACGCCTTGAACTGCTTCCCGTTGACGAAGATGAGCTCGCCGGGGCTCTCCTCGCAACCGGCCAGCAGGCTGCCGAGCATCACCGTGTCGGCTCCGGCGACCAGCGCCTTGGCGATGTCGCCGGAGTACTGGATGCCACCGTCACCGATCACCGGCACGCCGGCCGGGCGGGCGGCCCGGGCCGCTTCCATGATCGCGGTGATCTGCGGCACGCCCACGCCGGCGACGATCCGGGTGGTGCAGATCGCACCCGGCCCGACCCCGACCTTGACCCCGTCGGCACCCGCGTCGACCAGCGCCTTCGCTCCGGCGTACGTGGCCACGTTGCCGCCGACGATGTCGGCGGTGGTGTCCTTCTTGAGCTGGCGGACCATCTCCAGCACGGCCCGCTGGTGCCCGTGCGCGGTGTCCACGATCAGCACGTCCACGCCCGCGTCGACCAGCGCCCGGGCGCGCTTGTACGCGTCCTCGCCGACCCCGACGGCGGCGGCGACCCGGAGCCGACCAGCCTCGTCCTTGGTGGCGTTCGGGTACTGCTCGCTCTTGGTGAAGTCCTTGACGGTGATCAGCCCGCGCAGCCGGCCGGAGTCGTCGACGATCGGCAGCTTCTCGACCTTGTGCTGACGCAGCAGGCTCAGCGCCTCGTCCTTGCTGACCCCGACCGGGGCGGTGACCAGCGGGGTACGGGTCATGATCTCCCGGACCGGGGTGCCCGGCTCGGAGACGAACCGCATGTCCCGGTTGGTGACGATGCCGACGAGCTGGCCCTCGGCGTCCACCACCGGCACGCCGGAGATGCGGTACCGCCCGCAGAGCGCGTCGACGTCGCGGAGGGTGTCGTCCGGGCTGGCCGTCACCGGGTTGGTGATCATGCCCGACTCGGAGCGCTTGACCAGGTCGACCTGGAGCGCCTGGTCCTCGACGGAGAGGTTGCGGTGCAGCACGCCGATGCCGCCCTGGCGGGCCATGGCGATCGCCATCCGTGCCTCGGTCACCGTGTCCATCGCGCTGGAGAGCAGCGGTACGGAGAGGGTGACGTTACGGGTCAGCCGGGTGACCGTGTTGACCCGGCTTGGCACCACGTCCGACTCACCGGGCTGGAGCAGCACGTCGTCGAAGGTCAGGCCGAGCGGGATCACCCGCGCCGAACCGGCGGGCAGTTCCGGCAGGTGGCCGCCCAGCTCGCCGGGCTCGGCGCCCGCCGGACGATCGGTGCTGGGCGAAATATCCACGATTGCTCCCCTGAGCTGCTTGAACGGGCTTCGTGAGGTGGTGCGCGGCACCGGAACACGCCGGAGAACTCGGGCGCGTCGCCCCATCGTACCCACTGAGCTGGGCGGCCCCGGGCGGCGCGGCCAGCGGGCGACGGCCTGGGGCAGGCGGGCCGACGGGCTTGGGTCTACGGTGAGGGGGTGCACGACGAGCCCATCGATCCGTTCAACGGCGACCCGGCCGACCCGGCCGCCGGCCTGCACGACCCCGGTGACGACGCCTCGCTCGAACCGCTGACCGACGTCGAGCGGCAGGACGTCCTGGAGGATCTTGCGGACCTGGAGATCTACCAGGCGCTGCTGGCGCCGATCGGCGTCCGTGGGTTGGTGATCGAGTGCGAGGACTGCCGCGAGCCGCACTACTTCGACTGGGACCTGCTCCGGGGCAACCTGCGCCACCTGCTCAGCTCCGGGCGTCCCCGGGTGCACGAGCCGGCCTACGACCCGGATCCCGACCACTACGTCACCTGGGACTACGCGCGCGGCTACGCGGACGGGGTGCACGACACCCTGACCGAGTCCGGCGAGGACGACACCGAACCGGCCACGGACTGACCTGCCGGCGGGCTCTACTGCCCCGGCCGGCCGCGCCGCCGCGGGCGGTTCAGGCGACCAGGCCAGCCCGGAAGCCGGCGGCGACGGCGTGCGCCCGGTCCCGGGCCCCGAGCTTGCGGAAGAGCCGCCGAGCGTGCGTCTTCACGGTGTCCTCGGAGACGAACAGCTCCCGGCCGATCTCGGCGTTGCTCTTCCCCTCCGCCATACCGAGCAGCACCTGGAGTTCCCGCTCGGTCAGTCCGAGCCCGCCCCGGCCGCGTCCGGTTGGCTCGGGTCGGCGGCCCTCCTGCGCCGTCCGGGCGGCCTCCGGCTTCGCGTCCTCGTCCAGCTCGTCGTCACCGCGCTGCACCGGAACCATCGCCGGCCCGCCGCCGGGCGCGTCCTTCCCCGGCCAGTCTCCCGGTGCTGTCGCCGGGGTGCGACCACCCGGCCGGCCGGCCGCGCCGATGACGGCGGTGTCGAGGGCCGGGTCGGCGATCCGGCGGCGGGAGGACCGTCCCGGGGCGGAGAGCAGCAACAACGCCTTGGCGACCGCACTGGTCAGGTCGTGGTCGGTGCCCTGGATCAGGCCGCGCGCCCCGGCGCTGATGGTCGCCGCCGCCGCGCCGGACTCCTCCGCGCCGAGCAGCAGCACCGCCGCCTGGGGAGCGCGGGCCAGGACGCGCCGGACGAATCCGGCGCTGTCCGGTCGGGTCAGGGCGGTGTCGGCGAGCACCACGTCGGGCGGCTGCTCGGCGAGGCGCAGCATCACCTCGGGATCGGAGACGGCGGTACGGACGACGGCGGACAGGCCGAGTCGGGCTGCCGCGGAAGACAGGTACTGCGCCGCCAATGGGGTCCGGACGCAGACGAGAACCGTACGCACAGTGGGGTCTCCTCTCCGTCAGAGAGCAGACCACGGGCGGCTCTGATCATGAGGGGGTTCCGGGCAATTCTCCGAACTTTTCCGACATATGGGGTCTTTGCCGCGAGTTGCCGGAACTTTCTGATCACCTACGTGTGAGGACGCGAGCGACGGGGTATCGGAGGGGCCAGGCCGGACACGGCGCGCTCGCGCGACCCGTCGCCCGGGACCGGCCTTACGGACCATCGCGGCGGTGCCGCGCGGGAGGAGGGGTGCTGATGTCGAACGTACGTAGACTGCCCGGACCCATCGTCGATCTCTGGGACTGGCAGCGGCTCGGTGCCTGCCGGGGCCGCGACAGCGCCCAGTTCTTCCACCCCGACGGCGAGCGCGGCTCCTCCCGCCTGCGCCGCGAGTCCGGGGCCAAGGCGGTCTGCCGGGCCTGCCCGGTGCGCGCCGAGTGTGCCGCGCACGCCCTCGCCGTCCGCGAGCCGTACGGGGTGTGGGGTGGGTTCAGCGAGTCCGAGCGTCTGCGTCTGCTCGCCATCGGCTGGGAGGACCTGGCCGACCGGCGACGCAGCCGGGTGGACGTGGCGCGGCTGGAGTCCCGCCTCGGCCGCCCGCACAAGTCGACCGTGCCCGCCCAGCGCAAGATCGCCTGACACCGGCGACCCACCGACCACCGCTGCCGCGTCCCCCACCCCGGGGGCGCGGCAGTGCGCTGTCCGTTGACCGAAGGCGCCGCAGCACGCGGTCCCGCCGGAGACGCCACAGCGGCGGACCGCCCCACCGGAGACGCGCGCTGCCCACGTGACGACGCCGCAGAGCGCGGTGGTGGGTGTCCCGCTGGAGACGCCGCAGGGCACGCCGTCGCGGTGGACGGCGTGCCCTGGGCCAGCGGGCGCTCCGGGGGAGCGGAACACCCGCCATGGGTGTCGCGGGTGGATCAGAAACCGGGGCCGTGCTGGTGGCTGTGCCCGTGACCGTGGGAGTGGCCGTGGCCACCGGCGGCCGGCTCGGCCTTCTCCGGCTTCTCCACCACCAGGCTCTCGGTGGTGAGCAGCAGGCCGGCGATCGAGGCGGCGTTGGTGACCGCGTTGCGGGTCACCTTCACCGGGTCGAGGATGCCGTTGCCGACCAGGTCGACGTACTGGCCGGTGGCGGCGTCGAGGCCGTGGCCCCACTCCTTGCCGGCGACCTTCTGCACGACGACGTAGCCGTCGTGTCCGGCGTTCTGGGCGATCCAGCGCAGCGGCTCGACCAGCGCCTTGCGCACGATCGAGACGCCGACCTTCTCGTCGCCGGTGAAGCCGAGGTCGTCGTCGAGCACCGGGAGGACCTGCGCGAGGGCGGCACCGCCACCGGGCACCGTACCCTCCTCGACCGCGGCCTTGGTCGCCGCGATGGCGTCCTCGATGCGGTGCTTGCGCTCCTTCATCTCGACCTCGGTCGCCGCGCCCACCTTGATGACCGCGACGCCGCCGGAGAGCTTCGCCAGCCGCTCGGCCAGCTTCTCCCGGTCCCACTCGGAGTCGGTGGCCTCGATCTCCTTGCGGATCTGCGCGACCCGGTCGGCGACCTCGGTGTCCCGGCCACCACCGTCGACGATGGTGGTGTTCTCCTTGTCGACGACCACGCGGCGGGCGGTGCCGAGCGCGTCCAGCCCGATCTGGTCGAGCTTGTAGCCCAGCTCCGGCGCGACCAGCTCGGCGCCGGTCTGGATCGCCATGTCCTGGAGCATCGCCTTGCGCCGGTCACCGAAGCCCGGAGCCTTGACGGCGCAGACCTTGATGGTCTTGCGCAGCGAGTTGACCACCAGCGTGGAGAGCGCCTGACCCTCGACGTCCTCGGCGATGATCAGCAGCGGCTTGCTGTCGGCGAGGACCTTCTCCAGCAGCGGCAGCAGCTCCTCGATCGCGGAGATCTTCTGCGTGGTGATCAGGATGTACGGGTTCTCCAGAACCGCTTCCTGCGACTCGAGGTCGGTGACGAAGTTCGGCGAGATGAAGCCCTTGTCGAACTGGAGACCCTCGGTCACGTCCAGCTCGGTGTGCAGGGCGGAGCCCTCCTCGACGGTGATCACACCGTCCCGGCCGACCTTCTCCATCGCCTCGGCGATCAGGTCGCCGATGGTGGCGTCCTGCGCCGAGATCGTCGCCACGTGGGCGATCGACTTCTTGTCGGCGACCTCGACGGCCCGCTCCAGCAGCGCTTCGGAGACCTTGGCCGCCGCCGCGTCGACGCCGCGCTTGAGCCCGGCCGGGTTGGCCCCGGCGGTCACGTTGCGCAGGCCCTCGCGGACCATGGCCTGGGCGAGCACGGTGGCGGTGGTGGTCCCGTCGCCGGCGACGTCGTTGGTCTTGGTCGCCACCTCCTTGACGAGCTGCGCGCCAAGGTTCTCGTACGGGTTGGTGAGCTCGATCTCCTTGGCGATGGTGACCCCATCGTTGGTGATCGTCGGCGCACCGAATTTCTTGTCCAGGACGACGTTACGCCCGCGCGGGCCGAGGGTGACCTTGACCGCGTCCGCGAGGGCGTTGACACCGTGCTCGAGCAGGTGCCGGGCGTCATCCGAGAAGCTCAGGATCTTCGCCATGGATATCCCTTCGAAGCGTTGCTGCCCCGGCCCGGCGAGCCGGACCGGGGCAGCGACACTGATCGGTTGCTTACTTCTCGATGACCGCGAGGACGTCGCGGGCGGAGAGCACCAGGTACTCCTCGCCGGCGTACTTGACCTCGGTGCCGCCGTACTTCGAGTAGATGACGGTGTCGCCGACCTGCACGTCAACCGGGATCCGGTTGCCCTTGTCGTCGACGCGGCCCGGGCCGACAGCGAGGACGGTGCCCTCCTGCGGCTTCTCCTTGGCGGTGTCGGGGATCACGATGCCCGACGCCGTGGTGGTCTCAGCCTCGTTCGCCTGGACCAGGATCCGGTCCTCGAGCGGCTTGATCGCAACCTTGGTCGCGGTAGTCACGGGCATACCCTCCTGGGGTACTGGTTTCGTTACCGGTCGGCGGGGCCGGCCAGTGTCAATCTGCCACATGCCACCGGGCGGGGCCGTCGTCGCGGGTGCCGGTCCGCCTGGCGTTGAACCTCCGGGGCGAGCCCGGAAGCTGGCACCCTCGATGGGAGAGTGCTAATCGCAGATTAGGCCCGCCGCTAGCACTCCGTCAAGGAGAGTGCCAACGACGGCCAGTGTGTCGCACCCGACGGCGAGCCGGGCAGGCGCCCGCCGCCCGGCCGCGGGCCCCACGACCAGGTCGACAATCAAGTAGTCGACACATCGACACAGGCCTACCGACGCCCCCCTACGCTGAGCCGGTGCGGAGGACACGCTGAGCACCACCCGGGCCGACCCCGGGCCGCGCCGAACGGGTCCGGGACTGGCGCTCACCGCCGGGGCCGCGTGCGCGCTCGCCGCCGCCGGCATGGCGGTCTCGGCCCCGGTCGCCCCGCCGGGCTGGAGCACGACCGCGTTACGCAGCTTCGGGCTGCTCACCATCGTCGCCGGACTGGCCGTGCACACCTGGTCGCGGGTCCCCTGGATCGGCTGGTTCATGGTCCTCGCCGGGGGCCTGTACCACCTCGGGGACTTCCGGGCCAGCGGCGAGCCCGCGCTCTTCGCGGCCGGGTTCTGCCTCGCGTACGCCTGGACCTCGGTGCTGACCCACATCGCGCTCGCCGTGCCGACCGGCCGGACCCGCGGCCACCTGGACCGAATCCTGGTGGCCGGCTCCTATCTGGCCTCCATCGGCACCCAGGTGGGCCGCTACCTGGCAGAACACCCCCGACCTCCGCTCTGGTGGCACAGCCTCCCGCCGGCGGACTCGACCTGGGCCGACGTGGGCAGCATCGTCTTCGCCAGCTACACGGTCGTCGTCCTGGCGGTGGTGCTCCGACGCTGGCTCACCTCCTCCCGGGCACGCCGCCGGCCCGCCGGACCGCTCTGGGCGGCCATCGTGGTGGTGGGACTGGCCAGCCTGGCGGCGGCAGCGGCGGCGCTGGTGGAGGCACCGGCCGGCGTCTACACCGGCACCCTGGTGACCGCCCTCGTGGTCGACCTGCTGATCATTCCCCTCGTGGTGCTCGCCCGCCGGCTCCGGTCCGGCCTGGCCCAGGGCCAGGCCACGCGCACGCTGCTGGAGCTCGAACGACCCGGCGCCGAACTCCCGAACCCGGCGGAACTGGAACGGGCGCTCGCCGAGGCGGTGGGCGACCCGACCCTCGCCATCACCTACCCGGCGCCCGACGGCTCCTGTCCCGACATCCGGGGCCGGCCCGTCGCCGAGGGCCCCGACACCCCCGGGCGAACGGTCAGCCCGATGCTGAGCCGCGGAGTCCCCGTCGCCTGGGTCGAACACGACGAACTCCTCGGCGAGCAGCGGGAGGTCACCGAGGCCGCCTTCGGCCTGGCCGCGCTGGCGATCGAGAACGCCCGACTGCACCGGGCCCAGCAGCGGCAGATCGAGGAACTGCGCCGGTCCCGGCTCCGGGTGTCGACCGCGGCGTTCGAGGAACGCCAGCGCATCCAGCGCGACCTGCACGACGGCACCCAACAGCGGTTGTACGCGGTCCTGCTGCTGCTGGACACGCTGCGCGCACCGGGACCGGCCGGGGCCGACCGGATCAGCGGCACCGCCGACCGGGCGCACCTGCTGCTCCGCGACGCCATCGCCGGCCTGCGGGACCTGACCCGGGGCATGTACCCGGCGGCACTGCTCGGACACGGCCTCGCCGCGGCGGTCGGGCAACTGGTGGAGATCGCGCCGGTGCCGATCGAGGTACGGATACCCGCCGAGCGGTGGCCGTCCCACGTCGAGCTCACCGCCTACTTCTTCATCGCCGAAGGGCTGGCCAACACGTACAAGCACGCGCGGGCGGACCGGGCGAGCGTGACCGTACGACGGGTCGGCGCCACCCTCACGGTCGACGTCTGCGACGACGGCCGGGGCGGCGCCACGCCCCGACCCGGCTCCGGCCTGACCGGTCTGCTCGACCGGGTCGCGGCGGCCGGCGGTGCCATGACCATCGACAGTCCGCCGGCCGGTGGCACCCGACTGTCGGCCAACCTGCGCCTGGAGGACCCGTGCGAATAGTCCTCGTCGAGGACCAACCACTCCTCCGCGACGTCCTGGCCGAGGCGCTGACCGCCCGCGGCCTGCACGTCGTCGGCACCGCCGGGGACGCCGCCACGGCGCTGCTCCTGGCCGAGCGGCTGTCTCCGGAGGTGATGCTCCTGGACATCCGGCTCCCGCCGACCTTCCTCGACGAGGGGCTGCGGGTCGCCGAGGAGGTGCGCCGCCGGCATCCGGGGGTCGCCCTGCTCGTGCTCTCGTCGTACGCCGAGGTCGCGTTCGCGTCCCGGCTGCTGAGTATGGAGGCGGACACCCGTTCGGTGGGCTACCTGCTCAAGGACCGGGTCGGGGAGATCGCCGAACTGGTGGCCGCGATCCGCCGGGTGGCCGCCGGCGAGGTGGTGATCGACCGCCACCTGATCCAGCGGCTGATGGTGCGGCCCCGGATCGACAACCCGCTCGACCGGCTGAGTCCGCACGAACGGCGGATCCTGGCGCTGGTCGCCGAGGGCCGGTCCAACCTGGGCATCGCGGAGCAGATGGAGTGCCAGGTCAGCACGGTGGAGAAACACCTGTCCACCATCACCGGCAAACTCCGGCTCACCCCACCCGACGCTCGGACCCGGCGGGGGGTGAACGTCCGGGTCCTGGCCACGTTGGCGTTCCTGACCGGGGTGAACAGCACCAGCGGTTGACCGGTCGGTTCGGGCTGGGGAGCAGTGCCCGCGGACGTCCACCCGGTTTTCCGACCCGTCCGGTCCGGTCAACCGGGAGCGGACGGGTCCGGCTAGCCGGATGCCCCCCAGGTGGCGGGTCGCGGATCGTTGTTCCTGCCCGACACCACCGAGAGGAAACGATCAATGCGTACCCGAATCAGTCGCCTCCGGGCCGCCGCCCTGCTGATCACCGCCACACTCCTGGCCACGCTGGGCGTGACCGTGATCGCCAGCCCCGCCAGCGCCGGTCCGATCGCCTGCAACAGGCTGAGCTATCTCAACTTCTACTTCCGCACCGGTGGGGACGACCTGCGCGGGAACTCGGAGGTCATCCCGTACCTGATCACCACCAGCGGCGACGTCGAGCTGCAGCACGTCTGGGGAGGTTTCGGCGGCGAGACCACCAACTTCCGGACCCTCCGGTTCCTGGATCCGGGCGCCTCGGTGAACGCCTGCTCGGTCACCGGTCTCCGGCTGCGCATGGTCAGCCACCCGTCGTGGCCCGAGACCACCGACAACTGGAACATGGACACGGTCTCGTTCTACGGCTACTCGGCCACCAACGTCTACAGCTACCACTTCTACGCGCCGTCGTTCTTCCGGTTCACCGGCTCCCAGCAGTGGTGGCCGGCGGCACCCTGATCTGACCACCGGACGACCGGGACCGGCGCGCTCGCGTCGGTCCCCTCCGTTCGTGGTCGGGGCGAGGACCGACAATGGGCCGGTGGATCTCGACCAGTTCGCCGCGCTGCGTACCGCCGAGGGGTCGGCCGCGCTCGACGCGGCGACGCGGGTGACCGGCGGCGACCCGCTGACCGCGGCGGCGGCGCTCCGTACGGCCGGTGTGCCCGCCGGGTTGGCTGCCGCCGCGCTCACCCAGGCCGAGCTGCGGCGACGCGCGACCGGCAAGTTCGGCCCGGAGGCGGCCGGGATGTTCCTCACCCGCGCCGGGTTGGAGCAGGCGACCCGGCGGGTGGTGACCGACCGGCGCGCGGCCCGGTTGCGCGCCGCCGGGGTCCGCACGCTCGCCGACCTGGGTTGCGGTCTCGGCGCCGACGCGCTCGCCGCCGCCCGGGCCGGCATCCGGGTGTACGGGGTCGAGGCCGACCCGCTGACCGCCGCGATGGCCGCCGCGAACGCCGAAGCCGCCGGACTGGCCGAGATGTTCACCGTGGAACACGGCGACGCCACCGCGTTCGACGTGTCCCGGGTCGACGGGGTCTTCTGCGACCCGGCCCGCCGCAGCACCGGCACCGGCCGGCGGATCTTCGACCCGAAGGCGTACTCGCCGCCCTGGGATTTCGTGACCGCCCTCGCCGAACGGGTGCCGCACGCGGTGGTCAAGGTGGCCCCCGGCCTGGACCACGCGTTGATCCCGTCCGGCGCGGAGGCCGAGTGGGTCAGCGTCGACGGCGACCTGGTGGAGGCGGCCCTCTGGTGCGGCCGGCTGGCCGACGTCCCCCGCCGCGCGACCGTGCTGCGCGGCACGCGGGTGCACCAGCTCACCGGCTCCGGTGCCGTCGAGGCCCCGGTCGGGCCGGTCCGGCGGTTCCTGTACGACCCGGACCCGGCGGTGGTCCGCGCGCACCTGGTCGCCGAGCTCGCCACCACCCTGGACGCGACGATCGCCGACCCGAGCATCGCCTACCTGTACGCCGACTCCCCCGCCGGTACGCCCTTCGCCCGTTGCCTGGAGGTCACCGACGTGCTGCCGTTCTCCCTGAAACGGCTGCGCGCCCTGCTACGCGAACGCCGGGTGGGCCGGGTGGAGATCCTCAAGCGCGGCTCGGCGCTGGAACCCGAGCGCCTCCGCCGCGACCTGAGGCTCTCCGGCGACCAGGCGGCGAGCGTGGTCCTCACCCGAATCGCCGCCGCCCCCACCGTGCTCCTCTGCCACCCCGCTGGCTGACCACCCTGGCTCGTCCCGGTGGCTGGCCACCCCCTGGCTCGCCCCGCCCAGTCGCCCCGAGGTTAGGTTGGTGGTGTGGGGGGACGGGGGACGCCGGCGACCGGGCTGCTGGTGAAGCGCGGGGTGGCGCACAGCGTCCACCCGTACGACGTTTCGCCGGACACCCCGAACTACGGGGCCGAGGTCGCCGCGGCGCTCGGTGTGCCGGCCGACCGGGTCTTCAAGACCCTGGTGACCGAGGTGGACGGCGAGTTGACCGTGGCGGTCGTCCCGGTCACCGGCGAGTTGGACCTGAAGGCCCTCGCCAGCGCGGCCGGCGGGAAGCGGGCGGTCCTCGCCGACCGGGTCGTCGCCGAGCGCGCCACCGGCTACGTACGGGGCGGCATCAGCCCGTTGGGCCAGCGCAGGCGGCTGCCGACGGTGCTGGACGACTCGGCCCCGGGCCTGCCGACCATCTACGTCTCGGCCGGGCGGCGCGGGCTTCAGCTCCAGCTCGCCCCAGCCGACCTGGTCGCGCTGACCGGGGCCATCACCGCACCCATCGCCACCCGCTGAGCGACGGCTCGGCGGGCCGACGTCCGGTCGGCGAAACGTTGATCAACTTCGTTCGGTGATCCACCGACACGGGCGCGCGACCTGCACGTTTCGGCAGCGTTGCCGAATTGTTACCGCAGCCAACAAATCCAACCCATCGACAGTCTTGCGCTCGAAGTGTGACGGGGAATACGTTGCCGGACACAACAAAACGACACACCCCCACCCCGAAAGGAACCCCGCACATGCGCAGAGGGATCCTCACCATCGCGACCGTGGGCCTACTCGTCACCGGTGGCGTGGCCGCCTGCGGCGACGACTCGGGCACCGACAACGACGCCGGCTCGGACAAGAAGCCCAAGATCGGTGTGATCCTGCCGGACAGCAAGTCCTCCGGCCGGTGGGAGAACGCGGACCGCAAGTTCCTGGAGGCGGCCTTCAAGGCAGCCGGTGTCGACTACGACATCCAGAACGCCCAGGACGACAAGAACCAGTTCCAGACGCTCGCCGACCAGATGATCACCGGCGGGGTGACCGCCCTGATGATCGTCAACCTGGACTCCGGCACCGGCAAGGCCGTGCTGGAGAGGGCGAAGTCGCAGGGTGTGGCGACCATCGACTACGACCGGCTCACCCTGGGCGGCAGCGCCGAGTACTACGTCAGCTTCGACAACGAGGCGGTCGGCAAGCTCCAGGGCGAGGGCCTGGTGAAGTGCCTGACCGACAAGGGTGTCCAGAACCCGGTGGTCGCGTACCTGAACGGTTCCCCCACCGACAACAACGCCACCCTGTTCAAGAACGGCTACGACTCGGTGCTCAAGCCGAAGTTCGACTCGAACGAGTACGTCAAGGGACCGGAGCAGTCCGTCCCGGCCTGGGACAACGCCCAGGGCGCCACCCTGTTCGAGCAGATGCTGACCCAGACCGGCGGCAAGATCGACGGGGTGCTGGCCGCGAACGACGGCCTCGGCAACGCGGCCATCTCGGTGCTCAAGAAGAACAAGCTCAACGGCAAGGTCCCGGTGACCGGGCAGGACGCCGACCTCCAGGGCCTGCAGAACATCCTCGCCGGTGACCAGTGCATGACCGTCTACAAGGCGATCAAGCAGGAGGCCGACGCCGCCGCCGAGCTGGCCATCGGGTTGGCCAAGGGCGAGCGGAAGGAGACCGGGCAGACGGTGAAGGACCCGGAGAGCGGCCGGGACGTGCCGTCGGTCCTGCTCACCCCGAAGCTGATCTACAAGGAGAACGTCAAGGACGTGATCGCGGACGGCTTCGTCACCAAGGAGGCGCTCTGCACCGCGCAGTACGCCAAGCTCTGCGCCGAGGCCGGGATCAGCTGAGCCGTACCGGTTTCCGGTGCCCCCACCGGAGCGCGGGCGTCACCCGAGGACCGCAACCCTCGGTGACGCCCGCCGCCCGGCGGCTCCACAGACCTGAAGGAGACCCGTGTCCACCACCCCCCTGCTGGAACTACGTGGGATCGACAAGAGCTTCGGGCCGGTCCAGGTCCTGCGGGACGTGGCCTTCTCCGCCCACCCGGGGGAGGTGACCGCCCTGGTCGGCGACAACGGCGCCGGCAAGTCGACCCTGGTCAAGTGCATCAGCGGCATCTACTCGACCGACGCCGGTCAGTTTCTCTTCGAGGGCCGGCCGGTCACCATCAACAGCCCCCGCGACGCCGCCGCCCTCGGCATCGAGGTCGTCTACCAGGACCTCGCGCTCTGCGACAACCTCGACATCGTGCAGAACATGTTCCTCGGCCGGGAGAAGCGCAGCGGCATCGTGCTCGACGAGCCGACCATGGAGCAGATGGCCGCCGAGACCCTGGCCGGGTTGAACGTCCGGACGGTGAAGTCGCTGCGTCAGCACGTCTCCAGCCTCTCCGGCGGCCAGCGCCAGACCGTGGCGATCGCCAAGGCGGTGCTCTGGAACAGCAAGCTGGTGATCCTGGACGAGCCGACCGCCGCGCTCGGCGTCGCCCAGACCGCCCAGGTGCTCGAACTGGTCCGGCGGCTCGCCGACAACGGCCTGGCCGTCGTGCTCATCTCGCACAACATGAACGACGTCTTCGCGGTCTCCGACCGGATCGCCGCGCTCTACCTCGGGCAGATGGTCGCCCAGGTGAAGACCACCGACATCACCCACGCCCAGGTGGTCGAGCTGATCACCGCCGGCCGGTCCGGCGCGCTCGGCCTGGCGACCGGCAACGGCGCGCAGCCCCCCGACAACGGCACGTCCGCCGACAGCACCCCAGGAGCGCTCCGATGACCAACACCGCCGTGCGTAAGGTCGGTCCGGTGGCGGTCACCGGGACGCCGACCGTGGGCGGCCACGTCCGCAACTACCTCAGCCGGGTACGCGGCGGCGACATCGGGGCGCTGCCGGCCGTCCTGGGACTGGCCGTGCTCTGCACGGTCTTCTCGATCATGCGACCGTCGTTCCTGTCGGCGCAGAACTTCGCCAACCTCTTCACCCAGGGCGCGGCGGTCACGCTGATCGCGATGGGGCTGGTCTTCGTCCTGCTGCTCGGCGAGATCGACCTCTCCGCCGGCTTCGCCAGCGGGGTCTGCGCCGCCGTGCTGGCCAACATCGTCACCAAGGCGGGCTGGCCGTGGTACGTGGCGGTGCTCGCCGCCATCGCCACCGGCCTGGTCATCGGGCTCACCCTGGGCTTCCTGGTCGCGAAGATCGGCATCCCCTCGTTCGTGGTCACCCTCGCCGCCTTCCTCGCCTTCCAGGGCATCGTGCTGCTGCTGATCAGCGGCGGCAGCAACATCTCCGTACGCGACGAGGTGCTGGTGGCGATCGCCAACCGCAACCTGACGCCGGTGCTCGGCTGGCTCCTCGTCGCCGTCGTGGTGGGCGGGTACGCGGCGGTGCAGCTCCTACGCCACCGCAAGCGGACCGCCCGGGGCCTGGTCACCGACCCGTTCCCGGTGGTGCTGGCCCGGATCGGCGGGCTGGCGGTGATCCTCGGCGTGGCGGTCTACATCCTCAACCTGGAGCGCAGCCGCAACGTCCTGATCAGCTCGCTCAAGGGCGTGCCGATCGTGGTGCCCATCATCGCGGTCCTGCTGATCTTCTGGACCTTCGTGCTCCAGCGCACCAGCTACGGGCGGCACGTCTACGCGGTCGGCGGCAACCGGGAGGCGGCCCGCCGGGCCGGTATCAACGTCGACCGGATCCGGATCTCGGTCTTCGTGATCTGCTCGACGATGGCCGCGATCGGGGGCATCGTGGCCGCCAGCCGGGCCAACTCGGTCGACCCGAACACCGGGGGCAGTAACGTACTGCTCTACGCCGTCGGCGCGGCGGTGATCGGCGGGACCAGCCTCTTCGGCGGCAAGGGGCGGGTGCTCGACGCGGTGCTCGGCGGCGCGGTGGTCGCGGTGATCGACAACGGCATGGGTCTGATGGGCTACGAGGCCGGGGTCAAGTACGTGGTCACCGGGGTCGTGCTGCTGCTCGCCGCGAGCGTCGACGCGTTCTCCCGACGACGCGCCGCCGCCACCGGCACCCGCTGACCACGTCCCTCGACCGGAGTACCAGGAGCATGCGCGCAGGACCCAGCCAGGACGAGATCCGCCGGCAGAACCTCGGCGCGCTGCTCCGCTACGTCCACGTGCACGGGGCGACCTCGCGGGCGGAACTCACCACCGCCCTCGGGTTGAACCGCAGCACCATCGGCGCGCTCACCGCCGACCTGGCCGGGGCCGGCCTGGTCAGCGAGGGCGCCCCGAAGGAGACCGGCCGGGCCGGGCGACCGTCGCTGGTCGTCCGGCCGGAGTCCGAGCGGGTCTTCGCGTACGCGTTCAGCATCGAGGTGGACCGGCTGCGGGCCGCGCGGGTCGGGCTCGGCGGCGAGGTGCTCGACTGCCGCGAGCTGCCCCGACCGCACGGTCCGGCGGCCGGGGAGGCCGCGCCGCTGCTGGCCGCGATGGTCAAGGAGATGCACCAGGGCGCGCCGGCCGGGGCGATCTGTGTCGGCGCGGGCGTGGCGGTGGCCGGCATGATCCGCCGGGACGACGGTCTGGTCCGGCTGAGCCCGACCATCGGCTGGGTCGACGAGCCGCTCGGCGAGCTGCTCAGCGCCGAGTTGGGCGGTGTGCGTCCGGTCGCGGTCGGAAACGTGGCCGACCTGGCCGTCCTGGCCGAACACGTCCGGGGGGTCGCGGTGGGCTGCGACAACGTCGTCTACCTGCACGGTGACGCGGGCGTCGGGGCCGGCATCGTCGCCGGTGGGCGGCGGGTCACCGGACACGGCGGGTACGCCGGCGAGGTCGGCCACATGGTGGTCAACCCCGGCGGCCATCCGTGCGGCTGCGGTTCCCGGGGCTGCTGGGAGACCGAGATCGGCGAGCACGCGCTGCTGCGGGCCGCCGGCCGCGACGGCGTGGAGGGGCGGGACGCCATCCTGGCCGTGGTCGACCCGGCGGCCCGCGGGGACGCCAGCGCCCAGGCCGCGGTACGCCAGGCCGGCGACTGGCTCGGGTTCGGCGTCGCCAACCTGGTCAACGTCCTCAACCCGGAGATGGTCGTCTTCGGTGGCACCCTGCGTGACCTCTACCTCGCCGCGGCGGCCCAGGTCCGCAGCCGACTCAACTCGATGGCGCTGGCCGCGTCCCGGGAACACGTCCGGCTGCGCACCCCGAAGCTGGGCGACGACGCGCCGCTGATCGGCGCGGCCGAACTGGCCTTCGAGCGACTGCTCGCCGACCCGCTCGACGTCTGACCCCGAACCGGCCCCGCCCCGTCCCACCGAATCGGGTCGCCCTGCTGCCGAGCAGGTCGTGCCGGCCAGCAGAGTTGCCGCGCAGGCGTGGGACCGAGTGCGGAAGTTCCGTGAACCATCCCACCCGAGGCAACCGTGTCTCTGGTAGACGAACGCGTTATGCGGTGTCTGGACTGGTCCACGGCAACATCCCACTACTAGGCCCTTAGGAGCCGAAATGGCAGCTTTGACTCGTATGCGCAAGACGTGGCGACCGGTCGTGGTCGGCGCTCTGGTCCTGGCCGGGTTGACCACCGCGGCGACGCCGGCAGCGGCGGCGACCACCAACCGCACCGGGCTCTGCAACAAGGGCACCGGCTTCTCGGCGACCCTGCAGTTCCCCGCGCGGGGCGGGTTCTCGAGCCATGTGGTGGAGCCGGGCAAGTGCTGGAGCATCACGCTCGCCGGCGGCAGCACCGAGCCGGTCTACGTGTACGCCCACGGCAACGGCGCGAAGGTCTTCCTCGGCTCGAAGACGATCAAGACGGGCGAGCACAACGTGTTCCGGACCAAGGGCACCTCGGTCTGGTCGGCCCAGTGGTGGTTCTCGCACAGCTGACGGCTATGGAAGCCCCGCGCGCGTCTCTGGCGCGCGCGGGGCCAGGGCGAACCGCGTAGTCGGGCGGTAAGGCTTTGAACAGGAGTGTCACCGGGCCCGCCGCAGCGGTGGCCGCTGCCACCACGTCGCCCACCGCCAGAGCCATTCCACCGGACCCTGGCGGTACCACCGCAGCCAGAGCACCGACCAGAGCCACTGGAGGGCGAGGATGGCTCCGGCGACGACGACCACCGTCCCGGCCGACCAGGTGTCCGACCCGGGAACGAGGCTGGCGACGGCCAGGACCAGGACCGTGGCGGACAGGTAGTTCGTCAGTGCCATCCGTCCCAGCGGCGCGAGGACACCGGTCAGCAGGCCACGCAGCGGGGTCCTGAGCAGCAGCAACAGTCCACACACGTAGACCCCGGCGAGCAACAGTCCCGCCGTCGGGTAGGCGATCCGGAAGATGCTCCCCTCCGGGTCCGAATCGCTGTGCAGCTGCGCCAGGACGGCGGGAACCGCACCCAGGGCGAACGCCAGTCCGAGCAGCACTGGGCCCCGCACCGCACGGTCGACCGCCTCGATCACGCCGTACCGGGTGAGCGCCGAGCCCAGCAGGAACAGTCCGGGGATCAGCGAGTACCAGCCCCCGAGGACGGTCAGGGAGAGCACGGTCAGGACGCCACCCAGCGCGGCGACCACCGCCCGGGGCAGCCACGTGGAGGGCAGGAGCACCAGCAGGCCGACCGCCGCGTACGCGGTGAGCACGTCGCCCCGCCACAGCCCCAGCAGGTGCACGAGGCCGATCAGGAGCAGCACCGACAGCCGGCGGGCCAGGACCGTCCTCGGACGATCGGTGCGCGCGCGGGCGGATCGCAGCAGCATCGAGAAGCCGATGCCGAACAGCAGCGAGAAGATCGGGAAGAACCGCTGGTCGACGAGCACGTGCAGGATGTCCGCCAGGACTGACTGCTCCGCCCCGGGGCCGGAATCGAGTTCCGTGTCCCGATGGGCGATCGGCTTCACGTTCGCCAGGAGGATGCCGCACAGCGCGAAGCCACGGAGCACGTCGAGGGCGACGATCCGCTCCCCCGCCGCTCGCGGCCCCGACGCGTCGCCGGTTGTCTGCTGACGTCTGCTCGGAGGTTGGGGACGAACGGGGGACGGCGGCGTACCTGGGCTGGTGTCGACCACGCCGACGGGGTTCGGGTCGTTCGATGGCATGGTGACCAGACTGGGCCAGGCGAGGCCGAACGCCCTCGGTCACCGGTACGGTTCCGCACGGTCGGCGTCGTACTTCTGACCGGTTCCCGCACGGGCGGGTCAGGAGCGCGGTCCGTGCCAGGAGCGCCAGAGGTCCGCGTACGAGCCGCCCCTGGCGAGCAGTTCGGCGTGCGGGCCGAGTTCGGTGATCCGCCCGTCCTCCACCACCGCCACCCGGTCGGCGTCGTGCGCGGAGAAGAGCCGGTGCGCGATCGCGATCACCGTACGGCCCTCGAGTACTGCGGCGAGCGAGCGTTCCAGGCGCCGCGCGGCACGCGGGTCGATCAGCGAGGTCGCCTCGTCCAGCACCAGGGTGTGTGGATCGGCCAGCACCAGCCGGGCCAGCGCGAGCTGCTGCGCCTGCGCGGCGGTGAGCGGGTGCCCACCCGCGCCGACCACGGTGGCCAGCCCGTCCGGCAGGGCGTCGGTCCAGTCCAGCGCGTCGACCGCGGCCAGCGCCGCCCGGACGTCCGCGTCGGTGGCGGACGGCCGGACCATCGCCACGTTCTCCCGCAGCGTGCCGATGAAGACGTGGTGCTCCTGGGTGACCAGGGCGACGTGCCGGCGCAGCTCGGTCAGGGGCAGTCCGGTCAGCGGCCGGCCGTCGACGGTGACCGCGCCGAGGCGGGCGGTGTGCACCCCGGCGAGCAGCCGGCCCAGCGTGGACTTGCCGGCCCCGGACGGGCCGACCATGGCCAGCCGCTCGCCCGGCTCCGGCACCAGGGTCACGCCGTGCAGCACGTCCCGCCCCTCACGGTAGGCGAACGTGACGTCCCGGGCGGCGAGCCGCCCGGTGCCGAGCGGATAACCCGTCCCGTCGCGGGCGGGTCCGGCCGGCGCAGCTCCAGTAGGCGCGGGGTTGGCCAGGGCGAAGTCGGCCGGCGCGGGGTCGGCCGGCGCGGCCACGCCGAGCAGTCGGGCCAGTGACGCCCCGCCGATCTGGAGTTCGTCCAGCCAGGCGAGCAGCCGGTCGACCGGCTCGATGAGCTGCTGCGCGTAGAGGGTGGCCGCGGTGACCTGTCCGAGGCTGACCCAGCCCTCCAGGTAGAACCAGCCGCCGACGACCAGGGTCGTCACCACCGGCACCAGGTACCCGATCTCGGTGACCGGGAAGAAGATCGTCCGCAGCCAGAGCGTGTACCGCTCGGCCGCGTACGACCGGCGGATGTCGGCGTCGGTGCGGGCCCGCCGCCGCGCCTCCTGCCGCAGCGCCTCGGTGGTCCGCGAACCCTCGACGGTCTCGCTGATCCCGTCGGTGATGTCCGAGTAGGCGGCGTTCTCCCGCAGGTAGCCGGCGGTGGCCCGGCGCAGGTACCAGCGGGTGCCGGCGACCAGCACCGGCACGGCGACCAGGCAGGGCAGCACCAGCAGCGGGCCGACCAGCAGCAGCGCCCCGAGGACGAACCCGGCGGTGACCACCGCGATCAGCGTTTCGGGCACCGCGAGTCGCACCGTCCGGGACAGCGCGGAGACGTCCCGGGAGGTCCGGGTGAGCAGGTCGCCGGTGCCGGCCCGTTCCACCGTGGCCAGCGGCAGGGCCAGGATCCGGTCGACGAACTCCTCCCGCAGCGCGGCGAGCACCCGCTCCCCGAGCCGCGCCGAGGCGATGTGCGCGAGGCGCAGCAGCACCGACTGGGCCACCACGAACCCGACGATGGCCAGCACGATCTGGTCCACCGGCGTGCTCCGGTCGCCCTGGGAGACCCCCTCGACCAGCGCGCCGAGCAGCCGTGGCCCGGCCAGCCCGGCCGCCGCGGCCAACCCGTGCAGGGCGAGGGCGGTGGTCAGCGCGCCGGGGTGTCGGCGGGCCAGCGTACGGGCGTACCGGCGGACCTGCGCCGCGTTCGCGACCGGCAGGGCGGTGGCCATCAGCTCTCCCCCCGGCTGACCGTCGCCGCGTACCTCGGTTCGGTGGACGACAGTTCCTCGTGCCGGCCCTCGGCGACCACCTTGCCGTCCTCCACGAAGACCACGTGATCGGCCCGGCCGAGCACCAGTGGACTGCTGGTGCAGACCAGCGTGGTCCGGCCGGACCGGGCCGCACCGAGCCGGGCCGCGATCCGCGCCTCGGTGTGCGCGTCCACCGCGCTGGTCGGCTCCACCAGCAGCAGGATCTCCGGGTCGGCGACCAGGGCCCGGGCCAGCCGCAGGCGCTGCTGCTGACCGCCGGAGAACTCCCGGCCCCGCTCGGCCACCAGGCTGTCCAGGCCGTCCGGCAGCGCCGCCACGATGTCGGTCGCGCTCGCCGCCGTCAGCGCCGCCGTGATCGCGGCGTCGTCGGCGGCGTCGTGCGGGTCCAGCTCCGCCCGGAGCACGCCGGTGAAGAGGTGCGCGTCGTTGTCGGCCACCAGGATCCGCTCCCGCACCGTCGCCAGCGCCAGGTCCCGCAGCGGTACGCCGTGCAGCGTCACGTCCGAGTCCACGTACCGGCCGAGCCGGTCGGTGATCGCGACGGCGTCGGCGGGCTCGGCGGCGACCAGCGCGGTGACCCGGCCGGGCCGGACCACCAGCCCGGAGGCGGGGTCGACCAGTTCCCCCGGCCCGGCCGGCAGCGGAACGGGGTGGGCCGGGTCGGTCAGCTCCGGAGCCTGCCGGAGCAGGTCGACCACCCGGCGGGCCGCCACGTGCCCCCGGGTGAGCTGGTCGATCGTCTCGGTGATGGTGCGCAGCGGGGTGACCAGGAACGCGGTGTAGCCGTAGAAGGCGACGAGCTGGCCGGCGCTGATCTCGCCGCGCAACGCGAACCGGGCGCCGAGCCAGGTGACCAGGGCGAGGAAGAGACCGGGCAGCAGGATCTGCACCGCCGCCAGCAGCGAGTCGACCCGGGCCACCCGTACCCCCTCGGCGCGCAGCGCCTGGGACTCGGTCCGGTAGCCCGCCGCGAGCATCTGCTCGCCGCCCACGCCGCGCAGCACCCGCAGGCCGCGCACGATGTCCCCGACCCGGGTGGTCAGCCTGGACTCCTGGTCGCGGTAGGCGCGCTGGCGCCGGTGCAACGGCCGGATGAGCAGCCCGACCGTCGCCATCAGCACCGGCACGCCGAGCACCACCACCAGGCCGAGCGGCAGGGAGGCGGTCAGCAGGATCACCGTGATGGTGACCAGGGCGACCACCGCGCCGCTGCCCCGGGCCAGGATCTCCATCGCCGAGCCGATCTGCCCGATGTCCGACGTGCCGATGCTGACCACCTCACCGGCCGCGACCCGTCGGGGCAGGGTGGCGCCGAGCCGGTTCGCCGCCCCGACGGTGAGCTGCACGGTGCGGTACGCGGCGGCGAGCCAGTTGTACACCGCGCAGCGGTGCCGCAAAACGCCGGCGACCGCCTGGACCACCCCCAGCCCGAGCAGCACCGACCCCCAGGTGACCAGGGCCCGTGGGTCACGGGCGGTGAGGCCGGTGTCGATGGCCTTGCCGATGGCCGCCGGGGCGAGGGCCTGGGCCACCATCCAGACGACGCCGAGCAGGACGCCGGTGACCAGGGTCGGGCGGCTGCGGTTGGCCAGCCAGACCAGGAAACGGACGGCCGACCGGGAGTCGGGGATGCCGGGATCGCCGGCGGGCAGGGAACGCATAACAGGACGAACCTAGGCGACAAACACGGAACGCGCCCGTCACGTTACCCAGCGAACACCCGGCGTGTCAGCGGTCTACCTGCGTGAAGTCCCAGGAGTGGGCGGGCCGGGCGACCAACGTCGGCGGCGGCTCGGGCAGCGAGTGGGGCGAGTTGCGCCACTTCGAGATGACCACCACCCGGTGGTCGGTGGAGGTGAAGACCTCGCTGGACAGGTGCAGCGGGTCGTGCTCGAACTCCGGCAGCACGATGTCGCAGACCCAGGCCAGCAGGTCGGCGAAGCCGTACGGCTCGGCGCGGGCCTCCCACATCCGTACGATCACGTCGCCCGTCCCCTCTGCCTCCGGTGGAAGGTCACTCGCTGACCCTGGTCAGCGGCATGGCCGAATCGGCGGGCAGGTCGAGCCGGCTCGGCGCGACCCCGGCGGCGACCAGGTGCGAGCCCAGCGCGGCGACCATCGCACCGTTGTCCGTGCACAGCTTCGGCCGGGGCACCCGGACCCGGATCCCGTGCTTCGCGGCCCGGTGCTCGGCCATCGCCCGCAGCCGCGAGTTGGCGGCCACTCCCCCGCCGATGACCAGCGTGTCCACCCCGTGCGACCGGCAGGCGTCCAGCGCCTTGGTCACCAGCACGTCGCAGACCGCCTCCTGGAACGACGCCGCCACGTCGGCGACCGGCACCGGCTCGCCGGCCCGCTGCCGGGCCTCCACCCAGCGGGCCACCGCCGTCTTCAGCCCGGAGAAGGAGAAGTCGTACCGGTGTGCGGCGAGATCCTTGGCGGCGGTGAGCCCACGCGGGAAGGCGATCGACGCCGGGTCGCCGGCCCGGGCCTCCCGGTCGACGTACGGGCCACCGGGGAAGGGCAGGCCGAGCAGGCGGGCCACCTTGTCGAACGCCTCACCGGCCGCGTCGTCGATGGTCGCGCCGAGCGGCGTCACCCCCCGGGCCAGGTCGTCGACGAGCAACAGGGAGGAGTGCCCGCCGGAGACCAGCAGGGCGACCGCCGGCTCGGGCAGCGGACCGTGCTCCAGGGTGTCCACCGCGACGTGCGCGGCGAGGTGGTTCACCCCGTACACCGGCTTCTCGGCGGCCAGCGCGTAGCCCTTGGCGGCGGCCACGCCGACCAGCAGCGCGCCGGCCAGGCCGGGACCGGAGGTGACCGCGATCGCGTCGATGTCGGCGAGGGTCACCCCGGCCTCGGTGAGCGCCCGTTCCATGGTGGGGACGATCGCCTCCAGGTGGGCGCGGCTGGCCACCTCGGGCACCACGCCACCGAACCGGGCGTGCTGCTCCACGCTGGAGGCGAGCGCGTCGGCCAGCAGGGTGTGGCCCCGGACGATGCCCACGCCGGTCTCGTCGCAGGAGGTCTCGATGCCGAGGATCAGCGGTTCGTCAGCCATCGCGTGTCGTCAGTCCCTGCTGTTCGTCATTCGCTGGTGCGCCGCATGACCAGCGCGTCGGTGTTGGACGGTTGGTAGTAGCCGCGCCGGACGCCGATCGGCTCGAAGTCGTACCCGGCGTAGAGCTTCTGGGCCGGACCGTTGTCCACCGCGACCTCCAGCAGCACGTCCCGGACGCCCCGCGCGTCGGCCTCGGTGAGCAACGCCTCCAGCAGGGCCCGGCCGACCCCGCGCCGCTGGGCGTCCCGCCGGACCGCGATGTTCTGCACCCACGCCTCGTCCGGCCCCGCCACGGCGAGCCCGGCATAGCCGAGCACGTCGGCTCCGGGGCCCGGGGCGGTGGCGTCAGCGATGGCGGAGCCAGTGTCGGCGGAGTCGACGCCTGTGGCGGTGTCGACGCCGGTGGCGGTGGCCGAGCCGGTGGCGGGGCCAGCGCCCGTGGCGGTGGCGGGGTCGACGGCGACCAGGTAGTGGTGCCGGTTGGCCAGCTCGTTCCAGAACATCGCCGCCGACCACTGCTCGGCGCCGAAGAGGTCGGCCTCGATCGGCAGCACCGCGTCGATGTGCCACCAGCGGAACCGGCCGATGCGGATGGGCCCCGCCTCCCCGCCCGCCGTCACGCCTGTGGTCCCGGCAGCACCGGCTTGCGGGCAGTCGCCGCCACCGCGTCCGGTCGGCGCAGGTAGAGCGGGGTGAGCCGCTCGCTGGGGGCACCGGCCCGGACCCGCTCGGCAGCCAGCCCGGCCAGCCCGGCGGCCGACGGGTAACGTGGCTCGGAGCGCAGCGGCAGGCCGAGCACGTCGGCGTAGCGGTGCGCGCCGTCGCCGACCATGGCGGTGACCCCGAGGTCACGGGCCCGCTCGGCGGCGACCGCCGGGACGTCGACGTTCGGTCCGGCGATCCGCTCGCCCGCCCCGTCGTACACCGCCCAGTAGACCTCCCGGCGGCGCGCGTCGCTGGCAGCCAGCACCGGTTCACCGGCGGCCGCCGGGTGGCCGATGGCGTCCAGCGAGCAGACCCCGTACGTGGGAATGCCGAGCGCCTGGCCCATGGTGGCGGCGGTGATCAGCCCGACCCGCAGCCCGGTGAACGGCCCCGGCCCGAGCCCGGCGACGATCGCCGCCAGGTCGGTGGTGCGGGCGCCCACCTCGGCGAGGGCCGCCGCGACCTGCGGCGCGAGCAGTTCGCCATGGGCCCGGGCGTCGACGGTGCAGCGCTCCACCCGGAGCCTGACGCCGTCCGCCGTGATCTCCGCCAGCGCGGCGGTCACCGCCGGAGTCGAGGAGTCCACCACCAGTACGAGCACGTGCCCACCCTAGTCGGGCCCGCCGCCGCCCCCACGCCGACTCGTCAGCCGGCGGACCGCTCCCAGTCGACGGTGGGCAGGCCGGCGTCGGCGAGGGCCTTGTTCGCCGCGCTGAACGGACGACTGCCCAGGAAGCCGCGCGGGTTCATCGGGCTGGGGTGGCCGGCCTCCAGCACCACGTGCTGCGGGTTGGTGACCAGCGCCGCCTTCTTGCGGGCGTACCCGCCCCAGAGCATGAAGACCACCCGGTGGTCCAGCGCGTCGAGGGCCCGGATGGTGGCGTCGGTGAACTCCTCCCACCCCTTGTTGCCGTGCGAGCCCGGCGTCGCCTGCCGGACGGTCAGCACCGCGTTGAGCAGCAGCACGCCCTGGGCCGCCCAGCCGTCGAGGTTGCCGCTGCGCGGCTTCGCCACGCCGAGGTCCTCGCTCATCTCCTTGAAGACGTTGCGCAGCGACGGCGGCACACTCACGCCGTCCCGGACGCTGAAGCTGAGCCCGTGCGCCTGCCCGGCCTTGTGGTACGGGTCCTGCCCGAGGATCAGCACCCGGCAGTCCTGCGGAGCGCAGTGCCGGTACGCCGAGAAGAGGTCCTCGACCGGCGGGAAGACCGTCTGGGTGGCGTACTCGCCGGCGACGAACTCGCCGAGCGCGGCCGTACGGGCCGGGTCGAGGTGCGGGGTGAGCACGCCACGCCACGCCTCCGGCAGCAGGTCGAGCAGGGCGAGGGTCGGCACGTCCGCGGGCATGGGCCACCTTTCGTCGAGCGGTCGGCTCTGAACACCGACCAGATCGCTACTTCTACCAGTCCGCACCGACAGTTCCCACCCCGGCCGGCCCGGCAGAGCCGGACGCGATCCCACCCGGCCGGTCCGGCAGAGCCCGAGGTCATCCCACCCGGCCGGCCCGGCAGAGCCCGAGATCATCCCACCCGCCGGCCCGGCCCTGCCCGGTTCGGGCCGGTTCGCCCCGTGGCGGTGGCGCACTACGCTGCGGCCACCTCACGAAAGGATCCTTGATGCGCAAAACCCTGCTGCCCCTCCTGGCCGTCGCCCTGTTCACCGGGCTGGCCTGCGGCTTTGGCGGCGAGACCGGTTCCAGCAGCGGGACGAAGAGCACCGACCAGGCGACCAGCGCACCCCAGCCGGACGACGACAACGACGCCGTCGACGCCACCCCGGCCGCCGCGCCGAGCAGCAAGCCGAGCAGCAAGCCGCCGGCGCAGGTCAAGCCGCTCACCTGCAAGCAGTTGGAGACCGCGCGGCTCGGGAGCGCGGCCCAGCCGTACAACGGTTATCGCGACCCGATCCCGCTGCTCGACGGGCTCTGGTCCGGCGAGGACGGCGTGGTCGTCCAGTTGCAGTGGCCGTGCGCGATCGGCGAGCTGACCGGCGACGGCGCCGCCGACGCCGTGGTCCCGGTGCTGATGGACGGTGGGGGCACCGGCAAGTTCTGGCAGCTCGCGATGTTCCGCAACGTCGACGGCAGGCCGGCGTACCTGACCATGGTCGACATCGGGGACCGGACCCCGATCGAGAAGGTGATGATCAGTGCCGGGCAGGCGAGAGTGGAGTTCCTGAAGCGCCCTGACGACCCGTCGGCGGCGGCGGACGTGGTCCGCCGGACCTCCGTGTACCGGCTCGACGGGAACAACCTCGTGGAGATCGGCTACTTCGACGACCCCGCCTGAGGCGTCCCGCCGCGAGGGTGGGGCTACCGTCCGGGCGGCCAGCCCCACCTGACCACGCTTCCTCGACCTGCTGCGCTGACCGGCACCGGCAGCCCCGCCTCACTCCGGCAACCACGGAGTTGACGACGGCCACGTCCCGACCCGCCTTATCAGGCTTCAGTTGACGCTCGACAGTCCCGGTCCGGACGAAGGTTTCCGCCTAAGCGTGCCCGCCGCCCTCCATCCGGGCGACGACGGGCACTGGGATTGGATCAGAGGTGCCCGATGTCGTTGAAGCAGACCAGGGCGGGAGGTCGGTTGGTGTCCCACCGCACGATCGTCAACCCGCAGTTCTCCTGGTTGAGGCTCATCCAGCGCCACGTGGGAGCGTCCAGGACGTGCCGGACGAACCAACCGATCACGAAGTTATGCGTGACCACGAGTTCATACCGGTCCTCGGCGCTGTCGGCACCGAAGTGGTCTACAGCGGCCCGTAGGCCGACAGCGTCCTCGTCGGGCTGTGGTGCATGGTCGAGAACGTCATCCGCCAGCCGCCGGCCGAGCCGATCCGCCTGCCGACGGCCCCGTTCGGAGAGGCCGCCATCTGTCGAATGACCGAGCGCTGGGTCCTGCTCACCATGGCGGACCAGATACAGGAGCGTGCGAGCCACCGTAGTTGACCTCCGGTCGTGTCGATGCTTACACAGGCATGTCGAACGTCGGGTGGGCCCCGGTGTCGGGCATCAGCCGACGGAGGACATGCCGAAGACGTAGGACGGCGCGGGCCGAGCCACTCGCGGGCACCCTGTGTCGTCATCGGTTTCGAGCGCAGGTCGGGTCCGCGCGAGTCAGGTTCGCGCTGTACGGCGGAACGTCGTTGGGCTGGGCACCGGTGCCGACATCCGTAAAATAGTCCTGTCATAGCGTTACTTCTGGAGGCCTGATGGTTCGGACCCTCACGGCGGCGGTTCACCAGGAAGAAGACTGGTACGTCGCCCGCTGCCTGGAACTCGACGTGGCCAGTCAGGGCGGAACGCTCGAGGAGGCGCTGACGAACCTGCGCGAGGCCGTCGAGGTCTACCTGGACGAGGTGTCCCAGCCAACGATCGAGGCAACGCCCCTGGTGACGTCCTTCCAGGTGGGAAGGGCTGCGTGAGTCCCGCCCTCGCCGACCTTCCGCTTCGCAAGGTGCTGGACGCGCTCAAGCAGGCCGAGTTCGATCATGTACGGACCAAGGGCAGTCATGCCGTCTACCGGAATCCCGCCGGCAACGTGGTCGTGGTCCCGCAGCACGGCACGATCAAGCGGGGCACCCTGGCCTCGATACTCCGCCAGGCCGGTCTGACCCCGGCGGAGTTCCTCGACTTGCTGCGCTGAGTCCGTCCGGCGGCCCGGCCCGCACCGGCGGCGCGTTCAGAGCCGGAGCCGGGTCAGTCGGTCGGGCCAGGTGCCGCCGACGGCGACCAGCTCGGCGGTACGGCTGTCGTCCTCGTGACGGTCGAGCCGGATGTGCAGGTGGGACTCGGTCAGGTGCTCGGCCAGGCCCTCCCCCCACTCGACCACGGTGACCGAGTCGTCCAGCGAGGCGTCCAGGTCGAGGTCGTCGATCTCGGCGCGCGGGTCGGTGGCGTCACCCAGGCGGTACGCGTCGGCGTGCACCAGGCCGACCGTGCCGCCGCGCGCCGGATCGGGCCGGTGCGCCCGAGCGATCACGAAGGTCGGCGAGGTGATGTCGCCCAGCACCCCGAGACCCGCGCCGATGCCCTGGGTGAGCGCGGTCTTGCCGGCCCCGAGCGGCCCGGTGAGCAGCACCAGGTCACCGGCGCGGAGCAGCCCGGCGAGCCGGCGGCCGAAGGCGTGCGTGTCGGCCAGGGTGGGCAGCTCCACGACGACTGACGCTGTCCCTACACCGCTCACAGTCGCTCCAGGAAGTCCGTCAGGGCGGCGTTGACCTCGTCCGCGTGCTCCAGCATCACCACGTGCCCGCTGTCCGGGATCCGGACGAACTCGGCGTGCGGCAGTCGGCGCACGATCTCCTCCGAGTGGGTCACCGGCGTGATCATGTCCTTCTCGCCCGCCACCACGAGCACCGGGGTGCCGGCCAGCGCGGCGAGCGCCGGATAGCGGGCGTGGGTGGCCAGGGTACGCAGGTAGCGGGTGACCGTGTCGGCCGAGGTACGCGAGTTCATCTCCTCCACGTATGACACCAGGGCCGGGCTCGGCTTCGGGGTGCCGAAGCCGTACCGGCGGGTGAGCAGCCAGGCCACGTTCGAGGTGGAGCGGCGGGCCTTGTCGATGATGGTGCCGCCGTACCGGGTGGTGGTGTTGACCATGTAGAGCACCGGCGGGCCGACCCGGCCGAGCAGCGCCGGAGCGACCAGCTTGGTCTCGGCGAGCAGTCCGCCGGAGGTGGCCATCAGCACCGTCCCGACCACCCGGTCGCCGAACATCTCCGGGTACAGCTCGGCGAACGCCATGATGGTCATGCCGCCCATCGAGTGCCCAACCAGCACCAGCGGCCCCTCCGGGGTGGTCCGGTCGATCACCCGCCGCAGCGCGTGGCCGAGCGCGGTCAGGTCGTACTCGCCGCTCTCCAGCTTGCCGGAGCGGCCGTGACCGGGCTGGTCGTACGCGACGACGCGGTGCTCACCCCGCTGGGCGAGCAGTTTGCGCTGGAAGTGGAAGGTCCCCATGTCCAGGCAGAACCCGTGCACCAGGACGACAGTGGGCCGCCCGGCACCGGATCTGGTCGGCTCGACCACCTCCACGTGCAGGTCGGTGCCGTCGGGCAGCTCCATCCGGAACGACTCGTCGTACCGCTGCTGGCCGAAGACCTCGTCGGCGTACCGATCGGTGGGGTCGGCCTTGTACCGGCGGACCAGGACCCGTTCGGTGGCCACCCCGGCCGCGAGCCCGGCGGCGGCCACCCCGACGGCCGCGCCGACCAGTCCGGCGACCTTCCCGGCGGCGGTACGTGGCCGGGGCACCCGGCCGAGCAGCGAGGTCATGTCCGCTCGCCGTCGTACACCCGGGCGACCCGGCAGCCGCCGAACCGGGTGACGATCTCGTAGTTGATGGTGCCGACCGCCTCGGCCCAGTCGTCGGCGGTCGGCTCGCCGTCGGCGCCGCTGCCGAAGAGGGTGGCCACGTCGCCGGCCGCCACCGGGTCGTCGCCGCAGTCGACCATGAACTGGTCCATGCAGACCCGGCCGGCGACGGTCCGGTTACGCCCGGCCAGCCGAACCGGGCCGACGCCCGAGGCGTGCCGGGGTACCCCGTCGGCGTAGCCGAGCGGCACCAGGGCCAGGGTGGTCTCCCGTTCGGTGGTGTAGGTGTGCCCGTACGAGACGCCGGTCCCGGCCGGGACCCGCTTGGCGAGGGTGATCCGGGCCCGGGCGGTCATGGCGGGGCGCAGGCCGTACCGCTCGCCGGCCACCGGGGAGAGACCGTAGACCGCCAGACCGGGACGAACCAGGTCGAAGTGGGTGTCGGGCCGGGTCAGGGTGGCCGCCGAGTTCGCCAGGTGCCGGTGCCGGGGGCGCAGTCCCGCCCGCTCGACCATGTCCAGCCCCTCGTGGAAGACCGCGATCTGCCGGTCGATGGTCGGATGGCCGGGCAGGTCGGCGTAGGCGAAGTGGCTCCACACCCCGACCACCTCGACCAGACCGTCGGCCTGGGCCTTGGCGGCGGCCTCCAACAGCGCCGGCCAGTCGGCGACGGTCGCGCCGTTGCGGGAGAGCCCCGTGTCGATCTTGAGGTGCAGCCGGACCGGGCGCTCCGCCCGGCGGGCGGCGGCGGCCATCTCGTCGACCTGGGGCAGGCTGGCCGCGGAGAGGTCGACGTCGGCCAGCACCGCCTCGTGCAGCGGCAGCCCGGGGCTGAGCAGCCAGGCCAGCACCGGCGCGGTGATTCCGGCCCGGCGCAGCGTGAGCGCCTCGTCCAGGGTGCAGACCCCGAGCCAGTCCGCCCCGGCGTCCAGCGCCGCGCGGGCGGCCGGAAGCATGCCGTGCCCGTACCCGTCGGCCTTGACCACCGCCATCAGCTCGGCGCTGGTGCCGGAACGCAGCCGCGCCACGTTCTCCCGGATGGCATCAAGATCAATCCGTACCTCGGCCTGCCACATGGTCCCAGCCTACTGACCACGGTGATCAACGCGCTCCAGCGCCGCTGAAGGAGTTCCGACCGGTCCGGCCAGCACCACCAGGTCGGGCACCATGCCCGCCGGTCGCCGCCGGGTCGGCCGGCACCCCGGATCGGACGCCGCGCTCGCAGGGCACCCCCCGGGTCGCACCCGGCCAGCACCGCCGGTCGGCGGCACCCTCGCGGTCGCCGCCCGGGTCAGCCGAGTTCGGCCAGCACCGGGCGGAGCGCGACGGCCACGTCGGTGGCGGTCACCGGGCCGTGCCGGGCCGCCTCCCGACCGGCCAGCCCGTGCAGGTACGCGGCCAGCGCGGCGGCCCGCTCGGCGGGCAGCCCGGCGGCGAGCAGCGACCCGAGCAGCCCGGCCAGCACGTCGCCGGTGCCCCCGGTGGCCAGCGCCGGGGTGCCGGTCGGGTTGACGTACGCCCGCCCGGCCGGCGTGCCGACCACCGTGCGGTTGCCCTTGAGCAGCACCACGGCGTTCATCCAGGCGGCCAGCCGCAACGTCGCGCCGACCCGGTCGGCCCCCGGTTCCTCGCCGCAGAGCCGGGCGTACTCCCGGTCGTGCGGGGTCACCACGATCGGCGCGTCCCGGCGCCGCAGCCGGTCCGCCATCGAGCCGTCCACCAGCATGGTCAGCGCGTCCGCGTCGAGCACCACCGGCACCGGCGCGGCAAGTACAGTGCGCAGCTCGGCGGCAGCCTCCGCACCGGTGCCGAGCCCGGACCCGCAGACCCACGACTGCACCCGCCCGGCATCGGCCACCCGCCCGGTGGCGATCACCGACGGATGATGGTGCAGCACCTCGGCGGCGGCGGTGCCGGCGTACCGGACCAGTCCGGTCGGGCCGGCGAGCGCGCCGGCGACGGAGAGCACCGCCGCGCCCGGGTACGTCGCCGAACCGGTGGCCAACCCCACCACGCCCCGGACGTACTTCTCCGACTGCGGGCCGAGCCGGGGCCAGCCGTCGACCACGTCCGACCATTCCGTGACGTGCAGCGCCGGGGTGCCCCGCAACCAGGGGTCCAGCCCGATGTCGACCAGCTCGACCTGGCCGGCGTACGCCGCCGCCTCCCCCACCACCAGGGCCGGTTTGAGCGCACCGAAGGCCACCGTCACGTCGGCGCGCAGCGCGACCGGCCGGCCAGCGGTGTCCCGGGGCACGTGGCCGGTGTCGACCTCGACCCCGCTGGGCACGTCCACCGCGACCACGGTGGCCCGTCCGCCGTCCCGGCCGACGACCTCCCCCAGCCGTTGCACCAGCCGCGCGGCCGGCTCCCGGAGCCCGCCGGTGCCGCCGATCCCGACGATGCCGTCGAGCACCAGGTCGGCCCGGGCGGGCAACTCGTCGACGGTCCGGCCGCCGGCTGCCCCCAGCGCGGCGAGCCCGTCGGCGTGCGCCCGGTCGGGAGTGAGCAGCAGCGCCTCGACCGCCGCGCCCCGGCGGGCCAGGTGGGCCCCGGCGAAGAGCGCGTCGCCGCCGTTGTCACCGCTGCCGACCAGCAGCAGCACCCGGCTGCCGTACACGCCGCCCCGGTCGGCGAGGAGCAGCGCGCAGCGCCGGGCCAGCCCGGCGGCGGCCCGCGCCATCAGGGTTCCCGCCGGCAGGGTCGCCAGCAACCCCGCCTCCGCCGCCCGTACGTCTCCGACCCGCCACACCGGCCTCATGCCCACCCCATCCTGTCGGCCCGATCGTCCCACTTCCGCCCCGGCCGGCGCCGGACGTCGCACGACCGGCCAGCAGCCGCCGCCTTGCTCGTACGCTCCGTCCAGGGTCGGTCGCGCGGAGGCTAACGGTCGGCCCCGCCGCAAGCAACACCTGTGGACAACCGGCAGGCCAGGCCCTCGCCGGTTGTCCACAGGTGGTTCCACGACCGTTCCACCGGCCCTAGCGTCGACGCACGTCGGGGTCGTCGAGCGGGAGGTGTTCTGTGGACGAAGCACACGAGCCGGGTGGGCCGCCCCTCACCGTCGACCTGCCGGCGCTGCGCGCCGCCGCCGGCCGGCTCGCCGACGAGGGGTACCCGTTGGGACACGGGCTGGCCGGGGTGCCCGGGTTGGCTCTCGCCGAGCCGAGGTGGCGCACCGCACGGGCCCTGGCCGACCTGGAGTCCGCGGTACACCGCTGGTTCGGGGCGCTCGGTGGCCGGGTGGCCGACACCGCGACGGCGGTCCGCACCGCCGCCGACCAGTACGCCGCGACCGACGAACGGGCGGCCCGCCGGCTGCCCACGCCGACCCGGTGAGCGGTGGGTACGCCCGGCTCTGGGCGGCCGACCCGGCGGCCTGGGCGCACTGCGGCGCCGCGTGGCGGGGTGTGAACGCGCTGGTGGACCGGCGGGCCGTCGGGCTGTCGGCCGGGGCCGTCCGGCTGCGGGATGCCTGGGTGGGCTCTGCCGCCGGGGCGGCCGGCGACCGGCTCGCCGCCCTGCGTGCCGAACTGCTCTCGGTTTCCCCGGTACCGATCGAGGTCGACCAGGTCCTCGCCGAGTTCGCCACCCGACTCCGGCAGGCCCGGGCCCGGCTGGCCGACGCGGTCACCCGGATCGACACGGCCGGGCTCCGGATCGACCGGGAGGGCCGGGTCACCGTGCCTGCCACGGCCCCTGCCCCGCCCGGGGCCACGGTGGGCCGGGAGGCGGGGCCGGGTCGGGCCGGTCGGCCGGTGGACCGGGCGGCCGAGGCAGCCCGGCTCTCGGCGGAGATCGGCGACGCGCTCGCCCTGGCCGAGCTGGCCGACCGGGAGGCGACGGCCCGGTTGGGCGAGCTGACCACCGCCGCGCGGACCGGTTGGGTGACGCCGCCGCCCGCGTACCGACCGCCGCCGGGGGCCCCACCGGAGGTGGTCCGGCGCTGGTGGGCCGGCCTGACCCCGGCCCAGCGTCGCTGGCTGGTGGTGCACGAACCGACCCGGGTCGGCGGGTTGGACGGGGTGCCCGCAACCGCGCGTGACCAGGCGAACCGACTCCTCCTCGACGACCATCGGGAACGGCTCCTGGCCCGGCGACGGGAGCTGCTGCGCCACACCCCGCCCGGGCCGTCCGAGCTGGCTGGGCTGACCCGGATCGACGCCACGCTGGGCGGCCTGGCCGCGCTCACCGACCGGCTGGCCGCCCCCGGCACGGCCGACTCGCCCCGGGCGTACCTGCTCGGGTTGGACCCGGCCGGCGATGGCCGGGCGGTGGTCGCGCTCGGCAACCCGGACCGGGCCGACCGGGTGCTCACCTATGTTCCCGGGATGACCGCCGACCTGGCCGACGCCGACGGGGAGTTGGGCCGGGCGGCCCGGGTGGCGGCGCGGGCCACCGCACTCGATCCTGGCGGGGAGACCTCGGCGGTGCTCTGGTTGGACTACGACGCCCCGGACTTCGTCCACGAGGCGTACCGGAGTCGGCAGGCCGACGACGCCGCCACCGGACTGCACCGCTTCCAGGAGGGCCTGCGCCTGACCCACGAGGGGCCGCCGGCCCGGCAGACCGTCCTCGGACACAGCTACGGTTCGCTGGTGGTCGGCACCGCCGCCCGGGAGCACGGCCTGGCCGCCGACGCCCTGGTCTTCGTCGGCTCCCCCGGCGTCGGGGTGGACCACGCCGCCGACCTACGCCTGCCACCCGGTCAGGTCTGGGCGAGCACCGCCGCCGACGACGTCATCGGCCTCGTCCGGCCGCCGGTCGAGCTGGCTGGCCGGGCAGCGGTCGGCGCGGTCCTACCGTGGCTGGCCGGGGACGTGGTCGGGCGCCCCGACGACGACCTCTGGTTCGGCCGCGATCCGACCGACCCGGGCTTCGGCGGACGCACCTTTCCCAGCGGTCGGTACGGCCACACCGGCTACTGGGATCCCGCCAACCCCGCCCTGGACAACATGGCCCACATCGTCCTAGGCCGCTAGCCTCCTCCACCCCATCCCGCCTTCGCGAGTTGACCAAGAAGGTCGCGTCAGGACCCGTCGGTGTCCCTGACGCGACCTTCTTGATCAACGCTCGCAGCTTGGCGGGCGCTACTCGACGGTGACGGACTTGGCCAGGTTGCGGGGCTGGTCGACGTCGTGCCCCCGGGCGGCGGCGATCTCGGCGGCGAGCACCTGCAACGGGACAGTGGTGACCAACGGGGCCAGCAGCGTCGGGGTGCGCGGCACGTAGATCAGGTGGTCAGCGTACGGGACGACGGCCTGGTCGCCCTCCTCGGCGATCACGATGGTCCGGGCCCCCCGGGCGCGCACCTCCTGGATGTTCGAGACGACCTTGTCGTGCAGCATGCCCCGGCCGACCGGGGACGGCACGATGCAGATCACCGGGGTGCCCTTGTCGATCAGGGCGATCGGGCCGTGCTTCAGCTCACCGGCGGCGAACCCCTCGGCGTGCATGTACGCCAACTCCTTGAGCTTGAGCGCGCCCTCCAGAGCGACCGGATAGCCGACGTGCCGGCCGATGAACAGCACGGTCGGTTCGGCCTTCAGGTCGCGGGCCAGCTCGCGGACCGGCTCGATCCGGTCCAGCAGCTCGCGCAGTTTGCCGGGCATCTGGTGGAGCTGCTCCACCACGGCGGCCACCTCGTCGGCGAACTTGACCCCGCGCACCTGGGCCAGGTGCAGGCCGATCAGGTAGCAGGCGACGAGCTGGGTGAGGAACGCCTTCGTGGAGGCGACGGCGATCTCCGGCCCGCCGTGGGTGTAGAGGACCGCGTCGGACTCGCGCGGGATGGTGGAGCCGTTGGTGTTGCAGATGGCCAGCACCCGGGCCTTCTGCTCCTTGGCGTGCCGCAGCGCCATCAGGGTGTCCATGGTCTCGCCGGACTGCGAGATCACCACGATCAGCGTGGACCGGTCGAGGACCGGGTCGCGGTAGCGGAACTCGCTGGCCAGCTCCACCTCGCAGGGGATCCGGGTCCAGTGCTCGATGGCGTACTTGGCGACCAGACCCGAGTGGTACGCCGTGCCGCAGGCAACGATAAAGATCTTGTCGACGTCACGGAGGTCCTGGTCGCTGAGGCGTACCTCGTCGAGCATGATCTCGCCGGTCTCGGTGAGCCGGCCGAGCAGGGTGTCGGCGACCGCCTGCGGCTGCTCCTCGATCTCCTTGAGCATGAACCAGTCGTAGCCGCCCTTCTCGGCGGCGGAGGAGTCCCAGTCGATGTGGAAGTCCTTGCCGCTGGCCGGCTGCCCGTCGAAGTCGGTGATCTCGATGCTGTCCGGGGTGATCAGGACGATCTGGTCCTGCCCCAGCTCGACCGCCTCCCGGGTGTGCTCGATGAACGCGGCGACGTCGCTGGCGAGGTAGTTCTCCCCGTCGCCCCGGCCGACCACCAGGGGCGAGTTGCGCCGGGCGCCGACCACCGCGCCGGGCACCCGGGCGTCCACGGCGAGCAGGGTGAAGGCTCCCTCCAGGCGCTGGCAGACCGTCCGCATCGCGGCGGCCAGCAGCGCGGGACCGTCGGGCTCACCAGCGGCGCGCAGCTCGGCCAGCGCGGCGGACAGCAGGTGGGCGGCGCACTCGGTGTCGGTGTCGCTGAGGAAGATGACCCCGTCGTCCTCCAGCTCGGCGCGGAGCTTGGCGAAGTTCTCGATGATGCCGTTGTGGATCACCGCAACCCCGTTGTCCGGGGAGAGGTGCGGGTGGGCGTTCCGGTCGGTCGGACCGCCGTGGGTGGCCCAGCGGGTGTGGCCGATGCCGGTAGTCCCGTCGCCGATGCCGGCGCCCTGGCAGCCGGTGGGGTCCGCGCTGACCCGCTCGGCCAGCACCTTCTCCAGGTTGGCCAGCTTGCCGGCCTTCTTCTCGGTCAGCAGCTCGTCGTCACAGACGACGGCGACGCCCGCCGAGTCGTAGCCGCGGTACTCCAGCCGCCGCAGCCCGTCGAGCACGATGCCGAGCGCCGGGCGAGCGCCGGCGTAACCCACGATTCCACACATGCCTCGCAGCCTAACCCAGCTTCACTCACCATGCCTGCGCAGAACGGGGGTTATCGCTCACCGAAGTTGAGCGATCTAGCCGCATTGCGGGATACAGAGGGACAAGTCACCGCCGTCCGGCCTGCCCCCGGAACCAGCACGACAAGCCACGCAGGCACCCGAACCGGGCACGGAAGACGGCCCGGACGAGCCAGGCAAGCGGCGGACCGGGCACGGAAGACGGCCCCGGACGAGCCACCCGAGCGGCGAAACGGGGGTGCGGAAGGCGGCCGGAACGGGGGCGTGGGGCACCGCCGGAAACCCGTAGGCTGGCCGACGTGACGACGACCACGAATGCCGATGTGCCGACGAGTGCAGATCCACTGGTGGCCCGGATGCGTCCGTTCGGTACCACCATCTTCGCCGAGATGTCCGCCCTGGCGGTGCGGACCGGCGCGGTCAACCTCGGGCAGGGCTTCCCGGACAGCGACGGTCCGCCGGAGATGCTCGCCGCCGCGGTCGACGCGCTGCGCGGCGGCCAGAACCAGTACCCGCCCGGCCCGGGAATCCCGGCGCTGCGTACCGCGATCGCCGCGCACCAACGTCGGTTCTGGGGACTGGAGTACGACCCGAACGGCGAGATCGTCGTCACGGCGGGCGCCACCGAGGCGATCGCGGCGGCGATCCTCGCCCTCTGCGAACCCGGCGACGAGGTGGTCTGCTTCGAGCCGTACTACGACTCGTACGCGGCCTCGATCGCGCTGGCCGGGGCGGTCCGCCGGCCGGTGACCCTGCGCCCGGACGCCGACGGCCGGTACGCCTTCGATCCGGACGCGCTGCGCGCCGCGTTCGGTCCCCGGACGCGGCTGGTCCTGCTCAACTCCCCGCACAACCCCACCGGCAAGGTCTTCACCCCTGACGAGCTGCGCCTGGTCGCTGAGCTGTGCCAGGAACACGGTACGTACGCGGTCACCGACGAGGTCTACGAGCACCTGGTCTTCAGCGACACCGGACACGTTCCCCTGGCCACCCTGCCCGGCATGCGCGAGCGCACCCTACGGATCTCCTCGGCCGGCAAGACGTTCTCCTGCACCGGCTGGAAGGTCGGCTGGGCGAGCGGCCCGGCGGCGTTGGTGTCGGCGATGCTGCGGGTGAAGCAGTTCCTCACCTTCGTCAACGCCGCGCCGCTGCAACCGGCGGTCGCAGTGGCGCTGGCCCTGCCGGACAGCTACTACACCGGGTTCGCCGCGGACCTGCGCCAGCGCCGGGACCAGCTCGTCGACGGACTCGCCGGGGCGGGCTTCGACGTGCTCACCCCGGAGGGGACGTACTTCGTCACCGCCGACATCACTCCGCTCGGCGGAACGGACGGGGTCGACTTCTGCCGCTCGCTGCCGGAGCGCTGCGGGGTGGTGGCCGTCCCGACCCAGGTCTTCTACGACGACGTCGCCGCCGGCCGCCCACTGATCCGGTTCGCGTTCTGCAAGCGACCGGAGGTGCTCACCGAGGCGGTGACCCGGCTGCGCACCCTCGCCACCGGCTAGGCACCGTGCGCCGGAGGTGATCCACACGGTGTGCGGCATGTCGGGGCTTCCGGCCTTCCGGAAGCCCCGACATGCCGCAACTCGAGTGGATCACCGACCAACTCGAGTGGATCACCGACCTCGGGCGGGGACGGTCAGGCGGTAGGGCTGGCGACGCGGACCTGCGCCGCGATGCGCTCGGCGACCTCCTGGGCGCTCTGCTGGGTGGCGGCCTCGACCATCACCCGCACCAGCGGCTCGGTGCCGGAGGGACGCAGCAGCACCCGACCGGTCTCGCCCAGTTCCGCCTCGGCCCGTTCGACCTCGGCGAGCACCGCCGGCGCGCCCGCGCCGACCGTCCGGTCGCCGACCGGCACGTTGATCAGCACCTGCGGCAGCTTCGTCACCGCCGAGGCCAGCTCGGCGAGGCTGCGGCCGGTGGCGGCCATCCGGGACATCAGGTGCAGTCCGGTCAGCACTCCGTCACCGGTGGTCGCGTACGCGGGCATGACGATGTGCCCGCTCTGCTCCCCGCCGAGGGCGAGGCCGGAGGCGCGCAGCTCCTCCAGGACGTACCGGTCACCGACCTTGGTCTCGACCAGCCGGATGCCCTCGCGGGACATGGCCAGGCGTAGGCCGAGGTTGCTCATCACCGTGGCGACCAGGGTGTCCTCGGTGAGGGTGCCGGCCTCGCGCATGGCCAGCGCGAGGATCGCCATGATCTGGTCGCCGTCGATCTCGTCGCCGTCGGCGCTGACCGCCACGCAGCGGTCGGCGTCGCCGTCGTGGGCGATGCCCAGATGCGCGCCGTGCTCGACCACGGCGGCGCGGAGCGCGTCGATGTGGTTCGAGCCGCACTCGTCGTTGATGTTCAGCCCGTCCGGCTCGGCGTTGATCGCGATGACCTCGGCTCCGGCCTCCCGGTAGGCGACCGGGGCGACGTCGGCGGCCGCGCCGTTGGCGCAGTCGACGACGACCTTGATCCCGTCGAGCCGGTGCGGCACCGTGCCGATCAGGTGCTGCACGTAGTGGTCGGCCCCGTCGAGCAGGTCGTGCACCCGGCCGATCCCGGCCCCGGTCGGCCGGTCCCAGGCGCCGGTGGCATGTGCCTCGACCGCGCCCTCGATCTGGATCTCGATGTCGTCCGGCAGCTTGTGCCCACCGGCCGCGAAGAGCTTGATGCCGTTGTCCGGCATGGGGTTGTGCGACGCGGAGAGCATCACCCCCAGGTCGGCCTTGGCCTCGGCGGTCAGGTACGCCACCGCCGGGGTGGGCAGCACCCCGACCCGGACCACGTTGGCCCCGGCGCTGGTCAGCCCGGCCACCACCGCGGCCTCCAGCATCTCGCCGCTGGCCCGCGGGTCCCGTCCCACCACGGCCAGCGGTGGGTGACTACGGTCCGACTCGGCGAGGGTGTGCGCGGCGGCCACCGCCACCGCCAGTGCCAGTTCGGGTGTGAGGTCGACGTTCGCCCGCCCGCGTACCCCATCCGTGCCGAACAACCGACCCATACCCGCCAACCTCCAGGAAACGGTTCATGCCAGGAATAGCGAAACGGCCGGTCCACCTCCCAGGAATCGAGGGGAGGCGGACCGGCCGTCCGTCAGACGTACAAGGTGTCGGCGCTGATCAGCGCTTCGAGTACTGCGGAGCCTTACGGGCCTTCTTGAGGCCGTACTTCTTGCTCTCCTTGACCCGGGCGTCCCGGGTGAGGAAGCCGGCCTTCTTCAGCGCCGGGCGGTCGTCGGGCTCGCTGACGATCAGCGCGCGGGCGATGGCCAGGCGCAGCGCGCCGGCCTGGCCGGTGGTGCCGCCGCCCCGCAGGTTGGCGATCACGTCGAAGGCCTCGGGCTTCTCGGCGGTGACCAGCGGGTCCTTGATGAGCTGCTGGTGCACCTTGCTCGGGAAGTAGGCCTCGAGGTCGCGGCCGTTGCAGGTGATCTTGCCGCTGCCGGGGACGATGCGCACCCGGACGATGGCCTCCTTGCGGCGGCCCACGGTCTGGATCGGGCGGTCACCGCGGGGCGCGCGGGCGACGGGCGCCGGCGCCTCGGCGGCCTCGACGGCAACCTCGGTCTCGGTGATGTCGGTCATGCTGCTTCCTTCGCCCGCGCTCACTGCGCGATCTGCTTGATCTCGAACGGCACCGGCTGCTGCGCGGCGTGCGGGTGCTCGGCGCCGGCGTAGACCTTCAGCTTCTTGATGAGCTGACGGCCGAGCTTGTTGTGGGGCAGCATGCCCTTGACGGCCAGCTCGATGGCGCGCTCCGGACGCTTGGTCAGCAGCTCGTCGTACCCGACCTGCTTCAGACCACCCGGGTAGCCGGAGTGGCGGTAGGCGATCTTCTGCTGCCGCTTGTTGCCGGTCAGCGCGACCTTGCCCGCGTTCACGATGACGACGAAGTCGCCCGTGTCGACGTGCGGCGCGAAAGTCGGCTTGTGCTTACCACGCAGCAACGTGGCGGCGTGGGTGGCCAGGCGGCCCAGCACGACATCAGAGGCGTCGATGACGTGCCACTGACGCTCGATCTCACCCGGCTTCGGGCTGTACGTACGCACAGGTCTACCTTGTCTCGTCGTCGGTCTGGGGTCGCGCGCCGAGGTGACCAGGGGTTCCAGGCCGGACCAGCGCGCACGAACGACCAAGCGTACCTGAAGCGGTACGCCGCTGAATGTCGTACAACAGCAGGCAACGATACCCGGCGGCCAGCGGGCGGGTCAAAACGGGGTCGGTCTCGCCCGCCGGCCGCCGGTCACGTGGCACGAATCACACTCCGGCGAGCTGTCGGCGGCCCGGCCGCAGGTAGACCAGCCAGGTCACCAGCAGACACACCGCGTAGCAGCCGATGAACGCCAGGTACGCGGCGTCCGCGCTCTGCCAGGTCAGGAACGACTGGCGGAAGGCGATGTTGACCAGCACCCCACCGAAGGCGCCCACCGCCCCGGCGATGCCGATCAGCGCCCCGGTGAGTCGACGCGCCCGGCGTTCGGCGTCGGCCGGGTCGAGCCGCCCGCCGGCCACCTCGGCCGCCGCCCGGGACCGGAAGATCGCCGGGATCATCTTGTACGTCGACCCGTTGCCGATCCCGCTGGTCACGAAGAGGGCCATGAACCCGGCCAGGTAGAGCGGCAGCGACCGCTGGCCGGCGGCGTACAGCACCAACGTCGCGCTGGCGGCCATCGCGGCGAAGTTCCAGAAGGTCACCCGGGCCCCGCCGTACCGGTCGGCGAGGTGACCGCCGACCGGACGGATCAGCGAGCCGACCAGCGGACCGAGGAAGGTCAGCCAGGCCGCGTCGACCGGGGTGGCGAAGCGGTCGGCGAACTCGATCTGGAGCACCTGGCCGAAGGCGAACCCGAAGCCGATGAACGAGCCGAAGCTGCCGATGTAGAGCAGGGACATCACCCAGGTGTGCGGCTCCCGGGCCGCCTCGCGCAGCGCCCCCGGCTCGTTGCGCGCCGCCGGCACGTTGTCCAGCCAGCGCGCCGCGGCCAGCGCCGCCAGCACGATCAGCGGCAGGTAGACCGCGGGCACCAGCCGGGGGTACGCGGCCCCCGCAGTGGCCAGCACCGCCAACCCGACCAGTTGCACGGCCGGTACGCCCAGATTGCCACCCCCGGCGTTGAGGCCGAGCGCCTTACCCTTGAGCCGCTCCGGAAAAAAGAGGTTGATGTTCGCCATCGAGGAGGCGAAGTTGCCGCCGCCGACACCGGTGAGGCAGGCCAGCACCATCAGCGTGGAGTACGACACGCCCGGTTCGAGCAGCACCGCCATCGGCACCGCCGGCACCAGCAGCAGCAGCGCGCTGACGATCGTCCAGGTCCGCCCGCCGAAGCGGGCCACCGCCAGGGTGTACGGCAGCCGCAGCGCCGCGCCCAGCGCGGCCGGTACGGCGGTGAGCAGGAACTTGCCGGCCGGGTCGATGCCGTACTCGGGACCGAGGAAGAGCACGGTCACCGACCAGAGGCTCCACACCGAGAAGCCCACGTGCTCGGCGAAGATCGACACCCACAGGTTGCGGCGGGCGACCCGCGCCCCGGTGACCTGCCAGAACTCCGGATCCTCCGGACGCCAGTCGTCGAGCCGGTGCCGGCGGCCCGGCTTCGCGGGGGCGTCGGTGACCGGCGCGGTGGAGAGGACGCTCACGCCACGGCTCCTTCTCGTCTCGGGGCGGGACGGGGGGAACGCTAGACGGAAGCGATTTCCCATCGGTGCCCGTCTCGCGTCGCCGCGGATACGGACGGCGCACGAGTCGGGCGGACCCGCCGTGAGAGCGGGGTGTCCCGGCGGACACCGCTGCTCGACGCGGTGTGTCCCCTTCCCGGGCGTCGACCGGCGCCGATCCGCTGCCCGGACCCGATGTGAGCGGCTCTTGACAGGGCCGAAACAAACGGGACCCGGAGCGGAAACCCCCCGGCGGCACGCTTTGCCGTCATGACAGACGGTGCACGAGCTGCGACCAGCCCGGGGCAGCCGCCCCGCGAGGCGGCCACGCACTGCCCGTACTGCGCCCTCCAGTGTGGAATGGTCCTGCGCGACAGTGCCGGGCGCGTCGAGGTCCTGCCCCGCGACTTCCCCACCAACCGGGGCGGCCTGTGCCAGAAGGGCTGGACCGCCGCCGAGTTGCTCGACCACCCGGAGCGGCTGACCACCCCGCTGCTGCGCGGCCCCGACGGCCGGCTGCGCCCGGCGACCTGGGCCGAGGCGTACGACCGGATCGTCACCGGGATCCGCGGCCTCCAGGCCGCGCACGGCCGGGACGCGGTCGCGATCTTCGGTGGTGGCGGGCTGACCAACGAGAAGGCGTACGCGCTGGGCAAGTTCGCCCGGGTCGCGCTGCGTACCCGCAACATCGACTACAACGGACGCTTCTGCATGTCCTCGGCGGCGGCGGCTGGGATGCGCGCCTTCGGCGTCGACCGGGGTCTGCCCTTCCCCCTGGCCGACCTGGGTCGGGCCGACACGCTGCTGTTGGTCGGGGCGAACCCGGCCGAGACCATGCCCCCGCTGGCCCGCTACCTGACCGAACAGCGCGAGCGCGGCGGGCGGCTGATCGTGGTGGACCCCCGGGTCACCGCCACCGCCCGCCTGGCCGACCTGCACCTGCAACCACTGCCCGGCACCGACCTGGCGGTGGCGAACGCGCTGCTGCACCTCGCCCTGACCGAGGGCTGGGTGGACCGGGAGTACGTGGCGAGCCGTACCGAGGGCTTCGACGCGGTCCGGCGGATCGCGGCGGGCTGGTGGCCGGCCCGCGCCGAGCGGCTCTCCGGAGTGCCGGTGGCGGACCTGGAGGCGGCGGCCCGGGCGCTGGGCACCGCGCGCAACGTGATCATCCTGACCGCGCGGGGTGCCGAGCAACACGCCAAGGGGGTCGACACGGTCAGCGCCTTCGTCAACCTGGCGCTCGCGCTGGGCCTGCCCGGCCGCCCCGGCTCCGGGTACGGCTGTCTGACCGGTCAGGGCAACGGCCAGGGTGGCCGCGAGCACGGGCAGAAGGCCGACCAGTTGCCCGGCTACCGGAAGATCGACGATCCGGCCGCCCGGGAGCACGTGGCTGCCGTCTGGGGGGTCAATCCGGACGACCTGCCCGGCCCCGGCGTCTCCGCGTACGAGCTGCTCGACTCCCTCGGCACCCCGGACGGGCCGAAGGCGCTGCTGGTCTTCGGCTCCAACCCGGTGGTCTCCGCACCCCGGGCGGCCCGGATCACCGGCCGGCTGCGCGATCTGGACCTGCTGGTGGTGGCCGACTTCCTGCTCTCCGAGACGGCCGAGCTGGCCGACGTGGTGCTGCCCACCGCGCAGTGGGCCGAGGAGGACGGCACGATGACCAACCTGGAGGGACGGGTGCTCCGCCGTCGCGCGCTGCGCGAACCGCCACCGGGCGTCCGTACCGACCTGCGCATCCTCGCCGACCTCACCACCGCCCTCACCGCACCCTCCGCTCTGCCCGCGCTGTCCGCGCCGTCGGCTGAGGTGGTTGCAGGGGACCCTTCCTACCGCTTTTTGCCGAGCAGGGGTCCCCTGCAACCACCCGACACGGCGGCAGACAGCGCCGACAGCGCCGACCCGCGGGTGGTGTTCGCGGAGCTGCGCCGGGCCTCGGCCGGCGGGCTGGCCGACTACGCCGGGGTGACCTGGGAGCGGATCGACGCCGCCGACGGGGTCTTCTGGCCCTGCCCCGACGAGGACGGGCCGGACAGCCCGCGCCTGTTCGCCGACCGCTTCGCCACGCCGAACGGCCGGGCCCGGTTCCACCCGGTGGAGCACCGGCCGGCGGCCGAGGAGGTGTGCGACGAGTACCCGCTGTACCTGACCACCGGCCGGGTGTTGGCGCAGTACCAGTCCGGCACCCAGACCCGCCGGGTGGGCGCGCTGCGCCGGGCCGCGCCGGGGCCCTTCGTCGAGCTGCACCCCGACCTGGCCGCCCGCCTCGGCGTCGAGGAAGGGGACGAGCTGCTGGTCCGCTCCCGCCGGGGTGAACTGCGGGCACCGGCCCGGGTCACCGCGACGATCCGCCCGGACACCCTCTTCACCCCGTTCCACTGGGGTGGCGACGGGCGGGCGAACTCGGTGACCAACGACGCCCTCGACCCGGTCTCCCGGATGCCGGAGTTCAAAGTCTGCGCGGTCCGGGTGGAGAAGGTGACCCCGTGACCGGCCGGATCGTGATCATCGGGTACGGCATGGCCGGCGCCCGCCTCGCCACAGAACTGCACGCCCGCCCCGGCGACCACAAGGTCACTGTGCTCGGGGCGGAGCCGCACCGGGCGTACAACCGGATCCTGCTCTCCACCCTCCTCGCCGGAAAGATCGACGAGGCCGACGTGGAGCTGACCGACCTGGCCGGGCAGGGGGCGGACGTTCAGACCGGGACGGCGGTCACCGCGATCGACCGGGCCACCCGCACGGTCCGGACCACCACCGGCGAGCAGATCGGGTACGACCACCTCGTCCTCGCCACCGGCAGCCGGGCCGTGGTGCCGCCGCTGGCCGGGCTGGACCCCGACCAACTCCCGGACCGGGTGGTGCCGTTCCGCACCCTGGACGACTGCCGGCGGATCCTGGCCGCCGCCCGGGACGCCCGGACCGTGCTGGTGCTCGGGGGCGGACTGCTCGGGCTGGAGGCGGCCCGGGGGCTCGCCGCCCGGGGGCTGGACACGCACGTCGTGCACCCGCTCGGCCACCTGATGGAACGGCAGCTCGACCCGGCCGCCGGGGCGGTGCTCGCGGAGACCCTGGCCGGCCTCGGGGTGCGTACCCACCTGGGGGTGTCGGCGACCAAGGTGGCCGCCAATCCGGACGGTGTCCGCCTCGACCTGGCCGACGGCCGCTCGCTCGACGCCGACCTGCTGGTGCTGGCCTGCGGGGTACGCCCGGACACCGCGCTCGCCGCCGCGGCCGGGCTCGCCGTGGAGCGGGGCGTGGTGGTCGACGACCGGCTGCGCACCGACGACCCGCACGTCTCCGCGATCGGCGACTGCGCCCAGCACGACGGGGTGGTCGGCGGCCTGGTCGCCCCGGCCTGGTCGCAGGCCCGGGTGGTGGCCCGGCTGCTGACCGGCGAGGACGCGCACGACCGGTACCGGCCCCCGCCGGGGGTGACCCGGCTCAAGGCGGCCGGCATCGACCTGGCCGCGATGGGCGAATTGCCCCCGCCGGGCGCCGGTCACGCACCATCGGGTGACAACGGTGGCCCGTCGGCCCGGTGCGAGGAGTTGACGTTCGCCGACCCGGCCCGGGGCACGTACGCCCGGCTGCGGATCACCGGCGACCGGTTGACCGGCGCGATCCTGCTCGGCGACAACCCGGCCGTCGGCACGGTGATCCAACTCTTCGACCGGGGTGCCCCGGTGCCCGCCGACCGTCGGGCCCTGCTGCTCGGCCGGTCGGTCGACGGGCCGGTCGGCGGGACGGAACCGGCCGCGTCCCCGGCACTGATGCCGGACGCGACGACGGTCTGCCGGTGCAACGCGGTCAGCAAGGCGGACCTGGTCGGCTGCTGGCGGGCCGGCGCACGTTCGGTGGCCGAGGTGGTCACCGCCACCCGGGCCGGCACCGGCTGCGGAAGCTGCCGGGACGCGGTCGCCGGGATCGTCGAGTGGCTGTCCGGGGTGGACCCGGTGGAGGTGACGCGATGAGTGGGACTGACCCGACGGACACAGGGGGCGGGATGGACGACAACGACACGACGACCAGCGGCCGGCTGGTGGTCGTCGGCAACGGGATGGTCGGTCAGCGCCTCGTGGAGGCGCTGCGCGCCCGGGACACCGCCGGGCGCTGGCAGATCACGGTGCTCGCCGAGGAGGACCGGCCGGCGTACGACCGGGTCCGGCTCTCGGCGTTCTTCGACGGGGCGGACGCCGACGAGCTGAACCTGCACACCCCGGACGACGGGGTCGAGCTGCGGCTGGGCGAACCGGTCACGGCGATCGACCGGGCCCGCCGAGTGGTGACCACGGCCGGCGGCGAGCACCTGTACGACGCGTTGGTCCTGGCCACCGGCTCGTACGCGTTCGTGCCTCCGGTGGCCGGCACGGACCTGCCCGGGGTCTTCGTCTACCGGACGCTGGACGACCTGGAGGCGATCCGGGAGCACGCCCGGGGTCGTCGGGTCGGCGCGGTGATCGGCGGTGGGCTGCTCGGGCTGGAGGCGGCGAACGCGCTGCGCCTGCTCGGGCTGGACACCCACGTGGTCGAGTTCGCGCCCCGGCTGATGCCGGTGCAGGTCGACGAGGCGGGCGGGGCGATGCTCCGGCGGTACGTCGACGAGCTGGGGGTGGGTACCCACCTCGGGGTGGCCACCACCGCGCTGCGTGCCGGGGCGGACGGCACGGTCGCCGGGCTGGTCCTCTCCGACGACACCACGGTCGACGCGGAGCTGGTGGTGGTCGCCGCCGGCATCCGCCCCCGGGACGAGCTGGCCCGGGTGGCCGGTCTGCCGGTCGGCCCGCGCGGCGGCGTGCTGGTCGACGACACCTGCCGGACGGAGGACGCGCGGATCTGGGCGGTCGGCGAGTGCGCGGCGGTCGACGGGACCTGCTTCGGCCTGGTCGCGCCGGGGTACGCGATGGCCGAGGTGGTGGCCGACCGGCTGCTCGGTGGGACGGCCGTCTTCCCCGGGGCGGACACCGCGACGAAGCTGAAGCTGCTCGGGGTGGACGTGGCCTCGTTCGGCGACGCCCACGGCGCCACCCCCGGGTGCCTGGACGTGACGTTCACCGATCCGGCCACCCGGGTGTACGCCAAGCTGGTCCTCTCCGACGACGCGCAGACCCTGCTCGGCGGGGTGCTGGTCGGCGACGCGACCGCGTACCCGACGTTGCGGGCGAGTGTCGGCGGATCGCTGCCGGCCCCGCCGCTGGCGCTGCTCGCGCCGGCCGGTGAGGCGGCGTCCGGCGGGGTGGCCATGCTGCCCGCCGCCGCCCAGGTCTGCTCGTGCAACGCGGTGACCCGGGAGCAGGTGGACGCGGCGATCGCCGACGGCTGCGCCGACGTGCCCGCCTTGAAGACGTGCACCCGGGCCGGTACGAGCTGCGGCTCCTGCGTGCCGCTGCTCAAGCAGTTGCTCGACGCGGCCGGGGTGGTGCAGTCGCGGGCGCTCTGCGAGCACTTCGACGTCAGCCGCCAGGAGCTGTTCGAGATCGTCCGGGTGCGGGGCATCCGCACCTTCTCCCAACTCGTGGCGGAGCACGGCCGGGGTCGGGGCTGCGACATCTGCAAGCCGGTGGTCGCCTCGATCCTGGCCTCCCTCGGCAACGGCTACGTGCTCGACGGCGAGCAGGCGTCGTTGCAGGACACCAACGACCACTTCCTGGCCAACCTGCAACGCGACGGCAGCTACTCGGTGGTGCCCCGGATCGCCGGCGGTGAGATCACCCCGGAGAAGCTGATCGTGATCGGCGAGGTGGCGCGGGATTTCAACCTCTACACGAAGATCACCGGTGGGCAGCGGATCGACCTGTTCGGCGCGCGGGTGGACCAGTTGCCGGCGATCTGGCGGCGGCTGGTGGACGCCGGTTTCGAGTCCGGTCACGCGTACGGCAAGGCGCTGCGCACGGTGAAGTCCTGCGTCGGCGAGACCTGGTGCCGGTACGGGGTGCAGGACTCGGTCGGGCTGGCCGTGGCGCTGGAGCTGCGCTACCGGGGGCTGCGCGCCCCACACAAGCTCAAGTCGGCGGTCTCCGGGTGCGCCCGCGAGTGCGCCGAGGCACGCAGCAAGGACTTCGGCATCATCGCCACCGAGACCGGCTGGAACCTCTACGTCGGCGGCAACGGCGGCTTCCGCCCCCGGCACGCCGACCTCTTCGCCACCGACCTGACCACCGAGGAGCTGGTCCGCTACATCGACCGGTTCCTGATGTTCTACATCCGCACCGCCGACCGGCTGCAACGTACCGCCGCCTGGATCGAGGCGATGGAGGGCGGTCTCGACCACCTCCGCGCGGTGATCGTCGACGACTCGCTCGGGCTGGCCGCCGAACTCGACGCGGCGATGGCCCGGCACGTCGAGTCGTACTCCGACGAGTGGCGGGACACCCTGGCCGACCCGGAACGACTACGCCGGTTCACCTCCTTCGTCAACGCGCCGGAGGTGCCCGATCCGTCGATCACCTTCGCGGTGGAGCGGGGTCAGCCGGTGCCGACGGTGGCCGGTCGGCAGCCGGTCGCCCTGGGCCTGCCGGAGGTGCGGCGATGAGCACGACGCACGGCTGGACCCCGGTCTGCGCGTACGACCGGCTGGAGCTGGACCGGGGCGTCGCCGCTCTGGTCGACGGGGCGCAGGTGGCCCTGTTCCGCACCCCCGACGGGCTGTTCGCACTGGACAACCGCGACCCGCTCTCCGGCGCGTACGTCCTCTCCCGGGGCATCGTGGGCAGCCGGGACGGGGTGCCGACCCTCGCGTCGCCGCTGCACAAGCAGGTGTACGACCTGCGCACCGGCGAGTGCCTCGACCGCCCCGGGGCAGCCGTGCCCCGGCACGGGGTGCGCTGCCGCGACGGCCTGGTCGAGGTCCGTCTGCACGGGCCGACAGCGGGCGGGGTAGCGCCGCACGCGCCGACAGCGGGCGGGGTGTCGCCCGGCAGGGCGGGGACAGCCGAGCCGGCGGTCGCCGGGGTCGGGGGGCGCCTCGGGGGGCACGGTGGCTGACGAGCTGGCCGGCTTCACCATCGGCGTGACCGCAGACCGGCGGCGCGACGAACTCGCCGCGATGCTGGAGCGGCGCGGCGCACGGGTGGTGCTCGCCCCGGCACTGCGGATCGTGCCGCTCGCCGACGACAGCGACCTGCGCGAGGCCACCCGCGCCTGCCTCCAACGGCCACCGGACATCCTGATGGCCAACACCGGCATCGGCATGCGCGGATGGTTGGAGGCGGCCGAGGGGTGGGGGCTGGCCGAGTCGCTGCGGTCGGTGCTGGCCGACACGTACGTGGTGACCCGGGGACCCAAGGCACGCGGCGCGATCCGGGCAGCCGGCCTGCACGACCAGTGGTCACCGGACTCGGAGAGCTGCGAGGAGGTGGTCGACCACCTGCGTCGGCGCGGGGTGGCGGGTCAGGTGATCGCCATGCAGCTGCACGGCGAGCGCCAGCCGGAGTGCACCGAGGCGCTGGAGTCGGCCGGGGCGACGGTGATCGAGGTGCCGGTCTACCGGTGGGCCCCGCCCACCGACTCCGCTCCCCTGCACCGCCTCGTCGACCTGGTCGCTTCTCGACTGGTCGACGCGGTCACCTTCACCTCGGCTCCGGCGGCGGAGGCGATGCTCCGGGCCGCCGGGGACCGGGCCGAGGCGGTCCTCGGGGCGTTCCGCGGCGACGTGCTGGCCAGTTGCGTCGGGGCGGTCACCGCCGAGCCGTTGCAGCGCCGGGGCGTGCCGGTGAGTGTGCCCGCCCGGGCCCGGCTCGGCGCGTTGGTCCGGCACATCGTCGACGAGCTGCCCCGTCGTACGGTGACCCTGCGGGCGGCCGGCCACCAGCTCACCCTGCGCGGCCACGCGGCGGTGATCGACGGGGAGCTACGCCCGCTCGCCCCGGCGCCGATGGCGGTGCTCCGGGCGCTGGCCCGCTCCCCGGGCCGGGTGTTCTCCCGGACCGCCCTGCTGCGCACCCTGCCACGCGGCGCGGACGAGCACGCGGTGGAGATGGCGGTGGCCCGGATCCGGGCGAGCCTCGACGCCCCCCGCGTGGTGCAGACCGTCGTCAAACGCGGCTACCGCCTCCGGGTGGACTGACCGGTGGGCGCGAGCACGTGTCGCAGTGGATGCAGGCCGGCGAACTGGACGAAGAGTTCCCGCTTGGTGGTGGCGAGGCCGGCGGCGTCGAGCACGTAGCCGGTCAACCAGACCCAGCCGTCGAAGGTGGGCCGGTCGAGGTGCACGGCCACCACCCTCAGCGTCAGCGCCCGTTCGCCGCCGAACTGCACCGAGGCACAACCGTCGACCCGCAGCAGGTCGCCGGGCTTGGGGCGCATGGCTACCAGTGCCCCCGGTTGGGCCGGCACTCCCGCGTGTGCAGGGTCTGCCAGTCACGCAGCACTCGCTTGAGCCGCTCGTTCTCCTGGTCGAGCAGGTTCAGCCGGCGGTACAGGTCGGCCACCTCGTCGGCCACGTCGACCAGGAACGCGCGTACCTCGTCGCCATCGACACCGCGCCGACGCGGGCTGAACTCGCGGGTGCGTACCTCGTGCGGAGTCAACCGGTTCGGCAGGCCGGTGCCGTAGGGCTGTCCGGAGCGATACACCTGGGCCACGTCGGTCCTTTCCGGGGCGGGGAGAGCGGAGGGTCCGTGCGGTTGGTGCGGGGAAGGGCGGGTCGCCGCACGCCGGCATGCGCCGACCCGCCCGGCCCTGCCACCGCAGCCCTCATCAGCGGTATGTGATCGAATTCGGGTTGCCACACGAGGAGTGACATGCCCGAATCAGCCGCATATCTCCAGATTGCCGATCAGGTGATCGCTGACGTCAGATCCGGAAAGCTGAAGGGTGGCGATCAACTGCCGTCCGTCGACGAGACACGAGCGACCTACGACGTCAGCTATGGCACCGTGCAGATGGCCTACGCCCGGCTGGAAGCTCTACGGGTGATCCGGCGACAGCAGGGCAAGGGGGTCTTCGTCAACGACCCAGCACTCCGGATGCGGGAGCCCTGACACGGGGAGACGTCCTGCCGAGAATCGCCGGCGTACCGCCGGCAACCGCCATCCGCCCAGGCCTGGACGAGGGATGCTCGGTGTCGGTGCGGCGTACGGGTGCCGCGGGGTGCCGAAACTGGTGGGCTCGACGCAACGGGCCACACCGCCCCCGTCGATCATGGAGTTCGGGCACCTGACAAGCCTCTACAAAAGCCGCCGATCGGGCACCACAACCCCATGATCGACGAGGCGGGTGTCACCGGGGCGTACTGGGCCTGGCGGGCCTTTCCAGAGTGGTTGCAGGGGTCCCCTGCTACTCGAAAAGGAGTAACAAGGGACCCCTGCAACCAACCCAGGGTCAGCCGACCGGGGCGGGGTAGCCGCGACCCCGGCCGTGCTCGGACTGGAGGCGGAGCATGGCGTGCTGGACGACGTTCACCAGGACCTGCTTGACCGACTCCCGGTGCCGGGCGTCGGTCAGGATCAGCGGCACCTGGGGCGAGATCGCCAGCGCCTCCCGGACCTCCTCCAGGTCGTAACGCGGCGCGCCGTCGAAGCTGTTGAGCGCCACCACGTACGGCAGCTTGCGGTTCTCGAAGTAGTCCAGCGGCGCGAACGCGTCCGTGATCCGGCGGGTGTCCACCAGCACGGCGGCCCCCACCGCACCCTTGATGATCTCGTCCCACATGAACCAGAACCGGGTCTGGCCCGGGGTGCCGAAGAGATAGAGGATCAGGTCCTCGGCCATGGTGATCCGGCCGAAGTCCATGGCGACCGTGGTGGTCTGCTTCCCCGGCACCTTGGACGGGTCGTCGATACCGACGCCCGCCGCCGTCATCACCGCCTCGGTGGTCAGCGGGGTGATCTCCGAGACCGCGCCGACCAGGGTTGTCTTGCCCACGCCGAACCCGCCCGCGATCACGATCTTCGCGGAGGTGATACCCCGGTTACGGCGTGCCCCGGCGGGGTCATAGCCTGCGAAGTCCACTTAGCACCCTCTCAAGCAGTTCCATCCGCTCCTCGTACGCCTCGGCGGGAGCGGCAGTGTGTAGCGTCAGCAGACTCTCGGCCACCATGTCGGCGACCAGTACCCGGGCCACGCCCAGCGGCATACGGGTGTACGCGGCGATCTCCGCCAGAGACTGCGGACGCCCCTCGCAGATCGTGGCGATGCGATGCTTGTCATGGCCGGCGAATCGGGATTCGGCGACGGCGGTGGGGCTCGCCGTCATCACCGCCTCCAGGGCAATGTCCTGGCGCGGCTCTGTTCGTCCCCGGGTGACCGCGTACGGACGCACCAACGCGCCGCGCGGGTCCTCTCGCCTCCGGTCCATTCGCGATCACCTCCTTCCGCCGGCGCCGCCTGTCGGCACCGGGTAACTCTGCTCGTCGGCTACTACCGGACCACGGCCTCTCGGGGCAGCGGCACCAGCGCCGCCCCGACCCGTTCCACCAGCAGCGCCATCTCGTATCCGACCTGGCCGACGTCGCAGCTGCGGGCGGCGAGCACCGCCATCGACGAGCCATCGCTGATGGACATCAGGAACAGGTACCCGCTGTCCATCTCGATGACCGTCTGGAGCACGCCACCGGCGCTGAACATCCGGGCCGCGCCCTCGGTCAGGCTGACCACACCGGAGGTGATCGCGGCGAGCTGGTCCGCGCGGTCTCCCGGCAGGTCACGCGAGGAGGCGAGCAGCAGCCCGTCCGCGGACACCGCGACGACGTGGGCGATACCCGCCACGCTGTCGGCGAAGTTGGTGAGCAGCCAACCCATGTCCTGCATAGCCGCTGGCCTGTTCATCGGCTCGTCTCCTTGGTCGAATTGCTGTTCAGGTCCGCACCGGCCGTCCGACCGCGCTGTACACCGCGGTGGTAGGCCGACAGCAGACCGCGTACTTCGTCAGGGGTACGCCGGGTGCTGGCCCGGGTGCCCTTGGGCTCGACGCCGCCGGGAACGAGCTGCGCCTGCGGAACCCGCTTCGGTAGCCCGGACCGGGTGGTACCGGAGGGTGCCGGCTCGGCGGCCTTCACCGCCCGCGACCATCCCTCGTCCGCCGCCGTACGCCAACTGTCCGCGCTGGCCGGGGCCGGAGCCGGCACCGGTTCGGCCTGGGCCACCGGGGCGGGGATCGGCGTCGGTTCCGGAGCCGGGACGGGCGGGGTGGCGACCGGCTCGAGGACCGGTGCCGGCGTGGGTGCCGTCGGCACGGCCGGCGGCGTGTACGACGGCGGTGGCGGCTGCGTCGCCGGAGCAACCGTGGCACCCGGCGTGCGGCCGGGCAGCTTCGGCAGCTGCGGCACCTCCGTGGTCGGGGCGGCGGCCGGCGCGCTCGCCACCGGCTCGTCGAACTGCGGACGGGCGAAGATCGCCGTCGCGTCGTTGCCGTGCGTCCGGAACCAGGCGGTCTCCATCTCCCGGAAGATCGGCGCCTCGGCCGGCTCGTCCGGGCGCCGCGCCGGCACGGCGGGCGCGGTGAGCGGGGCGACCGACGGCGGTGGGGCGAGCGGGGCGACCGCCGGCGACGGGGTGACGACCGGCCCGGCCACCGGGCCGGCGGGCAGCGCCGAGGGCGGCTGCGTCGGCTGCGGCCGGTCCTGCGCCGGGCTCCGCTGCGGCAGCGGGTTGAGGGTCGGGAACGCGGTGGTCGGCGTTCCCGCCAGTCCGTTGCCGGTGGCCGGCGCCGTCGGGTTGAACGCCGAGCCGGCCAGGGACGGGCTGGCCGTGGTGTGTCCGCCCACGTTCACCGCCGGTCCGGTGTCGCGAGCCTCGTTCGAGGCCGGCCACCGGGTCGGCGTCGGGTTGGTACGCCACTGGTCGCTGGTCAGGATGGCCGACGAGGTACGCCCGGCACCGGCCAGCGGGTCGCCGAACGGGGCCGGCGGCCCGGCCGCCGGGGCCTGCTCGACGGCGAGCGGCTGACGCGGCCGGGGCAGGGCCTGGTCCCGACCACCGCCGCGACCCTGCGGCAGCACCACGGTCGAGTTCGGCAGGGTGACCTGGGCGACGGTGCCGCCCTCCACGTTGCGCCGCAGCTCCACCCGGATGCCGTAGCGGGAGGCCAGCCGGCTGACCACGGCGAGACCCATCAGCCGGAACGCGGCGACGTCCACGGTCGACGGGGCGGCCAACCGCCGGTTGAGCGAGTCGAGCTGCTCGTCGGTGAGGCCGAGACCCCGGTCCTCGATCTGGATCAGCACGTAGTCCCGGATCCGCCGACCGTCGGCGACCACCGTGGTGGTCGGCGGGGAGAACCGGGTGGCGTTGTCGAGCAGCTCGGCAACGAGCCGGACCACGTCGTTGACGGCGTGCGCGGCGACCGAGATGTCGGTGTCGACGGTGCCGAACTCGATCCGGTTGTAGAGCTCCACCTCGGACTGGGCGGCGCGCAGCACGTCCACCAGGAGCGCGTCGTCGCGACGCGGCACGGCCGAGTCGGCACCGGCGAGGACCAGCAGGTTCTCGTCGTTGCGGCGCATTCGGGTGGCCAGGTGGTCCAGCTCGAAGAGCTGGGCGAGCCGCTTCGGGTCCTCCTCGCCACGTTCGATGGCGTCCAGCTCGCCGATCATCCGGTCGACCAGGGTCTGACTACGGCGGGCCAGGCTGAGGAACATCGCCGAGACGCTGGCCCGCAGGGCGGCCTGCTCGGCCGCGATCCGGACCGCCTCCCGGTGAACCACGTTGAAGGCGAGCGCCACCTGGCCGACCTCGTCCTTGTTGGTCAGCTTGATCGGGTCGCGGACCTCCCTGACGACCTCCTCCACGCCGTTGTCACCGACGTTGCCCATGTCCTGCAGCCGCTTGACCGCCTCCGGCAGGTCGTGGTTGGCCACCGAGAGCGCGCCCTCCCGGAGCCGGCGCAGCGAGTGGTTGAGCGACCGGGCCAGCACGATGGCGAGGGTGACGGCGATGACGAGGGTGAGTAGCACCAGCAGCGACTCGACGACGGCCTGCCGGATGACCGCCGTGCGGGCGTCGTTGGTCTGGTTGAAGAGCCGGTCCTGAAGCTGCACCTCGGTCCAGCGCATCAGGTCGTTGACCGCGCCGATGGCGAAGGTCGCGTCCTCGGCCCGGACCAGGGCGCGCGGCTGCCCGACGGAGCGGGTGATGTCGGCCCCGACCCGGTCGGCGAGGACCACCGCGTCACCGGTGACCGTGTTGTCGACCAGGGAACGCTGGGTCGGGTCTGCGGCGAGGGTGAACGCGACCAGCGCCTCCTGCTGGCTGGTGAGCGTGGCGACGAAGGAGGAGAACTGCTCCTCGTCGATCCGGTTGGCGGCGAGCGCGGAGAAGGCGACCGCCTCTTCCTCGGCCACGGCCGCCTTGGCGCGGCCGAACGCGGCGACCGCCCGGCGGCTGTCGGCGAGCGCGCCGTCACCGGGGAGCTGGGCCAACGCGTCACCGTAGGCGACCATGTCGGCCAGGACGACGCCGTACCGCAGCACGGCCGCGGAGACCGGCATCTGCCGCCGGTCCACCACCTCCTGCCGGGTGGCGTTGAGGGTGGCCAGGTGGTCGTCGATGATCCGGAGCCGGTCGCGGACCGCCGTGGGCGGCTCGCCCAGCTCGCGCCGCTGGGCGTTGTACTGCTCGACCCGCTGGTCCGTACGACGGACGTGCAGGTTGAACGAGTCCGGCTTGGCGGCGGGCGAGGCGAGGTAGGTGGCGGCCGCCATCCGCTCCCGGTGCAGGTCCTGGGTGAGCGCCGAGATGTCGACCGACAACGCGGTCAACGTGCGGGCCGCGTTGGCCTCGTAGGCGCCCTCACCGACCGAGACGAGACGTACGGTGGCCAGCGCGATGACCGCGGCGACCGGCACGACGAGGATCAGCGCCAGCTTGGACCGGATCCGCGCGTCGCGCAGCCGGGGTAGCCGACGCCGTCGCTTCTCCTGAGTGGGCTGACCGCTCTCGGGCAGGGTCGTAGGTGCGGTGCTCACGACATCGCCTCCGTCGTTTCTTCCACGCATGACCCGCCGACCCGCGCCTGGTGCAGCGGACAGCGCCACGCGCGGCACGGCCGCGATTTCATCAGAAGAGATCGGATTTGGGAAGCCGCAGTGAGACAGGAAACGTTAGCCGAGCGCCAAACCGCTGAACTGGTCAACTATTACCTTCATTTCCACATGCCCCTGAACAGGGCAGATGATCCACAGTATTCGTCCGCTTCTGCTAAGTGAGCATTTGCAAACCTCCGTTGCCGCCAGCATGTGGGACGGCTATCCCGAAACGCCCAGGCCACCCGCGCTTGACCACGGGGCCTCGACATTGGCAAGGTTTTGCAGGCTTCGCGCACACCGTACGGCAGACCCATCCCGTCCCTCCACTGAGGACGGATATAGCGGGGATCGGGCACCGCCCACCCGCCTTCTGGAGGACCAAGTTGAGCCCCTTCCGCACCGTGACCACCGCGGCGCTCGCATCGGCCGTCCTGGCCACCACGCTCACCGGCTGCCAGTTCGGCGAGGAGCCCCAGGACACCAGCCCCATCGTGATCGGCGCCGACCTCGAACTCTCCGGCCCTCAGGCGGCGCTCGGCAAGGCGTACCAGCGTGCCCTGGAGCTCAAGGTCGATCAGCTGAACGCCTCCGGCGCCCTGGGCAGCCGCAAGGTCGATCTCAGGGTCAAGGACAACCGCTCCGACGCCGCCGAGTCGCAGCGCAACGTCGGTGACTTCGGCAACGACTCGTCGATCGCCGCGGTCATCATGGGCGGCTGCAACGAGTGCGCCGCCGGCGCGGTCCGCACCATCAACGAGAAGCGGGTCCCGACCATCGCGCTGGCCGCGACGAGCGCGACCGTCGCGGACAGCGAGCAGCGCTCGTACGTGTTCAAGCTCGCCCCGAACGCCGTCGACAACGCCAACGCCCTCGCCAGCGAGCTGACCCGGCGCGGGGTCAAGGAAGTGGCGCTGCTGCACAGCGACGACGACTACGGGCGGGAGGGCCGTACCGCCCTGGAGGCCGAGCTGACCAAGGCCGGAATCGAGCTGCCGGCGATCGAGGCGGTCAAGGCCACCGACACCGACGTCACCCGGCCGGTGGAGACGCTGATCGAGGACAAGCCCGATGCGCTGGTGCTCTGGACCCCGTCCGAGCAGGCGACGCTCGCCACCACCGCGGCCGCCAAGGCGAAGTTCAAGGGCTCGGTCTTCTTCGACGCGGCAGCCGCCGGGGAGCTCTTCCTCGGCTCCTCGGCCCGCTCCGTGGAGCAGGCCACCCTGGTCTTCACCCAGACCATGGTGATCGACGACGTGATCGCCACCACGCCGGCCAAGGCCGCCCGCCGGCAGTGGTTCCGGGAGTACACCGCCCGCTACGGCGGGTACAACGGCTTCTCCTCGTTCGCCGCGGACGCCGTACAGCTGATCGTGGACGCCGAACTGCGGGCCGGTGGCGAGCCCGGCCGGGTCGACCGGAACGTCCTGCGCGACGTGCTGGAGACCTCCCAGATGGACGGCCTCTCCGGACCGATCCGGATGACCCCGGACAACCACTCCGGGCTGATGCCCCAGGCGCTGACCACCCTGGTCGCTCAGGGCGGGCGGTGGCGGCTCGCCGGGTGATCTGTGGGTGGGACGGTGTGGCCCACCACAACCAGCTCCGGGCGGTCAGGCTTGATCCCTGCGCTGGTTGTGGTGGGCCACACCTTTTGGTGAGCTGAGGGGTGCCCGGTCGACGTTGGGTTGCCGGTCGACGGGGTCTCTCCGCTGGTGCCGTGGGTTCCTGCTGGTGCCGCGTTCCTGCCGGCCGATGTGCGTCTTCCCGCTGTCGTTGGTTGGTCAGCGGCTGGAGGTGGTGGCGCGGACCCAGGGCAGGGCCAGCCGTTCCAACAGCACCAGCGCGAAGTAGAGCAGGATGCTCATCGCCGCGATCAGGACGATCGCGGCCCACGAGGTGGAGTAGGCGCCGACGCCGTTGAACTGGAGGATCTGGTAGCCGAGGCCGGCTTCACCGGCCTGGAACTCCCCGATCACCGCGCCGATCGCGGCCAGCGGCATGGCGACCTTCAGCCCGACGAAGATCTGGGGCAGCGCCGCCGGGAAACGCACCTTGCGGAACGCCTGCCACCAGGAGGCGTTCAGCGATCGGGCCAGTTCCGCGAGATCGGCCGGCGTGGTGGTCAACCCGGTCGCCGTGGAGAGCACGATCGGGAAGAAGCAGAGCAGGAACACCATGGTGAGGATGGGCCTCTGCCCCCAGCCGAGGGAGACCACCAGCAGCGGTCCGAGCGCGATCTTCGGCACCGCGTTGACCGCCACCAGCAGCGGCGAGAACATCCGCTCCACCCGCCGGGACGCGGCCAGCGCCAGGCCGATCAGGACACCCGCCACCGTCGACAGCAGGAAGCCGACGACGGTGGAGAGGGTGGTCGCCCCGGCCGCCTCCAGCAGCACCGACCAGTTCTCGACCAGCGCCCGGTAGACGTCCTGCGGCGGGGGCAGCGAGGCCGGGTGGACCAACTCGAACACCGACGTGACCAGCCACCACGCCGCCAGCGCGACGAGGACGCCGAGCAGTGGCAGGCCGATGGCCGCCGACCCGGGACCGAGTTGACGGGACACCACCTGGCCCGGGGTCAGCTTCGTTGTCGCGGGCTCCGCAGCCCGCTCCTGCAAGTCCGTCATCAGATGCCTTCTGTGGAAACCCTCGCCGTCAGGCGGGGGAGGAAACGGATCGCCTGCGGAGCAGGACAGGGAAAGCCGGTTCGCCTTGGCGGCGAACCGGCGTCAGGTTTCTGTGGTGCGCGATCGAACGCATGTGCTAATCTCCATGAGCCCGGCCGGTGACGACCAAGCCGGCCAGGCCGGTTCTTCGACCAGAGAACGAGCGGGGGTGCGCTCCGCCGGTCGCGACGGAACACACCCCCGGGGATCGGTCAGGCCTTCGGGGATCGGTCAGGCCTTCGGAGCCAGGTTGAAGTCGACGACCTGCTCCGGGGTGATGTTCTGCTTGAGCGCCCCGGCGCCCTGGAGGATCGCGATGCTCTTGGCGACCCGGCCGCTGTCCAGCGCGCCGAGGGCCGTACCGGAGTTGCTGGACCGGACGTAGCCGGCCATCAGCTCCAGCTCGGCGGCGGCGGCGGCCGGGTTGGCCTCGGCGACGTTCTTCTTCAGGATATCGCCGGCCTCCTTCGTGTTGGCCAGGCTGTACTCGAGGCCCTTGAGCAGCGCGGCGGTGAATCGCTTGACCATCTCCGGCTCCTCCTTGGCGATCTTCTTGGAGGTGATCAGGGCGTTGCCGTAGAGGTCGGTCATCACGTTGCTGTACGGGAGCACGACCGGCTCCTTCTTCGCCACCGCCCGCACCGTGGGCGCACCCACGACGAACTGGCCGATGCCGTCAACCTGGCCGGAGGCCAGGATGCCCATCAGGGCCTGGGCCTCGCCGTTGACCCACTTCACCTTGCTGTTGTCGATGCCGGCCAGCTTGGCGTAGGTCGGGAAGAGGTTCCGGACGACGGAGAACGGGGTGTCGGCGAGGGTCTTGCCCTCCAGGTCCTTGGGGGACGCGATGCCCCTGTCCTGGGTGGTGACGATGGCAGCCATGGTGCGCTGCTGGATGGCAGCCACGGCGACGAAGTCCTTGGGCTTGTCGTCCCCGCCGCCGAGCTGGAGGATGCCACCGGTCAGGTCGATCGGACCGAAGTCGGCCTGTCCGCCGACGATGGTCTGGATGACACCACCGGTGCCCTGGCCCGGCTTGATGTCGACGTCGAAGCCGGCCTCCTTGAAGAAGCCCTTCTCCTTCGCCACCCAGACGTAGGAATCCCGGCCGAAGTTACCGAACGAGGTGAGATACGTCACCTTGCGCATCGATGCGCCGTCGCCACTGCCGGAGCCGGAGTCGGAACCACTGCTGCAAGCGGAGACCAGAGCCAGTGCCGTGGCCAGCGCGGCCACGGCAACAGTGCGGGTCAACCTTCTCATGTTGTGCACCATGTCCTTTCAGGCCGGCGGCGATGGGCCACCGGAGGAGTTGTCTAACCCGATGACGCCGTGGTGAGAGGGGGTGGGAACGGCGGCATCCGTCGCGGGGGAACTCTTCGCGGCACAGCGTACGAGAGAGTCGCCTTGGCGACACCAGGTGGATCCGGTTACGGAACGACAACAGATTGTTGTCCATCCTGGATGGTGTCAAGCCCCCGTGATGCCGCTAGCCTTGCGTCGCTCGCAATTCCGCAGATGGGAGAACGTCGGATGATACGACTGTCGGGGGTCTCCCGCACTTTCTCCGGTCGCTCGGGGCAGGTCGAGGCGCTGCGCGGTATCGACCTGGACGTCGCCGAGGGCGAGTTCGTCGCCGTGCTCGGGCGATCCGGCTGCGGCAAGTCCACCCTGCTCAGGCTGATCGCCGGGCTTCTCCCGGTCACCGGCGGAACGGTCGAGGTGGACGGCACGCCGATCACCCGTCCCCGGCCCGACATCGCCATGCTGTTCCAACGCCCGGCGCTGCTGCCCTGGCGCAGCGTGCTGGACAACGTCCTGCTGCCCGTGGAGATCTTCGGCTGGAGCCGGCGCAAGCACCGGGACCGGGCCCGTGACCTGCTCGACGTGGCCGGACTCGCCGGCTTCGAGAAGCGGCTGCCGCACGAGCTCTCCGGCGGCATGCAGCAGCGGGTGTCGCTCTGCCGCTCGCTGATCGCCGAGCCGCGCGTCCTGCTGATGGACGAGCCGTTCTCCGCCCTCGACGCGCTCACCCGCGAGGAACTCTCCGTCGAGTTGCAGCGCGTGCACATGCAGAACCAGGCCACCATCGTGTTCGTCACCCACTCCATCGACGAGGCGGTGCTCCTCGCCGACCGGGTGGTCGTGCTGAGCCCTCGGCCCGGCCGGATCCGCAAGGTGGTCGACGTCGACATCCCCCGGCCGCGCAGCCTGGGTCGCAACGCGCACCTGGCCGACGTCGCCCGGGTCAGCGCGGACCTGCACGAGCTGCTGATGGAGCGCGAGCCGACACCGGCCGGGGCGAAGGAAAGCTGACCGTGCGGGTCTGCGTCTTCGTCGAACCGCACCGGGGAGCCACCTACGACGACCAGCTCCGATTCGCCCGTTCGGTGGAGGAGAGCGGCTTCGAGGGATTCTTCCGGGCAGATCACTATCAGTCGATGGGGACGGACCCCGGCCTGCCCGGTCCGACGGACGCCTGGCTGACCCTGGCCGCGCTGTCCCGGGAGACCTCCCGGATCCGGCTGGGGACCCTGGTCAGCTCCGCCACGTTCCGCCTGCCCGGTCCGCTGGCCGTACTGGTCGCGCAGGTCGACCAGATGAGCGGCGGCCGGGTCGAGCTGGGCATCGGCGCCGGCTGGTACGAACGGGAGCACACCTCCTACGGCATCCCGTTCCCACCAGTGGTGGAACGCTTCGACCGGCTGGCCGAGCAACTGGAGGTCGTCACCGGCCTCTGGCGGACCCCGGTCGGCGGGACGTACCACCACGACGGCAGGTACTACCGGCTGGTGGACGCTCCCGCCCTGCCCAAGCCCACGCAGGTGCCCGGCCCGCCGATCATCGTCGGCGGCAAAGGGCCGAAGCGCACCCCCGAACTGGCCGCCCGATACGCCGACGAGTTCAACATGCCGTTCCGGAGCGTGCCGGATACCGCCACGGCGTACGAGCGGGTGCGCGAGGCGTGCGACCGGCATGGCCGGACCGCCTCGGGACGCGCCCCGCTGGTGCTCTCCGCCGGGATCTCGGTGGCGGTCGGGCGCACCGACGCCGAGGCTCGGCGACGGGGCACACCGCTGCACGTCAGGAGCGCGCTGCCTGCGGAGGACGCGGTGATCGGCTCGCCCGCCCAACTCGTCGACCGGCTCGGTGAGTTCGCCGCCGTCGGCACCACCCGGGTTCACCTGCGCCTGATAGAACTCGACGACCTGGACCATCTCGAACTGATCGCCGCCGAGGTACTGCCCCAACTGGAGGACCGATGAGCATGGAACTGGGCCCGGTGGGCCAGGAAATCGTCCTGGAGAACGACAAGGTCCGGGTCTGGCACATCCGCCTCGCACCGGGCGAGCAGCAGCCGCTGCACCGCCACGACCACCCGTACCTGGTCATCGCGGTGCAGGGCGGGAAGAACGTCATCCAGACCATCGACGGGACGCGGATCGACGCCGACGAGCCGACCGGTGGGGTGGTCTACCGGGACCCGGGCGCGGTCCACATGCTCACCAACGTCGGGGACACGACGTACCTCGCGCGCCTCGTCGAACTGAAGTAACCAACACCGAGTGATTGAGTAACCGTCACGCGAGGACGGAGGTATCAGGTACTCACGAAGTTGAGTAATTGGCATCGGATTACTTGAGTTGCCATCACCTTCGGACATCATGGACGGCGCGTCGCCACGTGGATGCCTGGTTTTGGTGGCGGGCAGGGTCAACGGGCCGTAACGTGCCGCACATGGCAATCCGGACCTGGGGCAGATCTCTGCTGGTAGCGCTCGGGGTGAGCCTGCTGGCCGGGGCCAGCCAACTCGGCATCGCATACGGCCTCGGCCTACTCCGGTTCACCCGCTCGTTCGCCGATGTTCCCGGCCACTGGCCCGCACAGCTCGTCTGGGTGGGCTGGCTCACCGTCGGCGCCACGCTGATCGGTGCCGTGCTCGCCGAGCGGCACGCCCGCCGCGACGACCTGCCGGTCACCGCCGTCGTGCAGGCCACCATCGCCGTGGCCGCCACGCTGGGCGCGACGGTCGTCGCACCGTTGTGCATGCTGCCGGCCCGAAACGCGCAGGTGCCGCTGGCGAACCCGGTGCTGGCTGTCGCGGTCAGCGCCCTCTTCGGCGCGCTGGTCGCCGCGGTCGCCGCGGTCGCCGTACTCCGGTACGCCCCGGTGCGCTGGAACGTCGTCGCGACCACCGCCACGCTCTGGCTGTTCGCGCTGCTGTCGGTCGTACCGTCGCTGGGCGCGGCCGACCCGCTGCGTGCCGTACGCCTGGGCACGCTGGACCCGACCTGGCTCGCGCCGGACACGGCCGGCCGCCTGGCGCTGGTGATCCTGCCCGGCATGGCCCTGGCCTGCGGTGCGGCGGTGGCCGGGCTGGAGCGCCGACACGGCCGGCCACCGCTGCTCGGCATCGTCAGCGGGGTGGCGGGGCCGGTGCTGGTCGCGGTCGTCTACCTGCTCGCCGGCCCGGGGCGGGGCGACGACGGCTACCAGTCCACGCCCTACCGCGCCGCGCTGCTCGCGGTGCTGGCCGGGGCGCTCGGGGCGGCCGGTGCCGCCCTGCTGGGCCGGCCGCCGCTGACCGCCGACAACCTGCTGCGCTGGCCTCCGCTGGGCTGGGGCCGGTCCCGCAGTGACGCCATCGCGCCGACCGACATCCTGCGGCCCCTGCCGGTCGACAGCGGCGTGCCGTCCGTGCCGTCGCCCCGCCCGACCGGCGAGACCGACCCGACGCCGGCGTCCACCGGACTCCCGCCGGGACCGGACGCGTCGGCGCGCTCCGGCCCCGATCCCGACCCGACGCCGGTGTCCCACCAGGTGCCGACCGGACCCGACGCGCCCTGGGGACACGTCTCCGGCTCGACCGGTGCCGGGGCGGCCGGGACGTCGTCCGTCGACACCGACCGTGAGCCGGCCGGCAGGTTTCCCGAGGCTCCCCGTACCGAACCGGGCCTGTGGGGGGCACGCGAACAGCCGGGGCCGTCCGGCGGCGCGGAGCCCGGTGGCCTGAACTGGTCGCTGCCCACCCAGGGTCGACACGCCGCCGACGAGGGGCCGGCCCGGCCGCCCAGTGATCCGACGGGCAGCGTGGTCGACACCGGCCCGGTGGGCGAGGCGGTCCCGACCGGTCCCGCCGGGAGCACCGGTGACCAGGGCGACCCGACCACCGGAGGGCTCCGCCGACTGCGTGGCCTGCTCCGGCCTGACCGGCTCCGGGGCGGCTCGGCCGCCGGGGACCGGCCGGAGGCGGACGAGACGGCCCTGCTCCCACAGGACGAGGAGTACGTCGACTGGGTCGCCCAGTTGGGCCAGCCGGACAGCGCCCCCCTGGAACCGGGTGAACGGCGCACCCTCCGCTCCACCGGACGGCACCAGCAGGACTGAGATCGGCGGGGTTCCCCGACCGACGGTCAGGCCAACGGCAGATAGACCCGACCTCCCGAGGCGGCGAACTCCGCGGACTTGTCCCGCATGCCCCGGGCCGCGTAGTCCTTCAGCTCCTGCGTGATCTTCATCGAACAGAACTTCGGCCCGCACATCGAGCAGAAGTGCGCGGTCTTCGCCGGCTCGGCGGGCAGGGTCGCGTCGTGGTACGCCCGCGCGGTCTCCGGGTCCAGCGAAAGGTTGAACTGGTCCTCCCAGCGGAACTCGAACCGGGCCTTGGAGAGCGCGTCGTCCCGGGCCTGCGCACCGGGGTGCCCCTTGGCCAGGTCCGCCGCATGCGCCGCGATCTTGTACGCGATCACGCCGGCCTTCACGTCGTCCCGGTCGGGCAGTCCGAGGTGCTCCTTCGGCGTCACGTAGCAGAGCATCGCGGTGCCGAACATGCCGATCATCGCCGCGCCGATGGCCGACGTGATGTGGTCGTACGCGGGCGCGATGTCGGTGGTCAGCGGGCCGAGCGTGTAGAACGGGGCCTGGTGGCACCACTCCTGCTGGAGGTCCACGTTCTCCTTGATCTTGTGCATCGGCACGTGCCCCGGACCCTCGATCATCACCTGCACGTCGTGTTCCCAGGCGACGCGGGTCAGCTCACCGAGGGTGCGCAGCTCGGCGAACTGGGCCTCGTCGTTGGCGTCCGCGATCGAGCCCGGCCGCAGCCCGTCGCCGAGGGAGAAGGTGACGTCGTAGCGCGCCAGGATCTCGCAGAGTTCGGCGAAGTGGGTGTAGAGGAAGTTCTCCTCGTGGTGGGCCAGGCACCAGGCGGCCATGATGGACCCGCCCCGGGAGACGATCCCGGTCACCCGGTCGACGGCCAGCGGCACGTACGGCAGCAGCACCCCGGCGTGCACCGTCATGTAGTCGACGCCCTGCTCGGCCTGCTCGACCACGGTTTCCCGGAACACCTCCCAGGTCAGCTTCACCGGGTCACCGCCGACCTTCTCCAGCGCCTGGTAGATCGGCACCGTCCCGATCGGCACCGGCGAGTTGCGGACGACCGCCTCCCGGGTCTCGTGGATCCGTTTGCCGGTGGAGAGGTCCATCACGGTGTCCGCGCCCCACCGGGTCGCCCAGGTCAGCTTCTCCACCTCCTCGGCGACCGAGGAGGTGACCGCCGAGGTGCCGATGTTGGCGTTCACCTTGACCAGGAACGCCTTCCCGATGATCGCCGGCTCGCACTCCGGGTGGTTGATGTTGAGCGGCAGCACCGCCCGCCCGGCCGCGATCTCGTCCCGGACGAACTCCGGGGTCACACCCTCCCGGATCGCCACGAACTCCATCTCCGGGGTCACGATCCCCGCCCGCGCGTACCCGAGCTGGGTGGGCCGCCGCCCGGCCACGCCCGCGAGCGGGGTGCCGGCCCCGCGCACCGGGGCGACGTCGCCGCGCTCGGCGATCCACGGCCCGCGCAGCGGCGGCAGCCCGACCTCCGGGTCGGAGCCGGGGCCGGAGGTGTCGTAGAGCCGCACCGGCGGGTTGTCCCCGGTCAGCTCCACCTCGGCAAAGGGCACCCGGACATCCGGTCGGGACCCCTCGACGTAGACCTTGCGTCGTGCCTGCATGACAGCCTCCCTGGTGGTCGTCAGGACCAGCCGAAGTGGTCCAGCGGGCCGCGTCCCGCGCCCAGTTCCCAGTCCCGCGCGCCGGTCAGCGCACGGGTGACGTACTCCTTGGCGGTCGCCACCGCCGTCGGCACCGGGTCGCCCGCTGCCAGTCGGACGGCGATCGCCGCCGAGAACGAACAGCCGGTGCCGTGGTGGTGCCGGGTGTCCACCCGGGGCGCACGGAGCACGGTGGTGCCGCCGGGCCCGTGCAGCACGTCGACCGCCTCGTCGTCGGCGGCCACGTCGCCCCCGGTGACCACGACGTACGCCGGGCCGCCGGCGGCCAACGCCTCGGCGGCGACGACCATCTCCCCGACCGTGGTCACCGGCGCTCCGGTGAGGGCCTCGGCCTCCGCGCGGTTCGGCGTCACCACCAGCGCGTACGGCAGCAGCCGCTCGACCGCGCCGACCACGCCGAGCCGGTGTCCGCTGGTGGCGACGAGCACCGGGTCGACGACCAGGTTCGGCAGCCGCCCGGCCCGGGCCGCCCCGGCCACCGCGTCGGCGATCGCCGGGGTGCCGAGCATGCCGGTCTTGACCGCCCGGACCCGGAAGTCGCCGAGCACGCTGTCGAGCTGGTCGGTGACCGTGGCCGGCGGCAGCGGCAGAACGGCGTCCACGCCCCGGGTGTTCTGCGCGGTCACGGCAGTGACCACGCTGGTGCCGTACGCGCCGAGCGCGGCGAAGACCTTCAGGTCGGCCTGGATGCCGGCACCGCCACCGGAGTCGGAGCCGGCGACGGTGAGCACGGTCGTCGGGGTCACCCGTTCACTCCAGGTGCGTACGGTCGGAGGCTGCGTCGGGGTCACTGTCTGCGTCCGTCCTGCGCGGCTCCCTCGGTGGTTGCGGTGGAGGGCCGCGGTTGGCCGCCCGGCGCGGTGGTTGCGGTGGAGGGCTGCGGCCGGACGTGCCCACTCTGGGCGGTCAGGCTTGATCCCGCCGTGGTCACGCCCGGCCGCAGCCCTGCGTTGGAGACGGCATCCGTGGCCACGGCTGGCCGCTGCCCTGGGTCGGAGATCTTCGGCTCGGCGTGCCGGGTTCGTGGTTCGGGGGTGGCCGCCTCCGCGAAGGCGCGGGTCAGCGTGGTGACCGCCTCTTCGAAGGCGCGGGTCAGTGCCGTTGCTGCCTGGGCTGGGTGTTCGGCGCGCATGAGGGCGCCGAGCACTGCCACGCCGACGGCGCCGGCCGCGACGCAGGCGTGCACCTGGTCGGGGGTCTCGATGCCGCCGAGGGCGAGCACCGGCACCGGGCTGGCCCGGATCAGGTCGGCGAGTCCTTCGGGGTGCAGGGGTGGTCCGTACCCGGGTTTGGTGCGGGTGGGATGGACGGGCGAGACGGTGACGTAGTCCTCGGTGGTGAGTCGGGCCAGTTCGGCCCGATCGTGGCCGGATCGGCCGACCAGCGGGAGGTCCGGCGGCGGGTACGGGCCGGCGGCCGGCAGGTGGACGGCGTCCCCGTCCAGCGGGTCGGGGCCGGCGACGACCAGGGTGCCGCCCGCCTCGGCCAGGATCGCCCGGAGTTCGGCGGCGAGGGCGGCCCGCTCGGGCCGGGGCAGGTCCTTCTCGCGCAGCACCACCCAGCGCACTCCCCCGGCCACCGCCGCCGCCACGACCTCGGGCAGTGGCCGTCGAGCCAGCCGCCGGTCGGTCAGTGCGACGACCCCGGTGGGGATGGCGCCCATGGACGGCCCCGGTCGGGGCTCGTGCGTGCTCCGATCCACCCGGGCGGTCTGCGTCGTCACAGGTCTGGCCGTCCTTCGTCGGGTGTGGAGGCCAGGGCGTGGAAACGACGCGGGATCCGACCGGCCCGGTACGCGAGACGTCCGGCCTCGACGGCGTGGCGCATCGCGCCGGCCATCGCCTCCGGGTCTGCGGCCCGGGTGACCGCGCTGGCCAGCAGCACCGCGTCACAGCCGAGTTCCATGGCGAGCGCGGCGTCGCTGGCGGTGCCGATGCCGGCGTCCAGGATCACCGGCACGTCGACCTCCTGCCGGATCAGCCTGATGTGGTGTGGATTGGTGACGCCGAGGCCGGAGCCGATCGGCGCGCCGGCCGGCATCACCGCCGCACAGCCCACGTCGGCCAGCCGCCGGGCCAGCACCGGATCGTCCGAGGTGTACGGCAGGACGGTGATCCCGTCGTCGACGAGCTGTTCGGCGGCGCGCAGCAGTTCCACCCCGTCGGGCAGGAGCGTCCGCTCGTCGCCGATCACCTCTAGCTTCACCCAGTCGGTGTCGAACGCGTCCCGGGCCAGGTGGGCGACCTTCACCGCCTCCCCGGCCGTGTAGCAACCGGCGGTGTTGGGCAGCAGCCGCACCCCGCACCGGTCGAGTAGGTCCAGCAGGCCGCCGTGCCCGCTGGTCGGGTCGACCCGGCGCAGCGCCAGGGTGACCAGTTCGGTGCCGGAGGCACGGATCGCCCGTTCCAGCACGTGCAGGTTGGCCGCGCCACCGGTGCCCAGGATCAGCCGGGACGTGAACGTCGTACCGCCGAGGAGGAAGGACACCGCGCTCACCCGCCCTGCGCCGCGCTGAGCACCTCGACCCGGTCACCGTCGCGCAGCGCCGTGGCCGGCCAGCCGGTCCGGGGCACCACCTCGCCGTTGACCGCGACCGCCACCCCGCGATGGTCGGCGGTGACCGCGCGAACCAGGTCCACCACCGTCGCCGTGTCGGGCAGGCTCCGCCCGACGCCGTTGACCGTCAGTTCCACCTGTCGTCCTTCCGTTGCAGATCACGGGCTCCCGTGTCGCGCTCCGAGTGCACGGACCCGTGCGGGACACGCCTTCGTGGAGTCACGGACCGGTCGCCGGCCGCATGGGCGGGGCGAACCGGTCCGGGGTGAAGGGGGCGAGCATCGGGTCGGGGGCCCCGGTGGTGACCAGGTCGGCGACCAGGTCGGCGGTGACCGGGGTGAGCACGATGCCGTGCCGGTGGTGGCCCGCCGCGACGAGCACCCCGGGTCGGCCGGGGAGCGCGCCGAGGACCGGGGCGTTGTCCGGGGTGCCGGGACGGAATCCGACGGTCGTCTCGACCAGGTCGTACTCGGCCAGCTCGGGCAGCAGGTCGACGGCCGCCCGGAGCAGCCGCAGCACCGCCCCGGCGGTGACGGCCGGATCCGTCCGCTCCTCGACGGTCGCCCCGACCACCACCTCCCCGTCGGCCCGGGGCACGACGTACACCTGCTCGCCGTCGACGTACCCCCGGACGACGTGCCGGAAGCCCGGCGGGCCGCCACCGGGCGCGCGGAGCCGGAGGATCTGCCCCTTCACCGGCCGGATCGGCAGGCCGGTGAGGGCGGCGGTGCCGCAGCCTGCGGCGACCACGACGGCCGGCGCGGCCAGCTCGCCGAGCTGGTCGACCGAGGCCTCGACCAGCACCGCGCCGGCCCGCTCGGCGGCGGACCGCAGGGCCACCAGCAGGCGGCGGGGGTCGACCTGGTGGTCGCCGGGGGCGAACGCACCGCCGCGCACCCGGGGGGCGAGCGCCGGCTCGCGGACCCGCAGCCCACTGGGGCGCAGCAGAGTGACCGGCAGCCCCAGCTCCTGCTGGTACGCCCCGAGCCGGCGCACCTCGGCCAGGTCGTCACCGGTGAGCCCGACGATCAGGGTGCCCTCGGTGCGGTACCCCAGGTCGACGTCGCTGGCGGCGGTCAGCTCGGCGGCGAACGTCGGCCAGCGGGCGGCGGACGCGACGAGCAGCCCGGTCAGCGCGCTCTCCCCGAAGTACGCCTCGGCGACCGGGGCGAGCATCCCGGCGGCCACGGTGGACGCCCCCGACCCGGACGCCGGGTCGTGCACGGTCACCGACATTCCCCGGGCGGCGCAGCGCCAAGCCACCGCCCACCCCACGGCCCCACCCCCCACCACCGCCACCTCCGGTGCAAGGAGGGGACCCCTGTTACCGCTTTTTGATGAGCAAGGGTCCCCTGCTACCACCTGAGGGCTCCGAGCAGTTCGGCGGTCACGCGGGCCGGGTCGGCGGCGGTGGAGAGCGCCCCGACCACCGCTACCCCGTACGCCCCGGCGGCGCGCAGCGCCGGCACCGTCGCCGCGGTCACTCCGCCGATGGCGATCACCGGCACCGGTACCGGTACCGCCTCGGCCACCGCGCGTATCCCGTCCACACCGATCGGTGCCGGCAGGCCGTCCTTCGTGGCGGTCGGGTGACAGGGGCCGACGCCGAGGTAGCCGGCCCCGGCGGCGACCGCCCGCGCAGCGACGACCGGGTCCCGGGCGCTCGCGCCGAGCACCGCGTCGGGGCCGAGTATCCGGCGGGCCGCGTCGACCGGCAGATCGTCCGCGCCCACGTGGCCGCCCGCCGCGCCGACCGCGATCGCCACGTGCAACCGGTCGTTGACCAGGCACGTCGCGCCGGCCGGCGCGCACAGGTCGAGGATCCGGCCCGTCAGGTCGTACGCCTCACGGTCGGTGGCGGAGTCCTCGACCCGGACCTGCACCACCAGCTCGGGACCGGCGATGCCGAGGGCGGCCCGGACCACGGCGAGCGGATCGCGTCCGGGGCGGGTGTCGGTGACAAGGTGCAGTCGGCCAAGGGACGGCATGGCAACTTCTCCTCCCTGCGCCGGCATTACCCGGATCAGGTTCGACGGTCGGGGGCTCCCAGCCCCCCTCTCAGCCCGGTCCACCGGGCTCCCGTGGGTTACTTGCGTGCCACACCGTACGACGGATCAGGAAATCCGCCAAGCACGCGGCGGCCACATTTCCGCAGGTCGGGACGGTTTTCCGGCAGTGGCGACAGTGGAAAAAATCTCACAATTACCCTTCGGGGGCAGCGCGTCACCCTCTGGTCACGTCATGCTGTCCTGATGCCGCGCCTACCCCAGGTTCCGCCCGGTCTCGAATCCCGGCCCTTCCGCGGTAGCACCGCCGTGGGCAACGGCCTTCTCACCTGGACGATGTTGCGCGGGCTCGCCTGGCAGCGTCTGCTGCCCGATGTCTACGTGCACCGGGCCGCCCACCGGCCGGACAACCATCGCATGTGGTGCGAGGCCGTGGCGCTGGTGCTCCCGGCCGGGGCCGCGCTCGCCGGACCGAGCGCGGCGTACCTGTGGGGCGCGGGACTGCCTCCGGGGGACGCGCCGGTCACCGTGGTGTTGCCCCGCGCGGCCCGGATGCGCCCGCACTCCCGGGTCGCCGTCACCCGCTCGGTCCTGGCGGAGTCCGATCTCACCGTCCACGAGGGACTACCCGTCACCACCGCGCTCCGGACGGCCTTCGACCTCGGTCGCCGGCCACCCCGCACCGAGGCGGTGGTGGCTGTCGACGCGCTGCTGCACCACCGCGCGGTGGATCTGTCCGCACTGCGCGAGTACGCGACCCAGCGCGCCGGCTGGCCCGGCCTGCCGCTGCTGCGGGAGGTGCTCTCCGTGGTCGAGCCGGTCGCCGGCGCCCCGATGGAGACCCGGCTGCGACTGCTCCTGCTCGACGCCGGGTTGCCCACACCACTCGTGCGGTACGACGTGCACGACGCCGGTGGAAAGTTCGTCGGCCGGGTGCACCTCGCCTATCCCGGCCGGCGGGTCGCCGTCGAGTACGAGCCCGGCCCGCCTCGGGAACCGGACCTGCTCCGCCAGGAGGCGACCCGGTTCCACGCGCTCCGCGCGGCGGGCTGGCGGGTGGTCCGCTGCACCGCCGACGACGTACTCCGACACCCCGTCCGGACGGTCCGGATGGTGGCCGCCGCGCTGCGCGGACGACCCGCGACCCAGGTCAACGGCCTGGGCTGATCCGACCGGCCCGCCGCCCCCGGAGTCGGGCGGCGGGGTCCGGGGTTGGTCAGAGGAGCGCGCGCAGGGCGGCCAGGTCGTCGGCGTCCGGCTGCCAGGCGCCGGCCGCGGCGTTGGCGCGTACCTGCTCCGGCGTGGTGGCGCCAGCGATCACCGACGTCACCGCCGGCTGGGCGGCCAGCCCGCCGATGGCCACCTGGAGCAGGGTGAGCCCCCGCTGGTCGGCGTACGCCCCGATGGCCTCGATGGTGTCCCAGTCGGCGGTGGCGAGGCGCTGCGCGTACCGTCCGCTCCCGGCGAGCCGGCTGCCCGACGGCGGCTGCTCCCCACGCCGGTACTTGCCGGTGAGCAGGCCGTCGGCGAGCGGGAAGAACGGCAGCAGGCCGAGGCCGAACCGCTCGCACGCCGGCACCACCTCGGTCTCCACCTCCCGCTCCAGCAGGCTGTACCGGTTCTGCGCGCTGACGAACCGGTGCGTGCCGGCGGTCCGGGCGGTCCAGTCGGCGTCGGCGATCTGCCAGCCGGCGAAGTTGGAGTTGCCCAGGTAACGCACCTTGCCCGCGCGAACCAGGTCGTCCAGGGCGGCAAGCGTCTCCTCGATCGGCGTGCCCGGGTCGGGTTCGTGCAGCTGGTAGAGGTCGATGTGGTCGGTGCCGAGCCGGCGCAGCGACGCCTCGACCGCCCGGACGACGTACCGGCGGGCCCCCCGGGCGTCGTGGTCCGGGCCGTTCAGGCCCTGCATGTCCATGCCGAACTTGGTGGCCAGCACGACGTCGTCGCGGCGGCCCTTCAGCGCCGCGCCGAGCACCTCCTCCGACGCGCCCTTCGGCTCGCCGTAGATGTCAGCGGTGTCGAAAAGGGTTATGCCGGCGTCGATGGCGGCGTCCACCACCGCCCGGGTGCCGGCCTGGTCGAGCTTGCGACCGAAGTTGTTGCAGCCGACACCGACCACGGACACCACGAGCCCCGAGTCGCCCAACCGGCGGTAGGTCATCTCTGTCACGAGATCAACTCTAGGGTGCGCTGGTTGCAGGGGTCCCCTGCTACTCAAAAAGCGGTAACAAGGGTCCCCTGCTACCACCCAAAGCTGCTACCACCCCAGAACTGCTACCACCCCGCCTGCTACCGCCCCAACCCGCAACCGCCCGAGGTCAGCTGACGTCCCAGACCGGCTCGGGGGTCTCCCGGACCTCGCCGTCACCGGCGAAGAGGAGGAAGCGGTCGAAGGAGCGGGTGAACCAGCGGTCGTGGGTGACCGCGACCACCGTGCCGGCGAACGCCTTCAGCCCCTCCTCCAGGGCCTCGGCGGAGGCCAGGTCGAGGTTGTCGGTGGGCTCGTCGAGCAGCAGCAGGGTCGCGCCGGACAGCTCCAGCAGCAACACCAGGAACCGGGCCTGCTGCCCGCCGGAGAGCGTGCCGAACCGCTGGTCGCCCTGGGCGGCCAGCTCGTACCGGCCGAGCGCGGCCATCGCCGCGTGCCGGTCCAGGCCGGCCCGGTGATCGTCACCCCGCCAGAGGACCTCGACGAGGGTCTTCGCCATCAGCTCGGGGCGGTCGTGGGTCTGCGAGAAGTGGCCGGGGCGGACCCGGGCACCGAGGCGGGCCACCCCGTCGTGGGCGACCGGCGCCAGCGCGGCGGCCCCGTCGACCGGGCCGTTGGCCGGGTCCGGATCGGTGCCGCCCCGGGCCAGCAGCCGCAGGAAGTGCGACTTGCCGGTGCCGTTCGCGCCGAGCACCGCGATCCGGTCGCCGTACCAGATCTCCAGGTCGAAGGGGTAGGTCAGGCCGTCCATCTCGAGCTGGTCGCAGACCACCGCGCGCTTGCCGGTCCGTCCGCCGGTCAGGCGCATCCGGATGTCCTGCTCCTTCGGCGGTACGGGCGGCGGCCCGGCCTCCTCGAACTTGCGCAACCGGGTCTGCGCGGACTGGTAACGCGAGGCCATGTCCGAGTTGTACGCGGCCTTCTGCTTGTACATCAGCATCATCTCGCGCAGCTTCTGGTGTTCCTCGTCCCACCGCTTGCGCAGTTCGTCGAGGCGGGCATGCCGGGCCACCCGGGCGTCGTACCAGGTCGTGAAGCTGCCCGGGTGCACCCAGGCGCTGCCGCCCTCGACGGCGACCACCCGGTCGGCGGTCTGGGCCAGCAGCTCCCGGTCGTGCGAGACGTAGAGCACCGACTTGGCGGACTCGCGCAGCCGCGCCTCCAGCCAGCGTTTGCCGGGCACGTCGAGGAAGTTGTCCGGCTCATCGAGCAGGAGCACCTCCTCGGTGCCGCGCAGCAGCAACTCCAGGGCGAAGCGTTTCTGCTGGCCTCCGGAGAGTGTCCGGACCGGACGCTCCCGGGCGGCGTCCCAGGGCAGGCCGAGCACGATGGTGGCGACGGTGTCGAAGAGCACCTCGGCCTCGTACCCGCCGGCCTCGCCCCAGGCGGCCAGCGCGTCCGCGTACGCGAGCTGCGCCTTGCCGGCGGCGGTGCTGTACTTGCCGCGGATCTCGGCGGTCCGCATGGCCGCCTCGGTTTCGGCCAGCCGGCGGCCAGCGTCGCGCAGGGTGGGCGGGGTGAGGCCGAGCGCCTGGTCGGCGAGGGTGGACTCGTCGCCGATCATGCCGATGAACTGGCGCATCACGCCCAGCCCGCCGAACCGGGCGATGCTGCCGACCTTGACCGACAGGTCACCGGCGACCATCCGCAGCAGGGTCGTCTTGCCAGCCCCGTTCGGCCCGACCAGGGCGACCTTGGCCCCCTCACCGACCCGGAACGACACGTCGGCAAAGAGTTCCCGCCCGTCCGGCAGGGTGTGCGCCACGCCAGCCACGTCCACGTATCCCACGTCGGCATCCTGCCCGAGCGGACCGGGGACGGGACAACGATTTACCGGGTGACGCGAAGCACTCGGTAGCCCTTCTGACTGGCGTGCCGGCCGACCTGCCAGCCCTCGTCGGTGAGCCAGCGGTGCAGGGAGTCGCCGCCCAGATGCCGGGCCACCACCAGCCAGGCCACCCCGTCCGGGGCGAGCCGGGGCAGCCAACGCCGCAGCAGGGTGTGCAGTTCCTCCTTGCCGACCCGGATCGGCGGGTTCGACCAGAGCTGCGCGAAGCTCACCCCGTCAGGTACGTCGTCCGGTGCGGCCACCCGTACCCGGCCGGTGGCCCCGACCCGGGCGGCGTTGCCGGCGGTGAGTTCCCGGGCGCGTTCGTTGACGTCGACCGCCCAGACCGTCGCCCCGGGAGCGTGGGTGGCGAGGACACAGGCGATCGGCCCGAACCCGCAGCCGAGGTCGAGCAGGGTTCCGCTGGTCTCCGGCGCGGGCAGCTCGGCCTTGCGCAGAAGGACGGCGGTGCCCGCGTCGAGACGGTCGGCCGAGAAGACGCCGCCGGCGGAGTCCAGGGTGTAGTCGCGCCCGGCGACGGAGAACTCGACCTGCCGTGGCTGGGACGGGCTCGCGGGATGCGAGCTGAAGTAGTGGTCGCCGGTCACGTCCGCATTCTCGCGTACCGGGGTGGAGGCTCCGGCACCGGCGGTGGATCGACCCGACTTCAAACGACTTTCAACGACAATTACCCCGTTTTACGCCTTAAAAAGGGGCAATGCCATTAATCTATGGCACATGGTGTACCGGTACGAGTCCGATGAGGACGCGCTGCACGGGCTTCCGCACGCCGGAGCCGACCCGTCGGCGGGTGGCGCGCGACGCGCCTCCGCTGGCCCCTCACCCTCCCGCTTCCCGACGCCCGACCTGCCGGTCGTGCCCCGGGTGGTCGAACCGGCCCGGGATGTCGTCCCGGTGCCGCCCCCGGTCGTGCCGGCCCCCCTACCGTCCGCGCATGCTCGGGCCGCGCATCGTCCGGCTGCGCCACCGCCGGCCGCACCATCGTCAGCCGGGCTGCCGCCGGCTGTGGCCCCGCCACCCCACGCCATGCCCACATCCCCACCGGCCACACCGCCGTCGGCCATGGCAGCACCGCACCCCACCATGCCCACGGCCCCACCGTCCCCGTACGTGGCCGCACCACCCGCTACACCGCCGACCCCGCACCCGGTCGAACCAACGCCGGTCGAGCCGTACCTGGCCGCGGCAGCGCCGTACGCCACGTCGACGCCACATCCGGCCGAGCCGACACCGGTCGAGCCCTACCCGGCCGCAGCAGCGCCGTACGCCACATCGACGCCACATCCGGCCGAACCGACACCGTTCGAGCCGACACCCGTCGGGCCGCACCCAGGCACGGCGGTACCGCTCCATGACGCCATGCCCCCACCGGCCACCACGCCGATCCCACTTCCGGTTGAGTCGACACCGGTCGCGGCAGCGCCACACCCCACCACGCCGATCCCACTTCCGGCAGAGTCGATGCCGTTCACACCGATCGCGTCGCCAGCGGCGGCGGTACCACATCCCGAGTCGGCCCCGCACCCGGCCGACCCGGCACCGCACCCGGTCGCACCGCACCCAGGCGCGACAGCACCACCCCACGGCATGCCCATGCCCCCACCGGCCACCATGCCGGCCCTGCTCCCGGTCGAGCCGACGCCGCCCGCACCGGTCGCGCCGGCCCCGGGCGTGGCAGCGCCACACTCTTTCGCGCCGGTGGCGGCGCCTGAGGAGACGGCTCAGGCGTCCGACGAGATGGCTCAGGCACCCGCCGGGCCGGTCGGACCTCAGTCGAACGGGCCGGAGGCGACACCACCACTGGCGCCGGCGTCCGCCGTGGTGCACCCGACCCTGCGCCTGGGCCGACTGGGCGGGCGGCTCTGGCAGGTGGTGGTGGGTGGCGCGGCGGTCGTGGTGCTGCTGGCCATCTGCGGCCTGGGCACCGCCGCCGTGCTGTTGGAACGGCAGTCGACGACCGACCCGCAGAGCCCGCCGGCGACGCAGCCCGACACGGCCCGCACCGAGGCGCCGGCGCAGGCCGACCTGGACTCCCGCGACACCGACCCGTTGCCGCTGACCGCGAAGGAGGTCTTCCCGGGCCGCCAACTGGTCGTCGCCGACGGGCAACCGGCGTACCAGGTCCTCCGGACCCACTCCAGCGCGAGTTGTGCGGTGGCGGCCACCGACGAAATCGCCGACCTGTTGGTCCGGCTCGGCTGCAACCAGGTCGTCCGCGGCACCGTACGGGCTCCGGACGGGGCACACCTGGCCACCGCCGGGTTGTTCAACCTCACCGACCGGACCACTGCCGAGCGGGTGCGGGAACGGATCCGGGAGATGCTGCAACAGGGTCAGGGCCGGTTCCTCGCGCTGGAGGCCGGCGACGAAACCGAGGTGCTGACCAGCTCCGCGGCCCGGGTGGCCTGGCAGGTACGCGGCCACTACATCGCCTACTGCCTGGTGGTCCGGGCGGACGGACAGCAGGTCGGCGCGGACGACCCGGAAGCGAAGCAGGTCTTGCACGACCTGATCAAGCTCCACCTCGACCAGGGGGTGCTGGAGCGTCGGGCCGACGGCGACCTCGTCCAGCCCAACCCGGAGTCGACCGGGAGCCGCCGGCCCGGCCCGTCCAGCTCGAACGACGACTGAGCCGGTACCGGTCAGCCGGACCGGCACCGGGCAGACCGGCCAGCCGGCCTCGGTCAGGAGGCGGTCGGCACCCGCAGGCGACGGGTGAGGTCGGCACGGCGGGCGTACTCGGTCGGGTCGTCCGGGTAGCCGACCGCGACCAGGGTCAGTCCGTGGGCGGGGGCCACGGTCACCTCGTTCGACCGTTCCCGTCGGGTGAGCAGGCCCGCCGGCCAGTCGACCGGTCGCCGGCCGTCCCCGGCGACCAGCATCGCCCCGACCAGGCTGCGCACCATCGCCTGGCAGAACGCGTCCGCCTGGACGGTGGCGACCAGCAGCCCGTCCGGGTCCCGTCGCCAGTCCAGCCGGGTCACCTCGCGCAGCGTGGTGGCGTTGTCCTTGCGTTTGCAGTACGCGGCGAAGTCGTGCTCCCCCACCAGTCCGGCCGCCGCCGCGTTCAGCGCGGTCAGGTCCAGCGGCCGCGGCCAGGCGAGCACCTCGTGCCGGCGCAGCGGCTCCGCGCCCCACCGGGCGTCCGTCACCCGGTACTCGTAGCGGCGGAAGGTCGCCGAGAAGCGGGCGTCGAAGTCGGCCGGCACCTCGGTCATCGCCCGGACCCGCACGTCCGCCGGGAGCAGTCGGGCCAGCCGGCGCAGCAACGCGCCCTGGTGCGTCTGCCACACCTCGGCGGGCAGGTCGAGGTGACACACCTGCCCGGAGGCGTGCACCCCGGCGTCGGTCCGGCCGGCCACGGTCAGCCCGGTCGCGGTGCCCGCCCCGAGGACCAGATCCAGGGTCGCGGTGAGCACCCCGGCCACCGTCCGCCGCTCCGGCTGGGCGGCCCATCCGGAGAAACCGCCGCCGTCGTACGCAACGTCCAGCCGGAGCCGGATCCGCTCCTCCACTCGTACCTCCGTGTCATGCGTCGGGCCCGACACCCCGAAGGGTGCCGGGCCCGATGGTGGGGCAAACTGCTCAGGCCTTGTCGTTCTCGCCGGCCTCGTCGCTGTCCTCGCGGGCGGCGGCGGTGTCACCGGACGCCGACACCGGCGCCTCGGCGTCCTGGTCGCCCTTGGCCTGCGGCGCCTCCTCGGCCGGGGCGAGCGCCTCGACCTTGTCCTGCTGCGCGGCCTTGCGGGCGGCGGTCTTCCGGTTCGCCTTGGCCTCGGCGACCTGAAGCTCCTCGACCAGCTCGATGATCGCCATCGGCGCGGCGTCACCCTTGCGCGGACCGGTCTTCACGATCCGGGTGTAGCCACCGTTGCGGTTGGCGTACCGGGGCGCGATCTGGTCGAACAGGGCGTAGACCACGTCCTTGTCCTTGACGACGCCCAGCACCCGCCGCCGCGAGGCCAGGTCACCGCGCTTGGCCTTGGTGATGAGCTGCTCGGCCAGCGGACGCAGCCGCCGGGCCTTCGTCTCGGTGGTCTGGATCTTGCCGTGCTGGAACAGCGCGGTGGCCAGGTTGGCCAGCATCAGCCGCTCGTGCGCGGGGCTGCCGCCGAGGCGGGGGCCCTTGGTGGGCGTGGGCATGGTTGGTGCTCCTCGTTTAGATGCTCAGCCGCGGTTACAGCTGCTCGGTCTCGCGGTAGTCGTCGGTGTCGTAGTCAGCCTCGCCGAAGGTGTCCACGACGTGTGCCGGGTCGAAGTTGGGCGCGGAGTCCTTCAGGCCCAGCCCCATCCCGGCGAGCTTCATCTTGACCTCGTCGATCGACTTCTGACCGAAATTGCGGATGTCGAGGAGGTCGGCCTCGGTGCGCCCGATGAGCTCACCAACGGTGTTGATGCCCTCACGCTTGAGGCAGTTGTAGGAGCGGACGGTGAGGTCCAGCTCCTCGATCGGCAGGGCCAGGTCCGCCGCCAGCTGCGCGTCCTGCGGGGACGGCCCGATGTCGATGCCCTCGGCGGTCTCGTCCAGCTCACGGGCCAGCCCGAAGAGCTCCACCAGCGTCGAACCGGCGGAGGCCAGCGCGGTACGCGGGCCCATCGACGGCTTGGTCTCGACGTCGATGATCAGCCGGTCGAAGTCGGTCCGCTGCTCGACCCGGGTCGCCTCGACGCGGTAGGTGACCTTGAGGACCGGCGAGTAGATCGAGTCGACCGGGATCCGGCCGATCTCCGCGCCGGCCTGCTTGTTCTGCGCGGCGGTGACGTAGCCACGACCCCGCTCGACGGTCAGCTCCATGTCGAGCCGGCCCTTGCCGTTGAGGGTGGCGAGCTTCAGGTCCGGGTTGTGCACCGAGACGCCGGCCGGGGGCTGGATGTCGCCCGCGGTCACGTCGCCCGGCCCCTGCTTGCGCAGGTACATGCTGACCGGCTCGTCGTGCTCGGAGCTGACGCAGAGCTCCTTGATGTTCATGACGAGCTCGACCACGTCCTCCTTGACGCCGGGGATCGTGGTGAACTCGTGCAGCACGCCGTCGATCTTGATCGAGGTGACCGCCGCACCCGGGATGGACGACAGCAGCGTACGCCGCAGCGAGTTGCCCAGGGTGTAGCCGAAGCCCGGCTCCAGCGGCTCGATGGTGAACCGGGACCGGGTCTCGTTGATCGACTCTTCGGAGAGGGTCGGTCGCTGGCTGATGAGCATGTCTTCTCTTCTCTTCCGGGGCGCCCGCCATATGACGCCCACGACAAACTGTTCCGGTGGTCCGCCCCGGAACGGGACGGACCACCGCAACGAGCTCCGACTACTTCGAGTAGAGCTCGACGATCAGCTGCTCCTGGACCTGCGTGTCGATGACCTGCCGGGCCGGGAGCGAGTGCACCAGAACCTTCATCTGGCTGGGGATGGCCTCCAGCCAGGCCGGCACCGTCTTCGAGCCGGCCTCGGCCTGCGCCACGATGAACGGGGTGAGCTCCTTGCTCTTGCCCCGGACCTCGATGATGTCGTGCTCCTTCACGCGGAACGACGGGATGTCGACCTTCTTGCCGTTCACCGTGAAGTGGCCGTGCTTGACCAGCTGACGGGCCATGTCCCGGGACTTGGCGTAGCCAGCCCGGTAGACCACGTTGTCCAGCCGCGACTCGAGGATCTGCAGGAGGACCTCACCGGTCTTGGCCTGCTTGGCCACGGCCTCCTCGTAGTACCCGCGGAACTGCTTCTCCAGCACGCCGTACACGCGGCGGGCCTTCTGCTTCTCGCGGAGCTGGAGCAGGTACTCCGTCTCCTTGGTGCGGCCCCGGCCGTGCTGTCCGGGCGGGAACGGCCGCGACTCGAACGGGCACTTCGGGCCATCGCACTTGCTGCCCTTGAGGAACAGCTTCATCTTCTCCCGCCGGCAACGGCGGCAGTCAGCACCGGTGTAACGAGCCATCTCTCTCTACCTCTCAGACCCGGCGACGCTTCGGCGGACGGCATCCGTTGTGCGGCTGCGGGGTGACGTCGGCGATCTGGCCGACCTCCAGCCCGACGGCCTGCAGCGAACGGATCGCGGTCTCCCGGCCGGAGCCGGGGCCCTTCACGAAGACGTCGACCTTGCGCATGCCGTGCTCCATCGCCCGGCGCGCGGCGGCCTCGGCGGCCAGCTGCGCGGCGAACGGGGTCGACTTGCGCGAGCCCTTGAAGCCGACCTGACCGGCGGAAGCCCAGGAGATGACCGCACCGGTCGGGTCCGTGATGGACACGATCGTGTTGTTGAAGGTGCTCTTGATGTGCGCCTGCCCGTGGGCGACGTTCTTGCGTTCCTTGCGCCGGACCTTCTTGACGGCGGCTCCGGCACGAGCCTTCGGTGGCATAAGTCTGTGCGCTCCTAGTTACTTCTTGCCGGGCTTCTTCTTGCCGGCGACGGTCCGCTTCGGGCCCTTCCGGGTCCGCGCGTTGGTCCTGGTCCGCTGCCCCCGGACGGGCAGACCCCGGCGGTGCCGGATGCCCTCGTAGCAGCCGATCTCGACCTTGCGGCGGATGTCAGCGGCGACCTCGCGGCGCAGGTCACCTTCTACCTTGTAGTTCCCCTCGATGTGGTCGCGGAGCTGGACCAGCTCCTCGTCCGTGAGGTCCCGAGCGCGCTTGTCCGGCGAGATGCCGGTGGCGGCGAGCGTCTCCAGGGCGCGGGTGCGGCCCACGCCGAAGATGTAGGTGAGCGCGATCTCCATCCGCTTTTCGCGGGGGAGGTCGACGCCGACTAGACGTGCCATCTGCGGGCGTACTCCTTGTGGTGTTCTGGCGGAGGTCTGAGCCCGCCCCACCCCGTTCCGACCGCTCCGCCGACCGGACGCGTCGTGACGCGTCGCGACCGGGGTGGTCGTTGCCCGAACGGGCCCCGGCCTCCGACCGGGGGTCAGCCACGTGGGAGTACGCGGTGCGTACCGCTCGCGGCTGGGACAAGCTGATGATGTGGTGTCAGGATCCGCGGCCCGGACCGGATCGACCGACCGTCGGACGGTCGGTCAGCCCTGGTTCAGCCCTGGCGCTGCTTGTGGCGCGGGTCGGAGCAGATGATCATGACCCGGCCGTGCCGACGGATGACCCGGCACTTGTTGCAGATCCTCTTGACGCTCGGCTTGACCTTCACGGTTGCCTTACTTCCCATCTGGCCCGGAGACGCGACGAAGCGCGACACCGGACGTCGAAGACGGACACGGGGACTACCCGGCCGCCGTCAGGCGTGGTTACTTGTAGCGGTAGACGATGCGCCCGCGGGTCAGATCGTACGGCGAGAGTTCGACGACGACCCGGTCCTCCGGCAGGATGCGGATGTAGTGCTGCCGCATCTTGCCGCTGATGTGAGCCAGCACCTTGTGGCCGTTCGCGAGCTCCACCCGGAACATGGCGTTCGGCAGGGGCTCGATGACTCGACCCTCGATCTCGATGGCTCCGTCTTTTTTCGGCATGTCCTCCGCTGTCCTGACGTCGGTTCCTCCGGACGGCTCACAACGCCTTACACGAACCCCTGATGGTCATCAGAAGGCTCGAGCCAGCCGCGGCTCCGACTCCCACCGAAGCGCAGGGTGGGCATGCCGGAGTGGACGCTGTGCGCCGATCTGAAAGTGTACGCTCGCCTACCGGCGCACGCCAAACCGGCCACCCCGGTCACCTGAAATCGGGACGAAGAACCCGGACCGGGCGCTGCCAGCGTCGGGTCCTCGACCCGGGCCGACCGCCCGGACGGATGACTCCGGTCTTGGGGACCCGGCGGGGCGACCCCGGTCCGGTGGGCCCGGTAGGAAGATGTCCGGTTCTGCGGGATCCGGCAGGGTGGCTCCGGGCCGGCGGTTCCGGTAGGAAAGAGCGCGGTTCCGGCGGATCCGGCAGGGAGAGTCCGGTCCGGCAGACCCCGTGGAAACCCGGTCCGGTGGGTCCGGCGGGGATCAGATCACGGGCGTGTCGGCGGGCTGGCGGGAGGTCACCAGGTCGCCCAGCCGGGCCCGGCCACCGTCGGGCGCGGTGAGCACCCAGACGCCGTCCTCCAGCAGCGCCATGGAGTGCTCGACGTGCGCGGCGACCGACCCGTCCCGGGTCACCACCGTCCAGCCGTCGGCGAGTTCCGCCGTCCGCGGCGAGCCCATCGTGATCATGGGCTCGATGGCGAGCGCGATCCCCGGGACCAGCCGGGGCCCGCGCCCCGGACGGCCGTGGTTGAGCACGTGCGGGTCCTGGTGCATCTCCGTGCCGATGCCGTGCCCGCCGTACCCGTCGACGATGCCGTACCGGCCACGCTTGCGGACCGCCGTCTCGACCGCGTGGGAGATGTCGGTGAGCCGGCCCTTGCCGCTCGCCGCGCCCCGGGCCGCCGCAGCGATCCCGGCCCACATCGCGTCCTCGGCCACCTCGGCCATGCGCAGCAGCGCCGGGTCGACCGCGCCGACCCCGACGGTGATCGCCGCGTCGCCGTGCCAGCCGTCCAGCACCGCGCCGCAGTCGATCGAGATCAGGTCGCCCTCCCCGAGGACCTGGTTGGGCGAGGGGATGGCGTGCACGATCTGCTCGTTGACCGAGGAGCAGATCGAGGCGGGGAATCCGTGGTAGCCCTTGAACGAGGGAACCGCGCCCGCACCCCGGATCACCGACTCGGCGATCGCGTCGAGGTCGGCGGTGCTGACCCCCGGGGCCACCGCCTCGCGCATCCGCTGCAGGGCGGCGGCCACCACCAGGCCGGCGGCGCGCATCTTCTCGATCTGCTCGGGGGTCTTCAGCTGGATGTCCAGCTGGGGACGGCGCATGGCGCGGTTACCTTTCGTCGACGAGGAGTGTGGGCACGACAGAAGCGCCCACCCTCCTCGCACTCTAGCCGCCGTGGAACGCGGGGCCCCGGCCGTCGCCGGAGCGCGGGACGTCAGCCGCCGTAGGAACGCAGGGCGTCGATCGCCCGTACGGTGACGTCCTCGACCGGCCCGGTCGCGTCGATCCCGACCAGCTTGCCCTGGGCGCCGTAGTAGTCGACCAGTGGAGCGGTCTTCTCGGCGTACTCCCGCAGCCGGGCCGCGATCGTCTCGGGCTTGTCGTCGTCCCGCTGGAACAGCTCCGCGCCGCAGCGGTCGCAGATGCCGTCCCGGGTCGTCGCGTCGAACTCGACGTGCCAGATCTTGCCGCAGCCCCGGCAGGTACGCCGGCCGGAGAGCCGCCGGATCACCTCGTCGTCGTCGACGACCAGTTCCAGCACCACGTCCAGCGCGGTACCCAGGTCGGCGAGGAGCTTGTCCAGGGCGGCGGCCTGGGGCGTCGTCCGCGGGAAGCCGTCGAGCAGGAAGCCCTCGGCGGCGTCCGGCTCGGCGAGCCGGTCCCGGACCATGTTGATGGTCACCTCGTCCGGAACCAGCTTGCCCGCGTCCATGAAGCTCTTGGCCTGGACCCCGAGTGGGGTGCCCTGCGAGACGTTCGCCCGGAAGATGTCACCGGTCGAGATCTTCGGGACCGAGAGGTGGGCGGCGATGAACTCCGCCTGTGTGCCCTTGCCCGCGCCCGGCGGGCCAACCAGAACGAGTCGCATCTACCGCAGGAACCCTTCGTAGTTCCGCTGCATGAGTTGGCTCTCGATCTGCTTCACGGTCTCCAGACCCACGCCAACCATGATCAGCACGGCGGTGCCACCGAACGGGAAGTTCACGTACGCCTGGCTGTCCAGCCAGATGAAGAAGAAGTTCGGCAGGACCGAGATGATCGCGAGGTAGAACGCACCCGGCAGGGTGATCCGGCTGAGGATGAAGTCGAGGTACTCCGCGGTCGGCTTGCCGGGACGGATGCCCGGTACGAACCCGCCGTACTTCTTCATGTTGTCCGCGACCTCGGTCGGGTTGAACGTGATCGAGACGTAGAAGTAGGTGAAGAAGATGATCAGCAGGAAGTAGACCGTGATGTAGATCGGGCTCGTCGGGTCGGCCAGGTTGTTCTGGATCCACGCCTGGGTCTTGCCCGGGTTGTTCTGGTCGAAGAACTGGAGCGCCAGCTGCGGCAGGTAGAGCAGCGACGAGCCGAAGATGACCGGGATGACACCCGCCTGGTTGACCTTCAGCGGAATGTAGGTGGAGGTACCGCCGTACATCCGCCGGCCGATCATGCGCTTGGCGTACTGCACCGGGATCCGGCGCTGCGCCTGCTCGATGAAGACGACCGCGGTGATGACCACCAGGACCAGCAGGACGACGAGGCCGAACCAGCCCCAGCCCTTGGTCTGCTTGATCTGCCAGCCCTCGCTGGGGAGGCGGGCGGCGATCGAGGTGAAGATCAGGACGGACATGCCGTTGCCGACGCCCCGGTCGGTGATCAGCTCACCGAGCCACATCACCATGCCGGTACCGGCGGTCATGGTCATGACCAGGATGGTCAGGGTCAGCCAGTCCGGGATACCGGTGCTCTGGGGGATGATCGGCCACTGGTCGCACTGGTTGTTGAAGAGCTGGCCCGAGCGGGCCAGGGCGACGAAGGCGGACGCCTGGAGGACGCCGAGGCCGAGGGTCAGGTACCGGGTGTACTGGGTGATCTTCGCCTGGCCGGCCTGGCCCTCCTTGCGGAGCTGCTCCAGCCGGGGGATCACCACCGTCAGCAGCTGCAGGATGATCGACGCGGTGATGTAGGGCATGATGCCCAGCGCGAAGACCGAGAGCGACAGCAGCGCGCCGCCGGAGAAGAGGTTCAGCAGGTTGAAGACCCCGTTGGAGCCTCCCTCCATGCTGTCGATGCACTTCTGCACGTTCGCGTAGGAGACACCGGGACTGGGGAGCGTCGCACCGAGCCGGTAGACCGCGATGATGCCTACTGTGAACAGCAGCTTCTTGCGCAGGTCAGGCGTACGGAACGCACTGAGAAAGGCGGACAGCAACTTCTTCCTCCTGCGCGAGGCGGGCCGCCGGTGGAACCCTGGCGGGACGAGGCGGGGTGGCGGTCGGGCGAGCGCCCGATATCCATAGCTGGGAACGGACTCTAACAGTCCGACCGCCGTCCGGGCAGGCTTGCCCGGCAACATATACCGGTAACGATGTGATTCGGAACACTGACCCGGAGTAGACCGTGGCGCCCGTCAGTTGTCGTCAACTGAACGAGCGCCACGGTCCCGGGTGCCTTACAGCTCGGTGGCGGAACCACCGGCGGCGGCGATCTTCTCCTTGGCCGACGCGCTGAACGCGTGCGCCGACACCTGGAGCGCCACCCCGTTGAGCTCCCCGCTGCCGAGGACCTTGACCAGCTGGCCCTTGCGGACCGCGCCGGCGTCGACCAGCTCGTCGGGGCCGATCTGACCGCCGTTGGGGAACAGCTCGGCGAGCCGGTCCAGGTTGACCACCTGGAAGACCACCTTGAACTTGTTCTTGAAGCCCTTCATCTTCGGCAGGCGCATGTGGATGGGCATCTGCCCACCCTCGAACGCCGGCGAGATGTTCTTGCGGGCCTTGGAGCCCTTCGTACCGCGACCGGCGGTCTTGCCCTTGGAGCCCTCACCACGACCCACCCGGGTCTTGGCGGTCTTGGCACCGGGCGCCGGGCGCAGGTGGTGGACCTTGATCGTCATTACTCGACCTCCTCGACCTTCACGAGGTGGTTGACCGCGAAGATCATGCCCCGAATCTCGGGCCGGTCCTCCTTGACCACCACGTCGTTGATCCGCTTGAGACCGAGCGAACGCAGCGACTCACGCTGGTTGTGCTTGGTCCCGATCCCGGACCGGACCTGGGTGACCTTCAGGCGTGCCATCAGGACGCCACCCCCGCCCGCGCGGCCAGCATCGCGGCCGGCGCGACATCCTCGACCGGCAGGCCACGACGGGCGGCGACCTGCTCCGGGGACTCCAGCCCCTTCAGGGCCGCCACGGTGGCGTGCACGATGTTGATCGGGTTCGACGAGCCGAGGCTCTTGGAGAGCACGTCGTGGATACCCGCGCACTCCAGCACGGCACGCACCGGGCCACCGGCGATGACGCCCGTACCGGCGGAGGCCGGCTTGAGCAGCACCACACCGGCGGCGTCCTCGCCCTGCACCGGGTGCGGGATCGAGGCGCCGATCCGCGGCACCTTGAAGAAGTGCTTCTTGGCCTCCTCGACGCCCTTGGCGATCGCCGCGGGCACCTCCTTGGCCTTTCCATAGCCCACGCCGACGGTGCCGTCGCCGTCGCCCACGATCACCAGGGCGGTGAAGCTGAAGCGACGACCACCCTTCACGACCTTGGCGACGCGGTTGATCGCGACGACCCGCTCGAGGTGCGGGGTCTTCTCGACGGGCGCGTTTCCGCGGCCGCCCTCACGGCGGTTGTCGCGGCGACCACCCTCGTTGCCACCGGACCCGCCGCCACGGCGCTGTTGACCTGGCATCAGCAGCCTTCCTTCTCTCTCGTGACGGGGTTGTTAGAACTCGAGTCCGGCTTCGCGAGCGGCGTCGGCCAGCGCGGCGACTCGCCCCGCGTACCGGTTGCCACCACGGTCGAAGACGACCTTCGAGATGCCGGCGGCCTTGGCCCGCTCGGCGAGCAGGGCGCCGACCTTGCCGGCCAGGGCGCTCTTGTCGCCCTCGCTGCCACGCAGCGAGGCGTCCAGGGTCGAGGCCGACGCCAGGGTGTGTCCCTTGGTGTCGTCCACGATCTGGGCCACGACGTGACGCAGCGACCGGGTGACGACCAGGCGCGGACGCTCGGGGGTGCCGCTGATGTTCTTGCGGACCCGGAAGTGCCGACGCGCACGCCCGACGGCACGCTTGGCGGCGACGCCGCGGCGGCGCTTGAGCAGCGTGGCGCTCACTTCTTACCTGCCTTTCCAGCCTTGCGGCGGATGACCTCGCCCTGGTACTTCACACCCTTGCCCTTGTAGGGCTCCGGCGGGCGGATCTTCCGAATGTTGGCGGCGACCTCACCGACGAGCTGCTTGTCGATGCCGGCCACGTGGAACACGGTCGGCTTCTCGACGGTGAAGGTGATGCCGTCCGGGGCGGGGACCAGCACCGGGTGCGAGAACCCGAGCGCGAACTCGAGGTCCTTGCCCTTGGCGGTGACCCGGTAACCGGTGCCGGCGATCTCCAGGCTCTTGCGGTAGCCCTCGGTGACCCCGACGATCATGTTCGCCACCAGGGTCCGGCTCAGGCCGTGCAGCTCCTTGGACTTCCGCTCGTCGTTCGGGCGGCTGACCTGGAGCTCGCCGCCCTCCGCCCGCTCCACCGTGATCGGCTCGGAGACGGTGTGCGACAGCTCGCCCTTGGGGCCCTTGACCTTGACGGTCTGGCCGTCGATCGTGACGTCGACGCCGGCAGGCACCGGGATCGACTTACGTCCAATACGCGACATTTCTACCTGTCTCCCGTTACCAGACGAAGGCGAGGACTTCCCCGCCAACGCTCCGCTTGCGGGCCTGCCGGTCGGTGAGCAGCCCCTGGGACGTCGAAATGATCGCCACGCCGAGGCCGCCGAGCACCCGCGGGAGCCCATCCGACTTGGCGTACACCCGCAGACCGGGCTTGGACACACGCTTGATGCCGGCCAGGCTCCGCTCCCGGTTCTGGCCGTACTTCAGCTCGACGACCAGTCGCTTGCCGACGGCACCCTCCTCGGGCTCCTCGGCCGACCAGGTGGCGATGTAACCCTCGGCCTTCAGGACCTCGGCGATGTTCGCCTTGATCTTGGAGTAGGGCATCGTCACCCGGTCGTGGTACGCCTGGTTGGCGTTACGCAGACGCGTGAGCATGTCTGCGATCGGGTCGGTCATCGTCATGGATTTCGTCTACCTTTCTCGCCGGGGTTCCCGCGGGTACGCCCAGGGCCTACGGCGAAGAGACAGTGCAGCTGACGCGCGGAGCACGCCGGGCTATTACCAGGAAGCCTTGGACACGCCGGGCAGCTCACCGCGGTGGGCCATCTCCCGGATGCACACCCGGCAGAGACCGAACTTGCGGTAGACCGCCTTCGGACGCCCGCACCGCTGGCAGCGGGTGTACGCGCGAACCGAGAACTTCGGCTTCGCGGCCGCCTTGAGGATCAGCGCCTTCTTGGCCATCTCAGTTCTCCTTGAACGGGAAGCCCAGGAGCTTGAGCAGCGCCCGGCCCTCGTCGTCGGTCGTGGCGGTCGTGACCACCGTGATGTCCATGCCCCGCTGGCGATCGATCTTGTCCTGGTCGATCTCGTGGAACACCGACTGCTCGGTCAGACCGAACGTGTAGTTGCCGTGCCCGTCGAGCTTGCGCCCGTCCAGACCGCGGAAGTCCCGGATACGCGGCAGCGCGATGGAGAGCAGCCGGTCCAGGAACTCCCACATCCGGTCGCCCCGCAGGGTGACCTTCGCGCCGATCGGCATGCCCTCACGGAGCTTGAACTGCGCGATGGACTTGGTCGCCCGCCGCACCAGCGGCTTCTGGCCGGTGATGGTGGCCAGGTCGCGGACCGCGCCGTCGATCAGCTTGGCGTCGCGGGCGGCCTCGCCCACACCCATGTTCACGACAATCTTGACCAACCGCGGAACCTGCATGGGGTTCGCGTAGTTGTGCTGCTCCTGCAGCTTGGCCACGATCTCGTTGCGGTACCGCTCCTTGAGGCGCGGCAGGGTCTTGGTTTCGGTAGCCGTGGTCATCACAGGTCCTTACCGGTGCTACGCGCGATGCGGACCTTCTGGCCGTTGTCGTCGATCCGGTACCCGATGCGGGTCGGCTTCCCGTCGGAGTCCAGGACCTGCACGTTGGAAACGTGGATCGGGGCCTCCTGGGTGACGATGCCACCGGTCTTGGCGCCACGCTGGGTGGTGCGGATGCGGGTGTGCTTCTTGACGCGGTTCACGCCCTCGACCAGGACCTTGTCCTGCCGCGGGTAGGCCGCGATGACCTTGCCCTTGGCGCCCTTGTCCTTGCCGGCGATGACGACGACCGTGTCGCCCTTCTTGACCTTCACGGTCACAACACCTCCGGCGCGAGAGAGATGATCTTCATGAACCGCTTGTCCCGCAGCTCCCGACCAACCGGGCCGAAGATACGGGTACCGCGCGGGTCCCCACCGTCCTTGATGATGACGGCGGCGTTCTCGTCGAAGCGGATGTACGAGCCGTCCGGCCGCCGCCTCTCCTTGGCGGTGCGAACGACGACAGCCTTGACGACGTCGCCCTTCTTGACACCGGCACCCGGGATCGCGTCCTTGACGGTGGCCACGATGACGTCGCCGATGCTCGCGTAGCGCCGACCGGAGCCACCGAGAACGCGGATGCACAGGATCTCCCGGGCACCCGTGTTGTCGGCGACGCGCAGTCGCGACTCCTGCTGAATCACGTCTATCTCCTATGTCTGCCGGTTCTCCGGCCGCTGCACGCGGCCGGAGCCTGGCGGAACCTGCGCCCGGCTGACGCCGGGCGAGATCGAGCCTTCGCTACTTGGCCTTTTCCAGGATTTCCACGAGCCGCCACCGCTTGGTGGCCGACAGCGGCCGGGTCTCCATGATCACGACCCGGTCGCCGATGCCGGCGGCGTTCTGCTCGTCGTGCACCTTCAGCTTGCGGGTCCGGCGCATGATCTTGCCGTACAGCGCGTGCTTGACCCGGTCCTCGACCTCGACGACGACGGTCTTGTCCATCTTGTCGCTGACCACGAGGCCCTCACGGACCTTGCGGCGAGCCCGCACGGTGGCGGTGGTGTTCTCGGTCTCGCTCATGATGCAGTCACCTCAGTCGGCGCGGCCGAGAGCCCCAGCTCGCGCTCACGCATGATCGTGTAGATCCGGGCGATCTCCCGACGGATGACCTGGAGCCGCCGGTTGTTGTCGAGCTGACCGGTGGCGGCCTGAACGCGGAGGTTGAACAGCTCCGCCTTGGCCTCCCGCAGCTTCGTGACCAGCTCCTCGTCGGAGAGCTCACGCAGCTCGGCGGCCTTAACGCCCGCTGCCATCAGGATTCACCCACTTCGCGCGTCACAATGCGGCACTTCATCGGGAGCTTGTGGATCGCGCGACGCATCGCCTCTCGCGCGATCTGCTCGTTGGGGAAGGACATCTCGAAGAGGACCCGCCCCGGCTTCACGTTGGCCACCCACCACTCGGGCGAGCCCTTACCGGAACCCATCCGGGTTTCCGCCGGCTTCTTGGTCAGCGCCTGGTCCGGGAAGATCGTGATCCAGACCTTGCCGCCACGCTTGATGTGACGGGTCATCGCGATACGAGCCGACTCGATCTGCCGGTTCGTGACGTACGCCGGCTCGAGAGCCTGGATCCCGAACTCGCCGAACACCACGCGGTTACCGCCCTTGGACGCGCCACTGCGGTCCGGGTGGTGCGGCTTGCGGAAGCCCTTCGGGGGCTTGCGCGGCATCAGCATCTGTCAGCCCTCCTGCTGCGTTTCTGCCGGAGTCGAAGCGGCCGAAGCAACAGCAGCGCTGTCGATCGGCTCGCCGCTCGGCGTCTCGGCCTGCTGCGCGACGGTGGTCGCGGCAGCCCGGCCGGCCTCGGTGCCACCGGACGTCGTACCGGAGGACCCGGAACGACCACGGCGCGGACGGTCGGGACGGTCGCCACGCTCACGGCGCGGGCGGGACGGGGCGGCCTCGGCGGGGGCCTCCCGGCCGGGAACCGCGTCGCCCTTGTAGATCCAGACCTTCACGCCGATCCGGCCGAAGGTGGTACGGGCCTCGAAGAAGCCGTACTCGATGTTGGCCCGCAGCGTGTGCAGCGGAACCCGGCCCTCGCGGTAGAACTCGGTCCGGCTCATCTCGGCGCCGCCGAGACGACCCGAGACCTGGACCCGGATGCCCTTGCAGACCGGGTTCTTCATCGCGGACTGCATGGCCTTGCGCATCGCCCGACGGAAGCTGACCCGGCTGGAGAGCTGCTCGGCGACGCCCTGGGCGACGAGCTGCGCGTCCGACTCGGGGCTCTTCACCTCGATGATGTTGAGCTGCACCTGCTTGCCGGTGAGCTTCTCCAGCTCGCCACGGATCCGGTCGGCCTCGGCACCCTTACGACCGATGACGATGCCCGGACGGGCGGTGTGGATGTCGACCCGGACGCGGTCGCGCGTGCGCTCGATGTCGACCTTGGAGATGCCGGCCCGCTCCAGCCCCTTGGACATCATGCGGCGGATCTTGACGTCCTCGCCGATGTAGTCCTTGTAGAGCTTGTCCGCGAACCAGCGGGACTTCCAGTCGGTCGAGATGCCGAGCCGGAACCCGTGCGGGTGAACCTTCTGACCCATTACTCGGCACCCTCCGTCGTGCTCTGCGTCTCCGCCGGCTCGGCCTGCTTCGCCGGCTCAGCCTTCTTCGCCGAAGACTTCTTCGGCGCGGCCGGCGCGACCGCCTCGACCGCCACGGTGATGTGGCACGTGCGCTTGCGGATCCGGTACGCCCGGCCCTGCGCCCGCGGCCGGAACCGCTTCATGGTCGGGCCCTCGTCGACGAACGCCTCGCTGACGAGCAACGCGTCGGGGTCCAGCCGCTCGTTGTTCTCCGCGTTGGCGATCGCGCTCGCGAGCACCTTGTACACCTGCTCGCTCGCAGCCTGCGGCGCGAACTGCAGCACCGTGAGCGCCTCCTTCGCGGGCAGGCCGCGGACGAGGTTGACCACCCGGCGCGCCTTCGTCGGCGAGATGCGCACGTGCCGCGCAATCGCCCGCGCGCCCGGAAGCACCGGAGCGTCGCCCTTTCCTGGCATCGCTGTAACCCCTTGTTCCTCTATCCGTGGCTCGCCTAGCGGCGGCGGCTCTTCCGGTCGTCCTTCTCGTGACCCTTGAACGTGCGGGTCAGCGCGAACTCGCCGAGCTTGTGCCCGACCATCGCCTCGGTGACGAACACCGGGACGTGCTTGCGTCCGTCGTGCACGGCGATCGTGTGCCCGAGCATCTCCGGGATGATCGTCGAGCGCCGCGACCAGGTCTTGATGACGTTCTTGGAGCCCTTCTCGTTCTGCACTTCCACCTTCTTGAGCAGGTGGTCGTCGATGAACGGGCCCTTCTTCAGGCTGCGAGGCATCTTCTATCTCCCTCAGCCGCGCTTACGCGTGGCGTAGCGGCGGCGGACGATCAGCCGGTCGCTCGGCTGGCCCTTACGGCGGGTACGGCCCTCGGGCTTACCCTGCGGGTTGACCGGGTGGCGACCACCGGAGGTCTTACCCTCACCACCACCGTGCGGGTGGTCCACCGGGTTCATGGCCACACCACGGACGGTCGGGCGCTTGCCCTTCCAGCGCATCCGGCCGGCCTTGCCCCAGTTGATGTTCGACTGGTCGGCGTTGCCGATCTCGCCGACGCTCGCGCGGCAGCGGACGTCGACCCGCCGGATCTCACCGGACGGCATCCGGAGGGTGGCGTACGCGCCCTCCCGGCCGAGCAGCTGGATGCCGACGCCGGCCGAACGGGCCAGCTTGGCGCCGCCGCCCGGACGCAGCTCCACGCTGTGGATGGTGGTACCGACCGGGATGTTCCGCAGCGGCAGGTTGTTGCCCGGCTTGATGTCCGCGCCGGGGCCCGACTCGACGGCGTCGCCCTGCTTCAGGTCCTTCGGCGCGAGGATGTAGCGCTTCTCGCCGTCGGCGTAGTGCAGCAGCGCGATGCGCGCGGTGCGGTTCGGGTCGTACTCGATGTGGGCGACCTTCGCCGGCACGCCGTCCTTGTCGACCCGCTTGAAGTCGATCAGACGGTACTGGCGCTTGTGGCCACCACCGTGGTGCCGGGTGGTGATCCGGCCGTGGGCGTTCCGACCGCCCTTCTTGGGCAGCGGCGCCAGCAGCGACTTCTCCGGGGTCGACCGGGTGATCTCAGCGAAGTCGGCGACGCTGGAGCCACGCCGGCCCGGCGTCGTCGGCTTGTACTTACGGATAGCCATTGTCTACACCCCTCAGCTGACCGGGCCGCCGAAGGCCTCGATACGGTCACCGTCAGCCAGCTTCACCATCGCGCGCTTGGTGGCCTTGCGCTGGCCGAACCCGGTCTTGGTCCGCTTGCGCTTGCCCTCGCGGTTGAGCGTGTTGACCGTCAGGACGCGGACGTTGAAGATCTGCTGGATAGCGATCTTGATCTCGGTCTTGTTGGCGTCCGGGTGCACCAGGAAGGTGTACCAGTTGCGGTTCAGCTCGCTGTAGCTCTTCTCCGAGACGACCGGCGCCACGATGATGTCGCGCGGGTCGGCGATCGTGCTCACTTGCCACCCTCCTCGGTGGTCTCGGCGGGCACGCCGAGGAACTCGTCCAGGGCGTCCTTGGTGAAGACCACGTCGTCGGCCACCAGCACGTCGTACGTGTTGAGCTGGCCGGCCTCGATCAGGTGCACCCGGCTGTCCCGCCCGTTGCGCAGGTTCCGCAGCGACACCCAGTTCAGCTCGTCGGTGCTGCCCAGCACGACCAGGACCCGCCGGGCCTCGGTCAGCTTCGTCAGCGTGGCCAGGGCCGCCTTGGTGGACGGCTTCTCGCCGGAGACGAACGCCTCGACGACGTGCACCTGGCCGGCGCGGGCCCGGTCGGAGAGGGCGCCCCGCAGCGCGGCGGCCTTCATCTTCTTCGGGGTCCGCTGGCTGTAGTCGCGCGGGACGGGGCCGTGCACCACGCCACCACCGGCGAACTGCGGCGCCCGGGTCGAACCCTGGCGGGCGCGGCCGGTGCCCTTCTGCTTGTACGGCTTCTTGCCGCCGCCGGAGACCTCACCGCGGGTCTTCACCTTGTGCGTGCCCTGGCGGGCGGCCGCAAGCTGGGCCACCACGACCTGGTGCATCAACGCGATGTTGGCCTGCACGTCGAAGACGTCTGCCGGGAGCTCGACGGAGCCCTTCTTGGTGCCGTCGACGGTGAGCACGTCAACCGTGGTCACTTCGCCGCACCGCCCTTCTTCGCCTTGGTCTTGGCCGCGGTCCGGACCAGGACCAGCGCGCCCTTGGGGCCGGGGATGGCGCCACGGACGAGCAGGAGGTTGTTCTCGGTGTCGACCGCCTGGACGGTCAGGTTCTGGACGGTGTAGCGCACGCCACCCATCCGGCCGGCCATCCGGGTGCCCTTGAAGACGCGACCCGGGGTGGCGCAGGCGCCGATCGAGCCGGGCGAGCGGTGCTTGCGCTCGACACCGTGGCTGGCGCGCAGACCGTGGAAGCCGTGCCGCTTCATCGGGCCGGCGTAGCCCTTGCCCTTGGTCTTGCCGGTCACGTCGATCGAGACGCCGGCGGCGAACTCGGAGACGGTGACCTCCTGGCCGAGGGTGTACTCGGCGGCGTCGACGGTACGCAGCTCGACGATGTGCCGGCGCGGCGCCACCTCGGCCTTCGCGTAGTGCCCGCTGATCGGCTTCTTGACCTTGCGCGGGTCGATCGCGCCGTAGGCCAGCTGGATCGCGGAGTAACCGTCCTTCTCGGCGCTACGCACCTGGCTGACGACGCACGGGCCGGCCTGCACCACGGTCACCGGGACAACCTTGTTGTTGTCCCAGACCTGGGTCATGCCGAGCTTTGCGCCCAGGATCCCCTTTACTTGCCTGTCCATTTGTCCGGTCCCTACAGCTTGATCTCGATGTCGACGCCAGCCGGCAGGTCGAGGCGCATGAGCGAGTCGACCGTCTTGGGGGTCGGGTCGATGATGTCGATCAGCCGCTTGTGCGTGCGCATCTCGAAGTGCTCGCGCGAGTCCTTGTACTTGTGCGGCGAGCGGATAACGCAGAAACGGTTGATCTCCGTGGGCAGCGGCACCGGGCCCGCGACCTGCGCCCCGGTGCGCGTCACCGTCTCGACGATCTTCCGAGCCGAGGAGTCGACGACCTCGTGGTCATAGGCCTTGAGCCGGATGCGGATCTTCTGTCCCGCCATGGTGGCTTCTGTTCCTTCTCTCGATGCCGCTGTGTTGCGGGCGCCTGCACCGGCTGGCACAGGCCCACTTCCGCCGACCCCCGCGGTCGGGCGTGTCGCGCCCTCGGGCCAGGCTCCGCCCCGGGAGGCCGGAGCGATACTGACCGCGCGGTGGGTCAAGGCGCCGATCGCACTACCGCGACCTGAACGCCGTGCGAGGGTGGTTGGCGGCCTGGCCGCCAACCACCCTACGCCCGACTGTTCTCCCGCCCGGAGGTTCGGAAGAATCCGAACGCAGGCGACGAACTGTCGTTACGCAACCTGACTAGTATGCCGCACGACCGGCGGCGGGTCTAATCGGGGTTACCCAGCTCACTTGATGATCTTGGTGACGCGACCAGCGCCAACCGTACGGCCACCCTCCCGGATCGCGAACTTGAGGTTGTCCTCCATCGCGATGGGCTGGATCAGCTTCACGGTCATCGTGGTGTTGTCGCCCGGCATGACCATCTCGGTGCCCTCGGGCAGCGTGACGACGCCGGTGACGTCCGTGGTCCGGAAGTAGAACTGCGGACGGTAGTTCTGGAAGAACGGGGTGTGCCGGCCGCCCTCCTCCTTGGAGAGGATGTAGACGGTCGCCTCGAACTCCGTGTGCGGGGTGGTGGTGCCCGGCTTGACGACCACCATGCCGCGCTCGACGTCCTCGCGCTTGATACCCCGCAGCAGCAGACCGACGTTCTCGCCCGCGCGGGCCTCGTCGAGCAGCTTGCGGAACATCTCGATACCGGTGCAGACCGTCTTCATCGACTTCTCCTTGATGCCGACGATCTCCACCTCCTCGTTCGGCTTGAGGATACCGCGCTCGGCGCGGCCGGTGACGACGGTGCCACGACCGGTGATCGTGAAGACGTCCTCGATCGGCATGAGGAACGGCTTCTCGGTCTCGCGCTCCGGCTGCGGGATCGCGGTGTCGACCGCGTTCATCAGCTCCAGGAGCTTCTCGGTCCACACGGGGTCACCCTCGAGGGCCTTCAGCGCCGAGACCTGGACGACCGGCAGGTCGTCGCCCGGGTACTCCTGGTTCGAGAGCAGCTCACGAACCTCGAGCTCGACGAGCTCCAGGAGCTCCTCGTCGTCGACCATGTCGCTCTTGTTGAGCGCCACGACGATGTACGGCACGCCGACCTGGCGGGCCAGCAGCACGTGCTCGCGGGTCTGCGGCATCGGACCGTCGGTCGCCGCCACCACCAGGATCGCGCCGTCCATCTGCGCGGCACCGGTGATCATGTTCTTGATGTAGTCGGCGTGCCCGGGGCAGTCGACGTGCGCGTAGTGCCGGTTCTCGGTCTGGTACTCGACGTGCGCGATGGAGATGGTGATACCGCGGGCCTTCTCCTCCGGCGCCTTGTCGATCTCGTCGAACGGCGTGTACGGGTTCAGGTCCGGGAACTGGTCGTGCAGGACCTTCGTGATGGCCGCCGTCAGCGTCGTCTTACCGTGGTCGATGTGACCAATGGTGCCGATGTTGACGTGCGGCTTAGTCCGCTCGAACTTCGCCTTCGCCACTGGTGTCCTCCTGTGGACTTCTTGGTTCGTACGCCCCGGCGCGCCGATCGGCGCTTAGGACTCTGTCGACAGCCTTTCCGGCCAGGCGGCCGGAGAGCTTGTGGGACTTGCGGCGGTGAAGCCTACAGGCCCGGTCACACAGTTCCGCGGAGACCGCGGGCGAGAAACTACTCGCCCGTGGCCTTCGCGATGATCTCCTTCGCCACGTTGGTCGGAACCTCGGCGTAGGAGTCGAACTGCATGCTGTAGCTAGCCCGGCCCTGGGTCTTCGACCGCAGGTCGCCGACGTAGCCGAACATCTCCGACAACGGCACCAGAGCCCGGACGACGCGGGCGCCACTGCGCTCCTCCATCGCCTGGATGATGCCGCGGCGGGAGTTGAGGTCGCCGATGACGTCACCCATGTTCTCCTCCGGAGTGGTGACCTCAACGGCCATCATCGGCTCGAGGAGAGCGGGGTCGGCCTTGCGGGCCGCCTCCTTCATCGCCATCGAGCCGGCGATCTTGAATGCCATTTCCGACGAGTCGACCTCGTGGTACTGGCCGTCCACCAGGGTGAGCTTGACGCCCACCACGGGGAAGCCGGCGAGGATGCCGTACTGCATGGCGTCCTGCGCGCCCGCGTCCACCGACGGGATGAACTCCCGCGGGATGCGGCCACCGGTCACCGCGTTGGCGAACTCGTAGGTCGGGGCGTCGTTGCCGAGCGGCAGCGGCTCCAGGCTGATGATCACCCGGGCGTACTGGCCGGAACCACCGGTCTGCTTCTTGTGGGTGTACTCGACCTTCTCCACCGCACGGCGGATGGTCTCGCGGTACGCCACCTGCGGCTTACCGATGTTCGCCTCGACGTTGAACTCGCGGCGCATCCGGTCGACCAGGATGTCCAGGTGCAGCTCGCCCATGCCGGAGATGACCGTCTGACCGGTCTGGTCGTCGAGCTTGACCCGGAAGGTCGGGTCCTCCTCGGCGAGCCGCTGGATGGCGGTGCTGAGCTTCTCCTGGTCGGCCTTGGTCTTCGGCTCGATGGCGACCTCGATGACCGGCTCCGGGAAGGTCATCGACTCCAGGATGACCGGGTTCGCCGGGTCGCAGAGCGTGTCACCGGTGGTGGTCTGCTTCAGACCCTGCACCGCGATGATGTCGCCAGCCTGGGCCGAGCTGCGCTCTTCCCGCTTGTTGGCGTGCATCTGGTAGATCTTGCCGATCCGCTCCTTGCGGTCCTTGGTGGAGTTCACCACCTGGGAGCCGGACTCGAGCGTGCCGGAGTAGATCCGGACGTAGGTCAGCTTGCCGAGGTGCTTGTCCGTCTGGATCTTGAAGGCCAGCGCGGAGAAGGGCTCCGACTTCGACGGCTTCCGCTGCAACGGGGTCTCACCGTCGGTCGCGGTGCCCTCGATGGCCGGGATGTCCAGCGGCGACGGGAGGTACGCGACCACCGCGTCGAGCATCGGCTGGATGCCCTTGTTCTTGAAGGCGGTGCCGGTGAGGACCGGGTTGGCCTTGCCGGCGATGGTGGACCGGCGGATGGCGGCCTTGACCTCGTCGACCGAGATCTCCTCGCCCTCGAGGTACTTCTCCATCACCGCGTCGTCGACGTCGGCCAGGGTCTCCATCAGCTTCTCGCGCCACTCGGCGGCGGAGTCGGCCAGGTCGGCCGGGATTTCCTCGATCGCGTAGTCCTCACCCTTCTGGGTCTCCCCACGCCAGGTGAGGGCGCGCATCTCAACCAGGTCGACCACGCCGATGAAGTCGGACTCGTTGCCGATCGGGATCTGGAGCACCAGCGGGGTGGCGTTGAGCCGGTCGATCATCATCTGCACGCAGCGGAAGAAGTCGGCACCGGTCCGGTCGAGCTTGTTGACGAAGCACATCCGGGGGACGTTGTACTTGTCGGCCTGACGCCAGACGTTCTCCGTCTGGGGCTCCACGCCGGCGACACCGTCGTAAACGGCCACCGCACCGTCCAGCACCCGCAACGACCGCTCGACCTCGACCGTGAAGTCGACGTGGCCGGGCGTGTCGATGATCTGGATCGTGTGGCCCTTCCACTCACACTTGGTGGCGGCGGAGGTGATGGTGATCCCCCGCTCCTGCTCCTGCTCCATCCAGTCCATGACGGCGGCGCCCTCGTGGACCTCACCGATCTTGTACGTGATGCCGGTGTAGAACAGGATTCGCTCGGTGGTCGTGGTCTTACCGGCATCGATGTGCGCCATGATGCCGATGTTGCGTACGTTGGCAAGCGCGTCTGCGGCGGCCACTTCAATCCCTACTTATCGTCGTCTCGACTCAACTGGCGGCGGTTCCGGTGCCCGCCAGGGGCACCGGAACCTGTGGTGTTACCAGCGGTAGTGCGCGAAGGCCTTGTTGGACTCGGCCATCTTGTGCGTGTCCTCGCGCCGCTTGACGGCGGCGCCGAGGCCGTTGCTGGCGTCGAGCAGCTCGTTCATCAGCCGCTCGACCATGGTCTTCTCGCGCCGGGCGCGGGAGTAGGTCACCAGCCAACGCAGGCCCAGGGTGGTGGCCCGGGCCGGACGCACCTCGACCGGCACCTGGTAGGTGGCGCCACCGACCCGGCGGCTGCGCACCTCGAGGGTCGGCTTGACGTTGTCCATCGCCCGCTTCAGGGTGACGACGGGGTCGGTGCCGGACTTCTCGCGGCAGCCCTCCAGGGCGGCGTACACGACGCGCTCGGCGAGCTGGCGCTTGCCGCGCAGCAGGATCTTGTTCACGAGCTGGGTGACCAGCGGCGAGTTGTACACCGGGTCAGCGACCAGCGGCCGACGCGGAGCGGGTCCCTTACGCGGCATCTCAGCTCTTCTCCTTCTTCGCGCCGTAGCGGCTGCGTGCCTGCTTGCGGTTCCGGACACCCTGGGTGTCCAGCGAACCGCGAACGATCTTGTAACGCACGCCGGGGAGGTCCTTCACCCGGCCGCCACGGACGAGCACGATCGAGTGCTCCTGCAGGTTGTGACCCACGCCCGGGATGTAGGCGGTCACCTCGATCTGGCTGCTGAGCTTGACCCGAGCGACCTTGCGCAGCGCCGAGTTCGGCTTCTTCGGGGTGGTGGTGTACACGCGGGTGCACACGCCGCGGCGCTGGGGGGAACCCTTCAACGCCGGGGTCTTGGTCTTGGTCGTCTTGGCCTGTCGGCCCTTGCGGACCAGCTGCTGGATCGTGGGCACCGGGTTTCTCCGCTCCCTTCGGCCGCCTGTCGCGGCCGCGCCGTCTGCTCGTAGCCGCCCAGGTGGACGACTCTCCTACATTCCGGCCAGGGCCGCCTCGCGGAGGTCCCGGCACCCGCGGTCGGGCGTGTCGCCCAACTCACGGTTTCCGGTGCCGACGCGGACGCCGCACCGGGTGTGTCCCTGGCACACGGTCGCCCGCTCGCCAGGTGTTGTGGCTTTGTGGTGCTGCTGCTCGGCGACCGGGTCGCCGGGTCCAGCGCACGCACGAGATGCCCGGACGGGCCGGGCACAAGGGGGAAGATTACCTACCACAAGCGTGCAGGTCAAAACGGGGTGGTCCGGTCGGAATGCGTGCCCGCTTTCCCGGCTCCCGTCGGCCTGCCCGCCCGCGTCGGGCATCTACGAGTCACAAGTGTAACGGCTTCCCCGCGTGCCGGCCCGGCGACCCCGGGGCCGGGCTCAGGCGAGCTGCAGGAGCACCGCAGCACCCAGCCCGAGCAGGGAGAGCGCCAGCCCGGTCGCACCGCAGCTGATCCCCGCGACGGCCAGCCCCCGACCGGTGAACCGGACCGCCGGCGGTGGTGCCGGCCGCCGGACCTGTCGCGCGCCGAGCAGCCCGGCGACCAACGCGCCCGCCCCGGTGAGCGCGCCCAGCAGGGTGAACGCCCCGGCCGCCCAGGCGCCCCAGCCCCCGGCGGCGCCGGCCAGGCCAAAGCAACCGACCAGCAGGGCGACCAGGACCGAGACGATGCCGGCGACCAGCGAACCCACCGCGAGGCCGGAGGTGACCGGCGGCACCTCCAGGTGCGCCACACCGAACGGCGTACCGGGAACCGCGTCGATCCGCTTCGGGGGGAGCACCGCATCCCGGGGCGGCGGGGGCACCGGGCGGCCGTCGGGCCGGAACGGAAAGCCGCCGTACCCCGGTGGCGGGAACAGCCCGCCGGGCACCGGCCCGGGTGACCCGACCGCCGGCCCCACGGGGTGCGGCTGCGGCGAGTGGCCAGCGGTCGGCGCCGGCTGCGCTCCGACCGGACCGACCAGCCGGTCCGCTTCCGGAGCGGCCGGGACCTGAGCCGACGGAGCCTGGGATGCCGGTGCCGGGACCGGCTCCGATGCCGCCGGCCCCTGGGCCGTCGGGGCCGGATCCCACGCCGGCGAGGCCGGGACCGCCGGGATCGGATCCCACGCCGGCGGGGGCGGAACCGTCGGCGCTGGATCCCATGCCGCCGGCCCCGCAGGATGCGGCTGCGGCGTGGGACCGGCGGTCGGCGCCGGCTGCGCCGGGGCGTCCGCCGACGGCCGCACCGGTTCGGTCACTGGGTCCTCCTGTCGACGCGCACCGGCCACCGCCGGGCGACGGGTGCCGGGCTCAGGCTACCGTCGCGCCGCCCGGCCCAGCCGGCTCAGTTGACGGTCGGGGCGAAATCCTGGGTGTAGGGCGCCTCCGCGAGCCGGACCACGGCAAGCACCACCGCGACCACCACGGTGACCGCGGCCAGGCCCAGCCCGGTCCAGGCGAGCCGCTCCCCCCGCCGCAGCCAGGCTGCGCCGGTCAGGAAACCCCCCGAGGCGTACGCCTCCCGGCGCGCCTGCCGGGAGAGTTGGAGTGCCACGGTCGCCGGCACGACGCCACCGAGGAAGAGGCCGGTGAGCGCGGCGACCAGCCCAAGGGCGAACACCGCCTGGGCCTTCGTCGAGCGGGCCGGGTCAGGGTCGAGCGGGTGGCGCAGCCCCTGACGCACGGCGGGTGGCTGCCCGGGCGCCGTCGTCATGCCCTCCATCATGCCCCGACCCGCCCGTCGGGGTGGCAGCGGAGGCCACCCGCCCGGTACGCGACGAGGCCCCCGGCGGATGCCGGGGGCCTCGTCGTGGCACTGCCTAGCGGTACGACCCGAAGTCGAAGTCGTCCAGCGGCACCGCCTGGCCGCTGGCCGGCCCGAAGCCGTAGTCGGTCTCCGGGTAGCCGGTCATCGAGTAGACCTTGGCCTTCGCCTCCTCGGTCGGCTCCACCCGGACGTTGCGGTACTTGCTGATACCGGTACCGGCCGGGATGAGCTTACCGATGATCACGTTCTCCTTCAGGCCGATCAGCGAGTCGCTGCGGGCGTGGATCGCCGCGTCCGTCAGCACCCGGGTGGTCTCCTGGAAGGAGGCCGCCGACAGCCACGAGTCGGTGGCCAGCGACGCCTTGGTGATACCCATCAGCACCGGGCGTCCGGCGGCGGGCTCGCCGCCCTCGGAGACGAGTCGGCGGTTCTCCGACTCGAACAGCGCCCGGTCGACCAGCACGCCCGGCAGGAACTCGGTCGAGCCGGAGTCGATGACCGTCACCCGCTTGAGCATCTGGCGGATGATGATCTCGATGTGCTTGTCGTGGATGAGCACACCCTGCGAGCGGTAGACCTCCTGGACCTCCTGGGTCAGGTGGACCTGGACCGCGCGCGGGCCGAGGATGCGCAGCAGCTCGTGCGGGTCGATGGTGCCCTCGGTGAGCTTCTCGCCGACCTCGACGTGACCGCCGTCGTGGACGCCCGGGCGCAGCCGGACCCGCTTCGAGATCTTGTCGTAGACGATCTCGTCGCTGCCGTCGTCCGGGATCACGATGATCTTCCGCGAACGCTCGCCGTCCTCGATCCGGATCCGGCCGGGGGTGTCGGCGATCGGCGCCTTGCCCTTCGGGACCCGGGCCTCGAAGATCTCCGTGACACGGGGCAGACCCTGGGTGATGTCCTCACCCGCGACACCACCGGTGTGGAAGGTACGCATGGTCAGCTGCGTACCCGGCTCACCGATGGACTGCGCGGCGATGATGCCGACCGCCTCGCCGATGTCTACGGTCTTGCCGGTCGGCAGCGACCGGCCGTAGCAGGCACCGCAGACGCCCAGCTTCGACTCGCAGGTCAGCACGCTGCGCACCCGAACGTTCTCCACCCCGGCCGCGACGATCTTGTCGACCAGGATCGAGTTCAGGTCCGCGCCCCGCTCGACGACGACGGTGCCGTCCGGCCCCTTGATGTCGTCGGCCAGGGTCCGGGCGTGCACGCCGGTCTCGGCGTGCTCGTGCACCACCAGCTTGCCGTCGATCCGCTCGCCGACCTGCATCGGGATCGCCCGGTCGGTGCCGCAGTCCTCCTCGCGGATGATGACGTCCTGCGACACGTCCACCAGACGACGGGTCAGGTAACCCGAGTCGGCGGTCCGCAGCGCGGTGTCCGCCAGACCCTTCCGGGCGCCGTGCGTGGAGATGAAGTACTCCAGTACGGACAGACCCTCCCGGTAGCTCGACTTGATCGGCCGGGGGATGATCTCGCCCTTCGGGTTGGCCACCAGACCACGGATCGCGGCGATCTGCCGGAGCTGCAGCAGGTTACCGCGGGCACCCGAGTGGATCATCTTCCACAGCGGGTTCTCCCGGGGCAGCGAGGTCTCCAGGTTCTTGGCGACCTCGTTGGTGGCCTTGGTCCAGATCTCGATGAGCTCGCCGCGGCGCTCCTCACCGGTCATCAGACCACGCTGGTACTGCTTGTCGATCCGGTCGGCTTCCTTCTCGTACCGGGCCAGGATCTCCTGCTTGCTCGGCGGAGTGACGACGTCCTCCATGCCGATGGTCACCCCGGACCAGGTGGCCCAGTGGAAACCGGCCTCCTTGAGCCCGTCCAGGGTCGCCGCGAGGGCCACCTTCGGGAACCGCTCGGCGAGGTCGTTGACGATGGCGGAGAGCTGCCCCTTGCGCACCTCGTAGTTCACGAAGCGGTAGCCGACCGGCATGGTCTCGTTGAACAGCACCCGACCGAGGGTGGTGTCGACGATCAGCGGCTCGCCCTCGACCCACTCCTCCGGCGCGACCCACGGCTCGGCCCCGGCGCCGTTGTCGACACCGGAGACGCCGCGCAGCCGGATCCGCACCGGCGACTGCAGGTGCAGCTCGCCGTTGTCGAAGGCCATCCGAGCCTCGGCGTCCGAGCTGAACGCCCGGCCCTCGCCCTTGCCACCCGGGGTGAAGTGGGTGAGGTGGTACAGACCGATGATCATGTCCTGGGTGGGCATGGTCACCGGCTTGCCGTCCGCCGGCTTCAGGATGTTGTTCGACGACAGCATCAGGATCCGCGCCTCGGCCTGCGCCTCGGCGGAGAGCGGCACGTGCACCGCCATCTGGTCACCGTCGAAGTCGGCGTTGAACGCGGTACAGACCAGCGGGTGGATCTGGATGGCCTTGCCCTCGACGAGCTGCGGCTCGAACGCCTGGATGCCCAGTCGGTGCAGGGTGGGCGCCCGGTTGAGCAGCACCGGGTGCTCGCCGATGACCTCTTCCAGCACGTCCCACACGACCGGCCGCTGCCGCTCGACCATCCGCTTCGCGGACTTGATGTTCTGCGCGTGGTTCAGGTCGACCAGCCGCTTCATCACGAAGGGCTTGAACAGCTCCAGCGCCATCTGCTTGGGCAGGCCGCACTGGTGCAGCTTCAGCTTCGGGCCGACGACGATGACCGAACGACCGGAGTAGTCGACCCGCTTGCCGAGCAGGTTCTGCCGGAACCGGCCCTGCTTGCCCTTGAGCATGTCGGAGAGCGACTTCAGCGGCCGGTTACCCGGACCGGTGACCGGACGACCACGACGGCCGTTGTCGAAGAGCGCGTCGACGGCCTCCTGGAGCATCCGCTTCTCGTTGTTGACGATGATCTCGGGCGCGCCGAGGTCGATCAGTCGCTTGAGGCGGTTGTTCCGGTTGATCACGCGGCGGTACAGGTCGTTCAGGTCGGAGGTGGCGAAGCGGCCACCGTCGAGCTGCACCATCGGCCGCAGGTCCGGCGGGATGACCGGGACGCAGTCGAGCACCATGCCGAGCGGCGAGTTGCGGGTGTTCAGGAACGCCGCGACGACCTTCAGCCGCTTCAGCGCCCGGATCTTCCGCTGCCCCTTGCCGGTACGGATGATCTCGCGGAGGTTCTCCGCCTCGGCGTCGAGGTCCATGTTCTGGACCAGCGCCTTGATCGCCTCGGCGCCCATGCCGCCGGTGAAGTACTCGCCGAACCGGTCCCGCAGCTCGCGGTAGAGCAGCTCGTCGGTGACCAGCTGCTTCGAATCCAGCTTGCGGAAGGTGTCGAGCACCTCGTCCAGACGGTCGATCTCGCGCTGGGCCCGGTCGCGGATCTGGCGCATCTCGCGCTCTCCGCCCTCCTTGACCTTGCGCCGGACGTCCGCCTTGGCTCCCTCGGCCTCCAGCTCGGCCAGGTCGGCCTCGAGCTTGGCGGCCCGCTTCTCGATCTCCGAGTCGCGGCTGTTCTCCGCCTGCCGCTTCTCGGCCAGGATCTCGTTCTCGATGGTGGAGAGGTCACGGTGACGCGACTCGGCGTCCACGCTCGTCACCACGTACGAGGCGAAGTAAATGATCTTCTCGAGGTCCTTGGGGGCGAGGTCCAGCAGGTAGCCCAGCCGGCTCGGCACGCCCTTGAAGTACCAGATGTGGGTCACCGGCGCGGCCAGCTCGATGTGCCCCATGCGCTCACGACGCACCTTGGAACGGGTCACCTCGACGCCGCAGCGCTCACAGATGATGCCCTTGAACCGGACCCGCTTGTACTTGCCGCAGTAGCACTCCCAGTCCCGCTGCGGACCGAAGATCTTCTCGCAGAAGAGCCCGTCCTTCTCCGGCTTCAGGGTGCGGTAGTTGATCGTCTCAGGCTTCTTGACCTCGCCATGCGACCACTGACGGATGTCGTCGGCGGTGGCGAGGCCGATGCGCAGCTCGTCGAAGAAGTTGACGTCGAGCACTTGGTTATCCCTCACATCAAGTCAGCTCGGTTGATGGTTCGGCGGGAGGGGTGCGGCGGCGCGCTCGCGCCGCCGCACCCGGCCCGATCAGACTTCGTCGACGCTGCTCACACCCTCGTTGGGCCGGCGGGAGAGGTCGATGCCGAGTTCCTCCGCCGCCCGGAACACCTCGTCGTCGGTCTCGCGCATCTCCAGCGCCACACCGTCGGAGGAGAGCACCTCGACGTTGAGGCAGAGCGACTGGAGCTCCTTGAGCAACACCTTGAACGACTCCGGGATGCCCGGTTCGGGGATGTTCTCGCCCTTGACGATCGCCTCGTAGACCTTCACCCGGCCCAGGACGTCGTCGGACTTGATGGTCAGCAGCTCCTGGAGCGCGTAGGCCGCACCGTAGGCCTGCATGGCCCAGCACTCCATCTCGCCGAACCGCTGGCCACCAAACTGCGCCTTACCACCCAGCGGCTGCTGCGTGATCATCGAGTACGGGCCGGTCGACCGCGCGTGGATCTTGTCGTCGACCAGGTGGTTCAGCTTGAGGATGTAGATGTAGCCGACCGCGATCGGGTCCGGCAGCGGCTCGCCGGAACGACCGTCGAACAGCTGCGCCTTGCCGGAGGACCCGATCAGCTGCTTGCCGTCCCGGTTGGGCAGGGTGGCGGCGAGCAGACCGGAGATCTCCTCCTCGCGGGCACCGTCGAAGACCGGGGTGGCCACGTTGGTGTCCGCCTCGGCCTCGGCGGCCTCGATCCCGCGCAGCGCGCGCTTCCAGTCCTCGTCGTCACCCTCGACCTTCCAGCCGGTCTTGGCGACCCAGCCGAGGTGGGTCTCCAGGACCTGGCCGATGTTCATCCGGCCCGGCACGCCGAGCGGGTTGAGCACGATGTCGACCGGGGTGCCGTCCTCCAGGAAGGGCATGTCCTCGACCGGCAGGATCTTGGAGATGACGCCCTTGTTGCCGTGCCGGCCGGCGAGCTTGTCACCGTCCTGGATCTTCCGCTTCTGGGCGACGTAGACCCGGACCAGCTCGTTGACGCCCGGCGGCAGCTCGTCGCCGTCCTCGCGGGAGAAGGTGCGCACGCCGATGACCGTGCCGGTCTCACCGTGCGGCACCTTCAGCGAGGTGTCCCGGACCTCGCGCGCCTTCTCACCGAAGATCGCGCGGAGCAGCCGCTCCTCCGGGGTCAGCTCGGTCTCACCCTTCGGGGTGACCTTGCCGACCAGGATGTCGCCGGGGACGACCTCGGCGCCGATCCGGATGATGCCGCGCTCGTCGAGGTCGGCGAGCATCTCCTCGCTGACGTTCGGGATGTCCCGGGTGATCTCCTCCGGGCCGAGCTTGGTGTCCCGGGCGTCGACCTCGTGCTCCTCGATGTGGATCGAGGTGAGCACGTCCTGCTGCACGAGGCGCTGCGACAGGATGATCGCGTCCTCGTAGTTGTGGCCCTCCCAGGTCATGAACGCCACGAGCAGGTTGCGCCCGAGCGCCATCTCGCCCTCGTCGGTGCACGGACCGTCGGCGATGACCTGGCCGGCCTCGACGCGGTCGCCCTCGAAGACCACCGGCTTCTGGTTGACGCAGGAGCCGGCGTTGGAGCGGCGGAACTTGTGCAGCAGGTACGTCCGGCGGTGGCCGTCGTCCTGGTGGATGGTGATGTAGTCGGCGCAGAGGTCCTCGATCACCCCGCCGACCTCGGCCACCACGACGTCACCGGCGTCGACCGCGGCACGGTACTCCATGCCGGTGCCGACCAGCGGCGACTCCGCCTTGACCAGCGGCACGGCCTGACGCTGCATGTTCGCGCCCATCAGGGCCCGGTTGGCGTCGTCGTGCTCGAGGAACGGGATCATCGCGGTCGCGACCGAGGTCATCTGCCGCGGCGAGACGTCCATGTAGTCCACGGCCGACGGCGCGACGTCCTCGGTCTCGCCGCCCTTACGGCGGACCAGGACGCGGTCCTCGGCGAACGTGCCGTCGGCCAGCAGCGGCGCGTTGGCCTGGGCCTTGACGAACCGGTCCTCCTCGTCCGCGGTCAGGTAGTCGATCTGGTCGGTGACCCGACCGTCGACGACCTTCCGGTACGGCGTCTCGATGAAGCCGAACGGGTTGACCCGGGCGAAGGTGGAGAGCGCGCCGATCAGGCCGATGTTCGGGCCTTCCGGCGTCTCGATCGGGCACATCCGGCCGTAGTGCGACGGGTGCACGTCCCGGACCTCGAAGCCGGCCCGCTCCCGGGACAGACCACCCGGGCCGAGCGCGCTCAGCCGCCGCCGGTGGGTCAGGCCCGCCAGCGGGTTGGTCTGGTCCATGAACTGGGAGAGCTGCGAGGTGCCGAAGAACTCCTTGATCGCCGCCACCACCGGGCGGATGTTGATCAGGGTCTGCGGCGTGATCGCCTCGACGTCCTGGGTGGTCATCCGCTCGCGGACGACCCGCTCCATCCGGGAGAGACCGACCCGGACCTGGTTCTGGATCAGCTCGCCGACGGTACGCAGACGACGGTTGCCGAAGTGGTCGATGTCGTCGGCCTCGTAGCCCTCCTCACCGGCGTGCAGCCGGCAGAGGTACTCCACGGTGGCGACGATGTCGTCCTCGGTCAGCGTGCCGGTGGTGATCGGGACGCTCACCTCGAGCTTCTTGTTGAACTTGTACCGACCGACCTTGGCGACGTCGTACCGCTTCGGGTTGAAGAAGAGGTTGTCGAGCAGGGTCTGGGCGTTCTCCCGGGTCGGCGGCTCGCCAGGGCGCAGCTTCCGGTAGATGTCCAACAACGCCTCGTCCTGCCCGGCGATGTGGTCCTTCTCCAGGGTGGTCATCATCAGCTCGGACCAGCCGAACCGCTCGCGGATCTGCTCGGCCGACCAACCGACCGCCTTGAGCAGGACGGTGACGGCCTGCCGACGCTTACGGTCGATCCGGACACCCACGGTGTCGCGCTTGTCGATGTCGAACTCCAGCCAGGCACCCCGGCTCGGGATGACCTTGACGCTGGAGAGGTCGCGGTCGGAGGTCTTGTCCGGCTGCTTGTCGAAGTAGACGCCCGGCGAGCGGACGAGCTGGCTGACCACCACCCGCTCGGTGCCGTTGATGATGAAGGTGCCCTTCGGCGTCATCATCGGGAAGTCACCCATGAACACCGTCTGGCTCTTGATCTCGCCGGTGGTGTTGTTGGTGAACTCCGCGGTCACGAAGAGCGGCGCGCAGTAGGTGAGGTCCTTCTCCTTGCACTCCTCGATCGAGGCCTTCACCTCGTCGAAGCGCGGGGCCGAGAAGGAGAGCGACATGGTGCCGGAGAAGTCCTCAATGGGACTGATCTCGTCGAGAATCTCCGCGAGACCCGAGCGTGCGTGCGGGTCGTCGGCCGACCGGCCCTGCCAGGCCTCGTTGCCGACGAGCCAGTCGAAGGACTCGTTCTGGATGGCGAGGAGGTTGGGGACCTCGAGATGTTCGGTGATCCTGCCGAATGAGACACGGCGGGGAGCGAAAGCGCTCGACGTACGACTGGTCTTCGCAGGGCGGGAAGCTGCCAAGATGCGTCCTTCCGAGGACCGGTGCTGCAGAACGGCTGGTACGCGTGCACTCCAATGACCCCACCAGGAATACCCATAATTGGACATTCCGAGCAGGGGTCAATATCGGAAGGCAGCGCAAACTAGCAGTGTAGCCGAAAGGCTAACCGCTGTCCAGCCCACCCCGCAGGTCGCCACGGAACGCGCCTCGGGACCCCCGAAACGGGGTCTACCGGGCCGCTCGGAACGCGGCGCTCCCGCTGGACCGCTCGGGTCTACTGCGGCATGGTGCCGCCGCAGCCCTTACCCGGGCGTGGCCGTCGCAAGCGTGGAAGGTCTTGCAGGTGTCAGCGTGCCTGCCCGGGCGGGCTCGCGTCAAGGGCTGATCACCTTCCGGAGCCCTCTTTCCCACCGCCGTGCGACCATCCGACGTCGCTGAGTCACCGGACAGCGGAGCCAAATCCCAGCTCACACCCATCGCCACCAGGTGACCGAACGACAACGGGCGGTGACCCCCATTCGGGGATCACCGCCCGTCGCAGCCGTCGTGTGCCTCAGCTCACGTGAGCCGGGCACCGTCGAGGCACGCTCAGGTCACTTGAGGGTGACCTTGGCGCCCTCACCCTCGAGCTTGGCCTTCGCCTTCTCGGCGGTCTCCTTGTTGACCTTCTCCAGGATGGCCTTCGGGGCGCCCTCGACGGCGTCCTTGGCCTCCTTCAGGCCCAGGCCGGTCAGCTCACGCACGACCTTGATGACCTGGATCTTCTTGCCACCGTCCGACTCGAGGACGACGTCGAACTCGTCCTTCTCCGGCTCGGCCTCGACGGCCGGGCCAACCGGGCCCGCGCCGGCGATGGCGACCGGGGCCGCGGCGGTGACCTCGAAGGTCTCCTCGAACTGCTTCACGAACTCGGAGAGCTCGATCAGCGTCATCTCCTTGAACGCGTCGAGCAGCTCGTCGGTGCTGAGCTTCGCCATGTCTGGCGTCCTTTCCTAATCTACGGAAGATCGAACCGGGGTGCCGGGAGGCCGTCAGGCCGCCTCGGCGCCCTCCTTCTCGCGCTTGTCCTGCAGAGCGGCCGCCAGTCGGGCGGTCTTCGACAGCGGGGCCTGGAACAGGGCCGCGGCCTTGCTCAGGTTGCCCTTCATCGCGCCGGCCAGCTTGGCCAGCAGCACCTCACGGGACTCCAGGTCGGCGAGCTTCGTGACCTCGGCCGCGGAAATGGCCTTGCCCTCGAAGACACCGCCCTTGATGACGAGCTTCGGGTTGGCCTTCGCGAAGTCGCGAAGCCCCTTCGCCGCCTCGACGACGTCGCCCGAAACGAAAGTCAGCGCGGTAGGACCGGAGAACAGCTCGTCGAGGCCGGTGATGCCAGCGTCCGTCGCGGCGCGCTTGGCCAGCGTGTTCTTGGCGACCGTGTAGGTGGTCTCCTGGCCCAGCGAGCGCCGCAGCTGGGTCAGCTGGGCGACCGTCAGGCCGCGGTACTCGGTCAGCACGGTGGCGCCGGCGCCCCGGAACTGCTCGGTCAGCTCGGCGACGGCCGTGGCCTTGTCGGCCCGAATCGGCTTGTCCGCCATGTCCCTCCTCTCTCGTTGCGCCAGGCTGGTCACCAACGAAGCCGGGAGGCGTCGGTGGTGGCGGAGGAATCGCGGGTAACGAGAAAAGCCCCGGCGCAGGGCGCACGGGGCGAGGGCCGGTGAATCGGGACGCAGTCGGCGGACCACGTACCAACGAACCGATTTTCGCTTGCCGCCCTACGCGGGTCGCCCGTCATTCGCGGGACCTTCGACCGTGCCGAAGCACGGTGACCAGCGGTCTCTGGGTGGTACCTCATCCATGAAAGCACGGATGACGGTTGAAGAGTACGCGACCCCTCCCCCACCGCCAAATCGCCCCCGACGTGGGCCCGGTCACCCCGGTCCGCCCCGACCGGTGCCGAGCCGCGACTCGGCACTCAGCCCCGTAGGCGGCGCCGCCAGGCGTAGCCGGCCAGCACCGCGCCGGCCCAGAGCACCGCCCAGGCGGTGAGCAGCAGCCCCGTCGACACCGCCGCCCCGGTCGCGGTGGCCCGCGCGGTCGGCATGATCGGCGGTACGAGCCACGGCAGCACCGACCCGGAACGGCCGAACACCAGCGCGGCGACCGTACCGACCGCGAGCACCGCGACGCCGTACCCGGTGCTGCCGGCGCAGGCACGGCTGGCCAGCGCACCGAGCGCCACGGCGGCCGGCACGGCGAGCAGGTGGGCCCAGAGCCCCAGCGCGATCCCCAGCGGCACCGACCGGTCGTCGACATTCACCGGACCGGCCAGCCCGCCCAGCGGCCACGGCAGCACCAGGGCCAGCGTCACCGTGCCGAGCGCCGCCACCGCCGCGGCGAGCAGTCCGGACACCTGCTCCCGGCGGTGGCCGCCGACCGCCACCAGCGCCAGCCGGCGCTGCACGTCCGGTTCCACGTCGAGCAGCAGCTTGGTCTGCCAGGCCAGCACCGGGAAGAGCAGCACCGCCGAGACGCCGTACGCCTCGGCCGGCTGGGCGCGACCGCCGCCGTAGAGGACGCCGAGCACGACCAGGCCGGCGAGCAGGGGCCCGAGGACCCGTCCGGTACGCAGGAAGCCGGCCAGCCGGAGCCGTACCAGGGCGGTCACCGGGAAGCCCCGTCCGCCGAGCCGGTCAGCCCGTCGGCGCGAGCAGCGTCGCCGGCGGCCGGCTGTCGTGGGCAACCGCTGTCGTCCGCCCCACCACCGCCGTCACCCGTCGACCCAAGATCCGGCACGGGGCCGTCGGCGCGTACCCGGAGCACCTGGTGGCCTGCGGCGCGCAGCCGGGCGACGGTGCCGGCGACCCGCGCGGCCGGCACCGCCACCTCGATCACCGCCAGCTCCGCCGGCTCCTCCGCTGCCCGCTCGGTCACCGTGCCATCGGCGACCGTCCAGTGCCGTGCGCCGGGCAACCGGACCGTCTCGTTGCGGTGATCACTCACCAGCACCCGGCCACCGGCGGCGAGCACCTCGTCGACCACCAGCGGCACCAGGTCCCGGGCGGCGGCGTCCAGGCCCTCCCAGGGCTCGTCCAGCACCAGCAGGCCGGGCAGCCGGAGCATCGCCTGCGCCAGGCCGACCTTCTGCGCCGTCCCCTTCGACAGGTCCGGCAGGCGGACCCCGCGGAACGCGGCGATGCCCAGCCGGGACGTCCACTCGTCCACCGCCCGATCCGCCTCGGCGGCGGACAGCCCGGCCACCCGGGCCATCGCGGTCAGGTAGTACGCCACCGGGAACGGCTGGTCGGCGGGGAACCGCTCCGGGACCCAGCCGACCTGACGCGGGCGGTCCACGACCCGGCCCCGGGTGGGCCGGAGCACCCCGGCCGCCACCTGGAGCAGGGTGGACTTGCCGGCCCCGTTGCGGCCGAGGACGACGGCCACCTCCCCCGGATCGACCCGGGCGGTGGCGTCCCGCAGTACCCACGGCCCCCGTCGGTGGTAACGCACCGAGACGCTCTCCAGCCGCATGGCGGAAAGCCTGCCACAGGGAAGACGGATCGGGGCGCCGCCACCGACTGGTGACGACGCCCCGATCCCAGGGTGTTCTGGTGATCAGCCCTCGGAGGCTGCCTCGTTCAGGTTCTTCACCACGTTCGGGTCGACCGGAACGCCCGGACCCATGGTGGTGGTGAGGGTGACCTTCTTGAGGTACTTGCCCTTGGCGGCCGACGGCTTGACCCGCAGCACCTCGTCGAGGACTGCCGCGTAGTTGTCGATCAGCTGCGTCTCGGAGAAGGACGCCTTGCCGATGATCAGGTGCAGGTTCGAGTGCTTGTCCACCCGGAAGGCGATCTTGCCGCCCTTGATGTCCGTGACGGCCTTGGCGACGTCCATGGTCACCGTGCCCGTCTTCGGGTTCGGCATGAGACCGCGCGGGCCCAGGATCCGCGCGATCCGGCCGATCTTGGCCATCTGGTCCGGCGTGGCGATCGCCGCGTCGAAGTCGAGCCAGCCCTCCTGGATCCGGGCGACCAGCTCGTCGGTGCCCACCTCGTCGGCACCGGCGGCGGTGGCCTCTTCGGCCTTCGCACCGGCGGCGAAGACGATCACGCGGGCGGTCTTACCGGTGCCGTGCGGCAGGTTGACCGTGCCACGGACCATCTGGTCCGCCTTGCGGGGGTCGACGCCGAGGCGCATGGCGACCTCGACCGTGGCGTCGAACTTGACCGCAGTGGTCTCCTTGGCGAGCTTGACCGCCTCGGCCGGGCTGTACAGCTTCGACCGGTCGATGACCTCGGCGGCCTTGCGGTAGCTCTTGCTGCGCTGCATGTTCTGACTACTCCTGTGGTCTCTGGCGGGCGCCGTGCATCATGCGCCCTCCCACGAACGGGTCTGGTGTCGGGTCGCCGAGGTCAGTCGTTGACGACGATGCCCATCGACCGGGCGGTGCCGGCGATGATCTTCTCAGCCTGGTCGAGGTCGTTGGCGTTGAGGTCGGCCATCTTCTTCTCGGCGATCTCGCGCAGCTGGGCGCGGGTGACCGAGCCGACCTTGTCCTTCTGCGGGACCCCGGAGCCCTTCTGCACGCCGGCGGCCTTGATCAGCAGCCGGGCGGCGGGCGGGGTCTTCAGCACGAAGCTGAAGGTCCGGTCCTCGTACACGCTGATCTGGGCGGGGACGATGTCGCCCCGCTGCGACTCGGTCTGCGCGTTGTACGTCTTGCAGAATTCCATGATGTTGACGCCGTGCTGACCGAGCGCGGGACCGACCGGCGGGGCCGGGGTCGCCTGGCCCGCCGGCAGCTGAAGCGTGAACGTCTTGACGAGCTTCTTCTTCGGAGGCATGTCTCTTCCTGGGGCTTGGAACGGGAAAAGTGATGCTTGGCGCGTCCCGCGCGACCGCGCACGGTCAGCACGACAGGCGGGAGCGACGTTCTAGGGTAGCGCAGCCCGCCGTCCCCCCTTGCGGCGAGGGCCGACGGCGGGGTACGGCACGGGGCGGCGGGCCACGCCCACCGCCCCGTACGGCACGTCAGATCTTGGCGACCTGGTTGAAGTTCAGCTCCACCGGAGTCTCCCGGCCGAAGATCGACACCAGCACCTTGAGCTTCTGCTGGTCGGCGTTGATCTCGCTGATCGTGGCCGGCAGCGAGGCGAACGCGCCGTCGGTGACGGTGACCGAGTCACCGACCTCGAAGTCGAGGACCTTGACCTCGGGCTTCGCCTTCTTCTGCTCGGTCTCCACCGCCGGGGCCAGCCACTTCAGCACCTCGTCGAGGGAGAGCGGGGCCGGGCGGTCAGCCCGGTCGGTCGCCCCCACGAAGCCGGTGACACCCGGCGTGTTGCGGACGCAGGAGTACGACTCCGGGGTCAGCTCCATCCGGACCAGGATGTAGCCCGGGAAGACCTTGTTCTGGACCTGGAGGCGCTTCCCGTTCTTGACCTCGACCTCTTCCCGGGTCGGCACCTCGACCTGGTAGATGTAGTCCTCCATGTCGAGGGACGTGATCCGGGTCTCGAGGTTGGTCTTGACCTTGTTCTCGTAGCCCGCGTAGGAGTGCACCACGTACCAGTCACCCGGCGCGTAGCGCAGCTTCTGACGCAGCTCGGCGACCGGGTCGAACTCCTCTTCCGGGGCCGGCTCGGTCAACGCGAACTCCGGCTCGCTGGCGGCCTCGACCGACTCGTCACCCGCCGCCGTCACCACCGAGGACTGCTCGTCGGCGGGTCCGGCGGTCTCGTCGTACTCAGGCACGCTCGCTCACTTCCGTCACTATCGCTTGGTCAGCTGGATCCGCCGAAGACCACCAGCGCACCCTTGGCGAACACGAAGTCGAGTCCGACGACGAGCGCGGTGACCACCGTCACGAACACGACCACCACCGCGGTGTAGGTCAGCAGCTCCTTGCGGGTCGGCCAGATGACCTTACGCAGTTCGGCCACGACCTCGCGGATGAACCGCGCGAAGCGCCCGAACAATCCGACCTTGTCGTCCGACTTGGTCTTCGGCTTGCTGTCGGCGGACTCGGCCTTGGTCCGCGACCGGGTCGCGGTACCGCCCCGGGAAACCGGCTCGTCCGCGTCCGTGGCGTCGCTGTCGGTGGCGTCGTCGTCGGCCACGCTCTCGACGGTCTCGTCGTCGAGACGGTCGTCGCCGGCGTCCTCGCCGCGCCGCTTGTTGTCGGCCACTTCGCCCTCCGTCGCGGATGTCGGGTCGCACGTTGTCCAACGTGCGCGGCGCTGGTCACGCCGGCCGGACCAACCGTCCCGCGACGGGCCGCGGCCGGCGGATCAGCCGGGAGGGCCCGATGCCTCGGAGCCACCCCGCCGATGCCACCACCGCGGGCCGAACGCCGCCGGCGGGCGGCGCGACCCACGAAACGGTCAGGCCTGAGGCGCAGGGGTGACAGGACTTGAACCTGCAGCCTGCGGTTTTGGAGACCGCTGCTCTGCCAATTGAGCTACACCCCTGTGCGGCAACGCTCACCCCACACCGACACGCAAGACGGTGCAGGGGTCACTTGCCCCACGGCGGACCAGTGTACGGGTAGCGGGTCCACTTTCCCAACCGGTCTGCCCCTATCGGGCCGAAACGCAGGTCAGCGAGGTGTCCGGAGGACTGCCCGGGCCTGGGCGAGGACCTTCTCGCCGCCGCAGGTGGCGGTCAGGTCGAGCCGGGTCAGCCCGTCCTCGGTGACCTCCCGCACCTTCGCGGTGACCTCGATCTCGACCCCCTCGTCGTCGTCCGGTACGACCACCGGACGGGTGAAGCGGACGTTGTAGTCGAGCACCGCGTCCGGCGCGCCGGCCCACTCGGTCACCGCCCGGCCGACCAGCGCCATGGTGAACATCCCGTGGGCGATCACCCCGGGCAGGCCCACCCCGGTGGCGAACCGGTCGCTCCAGTGGATGGGGTTGAAGTCACCGGAGGCGCCCGCGTAGCGGACCAGGTGGGCCCGCGTGATCCGGTACGTCTTGGCGGGCAGCTCGAGCCCACCCTGCCACGCGTCGGTCGTCGTGGTTGCCGCGTCCATCTCAGTCCTCCCCGCGTACGACGAGCTTCGACCAGGCGGTCACCACGGGCTCGCCGGCCACCGTGGAGACCTCGGTCCGGATGGTCAGGAAGCCGTGCCCGCCCCGGTTGTCGATCGCCTCGACGTGGTTGACGCAGACCAGCTCGTCCCCGGCGACCACCGGGCGGGTGTAGGCGAACCGCTGGTCGCCGTGGACCACCCGGCTGTAGTCGACCGCGAGGTCGGGGTCGTCGACGACCTGGCGGCTCGACGCCATGGTGATCGACACAGGGAAGGTCGGCGGGGCGACCACGTCGGGGTGGCCGAGGGCCCGGGCGGCCTCCGGGTCGTGGTACGCGGCGTCGGCCGCGCCGATGGCCGTGGCGAACTCACGGATCTTCTCTCGGCCCACCTGGTAGGGGGCGGTCGGCGGGTAGCTCCGGCCGACAAAGGACGGGTCCAGTGACATGCCGAGAACCTACACGCACGAAAAACGCCGATCCGGCGCGCACGGGCGGCAAAAGCCGTGCCCTGCGCGCCGGATCGGCGTCGGAAGCTGCTGCTGACCGGACCGGCTCAGGCCGGTCGCCGGATCAGCGGGTCTCGCGGTGGACGGTGTGCTTGCCGTCCCGGGGGCAGAACTTCTTCAGCTCGATGCGGTCCGGGTCGTTCCGGCGGTTCTTGCGCGTGATGTAGTTGCGCTCCTTGCACTCCACACACGCCAAAGTGATCTTCGGCCGAACATCGGTCGCCTTCGCCACGGCGGAGTGCCTTCCTCGCTAACGGATCAACTACGGCGCAGAAGCTTACGCGCTTGCTACGCGGACACGCAAAGTGGGCGCCAGTGGCGCCCGTTCCACCGACCACCGGACACCGGCCCGGAGGACGAGAGTAGCGGTGGCCGGACTTGAACCGGCGACACAGCGATTATGAGCCGCTTGCTCTGCCATCTGAGCTACACCGCCGCAGGTGGGTCTAGCCGGACCCGCTGAGCCCCCTTACGGAATCGAACCGTAGACCTTCTCCTTACCATGGAGACGCTCTGCCGACTGAGCTAAGGGGGCCTACCCGATCACCCCGGGGGGTGCCGCGCAGGGGTAACAGTACACGGCGGAGCCCCGGAGGTGAAATCGGATCCCCCCTCCCCCACCACGGACCGCGTCACCGCAGGTCAGGGCACCACACGGAGGCGGCGCACGTCGGCGGCGGGCAGCGGCTCGACCTCCGCCTGGGCGCCGAACCAGGCCTCCAGCCGCTCGTACGGCAGCGGACGGCTGAACAGGAAGCCCTGGCCGATGTCGCAGCCGATGTCCTGGAGCAGTTCCAGGGTCAACTCGCTCTCCACCCCCTCGGCCACCACGGCCAGACCGAACTGCTGCGAGAGGGTCACCACGGCGTTGACGATCGCCAGGTCCCCGGGATCGGTCGCCATGCCCTGCACGAAGGACCGGTCGACCTTCACCTCGTGCACCGGTAGCCGGCGCAGGTACGCCAGGGAGAACGAGCCGGAGCCGAAGTCGTCCACCGAGAGGCGTACACCGAGGTCGCGCAGGCGGCGCAGGGTGGGGATCGGACGGTCCGTGCCGTCCAGGACCCCGGTCTCCTTGATCTCGAAGGTGAGCCGGTGCGGCGGCACGTCGTACTCGTCCAGCAGCTCGCGTACCTGGTCGGGGAAGTGCCGGTCGGTGAGCGTACGCGCGGAGAGGTTGACCGCGACGGAGAGCGGCTGCTCGACGTGCGTCCAGTCCCGACAGCGCCGCAGCCCCTCGCGGAGCACCATCTCGGTGAGACGGCCGAGTTGGCCGGTGTGCTCGGCCACCGCGACGAAGTCCTCCGGCGTGACCGTGCCGTGCGCCGGATGCTCCCAGCGGGCCAGGCACTCCACGCCGACCAGCCGCCGGTCGCGCAGGGTCACCTTGGGCTGGAAGTAGACCTCGACCCCGCCCTCGTCAAGGGCCTGCCGCAGATCACCGGCGACACCGAGGCGGCGCAACGACCGGGACTCCAGCGCCGGACTGAACAGTTGGATGCTGCCCGGCATGGACTTCGCCGCCGTCGCGGCCAACTCCACCCGTTGCAGCAGGGTGGCCGGGTCGCTGCCGTGGTCCGGGTGGACGGCGACCCCGACCGCGGTGTCCACGTCCAGGGTGAGCGGCTCGAAGACCATCTCGTCGCGGATCTGCTCGCGCAGCCGAGCGGCCAGCTCCAGGGCCGCGTCGGCGCTCTCCACCCGGAGGGTAAGCAGGAACTCGTCCCCGCCGAGCCGCCCGACCAGGGCCGACGACGGGGCCGACGCCCGCAGCCGCTCGGCGACCTCGGCGAGGACCTTGTCCCCAGCGACGTGGCCGAGGGACTCGTTGACCTGGCGCAGCCCGTCGACGTCGAAGAGGAGGACGGCGACCACCTCGCCCGGGGCGCGGATCTGGACCGCCTCGCCGAGCGCGTCGGTGATCCGTCGCCGGTTCGGCAGCTTGGTCAGCCCGTCGTGGTACGCGTCGTGCCGGAGCCGGTCGACCAGCCGGGAGTTCTCCAGGGCGACCGCGGCGTGCGCGGCCACCGTCTCGAACACGGGAACGTCGTCCGAGGTGAAGTGACCCGCGTCACTGAGCCGGTTGACCACCTCGAGCGTCCCGATCACCGCCTGACCGGAGCGCAGCGGCACTGCGATGACGTCCTTGACGCCGGTGCCGCGCAGGGCGGCGCCGAGCAGGTCGTCGCCGTCGAGCCGGGCGCCCCAGACCAGGGTCCGCCGCTCCCGACGGGCCTCCTCCCGCACCACCACCGGAGTGGGGGCGACGTCGAGCAGGCCCGGAGTGTCCACCCGGGCGGTGAGCAGGACCTCGGAGTGCCGCCCCTGGGCGGGCAGCCAGAGGATGGCGTACTCGGCCTGCATGAGCTTGCGGATCCGGCCCAGCAGGACGTCGATCAGGGTGCCGTCCTGCCCGCTGGCGGTCATCGCCCGGGTCAGCTCGTACATGTCGCCGAGAGTGCGGTGCTGGCGGAAGAACTGCGCGTAGGAGCGGTAGACCAGCACCACCGCGAAGGCCAGCACCGCGATGAGCACCAGGGCCCACCAGGTGGTCTCGATCGCGATCAGGACCACCAGGCCCATGACCACGTTGATGCCCGACGTCAACAGCGGTGGACCCGCCGTGCGGATCACCTCCCGCCCAGCCTGCCACCCGTGCATCAGGGAGATCACACCACCGACCGCCGCCAGGGAGGCCAGGGTGTTCAGGATGACCGCCCCGAACAGGGTCAGCCAGGTGCGTGGCCCGACGTCGTCCAGAGGCGGCAGCGAAACCAGCAGCAGCCCGGCCAACGACACCGAGGCGCCCGCCTTGGCGACGTTGAACCACAGCTTGGTGGGTGGGGTGCGGCGGCTGAACTGCACGAGGAGCACCGCCGTCACGCTCAACACGACGACCGTCAGCGGCGGCAGCCAGAAGAAGGCGAGGACGAGCGGTAGCTCATTGATGGTGAAGGTCAGTCCCTGCCGGCGGATGACGAAGTGCAGCACCTGGCTGACGGCCGCGACCGTCACGACCAGCAGGGCGAGCGTCAGTACCGGATTACCGAAGGACGGGTCCGAGACAAGCCCGAGGACGACCGAACAGACCACGGCGAAGATGGCCAGCGGACCGGTGATCAGCCAGGCCTGGTCGGTCGATCTGCGCGACGACGGGCGAGCGCTCGTCATCCGGCTCCCTCGTTACTCGTGTCTCGAACGGACCTCCAACCAACGACCTCTCGACGACGTCGGACCGACCTCAGGGGACGAGGACGGAGGCCATCGACACCGGGGCACTCCACTCGAAGTCGGAGTCCGGGTTGACACTGTCCGTGCCGAAGAAGCCGGCGGCCACGGCAAAGGCCATCAGCGCCATGACTACGGCAAACCGAAAGGGCTTCCGACCAGACATCGTTGCGCTCCTGTCAACAGGGGTGGGGGAGAAGACGGATGGAGGAGGTTCCACGATCGTGCCACAGAGGCCCGATGGAGCAAAGAGGTGTGGGAACGGGCCCGCCGTGGATTGGTCAGGTTCGGACCGTTCTCACCTACCCCGATTTCTAATGTCTACCCCCGGTTTCAGTGTTCATCTCACCATGTGCACCTTCCCACGGATGTTGCCGTAGTACGTGATTCGCCATCAATCACCAAGATCGCCACCACTCGTACACCCGCCGCCACCTGCCCCGATGCGCCTTCAACCGTAGCCCCCAGGACCGACAGAAATCGAGAGATGTCGAACGCCGGGAATTGGTGCGGGCGGGAACCGCCGCCGGCAAATGCTCACCGTCCCCGGCGAGTCGCCAGCTCTTCCCACCCGTCGCAACGCCCGGCCACAGTCGCGAGGCCGCCCACAACCAGTCCACGTACCGCCCCGACGTCCACATAGTGGGCGGCGCGTCGCGCCGGACGGAGCGGCCACAGTGCACCACCATGCCGTGGACCGCCACCGTTCCGTCGACGTGCCACCGCGCCACTGTGCCGTTGACCCGCTACCGGGCCGTTGACTCGCTACCGGGCCGACGGCCGGGCGGCGCGGACCGCCTCGGCGAGCGAGGTCGGCTCCCGGCCGATCAGCGCCCGCAGGTCGTCACCATCCACGTACAGGTCACCCTCGGCCAGCCCCCGGTCGGCGTCGGCGAGGACGGCCGCGTACGACTCGGGCAGGCCCGCGCCGACCAGGACCTCGGTGTACTTCTCCACCGGCAGGTCGGTGTAGCCGACGTCCCGTCCGCTCTGCCGGGACACCTCGGCGGCCAGGTCGGTCATGGTGAACGGCGCGCCGCCCAGCTCGTACACCCGGCCGGCGTGCCCCTCGGTGGTCAGCACGGCGGCGGCGGCCTCGGCGTAGTCGGCGCGGGCCGCCGCGCTGACCCGGCCGTCGCGGGCCGCGCCGAGCACCCCGTGCTGGAGGTACGTGGCAAGCTGGCCGGTGTAGTTCTCCAGGTACCAGCCGTTGCGCAGCAGCACGTACGGCAGGCCCGATCCGGCCAGCTCCCGCTCGGTGGTCAGGTGCTCGGCGGCGAGCACGAGACTGGAGGTGTCGGCCTTGACGATGCTGGTGTACGCGACCAGCCCGACGCCGGCCTCCCGGGCCGCGGTGACCACGTTGCGGTGCTGCACCGTCCGGCGCCCGGCCTCGCTGCCAGAGACAAACATCAGCTTCTCGGCGCCGTAGAACGCGGTCCGCAACGACGCGGGATCGTCGTAGTCGGCCGTCCGCACCACCACGCCGCGCGCTTCGAGGTCGGCGAGGCGGGACACGTTGCGGCCGAGCGCGACGATCCGATCCGCCGGAACGCCGCGACGCAGCAGCGACTCGACGACGAGACGGCCGAGGTGACCGGTGGCACCGGTGACGACGATGGACATGTGCTCTCTCCTCTGGGTTCCCGGGTCTGACCTGTGTCACCTGGCCTCAACGGGAAGACTCTCTCATCACTTCCCGTTGGAGAGTAGGCACCTTGAAGTAACTTACTTACTGAGAGAGAGTAAAGGCGTGGAACCGGACCTTTACCAGCGGAACTGCGGCAGCCGGCAGGTTCTCGACCGGATCGGCGACCGGTGGAGCGTGCTCGTCGTACTCACCCTCGCCCACGGCGGCAAGCGCTACGGCGAACTGGCCCAGCGCATCGACGGGGTCAGCCAGAAGATGCTCACCCAGACACTGCGCGGCCTGGAACGCGACGGGCTCGTCACCCGCACCGTGCACGCCACCGTCCCGCCCCGGGTCGACTACGAGCTCACCGACCTCGGCCGCAGCCTGGTCGACCTGCTCGCCGGCCTGGAAGCCTGGGCGACCGGTCACCTGAGCGAGATCGAAGCCGCCCGCGCCTGCTACGACACCCGCTGACCGGCACCGGCAGGGGGTCTGGCACCTGCTCCCTACCCTCGGGGCCATGGCGTACCAGCAGATTCCGGCCCCCTCCGGTCCCCGCCGCACCACACGGACCATCCTCATCGTCGTCGCCGTGGTCCTGGTCCTCTGCTGCCTCGGCGGTTCGATCGGCGGCTTCTGGCTCTATCGCACCGTCAACGACGCGGTAGCACCGGTCTCGGACAGCGCCACCACATACCTGGACGCGGTACAGCGTGGCGACCACTCGACCGCCTACCGGCAGCTCTGCGCGCCCACCAGAAACCGGATCAGCGAGGACGAGTTCACCCGGATGCAGGCAGCCCAACCCCGCCTGCGCAACTACGAGATCACTTTCGTGAACGTCGCCAGCACCAACGGCCGGACCCAGGGCTCCGCGACCGTCCGGCTGATCCAGGAGAACGGCACCGAGACCACCCAGATCTTCCAGCTGGTCAAGGAAGATGGCGCCTGGCGCGTCTGCCAGCAGTAGCCGCGTCGGTAGAAGTGCCGCCGGCCAGGGAACGTTGGTAGCAGCGCCCGCAGCTGTGGGCGCTGGTAGCAGGGGACCCCTGTTACCGCTTTTTGAGGAGCAGGGGTCCCCTGCTACCACCTGAGCGCCGGTCACCGGAGGGTCAGGCGGCGGGCGCAGGGGCCGTCGTGGTCGGCGCGGAGCAGGCAGCGCCGGCCACCTGGCAACTGGGCGTCGCAGAAGACCCCACGTACCGCTCCGGCATCAGCGGCACGCCCGCAGTGGGGCGTACGAGCGCGGCCGGTAGATGTCCGGTCTCGTTGCTCCCCCGGATCGGTGACGTTGACGACCGGGTCGGAATACGATTCGCATTCCGTTCCGCCTCTCTGTGCTCCTCAGCCTGGAAGGGCGGCCCACCCGCCCGCCGCGCACGGGCGGACCGCCCGGCACCCACCGCCGCAGCTTCCATCAGCAGTACGGCAACAGGGCCACATCGTCGAACAACTGGCTTAAGCCAGTTATCCGTGAGGCCACCTTGCCGCGCCGCGGTGAAGTTGTCAACGACTGGCTTAAGCCACTTGAGGTAGTCTCACGAAGCCAGGACGAAAGGGCAGGTGATCACATGGGTGGTCAGGAGGACCGGCGGCCGCCGAGCCGGCGCATCGCCGACGAGCTGCGAGCCGCGATCAAGAACGGCGACCTCCAGGACGGCGACCGGCTGCCGTCCGAGCGCGAACTGTCCGCGAGGTACACCACCGCGCGTAACACTGCGCGGGAGGCGGTGGGCATCCTCCAGGCCGAGGGACTTGCCGTCGCCCAGCACGGCCGTGGGGTCTTCGTCCGACTTCGCCGGCCCCTGATGCGGCTCGGCCGCGAGCGGTACTCGCGACAGGCCCGTACCGAAACCGGCCTCTCCCCCTTCCGGATCGAGGTCGAACGCCAGGGCCGGATTCCCCACGTCGAATGCCGTTCGGTCACCACCGTTCCACCACCGCCCGAGGTGGCCGATCGACTCAAGCTCAACGACGACCAGTTGGTCGTACGCCGAGAGAACTGGTACTTCGCCGACGACGAGCCCGTCCAGGTGGGTGTCACCTACATCCCGGCTGCCCTGGTGGAGGATTCACCACTGGGGCGGGAGAAGAAGCTCGGACCGGGCAGCATCTACCAGCGGTTCGAGGATCTCGGCCATCCCATCGTCCGCATGCGTGAGGAGGTGAGCGCCCGGATGCCCACGCCCGAAGAGGTCAAGGACCTCGGCATACCACCCGGAGTGCCAGTGCTGGACGTACTCCACACCAGTGTCGACGACCAGGGACAGCCGTTCGAGGTAACCCGGTTCGTCATGCGGGCCGACCTCAACGGCCTCGACTACGAGATGCCCGTTGACGACTGACCACCGGGCCGTCAGTCGGGCCGGGCTCGTCCGGGTGGTGGGCCTGGCCCTGCTCTGGGGGTCGGGCTTCCTCTGGATCAAGCTCGCCCTGCGCGGCTTCGACCCCGTACAGATCGTCTTCGCCCGGCTCCTGCTCGGTTTTGTCGTCCTCGCGCCGCTCGCGCTGGCGCGCGGCGCACGGTTCCCACGAGACCGGCGGCTGTGGGGGCACCTGTTCGTCGCCGCGCTGCTCGCCAACGCGGTCCCGTATGTGCTGTTCAGCGTCGCCGAACAGACCGTCGGGTCGAATGTCGCCGGGGTGCTCAACGCCACCACCCCGCTGTGGACTCTCCTTCTCGCGTTCCTGGTCGGGGTAGACCGCTCGGTGAGCTGGGCGAAGGCCGGTGGGTTCGTGCTCGGTTTCCTCGGCGTCGTCGTGGTCTTCTCCCCGTGGGAGTCCGCCAACGAGATCGCGAGCTGGGGTGGGCTCGCCTGCCTCGCCGCGGCCGTCTGCTACGGAATCAGCTACGTCTACATGGGCCGTTATCTGGCCGGCCGCGGAATCAGTCCGGTCATGCTGTCGGCGAGCCAGCTCGGCGCGGCCACCGTCCTGCTCGCCCTGGCCATGCCGGTCGCCGGGCTCGAGCCGCCCACCTGGCGCTGGGACGCGGTGACGAGCCTGCTCGTGCTCGGCGTCCTCGGTACCGGCGCGGCCTATGTCCTGAACTACCGCATCATCGCCGATGAGGGTGCGACCGCCGCTTCCGTCGTCGGGTACCTGCTGCCGCTGGTCGCCGTCGGTCTGGGCTGGCTCGTCGTGGACGAGGCCGTCACCCCGGCGATCCTGGCCGGCGTCACGATGGTCCTCGTCGGCGTCGTGCTCACCCGCCGTACGCCGGGCGAGGCGGGGCGGGCGGCATCCGGCGTCCGGTCAGTCGGCCGGCGGGAGACGGTAGACGGAGACGTGCGAACGTGACTCGGCGGTGAACTCCGACCGCACCCAGTCCGCGTGCCGGCTTTCCAGCTCGAAACCGGCCAGTTGTGCCATGAGGTCCAGCTCGGCGGGCCAGATGTAACGGTGTGGGCTCCGGAAAAGCTGCGCCTGCCGTCCCTCGCCGAACTGGAAGTGGTGCGAGACCACGTGCTGGTGCAGCAGGTCATAGGTGTCCAGGCCGATGTAGCCGGGCTCGGAACCCCAGACCACGGCCTGCTGACCCGGTGGGAGCTTGCGCAGCTCCGGCACCCACAACTCGATCACGAACCGCCCGCCAGGGGCGAGGTGACGGGCCGCGTTACGGAAGCACGCGACCTGTTCGGCCTGGGTGAGCAGGTTGGAGATCGTGTTGTAGACGAGGTAGACCAACGAGTACTCGCCGGGCGCGACGGTGGTCGCCATGTCACCGACGACCACGGGGATCGTCGCCTCGTCCACCTTCGTCCGGAGCTGGTCGACCATCGGACGGCACAGCTCGATACCGGTGACGGACACTCCCCGTTCGGCGAGCGGGATGGCCACCCGGCCGGTGCCGATGGCGAACTCCACCGCCCGCCCGCCGTCAGCGAGTTCGGCGAGGCGGTTCACGGTCGGGCCGAGTACCTCGGGGGCGAACATCCCGGTACCGGGTGTGTCGTAGCTGCGAGCCGCGTCGATGTTCCAGATGTCCTCTTGGCGCACATCCCCGACGGTGTCAATGAATGGTGCAGGTGTCGACTTGTTTTACGCCAGGGACCGGGATCGCATCTGGTGCGGGAGCACTCACGGTCCGTTGCCGTAATCGGTGCACGACTGAGGTCCTCCGAGAGGGAACGTGCACAAGCTGCAGAACCTCGGAGGGAAAGCACCATCACGGTTGGACGCCGGAGACGACGAGGGGCCCGGTCGGTTGACCGGGCCCCTCGGTGGAGCGGGTGGAACAGGTGGAGCGGGTGGTCAGCGGAGCTCGGCCAGCCGCTCCCGCACCGACTCGGCCGCCTTCGCGGCATCCTCCGGCGTACGCACGGCGGAGGTGTCGGTCGCGCCGGCGGTACGCGCACCCGACCCGGCGACCCGGGCGACGTCCGTCGGGTTGTTCACCGCGTTCGCGCCGAGCGGACCGCCGATCCAGTACCCGGCCTGGTTGCGCTGCCGGTCACTGATCACCGGCGCGGAGCCGAAGACCAGCACGTCCCGGGTGGAGGCGCTCGACTCGGCGAGCAGTAGCTCGGCCTCGAAGGCGAGGTCGGTCGCGGCGCCCTGGGTGAGCATCAGCGGTCCGTTGACCACCGCCATCAGCGCGCCGCCGGAGAGCGCGTCCGGCCAGTTGGCCCCGGTGGCGAGACCGACGTGGTGACTCCCGCCGAAGAAGGTCCAGGCGGTGTAGAGCGCGGTCTCGTACCGACTATCACCCCACACGTCGACGGCGTCCGGGCCGTCGTAGGCGGCGGCCGCCTGGGCGGCGTACCGGCCGATGCCGTAGAGAGTCCGGCTGTCCCGGTCGAGACCGTCCAGGTACGCCTTGGTGGACACCGGGAGCTTGGCGTCGTTGGTGAGGATCACCACGGCCGACCAGTTGCTCGTCGGGTGACTGTACGAACCGGCGGCGGCCCCGGCGGCGAGCGCATCCGGGTAGTTCATGCCGGTGGCCATGAGCACCAGGTCCGGGCTCGGGTCGATCGCGTTGGCGATCGCCACCGAGGTGGAGAAGCGGTCGCTGCCGGCAAGCCGTACCGGGTTGTAGCCGAGAGCCCGGACGGCGTCCTCGACCCCGGTGGAAAGCGCGCCGGGGCTACCGAGCAGGTAGACCGTCCCACCCGGGGCGAGCACCCGCTGGATCTCGGCCTTGGTGCTGGCCTCCAGCGAGGTGGGCGGCGTCATCAGCAGCGGGCCACGCTTGAAGGCGGCCAGCGCCGAACCGCTCAGCGCGTCGGCGAAGGTGTCCGACCGGGAGAGCACCACCGAGTTGGCCTGCTCGCGGGTGTCCGCCGCGTTGCCGTACGTCTTCCAGTGCGACTGGGAGACAGCGGCGGCGGTGGTGAACCGGTTCGTACCGGCGAGCCGGGCGACCCGGTCCTTCTTGCGCGGCTGGTAGGCCGGGACCCCGCTGGCACCGTGGATCGGGACCGGGAAATCCGCCTGCGTACCGTCGGCCAGCGCAGTGGCGACCCCGCTGCCCTGGCTGAAGGCGATGGTCTTGCCGTCCGGCGACCACACCGGGTTGTCGTGCGCCGGCGTGTTGCGGGTGACGACGACCTCGTTGTTCCCGGCCAGGTCGGAGACGATGATCTGACCGTTACGGACGAACGCCACCTTCGTACCGTCGGGCGACAGGGCCGGGTTCGAGCCGTTGTCGTCGATGACGGTGATCCACTCGGCCTCGGGCTTTGAGCCGTCGAAGAGCACCACGCTGGACGGTCCGGTCGGCGAACCGGCGCCGTTGTCCGCCTGCCGCTGGAAGACCACCCGGTGGTCGTGGCCGCCGTCCGGGTTGCGGTAGTGCTGGGTGTCACCGGGCGGGCTGAGCTGGTTCCCGAAGTCGGTGAAGGACGAGCTGGGAGCCATCCGGATCCGCCACGACTGACCGGCGGGCTTCTCCGCCCAGATGATGCTGGACCCGTTACCCCGCCAGGTGGGGCTCTCCCGGACGGTGCCCGGCTCGCCGGGGATCTGCCAGAAACCCCACTCGCCGTCCCAGCGGAGGGTGCCGATCCCGCCGTCCCCACTGACGAAGGCGGCGATGCTGCCGTCCGGGGACCAGGCGGCGTGCTTGATTGACTCGGGCTCCGGGAAGCCGAGCTCGGTGCGGGAGGGGTCGTTGTAGAACCGGATCAAGCTGCTGCCGATGCTGGTGGTCAGGACGTTGCCCGTGCCCGGCAGGCTGGCGCTGGCGCCCGGCGCCGCCGCCACGAGCGCGGTCGAGCCGACCGCGAGGGCCGAGGCGAGCGCCACCGACCCACGAAGGGTAGAAGAAGACAAGAGGGGACTCCCCGTCGAAGACCGCGCCGCAGCACTCCAACCGTCGGCCGGCCAATCCGGCCCGGGGCGGCGCAGTTGCCCAGAACCTTAGGGAATTCTTAGGAAGCGCGCTGTCCCGATCACCACCGGACGTCGATCTCTGACCGAACGGATGATCATGGAGGGCGTCCCCCGGACAGCCCTCGGTCGATGTCACACGCTCCGTTCGGCCGGTAACCGCACTGCGTGACGCGGTCGAACGATCGTCACCTTTCCGTACCCGGTCAGGGGTGCTGCCGGCGTTGGTGTGACAGCTCGGTGTGGTGGTGTCCGCCGGGGTGGCTGTCCGGATCGGTGTGCACGGTGGCGGTGGTCAGCCGGGGTACGGCGTGGGTGAGTTGGTGTTCCGCGTCGGCTGCGATCTCGTGAGCGGCGACGAGACTGAGACGGGCGTCGACGACCAGCTCGGCTTCGGCGTGCAGTCGGTGACCGATCCAGCGGAGGCGGATCGCGGCCACGTCGCGGACTCCGTCGACGGCCCGGAGTGTCGTCTCAGCCTGGTCGACCACGGCGGGGTCCACGGCGTCCATGAGTCGCCGGTACACCTCGCGGGCGGCGTCCTTGAGGACGAAGGCGATGGCGACCGCGATGACCAGGCCGACGACGGGGTCGGCCCACCGCCAGCCGAGCGCGGCCCCGCCGGCGGCGAGGAGTACGGCGAGGGAGGTGTAGCCATCGGTGCGGGCGTGCAGGCCGTCGGCGACCAGGGCGGCGGAGCCGATACGGCGGCCGACCCGGATGCGGTAGCGGGCGACGAGTTCGTTGCCGACGAAGCCGACGAGGCCGGCGGCGGCGACCCAGGGCAGGTGGCTGACCTCGGCCGGGTGCAGCAGACGAGCGACGGCGGTCCAGGCTGCGGCGACAGCGGAGGCGGCGATGACCGCGACGATGAAGATGCCGGCGATGTCCTCGGCCCGGCCGTAGCCGTAGGTGTAGGCGCGGGTGGCTGCCCGCCGGCCGAGCAGAAAGGCGATGCCCAGGGGTACGGCGGTCAGCGCGTCGGCGACGTTGTGCAGGGTGTCGCCGAGCAGGGCGACCGAGCCGGACAGCACCACGATGACCGCCTGGGCCACGGCCGTGACACCAAGGCCGACCAGCGAGATCCACAGCGCGCGTAGCCCCTCGCGAGAGGACTCCAACGCGGGGTCGATCTTCGTACGGGAGTCGTGCGAGTGCGGAACGACCGCGTGGGTCAGCCGGTGCCACCAGGCAGCGAGCCGGCCCCCGTGGTGAGGGCCGTGGCCGTGGTCATGGCTGTGACCGTGCTCGCGGTCGTGGCTGTGCTCGTGGTCGTGGTCGTGGTCGTCCACCGCGTCCCCCGTGTCGTCGAGCGGGTCGGCACATCTGACAGCGGCGATAATATGTGCTCATGTACGCACGCGACAATGATGCAGGTGCCGCTGACCTGCAACAACACCTTCCTGCCGACAGCCAGGTGGAGGCGGCAACGGAGATGTTGCGGATGCTGGCCGATGGCACCCGGCTACGGTTGATGCGGCTACTCACCGACGGCGAGCACGACGTGACCACGTTGGTCACCGCGCTGGGGGTCGCCCGGCCGGCCGTGTCGCAGCACCTCGCCAAGCTACGGCTGGCGGGACTGGTGACGGCACGACGGGAGGGCCGGCGATCCCTCTACACAGCGCGGGGCGGGCACGTACGCCGGCTGGTGACCGAGGTCCTGCACGCCGCCTCCCACCGGGTGACCGGCCTCCCCGACCACGAGTGAACCCGCGAGGCTCACTCGGTGGGCTCGGAGCGGAGGTCGGCGCAACTCCGCCAAATGATGTACGACAGGGTCCGGCGATCGAGGGCGGCAGGTCGAGCCGGTACGGTGCTGCGGGTCTCCGGGGGCCTTTGCCGACCAACGTCCTGTCATGTCGATGTCCGGGTGCTGCCGCTGAGGCGCCTACACCAAAGGCTGGTACCAGACGTAGGGCCGGGTGTCGCCCGGCAAGGAGAGACGGGTCTTCCGAAGGTTCAGTCGGTCGAGGGCCGCGCATGATGACCGCTCATCGGGCAGGACGCGAAACAAGTGCGTCGCCAAGGGCCACTCGGTGAGCAACCAGTCGTTCACGGCCTCAACCACAACGTCGGCCAGACCGGTTCCCTGCTGGTCTTGGCGAAGCCAGAAAGTGACCATCGCAGAAGCCGCCGGTACGGCGTCAAGGATTCGGCGATCGGCCCCAGCGCGTTGGAGGTACTCGCGGAGTGGATTCACGTACAGGCAGCCCAGCGCCTCGCGCAGAGACGGGGCGAGGAGGACAAACGTGAACGCGCGGCGGTTCTCGTGATCAGCCTGGTGCTTCGCGACCAGTTTCAGGTCATCCTCAAGGGTGAACCCATCGATGGGCCACCGGCCGTCGCTGTGTGCGCGGATGACGTGCGGGCTTGCCATGTACGACGCGTAATCCAAGGCAGCCGTGTCGGTGGTCAGCGGCGTCGCAACGAATCGTTCGTGGTGCAGTCCGGATGGAATCGCCGCAGTCTCGTCGAACATTGGTCCTTCTTTCGTCCATACGAAGCGGAACCGTAATCGACAGGAAGGCAACACGCGGACCTGCCGCGATCAGCGCGCTGAGATGTCGCAGATCAGTTGGCGGACGCCTGTCGCATATCAGCGACGGAGAAAACAGCCCTCATCGAAGATGACTGCCGAATAAGCCTCTTAAGAATCAAGGCGGCCCGGCCCCGGCCTGCTGGCGACCTCCGGCCGGCATCGGCCGGGCCGGCCGGCCACACTAGGCGGACACAAGACCTTGAAGACCTCGGGGCTCCGCCCCGAACCCCGGCCCTCCTCAGAGATCAGCCACCAGACGGATCGCCCTTCTTCAAAAACACGGTCGAGACCCTTCCCTCGCGATCACACCAGCCGACGCAGCAGCGACCCCCGCACTGACTGCCGTTGCAATCGAGCTCACGGCCGTCCAGTCAACCGCCACGCTCAGCTCCGTTCCGCGTGCCCGCTGCGTGCCCGATAGGCCGGACAAGCAGAGGTAACCAAGGTCAACACCAGCACACGACGACAAAGTCCCCTGATCTGCGTTTCCGCAGGTCAAGGGCCTTACCGTTCCCTGGTGGCGGGTAGAGGATTCGAACCTCTGTAGCTTTCGCGACGGAGTTACAGAGCGCCAAGCTCGACGCGCTGAGCAGGCAAAACAGCCTCCTGGCCAGCCCGTGTGACACGCATACGACACACGGGCAGTCAGCCACCGCACCTAGCCATGCCCAGGTCGACCACGCCTGCTCTCCCCACAGTCGGGGGCACCAAGCACCGCCTGCCAGTGTCGAACACGCCGTCTGGCAACGAGCGGCTGTATCATCACCGCCTGCTGCAACCTTGGGCGCCGACCGATCGACGCCGAGCGGATGGCCGACGCCGTCAGGCTGGCGGAGTTCTTCGCCGCGCACTACCGGGCCGCCGTCGCCACCATCGGCACCGACACCGCGATGGAGAACGCCCGCTACGTACTCGGCGTGCTCACCACCAAGGGCATGACCACCTTCACCCGCCGGGAACTGCACCGCCGCGTCTCCCGCCGACTACCCAAGTCCGACGAGGTGTCGGCGGTGCTCGCCGAACTGGCCGCCCTCGGATGGGTCCGCCACGGCCCGGACGGCCGCTACGAACTGCACCCCCGCGCCACCGCAGAGGACCCCGGAAGAGTTGACACGCTGACACCCACCCCCGACAGCGGTGTTTCCGCAGGTCAGCACGGCCGGGAGGGTGTCAACGGGGCGCGTTGACACCTGTTGACAGGCGTTGACAACCCACCGGTCACCGACGCCGCGCCGGGAGCCCGAGCCTTCTCGCCTTCGCGATCATGAGGCCACCGACGATCATGACCACGTAGCCGAGGAGGTAAATGCCGCCCTCGCTGACCTGGATGGCCGTAAAGCCTGCCGCCGCTCCGGCGGCAGCAAGCCCACCACCGACAGCAAATAGGACCCCGCGCTTCGTCATGTCATGAGCCAAGCACGACCTCACCTGGTGAGCAATCGCCTGGCAGTGCCCTGCCGCTGGCCCGTTCGGTGTCAACGGGTGTCAACGCCTGTCAACGCCCGGCGTTGACACCCTGATACCGGCTTCCACCTGCGGAAACGTCCACGTGGCGGCCGATTGTCAACGTGTCAACGCTTCCCGCCCCTCTCCCGGCCACGTCCGGCCCGCCGGTCGCCCGCCGCACCCGGAACGACTCACTGAGAGCCACGGAGACGGATAGGCCCTACGCCCCTTACACCCGGCTGCCTCGGATCTTGGCTCTACGGCGCTCTCAGTGGGCCGCTCTGCACGTTCTGTGGCTATGCATCCCGAACCCTCCACATATGGCCAGCGCACACCGGAAGGTCCCCACGATCCGAATCAGGCTCCACGGCACCCCCACCGAAACCGCCGCAGCACTGGCCGCCATCGCACGAGTGCTGCACATCCACCAGGTCAGCCGGCCCTACCCCGACCGCCGATCCCCGATGTTCCAGCGCATCTACCTCGACGCCACCCCGAGGGAGGACACCCGCCAATGACCACCCGACCGCAGCGCACCACCCCCACCGGCAACCTGCTCACCCTCACTGAAGCTCTCGCCGAGCTGCGCGTACCCCGGTCGACCTTCTTCCGCTGGAAGGCCACCGGCCGCGCACCCCGAACCATCAAGTACCCCAACGGCAGCCTGTACGTCCGCCGCCGCGACCTGGACGCATGGCTCACCGACCACGAAGAGGCAGCATGAGCACCTACGACGTACGCGTACACGGCATCCTCAAGAACCAACTCGCCAAGGGCTACTCCTACGTGGTCCGGTGGAAGGTGGCTGGTCGCGCGTTCCGCAAGACGTTCGCGACCCGCGCACTGGCCGAGAGCTTCCGGTCAAAGCTGGTCGTGGCCCAGCGGGAAGGCGTCGCGTTCGATGAGGCCAGCGGCCTACCCGAGCCGATGGCGCGGGCGCTCAACACCCGATCCTGGTACGAGCACGCCGTGGCCTACGTCGATATGAAATGGCCCCGCGCATCGGCGAAGCATCGCAAGGGCATCGCCGAAACGCTGGCCACTGTCACGCCGGCCCTGCTCGCGACCGACCGGGGCACACCCAACGACAAGGCCCTACGGGCCGCGCTCTACGGGTGGGTGTTCAACAAGGCCCGCCGCGACGCCGGGGGGCCACCCGCCAATCTCGCCACCGCCGTGCGCTGGCTCAAGGTCAACACGGTTGACCTGGCTGCGCTCGCCGACGCCGCGTTGATCCGTAAGGCCCTCGACACGCTCGCACTGCGGATGGACGGCGCTCCCGCCTCACCGAGCACCATCGCCCGCAAGCGGGCCGTCTTCTCCGGCGCACTCAAGTACGCCGTAGAGCTGCGTCTACTCGACGCGCACCCGATGTCCCTGGTGAGCTGGACCGCACCGAAGACGGCGGATGAGGTGGACCGCCGGGCGGTGGTCAACCCCGATCAGGCACGGGCGCTTCTCGCCGAGGCGGGGCGCGCGGTACCCGAACTGGAAGCGTTCTTCGGATGCATGTACTACGCCGCGCTACGGCCCGAGGAAGTGTTGCATCTACGCGAAGACGAGTACGAGCGGCCCGCCCAGCGTGGAGGATGGGGCGTGCTGCACCTGACCGGCTCGACAGTGGCCGTGGGTCGAGACTGGGGCGATGGCGACAACACCGCCGAGGATTGAGAGCTGAAACACCGGGCGAAGACGGCCACGCGGGATGTGCCGGTGCCGCCGCCGCTCGTGCGGCTGCTCGATCATCACATCAGGGAGTACCCGCCCGGATCGAACGGCAAGCTGTTCGTCACCCGGCGCGGCCCCGGCGGGCGGTACGTGCCCACTGCCGGCCAACCGATCCCGAACAACACCTACGGCAAGGCATGGCGGGACGCGCGGGCAAAGGTGCTCACGCCGGCTCAGCAGCGCTCACCGCTGGCCCGGCGTCCGTACGACCTGCGGCACGCGGCCGTGTCGCTCTGGCTCAACGCCGGGGTGCCGGCTACCCAGGTCGCCGAGTGGGCCGGGCACAGCGTGCACGTCCTCATGCGTGTCTACGCGAAGTGCGTCTACGGCCAAGAGGAGGCGGCCCGCCGCCGGGTAGAGGCGGCGCTCGGCCTGCCGCCGGCCACCGCCGCAACCCCACCAGCCGATGACGATTCCACCAGACCTAACCCGACAACTACGCCCTGACGGAACCCGCCTGGCGGCTTCCGTCACCCGCTGATCTCGGCGACACGTATACGACACAACCAGCGAGATTGAGCGGGTTGGAGCGAGACTGAGCGAGACTCACGAAAGAGGCCCCTGACCGGCGTTCATGCTGGTCAGGGGCCTCTTTGTGCACCTGGTGGCGGGTAGAGGATTCGAACCTCTGTAGCTTTCGCGACGGATTTACAGTCCGCTCCCATTGGCCGCTCGGGCAACCCGCCAGGGCGTACTGCCACGCCGTAACGCGGCAGCGGAGCAAGGATAGCGGCTCCACCCAGGGTCCGTGCAACCGGGTACGGTCAGGGGGTCGTACCGCTGGTCAGTGACGGCCACGACACAGTCAGACAGCCGGACAAGCAGGAGCATGAGCATGGCAGCGAACCCGTCGTTCGACATCGTCAGCAAGGTCGACCGTCAGGAGGTCGACAACGCCCTCCGCCAGGCGGAGAAGGAGCTCGCGACGCGGTTCGACTTCCGGGGCACCGGCGCGGAGATCTCCTGGTCGGGCGAGGAGGCGATCAGCCTCCAGGCGGAGACCGAGGAGCGGGTCCGCGCCGCGCTGGAGGTCTTCAAGGAGAAGCTGGTCAAGCGCAACATCTCGTTGAAGTCGCTGGACGCGGGTGACCCGCGCCCGTCGGGCAAGATCTTCAAGATCGACGCCAAGGTGATCCAGGGCATCGAGTCGGACAAGGCCAAGGCGATCAGCAAGAAGATCCGGGACGAGGGGCCGAAGGGTGTCCAGGCGCAGATCCAGGGCGACCAGCTCCGCGTCACCGGCAAGAAGAAGGACGACCTCCAGGCGGTCATCACCCTGCTCAAGGCGGAGGACTTCGGGGTCGCCCTCCAGTTCACCAACTACCGCTGACGGTCCCCGACATGCGGCTCCGCGACGTCCAGGCCGACGACGTGGAGGCGTACGTCCGGATGCGTTGCGACCCGGCGATGACGGCCCACCTCGGTGGGCCGTTTCCCCGGGACCGGGTGGAGGCCCAGGTGGCCCTGGACGTCGAACTGGTTGCCCGGGACACCAGCCTGATCAAGATGATCGTCGTCGACTCCCCCGTGGCGGACACGGTGGCGGGCACGGTGACGCTCTGGCCGCACGAGGTCGACGGCGAGCCCGGGGCGGAGATCGGCTGGATGGTGCTCCCCGAGCACCAGGGACGCGGACTCGGCCGGCGAGCGGTCCGGAGCCTGCTCGACCTGGCCGGCTCCGACGGCCGGTGGGGCGTGGTTCATGCCTTCCCGGCCGTCGACAACGTCCCCTCGAACGGCATCTGCCGGGCCCTCGGCTTCACGTCCCTCGGCGAGCGGGAGTGGCCGTTCCGGGGGCGGGTCTTCCGCGTCCACCACTGGCGGATCGACCTGCGTGGCTGAACCGCCCCCGGAGGTACCGCGCGGGTCAGGCCGCCTCGGCAGCGAGCGCGTGCTCGGCGCGTACCGATCGGGCCTCGGCGCGGGCGATGGGGCCGGCGGGGCGGGCCGCCACCCCGGCCGCGACGGCGACCGCCGCCCCGGCGAAGACGAAGGCCCACGACACGCTGCCGTGGTCGACGATCAGGCCAGCCGCCGCGCTGCCGGCCGCGCTCCCGCCGACCGACACGGTCACCACCCAGGTGTACGCCTCGTTGAGCATGCCGGCCGGGGTGACCCGGCCGACCAGGGTGTTCTCCAGGGTGAGCGCGGGTGCGATGGTCGCGCCACCGACCACCAGCGCCGTGCCGAGCGCCAGCGGGGTGGGCATCACCGCGAAGACCAGGAAGCTGGCCGCCACCCCGCCGAGCAGCCAGGCGAACTGGCGGGTCATGTTCCGGGGCGGGCGGCGGGTGCCGTACCAGAAGCCGCCGACCGCGCTGCCGACGCCCCAGACGGCGAGCAGCACACCGGCGAGGCTCTCGGCGTCGGTGTCGATCGAGGTGCTCGCGTACGCGGGCACGGTCACGCCCGCCGCGCCGAACGCCAGGCCGAGCCCTGCGACGCAGACCAGCAGCGCGGGGAATCCCGGGGCGCGCAGCGGGCCGAGCCCTCGGGCATGGGCGTGCCGGGGGTGCGGCTGCCAGGCCCGCATCACCCGGCCGAGGGCGACCACGCCGGTGCCGACCAGGGTGACCACGGCCGACCCGACCAGGGCCGCCGTGGCGTCGGCGACCAGCACGAACCCGGCCACCAGCAGCGGGCCGAGGACGAAGACGACCTCGAAGAGGGTGGTCTCGGCGGCCAGCGCGGTGTTGCGTAGGTGGTACCGGCCGCTGGCGACGGTGGTGAGGTCGTTCCAGGCACCGCGGATCGCGGCGGTGAGCGGCGGGTACGTGGCACCGGCCAGCGCGGACGCGACGTAGATCAGAGGCAACGCCTCGGCCCCGGCGCGGCTGGCCAGCAGCAGGCCGACCAGGGCGAGCGGGTGGGCCGTCCCGGTGGCGAGCAGGACCGGCGTGGGGCCGATCCGGTCGGCGATCCGTCCGGCCACCGGGCTGAACGCGGCCCCCGCGATGGCATACGTCGCTCCGGCGACGGCGGCCAGCGAGTAGCGTCCGGTGACCTCCTCGACGAGCAGCAGCAACGCCAGCGAGGTCATCCCGATCCCGAGCCGGCCGATGATGCCGGTGACCAGCAGCACCGGCGCTCCGGGGATCTGCCATATGTCCCGGTACCGACCCAGTGCGGCCACGGTGTCTCCTCTGCTGCGGACGCAGCCGTTCGCGCCCGCGGTGAGCGGTGATGGTGTGTGGCGGCGCGGTAATGGGCGGACGGCTCTACGACCCTGACGCCGGACAGTCCGACCATAACCTGTTCCGGGAGCACGGAGAAATGGTTACCGCGCCCACCGGGGACGGACGGGTGACAGGGTTCCGCCCGCGACCGGGACCTGGTCGCGGGCGGAACGGGTGGCGTTCAGGGCGGTCGGGGCGGTCCCCCGGTGCACGGAAGGCGCGCCCGGCGGTCCCCCGGCATATGGGATAGGCGCGCCCCGCACGCCGGCGGGTCAGCGCTGGAACTGCACGGGACCGCTGGACGCCGCCATCTGCTCCAGGCGGCGTACCCGCTCCTCCATCCTCGGGTGGGTGGAGAAGAGAGCGGCTACGCCACCCCCCTTGAACGGGTTGTCGATCATCAGGTGCGCGGTGCTGGTCAACTGTCCCTGGGCGGGCAGCGGCCGGCGCTGGGTGCCCATGTGGATCTTGCGGAGGGCGCTGGCCAGGGCCAGCGGGTCACGGGTGAGCTGGGCACCCGAGGCGTCCGCCTGGAACTCCCGGCTCCGGCTGATCGCCAACTGGATCACCGTGGCCGCGATCGGGCCGAGAATGATGGTCAGCAGCAGCACGATCGGGTTCGGCGCGTCCTCGTCGTCCCCGCCGCCGAGCGGGATGAACCAGGCGATGTTCGCCAGCATGGTGATGATGCCGGCCAGGCCGGCGGCCACGCTGGAGATCAGGATGTCCCGGTTGTAGACGTGGGACAGCTCGTGTCCGATGACGCCCCGCAGTTCCCGGTAGTCGAGGATCTCGGTGATGCCCTGGGTGACGCAGACGGCCGCGTTCTGCGGGTTACGGCCGGTGGCGAACGCGTTCGGCTGGGTGGTCGGGCTGACGTACAACCTCGGCATCGGCTGCCGTGCCTCGGTCGCCAACTCGCGCACCATCCGGTACAGCTCCGGGAACTGCGCCTCGCTCACCGGCTGGGCCCGCATCGACCGCAGAGCCAGCTTGTCGGAGTAGAAGTAGCTGACACCGTTCATGGCCAGGGAGACCAGGACGGCGATGACCAGTCCGCCGCTGCCGCCGAACCAGTAGCCCACCGCCAGGATCAGGGAGGTGAGCAGGCCGAGCAGCGCGGCGGTCTTGAGACGGTTGTGATGCACGATCACTCCTTCGGTGCCCGGATCCGAGGGGGATCCGTCGACCGGAACAACCGTCCGGTACCCCGCAACCATCCCTCTCATGACTGTGAGTTACCTGAGAAGGGCACGCGAAGGCAGCGACAGCCGCCCGAACGACGATCCGCCGGCTACACCAAACCAAACAGGAGCTGCGGGGCGAGACCGAGCACCGCCGCGACAGCGGTGGCGACCGCCAGCGTCGCGACTACGCTGCGCGACCGCCGGAGGGTGGGCGCCGGTTCGGCTGCCGGCGCGTACAGGGTCGCGGCGACCCGGAGGTAGTAGGCCAGGCCGACCACCGCGTTCAGGGCCACCACCAGCGCCAACCAGCCCGCCCCGCCGGTCAGCAGCGAGCGGACCACGGTCACCTTGGCGAAGAGCCCGGCCAGCCCCGGCGGCAGTCCGGCCAGCCCGACCAGGGCCAGTCCGTACGCCGCCCCCGTCCACCGGTGTCGCCGGGCCGCGCCCTGGTACTCCGCCACCGTGCCGCCGTCCGCCCCGTCCGGACGCAGCGCCACCACGCCCGCGAAGGCACCCAGTTCCAGGACCACGAAGAAGACCGCGTACGCGACGGCGGCGGCGTACGCGGCGGCGCGGGCGTCGGTGGTACGCCCGGCGGCCAACGCCAACGCGCCCAGCGGGGCGAGGATGTAGCCGGCCTGGGCCACCGAGGACCAGGCGAGCAGCCGGACCATGCGCCGCTGCCGCAGCGCCACCAGGTTGCCGACGGTCATGGTCAGGGCGGCCAGCAGGGCGAGCACCGGGCCGGTGACGGTCGCCGGCAGCGCGTGCTGGACGACCGCGAGCAGCGCGACCACCCCGCCGAGCTTCGAGGCCGTCGACAGGTACGCGGCCACCGGCACCGGTGCGCCGTCGTAGGTGGCCGGCGCCCAGGCGTGGAACGGCACCGCCGCCACCTTGAACGCCAGCCCGAGCACCACCAGCGTCACGGCGACCGTGGTCAGCGGCAGGTCGAGCAGTGCCGCGTCCTCGGTCAGCGTCGCGCCGAGCGGACGCAGGTGCAGCCGTCCGGTGACCGCGTAGAGCAGTGCCGCGCCGAGCAGGGTGACCGTGGTGGCCACCACGCTGACCACGAAGAAGGTCACCGCCGCCTCGGCCCCGGCCACGCTGCCCCGGCGCAGCCCGACCAGCACGTACAGCGGCAGGGTGAGCGTCTCCAGCGCCACGATCAGGGTGATCAGGTCACCGGCCGCGCCGAGCACCACGCCGCCGGTCATCGAGCAGGCGAGCAGGAAGCAGAACTCCCCCACCGGCATCCGCCCGCCGCGTAGCAACGGACCGGCCAGCGCCAGCACCCCGAGGGTGAGCAGGGCGAAGACCGCCCCGACCAGCCCCGCCCGGTCGTCGGCCACCCAGGAGCAGCCATCGGCGACGCAGAACGTCCCCCGGTCGCCGTCGGCCCCGACCAGGGCCGCGCCGAGCGCGGTGGCCGTCGCGCCGACCGCCCCGGCCGCCACCGTGGCGCGTGGTCGGGCCAGCAGCAGGTCGGTCAGGAGCACGAGGACGGCGGTGCCGGCGGCCAGGTACCCGGGCAGCAGCGCCACATGGTCGACGGACTGGACCAAACTCACGGGACTCGCGCTCACGGATGCACCACCTCCAGGAGGGCGGCGACCGGGGCCTCGGCGACCCCGAGCACCAGCGTCGGCACCAGGCCGATCGCCAGGGCGAGCAGCACCAGCGGGGCCCAGGCGGCGAGTTCCGCTCCGGCGATGCCCGGGGAGAGGCCCGCCACCGTCGGAGCGGGCCGCCCGTGGGTGACCCGGCGCAGCAGCCGCAGCAGGTACGCGGCGGTGAGTGCCCCGCCCACCGCGGCGAGCACCCCGAGCGTGGTCCACAGCGCCCCGCCGACCTGGATCGCGGCCACCACGGCGAACGCCTCGCCCCAGAAGCCGGCGAGGCCGGGCAGGCCGAGCGAGGCGATCGCGGCGAAGGCGAGCAGCCCGGCGAGACGGGGCGTGGTCTCCCGCAGCCCGGACAGGCCGGCCAGTTCGCCGGTGTGCGTACGGTCCTTGACCGCCCCGGCGAGGAAGAACAGCAGGCCGGTGATGACGCCGTGCGCGACGTTGCCGATCAGTGCCGCCTGGATGCCGGTGGCGGTGAGCGTGGCGATGCCGAGCAGCACGAAGCCCATGTGCCCGACGCTGGAGTACGCGATCAGCCGCTTCAGTTCGTCCTGGGCGAGACAGACCAGTGAACCGACGACGATCGCGGCGACGGCGAGCACGCCGAGCACCGGCGCGGCCCAGCGGGCCCCCTCCGGGGCCACTCCGACGGCGACCCGGACCAGGCCGTACGTGCCCATCTTGAGCAGGACCCCGGCGAGGATGACGCTGCCGACGGTGGGTGCCTGGGTGTGCGCGTCGGGCAGCCAGGTGTGCAGCGGCCAGAGCGGGCTCTTCACCGCGAAGGCCAGCCCGAGCAGGGTGAACGCGGCGAGCTGGGTGCCCCGGGACAGTCCCGTCCCGCCGGTCAGCGCGACGATGTCGGCGGTGCCGGCGGCCGACACCACGACGTACACCCCGACCAGCAGCAGCACCGAGCCGAAGAGGGTGTAGAGGGCGAACTTCCGCGCCGCCGCCCGGCGGGTCGTCTCCGAGTCCTCACCGGATCCGCCCCAACCGGCGATGACCGCGTACATCGGCAGCAGGACGACCTCGAAGAAGAGGAAGAAGAGGACCAGGTCGAGGGCGAGGAAGGTGCCGAGGATGCCGACCTCGATCACCAGCAGCAGGGCGACCAGGACGTTCCCCCGCCCACCGCCGGGCACCCGCCAGAGGGAGTACCCGCAGCAGAGCAGGGTGAGCAGGGCGGTCAGCACGACCAGCGGGTACGAGATGCCGTCCACCCCGAGGTGGAACCGCAGGTCCAGGTCGGGCACCCAGGCCACGTCGAGCCGGTGCCAGGGGAGCACCCCGGGTGTGCTGGCCGTGTACGCCGTCCAGCCGCTGTCGCCGCTGGCGAGCAGCGCCGCCGCCACCAGGGTCAGCGCGGCGGCGGCCGTACCGGCCAGTCGACCGACCCGGTCGGGCAGCGCGGCGGCCACGGCCGCACCGAGCGCGGGCAGCGCCAGCACCGCGACCAGCAGGAACTGACCGGTCGTCACGCGACACCCCCGAGCGGGCAGAAGCGGTGGGCGATCACCCGGCACCTCCGATCAGGGTGGCGGCGAGGCCGATGAGCAGTACGCCGGCCAGCACCGCCACCGCCGCCCGGGGCAGGGCCGCCCGGTGCAGCGCGGCCAGCCCGCCGCCGAGTCCGCGCGCGGCGCGTCCGCTGCCCTCGACCGCCCCGTCCACCACCCGCTCGTCCCCGGTACGCGCCAGGCGGGCCAACCCGACGACCGGGCGTACCACCAGGGCGTGCTGGACCGCGTCGAGCCGGAACGCGGACGCGAACACCAGCCGCAGCGGACCCAGCGCGGTGGCCGGGTCGGCGGCCCGGTCTCGCTGCCACCGCCACCCGGCGAGCCCCGCCCCGACCAGCAGCAACGCCACCGGCAGCAGCAGTTCGGGACCGAGGTGGATGAGCGTGTGCTCGGTTCCCGGCAGGCTGGCGGTCGGCGTGTGGAGCAGCCGTCGGGCGAACGCCCAGTCGAAGCCGGCCAGCCCGAGCAGGGCGGCGGGCACGGTAAGCAGCAGGATCGGCCAGCGCATCAGGGCCGGCGGGTCGTGCGGGTGGGCCAGCGGGGCCCGGCTGGCGCCGAGGAAGGTGCGCAGCAGAAGCCGGGTGGCGTACCAGGCGGTGACCGCGACACCGACCAGCCCGGCCAGCCAGACCAGCCAGCCGACCCAGGTCGGGGCGGGGCCGGTGCCGTGCCGGGCCGCCTCCTCGGCGACGGCGAGCACGCCCTCCTTGCTGAAGAAGCCGGACAGCGGCGGCACCCCGGCCAGCGCGCCGAGCCCGACCAGCGTGCACCAGAAGGTGACCGGCATGGCCCGACGTAGCCCGCCCATGCCGGACATCAGCGTGGTGCCGACCGCGTGGATCACCGCTCCGGCGGCGAGGAACAGCAGCGCCTTGAACGCGGCGTGGGTGAGCAGGTGGAACAGGGCAGCGGACGGGGAGCCGACGGCCAGCGCGCCGGTCATGTAGCCGATCTGGGAGACCGTGGACCAGGCGAGCACCCGCTTCAGGTCGTCCTGTGCGGTGGCGGCGAACGCGCCGAGCAGCAGGGTGACCGCGCCCATGACGCCGAGCACGGCCAGCGCGACCGGGGCCGCCTCGAACAGCGGGTACAGGCGGGTGACCGCGTACACCCCGGCGGCGACCATGGTCGCGGCGTGGATCAGCGCGGAGATCGGGGTGGGGCCGGCCATCGCGTCCGGCAGCCAGGTGTGCAGCGGGAACTGGGCGCTCTTGCCGGCCACCCCGGCGAGCAGCAGCAGGCAGGCGGCGGTGAGCGTACCGGTGGTGTGGTCGTGGGCGAGCACGTCGGCGATCCGGAAACTGCCGGCGCTCACCCCGAGCAGCGCGATGCCGAGCAGGAACCCGACGTCACCGACCCGGGTGACCAGGAACGCCTTCATCGCGGCGGCCGGGGCCTCCGGCAGCCGCCGGTCGTGGGCGATGAGCAGGTAGGAGCAGATACCCATCACCTCCCAGCCGACCAGCAGCGGGATCAAATCGCTGGCGACCACCACCAGCAGCATGGACCCGGTGAAGAGGCTGATCTGCGCCGCGTAGGGCGGGTAGCGGTGGTCGACCTCGACGTCGTCGTCCGGACCGCGCCGCAGGTAGGCCACCGAGTAGACCTGCACCGCGAGCGCGACCGTGGCCACCGCGACCGCGACCAGCGCCGCCGCGCCGTCCAGTCGGACACCGAGGGTCACCCGCAGCCCGCCCAGCTCGATCCAGGTCCGGGCGTACTCGGTCGGGCCGTCGAGGCTGACCAACAGGGCCACCGCGAGCAGCAGCGACCCGACCGCCCCGACCACGCCGAGGCCGATCGCCGTCCGCCGGGCCCGCTCCCCGCCGCCGACCCGGCCGCGCGGGGAGGGCGCCAGCAACAACCCGGTCAGCCCCGCCACCAGTGGTACGGCCGGCAGCAGCACGCCAAGGGTCTGGACACGATTCACCGGGCGACCTCCTCGGAGTGCCCGGGGCGTTCGGGCTGTTCGGGGCGCTCAGTCTGTTCAGGTCGCTTGGCCTGTTCAGGGCGCTCGGTGAGCGGGACCTCGTCCACGGCGACGCTGGCCCGCAGCCGGTAGAGCTGGAGCACGATGGCCAGTCCCACCCCGATCTCGGCGGCGGCGAGGACGATCACGAACAGCGCGAAGACCTGCCCACCGTGCGGCAGCGCGGCCCGGACGGTGGTGTCGGCGGTGACCAGGATCAGGTTGACCGCGTTCAGCATCAGTTCGACGGCCATCAGCACCAGCACGGCGTTGCGCCGCCGCAGTACGCCGTAGACGCCGAGCCCGAAGAGCAGCGCGGCCGTGACGTACGGGATGACCGGCCTCACCGGGCCACCCCCTTCCCCCGGCTGTCCCCGTCCTCGGCCCGGTCGGCCCGCTCCGGAGAGTCGTGACCCTTCGGAGAGTCGTGCCGCTCCGGAGAGTCCCCCGGAGCCGGATGGTCGTGCCGCCCCGAGAGTCGCCCGGCTCCGGGCGGGTGCCGATCTCCGGACGGGAGATCACGATCGCCCCGACCAGGGCGGCGAGGAGCAGCACCGACAGCACCTCGAACGGGAGCACCCAGCGGGCGAAGACCTCCGTGCCGATCCGCTCGGCGGTGCCCGCCTCGGGCAGTTCCACCGTCGACCACCGGTACGCGTCGACCAGCAGGGCGCTCAGCCCGAGCGCGGTTCCCCCGCCGACCAGGGCGGCCGGCCAGCCGGGCCGGTCCAGATCGTCGGAGGCCCCGATCGGGGCACGGGTGAGCATCACCGCGAAGAGCAGCAGCACCACCACCGCGCCGACGTAGATGAGCACCTGCACCCAGGCGACCAGTTCGGCGGTGAGCACGAGGTACAGCCCGGCCAGCGCACCGAGGCAGACCACCAGGTGCAGACCGGCGCGGACCAGGTGTCGCGTGGTCACCACCAGGGCGCCCGCACCGACCGCCACCGCGCCGAGCGCGAGCAGCAGCACGTCCACACCGGTCACCGGTCCGTTCCCTCCGTGCCGGCTTCGGGGCGTACCCGGGGAGCGGCTGGACGGGCGGCGGGGCCGGCCGGGGCGGCGGCCTTGCGCGCGGCGGTGGTCTCCTCCTTCGAGGGCTCGCCGTTCGGGTCGTGCGCGGGCGGCGGTGGGACGGTGGCCATCCACTGCCCGAGGTGGTCCTTGTCGTGCAGGAGATCCCGGATGTCGTACTCGGCGTACTCGAACTCCGGGGACCAGTAGAGCGCGTCGAACGGGCAGACCTCGACACAGATGCCGCAGTACATGCAGAGCGAGAAGTCGATGTCGAAGCGGTCGAGCACGTTGCGCTGGCGGGGGCGGGCCGCGCCGGGCACGGCCACCTCCTCCTTGTGCGAATCGATGTAGATGCACCAGTCCGGGCACTCCCGGGCGCAGAGCATGCAGACCGTGCAGTTCTCGGCCAGCAGGGCGATCACCCCACGGGACCGGGGCGGCAGTTCGGGGGCCACGTCCGGGTACTGCTGCGTGGTCGAGCGACGGGTCATCGTCTTCAGCGTGACCGCCAGTCCCTTCGCCAGTCCGCTTCCGGGCACACCGCTGTCACTCATGTCGCCATCCTGCCCTGTGTCCCCGACGTGCGCGACCACCACCCGGCAGTTACCGGCGCTACCGTGACCGGTGGGGAGAACGACGCACCGGCAAGCACCGGAAAAGGACCGCCCGATGACCGCCGCGCTGCATCCGCCGGATGGCGGGTGGACGACCGACGATCTGGACGCGCTATCCGACGATGGCCGCCGCCGCGAACTGCTCGATGGAGTGCTGCTCGTGTACCCCCGGGGCCGGTGAGCGGAGCCGACACCAGCGGGCCGGGCGTCGGGAGATCCGCCATGATGAGGGCGACAGGCGACCTTGGGCACCGCAAGGGGGCGACGTGAACGAGAGCACCGCAAGCGACTCGGCGACGAGCGACGAGGAGGTCCTGGAACGGACCGGAGGGAAGTACGTCGAGCCGGGTGGTGAGTTCACCCGCGACCAGCGCTACATCGCCACCCGGATCACCGCGGACGGGCGGGACGGCTATCCGGTCGAGCCCGGCCGCTACCGGCTGGCAGTCAGCCGGGCCTGCCCGTGGGCAAACCGGCTGATCATCGTACGGCGGCTGCTCGGTCTGGAGGACGCCCTCTCGATGGCGGTGGCCGGCCCGACCCACGACAAGCGGAGCTGGACCTTCGACCTGGACCCGGACGGCCGGGACCCGGTGCTCGGCATCGAGCGACTGGCCGCCGCGTACTTCAAGCGCTTCCCCGGATACGAGCGGGGGATCACCGTTCCGGCGATCGTGGACGTGCCGACCGGGCAGGTGGTGACCAACGACTACGCGCAGATGAGCCTGGACCTGTCGACGGAGTGGACGGCGCACCACCGCGACGGGGCGCCGCAGCTCTACCCGGAGCAGCTGCGCGCCGAGATCGACGAGGTCAACGCGCTGGTCTTCAAGGACGTCAACAACGGCGTCTACCGGTGCGGCTTCGCCGGCAGCCAGCAGGCGTACGAGCGGGCGTACCACCGGCTCTTCGATCGGCTGGACTGGTTGAGCGACCGGCTGGCCGGGCAGCGCTACCTGGTCGGCGACACGATCACCGAGGCCGACGTACGGCTCTTCACGACGCTGGTCCGCTTCGACCCGGTCTACCACGGCCACTTCAAGTGCAACCGGCAGAAGCTGAGCGAGATGCCGGTGCTGTGGGCGTACGCGCGGGACCTGTTCCAGACGCCCGGCTTCGGCGACACCATCGACTTCGACCACATCAAGCGGCACTACTACGAGGTGCACCGGGACATCAACCCGACCGGGGTGGTGCCGGCCGGACCGGACCTGGCGAACTGGCTCACGCCGCACGACCGGGAGGCGCTGGGCGGCCGTCCGTTCGGCGACGGCGCGCCGCCTCCGCCGCCCGCGTCCGCCGAGCGGGTCGACCCCGCCCACACCCCCCTGCGCTGACCGCGGACCCCGGCCAGCCCCCGGGCTGGTCGGGCTCGTCCGGGCGGCCCGCGCCTCGACATGCGGCATGTCGGGGTGTCCGGGGCGGACGACACCCGACATGCCGCAAACCGTGTCGATCACGTGGGCCGGGGGGCGGGGGCGGGCCGGGTCGGACCGGGGAGCGGAGGGCGGGGCGAGGTCCGGGCAGGGCGAGGTCCGGGCGGGGTCTCAGGTGGCCACGCGGACGGCGGCGGTCAGGACGAGCTGCCCGAGCGAGACCGGGACCAGCACCAGCCAGCAGAGCCGCTGGAGCTGGTCCTCGCGGAGCCGGGGGTACGACACCCGCAGCCAGATGATCACGAAAGAGACGGCGAAGACCTTCAGCAGCGTCCAGAGCCAGCCGAGGTACGCGTCGCCGAACGGCCCCTGCCAGCCGCCGAGGAAGAGCACGGTGGTCAGCGCGGCGATCACCACGATGCCGACGTACTCGGCGAGGAGGAAGAAGGCGAACCGCAGGCCGGTGTACTCGGTCATGTACCCGAAGACCAGCTCGGAGTCGGCGATCGGCATGTCGAACGGTGGCCGTCGGATCTCGGCGAGCCCGGCGACGAAGAACACCACCATCGCGGGGGCCTGCCAGAGCAGCCACCACGGCTGCCACGCCTCGACGATGCCGGACAGGCTCAGCGTGCCGGCCGCCATCGCCACCGACGCGGCGGCCAGCACCAGGGGCAGCTCGTAGCCGAGCAGTTGGGCCGCACCGCGCAGGCCGCCGAGGAGGCTGTACTTGTTGGCCGACGCCCAGGCCGACATGAGCACCGCCACCACACCGATCCCGACCACGGCCAGGACAAAGAAAAGGCCGATGTCCAGCGGCTGCCCGACCAGGTCGCCGGGGCCGAGCGGGATCACCAGCAGGGCGAGCAGGTACGGCACCAACGCCACCGCCGGGGCCAGCCGGAACACCGGCCGGTCGGCCTCCCGCGGGGTGACGTCCTCCTTCTGCACGAACTTGATGCCGTCGGCGACGAGTTGCGCCCAGCCGTGGAAACCGCCGGCGTACATCGGGCCGAGCCGGCCCTGCATGTGGGCCATGACCTTGTGCTCGGTCTGCCCGACCAGCAGCGGCAGGATCAGGAAGGCGGCGAGCACCCCGACCACCCGGAGGGTCAACTCCAGCCAGAGCGGCATCAGACCGCACCTCCCTCGTCACCGACGGAGGGCTCGGGCCGCTGCTGGTGGCCGTCGGCGGTCGGCTGGTTCTGCGGGGCTGCCCGCCCGGGTCGGTCGCCCGGGGCGCTCTGTCCGGGTCGAGCAGCGGGGGTGGTCCGGTCGCCCCGGGCCGGCCGCTCCCCGGGGGGTCGGCGGGCCGGGCGGGCGGGTGCGCCGCCGCGCGGCCCCTCCCCCACGCCACCGGCACCGGCCGGGGTCGGCGTCGTGCCCCACTCGCCGGGTGCGGGGACGCCCGGCGGACGGGCCGCCCGCCGGCCACCGCCGGCCTCCGACTCGCCCGGCTCCTTCGCCCCCGGCCACGGTTTCGCCACCCGGGAGGCGAGCACGAACTCCTTGCGCAGCGGGTGCCCCTCGAACTGCGGCGGCAACAGCAACGGGCGGAGCGCCTCGTGCCCGGCGAACCCGATGCCGAACATCTCGTGTGTTTCCCGCTCGTGCCAGGCCGCGCCGGGGTAGAGGTCCACCACCGACGCCACCTCGGCGGCCTCCCGGGGCACCCGGGTACGCACCAGCAGACCGTGCCGGTGCGCGGTCGACCACAGGTGGGCCACCACGTCGAAGCCGCCGTCCAGTTCGTCGACGGCGGAGAGCCAGTCGAAGAAGTCGCAGGCCAGTTCGGCGTCGTCCCGTGCCGCGCGTAGCGCGTCCCGCCAGCGGGCCGGCGGCACGTCGACGGTCGCGCGGGCGTACGCCTGACCGCCGGAGACTCCCGCGACCACCGCCTCGTCCACGACCAGTTCGACCAGCCGCCGCCCGACCCCCTCCGCCTCCATGCCCCGATCCTATGGCCCACCCCACTCCCCGTCCCCCCTCCCCGTCCCGCCCCCTGCCCACCGCCCCGCCCGCCCGTCGCCCAGCCTCGCCCACCACCACCGCCACCGCCCGGCCTCGCCCACCACCACCGGCCGCCGGCCGGCCGCCGCCGCCCGCCGCCTGCCGGCGTCGATCAAGAGGTTGGACGTCACGCGGATCGCCGTCTCGTGACACAACCTCTTGATCAACGCGGGTAACCGGGTACACGTGGGAGTGGGAGCGGGCAGGATCGGGGGGTGCGCGCGATAACGGTGGCACCCGGGGTGGTCGGGTCCCTGCGGCTGGACGAGGCGTGGCCGGAGCCACACCCCGAGGAGGGGGCGATCCTGGTCGAGGCCCTCGCCGTGGGCATCTGCGGCACCGACCACGAGATCATCGCCGGGGAGTACGGCGAGGTGCCTCCGGGCACGGACCAGCTGGTGCTCGGCCACGAGTCGCTGGGCCGTGTCCTGGAGGACCCGACCGGCACCCTGCACCCCGGCGACCTGGTCGCCGGGATCGTCCGGCGCCCCGACCCGGTGCCCTGCGCCAACTGCGCGGTCGACGAGTGGGACATGTGCCGCAACGGCCGCTACACCGAGCACGGCATCAAGGCGCTGCCCGGCTTCGCCCGGGACCGCTGGCGCGTCGCCCCGAAGTTCGCCATCGGCCTCGTGCCCGCCCTGGCCAACGTCGGGGTGCTCCTCGAACCGACCAGCGTGGTCGCCAAGGCGTGGGACCACATCGACCGGATCGGCCAGCGAGCCGAGTGGAAGCCGCAGACCGTGCTGGTCGCCGGGGCCGGGCCGATTGGCTTGCTCGCCGCGCTCCTGGCCACCCAGCGAGGGCTGACGGTACACGTGCTCGACCGCGCCGAAACCGGGCCGAAACCGACGCTGGTGGCGGCTCTCGGCGCGACGTACCACACCAGCCGGGTCGACGAACTGGACTTCGAGCCGGACATCATCGTGGAGTGCACCGGTGCGCCGAGCGTGGTGCTGGAGGCGATGTGCAAGGCCGCCCCGGTCGGCATCGTCTGCCTGACCGGTGTCTCCAGCGGTGGTCGCACCGTCGACTTCGACGCGGGCGCGCTGAACCGGGCGATGGTGCTGGAGAACAACGTCGTCTTCGGCTCGGTGAACGCCAACCGCCGGCACTGGGAGCTGGCCGCCGAGGCGCTCGGCCAGGCCGACCCGGCCTGGCTCGACAGCCTGATCACCCGTCGCGTCCCGGTCGAGGCGTACGCCGAGGCGTACCACCCCGGCCAGGACGACATCAAGGTGGTGCTGGAGTTCGCCCGCTGACGTGACCTCGACGCGAGCCGACCGGACCGGCACCGGGCGGGGTCCGGTCAGCCCACGGCAGACGGCGGCCAGGCCGGCAGGCGGCAGGCAGCGGCGAAGGTCAGAGGCCGGGTAGCTGGCCGTTGCGGAACAGGTCGACGAAGAGCTGGTGGTCCTGGCGGGCCTGGCTGCCGTACGTGTGGGCGAACTCGGTCAGGTACGTCACGAAGCCCGGCTCGTCGGCGTCGACGGCGGCGACGACCGCCTCCTCGGTGGAGTAGTCGACCAGGTCGTGGCTGGACTCGTCGTCGGCGACCGAGTGCATCCGGGCGACCGCCCGGCCCAGGTCGGCGATCACCCCGGCCAGGTCCTCCGGCTCGTTGACGTCGGCCCAGTCCAGGTCGGCGGCGTACGGGGAGACCTCGGCGACCAGTTGGCCCACCCCGTTCAGCTCGGTGAAGCCCAGCCACGGGTCGGCGTGCGCCTGGAGCGCCCGCTGCGACTCGGCCGTCCGGTGCCCCTGATGCTTGAAGTAGCCACGGACGCCCTCGTCGTCGATGTGCCGGGCCACGGCGGGCACCTGGGCCTGCTTCATGTAGATGACGACGTCGTTCTCCAGCGCCTGGGTGTGCCCCTCCAGCAAGAGGTTGTACGACGGCAGCCCGGCCGAGCCGATCCCCACGCCCTTGCGCAGCACCACGTCCTTGACGTGCGCGGAGACCGGGCGCAGCCGCGCGCTGGAGGCGGGCAGCGTGTCCAGGTAGCGGCCGAACGCGTCGCAGACCGCCTCCCGGGTCGCCTCGTCGACCTCGAAGACCCCGTCGCCGAGGGAGAACCGGCGCTCGTAGTTGTCGATGGTGGTCTGCGCGGCGAGCAGGTCCACCCGGGTGTTCAGCCGGGCCTGCTGGAGCACCCGGCGCAGCACGCCGTCGGCGTTCTCCAGGGTGATCGAGCCGATCGCGTCGTCCCCGCCGTGGGCGATGGCGCGCAGCTCGGTCAGGTACGACCGGGCGAAGGTCTCCACCAGGTCGCTGATCACCTGGTCGGAGAGGGCCTTGGCGTACCCGATCAGCGCCACGCTCGCCACGAACCGCTTCAGGTCCCAGGAGAAGGGGCCGACGTACGCCTCGTCGAAGTCGTTGACGTTGAACACCAGTTGCCCGGAGGCGTTCATGTAGGTGCCGAAGTTCTCCGCGTGCAGGTCTCCGTGGATCCACACCCGGCTGGTCCGCTCGTCGAGGAACCGGTCGTCGGCGTACTCGCCGACCTGGTCGGCGTAGAAGAGCGAGGCACTGCCCCGGTAGAAGGCGAACGGGGAGGCGGCCATCTTGCGGAACTTACGACGGAAGGCCGCCGGGTCGAGGGCCATCGACGGTCCGAACTCCTCGATCAGGACGTCGACGATGTGGGCGGACCGACGGTCCAGGGTCTGGCTCATGGACGCCCACGCTAGTGCCCGCCCGCCACGGTCCGACCCCCGCCCGCCGGCCCTGTGGGACCGGCCTGCTCACCCGGCGGAGGCACCCAAAGCAGCGGCGGGTGGACGGATCAGTCAGCCGGCGGGCGGACCACCGGCGCGGTGAGCGACTCGACCGGGCGGTGCGCCTGTGCGGCGTCCGCCGGGGAGGCCAGCCGGTCGGGGCGCGGGACCCCGCCGATCCCGGACTGTTCGGCGGCGATCCGCTCCTGGAGGCGGAGGATGCCGTGCAGCAACGCCTCCGGCCGGGGCGGGCAGCCGGGCACGTAGACGTCGACCGGGATGAGCTGGTCGACCCCCTTGGTGACCGAGTACGAGTCCCAGTACGGCCCACCGCAGTTGGAGCAGGCGCCGAAGGAGATCACGTACTTCGGCTCGGGCATCTGGTCGTAGAGGCGTTTGATGGCCGGGGCCATCTTGTCGGTGACCGTGCCGGAGACCACCATCAGGTCGGCCTGGCGGGGACCGTGCGCGAACGGGATCACCCCGAGCCGCATGAAGTCGTGCCGTCCCATGCTGGTCGCGATGAACTCGATCGCACAGCAGGCCAGCCCGAAGTTGAAGACCCAGAGCGAGTAGCGACGGCCCCAGTTCAGTACGAACCGGATCGGCTCGCCGAGAACTCCCGGTAGCTGCACGCCCGCTCCTCCCGTCTGTCCCCGACTTGACAGTCAACCACAGGCCCCGACCGGCAACCTCCGCAACCGATGGGCACTGCCGGGCGTGTCAGTGGAGTCGCCGCGGTCGACACGGTGCGGTGCGCAACGGGAGGAACAGGTGACGGTGATCAGGGATTCGAGGGTCGACGAGCCGCCACCCCGGCTGAGGCCGGGTGGGACAGCTCCGGCGGCGTCGACGGGGGCGGACTTCGACGAGATCTACCATGCGCACTTCCGGTCGCTGACCATCCAGCTCACCGCCTACTGCGGTGAGCTGACCCAGGCCCAGGAACTGGTCCAGGAGGCGTTCTGCCGGGCGTACGCCCGCTGGTCCCGGGTCTCCCGGTACGACGACCCGGTGGCCTGGATCCGTCGGGTCGCCTGGAACCTCGCGGCGAGCCGGTGGCGACGGCTCCGGACGGCCCAGCACTTCCTACGCCGGCAGCGGGAGGAACACGTACCCGGCCCGAGCCCGGACCGGGTGGCGCTGACCGCCGCGCTGGCCCAACTGCCCGCGCCGCAGCGACGGGCGGTGGTCCTGCACTACCTGGCGGACCTCTCCGTCAGTCAGATCGCGCAGCAGGAGGAGGTGCCCGAGGGCACGGTCAAGTCCTGGCTGCACCGGGGTCGGGCGGCACTCGCCGCCCAACTCGCCGTGACCAGTGAGGTGAAGCACCATGACTGAACCCGAGGACATCGTGGTGGGCGCGGAGTTCGCCGCGTACCGGGACGGGCTCCTGGACGCGGTCCGGCCGGCCGGCCCCACGGCGGTACGGACGACCGTCCGGCGGCGTCGCCGGCGTACCACCGTCGTGGCCGCCGCGGCCGTGGCGCTGGCGGTGGCCGTGCCGGTGGTGGCGAACGCGGCGCTGCGCCCGCCACCGGCACCCCCGGCGGGGACGCCGACGCCGGAACCGACCCCGTCGACAAGCGGCGGGCCCAGCGCGACCGCCCGGCCGGAGCCGACCACCCCCACCTCCACGAACGTCGCCCCGCCCGCACCCGGCGGCCGGCTGACCCGCGCCGACCTGCTCGCCAACATAGTGGATGTGCCGGCCTGGCTGCCGGAGACCGGCTGCCCCGGCGGGCGGATGCGGTTGTCCGACCGTCTCCAGGAGGAGGGCGACATCACGGTGGCCGGGATGGACCACGGCGACGTGGACGGCGACGGGGACGTCGAGACGGCCGTGCTGCTGCGCTGTCTGTCCGGCACGCACGGCCCGACACAGGTGGTGGTCTTCGACCGCGACGACGACGGCCGGATCGTCACCCTGGGCCGGGTGTTCCGGTCCGCCGACCCGACCCCGCAGGTGCTGCTCGCGGTGGACGTCCGGCCGGACGGGACGGTCCGGGTGGAGGTGGCGGACATCGCCCGGCCAACCGCCGGCGGTTGGCCGCTGGAGTGGTCCCAGCGCCAGTGGCGTGGCTACCGCTGGGACGGCGACCGATTCGAGCAGGTCAGCGGCGACACCACCTTCGGCGAGAACAAGCACGCGGTGAATCTGAGCGTCACCGTCGAGCCCCTGCGGTGGGGCCCGCCGGACGCGGCGGGCGGCCGGACCGGAACGCTGACGCTCACCGTCCACAACGCCAGCAGCCAGCCGGCCAGCGGGTTCTACGTCGAGGTCTGGATGCAGGCGGGCATCGGACCCGACGGCACAGGCTGGTCGGTCTGCGAGGACCCGCCACCGCCGGTCAGCCAGAAGGGCGAAAACCTGCCCTGCCGGGTGGGGCCGTTGGCGGCGGGCGCGAGCCGGACGCTCCGGCTCGGCCTCCGGACCAACTCTCCGAGCAGTGGTAACGGGCTCGTCGACGTGGCGGTAGCTGGCACACCGGACCACCCCCTGTCCGACCCCTGGACCGAGGACAACAAGGTGCGGTTCAGCTACCGCTGACGAGTCGGCCAGCCGACAGAAACGATCGCAACCACTGGCCGTGTCCAGGGGTGTTACCAGCAGTCAGGGCGGCGGGAAGCTGCCGCCACGGGGATCACGGAGGACACGACATGACCACACGTACCGGTCGACGGCTGACCACGGCCTTGCTCGCCGTTTGCGGCGGGCTGCTGCTCGGGGCGGCGGGAGTCGCCCCGGCATCGGCCGCCCCCACCGGCGACCCGGCGTCGCTCACCCTGGGCCGCCTGGTGCTCGACCCGACCAGCCGTGGCTACCAGGGCTCGCTCCCGGTGACGGTGACCAACGAGAGCGACGTGGCCGAGTACTTCTACGTCCGGATCGTCGAGCCGGTCGCCGGGTCGTTCCGGGCGCTCGACCCGGGGAGGCCTGCACCTTCGGCCCGCTGGTGCAGAACCGGCGGATCCTGGAGTGCAGCGTGCCGGGCGGCTCGCTCGATCCGGGCGAGCAGCGCAGCTTCGAGGTCGACTACGAGGTGTTGACCACGACCCGGACCTACCCGATGGCGGCGTCCGGCGGCACGGTCGAGGTCGGGGTCCACGGCAGCGGAACCGGGTACGACCGGGCCGCGTACCCGGCGCGGTTCCGGTCCACCAGCGGCTCGCTGGGCAACCCGGTGCCGTACGTGCAGGACAGCCAGGCGGAGGCGTCCGTCACCTCGGCCGGGGCGGTCACCCTCATCCGGCAGCCGGACGGGAGCTTCACCGGGCGGCTGCCGGTGACCGTCCGCTGGTCCGGTGACGCGGCGCACGACATGCTCTACGTCAACGCGACGCTGCCGGGCGGGGTCCGGATCTGGGGCACCGACCCGCAGGACGCGCCGAGCTCCTTCACCTCCTTCGAAGTACCGGGTGGTCGCCTCATGCAGGACGAGGAGCGCACCTTCGACGTCATCCTCCGCGCCCCGGCCACCACCACCCCCGGTGAGCTGGGCAGTGCCACCTTCTCGCTGACCACCAACTGGAACGCCCAGCCGCTGGTGGACGCCGACCCCACCGACAACACCACCTCGTTCACCGTGACGGCGACGAACTGACCCGCTCCCGGCACTCGGCCGGGGCGACACGGTCACCGGGTCCGGGGCGCACCGACGCCCCGGGCCCGGTGACGTTCTCAGTAGGTCGGTCGCTGGAGCAGGCCGACGAACTCGATCAGCAGCCGCTCCCGCAGGGCCGGCGAGGCGGCGTTGAGCAGTGTGTTCACCGTGGCCAGCCGGTCCGGCAGCCCGCCTCCGCCCAGGCCGAGCCCCTCGGCGAGACCCGCCACCAGCTCGGAAGTGAGCGCGTCCGGGCTGAGCCCGGCTGCCAGGCTGAGCAGTTCCGCCGGGAGTCGGACCGGGCCGGTAGCCCGGGTTGCCGCCACGGCGTCGGCGAGGTCCGGACCGAACTCGGCCACCCTCGGGGCCACCGAGGCGGTGACCGTGAGATGCACGCTCGCCGGCAGGTCGCCGTACGCCATCTGGGGTTGGGTGTGCCAGCCCCGCGCGGTCAGCTCGTCGACCAGCACGAACAGGTCGAGCCCGGGGTCGGTGCTGGTGAAGCAGACCACGGTCGACTCCGGTTCGGCCATAAGCCGCAGCCCTTCGACGCTGCGCACCCCGGCGGCCAGGTACCGGACCGCCTCGACGGTACGGCCGACAAGCTCGACGTAGCCGGCGTCACCGAGGTGCCGCAGGGCGGCGTACGCGGCGGCGATCGGCCCGCCGGAGCGGGTGGAGGCGATCACCGGATTGATCATCGTGTAGCCCGGCCAGTCGGCGAAGGCGAAGTACTGCGGGGCGCGCAACGCCGGGTCACGGTGCAGCAGCACCGAAACGCCCTTCGGGGCATAGGCGTACTTGTGCAGGTCGACCGAGATCGAGGTGACCCCGGGCACGGAGAGGTCGAAGCGGGGCACCGGCATCCCCAACCGACGTAGGTACGGCAGGGTCCAGCCGCCGAAGCAGGCGTCCACGTGGCAGCGCACCCCGGCCTGGGCGGCCACCGCCGCGATCCCCTCCACCGGGTCGACCACCCCGTGCGCGTACGAGGGCGCGGAGCAGGCCACCAGCACGGTCTCCGGCCGGATCGCGGCGGCCACGTCGGCCACCTCCGGGCGTAGCGTCCGGGGGGAGACGGGCACCGCGTCGAGGGCCACCCGCAGGTAGTGCGCCGCCTTGGCGAAGGCCGCGTGCGCGCTGACCGGAACCACGATCCGGGGTTCGGCGACCTCGGGGCGGGCGTCCCGGGCCGCCTTCACCGCCAGAATCAGCGACTCGGTGCCGCCGCTGGTGACGCTGCCGACCGCGTCCGGGGCGGCGGTGCCCGGCCCACCGCCGAGCAGCGTCACCGCTGCCCCGACCAGCGCGTTCTCCATCGCCAGCAGGGACGGGAAGGCGGTCGGGTCGAGCCCGTTGACGTGTGCGCTGGCCGCATGGGCGGCGCTGGTCAGCTCGTCCAGGCCGGGCACCGCCGGGTCGTAGACGTAGGCGAAGAGGCGTCCGCCGTGGGTGGGGCGGTCGGCGGCCCGCAGCGCCCGGATCTCCTCGAGCACCCGGTCTGCGGGTACGCCCAGGGCCGGCAGCGCGGACGGCGCGGCGGCCGAAGGCCCTGGCTGGACGGTGGTCTCCGCCGGGTCGGGCGGCGCGGAGGCCGGTGCCCCCGGCCGATCAGCCGGTCCCGCCGGGCCGGTCCCGGACCGGTCCGCTTCGGCGTCCGTTCCCGCCGGGTCGGCACCGGCCGTCGTCCCGGCCGGGTCGGTCGCGGCCGTCCGCATGTCGTCGGTCATGGGGTGGTGACGCCCTTCTGTGCGTCGGCGGCCCGCTCGGCGGCGGCGAGCCGCTCGGCGGTCAGGTCGTAGCGGCGCAGCAGCAGCACGGCCGGGCCCACCAGAAGCGCAGGCAGCACGGTGAAGCCGAGCAGCACGCCGAGGCGTGCGGTGTCGGACTGGCTCGCCGCCGCGCCGGTCGTCGAGGAGACGTACCCGGAGAGTTGGAGCACCAGCCCGTAGAGGCCGGGTCCGAGGGCCAGCCCGAAGGTCTCCCCCGCCGTCCACAGCCCGGTGAAAACGCCGGCCTGGCGGCGGCCGGTGCGCGCGGTGTCGTAGGCGACGCAGTCGGGGAGCATGGCCAGCGCGAAGACCTGCTGCCCGGCGTAGCCGCAGCCGATCACCGCGACCAGCGGGTAGACCACGGCGGGGGGCAGCACCGGCGCGGCGGCCAGCGCCAGCGCGCCGGCCGCGAAGAGCACCGACGCGGCGATCAGTGCGGCGCGCTTGCCCACCCGCGCGCCGACCCGGGTCCAGAGCGGCATGACCAGCAGGGCGGGGCCGACGAAGCCGGCGAAGAGCAGGGTCGGCCCGGTCTCCGGCGCGACGAGAATCTGGTCGGCGAAGTAGTTGACCCCGGCGAGGATGGTCGCCACCCCGGCCGACTGCACCACGAAGCAGACCAGCAGCAGCCGGAACGGACGGTTGCCGGCCGCGACGGCGAGCTGCGCGCGCAGGGTCGGCTCGCTCTCGCCGACCTCGCCGGCCGGGGCGCCCCGGGTGCCGACAAACGCGCCGACTGCCCCCGCCGCGATCAGCCCGGCGACGAAGAGGCCCAGCCAGCGGTGCCCGGGGAGGCCGTCGCCACCGGCGGTGACGACCAGTGGCGCGACCGCCCCGGAGACCAGGATGGCCACCGCCAGCACGGCGATCCGCCAGCTCATCAGCCGGGTCCGCTCGGCGTAGTCGCCGGTCAGCTCGGCGGGCATCGCCACGTACGGCACCTGGAAGAAGGCGAACGCGGTGGCCGCGGCCAGGAACGCGATGGCCACGTACGCCCCGGCGGCCGGGCCGGTGCCGAACGGCGCGGCGAAGATCGCGGCGAACAGGCCGGCGAGGGCGAGGCCACCGAAGAGCAGGTACGGCCGGCGCGGGCCCCAACCGGAGCGGGTCCGGTCGGAAATCCGCCCCGCGACCGGGTTGACCAGCACGTCCCACGCCTTGGGCAGGAGCACCAGCAGGGCGGCCACCCCGGCCGCGACGCCCAGGGTGTCGGTGAGGTACGGCAGCAGGAGCAGTCCCGGCACCGTCCCGAAGGCCCCGGTCGTCAGGGAGCCGAGGGCGTAGCCGAAATGCACCCGGCGGGGCAGCACGGCCGACGGCGCATCCATGGAGCCGAATGATACTCACATTGTGTCCGTCGTCACGCCCTTGACACGGCGTGCTGGGTGGTAGCAGGGGCCCCCTGTTACCGCTTTTTGCGTAGCAGGGGGCCCCTGCAACCACCGGAGCGCTCAACCCGCCGGCTGCCAGCAGGCGTTGGCCATGTCCACCCGGTCCCCGCGCAGCGGGGTCCCCTCGGCCCGCAGCCGGGCCCGCGCCTCGATCTCGTGACCGGGTGGCAGCCGTCCCGCCGCGTTGACCACCCGGTGCCAGGGCACCCCACCGCCGTGCCGGGCCATGATCGATCCGACCAGCCGGGCGGAGCTCCGACCGGAGCGCTCGGCCAACGCGTCGGCGACCGCGCCGTACGACATCACCCGCCCCGGCGGAATCCGCTCGACCAGTTCCAGCACCGCCTCGACGTACTCTTCCGAGTCCATGGCCAGCCACGATATGGGAACGGCAGCGGGCGAAGCGGGACCGACGGCGCAGAATGGGCGGGTGCGCGAAGCAGTCACCGCAGCCCGACGTGTCGTCGTCAAGATCGGCTCCTCCTCGCTGACCACCGCCGACGGCGGGCTGGACGAGGCACGCGTACGGGCCCTGGTCGACGCCCTCGCCGCGCTCGCCGGGCAGGGGCGCGAGGTGGTCGTGGTGTCCTCCGGCGCGATCGCCGCCGGCCTGGCCCCGCTCGGCCTGCCCCGCCGCCCGCGTGACCTGGCCACCCAGCAGGCCGCCGCGAGCGTCGGCCAGGGCCTGCTGATCGGCCGGTACGCGGACAGCTTCGCCCGGCACGGGCTGACCGTCGGGCAGGTGCTGCTCACCGTCGACGACGTGACCCGTCGGGCGCACTACCGCAACGCGTACCGGACCCTGCGCAAGCTGCTCGACCTGGGGGCGGTGCCGATCGTCAACGAGAACGACACGGTGGCCACCCAGGAGATCCGGTTCGGCGACAACGACCGGCTCGCCGCGCTGGTGGCCGCCCTGGTCCACGCCGACCTGCTCGTGCTCCTCTCCGACGTCGACGCGCTCTGGACCGGCGACCCGCGCCGACCGGAGTCCACCCGGATCACCGAGGTCCGGGGCGAGGCGGACCTGGCCGGGGTGGAGGTCGGCGGCGCCGGCCGGGCCGGGGTGGGCACCGGCGGCATGGTGACCAAGGTCGAGGCGGCCCGGATCGCCACCGGCTTCGGTATCCCGGTGGTGCTCACCGCCGCGCCGCTGGCCGCCGCCGCGCTGGCCGGCGAGCCGGTGGGCACCTTCTTCCACCCGGTACGCCAACGGCCGACCGCCCGGCTGTTCTGGCTGGCCCACGCCACCTCGCCCCGGGGCCGGCTGCACCTCGACCCGGGTGCGGTGCAGGCCGTGGTCGGCCGGCGCAAGTCCCTGCTCCCGGCCGGCATCACCGCCGTCGACGGGACGTTCACCGCCGGGGACCCGGTGGACCTGGTCGACGCCGGGGGCGCGCCGGTCGCCCGGGGACTGGTCAACTACGACGCGGTGGAGCTGCCCGGCCTGCTCGGGCGGTCCACCGGCGAACTCGCCGCGGCGCTCGGCCCGGCGTACGAACGTGAGGTGGTCCACCGCGACGACCTGGTGCTGCTGTAACGACGGACGGGTGGCGCCGGGGTGAGGTGGTTGCAGGGGTCCCCTGCTACGCAAAAAGCGGTAACAGGGGGCCCTTCCTAACAAGGAAGGTAGAAAGATGAGCGTTGTCGAGCAGGCCCGCCGGGCCCGGGTGGCGGCGGGGGCGTTGGCGGTGGCGACGCGTACCGCGAAGGACGCCGCCCTGCACGCGATGGCCGACGCGCTGGTGGCGCGTACCCCGGAGATCCTCACCGCGAACGAGGCGGACCTGGCGGCCGGGCGGGAGGCCGGGCTGAGTGCGGCCGTGCTCGACCGGCTGGCGCTGGACTCGGGACGGGTGGCCGGGATCGCCGACGCGCTGCGGCAGATGGCGGCGCTGCCCGACCCGGTCGGCGAGGTGGTACGCGGTTCGACCCTGCCGAACGGGCTGGAGCTGCGGCAGATCCGGGTGCCGTTCGGGGTGGTCGGGATCATCTACGAGGCCCGCCCGAACGTCACCGTTGACGCCGCCGGGATCTGCCTGAAGTCCGGCAACGCCGCGCTGCTGCGCGGGTCGTCCTCGGCGGCGCACTCGAACGCGGCGCTGGTGGCGGTGCTCCGGGACGCGGTCGCGTCGGCCGGGCTGCCGGCGGACGCGGTGCAACTGCTCGACGCCACCTCACGCGACTCGGTCAAGGAGCTGATGCGGGCCCGTGGCCTGGTGGACGTGCTGATCCCGCGCGGCGGGGCGTCGCTGATCCGCACCGTGGTCGAGGAGTCGACGGTGCCGGTGATCGAGACCGGGGTGGGTAACTGCCACGTCTACGTGGACGCCGCCGCCGACCTGGCGAAGGCCGTCGCGATCACCCTGAACGCGAAGACCCAGCGCCTCTCCACCTGCAACACCGCCGAGTCGCTGCTGGTGCACGCCGACGTCGCGGACGCCTTCCTGCCGGCGGTGCTGGCCGCGTTCGCCCAGGCCGGGGTGACCGTGCACGGCGACGCGCGGGTGGCCACGTACTCGGACGCGGTGGTGCCGGCCACCGACGAGGACTTCGCCACCGAGTACCTGTCGGCGGACATCTCCGCCACCGTCGTCGACTCGCTGGACGCGGCGGTCGCGCACATCCAGCGGTACGGCAGCGGCCACACCGAGGCGATCGTCACCGACTCGCAGCCGGCGGCCCGGGAGTTCGTGGCCCGGGTGGACGCGGCGGCGGTGATGGTGAACGCCTCGACCCGGTTCACCGACGGTGGCGAGTTCGGCTTCGGTGCGGAGATCGGCATCTCCACGCAGAAGTTGCACGCCCGGGGGCCGATGGGGCTGCCGGAGCTGACCAGCACCAAGTACGTGGTCACCGGCGACGGCCACCTACGCGGCTGACCCCTCCGCCGTTCGGTGGATGGGCTGGCCAAGTTCGAGCTTCCCGAGCGGCCGGCCGACCTGCTGCTCAACGACGAGCGGACCGGCCCACCGGCCGCCGCCCTGATGGGCATGACCATGCTGGTCGAGACCGCGGGCGGCCGGAACTACTCCGGCGCCGAGTACACCGCCTGGCTCACCGACGCCGGCTTCACCGGCATCCGGACGATCAGCTTCGACGCGCCGGGCGCCAACGGGGCGGTGGTGGCCCGCCGCCCCTGACCCGGCTCGGACGGCCCGGGACGGACATGTCAGAGGCCCCGCCGGTCGGCGGGGCCTCTGTTCGACGACTCAGTACGTGGGCAGCGAGGGGTCGATCTGCCTGATCCAGGAGAGCACCCCGCCCTGGACGTGCACCGCGTCGGCGAAACCGGCCGCCTTGAGCGCGGCGAGCGCCTCGGCGGAGCGGACGCCGGACTTGCAGTGCAGCACGATCTGCCGGTCCTGCGGGAACCGCGACAGCGCCTCGCCGGAGAGGATCTCGCCCTTGGGGATCAGGGTGGCCCCCGGGATGCGGACGATCTCGTACTCCGCCGGCTCCCGGACGTCGACCAGGAAGACGTCCTTCCCGGCGTCCTGCCACTCCTTCAGCTCGGCGGCGGTGATGGTCGCGTCGACCACCGCCTCCTGCGCCTCGACCGAGACCGCGCCGCAGAAGTCCTCGTAGTCCTCCAGCAGGTCGGTGACGGTCGGGTTCTCGCCGCAGAGCACGCAGTCCGGGTCCTTCCGGACCTTGATCTTGCGGTAGCTCATCTCCAGGGCGTCGTAGACCATCAGCCGGCCGACCAGCGGATCACCGATGCCGGCGAGCAGCTTGATCGCCTCGTTGACCTGGATCGACCCGATCGACGCGCAGAGCACGCCGAGCACGCCGCCCTCGGCGCAGGAGGGGACCATGCCGGGCGGCGGGGGCTCCGGGTACAGGCAGCGGTAGCAGGGACCGTGCTCGGCCCAGAACACCGACGCCTGGCCGTCGAAGCGGTAGATCGACCCCCATACGTACGGCTTGCCGAGCAGCACCGCCGCGTCGTTGACCATGTACCGGGTGGCGAAGTTGTCGGTGCCGTCGACGATCAGGTCGTACTGGGAGAAGATCTCCCGGACGTTCTCCCGGTCCAGCGCGGTGTTGTGGATCTCGACGGTGACCAGCGGGTTGATCTCACGGACCGTGGCAGCGGCGGACTCGGCCTTGGACCGGCCGACGTCGGACTGACCGTGGATGATCTGGCGCTGAAGGTTGGACTCGTCCACCGTGTCGAAGTCGATGATGCCGAGCGTGCCCACGCCGGCCGCGGCCAGGTACATCAGGGCGGGCGAGCCGAGCCCGCCCGCGCCCACACAGAGCACCCGGGCGTTCTTCAGCCGCTTCTGCCCCTCCACCCCGACGTCCGGGATGATCAGGTGGCGCGAGTAGCGGCGGATCTCGTCAACGGTCAGCTCGGCGGCAGGCTCGACGAGCGGGGGCAACGACACGGTGGACTCCCCGGGATCGGCGTTGGTTGCCGCGCCATTGTTGCTCGCCGGGCCGCCGGTCGGCCATGAGGAGGGACACTCGCCCGACATGCGGGAGCGGGGAATATCAGCGGGCGGGCCGCCTGCCCTGCTTCGCTCGGCGATCTCGCGAGCCGTCCGGCGGGCAGCGCCGCCGCGATCGACGCCGGCTGTGCCGCCGTCCGGGTCGACCCGCGCGCCGGGCGACCGGCGGTGACGGGTCAGGGGACAAGGTCACCGGCGTACCGGCGGCCGTCGAGGTAGGGCCAGGCGTTGGCGACGCAGCCGACCAGGCCGTACGTCTGCTGCTGCATGACCGGAGCCGGCTGGCCGGGGCCGGGGCACGCCTCGTGCAGTTCGCCGAACTCGTGCCCGACCTCGTGGTTGATCACGTACTCGCGGTAGACGTCCAGCGACGCGGTGTAGTCCGGCACCGCGGTCCGCCACCGGTCCAGGTTGATGATGACCTGCCCGGGCAGCCGGCAGGAGCTGTACCCGGCGGTGTGCAGGCCGCCCTCGGCGCACATCTGCTCGGAGGTGGCGGCGCTGGCCAGGTAGATGGTGAAGTCCTCGACCTCCGGCCAGGCCACCCGCTGCACCCGTAGCCCGCCGGAGGCGATCCAGCTCCGGGGATCGGCCAGCGTCGCGTCGACCGTGGCGGCGAAGGCGTCCGGGTCCTCGCCGACGCCGGCCTCCACGACGACCCGGTAGCGGTGGAGCGGACCGCCCGTGCCGGCGACCGGCGACCCACCGGCCGCCTCGACGAAGCGACCGGTCCCGCGCTCGGGGGGAGCGGCCGAGCCGGTCGCCTCCGCCGACGCCGTCGGTGCTGCCGACTCCGTTGGGCCGTCCAGGTCGGTGGGGTCCGTCGCCGGCTCCGGTGCCGGCCCGTTCGCCCCCGTCCCGGGGAACACCCGCTCCGTCGCCACGTCCAGGACGGTCGGCGCGGCCCCGGACCAGACCAGGGTCAGCGCCGCCACCCCGGCCACCAGCAGGGCCACCAGCGCGGTGCGGCGGAGCCGCCGACGCCGGCCACCGGTTGCCGGACCGGGCGGATCCGCGGCAGGACCGACGGACGGATCGACGGGGTCGCCGAAGGGATCAGGCGGGTTGGACGGGGCAGAAGACCGCATACCGGCAGCATGTCAGCCCTATTCGGCAATGAGTGACCATTCCCCGAAAAGCCCTCATATGTGACCTCCGAGGGCTTCCGGTGGCCTCAGAGTGGAGGGCCCTTGTACCGCCGGCCGTCAAGGTGCGGCCACGGGTTCGCGACGCAGCCCTTCAGAAAGAGCGTCTGCTGCATCATCACCGGTGCCGGCCGGCCCCGCCCGGGGCAGCGCTCGTGCCGGTGGCCCAGCTCGTGACCGACCTCGTGGTTCACCACGTACGTCCGGTAGACCGTCAACGGCACCCCGACTTCGACGAAGTGCGGCACCGACGTCCGCCACCGGTCGAGGTTGAGGATCACCTTGCCCGGGGCCCGACACGAGGTGTACGGCCGACCGCCGACCCGGATGTTCACCCCACCCGCCGCGCACATCCGACCTGCCGTCCGGGGCGTCGCCAGGTAGACGGTGAAGTCGTACGGCGCGTTCCCCGGAACCTGTCGCAGGCGGAGCCGCCCACTGCCGATCCAACTGTCCGGGGCGGCGAGCGCCTGTTCGACCTCGATGCCGAACGCCCGGACGTCCTCCCCGGAGCCCGACTCCACCGCCACCCGGTACCGGCGCAGCGGGCCGGCGCGGCCCAGCAACGGGCCCGTCCGGTCGTCGTAGCCGAAGGTGCCCCGCCCGGCGGACGGCACCGGACCCGGCATCCGCAGCAGCGGCGCGGGGGACGCGCTGACGCTCGGCGAGGGGGTCGCGGCGGCGAGCGGGGCGGGATTGTCGAGCGACCCGACCAGAGCCGGCTCGGTGGTGGTCGGTCCGGTGGCGGTCGGCGCGGTGCCGGACCGGGCGGGCAGCACGGCCGCGGCCGCCACGACCACGGCCGCGACGGCCGACGCGACCAGGGCGTACGCCACCGCCCTCCGGTGTGGACGGCGCAGGCGGGGAAGCAGGGCAGACATCCCGCTCAGACTGCCACGACAACCCATGTTCCGCAGTTCTGCCACGTCGGCCGAGTTCTGCGCGAGCCGCCCAGGCCGGGCAGGTGGGAGGCTCAGGCCAGCAGCGCTTCCAACCGGCGGTTGACCGCGGCCAGGGTGGCCCGGACCACGGCCTGCCGGGGATCGGCACCGGAAACCAGCGCCGAACCGGCGAGCTGCTCGACCCAGCCGTCGCAGACCAGCAGGACGACCACCGTCGCCACGTCGCAGGTACCGAAGGGCACCACGGCGGCGTGCTCGACGAAGCACCGCCCGCGCCCGGCGCCGGCGACCCGGAGCAGCTCGTCGACGGCCGCCGCGGCGGCCACCGCGCAGAGGCGCAGGACGTACCCGTCGACGGCCGGCCCGACGGCCCGGCCGGCGGCGTTGCGCGCGCCGGCCAGCAGGCGTACCTCGACGTCGGCGTCGAGGCCGAACGTGCTGACCTGCACGTGGTCGATCACCACTCGGGGTCCGGCGACGCCGCCGGTGTCCAGCGGCCGGGACGGCGCGGTCTCCGTCGTGGTCCGCTGCCCACCCGAGTACGAGGCGGCCAGCGTGGCCGGGCTTCCGGTGGCGGCCTCGGGGCCTGCGGTGGCCGCGCCGGTGCGGGCGGGCCGGAGGGCGGACGGCTCCTCCACGCTGGCCCGGCCCCGGGGCGGGTCCGGTTGCCGGCGGCGTACCTCGCTCGACGCCTCGGCCCGGCCCTCCGCCGGGGGCGCGACACGGCGGCGCGCCTCGGCCGACGCCTCCGACGGGGATACGGTGCGGCGGCGCGCCTCGGCCGGCGCTTCCGGCGGGAACGGGGTGCGGCGACGTACCGGCGGGACGGGCTCGGTCCCCGCGCCGGTGACCTCCTGCGGCGCGGCGGCCAGCCCCATCCGCTCGTGGAGCAGACGCGCGACGTGCCGGCTCACCTCCGCCGCGTCCGCCCCGTCGGCGAGGTCCAGCCGCAGGCTGTGCGCGCCGGCCGGGGTACGCCGCAGCGACGCGCCACGCACTCCGGCCACGTCCCGGACGGCGTCCAGGATCGCGTCGACGTCGAATCCCTCGGGCCGCTCCTGCGGTGGGGCTGGCTCGTCCTCCCGCCGCAGGTGGGTGGCGCTGCGGGCGAGTTCGGGGGTGTGGGCGTGGGGATCCACGGCTGGCGGCTCCGGCACGACGGGCACATCCGGCTCGGCGGGTACGCGCTGGGGCAGCACCGGCGGGGTGCCGCCCGGGTGGCGGTCGGCGACGGGTGACGGAGCCGGGGCCACCGGGTCGGGCGCGGATCGACGGGCCGTGTACGGGGGCGCGCTCGCGACGGCGGGCGCGGACGGGACGGGGTCGACGCGCCCGGCACCGGCGTGGTCCGGCTGGTGACCGGGCGGGGCACCGGCCGACGGGGGATGGTCGGCCGCAGCGGGCTCGGGCCGGAGCCGGAAGGGCCGGGCGGCATGGGTCTCGGGACGGACGCCGGCCGACTCCGTCGGGTCGACCGGGGACGGCACAGGCGGGGCGCTGGCGGGCGCTGCCGCCGGCCGGCCGGCCGCCCAGGGGCTCTGGTCCACCGGCGGGTACGGCCGGCGCGGCTCCGCCTCCGGCTCGTAGGAACGCCGCCCGGCGGTCCGGTACGCCGCCTCGGTCTCGGCTGACGACGCCCGGCCGGAACCAGGGTCGGCCGACGGTGTTCGACCGGCACCCGGCTCGGTCGACGGGGTGCGGGTGGGGTCGGCAGGACGGCGCGGCGCGGCGTCCCGGGCGTCGGACGTGGCCCAGGTCGGCGGCGCGTCCTCGTGAGGCCGGTCCTCCCCGGACCGGCGACCGGCCGGCTCGTCGTCACGGTGCCGATCGGCCCGGGAGCGTCGGCCAACGCCCTCGTGGGACCACGACGGTGTCCAGCCACCCCCGGCCCAGGCCGGCCGCTCCGGTTCGGTGGCGGGCGACTGCGCCGGGGGCACCGACGTCGGGCGGTCCGGCTCGGGCCAACGCTCCGCGTGGGCCGCCGTCGGCTCGTCCGAGGCGTGTCGCGCCGACAGCGCAGGGTGCCCGCCGGTGGGATGACGCACCGCCCCGGTGGCGTCCGGTTGGGCCCTCGGCCCATCGGATTCCACTACGGGATACCCGCCGGTCGGATGCCGGACGGCGGTGTCCGGGGACACGACCGGCTGCCCGCCGGTCGGGTAGCGCAGGGCCGTGTCGGGCGCCGGCTCGCCCGGCTGCTCGACCGCGGGCGCGGGTCGCTGCGCCGGGACGGCCAGCCGGCCGTGGTCGGATTCCCGTGGCTCACCGGCGCGGCCGGGAGGCGCGCTGACCGGAGCCTGCCGGCCGGCTGGGAGCTCGTCGCGGTGGGCGTGGCCGTTGAGCCGTCGGCCGTTGACCCGGCTCGGCAACTCGCTCACCTCGTCCGCGCCGGGCACCGGGGCGGGCAGGTCGCCGTACTGCGGCGACGACGAGGCCCAGCCGTGGCCCGGGTCGGCGGGCGGCCACGGGGAGCGGACCGCCCCCGCCCGGGATCCGCCGTCGGCCGCACGGGCCCAGCCGGCGCCCGACGACGCCCATGCGCTGGCCGAGTGAGCCAGGTCATCCTGCTGACCCGGCCCATCGCCGTGCTCTCCCGGGGTGGCGGCACCGGGTTGCCCTGTTTCATCCACCGCGCGCTCCTTGGTCGCCCCCGCTGAGGCTACCGTGTGGTGACAGTGGCGATAAGTTACAGCGGCGGGCCAATTCCACGGCGGGGCTAGGGACCGGCCGGTTCGGGTAGTAGGTACCGGCTCGTACGAGGAAATTCGGAGGTTCCCATGACAGCGGTGGGGAACGGCTCACAGACGGCCGGCCGTCCCACGCGCCTGCCCAGGTCAGCGCGGCGCAAGCAGCTGCTCGCGGCCGCGCAGGAGGTGTTCGTCGCGCAGGGCTACCACGCGGCGGCGATGGACGACATCGCCGAACGGGCGGGGGTCTCCAAGCCCGTCCTGTACCAGCACTTCCCCGGGAAGCTCGAGCTGTACCTGGCCCTGCTGGACACCCACTGTGACGCGATCGTCGCCAAGGTGCACGAGGCGATGCGGGAGACCAGCGACAACAAGGAGCGGGTCGGCGGGGCGGTCCGGGCGTACTTCGACTTCATGGACCACGAGAGCGAGGCGTTCCGCCTGGTCTTCGAGTCGGACCTGCGCAACGATCCGGCCGTGCGGCAGCGGGTGGAGCGGGTGGAACAGGGCTGCATCGCGGCCATCACCGACACGATCATCTCCGACACCGGGGTCAGTCGGGCACACGCCGAACTACTCGCGTCCGGGCTGGTGGGGGCGGGGAAGACCGCCGCGCAGTTCTGGCTGGCCGGGGGCGGCAGGTGCCCAAGGCGGAGGCGGAGGCGTTGCTCGCCGCGCTCTCCTGGCGGGGCATCGCCAGTTTCCCGCTCCAAGGGGAGCCGGCGGCCGGAACGGCGCAAACCGAGTCAGCGTGACCATCGCCTCCCCGGATCGGCTAGCCTTCCCAGGGCGGTCGTTTCGCCCGGATGAGGAGGCACAGTGGAGGTCAAGATCGGCGTGCAGTACGCGCCGCGTGAGCTGGTCGTGGAGAGCGCGCAGTCGCCGGCCGAGATCGAGCAGATCGTGACCGACGCCATCGCCGGCGACGGAACGCTCTCGCTGACCGACGAGAAGGGCCGGCGGATCATCGTGCCGGTCAGCAAGCTCGCCTACGTGGAGATCGCCGAGGCCGCGCCGCGCTCGGTCGGGTTCACCGTCCGCTGACGGTCGGATCCACCGTCCGCTGGTCCCGCCCGGGTCGCCGCGGCAGGTGCCGAAAGCTCACCTGCCGCGGCCGGACCACCAACCCCAACTCGGTCGTCCGGACCACCGGCCCCAGCTCAGTTGTTCAGACCGACCGCGCCCATCCGCTCGGTGTGGGCGTCGGTCAGCCGCCGGAACAGCGGCTGCGCGTCCCCCTCCTCGCCCCGCCCGATCAACGCGGTGAGCGCGCCCCGGTCGGCGGCGGCGGCCCGCCCCGCCTGGGAGAGCCCCTCCCCCACCAGCCGCCGCGCCCACATGGAGAGCCGGTTGGCCACCCGGGGGTCCGCCTCGATCGCCGCCCGGATCTCGGCGGCGGCGAAGTCGGCGTACCGGGACTCGTGCAGCACGTCCAGGACCAGTTGCCGGTCCGGTTCGGCCAACGCCTCGGCGATCTCCCGGATGAAGTCGTCGGCGATGGCGTCCCCGACGTACGCCTTGGTCACCGCCTCCAGCCAGTCCTTCGGCTCGGTCGAGTCGTGGTACGCCTGCAACGCCGCCAGGTACGGCGCCATCGCGTGGTCGGGTGACGCGCCCAACTCGGTGAGCCGGTCGGCGAGCCGCCGATAGTTGACCATCTCCGCCGCGGCCATCGCGCTCAACTCGGCCCGTCGCCGGAGGTCGGGGGCGAGCCGGGCGTCGGCGGCCATCCGGTCGAAGGCGAGCAACTCGCCGAGGGCCACCAGGCCGAGCAGGTCGACGACGGCGGACTCGGGGGCGGGGGCTGCGGACACGAGCGCAGGTTACTCCTCGGCGGGCCTGGGCGTGGGGTAGCCGATCACGAATTCCCGAACCCCACATAATGTGATCCAGGCCACAGTATGGACCCCCGGGTGGACCGCCTCCGACGCAGATCCGGATGACATCCCGGTTAACCAGGTAGTATGGAGCAGTTGTCGTGGGCGCCGTCTGGATGGGCCGTCTGGAATTGGATGGGCCGCCTGGACTGGATAGGCCGTCTGGATCTGTCAGCCGCCCCGGGGCGGTGCTCGTGCTACTGCCCGCCGCAGGTGCGGCCGTCGATCCGGCCGAACGTCCTGCCCACGACGCGCGTGCGGCCCGGTCCGGCACGGCGAACAACCGCCGCCGACCGTGTGGCCCGCGCCATACCGAACGCGCCCTGCGGACATGACGGGGCGCACCACGAGAGGGCACCCCTAACACCACATGAGCGAACAGAATCTCCGCACGGACGGCCAGGAACTGGCCCTGACAGAACTCCACACCGACGGCCAGGAACTGGCCCCGACGGCTCCGGTCCGCCCGGAGGCACCCACCTTCGCCGAACTGGGCGCGCGCCAGGAGACCGTCGAGGCGCTCGCCGCCGCCGGCATCACCCGCGCCTTCGCCATCCAGGAGTACGCGCTCCCGATCGCGCTGCGCGGCACCGACCTGATCGGGCAGGCCCCGACCGGCACCGGCAAGACCCTCGGCTTCGGCGTCCCGCTGCTCGAGCGGGTCTTCGCGCCGGACGAGGGCGGCGACGGCGTGCCGCAGGCGCTGGTCGTCGTACCCACCCGTGAGCTGGGCATCCAGGTGGCGAAGGATCTCGCCGCCGCCGGCCGTACCCGGAACGTCCGGGTGCTGCCGATCTACGGTGGCGTCGCGTACGAGCCGCAGATCGAGGCGCTGCGCAAGGGCGTCGAGATCCTCGTCGGCACCCCGGGCCGCCTGCTCGACCTGGCCAAGCAGAAGCACCTCCGGCTCGACCGGGTGCACGCCCTGGTGCTGGACGAGGCCGACCGGATGCTCGACCTGGGTTTCCTCGACGACGTCGAGAAGATCCTGTCGATGCTGCCGGAGGACCGGCAGACCATGCTCTTCTCGGCCACCATGCCGGACCCGATCGTCACCCTCTCCCGGCGCTTCCTGCGTCGGCCGGTGACGATCCACGCCGGGCACACCGCCGAGACGGGCCCGTCGCCGCAGACCCAACAGCTCGCCTACCGCACCCACTCGATGAACAAGATCGAGATCGTGGCGCGGATCCTCCAGGCGGAGGGGCGCGGCCTGACCATGATCTTCACCCGGACCAAGCGGGCCGCCGACCGGGTCGCCGAGGACCTCGACTTCCGGGGCTTCGCGGTGGCCGCCGTGCACGGCGACCTGGGCCAGGGCGCGCGGGAGCGGGCGCTGCGGGCGTTCCGGGCTGGCAAGATCGACACCCTGGTCGCCACCGACGTGGCCGCGCGGGGCATCGACGTCAGCGGCGTCACGCACGTGATCAACTACGACTGCCCGGAGGACCAGGACACCTACACCCACCGGATCGGCCGGACCGGCCGGGCCGGGGCGACCGGAGTCGCGGTGACCTTCGTCGACTGGGACGACATGCCGCGTTGGCGGATCATCGACAAGACCCTCGGGCTGGACCTGCCCGAGCCGCCGGAGACGTACCACACCTCCGCCCACCTCTACACCGACCTGGGCATCTCCACCGAGATCACCGGCACCCTGCCCACCGCCGAGCGGACCCGGGCCGGGCTGTCCGCCGAGGTCGAGGAGGACCTCGGCGGTGGTCGCCGCCGGGGCGAGGGAGGCCGGCGCGGCGAACGCCCGCGTCGCTCCCGCCGACGCGACTCCAGCGCCTCGGACGACGCGCCGTCGACCGAGGTCGCAGCCGATGAGGAGACCCCCCGTACCCCGCGTCGCCGGCGACGTCGCCGGGCCGGGGAGGTGGTCTCCGCCGGTGAGCCGACCGCGATGATCGCCGACGACGCCAGCGGCGGCACGCCCACCACGACCGCCACCGAGGGCGAGGCCAAGCCGCGTCGCCGCCGTCGCCGTCGGTCCGGTGCCGGTACGCCCGCCGAGGCGACCGCCGACTGACGCACCACCCGACACGTCCCCCGTACCGGTCCATCGGTACGGGGGACGTTCGCTTCGCTGCCGGACACCCCGATCGCCGGCCGGCCGCCCGACGAGGATGATGAACCGATGCCCGTACCCCTGGACGACGCCCTCACCGACCTCCGGGCCCTGCTGCTCGACCCCGCCCTGACCAGGGCGGTCGCAGCCGGACGACGCCGTGGGCAGCGCCCCTCGGTGGTACGCGCCGAACTCCGGCCGGTCACTCTCAAGGCCGGTCCCCGACTCCAGATCGCCACCTCCGACGGCAGTCGCCCGCACACCCGCAACGTCACCCCCGGACCCGAGGCGGACGCGGCCGTCGACGCGCTGCTGGCCGAGCCGTTCGGCAACTGGCACGTGGAGACCACCGAGGCGACCGTCCAGCTCCGGGTGACCAAGTCGGGCGAGGCGCAGGTGCACCGGGCCGCCGCCACCCGACCTGCCACCGCATCGGTCAGCCACGACCGGGAGAAGGAGTACCTGCTCGACCCGGGTGATCCGATCTTCGCCGAGATCGGTGGCTCGGCCGCCAAGCGCCGCCAGGTGGACGCCTTCCTCCGCGCGCTCGCCGCCGTCCTCCCCGACGAACTGACCGGGCCGCTGCGCGTGGTCGACCTGGGCTGCGGCAACGCGTACCTGACCTTCGCCGCGCACCGCTACCTGACCCAACGTGGCATCGACGTGGACCTCGTCGGCGTGGACGTCCGGGAGGACCAGCGGCAGCGCAACACCGCGCTCGCCGAGCGGCTCGGCTGGGCCGACCGGGTCCGGTTCGTCGCCGGCACCATCCTCGACGCCGAGGTCGACCCGGCCCCCGACCTGGTGCTGGCGCTGCACGCCTGCGACACGGCGACCGACGAGGCGCTGGCCCGGGCGGTCCGGTGGGGTGCCCGGTGGGTGCTGGCCGCCCCGTGCTGCCACCACGACATCGCCGCGCAGTTGCGCGCCCGACCCGCCCCGGCCCCGTACGAGTTGCTTACCCGGCAGGGCATCCTGCGGGAACGCTTCGCCGACGTGCTCACCGACGCGCTCCGGGCCGGGCTGCTGCGGTCGCATGGCTACCGGGCCGAGGTGGTGGAGTTCGTCGACTCCCGCCACACCCCCCGGAACCTGCTGATCCGCGCTCGCCGTACCTCGACGGCGGCCACCGACGAGCAGCGCGCCGACTACCGTGCCCTGGTCGACCAGTGGCAGGTCACGCCCCGCCTGGAGACCCTCCTCGACGGCCACGGCACGGCGTAACCCGGCCGCGCCAGTTGTGACGGCTGTCGAGGGGCACTCGCCGGGGTGGCTCGTCGGCGGGGTGACCAGCCGGGCAATCGGGCGCTCCCCCGCCCCGCCGCTGGTATTACCCTCGAAGGCGCACCGTCCGGTGCAACCGGCCGGAAAGGGACATCCGAGCATGGGCTCCGCAGAGGTTTCGCCACAGATGGCCTTCGCGCGCTTCGTCCGCCGGGCCATCGACGATGCCCGCGAGCAGCACGGCTGGACCGTCACCGACCTGGCCGCCCACACCGGGGTGGGCCGTTCCACGGTCTTCCGCTGGCTGGCCGGCGACTGGCAGGACTATCCCGAGCTGGCCAAGGTGCGTGGTTTCTGCGCCGCCCTGGACGTGCCGGTCGCGGCGGCGTTCCGGGCGCTCGGCGTGCCCGACGCTGCCCCGACGGCGAGTCGGCGGGTCGACGACGCCCCGGTCGAGGCGGACGTCCGGATCATCCTCGACCGGCTGGCCGACCCGACCGTGGCGGCCGAGGAGAAGCACCAGATCCGGGACATGCTGCGGTATCTCGCCCAACGCCCCGCCCGCCGGGCCGGCTGACGCTCCGGCCGGTGCCTCAGGGCATCGTCACGGTGTACTCGGCGGTGTGCACCTCACCGGCCACCTGGAAGTCGAGGTAGAACCGGTAGCGGCCGGGGCCGGGCACCGTCAGCCGGAACATCACCGCGTTCCCGGCCAGTTCCGTCTCCGGGTGCACGTGCAGGTAGCCGAGGTCGCCCTCGCGGAGCACCACCAGGTGCCCGTACGCGCCGAGGTAACGCTCCAGCGTGGGCGTACTGTCACCGACCCGCACCCGGAACGCCAACGGCGCGTTCACGCCGATGCGGGGGTCGCCCTGGAAGTCGACGGTGAACCGGTCGACCGTCGCGGTCCGGGCCGCCGGGGGCAGTTCCCGGGGGGTGTACGCGCCGGGGGCCACCAGGTCCACCCCGAGGGTCACCGCGGTCTGGCTGCCGTCGGCGGTCAGCGCGGTGAAGTCGGCGTACGCCCGCCAGATCCCCGGCTCCGGCAGGGTCAGCGGCACCGACCAGGTGCCGTCGGCGGCCATCGTCGGATGCAGGTGCTGGTAGCCGGTGAGGTCCCGGCGGACCACGATCAGGTGCAACGGCTTGTCGTGCACGATCGCGAATCGGGTCACCGGCCGCTGTCCCAGGTCCCGGATCTGGAAGCGGAACTCGTCGGCCCGGCCGGCGGTGAACGTCCCGCCCAGCGGGGCGAGGGTGTACCCCGCCGAGGTGACGGCCAGGCCGCCGACCTCCGTCGTCGCGGAGTCGGGGTGCTCGTGCGCGAGGGTGCCCGGCGGGTGGCTGTGGTCGGTGTCGACAGCCGTGGAAAGCCCGGCTGCCGTCGACGGATGGGGGTTGAGCCGGCCGATGCCGAAGCCGGCGATCAGCGAGATGACCAGCCCGGCCACCACCAGCGCCAGCCGGAGCGTGCTGACGGGGAACTGGTCGTTCATGCGGTTTACGGTACCGTCGGAAGGACCGGTCACCGGGCGGCCACCGCGGCGGCGTGGTAACGGTCGCATTCCGCCTAGTCCGGGAACTTTCCCGCCCCGGCCGTTGCCGTAGGCGCCGCCCTGCCACAGCCGTGGGTGCCGCCCTGCCACAGCCCTGGGTGCCGCCCGGTCACAGCCCTGGGTGCCCGCCCGGGTCAGCCGGCGACGGCCAGGGCCAACGGCAGGACGTCCGGCGCGCCGTGGCGGCGCAACAGCCGTGCCACCAGGGCCACCGTCCAGCCGGAGTCGACCAGGTCGTCCACCAGCAGCACCGGACCGGCCAGTCCGGCGAGCGCGGCGGCCAGGTCGTCCGGCACGGCGAAGGCGTCGTGCAGCGCGCGTACCCGCTGGGCGCTGTTGCCGCGCGGACCGTCCGGACCGGCGACGCCGGTCGGCGTGACCTGCCCGAGCAGGGGCAGTCGGCCGATCGCGGCGATCCGCTCGGCGAGCGAGCCGACCAGCCGGGGGCGACGCCGGGAACCGACCGCGACCACGCCGACCGGACGGCAGGGCCAGGGGTCGGCGCCGTGCGCCCACGCCTTGAGCACCTCGACCACGGCCGCCGCGACGTCGTCCGGCACCGGAACGTCGGCGGCGTCCGGGCCCACCAGGGTCCGCAGCCGCCCGCCCCACCCGAGGTCGGACAGGCGTCCGACCGCGCGCCCCGGCAGCGCCTGCTCCGCCGGGGGAATGCGCCCCTTCAGCGGTACGCCCACCGCGTCCAGCCCGGTCGGCCAGAGCTTCTTCGGCGGGATCTCCACGCCGGGGCGACCGAGGAACGCCTGCGCGCCGGCGAGCGCCGGCCCGGACACCGTGGCGTCGAAGAGCGGGCCAGCGCATCGGTCGCACCGGCCGCAGTCGGTGGCCGTACCGTCGTCCAGGCACTCGCGCAGGTACCGCATCCGGCAGCCGGGCGTGGTCGCGTACTCGCGCATGGCCTGCTGCTCGGCGGTGCGGGCCTGGGCGACGCGGCGCAACCGGGGCTCGTCGTAGACCCAGGGTTCGCCGGTGGCGAGCCAGCCACCGCGCACCCGGCGGACCGCGCCGTCGACGTCGAGCACCTTGAGCATCAGCTCCAGCCGGGCCCGGCGCAGGTCGACGAGGGGTTCGAGGGCCTGGGTGGAGAGCGGCCGGTCGGTACGCAGCGCGGCCAGCACCGAGCGGACCTGCTCCTCCGGCGGGAAGGCGAGCGAGGCGAAGTACCGCCAGATCGCCGCGTCCTCGGCACCCGGCAACAGCAGCACCTCGGCGTGCTCGACCGCCCGGCCGGCGCGGCCCACCTGCTGGTAGTAGGCGATCGGCGAGGGTGGCGCGCCAAGGTGTACGACGAAGCCGAGGTCGGGCTTGTCGAAGCCCATGCCGAGCGCGGAGGTGGCGACCAGGGCCTTGATCTTGTTGTCGAGGAGGTCCTGTTCGGCGGCGCGCCGGTCGGCGTCGTCGACCTGGCCGGTGTAGGCCGCGACCGGGTAGCCGCGCGAGCGGAGGAACTCGGCGGTCTCCCCCGCCGCCGCCACGGTCAACGTGTAGACGATGCCCGAACCGGGGAGGCGGTCCAGGTGGTCGGCGAGCCAGCCGAGCCGGTGCGCCGGGCTGGGCAGGTCGAGTACGGCCAGCCGCAGCGACTCCCGGTCCAGGCCGCCCCGCAGCACCAGCACGTCACCCCGGTCCCCGCCGGGCTGCTGTTCGTCGGCGGCCGGGCTGGTGTCGAGTTGCTCGGCCACGTCGGCGGTGACCCTGGCGTTTGCGGTGGCCGTGGTGGCGAGCACCGGGGTCCGCGCCGGCAGGTTCGCCAGGAACGTCCGTAGCCGGCGGTAGTCGGGACGGAAGTCGTGCCCCCAGTCGGAGACGCAGTGCGCCTCGTCCACCACGAGCAGACCGGTGGTGGCGGCCAGCTTCGGCAGGACCGTGTCCCGGAAGTCCGGGTTGTTGAGGCGTTCCGGGCTGATCAGCAGTACGTCGACGGTGCCGGCGTGGATCTCGGCGGTGATCTCGTCCCACTCGTCGAGGTTCGCCGAGTTGATGGTGCGGGCCCGGATGCCGGCCCGCCCAGCCGCCTCCACCTGGTTGCGCATCAGCGCCAGCAGCGGCGAGACGATCACCGTGGGGCCGGTCTCGGTGCCGTCACCGGCCAGGCCGGTGTCGGCGTCCCGCCCGCGTAGCAGGGCGGTGGCGACGAAGTAGACGGCCGACTTGCCCCAGCCGGTGCGCTGGACGCAGAGCACCCGCCGCCGGTCCACGACGAGCGCCTCGATCGCCCGCCACTGGTCCTCGCGCAACCGGGCGTGCTCACCGGCCAGCCGCCGCAGCACCGCCTCGGCCCGCTCCCGCACCTCCCGCACCCGCCCTTTCTACCAGGTACGAGGAGTAACCCCGGAGTCGCTGTCGCCGGGCAGGGGTCCCACTCGCGGACGGAGGAGGCTAATGCCGGGCCGACAGGTCGGCCGGCGGGAGGAAGACCAGGACGTCCCGGAGCGAGTCGGTCAGCGCCGGTGGGAGCAGGCAGCGCCCGGCCAACTCCTCCATCGAGGAGAACGGCCCACGCAACCACCGGTCCGTGCTGATCTGCTGGGCCTGTGCCGCCGTCACGCCGGGCAGGCCGGCGATCACCCGGTCGGCCACCGCGTTGATGTCGACCAGACCACCGTCGTCGTGGTCCCGGGCCAGGTCCGGCCGCCCGATACGCAGCTCGTGCCGCGCCGCCGGGTAGTGGTAGAGCAGGTACCGTGCCTGTTCGCGCCGGATTCTGCGCTCGTCGTCGGCGGCCTTCCGGCTGGCCGACGTTCCGGTGAGCGCCGCCCACACGCCCCGGCTGAGCAGCACCACGTGTACCGCTCCGAGCAGGCCGCAGACCGCGACCGCCCCGATGAAGAACAACGCCTCGGCGTCCGACACCGGGCCGTCGGGATTCTGCTCCATCAGGTAGATCACCACGACGCTGAACGCCAGGTAGCCGAGGGCGGCCACGCCGAGCCGCCAGCTCCGACGCCAGATCGCGTACGCGAGGATCACCAGCCAGGTCAGGCAACCGAACGACAGCGCGGCCAGTGCCGTGCCGGCGACCGTGGCGGTGATGCTCACCCAGCGGGACAGGGGCGGGCGCGACCTGCGGGGGTTGGCCCTGGACGGCGACAGCGGCGGGATCGGCGGCAGGGTGGGCCGGTCGCCGTACCCCGGGACCGCTGGCCTGTCCGTCCCGAAGCCCGGGGCGGACGGCGCTGGCATCCCCGTGGGGTACCCGGGTGCGAACGGCGGCGTGGCGGCCGGAACCGACGCGACGGTGACGGCGGGCGAGGCCGGCACCGGACGAGCCGCCGGAAGCGGCTCGGCCGGGGCCGGACGGACCGACGACGAGGGTGGCTCGCCCGGGGCAGCCGGAGTCGGGGCTGGGGCGGGAGTCGGGGCCGGAGCGGCAGCCGGGGCCGGAACGGTAGCCGGGGCCGGAGCGGCGGCCGGAGCTGCTGGAGGCGTCGAGGGTGACGGGGCCAGCGTGGGGTCGGAGCGCAGAATGCGGCCGTGCAGCTCCTGGAGCGCGCCTCCCGGCTCGATGCCGTGTTCCTCGCGGAGCAGGTCGCCGATCTCGCGGTATGCGGCCAGTGCCTCCGCCTGCCGTCCGCTCCGGTAGAGGGCGAGCATGAGCTGATGCCGCAGCCGTTCGCGGACCGGGAACTCGACGACCAGTTCGACCAGCTCACCGACGATCTCCCGGTGCCGACCCGCATTCAGCTCCAGCCCGATCCGGTCCTCCAGGGCGGCGGCGCGCAACTCCACCAGCCGTTGGCGGGCGGCCTCGAACGACGGTCCGGCGAAGCCGCTCAACGGCTCCCCCCGCCAGAGATCCAGCGCCGCCTTCAGCTCCGCGAGGGCAGTGGACGGCCGCCCCTCCGCCACGGAACGTCGCGCCCGCCGCACGCCGCGCTCGAAGCGGACGAAGTCGACGGCGTCCGGGTCGACGCGGAGCAGGTACCCGGCGTCGGTCAGGGTGAGCACCTGACCCGGGCTACGCGGGGACCGTTCGGGCTCCAGCACGCGACGCAGTCCGGCCACGTACTTCTGCACCACGTTGGTGCCATTCGCGGGTGGCTCCTCGGGCCAGACGGCGTCGACGATCTGCCCGGTCGGCACCGCCCGGTTGGCGGCGAGCAGCAGTACGGCCAGAACCGCCCGTTGTTTACCGGGGCCAAGGTCGATCTCGCTGTCGGCGTACCAGGCCCGCTGAGGCCCGAGGATCTCGAAACGCAGCATTCCTGACATGCGAGTTTCCGCTCCTGACACCCCCCGCGGCACCGGACGGCAGTGCCCGGCAGTCGGACGGCAGCATAACCGCAACGATCCGGCCGTCGCGGCCCACAGCATCGTCATCGGCAACCGCCACGAACGCGAGAAAGAGAAACCGATGACACGCAACACCGGCAGCGCAGGTACGACCCGACGGCTGGCCGGCACGGCCGCCGCCCTGCTGGCCACGGCTTCCCTGGTCGCCGGGTGCGGGCCGGAGATCGGGCCGGCCGCGGCGCCGTCGTCCCCGGCCCCCACCCCGAAGGAGGCCCTGCTCGCCTCCGTGCCGGACGGAACCGAGGGGACGTTCCGCTTGACGGGCAGGGACTCGACCAGCAACGTGTCCGGGCTGGTCGACCCGACCGCGAAGGGCATCCAGCTGGACACCTCGATGAAGGATCCGGAGCTGGGCTTCACCATGACGATGTCCTTCCTCGTGCTGGACGAGGAGCTCTGGATGAAGGTGGCCTTCAGCGGCACGAAGGGACTGACCGGGCTGCCGAAGCTCCCGAAGCGGTGGATGAAACTGGACCCGGCCAAACTCGATGACCCGGCGAGCGTGCCGCAGTACGACGGCGCGGACGTGGGCAACGCCGGTCCGCTGATCCAGGCGGCCACCGACGTGCGCGAGGAGGGCACCGGCCGGTACGCGGGCACGGTCGACCTGACCGCCGGTGAGGCGGCGAAGGTGCTGGAGGCAGAGGAGATGGCCGGCCTCGGGGACGCGGCCAAGCAGATCCCGTTCACCGCGGTGGTCGACGCGGACGGCAACCTGACCTCGCTCAGCCTGGCGATGCCGAAGAGCGGGTCAGGCAAGCCCTGGACGTACGAGATCGGCTACACCGACTACGGCGCGGCTCCGGCGATCGCCGAGCCGAGCGGGAGCGCCGCCCAGGACGCCCCGTCCGTGGCGTACGAGTTGCTGAACGGCTGACACGAGTTGCTGAACGGCTGACACGGCAAGGGGGCGGCGGCCACACGGGGGGCCGCCGCCCCCTTGCTCGTCCTCGCGGGAGAGGGTCAGCTTCGGCGGCGGGTGAGGGTGGCGCGGAGGGGGGCCAGGCGGGTGGCCAGGGTGGCGAGGCCACCGGGGAAGAAGTAGACCGCCAGGATGAAGACCGTGCCGAGCACGAACAACGGCTGGGAGAGCGGGCCGCTGAGCCAGCCGGGCAGCGAGTTCACCGCCTCGGACGCGCCGAAGGCGGTCAGCCGGTGGTCCAGGTACATGTAGAGGATGCCGCCGAGCACCGGCCCCCAGCGGGTGCCCGGTCCGCCGAGCACCACCATCACCAGCAGGGAGAGCGTCAGCTCGCTGGAGGTGATGTGCGGCGAGGCACCGCCGACGATCAGGCAGTAGACCACCCCACCGGCCGTCGCCAGCCCGCCGGCCAGGGTGAACGCGACCAGCTTGAACCGGTACGGGTCCAGCCCGAGCACGCCGATCCGGCGCTCGTCGTCGCGCAGGCCGGCGAGCACCCGCCCGGTCGGTGAGGCGGAGACCCGGTGCACCACGGCGACGACCACCGCCAGGTACGCCAGCGCCAGCCAGTACAGGTTGACCGTGTTCGTCACGCCGACCAGCGCCGCCGGCAGCCCGGAGACGTCCAGCGGCAGCCCCTCCTCGCCCCCGGTCAGCCCGCCGAAGTCGCGGGCCACCAGGATCGCCCCGACCTGGGCGAAGGCGAGGGTGACCATGGCGAAGGCGATCCCCACGGTCCGCAGCGCGACCGCGCCGAGCAGCGCGGCGAGGGTCGTCCCGCCGGTCACCGCGAGCACCGCCGCCAGCCAGAGCGGCAGCCCGGCCCGGGTGACCAGGATGTCGGTGCCGTACACCCCGGCGGCGAAGTAGAGCGCGTGCCCGAAGGAGAGCATGCCGGTCCGCCCGAACAGCAGGTCGTAGCCGGCGGCCAGCCCACCGAAGATCAGGCAGATGGCGAGCAGTTGCAGGGTGCCGGGCGAGTTCAGCGGCCCCTCGAAGATCCCCGGCAGGTGCACCGTTGAGTACGGCACGATCAGCGCCACCGCCAGCGCCACCAGCGGCAGGAACGGCCGCAGCCGCTGCCACGCCGTGGGGCGGGGCTCCGCCGGGACGGGCGTCGGTGTCTTGAGCGCGGTGCCGCTGGTGTCGTCGACCACGGAGTTCGTCATGCGGTGGCCACCTTTCCGGCGATGCCCTGCGGGCGGAGCAGCAGCACCACGGCCAGCAGCGCGACGACGCAGACGTCACCGAGGCCGGAGGTGCCGTAGTAGTTGACGAACTGTTGCAGCAGCCCGACTGCGACGGCCGCGTACGCGGAGCCGACCACCGAGCCCATCCCGCCGATCACCACCACGATGAAGCCGAAGATCAGCAACGAGCCACCCTGCCCCGGCGAGACCGAGCCGAAGTAGATGCCGCCGAGCGCCCCGGCCAGCGCGGCGGCGGCCCCGCCGATCGCGAAGACCAGGGTGAACGCCTTCCGCACGTCGATGCCGAGCGCGGTGACCATCTCCCGGTTCTCCACCCCGGCCCGGATCACCAGGCCGTACCGGGTGAAGCGGAGGAAGGCCAGCAGCCCGGCGAGCACCAGCGCCGCCGCGACGATCAGCAGCAGCCCGGCGTTGGGCACCTTCGCCCCGAACACCGAGGTCACCTGGCGGGTCCACTCCGGCCGGGGGAACGGACGCGGATCGGCGCCCCACACCGCCTGGAGCAGCGCCACCCCGGCCAGCGACAGGCCGACGGTGACCAGCACCTGCGCGATGGTGCGGGAGTAGAGCGGCCGGATCAGCACCAGCTCCACCAGCACCGCGACCAGCACGCCGGCCAGCACGCCGAAGCCGGCGGCCACCACGAACCCGAAGCCGTCGGGGCCGGCGCCGGGCAGGTTCCCCGCCGCCCACCAGGTCGCGTACGCCCCGACGCCGAGGAAGAGCCCGTGCGCGAAGTTGAGCACGTCGGCCAGGCCGAAGACGAGGGAGAGCCCGGAGGCGACCAGGAAGTAGAGGGCGGACAGCCCCAGCCCGGTCAGGGTCAGCAGCACGATCGTGCTCATCAGGCGTTTTCCTTCCTGACGCCCACGGCTTCGCCGCCCGCGCCCGGGGTGTGCGACGTCTCGGCCGAGCCGACGCCGAGCAGGGACTTCGTCAGCTCCGCCTCGGCGAGCAGGTCCTGGGCACTGCCGCTCCAGGCGACCCGCCCGGCGTCGATCACCACCGCGTCGGTGGCGAGCCGGCGTACCACGGCGAGGTTCTGCTCGACGAGCAGAACCGGCACCGTCTCGGCGACCCGTTCCAGTACCTCGGCCACCTCGGTCACCACCTTCGGGGCGAGCCCCTTGGTCGGCTCGTCAACCAGGAGCAGCCGGTTGTCGTTGAGCAGCACCCGGCCGATGGCGAGCATCTGCTGCTGGCCACCGGAGAGCGAGCCGGCCCGCTGGCGTCCGCGCCGGTCCAGCTCCGGGAAGAGGGAGTAGACCCGGTCGTACGCCGGGGTGGTGCCGCGCCGTTCGGCGAGCCGCAGGTTCTCGGCGACGGTGAGGCCGGCGAAGACGCACCGGTCCTCGGGCACGTAGCCGAGCCCCTCGCGGACCAGCCGGTGGGTGGGGCGGTCGAGCAGGCTCCGCTCCCCCATCCGGACGCGGCCGGTCACCTCCCCGTTGGCCGGGGTGAGCCCGACGACCGCGCGGATCGTGGTGGTCTTGCCGACGCCGTTGCGGCCGAGCAGCACGGTCACCCCGGTCGGGGCGACGGTGAAGGACACCCCTTGGAGGATGTGCAACCCGGCGATCCGCACCGACAGGTCCTCGACAGTCAGGATCGCGGTCATAGGGACTCCCCCAGGTAGGCCTCCTGGACGGTGGCGTTGGCCATCACCGTCTCCGGGGTGTCGCAGGCCAGCAGCGCGCCGTGGTGCATCACGGCGATCCGGTCGGCCAGCTCCAGGATCACGTCCATGTGGTGCTCGACCATGAGCACCGCCCGGCCGCTCTCCCCGGTCAGCGACTTGATCACGCTGACCAACTCGGGGACGTCCTCGGCGCTGACGCCGGCCATCGGCTCGTCCAGCAGCATCACCCGGGGTTCCCCGGCGAGCAGCAGGGCGATCTCCAGCTTGCGCTTCTCGCCGTGGGCGAGTGTGCCGGCGAGCGCCGTACCCCGGTGGGTGAGGCCGACCCGGTCGAGCGCCGCGTCGGCGGCGGCGACCACCTCCCGGTCGGTCACCGCCCGCCGCCACAGCTTCATCGAACCCCCGCGGTGCGCCTGGACGGCGAGCCGCACGTTCTCCTGCACGCTCAGCGAGCCGAAGACCGAGGACGCCTGGAAGGTGCGTCCCAGCCCGAGCCGGGCCCGCCGGTGCGGCGGGAGGGCGCTGATGTCCTTCCCGTCCAGCAGGACCGCCCCGGCGGTGGGACGGCGCAGGCCGGTGATCAGGTTGAACAGTGAGGTCTTGCCGGCGCCGTTCGGCCCGATCACGCCGAGGAACTCCCCGGGTGCGAGTTCGAGGTGCACGTCGTCGACGATGGCGACCTCACCGATCCGCCAGGTCAGACCGCGGGTGGCGAGCATCGTCGGATCAGCCCTTCATCGCCACGACGGGCGGCGCGGTCTCGTCGGCGGTGAGGCTCTTCTGCGCGGCCGCGGTGAAGGTGGTGCCGCTGCCGGACAGCTTGGCCTGGTACATCGGCTGGAGCAGGGCGTGGTCCTCCTTGCGGATGGTCATCTTGCCCTTGACCCCGTCGAAGCTCCAGCCCTCAAGGCCGGTGATCATCTTCTCCACGTCGTCGCCACCTTCGGCGACCGCGCGGACCACCATCTGGGCGGCGGCGAAGCCGTCCGGGTGGAACAGGTCGAGCGCCCCGCCCGTGACCTTGGCCTTGAGCGCCTTGGCCGCCTCGGTGTCGCTGGCCCCGTCGAAGTAGTGCGACAGGAATGAGACCTTGGTGCCGGCCGCGCCGAAGGTCGCCCAGGAGGCGCGGATGTCGAGACCGGTGACGACCGTGGTGGAGGTCAGCACGCCCTGCTGGTCGAGGGTCTGCCACATCGCCGGGGCGGTGGTGCCGGCCCAGGCGACGAAGAGCAGGTCCGGCTTGGCGGCGGTGATCTGGCTGGCGAACGGGGTGAAGTCGGTCGCGCTGGCCGGGGCCCGGACGCTGCTCACGGTCGCGCCGGCGCCACCGATCACGGCCTTGACGGCGGCCTCGTTGGCGTCACCGAACGCGCCGTCCTGGGCGAAGACCACGACCTTCTTGCCGGTCGGGTCGCCGATGAACGACTTCGCGGTCACCACGTCCTGGTACGACTGCCGGCCGGACCGGAAGGTGTACCGGTTCGCGCCGGTCACCGCGTCGGTGGCGGCGGGCCCGGAGATGAAGAGAACCTTGTTCTGCGCGGCGATCGGGGCGACCTGCAACGCCACCCCGGAGGCGGTCGACCCGGCGAGGATCTTGTGCCCCTTGCCGATCAGGTCCTTGGCCGCCGACACCGCCTTGGCCGGGTCACCGGCGTCGTCGACCTCGGTGATCTCGATGGTCCGGCCGTCGACCTTGCCGGTGCCGTCGGTGGCGAAGTCCAGGCCGGCCTTGAATCCCTCGATGTACTGCTTGCCGTAGGTGGCCAGGGCTCCCGACTGGGAGTACACCAGACCAACCTTCACCGGGGCGGCGTCGTCACCGCCGCCGGAAGCGGTGTCCTGCGGGCTGCCACAGGCGGTCGCGGCGACCGCCGCGGCCATCATGGTGGCGGCGGCGAGGACCGCGCGCCGGGTCGTCCGGACCGTCATTGCGACTCCACGTGAGGACGAAGGAAGAGAAATCCGTTGTCGGCTCACGCTAGGAGTGACGTCACCCACGGGCTATGTGGCTGCAACACACAAGTAACGTCGATCAGGTGGCCGGTCATGACAATTGGTCACTCCAGTGTTTCCAATCGATAGCCAGTGACGCCACGGGGACCCTGGTCATCGTGTCGATGCCCGCCACCTACCGGTGTCGCTCGGCACCACAATCGCCGTCGTGGCGGGCCGGCCGTGGGCAGCGCCGACCCCGCGCGTACGACCGGTCGCAGAAGACCCGGTGCCGTACGCCCTGCGCGTCCTCGGCGGAGACCGTCGTCTCACCCCGGTCGATGTCCGAGAGGAAGCCCACCGCCCGGGTGATCGACCGGGCGAAGCGCAGCGCGGCGGCCAGGTCGGTGGCGACCACCGGCAGGTGCACCACGAAGCGCTCCCGTTCCCACGCCGCCAGCGCACCCCCACCCCGGCCGACCGGCGCGTCGGCGTGCTGGTCAGCCGGTTCCTCTCCGGCGCGGCTCACCGGTGCACCCTCGGCGCGAATCGAGACTGCCAACTCCGTAGCGCCCGCTTGATCCGGACGTTCTCCTCGGTCGTGTAGGTCAGTTCGCGCCGGGCGGTGGCCAACTCACCGGCGACCCGGTGCAGGAAGGCGTACACCTCCAGCGGGTCGAGGCCGCCTCGGCCCACGCTGCGGAACTGCCGTTCGCGGACCTGCCCGGCGGTCAGTGACCGGCAGGCGGCCGACCGGTACCACCCCTCGTTCGGCGCCCGCCGCCGCTCATGCGACGCCTGCCCACCCCACGCCCGATCGCGCCGCGACTGCGCGGGCCACGTCCGTTCGCGCTGGACCTGTTCGTGCCGCACCTGTTCACGCTGGACCCACTGGACCTGTTCGTGCTGCACCTGCTGGATCTGTTCGTGCTGTGCCTGTTCACGCTGTGCGTGCCGTGGCTGATCGCGCCGCGGCCGCTTCCTCGGTCGGAGCAGCCTCGCCAGAAATCCCATCCGGACACCTCCCGTACCCGTCGTCGGTGGAAGGCGGCCCGGTCCGCAGAAGGGGGATGCGGACCGGGCCGCCGGCCCCGCGACCGCATCCCTCCTCGGCGGTACGACCCCGGAGCCCACTCAGCTGTCCACTCCGAGGCTTTGCCGAACCAACCGGAGCCAGACACCCAGCAACTTACGCCACTTACTCGCCTGAGTCTAGCCCAGCGTGCCGATGGGGTTACTTATTGCAGCTACTGGAGTAGGTCAGGCATGATCGGGGATGCCGAACCAACCGGAGTCCTCACCATGCCCACAGCACAGCCATCGTTCCGCCTGATCGTGGACGAGATCGTCGAGAAGATCCGGACTGGCGACCTCAAGCCCGGCGACAAGCTGCCCTCAACCAGCCAACTCGCTTCGGCTTACGGCGTCAGCAACAACACCGTCTACCGCGCCCTGGCGATCCTGCACGACCGCAACCTGATCATCGGTCAACAAGGGCGAGGCACGTACGTCGCCGAGCGCCCGGCGCAGTAACCAGGCGGGCCACCCGCAATCTTGGACACTTACCGTTCTCCGAGAACGGTAAGTGTCCAAGATTCACCTCACGCGAGGGGTAGCTATGGCCGGAACGGCGACGAACTGCGCCCGAGCGCGGCCATAAGCCGGAGCAGCGGCCAGCACCGATGGCTTTGTGGCATTTGCCCCAAGGCGTCTAGTGGGCTGTTTCCCGGACGACTCTGCTTCCTGGACAACTCTGCCTGCGCCGCCAGTTGGTCAACCGCCTGGGCGGGCGAACCGCCGGGCCGGTCGACCAGCGACACAAACACGCGGGCGGACGCAAGCCCAGACGCGAGCACGCGCCGACGCAGGGTGGCGGCGGTTGACGGCGGCACTGTGCTCAGCGTGGCCAACCCAGACGCGAGCGCGCGCCGACGCAGGGTGGTGGGGGTCGGTGACGTACGGACGCGGGCCGGCCGTCGATCCACCGCCGCCCCGCGGTGCGTGACCCGGTCGCCGATGGCCGGCGTCGGGCGTTCGCTCATGGAACCCTCTTCCGGCCCCGGTGCCTTTGGGCGTGTGGAGCGGCCACACGGGGTGGCGCGTCCGCACGAGGAGGACGTCGATGACGGAGCGGATCAGGGCACTGCTGGATTCGGCGGTCGCCGACACCCACCCGACCAGCGTCGACCCGGTACCGGAGGTGCTGAGACGCGGTGCCGCCGCGCGCCGCCGCCAGGTCACCACCGGACTGGCCGGCGTCCTGACGGTCGCGCTGCTCATCGGCGGCGGTCTGGCCGCCACCGGCTGGTCGACCGATGACGCGTCCGGGATCGCCCCGGCCGCCAGCCCGAGCGGCCGCCGTGCCCCTGACCCACTGCCGGACGCCACCAGCGGCAAAGGCACGCCTCGTCCGTTCCTGGTCGAGATCGGAGACGACGAGCAGGTACGGGTCAACGGGCTGGTCGTGCCGGTGCCGCCCGACTGGCGGGTCAACCGGGACGTCAGCCGGCCGCTGACCTACTGCGAGGTGCCCGCCCGGTCGATCGTGGTCGACGTCAACATCAGCCCTGGTGGCGACTGCGACGCGCAGCCGATGGTCATGGTCCGTCACTGGCAACCCTGGTACAGCCGGCCGAACCTACCGCCCCAGACCTTCAGCTCGGGTCTGACCGAGGTGGTCCTGCCCGGCGGGCAGCCCGCCTGGTTCGACGACAACGAGGTCGACAACCTCGCGGCGGCCGAGCGAGGCCGCTGGGCTGCCTTCAACGTGGAGATGCCCTGGTCGGGCGCGGGGCTCACGGTCGAGATGACACCGACGGAGTTGGACCCGTTCGTGGCGTCGATCCACAGCGCGACGGAGAAGCCCGGCCGCCTGGTGCTGCCGGAGGCCGCACCGACCGCCCAGCTCGGCCAACGGGGGCACGACCGGATCGACTCCAGCGACGCGGCCGCCGTCGCAAAGGTGCTGAGCCGGCTGCGTGAGCTGGACCGGCCGGTCGACGAGGACGAGCTGACCTGCTCCCCGGCGAAGCCGCTGACCCCGGCCTGGAAGCCGGCCGCCCGGGACATGGCCGCGCTCACGCTGACGTACCCCTCCGGGTCACCGCAGGCGGTGGTGGCGATCAGCGGCACCGACGACTGCGCTTTCGCCACCTCCTCGATGGGTGGCCGGGTCTGGCTGCCCGAAGGCTTCCTCGCCGAGATCCGCGCCCTGCTCGCTCCGGGAGGGCGCTGATGCCCCCCGCCACCACCGCCGGGCCGCCGGGGTTCGCCGAGTTCGTCAACGCCCGGTACGTCCCGCTGGTGCGGCACGGCACGCTGCTCACCGGCGACCACGGGCACGGCGAGGACCTGGCACAGGAGGCGCTGGTCAAGACGTACCGGGCCTGGCACCGGCTCCACCCGGACGGCGACGCCGAGGCGTACACCCGGCGGGTGATGGTGCGGGCGGCCTGGCGGGCCGGACGGCGGCTGTGGCGGCGGGAGATCCCCACCGGGGAGCTGCCGGATCGGCTGACCGAAGACCCGTACGAGCCGCGGGACACCGCCCGCCTGGTGCTCGCCGCGCTCCGTGCGCTCCCCGCCCGGCAGCGCGTGGTGCTGGTCCTGCGGTACTGGGCGGAGATGCGCGAACAGGAGATCGCCGAGCTGTTGGGCTGCTCGACGGGAACGGTGAAGAGCCGGGCCAGCCGGGCGATCGCCAGCCTGCGACGGCTCGACGGGCCCCTGGCCGAGCTGTTCGAACCCGCCCGGGTGGACTGACGGGTCAGCCGGTCCGGCGCTCCTGTCAACGGGGGCTGGCCCGCCACCCGGGCGGTCGGGTGGCGGGCCAGCAGGAGGAAAGTCGGATCGGACGGGCCAGCAGGAGGAAAGACGGATCGGACGGGTCAGGACAGGCCGGCGCGGGCGGCGACGGCGGTGTCCGGGTGGTCGGAGAAGATGCCGTCCAGGCCGAGCTGGAAGAACAGCTCGTACTCGGCGATGATGTCGCCCCGGGCGTTCGGGTCGGTGCCGATCCGGTGGTCGACGGCGAGGAACTGGTTCTCCGCGCGGAACGTCCAGGCGTAAACTTCCAGCTTCTCCCGGTGCCCGTCCTGGACGATGGTGGTCGGCGCGAGCAGCTTGCCGGTCGCGTCCCGGGGCACGATCAGGTTCTTCTGCGCGCTGACGATGTCGGCGTACCCGGCGATCCAGCGCAGGCCCGCCGGCTTGGCCAGGTCGGCGTAGGTGCGCGGGTCCCCGGCGACCCGGAAGTCGTACGGGCGGCCGGAGGCGTCGAGGAGCTGGGCCAGCTTGACGTCGATGACCTTGTCCAGCTCACGCAGGTTCGCCGTCTCGAAGGACTGGATGACCACCGGCGAGCTGGGCTTGGTCAGCTTGTTGGCCTGGAGCACCTCGACCAGCGGCTCCTCCAGCGGCAGACCGATGGAGGCGAAGTAGGTGGGGTGCTTGGTCTCCGGGGCGACGCCGATCACCCGGCCCCGCTTCTTGCCCTCCTCACGGGCCAGGTCGATGACCTCCTGGAGGGTGGGCACCTCGAACTGGCCGTCGTACGCGGTGTTGGAGACCCGGACCTGCGGCAGCCGCTCCTTGGCCCGCAGCGTCTTCAGCTCGGCGAGGGTGAAGTCCTCGGTGAACCAGCCGGTCACCGCGACGCCTTCGATGGTCTTGGTGGTCTTCCGGGCGGCGAACTCGGGGTGCCCCGACACGTCGGTCGTCCCGGAGATCTCGTTCTCGTGCCGGGCGACGAGCACGCCGTCCTTGGTCGGGACGAGGTCCGGCTCGATGTAGTCCGCGCCCATCCGGATCGCCAGGCGGTACGCCTCCAGGGTGTGCTCGGGCCGGTAGCCGCTGGCGCCGCGGTGGGCGACCACCACCGGCCGATCGGTGGCCCGCGACCGGTCCGGGCGGGCCTGCGCCTCTTCGGCGCCGACGGCCGTGACGGTGGGCACGGCCACCGCGACCGTGAGCAGCGCGCCGGCCACACCGAGAGCGGAAAGGGTACGTCGCAACGCCGTCTCCTGTCATCGAGAGGAATCGCCATCAGCCAAGCGGCAGCCGGCGACCGGGAGGTGGTCTCCGACTGACCGGCAGGTGAATGTCGGGATGGGCGTTTCCGCACCCGGGAGCCGGGTCGGCCACGAAGATTGGCTGGTGCGCCGGTTCTTCCGTCACCCCGTGCGGATCGTGCCCATCGGTTTCCTGGTCGCGATCCTGCTCGGCACGGGCGCGCTGATGCTGCCCCCGGCGACGGAGGAGCACCGGTACACCCCCTTCGTCACCGCCCTCTTCACCGCCACCTCGGCGATCTCGGTCACCGGCATGGTCGTGGTCGACACCCCGGCCTACTGGACCCCGTTCGGACTGGTGATGATCACCGTCCTGACACAGGTCGGCGGGCTGGGCATCCTCACCGGCGGCACCCTGGTCATCCTGGTGGTGGCCCGGCAACTGGGGCTGCGCACCCGGCTGCTGGTGCAGGCGGAGACAGCCGAGTTCGGCATCGGTGACGTACGCCGGTTGCTGCTCAGGATCGGCCTCACCATGCTGGTCTGCGAGGCCGTGATCACCACGATCCTGACGATCCGCTTCGTCGTGTCCTACGGTTACTCACCCGGCCGGGCCCTCTGGCACGGCTTCTTCCACGCCGTCCAGGCGTTCAACAACGGCGGCTTCTCCCTGTACCCGGACAACCTGGTCGGCTTCGCACACGACGGGTGGGTCACGCTGCCACTGGCGTTCGGTTCGATCATCGGGGCGCTCGGCTTTCCCGCGCTCTTCGAGGCCACCCGGAGCTGGCGACGACCGGGCCGCTGGACGATCAGCACCAAGCTGACCGTCTGGGGCAGCCTGGTGCTGCTGGCAGGCGCCTTCGTCGTCCTGCTGGCCGTCGAGTGGGGCAACCCCCGCACGCTCGGCCCGGTCGGCTGGGAGGGCAAGGCGCTGGCCGCCTTCACCCAGGACGCGTTCATCCGCACCGGCGGGTTCAACACGCTGGACATCACCACGTTGGAGGAGGCGAGCTACCCCCTGCTGATCGCCCTGATGTTCATCGGCGGCGGCAGCGCCAGCACCGCCGGGGGCATCAAGGTGGCCACCTTCTTCCTGCTGGCCTTCGCCATCTGGGCCGAGTTGCGGGGCGAACCGGACGTGACGATCGGACACCGCCGCGCGGCCACCGCGAGCCAGCGTCAGGCGATCACCGTGGCCCTGCTCAGCGTGGCGCTGGTGGTGGCCGGCACGGTGACGCTGATCCTGCTGACCGAGGGGGTGGGCTACGACCGTGCGTTGTTCGAGGTGACCTCGGCGTTCAGCACCACCGGGCTCTCCACCGGGGTCGCGCCGACGCTCCCACCCGCCGGGCAGCTCACCCTGATCGTCCTCATGTACATCGGGCGGGTCGGCACCCTCACCCTCGGGTCGGCGATCGCGTTGAACACCCGTAGACGGCTGTACCGGTACCCGGAGGAGCAACCCATTGTCGGCTAGACGGAACCCCGACGCGAAGGGCCACGGCGTCGTGGTGGTCGGGCTGGGCCGGTTCGGCACGTACCTGGCCACGACCCTGACCCAGCTCGGCCACGAGGTGCTCGCCATCGACCGGGATCCGCAGACGGTGCAGCGGTGGTCGTCCGCGCTGGACCGGGTGGTGCAGGCCGACGCGACCGACGAGGCCGCGCTGCGCCAGCTCGGCATCGCCGACTACGAGCGGGTGGTCGTGTGCATCGGCGCGGCGGTGGAGGCGAGCATCCTCACCGTCCTCGCGCTCATCGAGGTCGGCGGGTCGCCGATCTGGGCCCGCGCCACCTCCCGGAAACACGCCCGGATTCTGTCCGCGATCGGCGCGCAGCACGTGGTCTTCCCCGAGGCGGAGACCGGGGAGCGGGTCGCCCACCTGCTCGTCAGCAACATGCTCGACTTCATCGGGTTCGGCGACGACTTCGCCATCGCCAAGGTCCGGGTGCCACCGCCCCTGGTCGGCCGCACGCTGGCCGAGGTGGCGCCGGCCGCCCGCTACGGCGTCATGGTCGTCGGCGCGAAGCCGCCCGGAAAGCGGTACGAGTACGTCACACCTGGCACGGTGCTCAGCGAGGGTTCCCTGCTGATCGTGGAGGGCACCATCGACCAGGTGCAACGCTTCGCCGGGATGACCTGAGGTCCGTCCAGGGCTCGACGTACATCGCCCACTCCTACGGGGCCTCACTCCTCGACCGGGTCCTCCCCGCCGTCGTCGTCGCCACCGCCGTCGTCGCCACCGGTGTCATCGGGACTTGGGGTTACGCTTGGAGTTGGCTCCGGATCCGGAGTCGGATCCTCTACCGGGGGCGTCGGCTCGGGAGTCTCGTCTTTTTTTCCCTCACCGTCCTTGTCCTTGTCCTTCCCCTTGCCTTTGTCCTTGCCCTTGCTGTCGTGGTCACCGGAGTCCCGGGGGGTCGTGTTCGTGCCGGATCCGCTGGTCCGGTTCGTGCCGCCGCCGGTCCCGGCAGCCTGGGCCGGCGGGGGTGTGGGTGAACTGCCGGCCACCCCGGCGACCTGAACCTCGCAGGTCTCCGTGCCGAGTTGGAACCGCACCGGCAGCGGGTTCGCGCCGCCGTACCGGCCGGTCAGGGCGATCTTCTCGGCGGCGCCGGGCGCCAGCGTCGTCCGTCCGGCGGCCGGCCGGACCTCGACCGTCTGCCCCTCCTGCCGGACCACGGTCGGGTCCGAGCCGGCGACCGTCTGGTCGCCGGGCAGCGTGAAGCTCATCGTCCAGTCCCGCAGCTCCGCCGAGCCCGTGTTGGTCAGGGTCACGTCGGCGGTGAAGGTCCGGCCGTCGTCGCGGCGCAGCGCGTAGTCGACCGTGCAGGGGGCCGGGCGATCCAGCCCTATCCGGGCCTCGTCCGGGCTCACCTGGTCGCCGCTCGCCGGTCGCTGCGCGCTCATCCCCCACACCACGCCGGTCACCGCGAGCAGGCCGGCCGCCACCGCGCCGGCCTGCGCGTGCCGCCGTCGCCGGCCCGCCGCGCGCCGCCCCCGGCTGACCGACAGCGGCAGCGCGTCGGTCGCCGCCGACCAGGGCAGGATCGTGGTGTTCGCGGTCGCCAGCAGCGCATGGTCGGCCGGACCGGCCGGCGACACGGGTACGGCGGCGGCCAGCCCGGCCGCCTCGGCGAGGGTACGGGCCAGCTCGACCGTGCTCGGCCGGTCCTCGGGCCGCTTCGCCAGGCAGCGGTGCACCAGTTCGGATACGTCGTCGGGGAGGCCGGGCACCGGTGGCATCGGTTTGGGGTCGGTGTGCACGTGGGCGCGGAGCATCTGGGTGGTGGTGCTCGCCCGCCAGGGCAGCCGGCCGGTCAGCATCCGGTACAGCAGCAGGCCGAGCGCGTACACGTCGGTGGCCGGGGAGACCTGGCCGTCCTCCAGCCGCTCCGGCGCGAGGTACGCCGGGGTACCGAGCAGGGTGCCGTCCGGGTCCTTCTCGCTCTCGCCGACCAGGGCGGAGATACCGAAGTCGACGACCTTCACCCCGGTCGGGGTGAGCATGATGTTCCCCGGAGTGACGTCCCGGTGCACCACACCCCGGGCGTGCGCGACGGAGAGGGCGGAGGCCGTCTCGGCGGCGACGGTCACCGCCTCCCGCCACGGCAGGTGCTGGTCCCGGCCGAGCCGGGCGGTCAGCGGCGGGCCGTCGACCAGTTCCATGACCACGTACGGCACGGTCAGGCCGACCTGCTCCGACTCGCCGTAGTCGTAGACGTTGGTGATGTGCGGGTGGACCAGCCGGGCGGCGGCCTGCGCCTCGGTGCGGATCCGGTGCCGGAAGGCCCGGTCGCTGGCCAGCCGGGACGCGAGCACCTTGACCGCCACCTGGCGGCCGAGCACCTCGTCGTAGCCCCGCCAGACCACGGACATGCCGCCTGCGCCGAGTTGTTCGATCAGCCGGTACCGGTCCCCGAGCAGTTGCGCGTCGTTCCTGACCCCACCCATGGCAGATCTGTTGCCCGAGGGGACGAACGGTTACACCAACCCCGGCAAAATCGGTCAGCACCGTCACCGAACGGAATGGCGACGGTACCCTGGGCGATGCCGCCCGACGCGTTCAGGCGGTGGCGAGAAGCTGGTCGACCGGGGCGTAGTCGTCGGTCAGCACCAGCGCGTCATCAACGAACGCGGTCAGGTCGGCACCGGACAGCAGCCGGGTCGGCGCGTCGAGCGTGCCGAGCCGCTCCCCGACGGCGGCCAACGGCAGCGGCGCGTCCGAGGCGACGATGAGGAAGTTGGCACCGTACTCACCGGCCAGCGCGGCCGGCGGCGCGACCAGCGCCACGTGCCGGAACTCGGCGGCGACGGTGGCCGTCTCGGCGCGGACGAACCGCAGCGGCGGGTAGTCGATGACGTTCTGCACGTAGATGCCGCCGGGACGGAGCACTCGATGGATCTCGGCGGCCATCTCCCGGGTCGCCAGGTGCCACGGCACCACCAGGTGTCCGAAGGCGTCTCCCACCACGAGGTCCCGACTGGCGGCGGGCTCCCCGGCGACCAGCATCCGGGCGTCGCCGACCTCGGCGCGCATCTCCGGTCCGGTCCGCAGCCCCAGCTCCGCCCGACCCAGGTCGACCAGTCCCCCGTCGATCTCGAAGACCAGGTTGTCCGTGCCGGGTCGGGTGGCGGCCAGGTAGCGGGGCATGGTGAACCCGCCCCCGCCGACGTGCAGCGCGTCCAGGCGGTGCCCGGTCGGGGCCACCACGTCGGCGACCGCCCCGATCCACTGGGTGTACTCGAACTCCAGGTGCGTCGGGTCGGCGAGGTCGACGTAGGAGTGCTGGGCCGAGTTGAGCAGCAGCGTCCGGCCGGTCGGCCGGCTGCCGTCCGCCTCGACCGACGCGCAGTGGTACGCGGTCTCGAGGTCGCACGGGTTCGGCGCGACAGCGGCCAGGCCCGCCCCGGCCAGCCCGAGCACCGCCAGCGCGGACCGGGCGCGGGCCGGGCCGGGCAGCCTGCTGCGGTCCTGCCGGTACAGGTACGCGCCGAGGATGAGCCCGGTCAGGCCGAGCGCCACCGCCAGACCGACCATGATGACCGAGCTGGGCAGCGTCGCCACCAGCACGAACCCGGTGGCCAGGGTGGCGGTGATGCCGCCGAGGGTGCCGATCCCGGAGAGCCGCCCGACCACCTGCCCGGTCCGGCGCAGATCGGCGAGCTGGAGTTTCACCACCAGCGGACTGACTGCCGACAGCAGCGCCGCCGGGACGAAGACGGCAGCCGCGACGAGCAGCAGGATCGCGCTCGCCGCGCCGCCGCGCAGCACCTCACCGGCGTACCGGACCACCGGCAGGGTGATCGCGGTGGCGATGCCGGCCAGCACCAGCGCCGGGCCGAGCAGGGGACGCGGGTCGCGGCGGTCGGCGAGCCAACCGCCGGTCCACGCCCCGTACGCGATGGCGGCCAGCGCGATCCCGATCACCGAGCTGGTGACCTGGAGGGTGACCCCGACGTACGGGCCGACCAGGCGCAGCGCCACGGTCTCCAGCACCAGGACGGCCCCGCTGGAGAAGAAGACCAGAAACGCGGCGAGGCCGTTCGGCAGGGCGCGGACCGGGACCGGCTCCGGCGGCGTGACATCGACGTCGACGGGGGACTTCGGGGAGCTCACCGCTGCGATGGTACGCAGCGTTCCTGGTAGCGGCGGTCAGTACATGGAGAGGTGAACGTGGTTCGTGTGGTCGGCGGCCGGGCTGCCGCTCCCGCCGTACGCCCGCCAGCCGGTGCCCGGATGCCAGATCTGCCGGTACCAGATCACGTAGAGCACCCCGAGGCGACTGGCGTTGCGCACGTACCAGGCGGCCAGCCGGTCACCGTAGTCCTTGTCGCCGCCGGTCGCCGTCTCGTCCTTGAAGCCGTTGGTGGCGGCCGAGAAGTCGCAGGCCCGCCCCTTGGGATGCTCGCCGGACCCGCCGCTGCGGTAGCAGGAGACATGTCGCCGGTAGCCGGCCGACTGGGCCTGCTGGAGCGCGTTGAGGGTGCGGGCGGTGATGCAGCCGGAGGTGGTCGGATCGTTCACCGAGCAGGACTCCGGCGGCCAGGAGCCGTCCGGGTTACGCGGGGCCGGCTTGGCGGTGGCGGACCCGCCGCTGCCGAAGCCGCCGCTCGCGCCGGAGCTGACCGCGGCGAGCGCCCGCTCGGCCTCCCGCTTCCGCTTGGCCAGCTGGTTGACCTGCTTGACCTGCTCGCGGACCTCGGCGTCGAGGGCCAGCTTGGCGGTGTTGGCCCGGCTGCGTTCCTCGGCCAGCGCCCGCAGCCGCCGGCCGTCCCGCTGGGCCATCACCTCCAGCTCGGCGGCCCGCTTGAGGAACGCCTCCGGGTCGCTGCTCTGCAACAGCAGCCCGGTGGCGGTCAGCCGCCCCTGCTTGTACGACTCGACGGCCACCTCGGCCGCCTGCGCGGTCAGCCCGACCAGCCGAGACTCGATCTTCTTCAGCTCGGCGGTCAGCAGGACCTGCCGCTTCTTGGAGTTCTCCAGCTTGGCGGTGGCCTCGATGTGCCCCTTGGCGCTGGCCTCCAACGCGTCCCGCAACTTCTTGGTGCCGCCCTCGGCCGGCTCGGCGTGGGCCGGGACGGGCCCGCCCAGCACGAGTGCCACCACGGCGAGCAGCGCGACCAGTGGCCGGAGGCCAGACCACTGGCGGAGAGCCGTCCTACGCACGAAAGTCGATGTCCTCTCGTCAGCCGGACCGTCGTGGGCGCGGGGCTCCCGGCCCTGGGTGCGTCCGGCGTGGACCGTCGGTCACAATACCGGACCGGGATCCGCCGGAAGATCCACCGACGGGCGGGGCGTGGACGACCGGGTGGCCCGCCTCAGGCGGCGAGTAGTGCGGCGTGCACCTCGTCCCAGACCTGTTCGTTCGCGGCGACCAGCAGCCCGTGGTCGTCGGCCGCCGGATGGTAGTCGGTGCCGTCGAACCGGCGGACCACCCCGCCGGCCTCCCGGACCAGCAACGCACCGGGCACGTGGTCCCAGGGGAACGTCCGCCAGAAGATGGCGAAGTGCTGGGTGCCGGCGAGCACGTCGAGGTACTCCCGGCCGGCGCAGTGCTGGCTGGGGAGGAGTTCACCGATCCGCCCGCCGCCGTCGGTCACCCGGGAGCGGATGTGCGCCGGCAGGTAGCGGCTCGTCGTCGCGCCGCGCAGCTCACCGACCGGCGGCACCCGACCGGCCAGATCGACCGGCCGGCCGTCCAGGCGTACGCCCGCGCCGGCCCGGGCCACCGCCAGCGTGTCGGCCAGCGGGTCGAGGATCCAGGACGCGGTCGGCTCGCCGTCGGTCAGCAGGGCCACCATCAGGGCGAACGGCCGCCGCCCGGCGGCGAAGTTGGCGGTGCCGTCGACCGGGTCGACCAGCCAGACGTCACCGGTACCGCGTAGGTGGTCAAGGAGGGCGGGATCGGCGGCGACCGCCTCCTCGCCGACCACCACCGAGTCGGGACGCAGCCGGAGCAGCCCCTCGGAGATCAGCTCCTCGGCGCGGCGGTCGGCGACGGTGACCACCTCGCCCGGGGCCTTCTCGGTGACCTCGTGTTCGCCGAGACGCCGGAACAGCGGCACGACGACCTGGTCGGCGGCCTCGCGGACGAGAGCGCCGACGTCGTCGAGCAGGGTGTCAGCCACGCGGCGGCAACTTGACCACGCTGACGAAGAACTCGTCGATCTGCCGGACCACCGAGATGAACCGCTCGAAGTCGACCGGCTTCGTCACGTACGCGTTGGCGTGCAACTGGTAGCTGCGCAGGATGTCCTCGTCGGCCTGGGAGGTGGTGAGCACGACCACCGGGATCCGGCAGAGGTTCTCGTCCTTCTTGATCTCCTCCAGCACCTCCCGGCCGTCCCGCCGGGGCAGGTTCAGGTCGAGCAGGATCAGGTCGGGCGCCACCGCGTCGGCGTACTGGCCCTCACGCCGCAGGTAGGCGAGCGCCTCGGCGCCGTCGGAGACGACGGTCAGCCGGTTGCGGAGCTTGTGCTCCTCGAACGCCTCCTGGGTCATCAACACGTCACCCGGGTCGTCCTCGACGAGCAGTACCTCGATCGGGCTCTTGCCGTCCGCCGGAGCGGTCATCGCACTGTCTCCTTCGTACCACCCGTTGTGTCGCCCGCCGCCGGGTCCCGCTGGTCGGCAGCGTTCCCGGCGGGGTCAGCGGTCGGCCCGGTCGTTGCCGTGCCGTCAGTCTCGGCGGCCCGGACGCGGTCCGCGCCGCCCGCCGCGTCGGCGCTTCCGTCGGACCGATCGCCCCCGGCCGCGCCGCTGCCCCCGGCGGGCTCGCCGTCCCCGGTCGCGTCGCCGTCTGCGGCGGTCTCGCTGCCCCCGGCGTCGGCCGCTGTCCGCGCGGCCTCGATGTCCGCGGGCAGCGCCGGGAGGGTGAACCGGATGGCGGTGCCCTCCTCGGTGTCGGTGTCGGTGTCGACCCAGACCCGACCCCCGTGGTACTCGGCGATCTTCTTGACGATCGCCAGGCCGATGCCGGTACCCGGGTAGGCGTCCTTGGAGTGCAGCCGCTGGAAGATCACGAAGATCTTGTCGGCGAACTCCGGCTCGATCCCGATGCCGTTGTCCCGGCAGGTGATCTCCCACTCGTCGTCGCACAGCCGCGCCGAGACGTGCACCTTCGGCGGCACGTCCGGCCGGCGGAACTTCACCGAGTTGCTGACCAGGTTGGCCAGCAGGTTGGTCAGCAGAGGCTCCTCACCCCGGATGGTGGGCAGCTCCGACCAGGTCAGCTCGGCGTCGGCGTACTGCCGGGCGGCCTCGGTCTGACCCGCCACGTCCCCCATCACCTTGTTCAGGTCGACCTCGGTGAACCCGGTGGTGAGCCGGCCGATCCGGGAGAAGGCGAGCAGGTCGTTGATCAGGCGCTGCATCCGCTGGGCGCCGTCCACCGCGAAGGCGATGTACTGGTCGGCCCGCTCGTCGAGCTGACCGGCGTAGCGCCGCTGGAGGAGTTGGCAGAAGCTCGCCACCTTACGCAGCGGCTCCTGGAGGTCGTGCGAGGCGACGTAGGCGAACTGCTCCAGGTCACGGTTGGAGCGGACCAGCTCCTCGGCCTGCTTCTGGAGTTGGTCGTTGACCCACTCGATCCGTTCCCGGGCCTCGCGGACCTCGGCCAGGTCCCTGGCGATCTTGCGTCGCATCGCGTCGACGTCGTCGGCGAGCTGGCGGAACTCCGGTGGCCCGCTCCCGCTGATGTGGTGCTGGTAGTCGCCCTCCGCCACCTCCCGCACCTGGTCGGCCAGGCCGGTCAGCGGCCGGACGACCATCCGCTCCAGCGAGACCAGCAGAACCGTGCCGGCCACGACCACCACCAGTGCCGCGATGATGAGCAGGACGACCAACTGGTTGCCGGTCCGCTGGATGTTCCGGGCCCCGGCCTCCCGCTCGGCGGTGATCTCGGCGTCCAGTCGGGCGACGGAGGCGCGTAGCTGGTCGAACTGCTGCCGGGTCTGATCGGTGATCAGCGCCTGGGCGGCGGCGGTGCCCTCCTGCTCCACCGCCGCGATCACCGGTACGGCCACCGTCCGCCGCCACTGCTCGGCCTGCGCCCGGACGGCGTCCAGGTCCCGCCGGATACCGGGGAAGTCTTCGGCGAGCCGGCCCATCGACTCGGTCCGCTCCTGCTCCAGCCGGACACCGCTGTCGTACGGCACGAGGTCCTGCCGGTCGCCGCTGACCGCGTACCCGCGGACCGCGGTCTCCTGGTCGAGCAGCGCGTTGAGTAGTTCCTGCACCTGCACACGCAGCGGGGCGGTCGTGGTCAGCAGCGTGTCGGTGTGCGTCCGGTTGCGGGCCGCCACCGTCGCCTCGGCGCCGGCCAGCCCGATCAGCAACACACCGACCACGGCCAGCAGGGTGACCACCCGCTGGCGCAGCGTCCAGCCCTGGGTGACCGTCACCGACCACCACCACCCCGGGTGACCAGCAGCATCGCCACGTCGTCGGCGAGCGGACCACCGTTGATCTCCTCGGCCCGGCCGACCAGCCAGCCCGGCAGCTCGGGCAGGGGCACCGTCCGACTCGCCGGGTCACCGACCAGGGCACTCAGCCCCGGCACGTCGAGCCGCTCCTCGCCGTCACCCACGCGCCCCTCGATCAGCCCGTCGGTGTACATCAGCAGGGACCAGTCATCGGTGGAGAACTCCAGGTCGAAGGCGACGGGCCGGCGGGGTCGTACGCCGAGGAGCAGCCCGCCCGGGGCGGGCACCGGGGCGACCCTACCCCCGGCGATCAGCAGCGGTGGCGGGTGTCCCGCCAGCCGTACGGTGGCCCGGTTGGCGTCCAGGTCCAGGCGGGTGGTGGCCACCGTCGTGAAGATCTCCTGGAGCCGCCGTTCGCTCATCAACACCTGTTCGAGTGCCGGCAACACCTCGTCGTCGGGCACCCCGGCGAGGATCAGGGCACGCCAGGCGACCCGTAGTTCCACGCCGAGCGCGGCCTCGTCCACCCCGTGTCCGCAGACGTCGCCGACGATCAGGTCGATCCGACCCGGTCGGGTCTGCACCACGTCGTAGAAGTCGCCGCCGATCAGGGCGGCGTGCCGGCCCGGCCGGTAGAAGGTGTGCACCCCGATCCGGTCGCGCTCCATCAGCAGCGGGGTGGGCAGCAGACCCCGCTCCAGACGGGCCGACTCGGCCTGCCGCAGCTCCACCTCGCGGAGCCGGCGGGCGTTCTCGTCGGCCCGCTTCCGCTCGACGGCGTAGCGCAGCGCGCGGGCCAGCAGGACGCCGTCGACCGTGCCCTTGACCAGGTAGTCCTGCGCGCCCTCGGCGACCGCGACGATGCCCAGGTGCTCGTCCGAGCGGCCGGTGAGCACGCAGACCGCGGCCCCGCCGGCCATGTCGAGGACCTGCCGCAGGCCGTCCAGCCCCTGCGCGTCGGGCAGGCCGAGGTCCAGCAGGACACAGTCGACCCCGACCACCTGCTGCCGGGCCTCGCTGAGGCTCGTGGCGACCAGCAGGTCGATCATCGAGTTGGTCTCGGCGAGCAGTTCGCCGACGAGGAAGGCGTCCCCCTCGTCGTCCTCGACCAGCAGGACCCGCAACCGCTCACCCGGCGGCAGGGTCGGGTGTCGCCCGAGACCGCCGTGCGGATACGCCGGCGGCGCGACGGTGGAGCCGGTCAGCCCAGCACCCGGCCCGGACCGGGTCACCGCCGCGAGACGCGGAAGATCACTACTGATGTCGGGCTCCTTCCGAGTGCCCTGCTGATCCTGTATTAGACAACGGTCGCACACAACACGACGGCCTCGGCACCGGCGAGGATGGGGTCCGTCACTACGCATCAGCGGACAAAACGATCCGCTGCCGCCGGGTCCCTCACCAGCGCGCACGCGGGCCGGACGCGCTCCCACGGACCGCCCGTCACGGCCCCCCGCCGGGGGCGCGGGCGGGAGAGGATGATGCCCACCCCGGCCCCACCCCCCGCGAGGAGACCCCAGTGGGCGCACCCCCTGCCACCCCCGCCGCCGACCGGGCGCTGGCCCGGCCGCGCCGCCGACCGACCGCCGCCGTGGCCGCGCTCGCCGCACTCGTCGCGGTCGCCGCCGGCACCCTGCTCGACCTGCGTACGCCCACCCCGGCCCCGGCCGACGCCCCGGCCACCGAGTTCAGCGCCACCCGGGCGTACGAGCACGTGAAGGTCGTGGCCGCCGAGACCCACGCCGCCGGCAGCCCGGCCAACGACCGGGTCCGCGACCACCTGGAGCGGACCCTGCGCGGGCTGGGCCTGGAGACGTCGGTGCAGGACACCGTCGCGCCGGAGGCCGGCCAGCTCAGCGGCTCCGCCGGGGGCACCACGCTCGCCCGCGTCCGCAACGTGGTGGCCCGGCTCCCCGGCACCGATTCGACCGGTCGGGTCTTCCTGGTGGCGCACTACGACTCGGTGCAGTCCGGGCCGGGCGGCAACGACGACGCTGCTGGCACCTCCGCGATCCTGGAGACGGCCCGGGCGTTGACCAGCGGCCCCCGCCCCCGCAACGACATCGTGTTCGTACTGACCGACGCCGAGGAGGCGTGCCTCTGCGGGGCCGCCGCGTTCGCCGCCGAGCACCCGCTCGCCGCCGACGGCGGGGTGGTGCTCAACCTGGAGGCGCGCGGCCGGACCGGTCCGGTGATCATGTTCGAGACCTCCCGCCGCAACGCCGCCCTGGTGGATGCCTTCGGTCGGGCCGCACCACACCCGGTGGGCACCTCGTTCGCCGTGGAGGTCTACCGGCTGCTGCCCAACGACACCGACTTCACCGCCTTCCTCGACGAGGACTTCGCCGGACTGAACTCGGCGTACCTGGACGGCGGGGCGATCTACCACACCCCGCTGGACACCCCGGCGGCGATGGACCGGCGCAGCCTCCAGCACCACGGCGACAACGCGCTCGCGTTGGCCCGCGAATTCGGCCGGACCGACCTGGACACGCTGACCGCCGCGCACGACGCCACCTACTTCCCGGTGCCCGGTGGGCTGGTCCGCTACCCCGGCTGGCTGACCTGGCCGCTGGCCCTGGCCGCGCTGCTGGCGGTCGCCGTACTCGGCTGGGCGGCCCGTCGACGCGGCCGGACCAGCCTGCCCCGGCTCGCCGGCGCCTTCGGGCTGGCGCTGGTGCCGCTCGTCGTCGCCCCGCTCGCCGCCTGGCTGCTCTGGGCGGCCGTGCTCGCCGTCCGCCCCGGCTACGCCGAGCTGCTCGACCCGTACCGGCCGGGGTGGTATCGGCTGGCGGTGGTGGCGCTCGCCGCCGCCGTCCTCTTCGGCTGGTACGCGCTGACCCGCCGCGCGGTCGGCCCGGCCGCGCTGGCGGTCGGCGGGCTGGGCTGGCTCGCCCTGTTCGGGGTGGGGCTCGCCGTGGTCGCGCCCGGTGGGTCGTACCTGGCGACCCTGCCCGCCCTGGCGTGCGCGGTCGCCGGCCTGGTCGCCCTGGCCACCCGGATCGACGGCCCCGGGCCGGTGGTCGCGGTGACCGGCGCGGCGGCCGTCGCGGTGCTGATCCTGCTTCCCACGGTGGTACTGCTCTTCCCGGCGCTCGGCATGGGGATGGGTGCGGTGGCCGCGCTCTTCGCGACGCTGCTCGGGCTCGCCGCGCTGCCCGTGGTCGACCTGCTGCACCCGCAGGCCGGCGGCGAACGCGGCCTGGCCGCCGCCCGAGCCCGCCGCCGCGGCGTGCTCCCGGCGCTCGCCGCGACGCTCGCCGCACTGGTCTTCGCCGCCGTGGGCCTGACCGTCGACCGCTTCGACGCCGCGCACCCGATCCCGACCCACCTGATGTACGCCCTGGACGCGGGCACCGGGCAGGCCCGCTGGCTCAGCCACGAAATCGACCCACAGCCCTGGACCGACGGGTACGTCGACGGGGTGGAACGCGTCGACGACGAGTTCCCCGGCCTCGGCGACACGGAACTGCGCACCGGCCCGGCGCCCCGCGCCGACCTGCCCGCCCCAAAGCTCGAGGTGCTCGCCGACACCCGCACCGCCGGTCAGCGCGAACTGCGGCTGCGGATCCTGCCCCAACGGCAGGTACGCCTGCTCACCCTGCACGTGGACGCCACCACGGCAACCGTGCAGTCGATGGTCGTCGGCGGTCGCCCGGTTCACTTCGACCGGATCACCGGCGAGCAGCGCTGGGACTTCGGCCTCGTCTTCCACGCCCCGCCGCCCGAGGGCATCGAGATCACCCTGACCGTCACGCCCAAGGCGGAGCGGGTCGCGCTACGCGCCATGGACGCCAGCGACGGCCTGGACGCCCTACCCGGCTTCCGCCCCCGCCCGCCCGACGTCGGCGTAGTCGGCTCCCACACCTCCGAAATGCTGGCCGTAGCCCAGACCTATTCGTTCTGACCCACCCCACACGCCGCGCCTCGCCCGGTTGATCAAGAAGTTGGTGTCACCGTTCCGGCCTTGGCCTGACGCCAACTTCTTGATCAACGGGAGCGGTGGGCCGGAATGGCGGCAGATGCTCTTGACGCTGGCATGGCTACGCGTAGGCGCGCCATGGACGCCAGCGACGGCCTGCCCGACTTCCATCCCCGCCCAATGTGCGCGAATGATCCACTGAATATGCGGCATCTTGGGTGATCATCCTGCTCGGAGACCCCGAGATGCCGCATATTGCGCCCGCGAGAATTGCCCGAGCGGCCGATTCGCCATCGCACCGATCCGCAGGAAGGTAACGGCATGACCGTCGTCGATTGAACGGGAAAGGAGCTCCGATGGACCCACTGAGGAGGACCGCGCTGGTCGCGGGCGGGTTCTACGTGCTCACCTTTGCCTCGATTCCCACCCTCGCCCTGTACGAGCCGGTGCGGGATCCGGACTACATCGTCGGCACCACGCCGGAAACCCCGGTCGTCATCGGTGGCGTCCTTGAGGTGATCGTTGCCCTCGCCTGCATCGGCACCGCCGTCGTGCTGTACCCGGTGGTCAAGCGGCAGGGCGAAACCCGAGCGCTGGGCTTCGTCAGCGCCCGGGTTCTCGAAGCCGCCAGCATCTTCGTCGGCGTCGGGAGCCTCCTGACGGTCGTGGCCCTGCGGCAGGCCGGAGCCGGAGCAGATGCGCTGGTCACCGGCCAGGCGCTGGTCGCCTTCTATGACTCGATCTTCCTTCTCAGCCAGGGCTTCATTCCGGCCGTGAACGCCCTGTTGCTGGGTTCCCTGCTGTACCAGTCACGCCTCGTGCCGCGGGTTCTTCCGGTGCTCGGACTCGTCGGAGCGCCCCTGCTCGTCGTTTCCGACGCCGGCATACTGTTCGGCCTCTGGGACCGACTGTCGCCGGTGGCGGCGATCGCGGCCATCCCCATCGCCGTGTGGGAGTTCTCGTTGGGCGTCTACCTGATCGTCAAAGGCTTCCGGCCCTCCCCGATCACCGCAGGAATGGTCGCCGCCAGTGCCCGGCCCGTCCAGGACTCCGCCGTCTGACCGTCGAGGACGCGGCCGGGCCTCCACGGCCCGGCTGCCACGCGGCGAGGCCAGTAGCAACGATCGCCCACCCGACGACTGGCCGGCCGCGCGCCCGCAGGTTCTAATGCCCCCGTGTCCAAATCTTCTGTTTCCATCCTTCGGCGATTCCTGCGGTACCCCTTGTGGCTTTTCCTGCTGCCAATACTCCTGTTCGCCGGTCTTCCTGCCCTGGTCTTGGCCAGCCAGGATCACTTGGGTACGGCCTTCCTGATTCTCATGGGCAACCTGTACGCAGTTCTTCTCGGTGCTCTACCTTCTCGCCAGAGACCTCCTCGAGAAGGTGAAGGTGACGCCCGAGGATCTACCCTGACGGCAGCTCCCAGCTGCGTAGCCGCCGAGTTTCGTCATCCGCCAAGCGCGGCCAGTCGGATAGGCGACTGTGCGCATGCACCGGCCTGCGGACGCACCAGGCTTGTCTGATGACGCGACGGATCGGCCGGATCACCTGTGCGCTGCTGCTCACCATGCCACTGCTGACAGCGACCCCGGCCTGGGCCGCCGGACCGGGGGACCTGGTCGCCCGGGACATCCACCCGGCAGGCTGGATGTCGAGTTCGGCGTCCGACGTCAACGAGCGCGGTGAGGTGATCATCACCGCGACCAAGATGGTCGACTTCGAGATCCAGCCGCCGCTCGGCTACATCTGGCGGGCCGGGAGGCACACACCGCTGCGTCCCCTGCCCGGTGGGACCGGCAGTCTCGCGCGCGACATCAACGAGCGCGGCGAGGTCGTCGGCTTCTGCCAGTCCGACCTCCATCCGGCGCGTCCGTGCCTGTGGCGGCAGGGCCAGCCGCACGACCTCGGCACGCTCGACGAACGCGGTACGGGCACCGCGCTCGCGGTGAACGACAAGGGTGAGGTGGTCGGTGACAACCAGACGTACATCCGTGGCGGCGAGACCCGGGCCTTCCTCTGGCGGCGCGGCGTCCTGATCGATCTCGGCGGCATCGGTGACCGCTCCGCCGTCGGCATCAACAACTCCAGCCAGGTGATCGGCGTCCACTACACGGAGGCTGGACGGCGGGCCTTCCTCTGGCAGCGGGGCACGCTGACCGACCTGGGCACCCTGGGCGGAAGCGAGTCGGTGCCGACCGACATCAACGAACGCGGACAGATCGTCGGGACGAGCACCACGGCCGACGGCATCCAGCACGCCTTCCTCTGGCAGGACGGCCGGATGATCGACCTGGGCACGCCGTCTGGCGAGAGCGGCGCTGTGGCGGTCAACGACCGTGGTCAGGTGACCGGGTGGACGAACTCGGCCAACGGAGTGCTCGGCTCGTTCCGCTGGCACCGTGGCGTCCGCACCGACTTCGCCGGGTACCTGAGCGACATCAACGAACGCGGCTGGGTCGCCGGCACCACCACCGGCGACCCGCGGTACGCCCTGGTGTGGCGCAACGGCCGTACGGTCACCGGTGATCCGGCGGCCGCCGTGATGGTCATCAACAACCGGGGGCTGCTGGCCGGATGGACGAACACCCCGGGCGGAAACCACGCGACCGTGTGGCGGTGACGCCCGGCTCCCGGCCTCGGCCCTTCGACCTGTCGGGGTGGGCTGTAGTGGCGGCGGCGGCCGATCATGTGGTGGTGCGTTCGGGACGGTGGCTGATCATCGGGGTTGGTGTGACGGTCGCTGGTGGGTTGGTGGCGGCGGCGGTGCTGTTCGGTCTCCAGGGGGTGGAGGTGGCCAGTTGGCTGGCCGGGGTCGCCAGCCTGGCGGTCGCCGTCAGCGCGGTTGCGCTGGCCCCGTCGGGAGTTCGCGCATCGGACTCGGGTGGTGCGGACGCGGTGACACCACCGTCCGGGCCAAGATCTGTCGCCGTGGGTGGTGACCTCACGGGGATCGCCTCGACCGGCGACAACACGACGAACACCCAGCAGCGGTGAGCCGATGGTCTCGACGCGGACGGTCGGTGCCCGCGCACACTGATCCCGCGGCGCCAGCACCCGCGAGTGATTCCGCCGCGCTGGGCGGGGCGGGCGCGATCACAGCTGGCAGCATCCCTGGTATCGCCTCCACGGGTGACCATGCGACCAACACCCAGCACATCACGGTGTTACCCGCAGAGGCGCTGGTCGCGCCGGAGGCGGTGCCGGCACCGGCCGGGCTGGTCAACCTGCCGATGCGGCTGCGGCTGTTCGTGGGTCGCGAGGACGCGCTGGGCCGGCTGGATACGGCGGTTGAGGATCCTGGTGTGGTGGTCGTGCAGGCCGTCCACGGGCTTGGCGGTATCGGCAAGAGCACCCTGGTGGCCCAGTGGGCGCACACGCATCGCGACGGCCACCGGCCGATCTGGTGGATCACCGCCGACAGTCCCGCCGCCCTCGACGCCGGACTGGCCGCCCTGGCCGCCGCGCTGCGGCCGAGTCTCGGCGCGGCGATGCCGGCACCAACCTTGCGGGAGTGGGCCGTGCAGTGGCTGGCCTACCACGACGGTTGGCTGCTCATCCTCGACAACGTCACCGATCCCGGCCACATCACCGGCCTGTTGGCCCGGCTACCCCGAGGTCGAATACTGGTGACCAGCCGCCGCGCCACCGGCTGGCCCGACATCGTGACCCCGCTACGCCTGGATGTCCTCGAACCACACCAGGCAGTCGACCTACTGACCGGAATCGTGTCTCGCTCCGGCGCCGTCATCGACCCCGTCGACGCCGCCGCCGTGTGTACCGAGCTGGGCTGCCTGCCGCTGGCAGTGGAACAGGCTGGCGCCTACCTGGCCCAAACCGGTGTCACCGCCGCCGACTACCTCCGGCTTCTCGCCGAGTATCCCGCCCAGATGTACCGCGACGGTGAAGAAGGCCGCGCCGCCGAACGAACGGTCGCCCGGGTCTGGCAGGTCACCCTCGACGCCCTCGCCGACGACCCCCTACCCGGCCACCTGCTACGGACCCTGGCCTGGTACGCACCGGAAGCCATCCCCCGCAGCCTGTGGCACCGTCTCGGCGACGTGGAGCCGGCGGTGGTGCGGGCGATCGGCCGACTGGCCGCCTACAACATGCTCACCATCGACCCCACCACCCAAGCCGTGACCGTGCACCGACTCGTCCAAGCCGTCGCCCGCACCCCAGACCCCGACAACACACACCGCCAACCCGACGACATCACCACCGCCCGAGTCGCGGCCGCCATTGGCTTGATCGCCGCACTACCCGACGACTGGCGTGCCCCCACCACCTGGCCGACATGGCACGCCCTGACACACCACATCGACGCCCTGGTCACCCACACCAGGCCGCATGCCACCGACGCCGACCGCGCAGCACAGGCGTGTCTACTCAACTCGGCCGGGATGTTCCTTGAGGGCCAGGGAAACCTGTCCCAGGCCATCGCCTATTTCGGGCAGGCCCTCACCGACTATCGGCGGACACTCGGCGACGACGCCCCCGAGACACTGTCCTCGATGAACAACCTCGCCACCGCCTACCAAGCGGTCGGAGACCTGAAACGGGCGATCCCGCTGTACAAACAAGTCATCACCGAATGTCGGCGGACACTCGGCGACGACGCCCCCGAGACACTGTCCTCGATGAACAACCTTGCCGGCGCCTACCAAGCGGTCGGGAACCTGAAACGGGCGATCCCGCTGTACAAACAAGTCATCACCGAATGTCGGCGGACACTCGGCGACGACCACCCAGACACGTTGGGCTCGGTGAACAACCTTGCCGGCGCCTACCAGGCGGCCGGGGACCTGAAGCAGGCGATCTCGCTGTACGACCAGGCCATCGCCGCCGGTCAGCGGACGCTCGACACCGACCACCCGCAGATGCTGACCTTCCGGAATGGCCTCGCCAACACCTACCATCTGGTTGGAAACCTTCCGCAGGCGATCTCGCTACTCAAGCAGGTCCTCACCGACGGTCGACGGTTATTCGGCCCCAGGCACCCAGAGACCTTGATCTTTGCGAACAACCTTGCCTACGCCTACAAGTCGGCCGGAAATTTGAAACGGGCGATCCCGTTGTACGAACAGGTTCTCACCGACCGGCGGAAGGTGCTTGGCGACAACCACCCGGATACGCTGCTCTCGGTGAACAACCTTGCCGGCGCCTACTGGTCAGCCGGAAGCCTGGAGCGGGCGATTCTCCTGCTCAAGCAGACCCTCACCGGCTGTCAGCGGGTGCTGGGCACCGACCACCCACAAACACGGATCGTCTACAACCGCCTACAAGCTGCCGTCGCGTCGCGACGAGGGTAAGCATCAGCGGCGGCATGGAACCCAGAAATGCGGGCTGTGTGACCCGGCATTGATCTAGCGGGGGGAGGTAGTCGATCAAATGACTACTTCCAGCGGAAGTGGACGAAGAGGCGGCCGAAGTTCTTGGAGTCCTTCTCGACCCGGTGGTAGAGCTGCTTGACGTCCTTCTGGTCGAGGAACCGCAGCACCCGCTTCTTGAGCTGGCCGGAGCCCTTGCCCGGGATGATCTCGACCAGGGTGGCCTTCTTCGCCACCGCCTCGTCCATGATCCCGCGCAGGGCGCGGTCGATGTCGTGGCCCCGGTTGAAGATGTCGTGCAGGTCCAGCTTCAGTTTCATGCCACGCCCCGGTCGAGTGTCGTGCCGCCCGCCGGCCGGATGCCCCGCGTGACTGCGGTGCGGGCACCGACCGGCAGCTCGGCTCCCATGCCGGCAATGGTAGGTCGGCGGGGGTCGCCTGACGGGGTCGGCGGCCTCCCGGTAGCCGCACCGGAAGGCCGCCGACCCCGTTCGTCAGCGGGTGCCGCCGACCCGCGTCTCGACCCGTTGCAGGGCCTTGCGGTACTCGTCGTTGGCCGAGTTCATCGCGGCGGCGATGCGCAGGTACCGCAGCGCGTCCGCCGGTCGGTTCAGCCGCTCCAGCGTCCGGCCCAGCACGTGGTGCGCGTAGTGGTCGCTCGGGTCCTGGTCGACCAGCACCCGGAGCTGCTCCTCGGCCCGGCCGAGCTGCGCCGTCTGGAAGTACGCGCGGGCCAGCAACTGCCGCACCGAGGCATTGCCCGGCTCGGCCGCCACGATCGGCTCCAGCAGTCGTACGGCTCCGGTCGGGTCTCCGGCCTCGAAGAACATGGCCGCCCGTCGGTACTCCTCCAGAAGGTCCATCGAACCCACCCCCTCGTGTCGTGCCGCCCGGTTCTTCTTCCGACGCTGACACAAACACCGTGTGGGAAGCTAGTGTTCCCGTCCCCGGTCAGCCGGCCGGACGCCGGTCGACGGAAGCCGGCGGGGTGAGCTGCCAGGCCCGGACCCCACCGACCAGGGCGGCGGTGTTCGGAACGACCACCACGTCCTCGCCCATCCGCGCGAGCTGCTCCGGCCGGATCAGTCGGGAGTTGCCGCCGCCCAGGTAGATCCGGTCCCAGCGGAACACCGGCCGCAGCCCGTCCACCACCTGCCGAACCCGTCGGGACCAGAAGCCGTCGCCCAACCGGCGGCGCTCCGGCTCGCCGACGTAGGTGTCGTAGGTCATCCCCCAGCGCACCGGGGCCTGGGACAGTTCCAGGTGCGGGGCGAGCACCCCGCCGTCGAAGAGGGCGCAGCCAAGCCCGGTGCCGAGAGTCAGCACCAGCTCGCAGCCGCTGCCGGCGACCACACCGGCACCGTGCACCTCGGCGTCGTTCAGCACCAGCGCCGGCACCCCGAAGGCGTCGGCGAGCGCGGTACGCACGTCGTACCCGGACCACTCGGCGAGCAGTTCCGGGTCGACCCGGGAGCGGGGCCCGGACCGGGTGACGTAGTGCGGGGTGGCCACCACCACTCCGTGCCGGAGCATGCCGGGCATGCCCACGGTCAGCCGGTCGGCGGTCGGCAGCTGCCCGGCGAGGTCCAGCAGCGTCTTGACGAAGAGGCTCGGCGGCAGCGGGTACGGGGTGGGCACCCGCATCGGTCGGGCCCGCATCGTCCCCGCCTCGTCGAGCACCGTCGCCTTGATGCCGCCGCCACCGCAGTCGATCGCCAACGTGGTCACCACGGCCGACAGTCTGCCTAATCCGTTCGGCCCGCGGTGGCCCGGACGGCTAGGCTTCGGCTTCTGATGAGCGCCACGATGATCGTCAAGGACCTCTCCGCCGGCCACGGCGACCGGCTTCTCTTCGCCGGGCTCGACCTGGTGGTGGCCCCCGGTGACGTGGTCGGCCTGGTCGGGCCGAACGGCGCCGGCAAGTCGACGCTGCTGCGTACCCTCGCCGGGCTGCTCCCGGTGGAGGCCGGTGGCGTCACGCTGAGCCCGCCCACCGCGAACGTCGGGCACCTGCCGCAGGAGCCGGAACGTCGCCCCGGCGAGTCGGTCCGCGACTTCCTGGCCCGCCGGACGGGCGTCACGGCCGCGCAGGCCGCGCTGGACGCCGCCACCGAGGCGCTCACCGCCGGGGCGGCCGGCGCGGACGACGCGTACGCCGAGGCGCTGGAGCGCTGGCTCGCCCTCGGCGGCGCGGACCTGGCCGAACGCGCCGAGCAGGTGGCCGCCGAGCTGGGGCTCGGTGTCGGCCTGGACCACCCGATGACCGGGCTCTCCGGTGGGCAGGCGGCCCGCGCCGGGCTGGCCTCGCTGCTGCTCAGCCGGTATGACGTCTTCCTGCTCGACGAGCCGACAAACGACCTCGACCTGGCCGGGCTGGCGAAGCTGGAGGAGTTCGTCACCGGGCTACGGGCCGGCACGGTGCTGGTCAGCCACGACCGCGAGTTCCTGACCCGCACGGTCACCCGGATCCTGGAGCTGGACCTGCACCAGCAGCAGGTCAACCACTTCGGCGGTGGCTACGCCGCGTACCTGGAGGAACGTGAGGTGGCCCGCCGGCACGCCCGCGCCGAGTACGAGGAGTACGCCGACACCCGCGCCGGGCTGGAGGAGCGGGCCCGGACCCAGCGGGCCTGGATGGAGAAGGGTGTCCGGAACGCCCGGCGCAAGGCCACCGACCCGGACAAGAACGTCAAGCACTTCCGGGGCCAGACCAGCGAGAAGCAGGCGGCCAAGGCCCGGCAGACCGAGCGGTTGATCGAACGGCTGGACGTGGTCGAGGAGCCACGCAAGGAGTGGGAGCTGCGGATGGAGATCGCCGCCGCGCCGCGCGCCGGCGCCGTCGTGGCCGCGCTCCGCGAGGCAGTGGTACGCCGAGGCAGTTTCACCCTCGGCCCGGTGACCCTTCAGATCGACTGGGCCGACCGGGTGGCGGTGACCGGGGCGAACGGGTCGGGCAAGTCGACCCTGCTCGCGGCGCTGCTCGGTCGGGTGCCGCTGGAGTCCGGGCACGCCTCGCTCGGGCCGGGCGTGGTGGTCGGTGAGGTCGACCAGGCCCGGGGGCTCTTCGTCGGCGACGAGCCGCTGTTGGACGCCTTCCGGGCCGCCGTACCGGAGATGTCGCCGGCCGACGCGCGGACCCTGCTGGCCAAGTTCGGCCTGCGCGCCGACCACGTGTTGCGGCCGGCGGCGACCCTCTCCCCCGGTGAGCGGACCCGGGCGGCGCTGGCGTTGTTGCAGGGGCGCGGGGTGAACCTGCTGGTGCTGGACGAGCCGACCAACCACCTCGACCTGCCCGCCATCGAGCAGTTGGAGTCGGCGTTGGCGGGCTACCCCGGCACGCTGCTGCTGGTCACCCACGACCGACGGATGCTGGCGGCGATCGAGACCAACCGGCGGCTGCACGTCAACGGCGGACGGATCGCCGAACTCTGATCCGTGCGGACCGGCTACCGGCAGGTCACAATCGATACATGCTGAGGTGGGAGTACGCGCTGCTGGTGCGCCGCCGGCAGGCGTCCAGCGACGACATCGGTTGGGAGATCACCTTCCACTGGTACGGCCCGGACGGCACCATGCTCGACGTCACGCCGTACGGCGACACCGCGCTGGCCCACCTGAACCGGGCCGGCGACCAGGGCTGGGAGCTGGTGGCGATGAGCGAGGACCCGTCGCTGCCCGGCAACCACGAACTGCACCGCTACCACCTCAAACGTCCGAAGGCGCAGCTCGCGCCCCGGCAGCGGGCGGTACGCGGAGTCGGCCGTGGCGGCCGACGCAGCGTCACCGGCTGACGCCGTAGCACCGGCTGACCGGGCGTCACCGGACCGTTCTGCAAGGCGTGCATGACGTGCGCGGATGCGGGTAACGGGCGGCGGGAGGTGGCCCGCATGGTCGCGTTGGCGCAGGCACCGCCCTCGGCCGAGCGGCTGAGGGCGATCGACGTCTTCCTCACCCAGGCGTGGACGGACCAGGCCCGGCACGACGACCGGCTGCGCGACCTGGCGGTCGACGTACGGTTCGACCGGGGGGTGGCGCACCTGACCGGTGAGGTGCCCTCGGCGGCGGACCTGCGGCTGGTCCGCGACCGGGTCGGCCGGCTGGCCGGGGTGTTCGGGGTCTGGTCGCGGGTCGTCGTCGCCGGCCGGGCGCCGGTTGTCGTCGACCTGGGCTGTGGTGGCACCAAGCAGTACCCGGGCAACCTCGGGCTGGACATCTTTCCCGCCCCGGGCGTGGACGCGGTGGCGGACCTGTCCGGGGCACTGCCACTTGCCGACGACTCGGTCGACGTCCTCTTCGCGGTGCACATCCTCGAACACCTGCTCGACTTCCTGCCGCTGGTGGACGAGTGCCACCGGGTGCTCCGGCCCGGCGGTGTCCTGCACGTGATGAGTCCCTGGTGGCGGCACGTGAACGCGGTCGCCGACCCGACCCACGTACGGCTGCTCGACGTACAGACGATCAAGGGGGTCTGCGGGCAACGCCCACCCGGCACACCGCGCTGGTACCCGCTGCACGCCGGCTGCGACGGGGCGTCGATCTTCGCCGACCTGACGCCGCTCGACGCCGACGCCCCGGGACCGGAACCGTCCCACCTGGCCCGCTTCTTCGACTGACCCGGTGCCGCTGTCCCGCTGGCCCGTCACCACCAGACCGCTCTAGGCGGGCTGATAGCCCGGTGGGCGGGGCCACTGTTCCGCCTCCGGGTCCACCGGCCGCGTCACCGCCGGCGCCGGCACGGCCGGTGGAACGGGCAGCGGCAGCGGCGGGGTGGGCAATGGCGGTGGGCCGGCGAGGGCTGGGACGGGAGCCGCGGCCGGAAGCGGCGGATCGGTCGGGGACGGTGGCAGGACGGCCGGGGGCGGGTTCGGGCTGGGCGGGGCCGTCCGGCGGGGTTGCCAGAGTTGCTCACCGGCGAGCAGGCCACGGAAGTCGAACCGGCACTTCGCGCAGGTGCGCAGGGCCGTCTCGGCCCGCCGGTCGCCGCACCGCTGGCAGTACGTCACCACCGTCTCGTCGGCGTCCATGCCCTGGCAGCGTGGGCAGGCGAAGCTCGGCCCCTTACCGTTGAGCTGCGCCAGCCGGCCCGCCAGCACGTACGGGGTGACCACCGCGCTGAGGCCGGTGGCCAGTTCCCGGGTACGCCGGGTCCGCTCCTGCATCCGTTCCAGATCGGGGTTGGTCACCTTCTCCAGCCGGCAGGTGGTGCAGGTGCGCAGGTTCCGTACCGGCAGCATGCTCCGGAGCCGGGCCTGCTGGTGCAGGAAGGTAACCACCGGCACGTCCGCCGGTTCGACGGCGAACCGGGCGACCGGGACCGCCCCCGGGGCGGCGGCCGAGGCGAGGTGTTCCTCGACCCGGAACACCAGCGACTGGACCTGGGCCACCAGGTTCGGCGGCATGTCGCCGGGGCGGCTGGCGATCAGCGCGCCGACCATCAGCATGCCGTCGGCCAGCTCCGCCGGCACCTCCGCGACGGCCTGCGGCGTCTCGAAGGCGAACGTCTCGGTACCGGCCCGGCTGACCGCCGCCCGCCGCTGGGTCGGGGAGTCCCCGTCGAGCAGGCGGGACGCCTGCCGGGAGAGCACGGCGCCGGCCCGGTTGGCGAGGCTCGCCGCGTTCTGCATGATCGCCACGTCACCGGGCCCGGTCTGTCGCCACCAGCCAGGGAAGGCGGCGGCACCGGCCGGATCGAGGCGGCCGAGCACTCCGTCGACCGCCCCGAGGACGGACTCGAAGAGCTGCACGTAGACGGAGGTCAGGCCCCAGTTCCGGCCCATCCTGCCGGACCAGCGGTCGGCGAGCACGACGGTGACCCGGCTGCCGGTGTCGTCGGCTTCCAGGCCGATCCGCAGCACCACCGGCACCCGGGCGGCGGACAGGGTGACCCCGCCCAGCGTCGAGCCGCGTACCGCCTCGAGCAGGCTGAGCTGCTCGGTGCGTAGCTCGAAGGAGAGATCCCGGACGACGCGGAGCAGGTGTTGCCGGGCCACGCTCGGCGGTATGGCGATCCGGCGTTCCGCGCCGGCCACCAGTCGGCCCGCCTCGGCGGCGAGCACGGCCGGGTCCGGCCGCGCGCCGGGGTCCGGCCCGGCAGTCCAGCTCATTCCGCGAGGTCGAAGCTCGTACCGGCGCCGTACGTGTCGTACGGGGCGACCTCCGCCACGGCGGTGTCGAGGTGGGTGGCCGCCTGGGTGGAGTAGTCCAGGGACACGTCGTAGTTGCCGTCGGCGATGTCGGCGTGATTGGCGGCGTGCGCGAAGGCACTGTCGGCGACCTCGTAGTTGCCGGCGGCCAGGTTCTCGTTGGCGTAGTCGACCCAGTCCTGCGCCGAGTCGGCCCACTGGTCGCCGCTGGCCGCGTGCCAGTCGGACCAGTCCTGGTCGGCCACGGCCCCGGCGACCTCGGTCTCGACGACGTCCAGCACCGGCTCCGGAAGCACCGGCTCGACGGTCGCCGCGTCGACGGTCACCGGGTCGTACGCGGCGACGCCGACGTCCGGGAGAGACGTGTCGGTGGACAGGTAGTCGCCCCAGCTCGAATCGGTACTCAATGTCGCCCCCAGGTCTCGTGACGGCGCGCGACGCGCCCGTACATCATGGCGACCGGGGACACCGCGCCCATCCTCCGATCGGTGTCGCGCCGCCGCCACCCAGCACTGTCCCATGTGGACACATGGTCGGGTCGGCCAGGTGGCAGGACGCCGGGGCGGTCAGCGGCCGAGGGTGCTCTCCCGGAGTTCGAGCCGGTACGGAGCGGTGAGCGTACGGGGCGGGGCGTCCCGGTCACCCGCGATCCGGCCGGCCAGCAACTCCACCGCGAGCCGGCCGATGCGCTCCTTGTCCGGGGCGACGGTGCTCAGGGTGGGGATGGAGAACCGGCCGTCCTCGATGTCGTCGAAGCCGGCGACCGCGACGTCCTCGGGCACCCGCAGGGCGTGCTCGTGCAGGGCACGCAGCGCGCCCAGGGCGAGGGTGTCGTTGAAGCAGAAGACGGCGTCGGGGCGTACCCCGGCGGCGAGCAGGTCACGCATGGCGGCGGCGCCGTCGGCGCGGTGCCAGACCGACGCGGGGGCGACCAGCCGCTCGTCGTAGCCGATACCGGCATCGGCGAGGGCGGCGCGGTAGCCAGCGAGCCGCAACCGCGCGGTGGCCCCCTCCTCGGTGCGCTGCGAGCCGATCGCGGCGATCCGGTGCCGGCCGAGTCCGGCCAGGTGGGCGGTGATCTCTCGGGCGGCGGCCACGTTGTCGACCATCACGTGGTCGGCCGGTCCGTGGTCGACCCGCTCCCCGAGCAGCACCATCGGGGTGCCGTCCAGACCGGCGAGGTCCTCGGCGGTGAGCGCGAGCGGACTGAAGATCAGCCCGTCGATGAGGTGGTCGCCGATGCCGCTGGCGGCCACCCGTTCCTGCTCGCGACTGCCGCCGGTCTGGTCGATCAGCACCGTCCAGCCCTGCTCGGCGGCGGCCACCACGACGTGCCGGGCCAACTCGGCGAAGTAGGGAATGTCCAGCTCCGGCACGGCGAGGGCGATCACCCCGGTACGCCCCTTGCGCAGGTTGCGGGCGGAGAGGTTCGGCCGGTAGTTCAGCTCCGCGATCGCCTGCTCGACCCGCGCCCGGGTGGTCGGCCGGACATGCTGGTATCCGTTGACGACGTTCGATACGGTCTTCACGGACACGCCGGCCTTCTCGGCCACGTCCTTGAGCCTGTGCCGCACCGCGCCAACCTCCCGACCCCGTTCTGCGGGGGCACTCTACCGCGCCACCTGCTCTTTACAACGTTGACTACAACGTTGTAGAAAGGCGCACAGGAGAGTGACCACGGTCACTAGCCGTAGTCCGGCGTGGAAGTCAGGCAACGAGGAAAGGTGGCCCCCTCTTGCGTACCGCTCAGGTGACGGTCGATCCCGCCTTCGCGATCGGCGCGGCCGACCGCCGACTCTTCGGGTCGTTCGTCGAGCACATGGGACGCTGCGTCTACGGGGGTGTCTTCGAGCCCGGTCACCCCGAGGCCGACGCCGACGGGTTCCGTACCGACGTCCTGGGGCTCACCCGCGAACTGGGCGTCTCGGTGGTCCGCTACCCCGGCGGCAACTTCGTCTCCGGCTACCGCTGGGAGGACGGCGTCGGCCCGGTCGGCGACCGGCCACGCCGGCTCGACCTGGCCTGGAAGACGATCGAGACCAACGCCTTCGGCCTCCACGAGTTCATGACCTGGGCGGCCCGGGCCCAGGTGGAACCGATGATGGCGGTCAACCTCGGCACCCGGGGCGTCCAGGAGGCCTGCGACCTGCTGGAGTACACCAACCACCCGAGCGGGACGGCGCTGTCCGACCTGCGCCGCAAGCACGGCGCGGAGCAGCCGTACGGGGTGCGGCTCTGGTGCCTCGGCAACGAGCTGGACGGCCCCTGGCAGGTCGGACACAAGACCGCCGCCGAGTACGGCCGGCTGGCCGCCGAGACCGCCCGCGCGATGAAGCTGGTCGACCCGTCGATCAGCCTGGTCGCCTGCGGCAGCTCCAACCGGGGCATGCCCACCTTCGCCTCCTGGGAGGCGACCGTGCTCGAGCACACCTACGAGCACGTCGACTACATCTCCGCGCACACCTACTACGACCCGTCCGACGGCGACCAGGCCAGCATCCTGGCCTCGGCGGTCGACATGGACAGTTTCATCCGCGAGGTGGTCGCCACCGCCGACCACGTCGCGGCGAAGCAGCGCCACCGGCGCAAGCTCAGGATCTCCTTCGACGAGTGGAACGTCTGGTACCAGTCCCGCCTCCAGGCCGACCTGGACCGGCGCGGCTGGGTGGAGGCCCCGGCGCTGATCGAGGACACCTTCACCGCCCTCGACGCGGTGGTCGTCGGCGACCTGCTGGTCACCCTGCTCCGGCACGCCGACCGGGTCGGCGTGGCCTGCCAGGCGCAACTGGCGAACGTGATCGCCCCGATCCGGACCCGCACCGCCGGCCCGGCCTGGCGGCAGAGCATCTTCCACCCGTTCGCGCTCACCGCCCGGTACGCCCGCGGCACGGTGCTGCGTACCGAGCCGGTCTCCCCGACCTACCCCACTGCCCGGTACGGGGACGTACCGGTGCTCGACACCGTGGCGGTGCACGACGAGGAGCGCGGCGAGCTGGTCGTCTTCGCGGTCAACCGGGGCGATACGGACCTCGCGTTGGACCTCGACCTGCGCGGCCTGCCCCGACCCTCCGGTCAGTCCCACCTGACCCTCGCCGCCGGGGAGGACCCGACGGCGAGCAACACCGAGGCCGAGCCCGACCGGGTCACGCCCCGGGAGACCACCACCCCCACGGTCGACGGCGGCCGGTGCGCGGTGCGCCTGCCCGCTATCTCGTGGAACCTGCTGCGTTTCGCCACCCGCCCCTGACCAGCTCCACCACCCCACCTCCGCCCATCCGTCCATCCGTCCAGGGAGGCAACAGCATGATGCGCAACGAGATGAGCCGACGTCGTCTGCTCGGCCTCGGTGTCGGGCTCGGCACGGCGGCCACGCTCGCCCTGGCGGGCTGCGGCGGCGACGAGGAGCCCAGCACCGCCTCCGGCAACGGCGGCAAGGAGTACACCGGCCCGAAGGTCGACCTGAAGCTGTGGAACGGCTTCACCGGCGGTGACGGCGACATCTTCAAGAAGCTGGTCGAGACGTTCAACGCCGAGCACGGCAACATCGCGGTGGCGGTCACCACCTACCAGTGGGACGACTACTACAGCAAGCTCCCCGGCGCGGTCAGCAGCGGCGCCGGACCGGACATCGCGGTCATGCACATGGACCAGCTCGCCACCTTCGCCGCCCGGGGCGTCATCACCGAGTTGGACGACGTGGCGACGGCGCTGGGGCTGACCGAGGCCGACTTCGCCCCGACGGTCTGGGCCGGTGGCCTGTACAACGACAAGCGGTACGGCATCCCGCTGGACATGCACCCGCTCGGCTTCTACTACAACAAGGCCGTCATGCAGAAGGCGGGCCTCGACCCGGAGAAGCCGCCAACCACCCGGGACGACTACACCGCCGCGCTGACCGAACTGAAGAAGTCCGGCGTCCAGGGCTTCTGGGTCAGCCCGTTCCAGTTCACCGGCGGCATGACCTTCTACTCGCTGCTGCACCAGTGGGGCGGCACGCTCTTCGACGCCGACGCCGCGAAGGCCACCTTCAACTCCGACCCGGCGGTGGAGGCGTGCACCTGGCTGGTCGACATGATCAAGCAGGGCCACTCCCCCGCCAACGTCGGCCAGGACGCCGACTACCTGGCGTTCAAGGCCGGCAAGAACGCCTTCAACTGGAACGGCATCTGGCAGGTCAACGACCTGAAGAAGAGCCCCGACATGCAGTGGGGGGTGGCCCCGCTGCCACAGATCGGCAGCAAGCCCGCGGCCTGGGCCAACTCGCACAACTTCACCATCGTCAAGCAGCGCAGCGCCAACGCGGACAAGGTGGCCGGGGCCAAGGTCTTCATCAACTGGCTGAGCCAGCACTCGCTGGACTGGGCCGCCGGCGGCCAGGTGCCGGCCCGCAAGGCGGTCCGCGAGGACGCCGGCTTCGCGGCGCTCGCCGAGGTGAACGCGCTCGCCCCCGAACTCGAGTATGCGGCCTTCCCGCCGGCCGCGCCGGGCATCGGCGAGGTGCTGCTCACCTTCTACTCCTCGTTCAACGAGGCGGCGCTCGGCAAGAAGTCGCCGAAGCAGGCGCTGGACGACGGCGTGGCCAAGGCCGACAAGCAGCTCGCGGACAACCGCAAGAAGTACGGGAACTGAGGCGGTCGTGGCCGGCACCAGCACGGTCGGGGCGGCGCGTGGGGGGACGCCGCCCCCGCCGGTGGGGAAACGACGCCGGGAAGCTGGCCGGCGCGGCCGAGCCACCACCCCGTACCTCTTCCTCGCGCCGTACCTCGTCCTGTTCCTGGTCTTCGGGTTGGCCCCGATCGGGTTCGGGCTCTGGCTGAGCGTGCACCAGTGGGACCTCCAGCTTCCCCACCGGCCCTTCGTCGGGTTGGACAACTACCGGGACCTGTTCTCCAGTGACTCGGCAATCTACGGGGACTGGTGGTCCAGCGTCCGGGCCACCGGCGTCTTCACCCTCTTCTCGGTGCCGCTGCTGCTGGTCGTACCGCTGGGGTTGGCGCTGCTGCTCAACGAGAAGTTCCCCGGGCGGACGTTCTTCCGGGCGGTCTACTTCGCCCCGTACGTGCTCGGTGTGGCGGTGGTCGGCCTGCTCTGGCGGTTCCTGCTCGACGCCAACCTGGGCCTGGTCAACCGGCTGCTCGGCGCGGTCGGGTTGCCGGCGGACACGCCCTGGGTGACGGACGTGCCGTGGGCCTGGGTCTCCCTGGTCGGGGTGACCGTCTGGTGGACCTCCGGCTTCAACGCGGTGATCTACCTGGCCGGCCTCCAGGACATCCCCTCCGAGCTGTACGAGGCGGCGCGGGTGGACGGCGCGGGCGCCTGGGACCGGTTCCGCAACGTCACGCTGCCCGGCCTGCGCCCGGTCCTGCTCTTCGTGCTGACCACCACGATCCTCGCCTCGGCCAACGTCTTCGGCCAGTCCTTCCTGATCACGCAGGGCGCGCCGGGCGAGCAGACCCGGACGGTGGTCTGGCGGATCGTCGACGAGGGGCTCCGGGACAACGACGCCGGCCGGGCCGCCGCGATGAGCATCCTGTTCGCGCTCGCCCTCGCCGTGATCAGCATCGTCAACTTCCGGTTCCTGCGGTACCGGGAAGACTGAGGGGGCCAGCCGTGACGTCACTCCGCCGTGCCGGGCGCTACGCCGTCCTGGTGCTGCTGGCCCTGGTGTTCCTGGCCCCGCTGCTCTGGATGGTCCTCACCTCGCTGAAGACCTACGGGGGCGCGCAGAGGATCCCGCCGGACTGGCTCCCGAACCCGCTCTCCGGGTACGGCTACGAGCGCATCCTCACCGACTCGGCCAACCCGGTGCTGCGCTGGTTCGTCAACAGCATGCTGGCCGCCACGCTGCACGCGCTGCTGGTGCTGGTGACCGCGTCGATGGCCGCGTACGCCCTGGCCCGGATGCGGTTCCGGGGTCGTACGGTGAGCTTCGCGCTGATCGTGGGGACGCTCTTCATCCCGCCCACCTCGCTGATCATCCCGAACTTCGTGATCGCCGACCGGCTGCACTGGCTGGACACCCTCGCGGTGCTGGTGGTGCCCGGCGCGGCCAGCGCGTTCGGGGTGTTCTTCCTCCGACAGTTCTTCCTCTCCATCCCGGCCGAACTGGAGGAGGCCGCCGTCCTGGACGGGGCGAACCACTGGCAGATCTTCGTGAAGGTGCTGCTGCCGCTGTCGAAGCCGGCGCTGGCCACCCTCGCCGTCCTGTCGTTCCTCACCAACTGGAACGACTTCCTCTGGCCGGTCTACGTGCTGTTCAGCCCGGAGAAGCTGACCGTCCCGGCGGGCCTGGGCCTGCTCCAGGGCGCGTACGTCACCGACTATCCGGTGATCATGGCGGGCGCGGTGCTGGCCAGCGTGCCGGTGCTGGCGCTCTTCGTCCTGGCCCAGCGGCACATCATCCAGGGCGTGTCGCGCAGCGGGCTGAAGGGCTGACCGCCCGGCGGAACGCGACCGCGACGGTACGTGCCGATCCGGTGACGGCGCGCGGAGCCGCCCAGCCGCGCCGGAGTGTCGATCTCCGGCGGGGTCTTGCGCGGGACGGCCGGGTGTGAAAATTTCCTTCTGACGGTGTATTGCTGGCGACGAATCTTGCCGTCCAGCCGCCGTCCGCTCCCCCGCCCAACGAAGGGACGCACATGAAGGCACCTCGGCTCAGAGCCGCCGGGCTGGCCGTCGCGCTGCTCGGCGCGCTCGTCGCCGCGACGCCCGCGCAGGCCACCCCGGCCGCCGACACCACCGGCACCATCACCACCGCCGACTGCACCACCGACCCGGCCACCCCCAAGCGCCAGTTCCGGGCGATGTGGATCGCGTCGGTGACCAACATCGACTGGCCCACCAAGGCCTCCTGGACCGACCCGAACCGGATCGCCGCCCAGCAGGCCGAGTACCTGCGCTGGCTCGACCTCGCCGAGCAGCTCAACCACAACGCGGTGGTGGTCCAGGTCCGGCCGACCGCCGACGCCTTCTGGCCGTCGCCGTACGAGCCCTGGTCGGAGTACCTGACCGGAGTGCGCGGGCAGGACCCGGGCTGGGACCCGTTGGCCTTCCTGGTCGAGGAGTCGCACAAGCGGAACCTGGAGTTCCACGCCTGGTTCAATCCGTACCGGGTCTCCATGCCCGCCCCGGGCGGCGCGGGCGCGGACATCAGCAAGCTCGCCCCGAACCACCCGGCCCGGCAGCACCCGGAGTGGACCTTCGCGTACCCGCCGGCCAACGTCGCCGGCAGCCGGCTCTACTACAACCCCGGCATCCCCGAGGTCCGCGAGTTCGTCCAGACCGCGATGCTGGACGCGGTCAAGCGGTACGACATCGACGGCGTGCACTTCGACGACTACTTCTACCCGTACCCGAGCGGCACCCACCAGGTGCCGGACGACGCGACGTTCGCGCAGTACAACCGGGGCTTCACCAACAAGGCCGACTGGCGGCGGGACAACATCAACCTGCTCGTCAAGGAGATGAACGAGCAGGTCAAGGCGGCCAAGCCGTGGGTGAAGTTCGGGGTCAGCCCGTTCGGCATCTGGCGGAACAAGTCGGTCGACCCGCTCGGCTCGGACACCACCGGCAGCCAGTCGTACGACATCATCTCCGCCGACACCCGCAAGTGGATCAAGGAGGAGTGGGTCGACTACGTCGTGCCGCAGCTCTACTGGTACATCGGCCAGTACCCGGCGGCCGACTACGCCCGGCTGGTGCCGTGGTGGGCCGAGGTGGTGCGGGGCACGAAGGTGCAGCTCTACATCGGTCAGGCCGACTACAAGAGCGGTGACCCGGCGTACGGCTCGTTCTGGATGAACCCGCAGGAGCTGTCGAACCACCTGACGCTCAACCGGTCGTACCCGGAGGTGCTCGGCAACGTGCACTTCTCCGCGGTGCAGGTGCGGGCGAACCGGCTCGACGCGACCGACATCTACGCGCAGGAGCACTACTCGAAGCCGGCGCTGGTGCCGACCATGTCGCACCTGCCCGCGAAGCCGCTGCTGTTCCCGGTGGTCACCGGCGTGCAGCGGACCGACGAGGGGGTGCGACTGAACTGGCGGCAGCCGGCCGACGGCGCGGGCCCGTTCGGGACCGCGACCTCGTACGCGATCTACCGGCTGGACGGCAACCAGCAGCCCGGTCAGTGCGACCTGGCCGACGCCACGCACCTGGTCGACACCGTGCGGGCGACCGGCGGCGCGCAGTCGTACGTGGACACCACCGCCGAGCCGGGCCGGTCGTACACGTACCTGGTGACCGCCCTGGACCGGCTCTACAACGAGAGCCCGGCCAGCCCGGCGCGCTTCGTGCGCTGACCTGACGAACACCGGGATGCCCCGGGGCGGCCCGTCCGCCTCGGGGCATTCGTCGATTTCAGCGCATGGCGCAAAGTTTGAGCGACACTAGATCATTAATCCATAGTGGTCGATGAAAACTGTTCTCCAACCGGAACCCCGACCGGTGACCTGTTCCCCCTCGTTCACCCCCGGAGGAGATCCCCTCATGCGCCGTCGCCTCACCACCATGCTCGCCGCCAGCGCGTTCGCGCTGCTCACCGTGCTCGGGGTCGCCTCGCCGGCCGCCGCGGTCACCCGTGACCAGAAGCTGTCAGTGATGTACAGCTGGACGCAGACCAGCGCCAGCAGCTACAACGCCTGGAACTCGGCCCGGCAGAACCAGGGCGCCTGGGCGGCGTACGCCTTCAACTGGTCGACCGACTACTGCTCGTCCAGCCCGGACAACCCGCTCGGGTTCAGCTTCAACCTGTCCTGCTACCGGCACGACTTCGGCTACCGCAACCACAAGGCGATGGGCGTCTTCACCAGCGGCAACAAGGCCCGCGTCGACAGCGCCTTCTACGAGGACCTGAAGCGCGTCTGCGCCACGTACCCGAGCTATGTCAACCCGGCCTGCTACAGCCTGGCCTGGACGTACTACCAGGCGGTCAAGGCCTTCGGCTCGATCGCCGCGGTCAGCCCGGCCGACATCGACCGGGCCGCCAAGATGAAGGCCGACCTCGAGCGGGCCCACAGCGCACGCTGACCCCCTACCAGGTCTCACTAGCTCGACTGTGACCCTCTACCAGGTCTCGCCAGCTCGACTGTGACCCATACCGGGTCTCACCAGCTCGACGTGAACCGGGAGGAGGCGGGGGACAGGTCCGGGTGCTCCACCGCCAGGGCCAGCGCTGCCGCCTCCTCCAACCCCAGTTCCGCCCCCGCCCGGTACCCGGCGTCGAAGGCCGCGTCGCCCAGCACCCGGCGCAGCTCCGTCTGCCACCGCAGCCAGTACGGCCCGAACAGCCCCGGCGTGGACCGGATCCGGGCCCGCGTCGCCTGGGCCGCGCCGAACAGCCGGGCCGCGGTCAGCGGGTCGCCCCCGTCGGCGCACCGGACCGCGAGCGCGTTCACCGTGTCGCAGGCCCGCCCGTGGTAGCCGTGGCCCATCCGGGACCGGAGCGCCACCTGGAGATGCTCGTGCGCGGCGACCAGATCCCCCCGGCCCAGCGCCACCATGCCGAGCAGCATGTCCACCGAGCGCTGGCCCCGCTCCACCGGACGGGTCGCCTCCACCGTCCGGGCCGAGCCGAGCAGCTCCGCCGCCTCGTCCAGCGCCCCGCGTCGCCACAGCAGCTCGGCCAGACTGAAGACGGCGAGCAGTGCGTCCCCGGCCACCCCCCGTTCCCGGGCCCAGGCGATGACCTCCCGGCACACCTGCTCCGCCTCGACGAACTGCCCCATGTCGACCAGGGGCGCGGCCCGGCCGGCGAGCACCCGGGCGAGCAGACCCGCGTCCCCGGCCTGCCTCGCCGCCGCCTCGGCCCGCTGGGCGAAACGCAGTTCCTCGGCGAACTCGCCGTCGGCCCCGGCGTGCAGCGAGTGCATGTGGTACGCCGCCGCCAACTCCGCCTCGGGGATCCGCTCGCCGGTCTCGGCGATCCGGCCGTAGAGCCGGAACAACCAGAGGCGCCCCTCCCGGGCCAGCCCCCGCTCCCGCCACCACAGGTCCAGCCCAGCGGCCAGCCGCAGCCCGTCCCGGGCCGTCCCCCCGGTCGCCGACCAGCGCAGCGCGGCCCGGAACTCACCCGCGAGCGGGTCGAGCGAGTAGAGCGACAGGTTCACCGGCCGCCCGTCCGGGCCGAAGTATGCCCGCCACAGCACGTGCTGTGACCAGGCCACGTGCCGGTCCCGGGCGGCCTGCTCCTCGCCGTCCGCCGCGAGCCGGCGGGCCGCGTACGCCCGAATCGGGTCGAGCATCCGGTACATGCAACCCGAGGCACTCGGCTCGGCCAGGATCATCGACTTGTCCACCAGCACCGATAGCGAGCCGAGCGGGTCCCCGTCGAGCAGCCACTCCACCGCCGCCAGGTCCACCGGCCCGGCGAACACCGCCAGCCAGCGCAGCAGCCGGGCCGACCGGGGCCCGAGCGTCCGGTACGACCAGGTGACGGTGGCCTGCATGGTGGCGTGCCGCTCCACCGTCGACCGGGTGCCGTCGTCGGGCAGGTCGGCACGCAGGTCCACGGTCGCGTCCGGGTCACCTGACCAGGGGCGGGGCGGGTCCGGCTCGTCCCGCCCCGCGTCCAGCGCGCCGAGCACGTCGGCCAGGCGTTCGGCGAGCTGACCGGCGGAGAGCACCCGCAGCCGGGCGGCGGCCAGCTCGATGGCGAGCGGCAGGCCGTCCAGCCGATGCACCACCCGGCGCAGGTCGACCACCTCCCCCGGGCCGGGACGGCGCCCGCCCCGGGCGGCCGTGGTCCGGTCGAGCAGGAGGGCCACCGCGTCGCTCTCGCCGCCGCCCGGCGACGGGTCGATCGACAGCGGGGGGATCCGCCACACCACCTCACCGGGAAGACCGAACGACTCCCGGCTGGTGGCGAGCACCCGAACGCCACGCGCACCGGTCAGCAGCCGGGCGATCACCGCGGCGGTGGCGGCCGGCTGGGCGTCACAGGTGTCCAGCACGACCAGCACGCGACGGGTGGCCGCGTACTCGACGAGGGTGTCCATGATCGGGCGTCCCGGCTCCGGCCGGAGGCCGAAGGCGGCGGCGACCGCGAACGGCACCAGGCCCGGGTCGGTCACCGTGGCGACGTCGAGGAACCACACCCCGTCCGGGTACGCCTCGACCAGCCCGGCGCACAACTCCACCGCGAGACGGGTCTTGCCCGCGCCGCCCGCGCCGAGAACGGTGACCAGCCGGTGGTCCGCCACCAGCCGCCGCAACTCGATCCGTTCCACCTCCCGCCCGACGAACGAGGTGGCCCGGGTGGGCAGGTTGTGCGGCGGTGTGTCGGCGGTACGCGGGCGCGGGAACTCCCGCTCCAGGCCCGGGGCGAGGACCTGGAAGAGCCGCTCCCGGTCGTCGAAGCCGCGCAACTGGTGCAGCCCGAGGTCGAGCAGGGACGCCCCGGCGGGCAGCGGCTCGGCGTGCCGCACCGTCGACGCCGAACAGAGCACCTGACCACCGTGGGCGGCGGCGGCGATCCGGGCTGCCCGGTGCACCTCCGGGCTGGCGTACTCGCCGTCGCGCGGCTCGGCGTACCCGGTGTGCAGTCCCATCCGGACCCGGGGGGCCGACTCCGGGGTGGGCCAGTCGTGCCCGGCCAGCGCCCGCTGCGCGGCCAGGCAGGCGGCGACGGCCGCGGCGGCGTCGGCGAAGGCGACGAAGAACGAGTCACCCTCGGTGAGCAACTCCGCGCCGTCGGCCGCGACCAGGGTGTGCCGCAGCAGCCGACGGTGTTCGTGTAGCACCGGTCGGTAGCCGGCACCGAGCATCCGGGCCAGGCGCGTCGAGCCCTCGATGTCGGTGAACAGGAAGGTCACCCATCCGCTCGGGAGGCGGATCCGTGGCGACATGCGTGGAACCTCCGCCCCTGACGTCGCCGGCCATGCTGCCCTATGCCGCAGCCGTCACGCATCGTGAGAACGGCCGGACGGGATCGACCGCAACGTACCGCAACCGACCGACGCGGGCGCGGGAATCAGCAGCCGCAACCGCCGCCGCAGCAACCGCCGCCGGCCGGGGCGCCACCTCCGCCGACGGGGCCGGCTCCACCCCGACCGGTCACCGCCACGGTGGAGAGCAGCTTGACTGTGTCGTCATGGCCCTGCGGACAGGAGGCAGGCGCACCAGCCTGCGCCATCGGCCGGTTGACCTCGAAGGTGGCACCACAGGAGCGGCAGCGGAACTCGTACCGGGGCATGGCAACAAGGGTACGACCGGTCCTGACGTCGCCGCTGACATGGGTAATACTCGACGGGTGGTGGACGGAGAGGACAGCGCGCGGACTCGGCCCCTACGTCCGGCCGCGCCCCCCGGCGGGTCGCTCGCCACGTCGGGCGCCGCCGCCGAACCCGCGCCGTCGCACGGCGCCGGGGCGGTGCCGCGTCCCCGCCTCCCGGTACCGCCGGACACGCTCCGGCCGAGCGTCCCGACGCCGGCCGACACCCCACCGTCCGACATCCCGCCATCCGTCACCTCACCGGACGGCACCCCACCGGACGGCACCGCGCCGTCCGACACCCCGCCGGCCGGCACCACAGCCCCCGCCGCGCCGGAGGGCGACGCCGTCCGCGCCGGAGCCACTCCGGACGACGCCCCGACGGCCCCGACGGCCCCGACGGCCCCGACGGACAGCGCCGGCGACGCCCCGGCCGCGTCGACCACAGTCACCCCGGCCGAACCCGCAGCGACGGAACCCGACGCGAAACCGGAGTCGGACCCGAAGACCGAACCCGACGCGAAAGCCGACCCCGACGCGAAAGCCGACCCCGACGCGAAGTCCGAACCGGACGCGAAGGCTGAACCGGACGCGAAGTCCGACCCCGACACGAAGACCGAACCCGACGCGGAAGCCGGACCCGACGCGAAGTCTGAGCCAGACGCGGCCTCCGAGCCAGACGCTCAGGTCGGGGCGGGGCGGGCTACGCGCCGTCGGTACCGGGTGCCGTTCGGGCGCGCCGTACGCCTGCCGCCCCGGCAGGTCGCGGTCGGTGCGGCGCGGGCGACCCGGGCCTGGTCGAAGCGCCCCAGCGGCCGGTTCGCCCTCTCCGGAGTCTTCCTGCTGGCCCTGGTCTCCGCCACGGCGGCGGCCGGCGCGCTGCTGGTCCCGGCGACCGCCCCCGCCCCGCGCCCAGCCGCCGAGAACGGCACCGACAGCCCGTCCGCCGGACCGACGCTCCCCGGTGGTCTCGTGCCGCCCGGGACGCTGCCGCCCGGTGGGGTCACGCCCGGGGGCGTCGTCCCGATGCCGACCGGCCGCCCCGCCGACGCGCTCGCCGACTGGGCCCGGGTCACCGGGGAGAAGGTCGGCATCCCGCCAGTAGCCATGCAGGCGTACGGCTACGCCGAGCTGGTGCTCGCCCGGACCACCCCCAACTGCGCGCTGAGCTGGACCACCCTCGCCGCAATCGGGTACGTCGAGTCGCGGCACGGGGCGGCCAACGGCGCGAAGCTGCTGCCGGACGGGCAGGCCCTACCGGAGATCCGCGGCGACGCGCTCGACGGCAATGGTGGCCGCATGCGGATCCTCGACACCGACCAGGGCCGGCTCGACAAGGACCTCACCTACGACCGGGCCGTCGGCCCGATGCAGTTCATCCCGACCACCTGGGCGGAGGTCGGCGCGGACGCGGACAACGACGGCGCGCAGAACCCGCACGACCTGGACGACGCCGCGCTCGCCGCCGGCAACTACCTCTGCAAGGGCGGGCGGAACATGACCGTGTCCGGGGACTGGTGGGGGGCGATCCTGTCCTACAACGATGTCCGTCGTTACGCGCAGGACGTCTTCGACAAGGCCAACGAGTACGGCGTGGCGAGCCGGGGCTGATCCGACACCGACCACCCCGGACGGTCCGGATACTTCCCCCGGGCTGCGCTTGACGGCAAGCTGTACGGGTGATGGTGCGCGAGTGGGATCCCCGGAACGCGTCGTCCGCCGAGATCGCGTCCCTGCTGGCGACGCTGAACGCGGTCCTGACGACCGACCTGCCCGACGATCCGCTGTGGCGGGAAACCTCCCTTCGCGAGTACCTCTCCGAGGTGATGCCCGGTCAACGGCGGATCTCCTGGGTGATCCAGCCGGACCCGACCGGGGCGATCCTCGGCCACGTGCAGGTGCTCCTGCTCGGCGACATCGGCGTGCTGGAGGTTCTCGTACACCCGGACCTGCGCCGCACCGGCGCCGGTCGGACCCTGGTCCAGTTGGCCGCCCGCCGGGCGTACCAGGAGGGTTTCCGGTCGGTCGGGGTCGAGGTGGTCGGTGGGACACCGGCGATCGCGTTCTTCGAGGCGCTCGGCTTCAGCCGGGACTACGTGGAGACCCGGAGCGTGCTCCGGCTCGCCACGGTGGACTGGCCGGCGCTGGGTGGGATGGCCACCGGCATCGGCACCGGCTACCGGATCGAGTTCTGCCCGGGCGGGCCGCCGGACGAGCTGGTCGAGTCGTACGCCCGGGCCAAGGCCGAGTCGCGCGACATCGAGGACGGCGAGCTGCGGCCCAGCTCGTGTGACCCGCAGCGGCTCCGGGACAGCCTGGACTGCCTGCACCGGCGGGGCATGAAGCCGTACATCGTGTGCGCCATCCACGAACGCACCGGTGAGGTGGCCGGGCTGACCGAGGTGGTGGTGCCGGCGCAGCACCCGACCCGGGCCGACCAGTACGACACCATCGTCGTGCCGGACCACCGGGGCTACGGCATCGACCGGGCGATCAAGGCCCGGATGCTGCTGGAGCTGCGCGCCGTCGAGCCGGAGCTGGTCGAGGTGCAGACCTGGAACGCCCAGGCCAACGAGGCCATGCGCCAGGTCAACGCCGACCTGGGGTACCGTCCCGATCGCCAGTGGTGCGAGTACGGTGCCGACGTGGCGGAGCTGGTACACCGGTTGGACGCCCAGGCGCACTGACCGGTCGTTCACCGGCCGGACCGGCGGGGGATGGACGCCGTACAGCATCGACGCCTAACGTGCGTCTGTTCCCTGTCCACCTTTCGTGGAGGCCCCATGCGCCCGCGCCGCACTCTCGCCGCGCTCGCGACCGCCACTGCCGTGACCAGTGTCGCGGCCATCGGTGTCGCACCCCCCGCGGCCAGCGCCGCGCCCACCGACCTGTTCATCTCGGAGTACGTCGAGGGCTCGTCGAACAACAAGGCGATCGAGCTGTTCAACGGCACCGGTTCCGCCATCGACCTGACCGCCGGCGGATACCAGCTCCAGCTCTACTTCAACGGTTCGACCACCCCGACGAACCTGGCGCTGACCGGCACGGTCGCCGCCGGGGACGTCTTCGTCTTCGCCAGTTCCTCGGCCAACGCGGCGATCCTCGCCCAGGCCGACCAGACCACCGGGGCGAGTCTCTACAACGGCGACGACGCGATCGTGCTGCGCAAGGGCAGCACCGTGCTCGACTCGATCGGCCAGGTCGGGTTCGACCCGGGCACCGAGTGGGGCAGCGGCGTCACCAGCACCGAGAACAACACCCTGCGCCGACTCCCGTCGGTCACCGCCGGGGACACCAACCCGTCGGACGCGTTCGACCCGGCCGCCCAGTGGGCCGGCTTCGCCACGGACACCGTGGACGGGCTGGGCACGCACTCCGTCGACGGGGGCGGCCCGGTCGACCAGCCGGCCACGCTGACCTGCGGCCCGGCCCTGGTCACCCCGGCCGGCACGGCGGCGACCCGGGAGGTCACCGCCGTCGACGTCGACGACCGGATCGTCGACCTGGCGGTCACCTCGGTCAGCCCGACGCCGACCGCCGGCACGATCAGCCGGACGGCGGCCACCCCGGCCGACGCGGTGGGCGGCACCGCCCGGGCCACCGTGACCGCCAGCGCCGACCTGGCCGGCGGGGCGTACACGGTCACCCTGACCGCGACCGACGCCGAGGGCGGCACCGCCACCTGCACGCTGGCCGTGACGGTCACCCGCGAGCTGACCGTCGGCGAGGTGCAGGGCCCGACCACCGATGCCGAGTCCGGCCCGGCCGACCGCTCCCCGCTCGCGCCGGCCTCCGGCAACGGCACCAGCAGCACGCTGTACGACGTCCGGGGCGTGGTCACCCAGCGCACCCTGGCGCGTACCTCGGCCGGGGCCGACCAGCACGGCTTCTTCCTCCAGAGCCGCGCGGACGCCACCGACGGCGACCCGACCTCCTCGGACGGCATCTTCGTCTTCATGGGCAACTTCAGCTCGCTGATCGGCGGCTACGTGCCGACGGTCGGTGACGAGGTGGTCGTCCGGGCCCGGGTGTCCGAGCACTTCAACATGACCCAGCTCTCCTCCGCCTCGCTGGCCCGCACGATCACCTCCGGGCTGGACGTGGACAGCGTCGTGGCGGTCACCGACGCGGTGCCCCCGGCCGACCTGGCCGCCGCCGGGCGGTTCTGGGAGCGGCACGAGGGTGCCCGACTGCGGGTCCGCGCCGGCAGCGGCGCGGTGAGCGGGCGGGCCGTCTTCCCGTCCACCATGGACGGCGAGACCTGGCTGGTCGACCGCGACGACCCGCTGCTGGACCGCACCGACCCGTACGCCCGCCGGGTGTTCCGGGACACGCACCCGCTGGACAACGACCCGACCCGGCTCTTCGACGACGGCAACGGCCAGCGGATCATGCTGGGCAGCATGGGCGTGAAGGCCACCGCCGGGGACAGCACCGCGCTGCTGCCGCCGGCGAAGACCTTCGACACCCTGAGCGAGGACGCGTACGGCGCCCTCTACTACTCGTTCGAGAAGTACGGGGTCCAGGTCGAGCAGGCGGCCTTCGCCGCCGGGGCCGACCCGTCGAAGAACAACCCGCCGCAGCCGGCCAAGCGGTCCGAGGAGATCGCGATCGCCGCGTACAACGTGGAGAACCTGTACGACTACCGGGACGACCCGTTCGACGGCTGTGACTTCACCGGCAACGCCGGCTGCACCGGCGTCCGGCCGCCGTTCGACTACGTGCCGGCGAGCGAGGCCGACTACCGCGAGCACCTGACCGCGCTCGCCGACCAGATCGTCACCGACCTGCACGCACCGGACCTGATCCTCGTGCAGGAGGCCGAGGACCAGGACATCTGCACCGTCTCCGGGGGCGAGCTGGTCTGCGGCGACACCGACAACGCCGACGGCGCGCCGGACACCCTCCAGGAGTTGACCCTGGCGGTGGCCGCCGCCGGTGGCCCGGCCTACGCCGCCGCGTACGACCGGACCGGCGCGGACGACCGGGGCATCGTCTCCGGCTTCCTCTACCGCACCGACCGGCTCTCGCTGGCCGAGGCGACCGCCACCGACCCGCTGCTCGGCGCCAACCCGACAGTGCAGTACCGGTCGGCGGGGCTGCCGTCCAACGCGGACGTACAGAACCCGAAGTCGCTCAACGCGGTGCTGCCGCCGGACGTCGACACCTCCACCGGCAAGGACGGCGACGACGTCTTCACCCGGGCTCCGCAGCTCGCGAAGTTCACGGTGCGGGCCACCCCGGGCGGCGCGGAGTCGTACACCCTGTGGGCGCTGAGCAACCACTACTCGTCCGGGCCGGACAGCCGGGTCGGGCAGCGGACCGAGCAGGCCCGGTACGGCGCGGCGATCGTCACCGCGATCGAGGCGTCCGACCCGCACGCCCGGGTGGTGTACGGCGGCGACCTGAACGTCTTCCCCCGCCCTGACGACCCGATCGCCACGGCGGCTGACCCGACCCCGTCGGACCAGCTCGGCCCGCTGTACGAGGCGGGTCTGCGCAACCTCTGGGACGACCTGGTCGCGGACGTGCCGTCGTCGGCCTACTCGTACAGCTTCGAGGGGCACGCGCAGACGCTGGACCACCTGTTCGTAAACGAGACCCTGCACGCCGACCTGGTGCAGGTGCGGGCGGCGCACATCAACGCGGACTGGCCGGCGGAGCACGCCGGGGACGGCTCGCGGGGCTCCAGCGACCACGACCCGCAGGTGGCCCGGTTCCGCTCGCGCGCCTCGCTGAGCGTCGCCGACGTCACGGTCACCGAGGGGGACAAGGGCGACACCGCGGCCACCTTCACGGTCACGGTCTCCCGGCCGCTGTCCCGGCCGGTCGTGCTCTGCGCCGCCACGCTCGGCGTGACCGCCCGCTCCGGGCAGGACTTCACGCCGTACGCCGGCTGCCAGACGCTCGCCGCCGGACAGACGTCGGCCGAGTTCACGGTGGCCGTCCAGGGTGACCGAAAGCGGGAGTCGGACGAGAAGTTCGCCCTCGTGGTGGCCGGTGTGCCGGGCCTGGACCTGGCCGACCCGATCGCCTTCGGCACCGTCGTCGACGACGACTGAGCAACCTGTTCCATCGACGGCCCGTCGCCCTGGTCTGGACCGGGGCGGCGGGCCGTGGTCGTTTCCACGGTCCCCACCTCCCCGTTCCGCAACAAGCCTCCGACTACCCGTCGCCAGATCCATATTTATGATCTACGATTTGTTCGCCCGTCGGTCCGGCGAGCCGACCGAACCCGCGCGAACCAGGGGTGGACCATGTCCGAGAACGACCGTCCCATCGGAACATCCGGATCGGCCGTCAGCCGCCGTGCGGTGTTCACGGCTCTGGGCGTCGGCATCGGGATCGGGGCCGTCGGCCTGCCGACTGCGGCGAGCGCGGCCACCCCCGGCTGGAGCAACCCCACGCTCGGCACCCTCACCTCCGGGTACAAGACCCCTTCCCGGCCGGACCACGCCGGATGGGACATCGCCAACAGCCAGGGCACCCCGGTCTACGCCATCGCGGCCGGCACCGTGCGCGACATCCGCACCGGTTCCTACCCGGGCGACCCGACCAGTGGGCCGCTACCCGGCCGCACCGGCAACAGCGTGCACATCGACCACGCCGACAGCTACTTCTCCTACTACGGCCACCTGCACCGGGTGCTGGTCAGCGACGGGCAGCGGGTGCTCGCCGGCCAACTGATCGGCCTGATGGGCACCACCGGCAACTCCACCGGACCGCACCTGCACTTCGAGGTACACCGGCCCCGGCTGACCACGACGGACCCCCGGACGTTCCTCGCCAACCGGGGCATCAGCCTGGGTTCGACGGCGCCACTGGGCAGCACGGGCTGGCCGAGCGTGTCGCAGGGAACCACGTCATGGGTCGCCCGGGTGATCCAGTACCTGCTGCGGGGCCGGGGCATCTCCGTCGTCGTGGACGGTTACTTCGGCTCGGGGACCACCACCTCGGTCCGGACGTTCCAGAGCAGCAAGGGCCTCTACGTCGACGGCGTGGTCGGCCCGATCACCTGGACCGCGCTGATCCTGCCGTTGCAGCAGGGCAACTCCGGCGACCTGGTGCGCGGCCTCCAGGTGGCGCTCAACGCCCGGGGCGCGAGCCTCACCGTGGACGGCGCCTTCGGTTCCGTGACCGCCACCGCCGTACGGAACTTCCAGAGTTCCCGGGGCCTGGCGGCGGACGGAGTGGTCGGCCCGGTCACCTGGAGCACACTCATCTGAGCGGTCGCGTGCTGAGATCGACGGCCCGTCGCCCTGGTCTGGACCCGGGCGGCGGGCCGTGGTCGTTCTAGATCGACACGAGTTACGGCATGTCGGGGTGTCGGCAGGCCGGGAGAGCCCGACCTGCCGCATTCCGAGTGGATCTCGGCGGGTGGGGGCCGGCGGAGGGCCGGTGGTGGCGGGCGGGGCCCGCCGGTGGTCAGTAGCCTTCGCGCAGCAGGCCGGCGGCCTCGACCGCCCAGTAGGTCAGGATGATCTGCGCGCCGGCCCGGCGGATCGAGGTGAGCGTCTCCAGCATCACCCGCTCGCGGTCGACCCAGCCGTTGGCGGCGGCGGCCTCGACCATCGCGTACTCGCCGGAGACCTGGTAGGCCGCGACCGGGACGTCCACCGTGGCCCGGACCGCCGCCACCACGTCCAGGTAGGGCAGCGCCGGCTTGACCATGACCATGTCGGCGCCCTCGGCCACGTCCAGCTCGACCTCGCGCAGCGACTCGCGCAGGTTCGCCGGATCCTGCTGGTAGGTGCGGCGGTCCCCCTCCAGGGCCGACTCCACCGCGTCCCGGAACGGGCCGAAGAACGCCGAGGCGTACTTCACCGCGTACGCCAGCACGGCCACGTCCTGGTGGCCGGCAGCGTCGAGCGCCCGGCGGACCACGCCGACCTGGCCGTCCATCATCCCGGACGGCCCGACCACGCCGACCCCGGCGGCGGCCTGGGCCACCGCCATCTCGGCGTACGCGGCCAGGGTGGCGTCGTTGTCCACCTCACCGCCGGGGGTGAGCAGCCCGCAGTGCCCGTGCGAGGTGAACTCGTCCAGACACAGGTCGCTCATCACCACCGTGGCGTCCCCGACCTCGCTGACCACGTCCCGGATGGCGACGTTCAGGATGCCCGCCGGGTAGACACCGGCGGAGCCGGTGGCGTCCCGCTGTTCGGGCACCCCGAACAGCATGATCCCGCCAACGCCGGCCTGGACCGCCTCCACCGCCGCCTTGCGCAGCGACTCCCGGGAGTGCTGGACCACCCCGGGCATGGAGGCGACCGGCCGGGGCTCGGTCAGCCCTTCCTTGACGAACATCGGCACGACCAGGTCCGACGGCGCGACCCGGGTCTCGGCCACCAGCCGCCGCACGGCCGCGTTGCGACGCAGCCGGCGGGGCCGGATGTCGGGGTACGGCATGACTACTGCCTCCTGTACGGCGGGTGGGCTGGCCCCCGCAGCGGGTTAGCGGAACCGCAGGGCGGTCGGCCCCTGCACCTTGGAGCCGCGACGCTGCTTGGCCGGCATGGCGGCCAGCTTCTCCCGCAGCTCGACGGCGTAGGCGGCGAGCGCCTCGACCAGGTCGGGCACCGAGGCGTGCGGGGGCTGCACGTCGACCCGCAGGCCGAACTCGGTCGCCGTCTCCGCCGTCTTGGGCCCGATCACCGCGACCACGGTACGCGCGTGCGGCTTGCCGGCGATACCGACGAGGTTGCGCACGGTCGAGGAGGACGTGAAGAGGACCGCGTCGAAGCCGCCCGACTTGATGGCGTCCCGGATCTCGGCCGGCGGCGGCGCGGCGCGGACCGTGCGGTACGCGGTCACGTCGTCGACCTCCCAGCCCCGCTCGGTGAGGCCGGCGGCGAGGGTCTCGGTGGCGATGTCGGCGCGGGGCAACAGCACCCGGCCGACCGGGTCGAGGATCTCGTCGTGCGGGGAGAACTCGGCCAGCAGCCCATCGGAGGACTGCTCCCCCGACGGGACCAGCTCCGGCTGAATGCCGAACGCGCGGACCGCGTCGGCGGTCGCCTCGCCGATGCAGGCGATCTTGACGCCACCGAAGTGCCGGGCGTCCAGGCCGTGCTCGGCGAACTTCTCCCAGACCGCGCGCACCGCGTTCACCGAGGTGAAGATCACCCAGGCGTACCGGCCGTCGACCAGGCCCTTGACCGCCCGCTCCATCTGGGCGGGGGTACGCGGCGGCTCGACCGCGATGGTCGGCACCTCGCACGGGATCGCCCCGTACGCCCGCAGCCGCGCGCTCATCACGCCGGCCTGCTCCTTGGTCCGGGGGACCAGCACCTTCCAGCCGTACAGTGGGCGGTTCTCCCACCAGCTCAGCTTGTCCCGCTGGCCGACGCCCTCGCCGACGGTGAGCACGACCCGGCCGGTGAAGCCGAGCGCGGCGGCGACGAAGGAGTCGACGCTCGACGTGGTGGTGTACTGGGTCTCCCCGGTGCCGTCCCCGGTCACCCCGACCCCGGTGGTGCCGTCGACACCGGCGGAGAGCAGGCCGTCGCGGATCGCGGCGAGGTCGCCCGCGTCCACGGCCAGCGCCAGCGAACCCCGGCCGATGGCCGCGGCGAGCGCCTCGAAGTCCAGCGTGGTGACGTCCTCGACGTCGGCGGCGGTCCGTACGCCCGGCAGCGGCACCCCGGCGTAGGTGGCGACGCCCTCGGCCTGGCCGACGCCCGGCACCACCTCGAAGTGCGCGGCGGTACGCGCCACCGCCTGCACCTCCTTGACCACGGAGTCGTGCCCGAACGGGTCACCGGCGACCAGGTGCACCGCGTTCAGCCCGGACCGGGCCGCCGAGATGAGCACTTTGGCCACGTCACCCGGTGCGCCCTCCGCCGGGGTGAACTGGGCGTCGGAGCGGGCCTGGGCGCGGACGGCGTCGAGCAGCGACTCGGGTACGCCCCGGTCGTACACGACCTGGTCCGCGTCGACCAGGGCGTCGTGCGCCCGACGGGTCAGCAGGCCCGGGTCGCCGGGTCCGGCCCCGACGAACGCGATGTGGCCTACGGGCTTACGGGTGCGGGTCATTCTGTGCTCCCAAATTGCTGGGTCCCCGGGCCGGTGTGGTCTGGACGGCCGAGGATCGAGTCGGCGCCACGGGCGAGGAGTTCGGCGGCGAGTGCCTTGCCGATCTCCGCCGCGTCGGCGGGCGTACCGGTGCGGGACAGCCGGATGTCTCGGGTGCCGTCCGGGCTGATCACCGCCCCGCGCAGGTAGATCTCATCGCCGGTGTCGCCCTCGGCGACCTCGGCGTAGGCGGCGACCGGAGCGGAGCATCCGGCCTCCAGGGTGGCCAGCAGCGCCCGTTCCGCGGTCACCGCGGCCCGGGACGGCGCGTGGTCGAGTACGGCGAGCAGCTCGACCAGGTCCAGATCGTCGGCCCGGCACTCCACGGCCAGCGCACCCTGGGCGGGCGCGGGCAGCATCAGCATCGGGTCGAGCGTCTCGGTGATCTCGTCGGTCCGGCCCAGTCGGGCCAGCCCGGCACGGGCCAGGACGACCGCGTCGAGATCGGCGTCGGGCCCGAGTGCCCGACGTATGCGGGTGTCGACGTTGCCACGGATCGGCACGACGGTCAGCTGCATCCCGAGGGCGTGCAACTGGGCGATGCGCCGCAGCGCGCCGGTCCCGACGGTGGCCCCGGGCGGCAGTTCGGCCAGCGTACGGCCGTCCCGGGCGACGAGCGCGTCGCGCGGATCCTGCCGGGGTGGCACCGCCGCGATGTACAACCCCCCGTACTCGGCGGTGGGCAGGTCCTTGTACGAGTGCACGGCGAGATCGATCTCACCGGCGGTGAGGGCGTCGCGCAGCGCGGAGACGAAGACCCCCACCCCGAGCCGGTGCACCGGCGCGGAGGACCGGTCGCCGGCAGTGACGATCTCGACCAGCTCGACCGGACGGCCGGTGGCGGCGGTGAGGGCGTCGGCGACGTGACCGGACTGGGCCATCGCCAACGCGCTGCCCCGGGTGCCGAGGCGCAGGGGGGCGGTCATCGCTCTCCTTGGTCGGAAGTGATGTCGGGCACCGTGTCGACCGGGGAGGTCTGCGGCACCTGGAGGTCGAAGAGTTCCCGCAGCAGGGCGGCGTACTGGTCACCGCCGGGTTCGGCGGCGAGCTGGCGCACCCGCACGGTGGGCTGGTGCAGCAGCCGCTGCACCACCCGGTGGACCGTCCGGGCCACCTCGGCCCGCTGGTCGTCGGTGAAGTCCGGGCGGCGTTGGACGAGCCGGCCCAGCTCGGCGGCGACCACGTCGTCGGCGCGCCCGCGCAGGGCCGCCACGGTCGGCGCGACGTCCGCGCCCCGCAGCCAGGTCAGGAAGGACTCGACCTCGGCGGTGACGATCCCGTCGACCGCCGCCGCGTCGGTGGCGGCCGGCCCGCCGGCCAGCACCGTGGCCATCCGGTCGATGTCGATCACCTCGACGCCGGGCAGGTCGGCGACCCCCGGCCCGACGTCGCGCGGCACGGCCAGGTCGAGCAGGACCAGCGGTCCCCGGCCGGCACCCCGGCCGGCGAGCGCCCGGCGCACCACCGGTTCGGTGAGGACCGGTTCGGTGGCCGCCGTGGCGGCCACTACGATGTCCACTGTGGAGAGCGCGTCGGCCAGCTCGGTCATCGGGACGGCGCTGGCCCCGTACGACTCGGCCAGCCGCTCGGCGCGGCCGGTTCCCCGGTTCGTGACGGTCAGCGGCCCGGCGCCGAGCCTGGAGAGGGTGGCCACGCCGAGCGCGCCCATCGCGCCGGCGCCCACGACCAGCGCCGGCCGGCCGGCCAGCGTGCCGTCGAGCTGCTCGGCGGCGAGGTTCAACGCGGCGCTGACCACGCTCTGGCCGGCCCGGTCGATTCCGGTCTCGGCGTGAGCGCGCTTGCCCACCCGCAGTGCCTGCTGCATCAGCTCGTGCAGCAGCCGACCGGCCGAGTCGGCGCCGGTCGCCCAGTGGTAGGCGTCCCGGAGCTGGCCCAGGATCTGCGCCTCGCCGACGACCATCGAGTCCAACCCGGCGGCGACCCGGAAGACGTGGTCCACCGCGGCGGCGTCGTAGTGCACGTAGAGGTGGTTGGCGAGGGTGGCGGGCGCGGCGTCGGCCTGTTCGGCGAGGACGGCGCAGATGTCACCGAGGCCACCGTGGAAGCCGGAGACGGCGGCGTACACCTCCACCCGGTTGCAGGTGGAGACGAGCACCGCCTCGCTGACGTACGGCTGGGCGACCAGGCGGTCCAGGGTCCGGGTGAGGTCGGCCGGGGCCACCGCCAACTGCTCCAGGACAGCGACCGGAGCAGTGCGGTAGGACGCGCCGACGGCGAGCAGTTTCACGTGCCGATCGCCTCCTGGGGGTCGGTGGTGGGGGCGCCGCCGGCAAGGCTGGTGAGGGCGGACGGGCCGCTGCCCGGCAGGGCGGTGAGCGACGCCTTACGGTGCTCGTGGAAGGACAGGATCTGCAACTCGATGGCGAGATCGACCTTGCGCACGTCGACCCCGTCGGGCACTGCCAGGACGCACGGAGCGAAGTTCAGGATGCTCGTCACGCCGACCGCGACGAGCTGGTCGGCGACCGCCTGGGCGGACCCCGCCGGGGTGGCGATGACCCCGATGGCGAGCCGCTCCTCGACCGCGATCCGGGGCAGCTCGTCGATGTGGTGCACGACCAGCCCGTTGATCTCCTCGCCGACCCGGGTCCGGTCGGCGTCGAAGAGCGCGGCGATCCGGAAGCCACGGCTGGCGAAGCCGGCGTAACCGGCCAGCGCGTGACCGAGATTACCGACGCCGACCAGGGCCACCGCCCGCCGCTGGTTGAGCCCGAGCACCGACTCGATCTGCTCGATCAGCAGCGCGACGTCGTAGCCGACCCCCCGGGTGCCGTACGACCCGAGGTGGGAGAGGTCCTTGCGGAGCTTGGCGGAGTTGACCCCGGCGGCGGCGGCGAGCCCCTCGCTGGAGACGGTCTCGTGGCCGGTTTCGGCGAGTTGGTGGAGGGAACGAAGGTACTCGGGGAGCCGCGCGACGGTCGCTTCCGGTAGATCCGGGAGCGCCGGTACGGCACCGGCGCGGCTGGGCACGCCTGGGTGACGGTGCTGACTCATGAGACTCCGTGCGGTGCGATCCTGGACCAGCTCCGACCGCCGGCCGTTTCGGGACTCCCGCTGGCGACCGATCTTGCCGGCTGTGCTAGCAGGGCGCGTCGGAACTACAGAGTAGGCGCTTGTGAAGATGTGCACAAATCGCGATCTTGCGAATGCGCGACGCGACAACACCAGGCCCCTCCGTTCCGCACCGACCTTCGCGCGGGCGCTGCCGCACCGCGACGCGATTATTGCTTAATTCCGACTTCTCTGACCAATTACGCTGGCGTCGATCCGCCGTGTCCTGCGAGGTAGGGCCAGCCCCACCACCGGTACGGCGGTGCACGGGATGGGTCGGCCACGTCCACGCACCTAGCCTCGAACCATGACCACGGCCAATCCCGCCACTCCAGTGCCAGCCCGTTCCCCGGGTTTCCACCGACGTATCCTCAGCGATTCCGGCTACGTCCTGCTCGGTCTGCCGCTGGCCGTGGTGAGCCTCACGGTCCTGCTGGTGGGGCTGGCGTTGGGGGTGGGACTGCTGGTGCTGGTGGTCGGCCTACCGATCCTCACCGGGACCCTCTACGCGGCCCGGGGACTGGCCGACATCGAGCGGCTGCTACTGGCCACCGTCCGTCGCCGCCCCCGGATCCGGCCCCGGTACCGACTCCCGGAACCCGGTGCGCGCGCCTGGCGGCGGATCTTCCTGCCGATGCGCGACATCCAGTCCTGGCTCGACCTCGTCCACGGCATCCTCCGGCTGCCCGTGGCGATCGTCACCTTCGTGCTGACCGTCGTCTGGTGGGCGGTGGCCCTCACCGGCACCCTCTACTGGGCGTACGACTGGGCGATCCCGCGCGGTCCGGACGACGTTGGACTGAACGAGCTGATCGGGCTCGGCGACACCACCCGGGCGCGGGTCGGCCTGCACACCGCCATCGGACTGTTCTTCCTGCTCACCCTGCCGGTCGTGGTCCGTGGCTGCGCGCTGCTCCAGGCCGGTTACGGCCGGGCGCTGCTGACCGGGGTGGCCGAGATGCGTGACCGGATCACCGTGTTGGAGGAGCAGAAGCGGGCCGCGGTCTCCGCCGAGGCGTCCGCCCTGCGCCGGCTGGAACGGGACATCCACGACGGCCCCCAGCAGCGACTGGTCCGCCTCGCCATGGACCTCGGCCGGGCCCGCCAGCAGCTCGCCAACGACCCGGAGGCGGCCCGCCGCACCCTCGACGAGGCGCTCGACCAGACCCGCGAGACCCTGGCCGAGCTACGCGGCCTGTCCCGGGGCATCGCTCCGCCGATCCTGGTGGACCGGGGGCTGCCCAGTGCCCTGGCCGCCCTGGCCGGACGCGGGCTCGTTCCGATCGAGCTACGCGTCGACCCGGACCTCGGCACCCCGGACGGCCGACCGGAGCCGGCCGTGGAGCACGCCGCCTACTTCGTGGTCGCCGAGGCGCTGACCAACGTCGCCAAGCACGCCCACGCCACCGAGTGCCGGGTGACCGTCAGCCGGGCGGGCCGGTACCTGGAGATCAGCGTGGTCGACGACGGACAGGGCGGCGCGCACCTGGCCAAGGGCCACGGCCTGGCCGGCATCGCCGACCGGGTCCGCGCCGGCGGAGGCACCCTGGAGGTGACCAGCCCCACCGGCGGCCCCACCGAGGTCCGCGCCTTCCTCCCCGGCTGACCACAGCCATCGCACCCCGGGCTGGTGTTCCAGTCCGGGGTGCGTGTCCCGCCCGACGCTCGCGTCCCGCCCGACGTGGTAGACATCAGGACCATGCGGGTGGTGATCGCCGACGACGCCGTACTGCTCCGGGAGGGGCTGGTCCGGCTGCTGACCGAGAACGGCCACCAGGTGGTGGCCGCCGTCGGGGACGGCGACGCCCTGGTGGAGGCGGTGACGACGCACCGACCCGACGTCTCGATCGTGGACGTGCGGATGCCGCCGTCCCACACCGACGAGGGGCTACGCGCCGCGGTGACCGCCCGGACGCTCGTCCCCCGTACCCCGGTCCTGGTGCTCTCCCAGTACGTCGAGGTGTCGTACGCCGACGACCTGCTCGCCACCACCGGCGGCGCCGGCGGTGGCGGGATCGGCTACCTGCTCAAGGACCGGGTCGCCGCGATCGACGAGTTCCTGGACGCGCTCGCCCGGGTGGCCGCCGGGAGCACCGTGCTCGACCCGGAGGTGGTGGCGCAACTGCTCGTCCGGCGGCGGCGCGACGACCCGCTGCGCGAGCTGACCCCCCGGGAGCGCGAGGTGCTGGCCCTGATGGCCGAGGGCCGCTCGAACACCGCGATCGCCCGGACGCTGGTGGTCAGCGACGGCGCGGTGGAGAAGCACGTCCGCAACATCTTCACCAAGCTCGACCTGCCACCGGACACCCAGCACCTGCACCGCCGCGTCCAGGCCGTCCTCACCTACCTCCGCACCCCCCTCCCCCCGCGTTGATCAACCCGCCTGGGTCGCCAGGTGGACTGCTTCGGTGAGGGTGTCGGCTACCGGGTGGCGGGAGGCACGCAGGCGGGTGGGATCGGTGAAGCCGCCGGTGTAGAGGACGGCCCGGCCGCCGACCGCCTCGGCGGCGTCCGCGTCGTCCAGCGAGTCCCCGATCAGCACCACCGAACTGCCGTCGACGCCCAGCTCGGCGAGGTGCCGTCGGAGCGACTCCGCCTTCCGGTCACCGCCGATGTCGGCCCGCAGCCCGTCGACCCGGGTGAAGTGCCCGGTCAGCCCGTACGTGTGCACCGCCGGCACCAGTTCGTCGTGGAACCACATGGACAGCAGCGACTGGCTGCCGGGCCAGGCCGCGATCGCCGAGCGGGCGTCCGCGGCCAGCGCACAGGTGGTCAGGCCGACCCGGTACGCGTCGTGGAAGACCTTGTCCAGCCGGCCGAACGCATCCTCGTCGACGGCCCGGCCGAGCACCTCGGCGTAGTAGTCGGCGATCGGGCGGCGGAACCGCACCCGGTGCTCGTCGGCGGTGACGGCCGGACCGCCGACGCTGGCGAAGGCCGCGTTGGTGCAGGCCACGACGAGGGTGAGGTCGTTGAGCAGGGTTCCGTTCCAGTCCCACACCAGGTGGCGGTCAGCAGGGGTCATCCGGCCACGATAGGACGGGCCCCGCGCTGGTCAGAGCTGTGGGGTGGTGAGGTCGCGGAGCAGCCGTTCCTCCTCGACCCGCCAGTAGCCGTGCTCCCGGCCGTCGAGGAGCACCACCGGCAGCCGGTCGCCGTACTCGCGTTCCAGTTCCACGTCGCCGGTGACATCGCGTTCGGTCCACCGGTCGCCGGTGACGGCGACCACCCGGGCGAGCGCCTCGCGGGCGTCGTCGCAGAGGTGGCAACCGGGCCGGGTGATCAGGGTGAGCCGGGCGTCAGTGGACATCGGAACCTCCGTGGGCGTCTCCGGCGGCGGGCGGCCGGAGCAGGGTCTTGCGTACCTTGCCGATCACCGAGTGCGGCAGCGCGTCGACGAACTCGACCGACGTCGGGCACTTGAACCGGGCCAGGTGCCGGGCACAGTGGGCGTGCAGTTCCCCGGCGTCCACCGTACCGGGCGAGGTCGGCACCACGTACGCCTGGACGGTTTCCCCGGTGCGCGGGTGCGGTGCGCCCAGCACCGCCGACTCCACCACCGCCGGATGCGCCTGGAGCACCAGCTCCACCTCGTGCGGGTAGACGTTGAACCCGTTGACCAGGATCACCTCGCGCAGCCGGTCCACCAGGAAGAGGTCGCCGTCGGCGTCGGCGTAGGCGACGTCCCCGGTGGCCCACCAGCCGTCCGGGTCCGGCCCGCCCCGCCCGTCCGGCCAGTAGCCGGCGAACAGGTTCGTCCCCCGGACCACGATCTGGCCCGGGTCGGTGCCGGGCGAGGAGACGTCGAGGTCCATCTCGTCGGTGTCGTCGTCGGGCGCGGCCAGGCCGTCCCGCCACAGCTCCGTCCCGTCCCGCGCGACCAGGCGCAGCGCCACCCCGGGCAGCGCCCGCCCGATCGACCCGGCCTTCGGTGCCCCGCCGACCAGGGTGGAGGTGAGCACCGGGGCGGTCTCGGTGAGGCCGTACCCGACGTGCACCGGGCGGCCGGCGACCGCCGCGAAGCGCGCCGCGTCCGCCGGCTCCAGCGGTGCCGCGCCGCAGACCGCGACCCGGACCGACGTCATCGCCGTCGCCACCGGATCACCCGCCGCCGACCAGGCCTGGAACATCGACGGTACGCCCACCAGCACGCTCACCCGGTGCCGGGCGATCTCGTCGAGCGCCCCGACGGTGGTGAACTCGTCGACGAGCACGCCGGTCGCTCCGTGGTGCACGACCGACCCGAGCCCGGTGTTCAGCCCGTACGCGTGGAACAGCGGCAGGGCCAGCAGCACGGTGTCGTCCGGCCCGACCACCGCCGGGGTGATCCGGTCGACCTGCTCGTGGTTGGCGGTCAGCGCGTGGTGCGACAGCATGGCTCCCTTGGGTCGCCCCTCGGTGCCGGAGGTGTAGAGCAGCACGGCGAGGTCGTCCCCGCCCCGGCCCGGCGACACGGTTCCGGAGCCCGGCTCGGTCGGCACGCCTGTGTGCACGGCGGTGAGGGCCGGTAGGTCCGGGGCGATCCCGGCGACCAGGTCGGCCACGGCCGGCGTGGCGATCAGCACGGTGGCGCCGGAGTCGGCCAGCACGTACCGCAGTTCGGTGGCGGTGAGGCCGGGGTTCAGCGGCACGGCGACCAGGCCGGCGCGGAGCGCGCCGAGGAAGCCGAGCACGAAGTCCGGACAGTTGGGCAGGGCGACGGCGACCCGGGCCGGCGGCGCACCGGAGTCTGGATCGGTCGCGGGAACGGCCCGGCCGAGCGCACGGGCCACCCCGTCCACCGCAGTGTCCAGTTCGGACCACGTCAGGGTCTGGTCGCGCCAGTGCAGCGCGACCCGGTCGGGACGACGGTCGGCCGCCTGGCGTACCCGGTCGGCGAGGTTCGGCGTGGAGCTTCCCGCTGTCTGCTGCTGCACGGTCGCTGAGTCTGGCACAGTGGGCGGTCGGCAGACCATGCCCGTCGATAGGTCGTCCTTCAGGCGGGGCGTTCGGCACCGTCCAACAAGCCCGTTACCAGCGAGTTCACCCCTAATCCTTCGTTGGAGGAAAGTCAACCAGGGGGCGACGCACAACGGGTCCGGCAGCGGTGCGACGCGACGGCAAATACTTCGGCTCTGTGTAACGGACTTGCCACACATGGGTGACGTTGGCCTTATCATCACTCGGGTCGACTCACCCCATTTGCCGTGAGTCGACACCCCTCAGCCCGAGGAGGCCGCCGTGCCTGTGACCGTATTGGACCAGCACCCCACCGGGGTCTGCCGTCAGCCGGCAGCCCCGGGAGCAGCGCCGACCGTCCGGATCGGCGGCGCGGTCGCCTGCCCGGCCCCGCAGCGGGCCGACCGGACGACGTTCCCCGGCTGGAGGGAGGCCCGGTGACCACGTTCGGTTACGCCGAGCAACCGACGGGAGTGGCCCCGCCGCGCCAGTTCGACGACACCCAGAGTCCCGGGGAAAGCGACGAGGGCACGTCCAGACGGACGCGCAACCGACACCACCAGAACGAGCCACCGCCCCGCCCGGCACCGCCCGGCGGCAACGCGAAGCCGACCGGGGGCCGGGTCGCCGTGTCAGCCCGGCCGAGCATGCCGGCGCAGGGCCGCCGGCCCGGTGACGGGGAGCAGCCGGCCGACCCGGCGGCGGCCGAGACCGCAGTCATGCCGGCGGTCCCGGCGGCCGAGACCACGGTCATGCCGGCGGTCCCGGCCGCCGCCGCGCCGCCCGAGCCGCCCACCGCCCAGCCGAGCCGTCCGGATCCGTCCGACCCGGCGACCGAGGTGTGGGCACTGGTGGAGCGCGCCAAGGCCGGCGAGGCCGAGGCGTTCGGCCTGCTCTACGACCGGTACGTGGACACCGTCTTCCGGTTCGTCTACTTCCGGGTCGGCAACCGCCAGCTCGCCGAGGACCTGACCTCCGACACGTTCCTGCGGGCGCTCAAGCGGATCAGCAGTTTCACCTGGCAGGGCCGGGATCTCGGGGCATGGCTGGTGACGATCGCCCGCAACCTGGTCGCCGACCACTTCAAGTCCGGCCGGTACCGGCTGGAGGTGACCACCGGCGACGTCATGGATGCCGACCGCGAGGACCGTGGCCCCGAGGGGAGCCCGGAGTCGGCCGTGGTCGAGCACATCACCAACGTGGCCCTGCTGACCGCCGTCAAGCAGCTCAACCCGGAGCAGCAGGAGTGCATCGTGCTCCGCTTCCTCCAAGGGTTCTCGGTGGCCGAGACGGCGAAGGCGATGGGCAAGAACGAGGGAGCCATCAAGGCCCTCCAGTACCGTGCGGTACGCGCCCTGGCCCGCCTGCTACCAGACGGATTCCAGCCCTGATCCGGTCGTCGCTCCGGCACCGGCGGGCCACCCCGCCGGCAGACAGTGATGGTCGTCACTCGAGTTCATTTTCGCCATCCTCGGCCCGTAACCACGGCCCGTCACCGACCGTTTCTCCGGGTGCGACCAGCGCCCGCCTCGGCGAGATCCTCGATCCACGTGGCGGGCGACGCCGCCCGCCACGACTCCCGGCGGCCGGCGTCCCATCGACTCCCGCCATCGGCGGCAGCGGGGACCGCTCGGTCGTCGGCGACCCGCCGGCCACGGCGGTCGTCGGTGTCGACGAGACCCAGCCGGCCGACGGGTGACGACAGCGGCCGGACGACCGTGACCAGTGAGAGGAGATGCCTGCGGTGGACAGCAACCTCTTCTCCCGTCGGCGTGCCGAGCGTTTCGCCCAACTGCTCGACGAGGCCAACGGCGGTCGTCGGCACCACGTCCGCTCCCGGGTCGACGACCAACTGGGCGACCTGGTCGGTCTCGGCCGACAACTCGGCGCTGCCGCCCCGCCGGTCGACGTGGACGCGGACTTCCGTACCGGCCTGCGGGCGATGCTGGTGGCCACTGTGGAACGCGAGGGGGTCGGCGCGACAACGACCCCGACGACCGGGACCGAGCCGGCCGGTCGGCGCACAGCTGCCGGGGCGACGGCGCGGGGTCCGCTCCTGCCTTCGGTCACCGCCCGACGGGCCCGTGCCCGGTGCGCCATCCTGGTCGGGGTCGCCGCCGGTGCGGTGGCTGTCTCCGGGATCTCGGCGGCGAGCGAGAACGCCATCCCCGGTGACGCCCTGTACGGCATGAAGCGCTCCACCGAACGCGCCCAGCTCGCCCTGACCGGCTCCGACCTGAGCCGGGGGCAGCTCTTCCTGGACTTCGCCCGGACCCGGCTCGCCGAGGCGGACGCGATGCGGGAGGACCGCGCGGCCTTCGAGGCGATCCTCGACGACATGGACGAGGACACCCGGCAGGGTGTCCGGCTGCTGACCACCGCAGCGATGCAGCGCACCGACCCGGCCGGGCTGGACGCCGTCGACACCTTCGTCGCCGGCCAGCGCCGGGCGGTGGCCGAACTGCTCGACGGACTGTCCCGCGCCGAACGGGATCGCGTCCGCCACTCGCTGACCCTGCTGGACGCGGTGGAGCAGCGGTCCGACGCATTGCGGGTGGCGCTGACCTGCGGCACCACGCTGGCGGGAATGAACGACCCGCTCGGTCCGACCGCCGGCCCCTGCCCACCCCCGCGGACCGCTGACCGTCCGCCAGCCCGCCGCGCGCAGGCCGCAGACCGTCCGCCAGACCGCAACCCGCGTCGATCGCGACCGGCCTTGGCTACGCTCGCGGTTGGCCGGCGTCGTGCCGCTCGCGGCGGGACGCCGGGCCGGACCGGGCCGCCGCACACCGCGCCGGCCGGGCGTCGAGCGGAGGGAGTTCTGCGTGGCCCGGACCCGAAAGGTGACCGTCAGCACGGACGCGCACGGTCACACCGCAGGTTGGGCCCCCACCGACGCCGAGCCGCCCGCCCGTCCCGAGCCCGACCCGACCGCCGCAGCCTTCTTCGACGTCGACAACACGATGATGCAGGGCGCCTCGATCTACTGGTTCGCCCGGGGCCTCGCCGCCCGGAAGTACTTCACCACCGGCGACCTGGCCCGGTTCGCCTGGCAGCAGCTTCGGTTCCGGCTGCTCGCGACCGAGCACGCCGGGGACATGACGCACGCCAGGGAGGCCGCTCTCGCGTTCGTCGAGGGTTGGCGGGTCGACGACGTCGAACGGCTCACCGAGGAGATCTTCGACGAGCTGATGGCCCCACGCATCTGGGCCGGCACCCGGAAGCTGGCGCAGCGCCACCTCGACGACGGGATGCGGGTCTGGCTGGTCAGTGCCGCGCCGGTGGAGATCGGCCGGGTGATCGCCGCCCGGCTCGGCCTGACCGGGGCGGTCGGCACGGTGGCCGAGATCGTCGACGGCGTGTACACCGGACGGCTGGTGGGTGACCTGATGCACGGGCCGGCCAAGGCGGAGGCGATCACCCAGCTCGCCGCCGTGGAAGGGCTGCACCTGTCCCGCTGCGTCGCCTACAGCGACTCGGTCAACGACCTGCCGATGCTCTCGGCGGTCGGGCGGGCGGTCGCGGTCAACCCGGACGGGGTGTTGCTGCGTACCGCCCGGGAGCGGGGCTGGGAGGTGCGCGACTTCCGTACCGGCCGGCGGGCGGCCCGGATCGCCGTACCGTCGACGGCCGCCGTCGGATTGCTGGCCGGGGCGGTCAGCGCCGGGGTGGCCCTGCACCGCCGGCGGCGGCTGCGGTGACCCATCGGTGGCGGCAGCCGTGAAGTCTCCGGCGGTGGCAACCATGAACCCCCGGCGGCGGCAGCCGTGAACCTCCGGCGGTGGCGCGGGGCGGCACGGTTGCCGGGCGCGGCCCGGCGTTACCGTCCCGGGCTGGTCGGCCTCGCCGTGGCGGTCGCCGCCGGCACCGCGCTGGTCACGGTGCCGCAGGCCGGTCCCCGGACCGCCGACCCGGCCCCACCGCCCCGCCGCGTCACGCAGGAGTGGCCCGGGGCCGTACGACACGACCTGCCGGCCCGGCTCGCCGGCGGTACGGCGTACAGCCCGGTCTGGTTCCTCGACGCGGCCACCTCGATCGGCACCGCGCCCAGTTCCGACGGACGATACCTGCGCCTGCTGCGGCGGGCCGCTGACGGCGCGGTCCGGGAGCTTCGTCGGCTGCCCGCGACCGGGAGCCCGGAGTACGCGGGGTTCACCGGCTCCGGCGCGGTGCTGGCCTGGGCAGAGCTCACCACCGGCCGGGATGGCCGGGGGCACACCGAGCTGTGGACGGCGGAACCGGGCTCGGACCGGCCGGCCCGGCGGGTCACCACGGATGGCGGTGACGTCCTCTTCGCCAGCTCCCGGCACGACCTGGTGATCGGGTCGGGACGGCTGCACTGGGTGGCGGCGGCTCCCGGCGGGGCCCCGGCGACCGAGGTGCGCTCGGTGCCGCTGGCCGGCGGCCGGGTCGCGGTGCGGACCGAGCCGGGAGCCTGGACGCTGTCGGCGTGGCCGTGGCTGGTCAGCGCGGCAACCGGCGGCACCGGCCCGGTACGGCTGCGTAACCTCGTCGAGGGTACGGAGCGCACGGTGCCCGCCGGGCCGGACGAACTGCTCAGTTGCGGTCCGGTCTGGTGCCGGACGCTGCTGCCCGCCGGGGCGGGACCGGGCCGGCTGGACCTGCTCCGCCCGGACGGCCGGGACCGGCACCGGGTGGCCGGTGGCAACGTCAGCGCCGCGCTGGTGGACGTGGCGGTACGCGACCGGTTCGAGGTGCTCCGTCACACCGAGCCGTCGGCCCCGACCGACGGCACCACGCAGTTGCGGCTCTACGACGTCACCCGGCGGCGCACGCTGCTGGTGGCCGACGGGGTGGGGCTGGTGTTCTGCCGGGGCGACGTGCTCTGGTGGTCCACCGGCGGGCGTACGGTCACCGGCTGGCACGCCCTGGACCTGCGCACCCTGACCTGAGCCGGGGGCGGTGCCCCCGGGCCGGTCAGACGTTCACGTGGAAGTGCACCGCGAAGTAGCCGGCGTTCGCCGTGGAGTTGGATGCCTCCACGCCGACCCACCCGTGGAACGTCCCGTTGTCGCCGATCACCTGGAGTTGCGGCTTGCGGTGCGATCCGCCGGTGTAGCAGGTGCTCGACGTCAGGCAGGTGCACCAGTGCTCGTAGAAGTTCCGTCGGCCCGCTCCCGCGAGGTAGTAGCGGATCGGGGAGGATGTCGCGCCGTTCGGGCAGGACGAGCAGGTGGCGGTCGGCGGGCTGAGCCAGCTCAGGCAGTTGCCGTTGCACCGGGAGAACGACCGGAGGTCCATTCCGCTGGGGCCGGCGGCGCCGACGCTTCCGCTGTATCCGGCGTACCGGCCGGTGTACTGGGTCAGCGGGATGCTGCTGACCGGCGTGTACGCGTCGTTCGAGGCGGAGCTGCCGAAGCCCCAGCCGACGGTGACCCCGTAGTTGGAGCTGACGAAGTCGAGCCGGGCCAGGTCGCTGGCGGGCTCGCTGACCCGCCAGGTCTCCTGGACGTCCCCGCTCCAGGTGATGGTAATGGAGTCACCGGAGTTGGTGTACGTGCCGCTCAGGCTCTTCACCAGGCCACCGGGCTGGAACCCGGCGGCGGTCCGCACCTCGCAGTCGTGGCCGGCGCAGCCGGTCGTCCGGACACCCGAGCCGGCGGCCCCGACGACGGTGGCCCGGTTCCAGTACCAGAAGCTCTCGGTGACCGTGCCGTCGCCGAAGAAGTAGTAGGTCGCCAACCGGACCCAGACCGGACCGGTGGCGGGCGCGCCGGCCGCGGGGATGGCCCCGAGCGCGACGCTGTAGATGCGCCGCCCGCCGGGGTAGTCCACCGCCTGCGCGGGTGCGGGCAGGATGACCGCTCCCATGGTCAGTGCCAGCAGTGCGGCGGCGAGGTGCCGCCGGACGGTCCGCCATCGACTACCCATGTCAGTCCCCCTGTGGTCAAGTGGCCAGACACATCGTAACCGGTCGATACCGACCGGGTGGTCCCGCAGGACACCCGGGGCAGCCGCGCCGGGTCAGGGGCCGAACGGGTCGGGCCGGCGTTCCAGGAGTTCGTGCAGGGTCTGCTGGATGGTCTCCCGGACCTGGTCGGCGAGGTTGAACACGACCAGCGGGTCGTCGGCCGAGTCGGTCAGGTGCGCGGTGGGGATCGGCGGGCAGAACTCGATCAGCCACTTGCTCGGCAGCGGCACCAGGCCCAGCGGCCCGAGCCACGGGAAGGTCGGGGTGATCGGGAAGTAGGGAAGCTTGAGCAGGCGGGCGAGCGGCTTGATGTCGGCGAGCATCGGATAGGTCTCCTCGGCGCCGACGATGGCCACCGGAACGATCGGGGTGCCGGTGCGCAGCGCCGCCGAGACGAACCCGCCCCGGCCGAAGCGTTGCAGCTTGTACCGGTCGGCGTAGAGCTTGCCGATGCCCTTGAAGCCCTCGGGCCAGACGCCGACCAGCTCACCGTTGCGCAGCAGCCGCTCGGCGTCCGGGTTGCAGGCGACCGTGCCGCCGGACTTGCGGGCCACCTCGGAGACGACCGGCATCCGGAAGACCAGGTCGGCGCCGAGCAGCCGGAGGAACCGGTGCGCCGGGTGCCGGTCGTGCAGGGCGGCGGAGACGATCAGCGCGTCCAGCGCCACGGTGCCGGAGTGGTTGCCGACCACCAGGCCGGCCCCCTCGGCGGGTACGTGTTCCAGCCCGGTGATCTCGGTTCGGAACCAGTCCCGGTAGAGCAGGCGCAGCACCGGGTGGAAGAGCGCCTCGGTGAGTTCCGGGTCGAACCCGAACTCGTCGATCTCGTAGTCCCCGGCCAGCCGACGGCGCAGGAAGGCCAGGCCCTGGGCGACCCGGCGGTCCCACTGGTCGAGCGGGCCGTCCGGCACGGCGGGGGGTGCCGGGTGGTGACCGTTGCGGCGGGCGGGTCGGGCCAGGTCGGCGGCGTCCGGCGGATCGAACGGACGCCCCACCGTCGCGTCCCGCCCGGTCTCGTCCGGCCGGCTCACGACTGCTCCCGAACGGCTTCCCGGACCTGCCGGATACCGGCGAGGACGGCCTGCTCGGCGGCGGCGATCTGGTCGCGGGTCACCACCACGCCACCGTGGTGGGCGCGGATGAAGTCGTCGAAGGCGGCGGCGGTGGAGCGGGGGGTGAAGCCGTACTCCGCGACGAGCCGGCTGGTGTCGACCACCCGGCCGTGCACGAAGAGGTCGACCTGGTCGAGGCCGAGTCGGCCGTACCCGAGCGTACGGGCCAGTGCGATCGCCCCGGACAGCCCCGGTTCCAGCACCGGCACCTCGATCCGGCCGGCCCGGCGGATGGCCTGCGAGAGCGAGAGCACACCGGGACCGGCGACGTTGTAGGTGCCGGGGTGGTCCTCGACGACCGAGCGGTGCAGCACCTCCAGGGCGTCGTCGAAGTGGACGAACTGCAACCGGGGGTCCCGACCGAGGACGGTGGGGACGACCGGCTGGCGGAAGTACCGGGTGAGGGTCGTGTCGGCGGTGGAGCCGATGAACGGCGCGAAGCGCAGCACGGTCGCGGTGACGTCGGGACGGCGCCGGCGGAAGCCGCGGACGTACCCCTCGATGTCGAGGATGTCGCGGCCGAACCCGCCCCGGGGCAGCTCGCGCGGCTCGGTCTCCTCGGTGAACACCGCCGGGTCGCGGAAGGAAACCCCGTAGGCGGCGGTCGACGACCGGACGACGACCTTGCGCAGCCGGGGCGCACGCTGGCAGGCGGCGAGGAGCTGCATGGTGCCGATGACGTTCTGTTCCTTCATCGCCGCCCGTCCGCCCTGCTGCCGATCGGGGGCGGTGACCAGGGCCAGGTGGACCACCGCGTCGACCGCCAGGTCGGCGAGGAGGTCGCCGAGCGAGCCGGCGTCGACGTGCACCCGCTCGATCCGGTCGAGCAGGTCGGCCGGCTCCGCCGCGCCGGGCGGGTCGACGCCGATCACCCGGTCGATCCTCGGGTCGGCGGCGAGCCGGGCGGCGACGTGCGCGCCGAGGTAGCGGCCGACCCCGGTCACGACGACGACCCCCGGAGCACCCGAGGTGCCACCGGGGGTCATGTCGCGCACCCTGCCCGGCAGGCCGGATCATCGAGCCGGGACATCCACGGCCTTCTCATCTGAGCCTCCGAGGTCGACAGATGGCAAGTGGTACCGGTGCCGGGTCGCGCCCGGCGCCGGTCACTTGCCGAGACGGCGACGCTGGACGCGGGTCTTGCGCAGCAGCTTGCGGTGCTTCTTCTTAGCCATGCGCTTGCGGCGCTTCTTGACCACCGAGCCCATACGACAGCCTTTCGATGCAACGTGCGGGGCGGACCAGAGGCACCACGACATGGTGCTGGTACCGCTTGCGGACAACGGACCGGACCTGGTGGGTGGGCGTCGGGGCGCACCGCTGGGTGGTCACGGTCGGAACCAGGGTAGCCGGAGAGCGTCAGCAGGACCAACGCGCCCCCGTCGATGCTCGTCGTCACGTACCCCGCGGGCCGTCCGACACACCACCGTCGCAGGCCGCCGTACGCCACGTCCACCCCGCCGTACGCCGCGTCGGTCAGGCGGTCTCGGAGAACGCTCCGCGCAGGTACTCGTGCACCGCGTGTTCGGGCACCCGGAACGACCGTCCGACCCGCACCGCGGTCAACTCACCGCTGTGCACGAGCCGGTAGACCGTCATCTTCGACACCCGCATCACCGCCGCCACCTCGGCAACGGTGAGGAACTTGACCTCCGACAGCCGCCCGTCGGACTGCGACCCGGCCATGGCTCACCGACCCATCCCATGCCCAGCGCGGCCTGCGACGGGGTCCGTCCCGCCACGAGGGCAACGCGCGTGTTACCAGTACGGTAACGGGACGGCTGTGAACGGCGCGATCCCTTCGCGCATTTGATCTCGTGACGGTACCGCTTCCACCCCCGTTGAGCTGCACCGGAAGACGCTCGGTGGCTGACGGACGACGCCCGGTGGCGGTTGAGCTCAGGGAGAACGCCCGGTGCCTGTCGAACTCAGGGACGACGCCCGGTCCCTGTCGAACCGCGGCGGAGGACGCCCGGTGGCTCCGGTGGCGCCACCGGGGCCACCGGGCGGGCGCCCCGGGCCGCTTTGCGGACACGGGGCTCCGCACTGGGAGCGCACTCAGTGTCCCAGACCCGCCCGGCGGTCCGGGAGGTGGTCGATCATGAGCGTGGTCCGGTGCAGGGGCATCGGGTCGTACCTTCGCGGATGGCCCGCGTGGATGGCCGGGTCGCTCGGCCGCCACGGCGGGAAGAGTACGCCGTTCGGCTGTCCGGACTGCCGTTTGCGCCGGCTTACCGGGGGCTTCCCCTTACCTAGACTCCGGTCATGGCGCGTACCGGGCCTCGGCTCACCCCGCAGACGGTCGAGGTGCTGCGGCTGCTCCTCGCCGAGCCGGACCGGCCCCGGTACGGCCGGGACATCGCCCACCAGACCGAGCTGAAGACCGGCACGCTGCACCCGCTCCTGGCCCGGCTCGAGCTGGCCGGCTGGGTGGAGAGCTTCTGGGAGGACCCGGCGGCGCACGAGGTCCAGGGGCGGCCGCGCCGTCGGTACTACCGGCTCACCACCGACGGCGTACGGGCGGCCCGCTCGGCGGTCACCAACCCACCCGGTGACGACCCGGCCACCGCCGCGCCGACCACCCCGCGCCCCGAGCCCAACTGTTGACGTCCCGCTCCGTCAAGAGCCACCGGGCCACATTGGCGGTACCCGAAAGAAAACCTTCTAGATAGACTCGTCGATATCTAGCTAGATAGTTTTCAGGGGCGCCCGCTGACCGTCACATCGGCCAGGTACCGGCCGGTCGGCCGGTCAGCGGACCCCACCAGCCGTACGGCACGTCGACCCGCCGGGGAACGGGGGCGGTGGGTCGAGAGGGGGCGCCCGCCGGGCTCCACCGGAAGCCTCGCGCGACGCGGGCCATCAGAGGCCCGGTGCGGCGTGGGCCGGTGGAAGCCCGGTGTGCGGCGTGGGCCGGTGGAAGCCCGGTGTGCGGCGTGGGCCACCGGAAGCCCGGCCGGCGGAGGCTCGGCCGGCGGAGGCTCGGCCGGCGTGGCCCGGGCGGCGTGGCCCGGGCGGCGTGGCCCGGGCGGCGTGGCCCGGGCGGCGTGGGCCGGCGGAGGCTCGGCCGGCGTGGGCCGGCGGACAAGGGGTCTCCGCCGGCCCACGCCGGGCGGCCGATCCGGCAGAGCAGAGGGGTCACTCACTCCGGGAGAGCAGGGCCGGTCACTTCCGGGAAGCGGGGGCGGTCACTTCCGGGAGAGCAGGGCGCGACCGAAGAAGGCGAGGTTGGCCGGACGCTCGGCGAGGCGCCGCATGAGGTAGCCGTACCACTGGTCGCCGTACGGCACGTACGTCCGCACGGTGAAGCCGGCGGCGACCAGCCGGGCCTGCTCCTCCGGCCGGATGCCGTAGAGCATCTGGAACTCGAAGGCGCCCGGACCCCGGTCGAACCAGCGCGCCCGGTCCTCGCCGATCGCGATCAGACGGGGATCGTGGGTGGCGAGCATGGGGTAGCCCTCGCCGGACATCAGCACGTTCATGCAGCGCACGTAGGAGCGGTCAACGTCGCGGGCCGACTGGTACGCGACCGACTCCGGCTCCCGGTACGCGCCCTTGCAGAGCCGGACCCGGGAGCCGGCGGTGGCCAGGTCCCGGCAGTCCGCCTCGGTCCGCCGCAGGTACGCCTGGAGCACCGCCCCGGTGCGCGGGTGGTCCTTCCGGAGCTTGGCGAGGATGTCCAGCGTCGAGTCGGTGGTGGTGTGGTCCTCCATGTCCAGGGTCACCGTGGTGCCCGCCTCGTCGGCGGCGACGCAGATGGCCCGCGCGTTGTCGAAGGCGAGCTGCTCGTCGAACTTCTGACCGAGGGCGGAGAGCTTCACGCTCACCTCGGCGGCCGGGGTGAGCCCGGCGTCGCGCAACGCCCGCAGCAGGGCGAGGTACTCCTCCCGGGTGGCGATGGCCTGCTCGGGGTTGACGGTGTCCTCGCCCAGGTAGTCGAGGGTGACAGTGCAGCCATCGGCGACGAGTTCGCGGGTCGCGCGCAACGCGTCGTCGGTGCCGGAGCCGGCGACGAACCGGCGGACGACGTCCCGGGTGTAGGGGGCCGTCTCGACGAGCCGCTCGACCCGGGATGACCGGGCAGCGGCGAGGATGACCGAACGGAGCATGAGCCGAGCGTAACGCCCGGGACGGGAACCCCGCCCGCCCAGCGGCCACCTCCATACTGGTCCGATTCGCCCTGAATAGTCGACGGGAAAAGCGATGACCAGGGCCATTTCCCTGCCGACCGGGGGACGACGTGCTGGCAACCATGGGCTACAACGAACGGGTGGAAACTCGCACCCCTCGCCGACTCCGGTCGACCACCGTGCAACTCGGCGCGCTCACCGTGCTCGCGCTGGCCCTCTCCGGCTGCAACATGACCTCGGACGACGACGATGACGACTGCGCCCTCGGCCCGACCGGCGGAGGCGGCACCGTGGCGTTGGCGTTCCAGGAGCCGGTAGCGACCAGCAACGTCGCCGCCCCGGAGCCGGCCTCGGCGGCCGTCCCGGAACGCGGCGGTTTCGGCACCCACCTGGCCGACTGCGGCGGCTGACGTGCGTCGGGAGACCCGGGAGCCGCGACCCGGCTGGCAGGCGAGCATCCGCGAGCAGGGGCTGGTCTACGCCGAGACCGAGCTGCCCGACGGCGAACTCATGTCGTACTGGGACGAGACCGCCGCGTACGCCTTCGACCTGGACGAGGTGCTCCGGCTGGAGGAGGCGACCGAGGAACTGCACCGGATGTCGGTCGCCGCCGCCGAGTACGTGGTGGCCCGCAACCGGTACGCCGACTTCGGCATCCCGGCGTGGGCCGCCGAGGCGGTGGCCCGGTCGCTGCGGGAACAGCCGCCCAGTCTCTACGGCCGGTTCGACCTCTGGTACGACGGCTCCTGGCCACCGAAGATGCTGGAGTACAACGCCGACACCCCCACCTCGCTGGTCGAGGCGGGCATCATCCAGTGGTACTGGCTGGAGCAGACCCGGCCCGACCTGGACCAGTGGAACAGCCTGCACGAGCGGCTGGTCGCAGCCTGGCACCGGATCGGCCGGGAGCTGCACGACCCGGCCGTGCACGTGTTCTGGTCGCGGGAGGAGGACTCCGGCGAGGACCAGATCACCGCGGGGTACATCGCCGAGTGCGCCCGGCAGGCCGGGCTCAAGGCGGAGCTGATGCCGATCCAGGAGATCGGCTGGGACGGTCGCCGGTTCGTCGACCGGCACGACCGGCCGATCACCACCTGTTTCAAGCTCTACCCCTGGGAGTGGATGGTCGCCGAGTCGTACGGGCGCCTCGCCCTGCAACCGGGCACCCCGACCACCTGGATCGAGCCGGCCTGGAAGCTGCTGCTGTCCAACAAGGCGCTGCTGGCCGTCCTCTGGGAGCTGTACCCCGGGCACGAACTGCTACTTCCGGCGTACCTCGACTCACCTCGGGGGATGTCCGAGTACGTGGTGAAGCCGCTGCTCGGCCGGGAGGGCGCGTCGGTCCGGATCGTCACCGCCGGGGGCACCGAGATCAGTAACCCGGGCATCTACGGCGACGAGGGTTGGTGCTATCAGGAGTTCCGGGCCCTACCGGAGTTCGCCGGCAACCGGGTGGTGCTGGGTAGCTGGATCGTCGACGGCGAATCGGCCGGCGCGGGCATCCGCGAGAGCGAGAACCTGATCACCGACGGATACGCCCGGTTCCTGCCGCACTACATCGATGCGCCACGGACCTGACGAGTCGTCTACCGTTGGTGTGTGAACTTCGACGCGTACGCCCGGAATGGGGTTGACCTCGTCAACGCCCGCCTGGACGACCTCGACGATCTCCGGTCCCTGCTCCCCGCCGCGGACGCGGGGCTGCGCGAGGAGATCACGGAACGGGATCTGGCGACCTTCCGGCGGGCGCGGAAACGGCTGCGCGGCGTCTTCGAGTACGGTGCCTCGGCCCGCGACGCCGAGGCGGTCGCCGAGCTGAACGCCCTGCTGGAGGCGTATCCGGTGCACCCGCACATCTCCGGGCACGACTCCAGCGACTGGCACATGCACCCGGCGAGCCGGGGCGCCTCGATCGCGGTCGACTACCTGGCCGGCGCGGTCTGGGGGCTCGCGGTCTGGCTCTGCGAGTACGGCAGCGCCCGGTTCGGGGTCTGCGCGGACGAACGGTGCGGCAACGTCTACCTGGACACCTCGTCCAACTGTTGCCGCCGGTTCTGCTCGGAACGCTGCGCCACCCGGTCGCACGTGGCCGCCCACCGAGCCCGCAAACGCGCCGCCACCGCGGACACCCCCTGACCTCCGTGAGCTGACCGCCTCCCACCCCTGCGGCGTTGCGGTCACCGCAGGAGGCGGTGCCGGTCAGGCGCAGGAGGCGGTGCCGGTCAGGCGCAGGAGGCGGTGCCGGTCAGGCGCAGGAGGCGGTGCCGGTCAGGCGCAGGAGGCGGTGCCGGTCAGGCACGGCCCGGCCGGTGGTCAGGCGTCGACTGGGGACGGGGCGGCGAGGTGCTGGCGGGCGAAGTCGAGGGCGGCGCGCAGGTCGGCCTCGCGCACCGCGCGGCTCTTCGCGCCCCGGGTCGCCACCTCGACGGCCACCGAGCCGGTGAAGCCCCGACCGGCCAGCGACGAGAGCAGCTCGGCGCAGGGCTGGGTGCCCCGACCCGGCACCAGGTGCTCGTCGCGTCCCTCGCCGGTGCCGTCGCCGAGGTGGACGTGGGCCAACTGGTCCCCCATCCGGTCGGCCATCGCCAGCGCGTCCGTGTGCGAGGCGGCACAGTGCGACAGGTCGAGGGTGTACGCGTCGTACCCGGTGTCGGTCGGATCCCAACCGGGGACGTACGGGACGAACTGCCGCCCTGCCATCCGCACCGGGTACATGTTCTCCACCGCGAAGCGCAGCCCGCCGTGCCGCCGACCGACCTCGGCCAGGCCGTCGGCGAAGTTCCGGGCGTAGTCGCGCTGCCAGGTGAAGGGCGGGTGGACGACCACGGTCGGAGCCTCCAGCGTCTCGGCCAGCTCCGCCGCCTTGCGCAGCCGCTCCCATGGGTCGGCGCTCCACACCCGCTGGGTGACCAGCAGGCAGGGCGCGTGCACCGACAGCACCGGCACGCCGTAGTGCGCGGCGAGACCGCGCAGCGCGCCGGCGTCCTGGCTGACGGCGTCCGTCCAGACCATGACCTCGACGCCGTCGTAGCCGAGCGCCGCGGCCATCTGGAACGCCGCCGCGGTCGGCTCGGGGAAGACGGAGGAGCTGGATAGGAGCACCGGGACGCGGGGAGTCACCCGACCAGGGTAACCCGCATCGATGCGGGCATCATGACGAGCGCTCCCAAACCCCCCGTACCCTCCGGATCCGGATCACACCGGCCCGAGCTGGTCCAGCCGGCGGAGGATGACCCCTTCCCGCAGCGCCCAGGGGCAGATGTCCAGGGCCTCGACGTCCAACCGGCGCAGCACCGCCTCGGCCACCACCGCCCCGGCCAGGAGCTGGTGCGACCGGCCGGCGCTGACGCCCTCCACGCCGACGAGCTGGGCGGGCGGGATGTGCCGGATGAAGGTGAGCACCTGCCGCAGCCCGGTGCGGGTGAGTTGGCGGGGTGCCCAGAGACCGGCGCTGGACGGGGCCGCGCCGGCCAGCCGGGCCAGCGTCCGGAACGTCTTGGACGTGGCGACCGGTCGTTCCCAGCCGACCCGGGTCATCTGCTCGACCACCCGGTCGAGCGACTTCTCCACGTACTGCCGCAGGTCGTCGACGACCTCGGCCGGGGGCGGGGTGGCGGTGGTGGGGTCCACCCCGAGCCGCTCCCGGGTCAGCCGGCCCGCGCCGAGCGGCAGCGACACCGCGACGTCGGGGTCCTCGTCGATGCCGGCGGCCACCTCGAGCGAGCCGCCGCCGATATCCAGCACCAGCAGCCGGCCGGCCGACCAGCCGAACCAGCGCCGCACCGCCAGGAAGGTCAGCCGCGCCTCGTCCGCCCCGGACAACACCTCCAGCCGTACGCCGCTCTCGTCCCGGACCCGGGCCAGCACCTCGGTGGCGTTCGTGGCGTCTCGGACGGCGGAGGTGGCGAAGGCGATCAGGTCGTTGGTGCCCAGGTCGACGGCCGACTTCCGCGCCGTGCTCACCGCCTCGACCAGCGCGTCCGCGCCGGCCCGGGTCAGCGCGCCGTCCGGGCCGATCTGCTCGGCGAGGCGGAGCACCGCCTTCTCGGAGTGTGCCGGCCACGGGTGCGCGCCGTGGTGCGCGTCCACCACCAGCAGGTGCACCGTGTTGGAACCGACGTCGAGGACACCAAGTCGCATGGTGAAGACCCTAGAGCCCGCCCGCTCCCCCGGCTCGCCTGCCGGAGGGCGACACCGGGCGTAGGCTGGCCGGATGGAGATCCGAGTGCTGGTGGACGACCCGACGGACCCCCGCAGCCGGGAGGTCCCGCTGGAGTTCCCCCGCGAGTGGATCGAGTTCGTCGACCCGGCCGACGACCGGCACGTCGTCCGCGCGGACCTGACCTGGCTGCTCTCCCGGTGGACGTGCGTCTTCGGCCGGGGCTGTCACGGCATCGTGGCCGGCCGGGCCGCGGACGGGTGCTGCTCGCACGGCGCCTTCTTCACCGACTCCGACGACGAGAGGCGGGTCCGGGCCGCCGCGAAGCGGCTGACGCCGCAGACCTGGCAGCACCACCGGCGCGGGTTCAAGAACTGGACCGAGATGGACACCGTCGACGGCAAGACCCCGGCCCGGCGGACCGCCACCCAGAGCGTCGACGGTCCGTGCCTCTTCCTCAACGACGCCAACTTCCCCGCCGGGGGCGGGTGCGCGTTGCACGCCCAGGCGCTGCGGGACGGGGTGCACCCGCTGGAGTACAAGCCGGACGTCTGCTGGCAGTTGCCGATCCGCCGGGACCAGGAGTGGAGCAAGCGGCCGGACAACACCAAGGTGCTGGTCACCACGCTGGCCGAGTTCGACCGCCGGGGCTGGGGCGCGGGCGGACACGACCTGGACTGGTGGTGCACCTCGTCGCCGGAGGCGCACGTCGGCGGCGAGCCGATGTACCTGTCGTACGGGCCGGAGCTGACCGCGCTGATCGGCGAGCCCGCGTACACGAAACTCGCCGAGCTCTGCGCGGCCCGCCACCGGCAGGGCCTGGTCGCCCCCCACCCGGCCAGCCCGGCCTGACCCACCGCCGAGCGGTGCCGTCGTCACCGTCCCTGCGTCCCGGGGTCGTTCCGGACGGGCAGGGGCAGGACGACGATGCCGTCGTCGTCACTGTGGACCTCGGCGCCCGACGCGAAGGTGCAGCCCCCGAAGGAGACCGGCACGTCCCGCTCGCCGGCTCCCGTCTTGCCGCTCTTGCGGGGGTTCGACCCGAGTGCCTTGATGCCGATCGGGAGGGTGCCCAGGGCGGCGACGTCGCGGACGGCGCCGTTGACGACCACGCCCGCCCAGCCGTTCGCCACCGCCAGGCCGGCGATGACGTCGCCCATCAGCGCCGTGTGCACCGAGCCACCGCCGTCCACCACGAGCACCCGGCCGTCCCCCGGCTCGGAGAGCACCGACTTGAGCAGGGCGTTGTCCTCGAAGCAGCGTACGGTGGCCGCCGGTCCGTGGAAGGCGGGCCGGCCACCGTACTGACGGAACTGGGTGTCGCAGGAACCGAGCGCGTCGCCGTACCGGTCGACGAGGTCGGCGGTGGCGGGATCAGGCATGGTTCTCCCTCTCTCGGTCGCTCTTGACCAGGAACTCTCGGTCGCTCTTCACCACGAACTCTCAGTCGCTCTTCACCGCGAGCACCGGGCAGGGCACCCGAAGCAGGATCTCCTGCGCGGTCGAACCCATGATCAGCTTGCCCACCGGGGTCCGGTGCCGCACCCCGATCACCACCAGCGACACGTCCTCCGTCTCGGCGATCTCGACGATCTCCTCGGCGGCGTCCCGTCCCCGCACGAGCTGCCGGACGGTGTACGGCACTCCGGCGGCGGTCAACTCCCGGCCGACCCGCTCCAGCTCAGGCTCCGGCGCGAACCGGGGGTCGACGTAGGCGTCCCCGCGTGAGGTGTTCACCACCAGCAACGGCTCACCGCGGAGCCGGGCCTGCTCGACGGCGGCCCGCAGCGCCGCCCTGCCCAGCGGCGACGGCACGTATCCCACCAGCACGGTCATCCGGTCACCAACCTTTCCCTCAGCGGGCGGGCCACGAACCGCCCGATCACCGGCCAGAGCAGCACCACCGCCACGACGGCGTAGATCGTCCAGGCCACCCAGCCACCGAGCAGGCCGTGCAGCTCGCCGCCGGAGAGCTGCAACGCCCGCCGGCCCTGCAACTCGGCGCGCGGGCCGAGGATGGCCCCGACGATCAGCGGCAGGATCGGTAGCCCGAACCGGCGCATGCCGAAACCGATCAGCCCGAGGGTGAGGAGCAGGAACAGGTCGAAGGGCTGGGCGTTGACCGCGTAGGCACCCATCGACGCGAAGAAGAGGATCCCGGCATACAGGTACGGGCGCGGCACCTGGAGCAGCCGCGCCCAGGCGGGTGCGAGCGGCAGGTTGAGCACGAGCAGCAGCAGGTTGCCCACGAAGAGGCTGGCGATCAGTGTCCAGACCAGGCCGGACTCCCGCTCGAAGAGCAGTGGGCCGGGCTGGATGCCGTACTGCTGGAAGGCGGCCAGCATCACCGCGGCGGTGGCGTTGGTGGGCAGGCCGATCGCGAGCATCGGCACCAGCGTGCCGGCGGCGGAGGCGTTGTTGGCGGCCTCCGGGCCGGCGACCCCCTCGATCGCGCCCCGGCCGAACTCCTCCGGGTGCTTCGTGAGCTTCTTCTCCGTCGCGTACGACAGGAAGGTCGGGATCTCCGCCCCGCCCGCCGGCAGCGCCCCGAACGGGAAGCCGTACGCGGTGCCGCGCAACCAGGGCTTCCAGGACCGCTTCCAGTCCTGCCGCCCCATCCACGGCCGCCCGACCGGGATCACCTCGGCCGCCCGACGACGCAGGTGCGCGGCGATCCAGAGCGCCTCGCCCACGGCGAAGATGCCCACCGCCACCACGACCACGTCGATACCATCGGCGAGTTGCGGGATCCCCAGGGTCAGCCGCTGCTGGCCGCTCACGGTGTCGATGCCGACCAGGCCGATGACCAGGCCGATCAGCAGTGAGGCGAAGCCGCGTACCCGGGACGCGCCGAGCACCGCGGTCACCGCCACGAACGACAGCAGCATCAGCGCGAAGTATTCGGGTGCGCCGAGGCTGATCGCGAAGGACACCACCGGCGGGGTGACCAGCACCAGCAGCAGGGTGGCGATGGTGCCGGCGACGAAGGAGCCGATCGCGGCGGTGGCCAGCGCCTGCGCGGCCCGACCCGACCGCGCCATCTTGTTCCCCTCGATGGCGGTCACCACGGAGGACGACTCGCCGGGGGTGTTGAGCAGGATCGACGTGGTCGAGCCGCCGTACATGCCGCCGTAGAAGATGCCGGCGAACATGATGAACGCCTGGGTGGGCTCCATCCCGTAGGTGACCGGCAGCAGCAGCGCCACCGTCATCGCCGGGCCGATACCGGGAAGTACGCCGACCGCAGTGCCGATAGTGACGCCGAGGAGCGCGATCAGCAGGTTCATCGGGGTCACCACGTTGGCGAACCCGTCGAGCAGAGGTCCGAGGTTGTCCATCACAGGATCCCTTGCAGTACGCCGGCGGGCAGGTTGACGCCGAGCCCGATGGCGAAGGTGTAGAACGTGACCAGCGACAACGCGACCGCGATCAGCAGGTTCCGGACGTGGTGGCGGTTCCCGAGGGCGAACGCCGAGCCCCAGAAGAGCAGCGACCCGCTGATCACCCAGCCGAGGCGGTCGATGAGCACGGCGTTGACCAGGAACGCGCCGATCAGGAGCAACACGGTCCGCCAGTCGATCGGGCTGCTCAGGTCGACGTCCTCGCCGGCCTCCGGTTCACCGGCGCCGCCGCGGGCCACGTCCACCGCATAGACCAGCGCGACCAGCAGCAACAGCACACCGAGCAGGATCGGCACCGGCTTCGGACCGATCGGGTCGGCGCTGCTCACCGCCTGCCCGACGCGGGTCGCGTCGATGATGACCAGCGCACCGACCAGGGCGAGGAAGGCACAGACGGCGTACTGGGCCCGGTCCGGCTTCGGCGGTGGCGCGGCATCGCCGTCCACCCCCGGCTCTGGCGTCGGAGGCCGTCGGTCGACGTCGTCCGCCACGGGTTCGGTCGTCGAGGTCGGGCGGGGCGGCAGGTCGCCACCCCGGCCCTGGCGGGTCGTCATGTCGGTCATGCCAACCCGAGCTGCTTGAGCAGTTCGGCCACCGCACGGTCCTGCTCGGTCAGGAAGGTGGCGAACTCGTCGCCGGTGACGAAGGCGTCGGTCCAGCCACGCTTGGCCAGCTCGGCCTTCCACTCGTCGGAGTCGTGCATCTTCGTCAGCGCGTCGATCCAGACCTTCTTGTCGGCGTCGCTGATGCCGGGAGGTGCGACGATCCCCCGCCAGTTGGTGAAGACCAGACCGATCCCGGCGGACGTGAGGGTCGGCACGTCCTTGAGCGCCTCGATCGGCTGTTCGCTGGTCACCGCGAGCACCCGGATCTGACCGGCCTCGACCTGGTCGAGGAACTCGCCGAAGCCGCTGGCGCCGAAGGCCACCTTGCCGCCGAGCACCGCCGGCAGCAGCTCGCCGCCGCCGTCGTACGAGACGAAGTTGACCTGCCGGGGGTCGATCCCGACGGCCCTCGCGAGCTGCATCGGCAGGAGGTGGTCCGGGCCGCCGGGCGACGAGCCGCCGCCGACCGCGACGCCCTTCGGGTCGGCCTTCCAGGCCGCGACCAGGTCACCGATGGTCCGGTACGGCGAGTCCTTCGGCACCACGATGGCACCGGCTTCCTCGATCATCTTGGCGAGCGGGGTGGTCTGGGTGAGCGTCGCCGACGACTTGGAGGTGTACGAGGCACCGACCACGCCCAGCCCCATCTGCATGGCGAGCTTGCCGTTGCCCTTCTCGTTCACGGTCCGCTGGAGGCCGACCGTGCCACCGGCACCGGGCAGGTTGAAGACCTGCACGCCGGTGGCGATCTTGGCGTCCTCCATCACCTTCGCGGCGGTCCGCGCGGTGGTGTCGTACCCGCCGCCGGGGCTGTTCGGCACCATGATCCGCAGGCCGCTGACCGGTTGCCCGTCGTCGCCCGAGCCGGCGTCCTCCTTCCCGGCGGTCGCACCGCAGGCGGCCAGGGCGAACGCCGTGGCGGCGGCGACGCTGATGAACAGCACGTTTCTCCTGGTTGCCATCTTGTTACCCTTCCGTTTCGAGTGAGTCCAGCGGCAAGATGATGGCCCCAGGACAGACCGTCCGTCTGCGTTGTGTCACCAGCGGAAGTTGAGGTCTTTGTGGTCGCGATCACATCCCGTTCCCGTAGCCTCGCCGGGCAACTGTTGGTCCTCCAGCTCGCGATCATCGTGGTGGTGCTGGTGGCCGTCGCCGCCGTGTCGCTGGCCCAGTCCGCGGCCACCTTCAACCGGGTCGAGGGACGCCGGGTCGCCGCCCTGGGCGAGCAGCTCGCGGGGAACCCGCTGCTCCGCGACCGGCTCACCCGACCGGCGCCCCGGGAGACGATCGCTCCGCTGGTGCAGAACGCGCTGACCCAGGCCGGAGTGACCTCGGTGACCGTGGCGGACGGCCGCGGCCGGGTGGTCAGCTCCACGAACCCGACCCTGGTGGGCAGCCCGGTGGTGCTCGGTGACCCCCGCGTGGCGCAGGGGCGTAGCTGGTCCGGCGAGCTGGAGACCAACGGGTCGCGCGAGCTGGTCGCCCAGGTGCCCGTGCTCGGCGCCCGGGAGGAGAACCTCGGACGACAGCTCGGCGTGGTGGTGATCGGGGAGGCGTCACCAACCTGGTCGGAGCGGCTGGTCGGTGCCTCCTCGTACCTCTTCACCTACCTGGGGATCGCCAGCGCGCTCGGGGTGATCGGGTCCTGGCTGCTGACGCGGCGGATCAAGCGGCAGACCCTCGGCCTGGAGCCCCGGGAGATCGCCGGGCTGGCCGAACACCGGGAGGCGCTACTGCACGGCATCGCCGAGGGGGTGATCGCGCTGGACCCGCAGCAGCGGGTGACCCTGATCAACGTGGTCGGGCGGCGACTGCTCGACCTGCCCGAACACTGTCTCGGCCGCAGCCTCGCCGAGCTGCGTATCTCCGGCCGGCTGCGGGATGTGCTGGCCGGGGCCGGCAGCGGTCCGGAGGCGCGCGACCAGGTCGTGGTCCGGGGTGGCCGGGTGCTGGTGATGAACCGGATGACGGTCGACAAGGCCGGCCGGCGGCTCGGCTCGGTGACCACCCTGCGGGACCGGACCGAACTGGCCCGGCTGGAGCAGGAGATCGGCTCGTTCCGCAGCACCACGGAACTGCTGCGGGCGCAGACCCACGAGTTCGCCAACCAACTGCACACCATCTCCGGGCTGATCCAGATCGGCGAACACGACGAGGTGGTGCGGTACGTCGACGCGCTGAGCCGGCACCGGGCCTCGCTGGACCTGACCGTCACCAGCCGCATCCACGACACCGCGGTGGCCGCCCTGCTGATGGCCAAGTCGGCGGTGGCCGCCGAGCGACGCGTCGAGCTCCGGATCTCCGAGCGGACCGGATTGGGCCGGCTGGCCCCGGACGTCGCCGCAGACATCGCCACGGTCCTCGGCAACCTGGTGGACAATGCCGTCGAGGCGGTCGCGGGCGGTCGGGACGGGAGCCCCGGCACGACGGCGAACACCACCGGGGACGCGTGGGTGGAGGTCGAGCTGCGCCAGGACGCCTCGTCGGTGGAGATCGTCGTCCGCGACTCCGGTCCCGGGGTCGCCCCGGAGCTGGCGCAGGAGGTCTTTACCCACGGCTTCACCACCAAGGCGGCCGAGGGCGGCGAACGCGGCATCGGGCTGGCCCTGACCCGGCTGGTCTGCACCCGCCGCGGTGGCGAGATCGCGGTGACGAACACCGGGGAGGGTGCGATGTTCACCGCCCGGATGTCGGTGCCGCACGAGCGGGAGGAGGCCCGGTGATCAGCGTGCTCGTCGTCGACGACGATTTCATGGTGGCCCGGATCCACTGCGGTTTTGTCGAACGGATCGCCGGTTTCCGGGTGGTCGGCACCGCGAGCACCGGCGAGCAGGCGGTCGCCGCGGTCGACGAACTCCGGCCCGACCTGGTGCTGCTCGACCTCTACCTGCCCGACATGTTCGGTCTCGACGTCGTGACCCGGCTGCGGGCGGCCCGGCACGACTGCGACGTGCTGGTGATCAGCGCCGCCCGGGAGGCCGAGGCGGTACGCCGAGCAGTCCGCTACGGCGCGGTCAACTACCTGCTCAAGCCGTTCGGCTTCGACGAGCTGCGCACCCGCCTGGAGCAGTACGCGGCCCGGCGCAGCGCACCACGCGCCACCGTGGTCAGCGACCAGGCCGACGTCGACCGGGTGCTCTCCCGCAGCGGCTCGGTCGCCACCCCGGCCCTGCCCCGAGGCCTCAGCACGGAGACCGCCGAGCTGGTCGAACGCGCGCTGCGCGAGCACGAGGGCACCCTGTCGGCGGCCGAGTGCGCCAGTCAGGTGGGCATCTCCCGGGTCAGCGCCCGTCGCTACCTGGAGCACTTCTCCGGCACCGGCCGGGCCGAGGTGACCCTGCGTTACGGCGCTGCCGGTCGGCCCGAACGCCGCTACTGCTGGGTCGGCTGACCCGGCCGGCCGTCTCACCCAGATGTTCGCAGGTGGAACCCCTGCCATACAGAAAGCGGCTGCAGGGGCCCACCTGACCCCTACGGCTCGAACTTGTAGCCGAGGCCACGCACGGTGATGATGTAGCGCGGCGCGGACGGCTCCGGCTCGATCTTCGAGCGCAGTCGCTTGACGTGCACGTCAAGGGTCTTCGTGTCGCCGACGTAGTCCGCACCCCAGACCCGGTCGATGAGCTGGCCCCGGGTGAGCACCCGACCGGCGTTGCGCAGCAGCAGCTCCAGCAGCTCGAACTCCTTGAGCGGAAGCTGCACCGGCGCGCCGTCGACGGTCACCACGTGCCGTTCGATGTCCATCCGGACCGGGCCGGCGGCCAGCGTCGGCCCCCCGCTCTCCACCGCCTCGACGCTCTGCCGGCGCAGCACCGCCCGGATCCGGGCGACCAGCTCGCGCGGCGAGTACGGCTTGGTCACGTAGTCGTCCGCCCCGATCTCCAGGCCGACCACCTTGTCGATCTCGCTGTCCCGCGCGGTGACCATGATGATCGGCACGTGGGAGCGCTGGCGGAGCTGCCGGCAGACCTCCGTACCGGACATCTCGGGGAGCATCAGGTCGAGCAGGACGATGTCCGCGCCCGTCCGGTCGAACTCGGTGAGGGCGGACGTCCCGGTCGCGGCGACCGAGACCTCGAAGCCCTCCTTGCGGAGCATGTACGACAGGGCGTCGGAGAAGGACTCCTCGTCCTCGACCACCAGAACGCGGCTCACCAGGGGTTTCCTTTCGGTACGGTCAGACCTGCCGGAGCTCGGCCGGGCCGGCCTCGATCTCAGCAGACTGGAGTGTCGCCGCCAGGTCGTCCGGCGGACGGGCGGGCAGCCGAAGGGTGAACGTCGAACCACCACCAAGAGTGCTCGACACCTCGACCCGTCCGCCATGGTTGCTGGCGATGTGTTTGACGATGGCCAGGCCCAGGCCGGTGCCCCCGGTGGAACGCGATCGGGCCTGGTCGGCACGGTAGAACCGCTCGAAGATCCGGTCCACGTCGGTGGGGGCGATACCGATGCCCTGGTCCGTGACGGCGATCTGGACGTGCTCGTCGTCGCTACGGACGGTGACGCTGACGGTGGTGTCCTCGCCGGAGTAGATGATCGCGTTCTCGACCAGGTTCGCCACCGCCGTGGCGATCTGGTTGTCGTTGCCGTACACGGTCAGGCCCCGCTCGCCCCCGACGGCGATGGCCACCTGCCGGGCGGTGGCCCGGGTGCGGGTCCGGTCGAGCATCTCGGCGACGACCCAGTCCACCGCGACCGGCTCGGGGGCGGGCTGCGGCTCGGCGCCCTGCAACCGGGTCAGCTCCAGCAGCTCGTGGACCAGCCGGCCCAGGCGGGTCGACTCGTGCTGGATCCGCTCGGCGAACCGGCGGGCGGCGGCCACGTCCTCGGACGGGTCGGCGGCGTCCGGGCCGACCGGTTCGGTAGCGTCGAGCAGCGCCTCGGCGAGCAGTTGCAGCGCGCCGATCGGGGTCTTCAGCTCGTGGCTGACGTTGGCCACGAAGTCACGGCGGACCCGGGCGAGGCGGTGCGACTCGGTGACGTCGACGGCCTCGACGGCCACGTGTCCGCCGCCGATGCCCATCGCCCGCAGGTGCACCCCGAGCGGGTCCGGCCCGACGTTGTCGCGGCCCCGGGGCAGGTCCAGCTCGATCTCGCGGCGCACGCCGGTGCGCCGCACCTGCCCGGCGAGGGTACGGATCAACGGGTGTGCGGCCATCGAGCCGGGGGTGCTGCCGGTACGGAGCAGACCCATCGCCCGGGCCGCCGGGTTGACCAGCACCGGCCGGTCGTCGGCGTCGAGCACGACCACGCCGGCCCGGAGAGAGTCGATCGTCTTGCGGCCGAGCCCGGACAGGCCCCCCTGCTGGTCGTCGGGCATGACGGGCCTTTCTGCCGTGTTCCACCCGGATCCTGCGACGCTGGCGTACGGGGCGCGCCGCCGGCCGGCGTACCGGGCCAGCAGGAACCCGGCGACCAGTCCGGCCACCAGTCCCAGCGCCACGCCAACCGTCGCTGCCCAGTCCACCCGGCGATCGTAGGGTCATTGTTCACCTGGCAACCGCGCATAATGGGGCGAATCACGCTCGCTTTTGGCAGAGTTCACCATTCCGACCATGGCGGTTCACCGGGGTTCACCCCAGGCCCGCCGCCCATCCCTACGGTTGGCGACACACCGCACCACCGGGCCGGCACCGGCGGTGTCCCATCCGCCGCCCGGACCGCCAGGCAACCAACCAGCACGCCGTCCCGGCCCAACGGGCGGCGACCGACGACAGGACGTGACGATGCGCGACGAGTTCCGGGCCGAACTACAGACCGTCAGCCAGTTGCTGGTCGACATGGCCGAGGGGATCCGGGCCGCGATGCGGCAGGCCACCCGGGCGCTGCTCACCGCCGACCGGAAGGCGGCCGAGGTGGTGATCGCGCGGGACGCCGAGATCGACGGACTGTACCGGGACGTGGAGGAGCGGGTCTGCGAGCTGCTCGCCCGGCAGGCCCCGGTCGCCTCGGACCTGCGGGCCGTGATCACCGCGCTGCACGTCGCCGCCGACCTGGAGCGGATGGGCGACCTCGCCGACCACGTCGCCAAGACCGCGTTGCGGCGGCACCCCTCCCCCGTCGTCCCCGCCGAGCTGCGGCCGATCTTCACCGACATGGCTGACATCGCGGACCGGATGGCCGCGAAGATCGCCTCGGTGTTGGCCGATCCGGACGCCGACCTCGCCGCCGAACTGGACCGGGACGACGACGCCATGGACGACCTGCACCGGGGTCTCTTCGCCGTCCTGCTCGACGACGCCTGGCCGTACGGGGTCGAGACGGCGATCGACGCCACCCTGCTGGGCCGGTTCTACGAGCGCTTCGCCGACCACGCGGTGAACGCCGGCGAACACGTGGTCTACCTGGTCACCGGCGAACCGGTCTGAACCCTGCCGCCCGCCCGAATGGGGTGGGCTGGGCTGGGGTGGGCTGGGGTGGGCTGGGCTGGGGTGGTTGCAGGGGTCCCCTGCTACTCAAAAAGCGGTAACAAGGGGCCCCTGCTAACACCCAACTGCTAACACCCAACTGCTAACAACCAACTGCTCACGCCCAACTACTCGCCTGCGACTGCTCGTCCGCAGGAACCGTGGGCGGCTACCGGTCGGACGGGCGGTTCAGCGACCCTGGTTGGCGACGGCCGCGGCGGCATCCTTGGCGGCGGACGGGTCGAGGTAGGTGCCGCCCAGGGTGAGCGGACGCAGGTGCGGGTCGAGGTCGTAGCGCAGCGGGATCCCGGTGGGGATGTTCAGCTTCGCGATCTCGTCGTCGGAAATCTGGTCCAGGTGCTTGACCAGCGCGCGCAGCGAGTTGCCGTGCGCGGCCACCAGGACCGTCCGGCCGGCGAGGATGTCCGGCACGATCGAGTCGTACCAGTACGGCAGCATCCGCTCGACGACGTCCTTGAGGCACTCGGTACGCGGCATCAGCTCGGTCGGCAGCAGCGCGTACCGGGGGTCGCCGACCTGGGACCACTCGTCGGCGTCGTCGATCGGCGGCGGCGGGGTGTCGTACGAGCGGCGCCAGAGCATGAACTGCTCCTCGCCGTACTCGTCGAGGGTCTGCTTCTTGTTCTTGCCCTGAAGGGCGCCGTAGTGGCGCTCGTTGAGCCGCCACGACCGGCGCGCCGCGATCCAGTGCCGGTCGGCGGCGTGCAGCGCCAGCTCGGCGGTGCGGATCGCCCGACGCAGCAGGCTGGTGTGCACGACGTCCGGGAGCAGGTCGTGCTCACGCAGCAGCTCGCCGCCACGCCGCGCCTCGGCCTCGCCCTTGGCGGTCAGGTCGACGTCGACCCAGCCGGTGAAGAGGTTCTTGGCGTTCCAGTCGCTCTCGCCGTGCCGCAGCAGGACCAGCGTCCCGACGGTGGGCCCTTCGCTCGCAGTCATGGGGATCATCCTGCCCGAACCCCGGGTCGGACACGCGGCGGGAGGCGGTGACGACCACCACGTGGAAAAGCGGATGACCCGGTCAGGGGACGGGACTAGGTTGCGTAAGGCATCAAGACAGTTGTTGGTCATTACGAGGCGGGGGTGCGCGGCGTGCGGACGGTACGGGGCTGGTTCCGGGAGACGACCGGCGGCCTGCCCGCCACCTTCTGGTACCTCTGGACCGGCACCCTGATCAACCGGCTCGGCTCGTTCGTGGTGATCTTCCTCGCCATCTACCTGACCCAGGAGCGAGGCTTCTCCGAACTCCAGGCCGGCCTGGTGCTGGGGCTCTGGGGTGCCGGTGGCGCGGTCGGCACGACCGCGGGCGGGGTGCTCACGGACCGCTGGGGGCGCAAGCCCACCCTGATCACCGCACACGTCGGCGCGGCCGGCATGATGCTCGCGCTGGGCTTCGCCCGTCCGCTGTGGGCGGTCGCCGCCGGGGCGCTGCTGCTCGGCCTCTTCGCCGAGGCCGCCCGGCCCGCCTTCGGCGCGATGATGATCGACGTGGTCCCGGAGCGGGACCGGCTGCGAGCCTTCTCCCTCAACTACTGGGCGGTCAACCTCGGCTTCGCCAGTGCCGCCGTGCTCGCCGGCTTCGCCGCCGAGGTCGACTACCTGCTGCTCTTCGTCGTCGACGCGGCCACCACGCTGGCCACCGCCCTGGTCATCTTCGTCAAGGTCCGGGAGACCCGGCAGCACGGCGTGGCCCGGGCCGGCGGGGCGGGCGTTCCCCGGGGTGCCCTGCGTACCATCCTCACCGACCGGGTCTACCTCGGCTTCGTGGCGCTCAACCTGCTCAGCGCGCTGGTCTTCCTCCAGCACATCTCGATGCTTCCGATCGCCATGGGCGAGGACGGTCTCTCCACCTCGACGTACGGGTCGGTGATCGCGCTCAACGGCGTCCTGATCGTGTTCGGGCAGCTCTTCGTGCCCCGGCTGATCCGGGGTCGCAGCCGGTCCCACGTCCTCGCCCTCGCCTCGGTCGTGATGGGCGTCGGCTTCGGCCTGACCGCCTTCGCGGGGGTGGCCTGGTTCTACGCGCTCACCGTGCTGATCTGGACCCTCGGCGAGATGCTCAGCTCCCCGTCGAACTCCACACTGATCGCCGAGCTCTCCCCGGCCGAGATGCGCGGGCGCTACCAGGGGGTCTTCTCCCTCTCCTGGCAGCTCGCCGGGGCCACCGCGCCGATCCTCGGCGGCCTGGTCCGGCAGGAGGCGGGCAACGTCGCACTCTGGCTGGGCTGTGCCGCGATCGGCGGGGTCATGGCCGCCGCCCACCTGCTCTCCGGCCCAGCCCGGGAGCGGCGCGCCGTCGCGCTGCGCCAGCCGGTCGTCGAGCCGGCCACCGTCCTGGTGCCGCCCGTCCCGCAGGCGGCGGAGGCGGCGGCGACCGCCCCGGCGGAGCCCACCCCGGCCCGCTGACACCCGGCAAAGCCCACTCCGGGCCGCACGTTCCCGGCCCCGAACGTCGGGGACGTGTTGCCGGGACACGAAAGCGGGCGTCCAGCCCGACGTGGTCGGATCCGGACGCCCGCGTTGGTTCACCCGGCGGCGGCGGGCGACACTCACCCCCGTAAGCGTCGCCCGCTCGCGCCGCCGGTTCAACAGGTGGGCGCCGTCCCCCAACGGCGATGGTCCACCTGTCCCCCTACGTCACACCTGGTGCGCGGATCTGATCGATCCGCCGCTCCCCCGAACGTTTCCAAGCGTGTCGTAGGGCAATAAAGCTAGTTCGGTCAGTTTCCCGTGACAACCGTTTCGAGCTGTCTCACCGGTCACAGCCGGTTACCTGACTCCACCGTTGACAACGAGCGCATACCCGTCCCGCATTCCACTAAACGGCTCAGGCATCTTCTCGATCGGGTGATTCGGTCCGGAAGAAGTTACTGGGCCGACCGTCCCGCAGCTGCTCCTGGTAGATCAGGTTCAGCCGCCGCTCGTCAAAGGTGCGGAACCACTCGTTCCAGGTGACCTGACGCAGCCGCCGGCTCGTCCGGTAGCCCGGGAGGTCGAAGGTCAGCACCCCGACCCGGCCGTCGCGCTCGGTGCCGGCGATGGTGGCCGGCTTCGCCCCGCGCGCCCGCGCCCACCGCTGGATCACCTCGTGGCTAGTGGTGACCAGGCTGCGCCCGGGACGCTCCGGCCGGTCCGCCGTCGAGTCGATCCGCTGGGACGACCGTACCGACCGGGATGAGGCCCGCCCGGTACGCGTACCCGCCCGGGTCGACGTCTTGCGCTCCGCCCGCCCCTGCCCGGCGCGGGTGCCGGTCGCCCGTGCCGGGGCGGCTCCCCGACCGCCCCCGGCCGCACGCCCGGACGGCCCGGTGCTCCGCTTAGCGGGACCGCCGCGCCGTTCCGCCCGGACCAGTTCCCGTACCAGGTCCGGCTTGCGCAGCCGGGAGACGCCCGAGACCCCGTACGCCCGCAGCCGCGCGCGGATCTCGTCCACCCGTAGCTGGGCGATGTCCGACGAGGAGCCCTGTCGACTCCCCACCCGCTGCCTCGTCGCGGTCGCGGTCCCACCGCGACCAGAGCTGTTCCGCTGAGCCATGGACGCTCACGCTCCTCGACAGTCCGTCGTCGCGGTGGATCCCCGTGCCACACCGCGCGCAGCGGCATACCCGTCAGGCCGGTTCCGAACCTCCGGCCGCCGCGGAACCCTCGCCCGACGACGGGGCGAAGAGGTGGGCGAACGCGGCGAGGTTCGCGGTGGACTCGCCCCGCTTGACCCGCCACTCCCACTCCCGGCGGATCGCCGTGCCGAAGCCGATCTCCAGCATCGTGTCGAACGACTCGTCGGCGTAGGTCAGCACCGCGCCCAGGAGCCGGTCGAGTTCGTCGGCGTCCAGCCCGGTGAGGTTGACCCGGCCGGTCAGGTAGACGTCGCCGACCGCGTCGACGGAGAAGGCCACCCCGTACATGCGGGCGTTGCGTTGCAGCAGCCAGGCCCAGAGCTCCTCGCGCCGTTCGTCCGGCTGGCGCATGACGAACGCCTCGATCCGCAGCGCGTGCTCGCCCACGATCAGGTTGCAGATCGTCTTCAGCTTGTGCGTGCCGGGCAGGGTGACCGCGTACGACGTAGGGCCGGTCGCCTCGTGCTCCAGCTCCCGCTCCGCGCAGTAGTCCTCGATCAGGGCGGCAACGTCGCTCTTCGCGCTCATCGACCCCACTCTACGACCGGCCGACGCGGCCAGCCCGACGACCGGGCCGGGTCGACGTGGAGGTCTGGGCGGAATCGGCGCCGACGACCGGGCGCGAGGATTCAGCCGCAGGAGAGCACCGCGCCGTCGGCGGCCAGTTCGGAGGTGAGCCGGTTCCGGCAGTCGGCGATGGTCTCCTGGTAGACGGCGAGCAGCCCGTGCACCGTCCGGTCCCAGGAGAAGTGCGCGGCGTGCCGTACCGCGCCCCGGGACAGCGTCGTCAGCCGGGGCCGGTCGGGCAGGAGCTGCCGGATCGTGTCGGCCCAGTCGGCCGGGTCATGCCCGTCGACCAGAACCCCGCTGACCTGGTGGCGGACCGCGGTGACCAGGCCGCCGACCGCCGCCGCCACCACCGGGGTCCCGCAGGCCTGCGCCTCCAGGGCCACCAGCCCGAACGACTCGTTGTACGACGGCACCGCGACCAGGTCGGCGGCCCGGTACAGGGCCGGCAGGTCGTTCCCGGTGCGCGGCGGCAGGAAGCGGACCCGGTCGGCGACTCCGAGGGTGGCGGCCAGCTCGATCAACGAGGTCGGCCGGTCCAGGCCACTCCCACTCGGACCACCCACGATGGCCACGGTCACCTCACCGGCGAGGAGCGGGTCCCGGTCCCGCAGCGCGGCGATCGCCCGGACCAGCACGTCCGGGGCCTTCAACGGTTGGATCCGGCCGACGAAGGCGACCACGTACCCCTCGGTGGGCAGGCCCAGCCGACGGCGCGCGGCGTGCCGGGCCAGGACGGGGTCACCCACGGCGGGCCGGAAGCGGTCCAGGTCGACGCCGGGCTCGACCACGGTGACCCGGGCCGATTCGGCGTCGTACCGCCCGATCAGGTCGTGCGCCTCCACCCGCGTGTTGGCGACCAGTCGGTCCGCCTCGGCGACGACCTGCTCCTCGCCGATCACCCGGGCCTTCGGCTCGGGCCGGTCTCCCGCCGCGAGCTGGAGGTTCTTCACCTTGGCCAGGGTGTGCGCGGTGTGCACCAGCGGCACCCCCCAGCGTTCCTTGGCCAGCCAGCCGACCTGTCCGGAGAGCCAGTAGTGGGAGTGGATCAGGTCGTACCAGCCGGGCGGGCGGGCCGCCTCAGTGCGCAGCACCCCGGCGGTGAAGGCGCAGAGCTGGCCGGGAAGTTCCTCCTTGGTGAGCCCCTCCAGCGGACCGGAGGTGACGTGCCGGACGTGCACACCGGGCGCCATCTCGACCACCGGTGGCAGGTCGCCGGAGGTGGCCCGGGTGAAGATGTCGACCTCGACACCGGCTGCGGCGAGCCGACGGGCGACCTCCACGATGTAGACGTTCATCCCGCCCGCGTCGCCGGTGCCCGGTTGGTGCAGCGGCGAGGTGTGTACGGAGATCGTGGCGATTCGTCGGGGCCGCGGCCACGGCCGGATACCCCGCTGACGACCGACACCGGTGTGCATTTCCGCCACGTCCGCTCCCTCAGCCACGGTGAATGCCGTCCGCACGACCGGCGCTCCTCGGTCAACCCGCACGCCGAATCCCATCTTCCCGATCAGCGCCGGGAAATGTGTCGCGGCAACCAGCGAGCGTGACGGACCTCATCGGTGACGCAGGTCATCCGACGCCGGCAGGGCCGCGCCGGGGCGTCCCCCGCGCCCGAGGGACGACAATGACCGGATGACCCCAGTCGCCATCGTCACCGGAGCGTCCAGCGGGATCGGGGCGGCCACCGCCCGCCGGCTCGCCACCGAGGGCTTCCACGTGCTCGCCGTCGCCCGCCGCGCCGACCGGCTGGCCGACCTGGTCGCCGGGATCGTCGCGGCCGGTGGCTCGGCCACCGCCGTCACCTGCGACGTCACCTCGGACGACTCGGTCGCCGGGCTGGCCGCCGCCGTCGACCAGGCCCCCGGGCCGGTCACCCTGCTGGTCAACAACGCCGGGGGCGCCCGCGGGCTCGACCCGGTGGAGTCCGGCTCGGTCGGCGACTGGCAGTGGATGTACGACGTGAACGTGCTCGGCACGCTCCGGGTGACCAAGGCGGTTCTGCCCGCGCTGGAGCGCTCCGGCGCCGGCACCATCGTCATCGTCAGCTCCACCGCCGGCCTCGTCGTCTACGAGGGCGGCGGCGGGTACGCCGCGGCGAAGCACGCGCAGACCGCGGTGGCCGGCACGCTCCGGCTGGAACTCTGCGGCCGGCCGATCCGGGTGGTCGAGATCGATCCGGGCATGGTGAAGACCGACGAGTTCTCCCTGACCCGGTTCGGCGGCGACGAAGAGGCCGCAGCGGCGGTCTACGCCGGGGTGGCCGAGCCGCTGGTCGCCGAGGACGTCGCGGACTGCATCGCCTGGTGCGCGACCCGACCCCAGCACGTCAACGTCGACCGTCTGGTGGTCCGTCCGCTGGCCCAGGCCGCCCAGCACAAGGTGCACCGGGCGAGCTAGTGGCACAGCGGCCCCAGGGCGTGGTCACCCGGGGGACGACCAACCCGAACCGGCTCCGCCGGGTGGACAACTGGATCGTCGCGACCTGCGGTGACCGGCTCCACGCGGCAGCCGACCCGCTGGTGGTCGACCTGGGTTACGGCGCGACGCCGATCACCGCCGTCGAACTGCGGGCCCGGCTGGCCGCCGGGGTACGCGCCGACGTACGGCTGGTCGGGTTGGAGATCGACCCGGCGCGGGTGGCCGCCGCCGCGCCCGCCGCCGACCCGCCCGGGCTCACCTTCGCCCGGGGCGGGTTCGAGCTGGCCGGGCTCCGGCCCGCCCTGGTCCGCGCGTTCAACGTGCTCCGCCAGTACGACGAGCACGAGGTCGCCGCCGCCTGGCGGACGATGACCGCCGCGCTCGCCCCGGGTGGGTTGCTGGTCGAGGGGACCTGCGACGAGTTGGGCCGGCTCGGGGGCTGGGTGCTGCTCGACGCCGACGGGCCGCGTTCACTGACCCTGGCCGCGCGGCTGGGCACCCTGGACACTCCGGCCACCCTGGCGGAGCGGCTGCCCAAGGCGCTGATCCACCGCAACGTCCCCGGCGAGCGGGTGCACGACCTGATCCGGGCGCTCGACGACGGTTGGCGGACGGCGGCGGCGTACGCGCCCTTCGGCCCCCGGCAACGCTGGCTGCGAACGGTGGCAGGCCTACGCGAGGCGGGCTGGCCGGTGCTGGACCGTCCCCGCCGCTGGCGACTCGGCGAGCTGACCGTCCCGTGGTCCGCCGTGGCCCCCGCCGGTTGGTAGCAGGGGTCCCCTGTTACTCAAATAGCGGTAACAGGGGACCCCTGCTACCACCTCAGCGTGCCGCGGGTGGCTCAGAGGACGCAGTTGACCAGGACGGGTTCCGGGTGCAGGGTGACGCCGAAGCGGTCGTGCACCCCGTCACGGATCTGCCGGGCCAGGGTGATCAGGGCGGTGGTGCTGGCGGTGCCGGAGCGGTTGGTGAGCGCCAGGGTGTGCTTGCCGGAGATCGCCACCCCCTCCGGGCCGGGGTGGCCCTTGCCGAAGCCGGTCTTGTCGATCAGCCATGCAGCGCTGACCTTGACCACGTCCCCTTCGCCCGGCCAGGACGGCGGCTCGCCCAGGTCGGTGGCGCGCTCCCGGAGCAGCTCGTACGCGGTCCGGTGCAGTACGGGGTTGGTGAAGAAGGAACCCACCGAGCGGGTGTCCGGGTCGGTCGGGTCGAGCACCATGCCCTTGCCGGCGCGCAGCCGGCGGACCGTGTCCCGGGCGTCGGCCAGCGGCACCCGGTCGCCGACCTCGACGCCGAGCGCCCGGGCCAGTTCGGCGTAGCGGACCGGGGTGGACAGCGGCGAGCGGTGCAGCCGGAAGTCGACGGAGAGCACCACCCAGCGGTCGCTGTACCGGAAGACGCTGGACCGGTACGCGAACCCGCAGTCGGCGGCGTCGATCCGGCTGACGCTGCCCTCGTGGCGGTCGTACACCTGGACGCCGGTGACCGTCTCGGCGACCTCCTGGCCGTACGCGCCGACGTTCTGGATCGGGGTGGCGCCGGCCGAACCGGGGATGCCGGATAGGCACTCCACCCCGGACCAGCCGTTGGCGACAGTGGTGGCGACCAGGTCGTCCCAGGGCTCACCGGCGGAGACCCGGAGGGTGACCGTGTCGGCGTCCTCGGCGACGACCTGGAACCCCCGGGAGCGGACCAGGACGACGGTGCCGTCGAACCCGACGTCCCCGATCACCACGTTGCTGCCCCCGGCGAGCAGGAGGACCGGTTCTTCGCTCCGGTGCGCCTCGCGCACCCTCTGTACGATCTCCTCGGCGCTGGCAGCGGTCACGAGCCGGCTCGCCGCACCACCGAGCCGCAGCGTGGTGTATCTCGCCAGGGAACGGTCGTCGGCGGAATCGGTGTCGGCTGTCGGCTGGGCGTAGACGTCTGGCACGCCTTTCACCCTAGGCTGGGGAACAACCGTGGCGCGGCACAGGTGGCACGGTCACCCCGGGAGGATCGCGATGAGCAGACCGCACGTCAGCAAGGATTTCTGGATTGGCGCGCTCCGGACGGAGGGCCCGGCGTTCGCTGCCGCCGCGGGCGAGGCGCCGCCGGAGACACCCGTCCTCTCCTGCCCCGGCTGGACGGTCACCGATCTCGTCCTGCACCTCGCCGGGGTCTACCGGTTCGCGCACGAGCGGGTCAGCGCGGGTCAGGCCACCGCACCGGCGGCACCTCGCCCGGAGCGAGCCGAGGTGCCCGCCGACTCCACCCCGTTGCGGGTCTGGCAGGAGTCGTACGACCGGTTGATGGCGCTCTTCGACGGCCTGGACCCGGAGGTGCCGGCCTGGAACTGGGCGCCGCAGCCGAAGCGGGCCGGTTTCTGGCTGCGGCGGCTGGCGCACGAGACCGCGATGCACCGCTGGGACGCCCAGCTCGCCATCGCGGCCGGCGAGCCGGTCGAGGCGAAGCTCGCGGCCGACGGGGTGAGCGAGGTGCTGGACACCTTCCTGCCGGCGGGTCGCCGCCCGACGCCCGGCCAGTGGCGTGGCGTGGCGCAGTTGGTGGCGACGGACGCCGGGCAGGAGTGGTTCCTGCGGCTGCGCGGCGAGGGGGTGGCGCTGCTGGACACCGGCACCATCCTCGACCACGACGACCACCACGCGCGGGCGCACGCGGTGGGCACCGCCAGCGACCTGCTGCTGGCGCTGTGGGGACGGGTGGACTTCGGCACCCTGGAGGTGACCGGGGACCACTCCCTGTTGGCGGGGCTGCGGGTGGGCTGATCGTCGGGTGGTGACGAAGCGGGGGCGGTCCGCCCCCGCTTTTTCGGCATACGACTGAGAGCGCTCTCTTGACAGCATCCGGTACACCCACCACCCTTGCGTGAGAGCGCTCTCCCAGCGCTTTCACATACCCACCCCACGCCGCAGCACACACCAACCTGAGAGGGGTCCGATACAGATGGGTGTCATGCCACGCCGCCGCCTCGCGGCGGTCGCCCTGGTGGCGGCCACCGCGTTGCTCGCGCCCACCGCCTGCGGCGGGAGCGACGAGCCCGCCGAGGGCGGTCCGATCACGCTGACCGTCGATGTCTTCGGCCAGTTCGGCTACGAGGAGCTGTACCGGGAGTACGAGTCCACCCACCCCGGCATCAAGATCGTCGAACGGGGCACCGGCGGCAACCTCGACGAGTACTCCCCCAAGCTCACCCAGTGGCTGGCCGCCGGCAAGGGTGCCGGGGACGTGGTCGCCATCGAGGAGGGGTTGATGGTCGAGTACAAGGCCAACCCCCAGCACTTCGTCAACCTCCTCGACCACGGTGCCGACGCGCTGAAGGGCAACTTCCTGGAGTGGAAGTGGAACCAGGGCCTGACCGCCGACGGCAAGCACCTGATCGGCCTCGGCACCGACGTCGGCGGCATGGCGATGTGCTACCGCAAGGACCTGTTCGCCAAGGCCGGCCTGCCCACCGCCCGGGACGAGGTGTCCAAGCTCTGGCCGACCTGGGCCGACTACATCCGCGTCGGTGAGCAGTTCACCGCGAAGAAGACCGGTGCGTCCTTCCTCGACGCGGGAACCAACATCTTCAACACCATCGTGCTCCAGACCGCCGGCGGCGGGCCGGGCTACCACTACTACGACACCAGCGACAAGCTGGTCGTCGACAGCAACCCGGCGGTCCGGCAGGCCTGGGACACCACCATGGACATCGTCGACTCCGGCCTGTCCGGCAAGTACGGATCCTGGTCCGAGGAGTGGGTCTCCGCCTTCAAGCAGGCCAAGTTCGCCACCATCGCCTGCCCGGCCTGGATGACCGGGGTCATCGAGGGCAACGCCGGCCCGACCGCCAAGGGCCAGTGGGACATCGCCCGGGTGCCCGGCGACGGCGGCAACTGGGGCGGTTCGCACCTGGCCGTGCCCAAGCAGAGCAAGCACCAGGCGGAGGCGATCGAGCTGGCCAAGTTCCTGACCAGCGCCAAGGGGCAGATCGGCGCGTTCAAGGCCAAGGGCCCGCTGCCGTCGTCCCCGCAGGCCCTCGCCGACCCGGCGATCGTCGACTCGAAGAACCCGTACTTCTCCGACGCCCCGGTCGGGCAGATCTTCGCCGAGGGCGCCAAGACCCTGAAGCCGGTCTACATGGGTCCGAAGAACCAGGCGGTCCGGACCGAGGTGGAGAACGCCGTCCGCACCGTCGAGCTCGGTCAGCGCAGCCCCGAGGAGGGCTGGAAGGACGCGGTGAACAACGCCAAGAAGGCCGCCGACAAGTGACCGTCGGACTCGAACGGCCACCGGTGGGGGTCCCGGTGCCCCACCGGACCGGCCGCCGAAAGGGGTACGCCTCAGCCGGCTCGACCAGCGCTGGTCGCCGTACGTCTACATCGCGCCGTTCTTCCTGCTCTTCGGGGTCTTCGGGCTCTACCCGCTGGGCTACACGTTCTGGGTGTCGCTGCACGACTGGGACCTGCTCGGCACCGAGCACGCGTTCGTGGGCGCGGAGAACTACAGCCGGCTGATGGCCGACGCGGACTTCTGGCACGCGGTGGTCAACACCCTCGGCATCTTCGTCATCTCCACCGTCCCGCAACTGCTCGCCGCGCTCTGGCTGGCGAACCTGCTCAACCGCCAGTTGCGGGCCCGGACCATGTTCCGGATGGCGGTGCTGGTGCCGAACGTGACGTCGACCGCCGCCGTGGCGATCGTCTTCGGGGTGCTCTTCGGCCGCGAGTTCGGCATGGTCAACTGGCTGCTCGACCTGGTCGGCGTCGACCCGGTCGCCTGGAAGTCCGACCGGTTCGCCTCCTGGGTGGCCATCTCGACCATGGTCGACTGGCGGTGGACCGGCTACAACGCGCTGATCTTCCTGGCCGCGATGCAGGCCATCCCCCGCGACCTGTACGAGGCGGCGGCGATCGACGGGGCCAACCGGGTCCGGCAGTTCTGGTCGATCACCGTGCCGCTGCTCAAGCCCACCATCATCTTCACCGTCATCATCTCCACCATCGGCGGGCTGCAACTCTTCACCGAGCCGCGTCTGTTCCACTCCGGCACCAACCCGATCCGGGGCGGACCGCTGCGGGAGTCGCAGACGGTGACCATGTACATGTTCGAGAACGCCTTCGCCCCCCACTACAACTTCGGCTACGGCTCTGCGGTGGCCTGGCTGCTCTTCGCGCTCATCGCGGTCGTGGCGGCGATCAACGTACTGATGCTGCGCCGGCTCGCCGGCGGCGGCCGGAAGAAGGAGGGCGGCCGATGAACCGGCTCTGGTCGGCCAGCCGGCTCACCTACGCGGCGCTGATCGTCGCCGGCCTCATGTCGATCTTCCCCATCTACTGGATGTTCGTGGTGGCCAGCCGCTCCAGCGACGCGATGGGGCAGGTCCCGCCCCCGGTCACCCCGGGCGGCAACCTCGGCGCGAACATCGCCCGGCTGTTCTCCAACACCGACGCGTACTTCCTGACCGGGCTGATCAACTCGGCGATCGTGGCCACCACGGTCACCGTCTCGGTGGTGTTCTTCTCCACCCTGGCCGGGTTCGCCTTCGCCAAGCTGCGTTTCCGGGGACGCAACGCGCTGCTGCTGGTGATCGTGGCGACGATGATGGTCCCCACCCAGCTCGGCGTCATCCCGCTCTACCTGCTCATGACGAAGCTGAACTGGAACGACCGGCTGCCCGCGGTAATCGTCCCGGCCCTGGTCACCGGCTTCGGCGTGTTCATGATGCGGCAGTACGCCGGCCAGGCGGTCAGCACCGAGCTGATCGAGGCAGCCCGGGTGGACGGCTGCAACACCGCCCGGATCTACTGGAACGTGGTGCTGCCCGCGCTCCGGCCGGCCGCCGCGGTGCTGGGGCTGCTCACCTTCATGACCACCTGGAACGACTTCCTCTGGCCGTACGCGGTACTCAACGACCCGGAGAACCCGACCGTGCAACTATCGTTGCGGGCGCTGTCGGACGGGTACTACCAGGACATGTCCCAGGTGTTCACCGGGACGGCCATCGCCACCCTGCCCCTGCTGCTCGTCTTCGTCCTGTTCGGCCGCCAGATCATCGGCGGAATCATGGAAGGTGCGGTCAAGGCGTGAAAGCGTTGCGATTTCCCGAGAACTTCGTCTGGGGAGCGGCCACCGCCGCGTACCAGATCGAGGGCGCGGCCCACGACGACGGCCGCGCTCCGTCGATCTGGGACACCTTCAGCCGTACGCCGGGGAAGGTCTTCCAGGGGCACACCGGCGACGTGGCCTGCGACCACTACCACCGGCACCGCGACGACGTGGCGCTGATGGCGGAGCTGGGGCTGCGGGCGTACCGCTTCTCCGTCGCCTGGCCCCGGATCCGGCCCGACGGCACCGGCCCGGTCAACCCGCGCGGCCTGGACTTCTACGACCGGCTGGTGGACTCCCTCGCCGAGCGGGGCATCGACCCGATCGTCACGCTCTACCACTGGGACCTGCCGCAGACCCTGGAGGACCGGGGCGGCTGGACCAACCGCGAGACCGCCGAGCACTTCGCCGAGTACGCCACCGCGGTGTACGCCCGCCTCGGCGACCGGGTGCGCACCTGGACCACGCTCAACGAGCCGTGGTGCTCGGCGTACCTCGGCTACGGCAGCGGGGTGCACGCCCCCGGCGTACGGAATCCGGGTGCCGCGTTCACCGCCGTCCACCACCTGCTGCTCGGGCACGGCCTGGCGACCCGCGCGCTGCGCGCGGCCGGCGCGGAGACCATCTCGATCACCCTCAACCCGGCCGACGTCCAGCCGGCCGACCCGACCAGCGCCGCCGACGCCGCCGCCGTACGCCTCGTCGACGGGTTGCAGAACCGGATCTTCCTGGATCCGCTGCTGCGCGCCGGCTACCCGGAGGACATGCTGGAACACGTCGCCCGGTTTGTCGAGCCGACCTTCGTCCGCGACGGCGACGAGAAGCTCATCGCCGCCCCGATCGACCTGCTCGGGCTGAACTTCTACCAGCCGACCTACGTGGCCGGGCGGCCCGGCGCGGACGGGGACGACGGGACGTACCCGGGCACCGAGGGGGTGGTGGAGTTCCTGCCGCCGACCGGAACCCTCACCGACATGGGCTGGCTGGTCGAGCCGGCCGGTCTGACCCGGGTGCTGGAGCGGATCGCCACCGACTACCCCGGCGTACCGCTCATGATCACGGAGAACGGCGGGGCGTTCCCGGACACCGCCCGCACCGAGGACGGGCAGGTGGCCGACGACGACCGGATCGCCTACCTCGACGGGCACCTGCGGGCGGCGCACGAGGCGATCAGCCGCGGCGTGGACCTGCGGGGCTATCTCGTATGGTCGTTGCTGGACAACTTCGAGTGGGCCGAGGGGTACCGGAAGCGGTTCGGGATCGTCCACGTCGACTACCTGACCCAGCGGCGCACACCGAAGGCCAGCGCCCGGTGGTACCAGGAGGTGATCTCCCGGAACGGGCTGTGACGAGGCGGTGGTGACAGGGATGACGACGGCGCAGCGACCCACGCTGGAGGCGGTGGCCCGGCGGGCCGGGGTGTCGCGGGCGACCGTGTCGCGGGTGGTCAATGGCTCCACCACGGTCGCCGAGCCGATTCGGGCCGCGGTGCACCAGGCCGTGGCCGAGCTGGGGTACGTGCCGAACCTGGCCGCCCGCAGCCTGGTCACCCAGCGGACCGACTCGATCGCGCTGATCATGCCGGAGGCGGCCACCCGGGTCTTCTCCGACGACCAGGTCTTCCCCGGCATCATCCGGGGGGTCAGCCAGGAGTTGGAGGCCGCCGACAAGCAGCTCGTGCTGATGCTCGCCGGCTCACCGGCCGGGCGGGACCGGGTGGAGCGGTACACCACCGGGCGCCACGTCGACGGGGTGCTCTTCGCCTCGCTGCACGGCGCCGACCCGCTCCCCGCCCGCCTCGCCCGGCTGGGGATCCCGGTGGTGTCCAGCGGCCGGGGGCTCGGCGACTCCCCGGTCCCGTACGTCGACGTCGACCATGTCGGCGGGGTGACCCGGGCGGTGCGGTACCTGATCGAGAACGGCCGGCGGCGGATCGCCACCATCGCCGGCCCGCAGGACATGGTCGCCGGCATCGAACGACTCACCGGCTACCGGGACACCGTCGCCGCCGCCGGGCTGCCCGAGCTGGTCGCGTACGGCGACTTCACCCGAGAGTCCGGGGCGGCGGCGATGCGGACGCTGCTCACCGAGCACCCCGACCTGGACGCCGTCTTCGCGGCCAGCGACCTGATGGCGCACGCCGCCCTACGGACGCTCCGCGAGGCGGGCCGGCGGGTGCCGGCGGACGTGGCCGTGATCGGCTTCGACGACATCGAGACGGCCGCCTACACCGAGCCGCCGCTGACCACCGTCCGGCAGCCGATCCTGGAACTCGGCCGGGCCGGCACCCGTCAGGTGCTGCGCATCGCCGCTGGCGAGACCGTCGAGCCGGCCCTGATCCTCCCCACCGAGTTGGTGCTGCGCGCCTCCGCCTGACCCTCCCCGCCCCGGCCCCCGCCTCCTCGGCCTCCCTCGGCCGCCTCCTCGGGCTGGCCGCGCCTCGACATGCGGCATGTCGGGGTCTCCGGGCCGGGCGACACCCCGACATGCCGCAAGTCGTGTGGATCATGTGGGCCGAGGGGCGGCCGAGGGGGAGGGCGGCCCGCCCGGGGCGCGGGCGGGCCCGGGCGCGGGCGGGAAATGCCGTGGCTCGGGGCGTGGGCGGGCCGTACCGTACCGGGGTGACTGCTCCCGACCTGGTCCGCACCGCCCGTCCCGACGACGCGGCGGGCGTCGTCGCGCTCCGCGCGGTCGTCCACCCGTACCTGGTCCGGGGCGTCGAGTCGACCCGCCAGATGATCAGCGAACCCCCGCCCGGGGAGGAGTGGACCGCCTTCGTGGCCGAGGTCGACTCGACGGTCGTCGGCTGGGTGTCGGCGTACCGGAACGTCCGCACGTCGGCGACGGGCTCCGGGGAGATCGCCATGCTGCACGTCCATCCCGGGCACCGTGGGCGTGGGCTGGGCACCGCCCTGCTGGACGCGGCCCTGGACCACCTCGCGCCGCTCGGCCTCCACCGGCTGCGCACATGGGTATCGGTCGACTCGCTGCCGTTCGCGGAGAAGCGCGGCTTCACCCCGAGCCGGGCACTCCGCTACGCCCTGCTCGACCTACGGACGCCACCACCGGCGCCGGCCCTTCCCGCCGGGGTACGGACACCCACGCTGACCAAACTGGAACCGCGCCGCCTGTACACGACATACGCCGCGGCGAGCGCGGACGAGCCGGAGGACGTGGCCTCCGACGCCCTCAGCTACGAGAACTGGTGCTACGAGGTCTGGAACAACGTCGGGCTGGACCGCCACGCCAGCACGGCGGTGGAGGTCGACGGCGAACTGGTCGCGTTCAGTCTGGTCAAGCGGGACGGTGATCGGATGTGGTCGGACATGACCGCCACGCTGCCGGCGTACCGGGGACGGGGGCTGGCCCGGCTGGCAAAGCTCGCGGCGCTGCACCGGGCCGGTACCAGCGGCGTGACCCGCGCGTTCACCTCGAACGACGAGGCGAACGCGCCGATGCTGGCGGTCAACGCGCGCCTCGGCTACCAGCCGGTCGCCACGCTCTGGTCCTGCCTGCGCGACCTGCCGGCGGGGGGCTGAACCGGCCGGTCAGGACAACGCTGCGCGCCCGCGCGCAGCCCTCCACCCCCGGCCCGGACCGCCCCGCCTGGACCGCCTGGACCGCCCCGCCTGGACCGCCTGGACCGCCCCGCCTGGACCCCCGGACCGCCCGGATCGGCTGGGCCGCCCGCCTGGACCGCCCGGACCGCCCGGACCGCCCGCCTGGACCGCCCCGCCTGGACCGCCTGGGCCGCCCGCCTGGACCGCCCGGCCTGGCGCCGGCGGGGCGGCGGTCAGGTGGCTACGCGCTGGGCGGTGCGGAAGGTGTCGACGCCGAAGAGCACCAGCCGGGCCTCGGTGACGGTGGTCGGGGTCGCGGCGCGCAGCACCGACAGCGCCTGCCCGACGGCATCCTCGACCGGCCAACCGAAGATCCCGGCCGAGATCAGCGGGAAGGCGACCACGGTCGCGCCCAGTTCGTCGGCGACCCGGAGGCTGTTGGCGTAGCAATCGCGCAGCAGCGCCGAGCGGTCCTCGGCGGCCGAGAAGACCGGGCCGACGGTGTGGACCACCCACCGGGCGGGCAGGTTCCCTGCGGTGGTGGCGACCGCCTGCCCGGTCGGCAGACCGCGACCGTAGCGGGAGGCGCGCAGTGCCCGGCACTCGGCGAGGATGGCCGGCCCGCCCCGGCGGTGGATCGCGCCGTCGACGCCGCCGCCGCCGAGCAGGGACGAGTTCGCGGCGTTGACGACGGCGTCCACCTGCTGTCTGGTGATGTCTCCCTCGACCAGGTCGATTCTCACGGCCGGGCCACCTCCTCGATTTTCACGGCCGGGCCGCTTCCTCGATGGGCTGGCCGAGGATGCGCCGGGTGAGCAGTGCCGCGCCGGCCACCGCAGCGGGCATGATCAGCACCGCGCCGAGCGGGATCAGGAAGCAGACGAAGACCGCCACGCCGAAGCCGAGCGAGGTCGGCAGGTCGGCCCGGAGTACGCGACGGCGGTCCGGCAGGCGCATACCGCGCCGGTAGAAGGGCGCCCCGACCAGTTCCAGGGCGAGGACCCAGCCGCCGATGACCGCCCCGACCACCGGGACGACCGTCTGCCCGACCACCGGGATGAACCCGGCCACGAAGAGTGGGATGCCGATCAGCACCGAGATCGCGACGAGCCGCAGCGAGTCGACGACGCTGCGGCGCAGCGACCCCCAGAACGGCACCTCCACCTCGCCGGGGGTGCCGCCGTACCGCTGCTCGACCCGCTCGGAGATCTTCTCGTAGAACGGGTCACCGACGACCAGGGTGACCGCGGTGAAGGTGAGCACCCCGACCAGGCCGCCGATCCCCAGCAGGGCCAGCCCGGCCATCACCCGTACCAGGTTGCGCGGGGTCGCCGACCAGTCGTCGGCGAACGGGGTGACCAGCGCGGCCAGGTCGTCGACGAAGTACACCAGCGCGGCGAAGGCGCCCAGGAAGAGCACACCGGTGATCAGCGCGGGCAGGATGCCGAGCAGCATCAACCGGGGGCTGCGGGCGTACAGGGCGAGACCGCGCAGCAGCAGCCCGACCCCGGAGAAGAACCGGCCGACGGCGCTCGCCGCCGGGGCGGTGACCCTGGTTGTGTCCACGAACCGGAAGCCTAGTGGCCGCCGCCCACATCCACCGATTGGTGGATTCTCCGCCTCCACCGGAGCCGCTGCGGATCATCTCCCGCTGGTCGATTCGGGGCCGGGCCGACGCCACGACCATGGAGGGGTGAGCAAGGTCCTGGCGAAGGGGCGCGTCATGCCGGCCATCGAGGTGGTCAACCTGCACAAACGGTACGGCGACCGGGTGGCCGTGCACGACGTCTCGTTCGCCGTGGCGGCGGGGGAGGTGTTCGGCGTCCTCGGTAGGAACGGCGCCGGCAAGACCACCACCGTCGAGTGCGTGGCCGGGCTACGCGTCCCGAACGGGGGTACGGTGTCAGTCCTCGGACTCGACCCGCACGGGGACGCGTCCCGGCTGCGCCACCGGGTCGGCGTACAGCTACAGGAGAGCCAGCTACCGGACCGGATCCGGGTACGCGAGGCGCTCGACCTGTACGCCTCGTTCTACCGCGCGCCGATCCGTCCCGACCGCCTCCTCGACGAGTTGGGGCTCGGGGCGCAGCGCGACGTCGCGTACCGGAAACTCTCCGGCGGGCAGAAGCAGCGGCTGTCGATCCCGCTGGCCCTGGTCGGCGACCCGGAGGTGGCGATCCTGGACGAGCTGACCACCGGGCTCGACCCGCACGCCCGGCAGGACACCTGGGCGGTGGTCGAGCGGCTCCGCGAGCGGGGGGTGACCGTACTGCTGGTCACCCACCTGATGGCCGAGGCCGAGCGGCTCTGCGACCGGGTCGTGGTGCTCGACGCCGGCCGGGTGGTCGCGCTGGACACCGCCGCCGCGTTGACCCAGCGCCTCGGCCGGTCCAGCCTGGACGACGTCTTCCTGGAGCTGACCGACCAGGCGGGACGGACGCCCTCATGACCGCCCGGGACAACGGGCCGGACCAGGCCGCCGGGGGCAACGGGCCGGACCAGGCTGCCGGGAAACCCGCCCGGCTGGCCGGCTTCGCCCGGATCCTCCGCGTGGAGGTCCGCCTGTTCCTGCGGGAACCACTGGCGGTCTTCCCGTCGGTGGCGCTGCCCGCCGCCATCCTCGCCCTGCTCGGGTCGGTGCCCGCCCTGCGCCGGCCGGACGACCTCTTCGGCGGGCACACCCTGGTCGGCCCGGCACGGGGTGCCCGCCGAGGTCCGCACCACCGGTACGCCCCGCCCGCTGCACCCGCAGGTCGAGGTCACCCTGCTCCGGGCCGCGCAGGAGGCGCTGACCAACGCGGCGAAACACGCGGACGCGACCCGGGTCGGGCTGACCCTGTCGTACATGGAGGACGTGGTGACCCTGGACGTCCGCGACGACGGGGCAGGCTTCGACCCCGCGCTCCTCGCCGGACTGCCCGCCGACGGGCCGGTGGACGGCGGATTCGGGCTGGTCGCGATGCGGCAACGGGTCACCGGCGTCGGCGGCCACCTGGCGGTGGAGTCCGAGCCGGGTGGCGGCACCGCCATCTCGGCCACCGTCCCGGCGCTGCCTTTCGGCGCTGCCGGATGAGCGTGGACGGGCCGATCCGGCTGCTGATCGTCGACGACCATCCGGTGGTCCGGGACGGGCTGCACGGCATGTTCGACGGCGATCCCGGGTTCGTCGTGGTCGGCGCGGCGGCCGACGGGGCGGAGGCGCTGGCCGTGGCGGCGGCGACGGGCCCGGACGTGGTCCTGATGGACCTGCGGATGCCGGGCATGGACGGGGCCACCGCGACCCGCCGGCTGACCCGGGCCCACCCCACCGTCCGCGTGCTGGTGCTGACCACGTACGACACCGACGTCGACGTGCTCCCGGCGATCCAGGCCGGGGCCACCGGCTACCTGCTCAAGGACGCGCCCCGGAACGAGCTGGTCCGGGCGGTACGGGCGGCGGCGCGCGGCGAGTCGGTCCTCTCCCCCACCGTGGCGGCTCGGCTGATGGGGCGGCTGCGGGAGCCGGGGCACGAGGCACCCAGCCAGCGGGAGCTGGAGGTGCTCACCCTGGTCGCGCAGGGCCTGGCGAACCGGGAGATCGCCGCGCGGCTGTTCGTCAGCGAGGCCACGGTCAAGACCCACCTGCTGCACCTGTACGCCAAGCTCGGCGTCAACGACCGGGCCGCCGCCGTGGCGACCGCGTACGACCGGGGCCTGCTCACGCCGGGCGGGCGGTGACCCGGGCAGGATGGTCGGGTGCGCGCGTCCCGGTTGATCTCCCTGCTCCTGTTGCTCCAGTCGCGGGAGGCGATGACCGCCGCCGAGTTGGCCCGGGAGCTGGAGGTCTCCGAGCGGACGGTGTACCGGGACGTGCTGGCGCTCTCCGCCGCCGGGGTGCCGATCTACGCGGACCGGGGCCGGGCCGGTGGGTACCGGCTGCTCGGCGGGTACCGGACCCGGCTCACCGGGTTGACCCGGCAGGAGGCGGAGGCGCTCTTCCTCGCCGGCCTACGCGGGCCGGCCGGGGACATGGGCCTCGCCGACGCGGTCGCCGCCGCCGAACTGAAGGTGCTGGCGGCGCTCCCGCCGTCGCTGCGGGACGCGCCGGCCCGCACCGGGCAACGCTTCCACCTGGACGTGCCGGGCTGGTTCCGGCACGTCGCGCCGCCGGAATGGCTGGCCGAGCTGGCCGGCGCGGTCTGGCGGGACCGGGTGGTCCGGCTGCGGTACCGGCGCGGCGAACAGGAGGTCGACCGCACGGTGCAGCCGTACGGGCTGGTGCTCAAGAGTGGCACCTGGTATCTCGTCGGCCGAATCGGCACGGGATACCGGACGTACCGGGTGGACCGGGTGCTCGACGTGGTGGTGGACGGGGACACCTTCGACCGGGACGACCGGTTCGACCTGGGCGGGTACTGGCGGGAGCAGGCCGAGGCGTTCCTCCGACAGATGCTCGCCGAGCGGGTCACCGTCCGTCTCACCCCGGCGGGCCTGCGCGCGCTGCGGTACGTGGCGCACGCCCCGTTCGCGTACGACGAGGCGGTCGAGGGGGCCGGCGAACCCGACGGGCAGGGCCGGGTGGTGACCCGGCTGCCCGTCGAGTCCATCGAGGTGGCGTACGACCTGCTGCTCGCGCTCGGGCCGGAGGCGGAGGTGCTCGACCCGCCGGAGCTGCGGACCCGGCTGGCCGACGCCGCCGACCGGCTGGCCGCGCTCTACCGGGACGGTCAGCGGTAGCCGGTGACGTCGGCCGGTTTGCCGGCGTCCTGCACCTCGACCAGGTACCGCCAGGCGTCCGGCTGGCTGCCGTCGACGTCGGTGAAGCCGTACTCCCGGGCCAACTCGCCGCTGGAGACGGACCGCCCGTTCCACCGGGCCCGGTCCGCGTCGGCGGCCAGGGCCGCCACCGCCCGCCCCACCAGGGCCGGTGTCTCCGAGATGGCGAAGTGCGGCTCCTTCGCCAGCGCGTCCCGCCAGTTCTCCTCGGTGACCCCGTAGTGCGCCAGCATCATCTCCGACCGCAGCCAGCCCGGGGTGAGCGCGACTGCGGTGGCGCCGTGCGGCTTCAGCTCGTGGGCCTGCGCGAACGCCAGCCGGTTGACCGCCACCTTGGCGAGGTCGTAGAAGAGCGAGTCGCGGTAGTTGTCGGCGTTGTACGCGGTGGTGCCGTCGCCGACCTCCACCACCAACCCACCCGGCCGGCGGATCAACAGGGGCAGGGCGAAGTGGCTGGTGGTGATGTGGGTGTCGATCGCCAGCCGGAGCGTACGGAACCCGGCGTCGAGCGGCTGCTCCCAGACCGGCGTGTCCCAGGTGATCAGGGGGTCGGCCCCCCAGACGTCGTTGACCAGCACGTCGAGCCGGCCCTGCTCGGCGTCGATCCGGGCGACCAGGTCGCGTACCTGTTCGGGCACGAGATGGTCGACGCGGACGGCGATGCCGTTGCCCCCGGCGGCGGTGACCAGGTCGGCGGTCTCCTCGATGGTCTCCGGCCGGTCCAGTTCGGACCGGCCCGCCCGGCTGCTCCGGCCGGTCGCGTAGACGGTCGCCCCGGCCGCGCCGAGTTGGACCGCGATCTGCCGGCCGGCGCCCCGTGTCGCCCCGGCGACCAACGCAATCTTCCCGGTCAGTGGTTTTGTCGTCATGCCCCGACCCTGCCAGCGTTACCTGACACGTCAGGTCAGCTTTTCCGCGCCGATCGCCGACGGAAAGCAGATCGCTCGTGGGAAGGCAATCGCTCGCGGGAAGGCGATCGCTCGTGGAAAGCGATCAGTCGTTGAGGAAGGTCGAGATCCGGTCCCGGAGGTCGGCGCGGTCGGTCCAGAGAACGCCCGGCCGGTCGTACACGTGCAGGGTGGCCTGGGGCAACACGCCGGCCAGCGTCTCGGCGACCTCGACCGGGTGTCGGTCGTCACCGGCGCAGCCGATCACCAGGGCGGGCGCGGTGACCGTTTCGAGTGCCCGGGCGTCCCGCAGCGGAGCCTGTTCCAGCAGCCCGGCCAGCTCGGCCGCGAGTCCGTCCCGGAGCAGGTGGTCCAGCCGCTGCCGCAGGTACGCCCAGCCGGCCGGGGTGTTGCGGACGGCCGGCGGCAGCTCGACCGAGACGACGTCCGCCACGGCCGACGCCTCCCCGCTCTCGACGGCGGCCAGCAGCTCGGCCAACCACTGGCGGGCGCGGGTGTCCCGGGGCCGGTCCAGCACCGCCGGCAGGAAGAAGACCAGCCGCTCGAAGCGTTCCGGGCTCTCCACCAGCAGCCGGCAGAGCGCCCCGGCGCCCAGGCTCGCCCCGAAGGCCTGGGTCGCCCCACTGAGGTCGGCGACCGCCCGCAGGTCACGGGCGAGGTCGAGGTAGTTCCACGGCCCGGGGGCGTGTCGGAGCGGCCGTGCCCCCGGAACTGGAAGAAGACCCGGCGACCGGCGACCGCGCTGCCGAACGGTCGGGTGGTGGCGATGCCGTTGGCGAGCCCGTGCGCGAACACGGTGGTCCGGTCGCCCGCCCCGGTCACCAGCCGTTCCAGCCGGACGCCGTGCGGGGTGGCGACCAGCTCGGTCTCCGGCTCCGGCAGGGCCGGACGACCGGTACGCGGCGCGCCCGGGCCCGGTCCCCACGTCCGTGGCCCGCCGTCGGGCGGCGGTGGCCAGCGGAAATCTCTCACCAGAAACCCTTGCCGTCGGAGAGGTCACGCAGCCCCGTCCGGACGTCGAGCAGGTAGATGAGCCCGGCGGCGATGCCGATCAGTCCGAACAGGCTGATCGGGCCGAATCCGAGCAGGGTGAGCGCCAGGCAGACCGCCAGGATGGCGATCCACCCGCCCTTGGGCAGGGTCCCGATCGCGGGGAACGCGTCGGCGCGCTGGGTGATGGCGTGCACCAGCGCGACGCCCTGCACGATCAGCGCGAAGACGAGCAGGATCAGCTCGATCACGGAGCGGACATCGAGGAAGAAGATCGGCGCGGCGTTGGCCATGTCGGCAAGCTTATGCCGGCGACCCCGGAATCGTCCGACAGGACGCTTCCGGGGTCGCCGGTGGTGAATCTGTTCAGGTGCCGCCGGGTGCCGTACCCGAGGGGCGGGCGGGGTCGACGGTCGCCCGGCGGGCGGTCGGGCCGCTCAGTCGACGGCCGGGCGAGTCCGCTTCGTCGCCTTCGGCAGCTTCGCCGACGGGGTGTCGGCACTCGCCCGAGTAGCCCGGGCCCGCTTGACGGTGGCCGGCTTGGCGTCGGCGACCTCGGCCACGTCGGTCGGCGTAGCGGCCACCTCGGTCACCTCGACCACCTCGGTCACCTCGGCTGCCGGGGCTGCCGGGGCTGCCGCCTTGGAAGCGGTGGTGGTGTCCGTGCTGGCCTCGGTCGTCTCGATGTCGGCGTTGACGGTCTCGGCGGCCTCCAGCACGCCGGCGCCGACCACCCGCTCGCCCCGGGCGACCAGCGCGCCGTACGCGGCCAGCGCCCGCTCCTGGGCGGCCTGGGCGCCGGCCAGCACGACGGCGGCGTTGCGGCCGGCGGCCTCGCGCACCTTGTCCAGGTCGAGGTCGCCCGAGGTCGCCTTCTCCCGCAGCCCGGTGGCGGTGAGGTTGGCGGTCTTCAGCGTCTCGGTGGCCTTCTGCCGCAGCTCGAAGCCGGTCACCACGGCCTTTCCGCCGAGGTCGGCGACCACCCGGACGCCCAGGTCGGTGACCACGGACGGAAGCTTGCGAAGCTGCTCGAGCGCCAGGTCACCGGCGCCGGCGGCGGCGTAGATCGGAGCGGGGATGCGACTGGTCTTCGGCTGGGTCATGACGGATTCTCCTCCTCGACCGCCGGGGCGGTCGCCTTCTTGGTGGTCTTCCGGGAGTTGGTGACGCGGGTCCGTCCGGCCGGACGGGTGCCCGGGGCGGGAGCCGGCCCGGCCTCGGTAACGGCGACCGACTCCAGCACCGCCTCGGTCGGGGTGCCGCTGTCGGTGGTCGGACCGGTGGCCGCCGGGTTGACCATCGCCGCCGCACTGGCGAGCTTGTCCGCCGCCCCACGGGCAGCGAGGCTGTCCGGGGCCGTACCGGCGAGGTTGTCCGCCGCCGCACGGGCAGCGAGGCTGTCCGGGGTCGTGCCGGCAGCGGGGCCGCCAGCCGGGCCGGTACCGGCGGCAGCCGGAGCGCCGGGAGCCGCCTCGACGGCGTCCTCGCGGTCGGTGCCGGCGGTGGGGCCGGCGGCAGCGGTGGCCTGCTCGGCGGTGGCGGTCGCCTCGGCGAGCCGGACGTTCTCCCGGCGGAACGTCTCGTAGATCTGGGTGAGCGACTGCTTCTGTGCCATCGTCAGGTCCGGGTCGACGGCGATCGCGGCAAGCACCCCCTGCCCCTCGCGGTCGTCGAGCAGACCGGCCCGCAGGTACATCGCCGGGGTGGAGACCCGCAGCGCGCTGGCGAGCTGCTGGAGCACCTCGGCGCTGGGCTTGCGCAGGCCGCGCTCGATCTGGCTGAGGTACGGGTTGCTGACCCCGGCCTGCTCGGCCAGTTGCCGGAGCGAGATCTTCGCGTTGCGCCGCAGGTCACGGATGAAAACACCGACGTCGCGGGGCAGATCCTTCGGGGTGGCCATGTCTCCGACGCTAACCCCCGACGCTAACTCCTGCAAGCAGAACGCTAACCAGAGTTAGCGACGTCTCAGATCGTTTCCGCCCCGGTGTCCGCATCCGCGCGGCACAGCCGGTCCGATAGCGTCCCCCAATGGCCATGATCGAAGTGAACGGCACCCGACTCGGGTACGAGGACACCGGCAACGGCTCCCCGGTTCTCCTGCTGCACGCGGGAATCGCGGACCGCCGGATGTGGCGGGAGCAGGTGCCCGCCCTCGCCACCCGGCACCGGGTGATCACCCTGGACCTGCGTGGATACGGCGACTCGGAACTGCCCCCGGCCCCCTTCGCCCACCACACGGACGTGGTCGGCCTGCTCGACGCGCTGGGTATCGAACGGGCGGCCCTGGTCGGCTGCTCGTTCGGCGGGGCGGTGGCGATCGACACCGCGCTGACCCACCCGGAGCGGGTCACCGCGCTGGCGCTCCTCGGCACCGCCGTGACCGGGTACGAGTGGTCCGACGACACGAACGACCTGTGGGACGCCCTGGTCGGCGAGGTCGACCCGGACGACTACGCGGCCAGCGCCGCCGCCGAGGTGCGGTTCTGGGTGGTCGGTCCGAAGCGGCAGCCAGCGGACGTCGACGCCGCGCTGCTGCGTTTCGCCGAGGAGATGGACGAACGGGCGCTCGCCACGGAACACGTACTCAGCGCGCTCGACGTGACCGTACCGGAGCCGCCCGCCGTCGAACGGCTGGCCGAACTGCGCATGCCGGTCCTGGTGACGGCCGGCGCGGCGGACCTGCCGGACATCAGCCGGCTCGCCGACCTGATCGCCGCGAACGCCCCGGACGCGGTGCGCCTCCCCGACGTACCGGACGCCGCCCACCTGCTCCCGCTGGAACGGCCCGGACCGATCAACGCCGCCCTGCTCGACTTCCTCCCCTGAACCCGGACGCCCCCGTGCGGCCGGGCCGCAGGCCGGGGCCCTGTCGCCGCCCGGGCGGCAGGGCGTCCGGCGCCCCGGGCTGCGGTGCGACTACCAGACCGGACGGACCACGCCGACCGGCACACCCCCGCCGAGCAGCGGAAGCTCGGCGTACTCGGACAGGATCGGGGCGTCCTGGCCGAGCCGACGCAGCGCCGAGACGAGCACGGGCATCCGGGCGCGGGCCGCCCCGTCGTCGATCTTGACGGCGACCGCGCCGACCCCGGGCAGGCCGGCGGCGATGATCCCCTCCGCGCCGACCTTGGCGAGGGTGCCCGGCAGGCCACGCATCAGCCGGCTGTCCTCCGCCCGGGTGCCCCGACGATCTCGGGATTGGCCCGCATCGCGTCGGCGACGCTCCGCTCCGGCGTGCCGGGTTCCGCCTGCACCAGCCGCAGGTACGCCCGGGCCAGCCCGGTCAGGGACACCGCCAGCACCGGGGCCCCGCAGCCGTCCACCCCGACCGCCGCGGCCGGTTCGCCGGTGAACTCCTCGACGGTGGCCCGGAGCCGCTGTTGCAACGGGTGCTCGGGTGCTGGTACCCCTGGGTGGGCCAGCCGGCGGCGAGGCAGGTGAGCAGCATCCCGGTGTGCTTGCCGGAGCAGTTCATCCCGATCGGGGCAGGGCCGCCGCCGGCCAACAGCACCGCGTTCCGGGCGGCCTCGTCTAGGGGCAGGTCGGGCGGGCAGGCCAGCGCCGACTCGTCCAGCCCGGCGGAGGCCAGCAGCGCGGCCACCCGGGCCAGGTGGAACTCCTCCCCGGCGTGGCTGGCCGACGCCAGGGCGAGGTCCGCCGGATCGGTCAGCCGCAGTCCGGCCCGGAGCATGCCGACGCTCTGCATCGGCTTGTTCGCCGACCGGGGGAAGACCGGACCGGCGACGTCACCGGCGCCGGCGAGCACCGCGCCGGACGCGTCCAGCACCACCACCGAGCCCCGGTGGAGGCCCTCCACGAATCCCGACCGGACCACCTCGGCGAGCAGCGCGCCACCTGCGTATGTCGTCCCCACGTGGTGGAACGGTACCGGTGCCACGCTCGCCGCCGCCCGGCCCCCACCTGCGGTTACAGGCCGAGGAGCTGCCGGGCCTCGATCGGGGTCAACGGCGGACGCTGGGCGAGCTGGGCGGCGGCGACCGCGCGGGCGACGAGCTGCATGTTCGACTCGACCGGCTGCCGCCTGGCGTAGGTGACGGTGTCCTCCATGCCGACCCGCAGGTGACCCCCGGTGGCCAGCGAGGCCAGCATCACCGGGATGGTGCTGCGTCCAATGCCGGTGGCCGAGAAGGTGGTGCCCTCCGGCAGGTCCCGCACCGCCTGGCGGCACGCGACCAGCGCCTCGGCGGTGCCCGGCATCCCGCCCGGCACCCCCATCACGAAGTCGACGTGCACGTGCCCGCCGGCCGGCAGCCCGTACTTGCCGAGCAGGCGTTGCAGGGCGGTCAGGTGGCCTAGGTCGAAGATCTCGTACTCGGGGACGACGCCGCGCTCCTGCATCCGGGTGTGCAGGTCGACGATGAACTCCCAGCGGTTGAGGAAGACGTCGTCTCCGAAGTTGACCGTCCCCATGGTGCAGGAGGCCATGTCCGGGCCGGCGTCGAGCACGGCCAGCCGGGCGGCCTCCGGGTCGGTCACCGCGCCACCGGTGGAGAGCTGCACGATCAGCCCGGTGCTCTCCCGCAGCGCGGCCACCGTGTCGCGCAGCCGTCCCTGGTCGAGGGTGGGCTTCGCATCGTCGTCCCGGATGTGGACGTGGATCACGGCGGCACCGATCGCCTCGCACTCCTTGGCGGTCAGCAGCAGTTCGTCGAGGGTCACCGGCAGGGCCGGCACCTCCGCCTTGGCCGACTCGGCACCGGTCGGGGCAACCGTGATCAACGTCCCTGTTGTCATGTCGGCGATCCTAGACCGCAGGTCACGCCAGGTCACTCGTGCGCCACTCGGGAAACGTGTCGTATGAACGTCGATCCAGTTGCAGGGCTGAGGTGGTTGCAGGGCTGAGGTGGTAGCAGGGGACCCCTACTACTCAAAAAGCGGTAACAGGGGTCCCCTGCTACCACCCCAGCGCGGTGCGGTGCAGCGCGGTGCGGTGCGGTCCGGGGCAGCCTGCTACGGCGACGGGGTGGGGTCGATCGCCGCCGCGGCCTCGCCGACCAGGAGGCGGGCGTCGTCGGGCACGTTCCGCTTGACCACGGCGAGGGCGATCTGCCCCAGCTCGAAGTGCTGCACGGCGGTGCCGAGGAAGCCGACCGCCCGGCCGTCCTGGGTCACCGGCGTGCCGGCGGCCGGGAGCCGGTCGCTGGTCACCCCGTCCAGGTGCAGCAGGACGAGGCGACGCGGCGGACGGCCGAGGTTGTGCACCCGGGCCACCGTCTCCTGGCCCCGGTAGCAGCCCTTCGCCAGGTGCACGGCCGGGGCGATCAGGTCCACCTCGGCGGGGATGGTCCGGTGGTCGGTGTCCACCCCGACCCGGGCCCGGCGGGCGGCCACCCGCATCGCCTCGTACGCCCACAGCCCGGCCACCGGCACCCCGGCGCCGCGCAGCGTGCCGACCACATCGTCCATCGACTCCCGGGGGACCAGCAGGTCCACGCCGAGCGGGCCACGTCGCGCCCAGCCACCGGCGGGCAGCGGACGGACGTCGTACCGGGCGGTGGCGCGCGGCGGCACGGAGCCGGTGGCGAACTTCGGACCCGGCACGGCGAGGGTGTCCGGTTCACCCAGCCCGGTCACGCCGAGCGCGCCGAGCGCCTCGGCGGTGTCCGGGCCGACCAGGGAGAGCAGCGCGCGCTCGGCGGTGGCGTCCCGGGGTTCGACCTTGCTGAAGAACCGCATCCGCTCCAGGTACGTCAGCAGACCGGTGGTGCCCCCCGGCTCGGTGTCCAACCAGGTGGTGTCGCCGTCCTCGGCCACCGACGCGTGCTGCTCGACGTGGCCGTTCGGGGAGAGCACGAGCAGTTCGGTGCCCTCGCCGGCGGTCAGGTCGGCCAGGTGCTGGGTGGTCAGGGTGTGCAGCCAGGTGGCCCGTTCCTCGCCGGGCACCGCCACCACGCCCCGGTGCGACCGGTCGACCAGACCCACCCCGGTGGCGAGGGTGCGCTGCTCGCGCAGCGGGTCACCGTAGTGGGCGGCGACGCCGCGTACCCCGGCCGACCGGTGGGCCGGGTCCGGCTGGTCCCGGGTCTCGGTGTCGATGGCCTCGACCGGTACGGCTCCCGCGATCTCGATCATGCCTGTTCCCCGCTTTCACACTGGCTGCTACCACAGTCCCCGCAGATGCCGAAGAGCGCCACGTGCCCGACGTCGGCGGCGAAGCCGCGCTCGGCGAGCAACCGGTCGGCGACCGGACGCAGCAGCTCCGGCTGCACCTCCTCGATCTTGCCGCACTCCCGGCAGACCAGGTGGATGTGCTGGTGCTCACCGGCGGCGTGGTAGGTCGGCGAGCCGTGCGAGAGGTGGGTGTGTTTGACCAGACCCAGCTTCTCCAGCAGTTCCAGTGTGCGGTAGATCGTGGTGATGTTGACCCCGGCGGCCACCTCGCGGACCGCGGTATGCACCTGCTCCGGTGTGGCGTGCTCCAGGTCCAGCACCGCTTGCAGGACCAACTGCCGCTGCGGGGTCAGCCGCAGCCCACGGGAGCGCAACAGCTCGGCGAGGGAGGCTTCGGACACCGTCCGATCATAGATCGGTCTCCGCGTGGGTCCGGCTCTCCACCGCGGTACGCCGCTACGCTCGGCGTTCGTGACCGAACTGAGCGGGACGACGGAGCGGACCCACCAGGCGGAACCGCCCCGGGTGGCGGTGCTGGGCCGGGGTCTCGTGCCAACCGGCGAACCGGTGCTGCGGGGCGACGACCTCGGGGTGCTGCACGGCGACGGGGTCTTCGAGACCATGCACCTGCGGGACGGGCGACCATGGCTGGTCGGCGAACACCTGGCCCGACTCGCTCACGCGGCGGACCGGCTCGACCTGCGGCTTCCCCCGGTCACGGCCCTGCTCGACCTGCTGAACACGATCACCGTCGACTGGCCGGCCGAGGTCGAGGGGGCGCTCCGGCTGGTCTGCACCCGGGGACCGGAGGGCGGCGGCCCGCCGACGGTCTACGCCACGCTGGGCGAGGTGCCGCAGCCGACCCGACGGGCCCGTCGACTCGGAATCTCCGTGGCGACGCTGCCGCTGGGCGTCACCGCCGACTGCCGCGCCACCCTGGACTGGCTGCCGACCGGGTTCAAGTCCACCTCGTACGCGCTGAGCAGCGCCGCCCGCCGGTGGGCGGTCCGGAACGGGGTGGACGACGTGCTCTGGGTCTCCACCGACGGGTACGCCCTGGAGGGGCCGACGGCGAACCTGGTCTGGCTGGAGGGGGACACCCTCTGCACGGTGCCGCCCGCACGGACCGGGATCCTGCCCGGCGTGACCGCCGCCTGGCTGCTGGCGCACGCGCCGGAACTGGGGTTCACCGCGGCGGAGCGGATGATCGCCCCCGGTGACCTGCGCGAGGCCGACGCCGCCTGGTTCACCTCGTCACTACGCGGAATCGCCGAGATCCGCGCCCTCGACGGCATCCCCCTGCACCACTTCCCCTCCCCGCACACCGCCCGCCTCGTGGCCCTCGCTTCGCGGGGTTGACCGAGAGGTTCACGTCAGGGATCCGGGGTCCGGGTGACGCAAACCTCTCGATCAACCGCGAAAGGCGGGGAGATCAGCCGGCGACGCGGGTGAGGCGGGCGGAGAGGTGCGAGGTGAGCGGGTGGCCGACGGCGGCCATGTCCTGGGCGTACAGCAGGGCGCCCTCGACGATGCCGAAGAGGCGGTGACCGGCGGTCACCTCCTTGGCGGTGGCGGTCCGCACCACGGCGTCGGTGACGAACTCGAGCTGGGTGCCCTTGCGCTTCCCGATGTGCAGCTCCATCACCCCGGTGGGGGTGGTCATCAGGGCTTCCAGCTCGTCGGTCGCCCGACCGTCAGCGCCGAGCACCGGTCGCCACCAGCCGACCTCCCGACCGGCCGGGCGCACCGGTCGGCTCTCCTCGTCGAGGATCCACGCCCGGGACTCGTAGTGGAGGAACGGCCGCCCGTCGTGGCTGATCCGGATCTCCTGCGCGAAGTCGAAGTCCTCGATGGTGGGGAAGCCGCCCCGGCCCCGACCCCGCCAGACCCCGACGTACGGCAGCAGGCCGTCCACCGCCGGGTGCAGCTTCGGCCCGACCCGCAGGTCGTGGCTCTCCTCGTACGGGTACGGGTCGACCGGCGGCGCGTTCAGCCACGGCGGCGGGGCCAGGGGGTTGTCGCTGTCGCTCACCGGACCACCTTCGTTCGCGACTGCGGGGCTCGCAGACCCGACTCGCTCCTCACACTCACCAATGACCTCTCGAAATGCGTACGGCAACGTAGACCAGACCACCGGCGAGCGCGCCGAGGCCCGCGACCAGCAGGCTGACGAACCCGATCTCGGTAACCATCGCGGTCATCCTATGCTGGCCCACATGGCACGTACTCTCGTCGTCAAGGTGACCGCCGGCGCGGACGCCCCGGAGCGGTGCGCGCAGGCGTTCACCGTCGCCGCCACCGCCGCAGCGGCCGGGGTGGACGTCTCACTCTGGTTGACCGGTGAGTCGACCTGGTTCGCGCTGCCCGGCCGGGCGCAGGAGTTCGAGCTGCCCCACTCGGCCCCGCTGGCCGAACTGCTGCACGTCATCCTCGCCACGGGGAAGGTCACCGCCTGCACCCAGTGCGCCGCCCGCCGCGACATCGGCCCTGACGACGTGCTGCCCGGGGTACGGATCGCCGGGGCAGCGGTCTTCGTCGAGGAGACGATGGCCGACGGGGCTCAGGCACTGGTCTACTGACGCCTTCCCCGGACGGGACGCACCGGACCCGGACGAACGGCGCACCGCCGATCCCGTCCAGATCTGCCCGATTCGCACCTACCATGCGGATGTGGGTGAGGCGACCGAGCAGTTCTTCGCGTCTCTGCCGGCCCGCGCCCCGGACATCGTTCGCGGACCGATCGACGGGACGATCCAGATCAACCTGTCCGCCGGCGGACGCACCGAGCACTGGTACGTGGTGCTGCGCGACCGGGAGATCCGGGTCAGCCGGGAACAGCGGCCGGCCGACGCGGTCTGGGAGAGCAGTGCCGACCTGTTCGACCTGCTGGTCACCGGCAACGCGCAGGGCGTCGCCGCGATGTTGCGCAACGACACCACGATCAGCGGGAACGTGCTGCTGTTCCTGGTCTTCCGGACCTTCTTCCCCGCACCGCCGGGCACCCGCGATCCACGCACCGTCGTCCGGGAACGGCACACGCCCCCGCCGATCCGGCCACAGAGTGGACGGCCCGAATGAATCGGCTGGTCAGCATCCTCGACGGCAACACCTTCCTGGTGTGCGACGAGCGGGGTGACCTGGAGCCGTCGCTCGACGTCGCGACCGGGTTGTTCTCCTTCGACACCCGATTCCTCTCCACCTGGCAGCTGACCCTCGACGGCGAGCGGTTGCGCACGCTCTCCGTCGACGAGGAGCAGTCGTACCGGACGCGTTTCTTCCTCAGCTCCGACCGGTCGGCGCGCGTCCAGAATTCCAAGGTGTCGGTGATCCGGAGCCGGACCATCGGGGGCGGGCTGGACGAGGAGGTGGCCGTACTCAACCACGCTGGGCGGGACGTGGACTTCACCGTCCGCGTCGACATGGGCTCGGACTTCGCCGACCTGTTCGAGATCAAGGAGGCCCCCCGGCAGAAGGGCAACTCGACGGCGACCATCGGGGCACGGGAGCTGCGGTTGACGTACCGCCGGGGCCGTTTCCTCCGGGAGACGGTCGTCTCGGCCAGCGAGCCCGGCCACATCGACGAGCGGGGCATGACCTTCACGGTCCGGGTGCCGGCGCACGGAGAGTGGAGCACCCGGCTGCACGTGGCGACCATCATCTACGGCGCACGGGGCGAGGACGCGCGGGCGTCCCTGCCGCTCGGCGGCTCCCGCACCCCTGCGGTCATCGAGGCGGAGCACCGCCGGCTGGTCGAGCGCGCACCGAAGCTGGGCTGCGACTTCACGCCGCTGGAGCAGGCGTACCGGCGCAGCCTCAAGGACCTGACCGCGCTGCGCTACGAGTCCCTCGCCCTGGGCGTGCACCTGCTCGCCGCCGGGCTGCCCTGGTTCATGACCCTCTTCGGGCGGGACAGCATGCTGACCGGCCTCCAGATGCTGCCGTTCATGCCGGACCTGGTGCCGCCGACCATGAACCTCCTGGCCGGGCTCCAGGGCGCGCGGCTCGACGACTTCCGCGACGAGGAACCGGGGAAGATCCTGCACGAGCTGCGGTACGGCGAGACCGCCGGCTTCGAGGAACGGCCGCACTCCCCCTACTACGGCGCCGCCGACTCGACGGCACTCTTCGTGATCCTCCTCGACGAGTACGAACGCTGGAGCGGTGACGGCGAACTCGTCCGGGCGCTGGAGTTCTCGGTCCGGCACGCGCTCGACTGGATCGACACCTACGGCGACCTGCTCGGCACCGGCTACATCTGGTACCAGACCCGGAACCCGCACACCGGCCTGGAGAACCAGTGCTGGAAGGATTCCTGGGACTCCATCTCGTACGCCGACGGCCGGCTGCCCGGCTTCCCCCGGGCCACCTGCGAACTCCAGGGCTACGCGTACGACGCGAAGATGCGCGGGGCTCGGCTGGCCAGGACCTTCTTCGGCGACCCGGCCTGGGCCGACCAGCTGGAACGCGGGGCCGCCGCGTTGAAGGAACGCTTCAACCGGGACTTCTGGGTCGCCGACGGCGAGTACTACGCGCTCGCCCTGGACGCCGAGGGCAAACCCGTCGACGCGCTCTCCTCGAACATGGGGCACCTGCTCTGGAGCGGCATCGTGGACGAGGCACGGGCGGGGAAGGTTGCCGAACAGCTGCTCAGCCCGCGTCTCTTCTCCGGGTGGGGGGTGCGGACCCTCGCCACCGACCAGGGGCGGTACAACCCGATCGGGTACCACGTTGGCACGGTCTGGCCGTTCGACAACTCGATCATCGCGTGGGGCCTGTGGCGGTACGGCTTCCGCGAGGAGGCCGGCCGGATCTGCATGGCGATGTGCGAGGCGTCCCGCTACTTCAACGGCCGGCTGCCCGAAGCGTTCGCCGGGTACGACCGCGACCTGACCGACTACCCGGTCGAGTACCCGACCGCGTGCAGCCCGCAGGCCTGGTCGGCGGGGGCGCCGCTGCTGATGCTCCGGGTGCTGCTCGGCCTGGAACCGCATGGCGAGCACCTGATCATCGACCCGGCAGTGCCGCCCGGGATGGGCCGGATCGAGCTGCTCGACATCCCCGGCCGCTGGGGACGCATCGACGCGCTGGGCCGCAGCCGAAACCTGTGACCTCCACGGCCCCGGCGCGGCTCCTCGCGGCTCAGCGGCAGGGGGTCGACGCGGAAACCGACGGTGGGTCGGCGGCCAGGTGGACATGCACGGTGACCGGGCCGCTGCGGTAGGCGTACAGCTCGGGGGTGTCGACCACGGCGGGGCCGGTGGCCAGCGGCGCGAGCACGCCCGCCGCCGAGGTCGGGGCCGCTCCCGGGCCGGCGGTGGCCCAGGCGGTGCGGATGCTGCCGCCGTCGGGGCAGGGCGCGTCGACCAGTTCCGGCCCGCCGGCAGCCGGTCGGCCCAGCGCCCGCAGCGCCGCGCCGACCGCGTCGACCTCGGCGTCCGCGCCGCTGACCGGTGTTGGCCGGTACCCGGCACCGAGCGGACGACAGCCGGTGTCGGCGGTCAGCCGTACGATGCCCGCCTCGCGCTCCTGCCCGCGTACGGTAACGAAATCCCCCGCGTCGGCCCGCAGCCGGATCCCTTCGCGGGTGAGCAGCACGACGGCGCGGTAGCGGTCCGGCAGCGCCTCGGCGATCCGGTCGAGCAGCGCCTTGGGCTCCTCCCCGACCACCCGCACGTCGACCCCGCGTTCCAGGGTGCTCCCGTCCTCGAACGGAGTGATCCGGCAGCCCCGTTCGACCGTGGACGGCGTCAACTCGATCAGCGCGTCCGGCCCCGCAGCGGCGGCCAGGTCGCCGATCGTCCGGTCCACCACCGGCCCGGCCTGCGCCAGCGTTCGCTGCTCGCGTACGGTCGGCCCGTCCTCGCGGACGGAGTACCAGGTCAGCGTGGCCAGCAGCACCCCCCAGAGCACGGTGGCGACGACCAGCCAGCGGGGCCACCCGCGCTCCGGTCGGGTGGGACCGTTCGGTGGGGCGTACCCGGGCTGGACAGCAGCGCTCACCCGGCCATGGTGTCACGCGTCCCGGCCAGGCCGACGCGGGGCGGTCGGACGGCTCCCGGCCTCTGAGTAACCGGGAGGGGACCAATGGGGTTGAGCAGGTGTGTGGGGTGCGGCCGGCACCACCGCGCCCCACCACCCTCACCCTCCAGGTGGACGCGGTGGTGCTGGTCGACGGCGGCACCGACATCCTCATGCGCGGCGACGAGGCCGGCCTCGGTACTCCCGTCGAGGACATGACCAGTCTCGGCGCGGTCGCCGGTCTCGACGTACGACGAAGCTGGTGGTCTGCCTCGGGTTCGGCATCGACGCGTACCACGGCGTCAACCACACGCAGGTGCTGGAGAACATCGCCGCCCTCGACCGGGACGGCTCCTACCTGGGCGCGCTGTCCATCCCGGGCACCAGCCGGGAGGCGCGGATGTACCGGGAGGCGGTCGCGTACGGGCAGGCCGCCACCCCGCTACGGCCCAGCATCGTGCACGGGCAGATCGCCGCCGCCACCCTCGGCGCGGACGGGGACGTGCACGCGGGCACCCGCACCCGGGGCAGCACGCTGTTCGTCAACCCACTGATGGCGGTGTACTTCAGCTTCGACCTGGACGGCCTGGCCCGCCGTTCGCTGTACCTGGACCGCCTGGAGCACACGGTCGGCGTACGGCAGGTCGCGTCACGCATCGAGGAGTTCCGCGAAGAGATCGAGCGGCGCCCAGCCCGAATGTTCCCGCACTGAGCATCCGCCGGTCTCCTCGCCTTCGATCGTGGTGGCAAGCGGCCCCCACAGGGGCCGTTCCGCACCACGATCACCCCGCCAACCTCACCCCGTGCAGGCGCCGCGCCTGGAGTGGATCTTCGGGACGTGCAGGTCACCCATACACTGCTGGTGATCCACAGCCCAAACGGGCTGATTCACGAAGAAGGGATATCCAGTGGCGAATCTTCTGCGTCGTCCCCGCGTCCGCAGCCTCCTGGCCGCCACCGCCGTGGCCGGCGGCCTCGTCCTCGGCCTGGCCACGCCCGCGCAGGCGGACTACACCAGCCCGATCTACCCGACCCTGAGTGCCTGCAAGGCCGCCCGGCCGAGCTACGTCTCGTCGTGGACATCGCCCCAGGCCTGTTACCCCATGTACAACTGGAACGGCACCAAGGTGGTCGGCTACGCCTTCCTGGTGAAGACCCGCTACTGAGCCGTCACGGCAGACCGGAGTCGGGGTGGCGGTGTTGCCTAGGGAACACCGCCACCCCGACTCCGGTCGGACGATCTCCACCCCACGCACGTGATCCGGAGTCCTGGCGCACTACGTAACCGGCGCGGCGCTCACCGAGGCGACCTGGCAGCGCAGCGCGGACCCGCAGGCCCAGACGGAAGCCCGGCGGCACATCACCGCGAACCCCGCCGCCTACCCGACGCTCAACTCATCGGGCCACCTCGACACCGCCCGCTGGAGCGACGACGACCTCTTCGAAAGCGGCCTCGACCTCATCCTGGCGGGCACACCACGACAGGACGGCGAGTAACCACCACCAGGGGCGCGGGCCCCTCCGAAGTCCTGGCAGCTCAGCTACACGACACGCCGGAGCCATTCCACCGCAGCCGGCCACAAGTCGCCGCCCCGTGACAGTCGACCGATCACCCGTCGACGCCACACACCACGGTCACCCCGCCAACCTCACGGCTTCCGCATCCACGTGGCCGGATCAGTGACGAAGACACCCTTGCCCTGGTGGCGGTCGATGACCTCCAGCGCTTCGAGGCGCACGAAGACCAGACGGATGGTCGACGCGCTGACCTTGTGCAACTCGCACAGTTCCGCGATCGATGGCAGCTTGTCGCCCGGCTTGACCCGTCCGCTCCGGACGTCGGACATGATCACGTTGGCGATCTTGAAGTAATCCGGCAATGCAGGCATAGCACTCCTCGCGTGGCACCTCCATTCGATCACGCCAGCGGCATGCGGAACAAGATGAAGTCGCGAAGGGTGCGGATGTTGACTAGCGCACCTTCTGTACCTATGTTGGTTACAGAGCGCTCCTCGCGTGGCAACGAACGGCGCTCATCCCCCGTCGGGGCGGGTTGCTCACGGCATGACGGCCCGCCCCGACCTCACGACTCGACCCCGGCACCAGTTCGGCCGGGGTCTCCTCGGCAAGGGTGGTGGTCCGACCATGCGCAATCTCCTTCGCCGGCTCCGACGCGGCGGTCCCTCCCGACCCACGACCGCCCGGCACCGGGCACCGGACCGGACACGGCCGGTCGGCGCTACCAACGCCGGGCGGCACTACCGGTCGGCGGCGTACCGACCACTGTGCGCGGGACGGGTTCGGGATCGGCGGTTCACGCTGGTCCGGCGGGGCCTGGACCCCGGCGAGGTGACCGCCTTCCTGCACCAGGTGGCCGACGACCTCACCGAACTGCACGCGGAACTGGACCGGATCCGGGACGAGAACATCCACATCAAACGGTCGCTGCGGGACTGGCAGTCGCGTTTCGCACCCCGGGTGTACCGGTGAGCGGGGGCGAACGGTTCGTCGTACACCTGACGGTGGTGGCGGACGGCCTGGCCGGCGCGCACGTGCTGGCCCGCGCACTGAGCCGGTCGCTGGCGTTCCTGCCGCAGGTGAGCATCGGCGAGACGACGGTCTCGCGGGAAGGTGACCTCAGCGTGCAGCACGCCGTCTTCTGTGACCGGCGGTTGGCGCACGGCCGGCGCTGCGTCCTACGCCCCGGACACCTGAACGACTGCGTCTCGCGGCTACGGATCTCCACCTGACCACCCGGTGATCGACTCCGTTTCGCCGAAACGGCGCCATCCCAGTGATCCGGACACCCCCGTTTTGGCGAAATGGCGCCCTGCGCAGGCCGGGCGGGCCGGGCAGAGGCGAGGCCAGGGCGGGGCCGGGGCGTGCGTAGGCCCCCGGTCGCAGTGAGGGTGCGGCCGGGGGCCTACGTGTGGGGGTCGCGTCAGTTGGCGACGGTGACGGTCACCTCGTTGATGCCCCGGGCGGCGGCGACGGGGGTGTCCCCGTTGCCGTGCCGGGAGAGGGCACGCAGCGTCCAGGTGCCCGGCGCGGCGAAGAACCGGAACTGGCCGGCGGCCGAGGTGACCACCTCGGCGGTGAACTCACCGGTCGAGTCGAGCAGCCGGACGTACGCGCCCGGCACGACCTCGCCCGCGTCGGAGCGGACGACGCCGGTGATGACGGTTTCCTTCTCCAGGTCGAGGCTCGCGGGCAGCGGAGCCGCCTGGTCCGGCGCGGCGCAACCGGCGGCGGTGGGTGCTGTCATGGCTCAGGCCTCCCCGGGCTCGTCACCGAGCGCGACCGGCACGCCGACCAGCGAGCCGTACTCGGTCCAGGATCCGTCGTAGTTCTTCACGTTCTGGTGGCCGAGCAGCTCCTGGAGCACGAACCAGGTGTGCGAGGAGCGCTCGCCGATCCGGCAGTAGGCGATGGTCTCCTTGCCGTCGTCCAGCCCGGCGGCGGCGTAGATCTTGCGCAGCTCGTCGTCGGACTTGAACGTGCCGTCCTCGTTGGCCGCCTTGGACCACGGGACGCTGATCGCGGTGGGCACGTGGCCGGCCCGCTGCGCCTGCTCCTGCGGCAGGTGGGCGGGGGCGAGCAGCCGGCCCGCGTACTCGTCGGGGCTGCGCACGTCGACCAGGTTCTTGGTGCCGATCGCGGCGACGATCTCGTCGCGGAAGGCGCGGATGGTGTTGTCCGGCTCCTGCGCGACGTACTGGGTCTGCGGGCGCTCGACCTTGTCGGTGACGAGCGGACGGGCGTCCAGCTCCCACTTCTTGCGGCCGCCGTCGAGCAGCTTGACGTCGCCGTGGCCGTAGAGCTTGAAGTACCAGTACGCGTACGCGGCGAACCAGTTGTTGTTGCCGCCGTACAGGATGACGACGTCGTCGTTGCCGATGCCGCGCTCGGAGAGCAGCGCCTCGAACTGGACCTTGTTGACGAAGTCCCGGCGGACCGGGTCCTGGAGGTCGGTCTTCCAGTCGAGCTTGATGGCGCCGGCGATGTGGCCGGTGTCGTAGGCCGAGGTGTCCTCGTCGACCTCGACGAAGACGACGCCCGGGGCGTCGATGTTCTTCTCGGCCCACTCGGCCGAGACGAGTGCGGTGTCGCGACTCATCGGATCACTCCCTGGTGAGGATTGGTGGTGAGTCGACGCGCGGGGGGGATGTTCGGTGTCTGTCGCACCACGCGCGGGACCCAGAACGGACGGATCACGGGTTGGATGCGACGGCGCCGCTGCCGGGCGAAAGAGGAGAACCGGGGGCTCGGGAACACCGCCGGTGGCCGCTACACAGCCGTTTGCAGCTCCGTCGTCAGATGACGGAGCGACACAGGCAGGTGGCCACGCGGCACAGGTCGACCGCGCGCCGTTTGGTGAGGAGCGTCCCCATGACCACGGAGCCTACCAGCGACTCCACGTCCTGCCACCGGTCCGACCAGCATCCGGGACGTCCGAGCAGGCCGTTCGGACGTGGTTCGCGCCACACTCCGGCCGGCGTCCCGGGGTGGCGCGGCGGGCGGACAACCGAGCGCCACGCCCGCCCAAAGGCGGTGCGCATCGGCCGTCGGGGGCGGAGCGCCGCAGCCGTCTGGGGGGCGAAACAGCCGGCGGCCCCGGGGTGGAGGACCACCGCCGGGGCCGTCGGGTCACGGAGAACCGCGGGGCCGGACTCAGCCGGCCGAGCTGATCGGTACGTCCTTGGCGTCGGCGGTGACCGCGAGCCCCTCGGGCAGTGGGCGGACCTCCCGCACGGTGAGCTGGAACGGCAGGTCCGGCAGGGGTACGTCGATGGAGATGCTGCGCGCGTAGTTGTTGAGCAGCACCCGGGCCATCGGCACGTTCGGCAGGCCCTCGGCGTCGAGGTCGCTGAAGCTCAGCGCGATCTTCCCCTGCTCGTTGACCTTGACCTCGGCGGTGCCGTTGACCGTCAGCTTCTGCCCGAGGATGTCCACCGGCGCAGTGACGGTCAGCTTGCCGTCCTTCTCGCCGAGCTTCAGGCCGGGACGGTCGAGGACGGCGGCCAGGCTGTCGTAGCTGACCGTGCCGGTGCCGTCGACCCGCTCGGCCACCACCTCACCCTGGCCGGACCGGATGGTGTCCAGCGACGCGGAGACGCCCCGGGCGTCCACGTCCAGTTCCGGCAGGTTGACCGAGTTGCCCTCGACGGTGCCCTGGACGTCGCGCAGTCGGATGGTGATGCGCTCGTACTTCCCGTCGAGCACCTGGGTGAGGAAGGGGAAACCGCCGACCTCGACCTCCGGCGGCTGCGCGCTGGCGTCCTGCTGGGTCAGCTCCTGTCGTACCTGGTCGGCGATGGCGTCCTCGGCGACCCCGGCGGCGATCCGGTCGGCCACCACAGCCAGCCCCACCAGGATCAGGAGCAGGACGAGCAGGCCGATAAGGATCTTGAGACCCCGCCGTCGGGGCCGTTCTTCGTACGCCGGGTAGGCCTCGGTCACGCCGCCTCCACTCTCACGTCCCTGTGTCGCCTCACGACACAGCGTTGGTACCCGATGGGCCCACGCCCCAACCGTGGGCGGGGGACGCGGGTCAGAGGAACAGTACGCACATGAGGTAGGCGGCCGGCGCGGCGAGGGCGATCCCGCCGAGCGGCCCCTGCATGTGCCGCGCGATCCAGAAGGTGGGCGGCTCGCCGGCCATCAGCCGGCCCGCCTCGGCGTACCCGACGGCGAGATCCGCCAGGACGGCGGTGGCGGCGGCGACCAGGCCGACCAGCGCGGCGCTGGTCGGGGTGAAGCCGACCAGGAAGCTGCCGAGCACACCGCTGGTGAGGGTGCCGAGCATCGCGCCGAGCACCACGCCGGCCGCGCCCCGGGGCACCTGCGGGGCGAGTCGCGGCCAGGGCAGCACCGCGTCGGTGATCCGCGCCACGGTGAGCGCCAGCGCGGTGGCGGTCAGGCCGACCGTGATGGTCTGGGTGCCGGCCGGGATCCGGCTCAGAGGTAGCAGGGTGGCGAACCCGACCACGCCGGCCACGACGAGCAGGTTGGTGCGGAACGAGTCGGTGACCCGCCGCCGGTCGGCCTGGCGGACGAGCTGGCCGAGCACCGTGACGACGAAGCCGCCCGCCGCGACGTAGAGCAGCGGGACGAGCCGGGCCTCGGCCGACCGTACGGCGACCGTGTCGGCGGTCGCGGCGGTGGCCGCGCCGACCAGGGCGACGACCAGCAGGGCCGGTGGGCGGGTGGCCATCGTCCAGGCCAGGACGAACAACAACTGCACGCCGAAGATCACGATCGCGAAGGGCAGCCGGTGGCCGGGGCCGGTGGTCTGCGCGGCGAGCACCAGGCCGAGCCCGAGCAACAGGGCGAAGCCGGCGACGGTCAGCGACAGCCGCTTGTTGACCTCGACCGGCTCGATCTCCTCCTCGTCGAACTCGTCGTCGTCATCGTCGTCGACCTCGTCCGGCCGATACACCGACGGACCGCCGATACGGAAGCGGCGGGGGCCGCGCCGCTTGCGCGGAGCCACGAAGTCGTCGAGGTCCGGGCCGGTACGCGGCGGGGGGAAGCCGGCCGGTGGCCCGTCCTCGGACCAGGGGTCGCGACCGGCGCCGGCAGAGACGGAGGGAAACACCACCCGATCGTGCCAGACCTCACCACGTGCCGGGCGGACGCCGTTTCACGGACGTAAAAACCTGGGCCGCAAGTGTGGGCAACCCCGGCAAACGGGAAATGATCCCGAGGTCAACCGCAGGCGATCGGTTAGTCTCAAGTCCTGATCCGCCCGCCAGCGACGCCGGGACCAGGAGTTTCTCAGCGCCGCGCCCAGTCCGGGTGCCGTCGCTGGTCGCGCGGCCGACGCCGCCGGGACGGAGGTGATCGTGTGGAGATCCTGTTGCTGGTGACCGCACGCGCAGGCGAACCATCCGCCGTACTACCGGCGCTCGATCTACTGCCCCACTCGGTCCGGACCGCGCCGCGTGACGTGCGGACCCTGGTCGCCGGCCCCAGCCCGGACGCCGTCCTGGTGGACGCCCGGTCGGAGCTGAGTGAGGCCCGGGCGACCTGCCGCATGCTGCACGCCACCGGGCTGGGGGTGCCGCTGGTCGCGGTGGTCACCGAGTCCGGGCTGATCGCGCTCAACGCCGACTGGGGGGTCGACGACGTCATCCTCGCCAGCGCCGGGCCGGCCGAGGTGGAGGCCCGGTTGCGGCTGGTGGTCGGCCGGTTGAGCAACGCCACCGCCGGGACGGGGGGTTCGATCCGGGCCGGCGAGCTGACCATCGACCCGGACACCTACGCGGCGAAGCTCAAGGGACGCCCGCTCGACCTCACCTACAAGGAGTTCGAGCTGCTGAAGTTCCTCGCTCAGCACCCGGGTCGGGTGTTCACCCGCGACCAACTCCTCCGCGAGGTGTGGGGGTACGACTACTTCGGCGGCACCCGTACCGTCGACGTGCACGTCCGTCGGCTGCGGGCCAAGCTCGGCTCGGAGTACGAGTCGATGATCGGCACCGTTCGACAGGTGGGCTACAAGTTCGTCGTCCCGCCGTCGCGCTCGCTGCCGGACGCGGAGACCGCACCTCTACCCGTATGAACCTTTTGCCCTCTTCCGGGGATTAGTTTCGGAATGCCTCTCTTGTTCGGTAGGTCGCTCCCTAACGTGACGGGCGAACCAGCCGGAGAAGGGAGCGACGGTGCGTGCGACAACCGAACGAGCGACGGGTGGTGTCGACCATCCACCCCGCTCAGGTGGACCTGATCGACCCTGGCCATCCGGCGCGTCGACCGGCCGGGGTGCCTGATGCGCGCCGCGTCGCCGCCCCGCGCCCTGTGGATCGTGGCGCTGGTGACCGCCGGGCTGCTCGGCTCGGCGTACGCCATCGGCTACAGCCTGATGGGACACCAGAGCACCCCGGACATCGCCGCCCCGAGTGACTCACCGCACCAGTTCGCCAACCAGCCGCCGGCGACCAGCGCCGCCCCGGAGGGCAGCCCGAGCCCGGCCGGGCCGACGGCCGACAACGCCGACCAGGACGGCCCCTTCGGCACCCAGATGACCACCGGCACCGGACAGGTGACGCTCACCTTCGACGACGGGCCGGACCCGAACTACACCCCGCAGGCGCTGGCCGCGCTGCGGGCGTACCGCGTGACCGCAACCTTCTGCCTGGTCGGCGAGAACGTCCAGGCACACCCCGACCTGGTCCGCGCGATCGTGGCCGACGGGCACACCCTCTGCAACCACACCTGGAACCACGACGTGACCCTCGGCAGCCAGTCGTACGAGTCGATCAGGGCCGACCTGCTCCGCACCAACGAGGCCATCCGGGCGGCCGTGCCGGACGCCCGCATCGCGTACTACCGGCAACCCGGCGGGGCCTGGACGTACCCGGTGGTGTCGGTCTCCCGCGACCTCGGCATGGTGCCGCTGCACTGGACGGTCGACCCGGCGGACTGGGAGACCCCGGGCGCGGCCAGCATCGCCGGCATGGTGAACGCCAGCACGGTGCCCGGCTCGGTCGTGCTGCTGCACGACGCGGGCGGCGACCGGCAGGGCACGGTGGATGCGCTGTACCACATCCTGCCGAACCTCACCAGCCGCTTCCAGGTCGCCGCCCTGCCACCCGACCTGTGACCCGTCCCGGCGGACCCGGGTGCACGGACCGACACGGTCGACCTGTGACCGGTCCCGGCGGGCTCGGGTGCCCGGGCCGTCCAGGCCGGGGAACCGCTACCGTGGCGGAGTGACAGACGGCGGGGTGACGGGCGCCCGGGTGGACCGGGACGATCGGCTGGACGCGACGGCGGTCGCCGACGTCCTGACGTTGGCGCGGATCGCCGGGGACGCCGACGGCGCGGACCCGCTGGACGAGGCGGTGCTGCTCCGGCTGCGGGACCCCCGGGCCGCCGCGGTCCACCTCACCGCGCGGACACCCGACGGCCTGCTCGTCGGGTACGCGCACCTCGACATCACCGCCCCGGCCGAGGGAGTCGGCCTCGACCTGGTGGTGCACCCGGCGTACCGGCGGCACCGGCTGGGCCGGGCGCTCGCGACGACGGCCCTGGCCGAGGCCGGCACACTGCCGGTCCGGGTCTGGGCGCACGGTGACCACCCGGCCGCCGCCGCCCTCGCCGTCGACCTCGGCTTCGGTCGCGCCCGGGTGCTGTGGCAGATGCGCCGGTCGTTGACCGTGCCGCCGCCCGCGCCAGCCCTGCCCGACGGGGTGACGCTGCGCGCCTTCCGGCCCGGCACGGACGACGACGCCTGGCTGGCGCTGAACGCGCGGGCCTTCGCCGACCATCCCGAGCAGGGTCGGTGGACCGCCGACGACCTACGGGTACGCCTCAGCGAGCCGTGGTTCGACCCGGCCGGCTTCCTGCTCGCCGTGGAGGAGTCGACCGGCCGACTGCTCGGTTTCCACTGGACCAAGGTCCACGAGTACGCCGGCGCGACCCCGATCGGGGAGGTCTACGTGCTCGGGGTGGACCCGACGGCGCACCGGGGCGGGCTGGGCCGGGTGCTGACCGCCGCCGGGCTGGCGTACCTGCGCGAGCAGCGGGGCCTGCGTCGGGTGATGCTCTATGTGGACGAGTCGAACACCGCCGCGGTGGCCCTGTACCAGCGGCTCGGCTTCGCCCACTGGTGCGCGCACGTCAACTACCACCGCGGCTGATCCACAAGGCGGACCGCCGGCCGGCGGTCCCGTTGCCGGCCGACGGTCCGCCGGATCAGCCGGCGGTTCCGGCGCGAGCCGACTGCCACTGGTGGGCCTGCTCCGGCGTCAGCCAGTAGAAGGTCCCGGCCCGGTCGTCGAGGCTGCCACTGACGTACCGGTTCATCGGCATGCCCAGCTCCCGGAAGGTCGAGTGCGCCCGGAGCATCCGGGTCATCCCGGCCAGCGCACCGCCGAACCGGTGCCGGGAGACACCCACCTCGACACAGATCGCCTCGGCCGACAGCCACTCGCCGGGGTGCGCGGCGAGCAGGTCGAGGACCTTGAGCACGGTGCTGTGGCTCTTCGATCGTCCGGCCGCGAAACGCCGCAGCTCCGTCACGGACCACTGACCGGCGAGGTCCGGTGGCGCCGGGCGGGCGGGCGGCCGGGCCGGTGGGCGTACGTCGCCGCCCTTTCGGTCCAGCTCCGCGAGGAGCGCGGCGACGTGTCGCACGTACGCAACCGGAACGGCGATGTGCACGAGGTCCGAGCCGACGTCGTGAGTGGTCACATCACCTTCCTTCGGATCGACGGTCCCGGCCGACACGGCTCCTGGAGCCCCGGTCGGCGGGGCCCCGGTCAGCCGAAACGTCCGGTGATGTAGTCCTCGGTCCGCTTGTCACCCGGATTGGTGAAGATCTTCGAGGTCTGGTCGAACTCCACCAGCCGGCCGTGCCGCACCTGCTGCTCGTCCACCTCGGCGGTGAAGAACGCCGTGTAGTGGCTGACCCGGGCGGCCTGCTGCATGTTGTGGGTGACGATGACGATGGTGTACGACTTCGACAGCTCGTGCATCAGGTCCTCGATCTTGCTGGTCGCGATCGGGTCGAGGGCCGAGCAGGGCTCGTCCATCAGGATCACGTCCGGCTTCACGGCGATCGTCCGGGCGATGCAGAGCCGCTGCTGCTGGCCGCCGGAGAGCGCCAGGCCGCTCTTGCGGAGCTTGTCCTTCACCTCGTCCCAGAGGGCCGCGCCGGTCAGCGCCTCCTCGACCTGGTCGTCCAGCTTGCCCTTGATCCCGTTGATCCGCAGGCCGTAGGCCACGTTGTCGTAGATCGACTTGGGGAACGGGTTGGGCTTCTGGAAGACCATGCCGATCCGGCGGCGCACCTGGATCGGGTCGACGCCCTTGGCGTAGATGTCCTGGCCGTGGTACGTCACCGAGCCGGTCACCCGGGCTCCGGGGATCAGGTCGTTCATCCGGTTCAGCGACCGCAGGATGGTCGACTTGCCGCATCCGGACGGCCCGATCATCGCGGTGATCTGGTTCTGCCGGATCGGGATGCTGGTCCCCCGGACGGCCTCGTAGCTGCCGTAGTAGACGCTGACGTCACGCAGGTCCATCACGGTGCTGCCGCCGGTGGCGTGCAGGCCAGGGTCGTTCCAACCATCCCCCGGGGTGCTGATGGCGACGGACGGGCGGTGGTCGCTCGCGGTGCGTTGCTGGGCCATGGTTCAGCGCTCCTTCAGGGCGAAGCGGTTGGCGATGATACGGGCGACGACCGTGAACAGGACGACGATCACGATCAGGGTGAGAGCCGCTCCCCAGGCCCGGTCCTGGGCACCGATGAAGGGCTGGCTGGCGTTACGGAAGATCTGCGCGGGCAGGGCGGTGTTCGTGCCCTCGAAGAGGTTCGGATTGCTCGCGAAGGTGATGCCGGTGACGATGATGATCGGCGCGGTCTCACCGGCGGCCCGGGCCACCGCGAGCAGCGAGCCGCTGGTGATGCCGGAGATCGCGGCGGGCAGCACGACGGTGAGGATGGTCCGCCACTTCCGCGCCCCCAGCGCCAGGCTGGCCTGACGCAGCTCGTCCGGGACCAGCCGGAGCATCTCCTCGCTGCTGCGGATCACCACGGGGAGCATCAGGCAGGCCAACGCGAGCGACCCGGCGAAGCCGGAGAACTCGCCCACCACCAGCACCCAGCCGATGTAGATGAAGAGGCCCATCACGATCGACGGCACGCCGGTCATCACGTCCGCCATGATCCGGATGACCCGGGCCAGCGGCTTCTGCTTGCCGTACTCGTTGAGGTAGATCGCGCCGAAGACGCCGAGCGGGATCGCCATCAGCGACGCCATGCCGGTGATGATCAGGGTGCCGACGATCGCCGGCCCCATGCCCGGCCCCTGCCGTCGGTACGAGTTGGGGATGTCGGCGTTGAGGAAGTCGAGGCTCATCACCCCGCCACCCCGGCTGACCACCGTCCAGGCGACCAGGCCCAGCGGCACCACGGCGAGCAGCACCGCCAGGTAGATGCCGCCGGTGGCCAGGTGGTTGACGATCCGACGGCGGACGGACAGGGCACGCCCCGACAGGTCGGGGACGACCGGGGTACGGGTGCCGGGCTCCACGGTGGCGGTCACGCCGCGCCTCCCCTCATGCGGGCCTCCGCCCGGCGCACGATGGCCTGGGCGGTCAGGTTGATCGCGACGGTCATCGCGAAGAGGACGACACCGAGCCCGATCAGGGCGGCGGTGAAGGTGCCGGTGGACTCGCCGAACTGCTGCACGATCACGGCGGCCATGGTGTTGCCCGGCTCGAAGAGGTTCGCCGAGATGTTGGTGGCCCCGCCGATGACCAGCGCGACGGCGATCGTCTCGCCCATCGCCCGACCCAGGCCGAGCATCACCGCGCCGACGATGCCACCGAAGCTGTGCGGGAAGACCGCGCCCCGGATCATCTCCCAGCGGGTCGCGCCGAGGGCGAGGGCGGCGTCCTTGTCGGCCTGCGGGACGGTGCCGAAGACCTCGCGGCAGATCGAGGTGATGATCGGGGTGACCATGATCGCCAGGATCAGCCCGGCGGTCATGAAGTTCCGGCCGCTGGCCGCCTCGCCGAAGATGCTGCCGAGCACCGGCACGCCGCCGAAAACGTCGTGCAGCCACTGGTAGAACGGCACCAGCTTGGGCGCCAGCACCAGGACGCCCCAGAGACCGAACACCACCGACGGTACGGCGGCCAGCAGGTCGATGACGGTGACCGCGCTGCTTCGCAGCCGGCGGTGCGCCAGCTCGGTGATGAACAGCGCGATGCCGACCGACACCGGTACGGCGATGACCAGCGCGATCAGTGAGGAGATCGCGGTGCCGTACATGAAGGCCAGCGCGCCGAAGACCGGTTCACCCGCCCCCGGGTTCGGATCCCAGGTGCGCTCGGTGACATAACGGAAGCCCATCTCGGCGAAGACCGGCCAGGACTCCCGGACGGTCGTCACCAGGATGAGCGCGAGGATGGCCAGGACGAGCAGGCCGGTGCCGAGCGTCCACCAGGAGAAGGCGCGATCGGCGAGAAGGCCGCCCCGCTGTGGCGTCAGGGTCGGCCTGGTGTCGGGTTTGTTCTCTGTGATGGTCACCTTCACTCCAGTGGCGGCGTTGCTACCCCGGCGGGGACGGGACCGGACTTCCGGTCCCGTCCCCCGTGGACGGTGCTGTCTCGGCTCGGATCAGCCCTGGATCTTGTCGAGCTGGGCGAGCGCCTTGTCCTTGAGCGAGGTGGGCAGCGGCGCGAAGTGAAGCTCCTTGGCCAGGTCCTGGCCGTCGGTGAGGACGTACTTCACGAAGCCCTTGACCAGCTCAGCCTTCTTGGCGTCGTCGTACTTGGTCTTGACCAGGATGTAGGTCGGGGCGGTGATCGGGTACGACGCGGCGCCCGCGGCGTTGAGCGGGTTGTAGCTCAGGTCTTCCTTGATCTCCGCGCCCTCCAGGCCGGCGGTCGTGCCCTCGATGGAGGGAGCGACGTACTGGCCGTCCTTGTTCTTGATGGCGGCGAACTTGAGCCCGGTCTCCGTGGCGTCGCTCAGGTCGACGTAGCCGACGGCACCGTTGGCCTGCTTGATGATCTGGGCCACACCGGTGTTCTTCTCGCCACCCTGGGTGTTCGACGGCCAGGCGACGGTGTCACCGCTGCCGAGCTTCCACACACCCGGCGCGGCGGCGTCGAGGTACTTGGTGAAGTTGTTGGTGGTGCCCGAGCCGTCCGAGCGGTGCGCCACGGTGATCGCGGTGCTCGGCAGGGTCACGCCGGGGTTGTCGGCGGCGACGGCCGGGTCGTTCCAGGTCTTGATCTCGGCCTGGAAGATCTTGGCCAGCGTCTCCGGGCTGAGCTGGAGCTTGTCCACGCCCTCCAGGTTGTAGCTGACGGTGATCGGGGCGGCCACGGTCGGCACGTAGAGGAAGGAGCCGGCGGCCACGCCGTCGCTGTCCTTAACCAGGCTGTCGCTGCCGGCGAAGTCGACCAGGTTCTCGCCGAACTGCTTCTTGCCGGTGCCGGAGCCGGTCGCGTTGTAGTTGACCGTCACGTCCGGGGCGACGTCCTTGAAGGAGGTGATGACCTCCTGGTAGTAAGCGTCGGGGAAGCTGGCGCCCGAGGCCTTCAGCTCGCCGGCAAGGCTCGCGTACTCGCTGCCGCTGCTGCTGCCGGCGGCAGGGGCGTCGCTGTCGTTGTTGCTGGAGCCACAGCCGGTGAGAGCCAGCGCGGCGAGCGCGACGCCGGCGAGGACGCGCCGGGAGAGCACGTTGCGGTTCACCTCAGAATTGCCTCTCTATTGGGGTTGTGCCGGGCCTCTCGGGGCCTGACCGCCGTCGACGCTAAGCGGACCAGGTAGCCGGCTCCCCGGAGCTTGGTTAACCCAGGGTGAACAGGTCGCCAGGAAAACATTGCCGCCAACTGACGCAGGACTGTCCGACGCGTGAACGGATCGAGACGTCTGCGTCCGGGCCAGCGCTCCTACGGCCCGCCGGCGTTTCCGCCCGGCATGACCTGCCGGCGTTTCCGCCAAACGGGCACGGCCCGCCGGCGTTTCCGCTGGACCGGGCATTGCCTGCCGGCGTCAGAGGATGCCGCGTGCCGTGTCCCCGCCGACCAGGTACGCCACCCGGCGGGCGACGTTGACCGCGTGGTCGGCGAAGCGCTCGTAGTACCGACCCAGCATCGCCACGTCGATCGCCGCCTGCACCCCGTACGGCCAGGCGTCGGTGAGCACCGTGAAAAGCCGCTCGTACTGCACGTCGAGTTCGTCGTCGTCCAGGCCGAGTTGGATCGCGTCGATCCGGTCCCGGGTGACCAGGACCAGGGCGGCCTTGTCGGCGATCCGCGCGGTCGTCTCCGCCATCGCGCCGATCAGCGGACGCACCGGCGGCGGCACCACGGGGGCCGGGTGGCGGGCGAGGACGAGCTTGGCGATGTGCGCGGCGAGGGCGTCCATCCGGTGCAGCTCGGTGTTCATCCGCAGTGCGGCCAGCACCAGCCGCAGGTCGGACGCGACCGGCTGCTGCCGGACCAGGGCCAGCGGCACCAACTCGCCGATCCGACGGTGGGTGACGGCCCGCTCGTCGACCTCGGCCAGCACCGCCCGCGCGCCGTCCGGCTCGATGTCGAGCAGGGCCACGCTGGCCCGGCGGATGGTGCCCACCGCGTCCCGACTCACCGTGGCCAGGAGTCCGGAGAGCCGGTCGAGCTGCTCCAGGTGGTTACCGCTGGTCATCGTCCTCTGCCCCGTTTCGCCGGTCGGCGCGATCGGTCCGGTCACCACCAACCCTCCCCTGTCGCCGGGCCATCCGCCACCCTCCCGCAGTGACCATCGAGGGCATGGTGATCGACTCGTCATGCGGCATGTCGGGGTGTCAGGCTCCCGCGAGACACCGACCTGCCGCAATCCGAGTCGATCATGGCAGCCCCCCGGCCTGTCGGACCCGGCTGCTATCCACGACCGGGACGGCCGAGCACGGCCTACCGACCGCGCACCGGGAGGGACGCATGAACGACATCGAGCCGCAGACCGCAGCCGGGAAGGTGCTCTGGCACTTCACGATGTCCCTGGACGGATTCGTGGCCGGGCCGAACCACGAGATGGACTGGATGATGACGGGAATCTCGTCCCGCCCGGGCCTGATCGAGGAGTACGCCGAGACCACCGGCGCGGTTCTGGGCGGTCGGAAGGGTTGGGACCACTTTCCGGACGCCAGCAACATCTATGGCGGCGCCTGGAACGGACCGCTCTTCGTGCTCACCCACCACCCCGAGGACGCGACGCCCGTCGACGGGGTCACGTTCCTGAGCTGCGACCTGGCCGAGGCGGTACGGATCGGGCTGGCGGCAGCCAACGGCAAGAACCTCGAGGTGTTCTCCCCCACCATCGGCGCCCAACTCCTCGAACTGGGACTGATCGACGAGATCGACCTGCACATCGCGCCGGTCCTGCTCGGCGAGGGCGTCCGACTCTACGACAACCCCGGCAGTACGCCGATCCGCCTCCACCGGGTCGGGGAGGGCGATCCCACGTCGACCGTGAACGTCCGGTACCGACCTGTCACCACGCCGCCCAGCCCGACCCCGGGCAACTGAGCGGACTCGGTGGAATAGCCGACGAAAGGCTTGCCCGGCCGGAGCGTCAGGGCTAACCTCTGGCCTCCCGTCCCCCTGAGAACCAGAGGACGCGCGTCAATGGACCAGCCCTGCAACGAGGCAGCCTGGAATGTCGCCGACGCAGCTCCCGCGATGTCCGCCCTGAGTGGACTCATCAGCGGCTTCATGTTCGCGGGTCTGATCGTCCTGCTCGTCGAACGCCAGCCCAGAGTTCCGTCCGCGCGTATCCCGGCCCTGACCCCGTTTCTCGCGGGGTTCATCGCGCTCGGACTGTGTTCCTACCAGTTCGTGTTGATCTCCGGCGAGAGCGAGCAGTCCTGCCGCCGAATCTGGGCGGCAACCGCCGTGTCGAGCGGGATGCTGGCCGTGGGCACGGTCGCCGCCGTGAGCGGGGTCGTCCTTCTGGTGCACGCCTACTTCGACCGGACGACCGGCGCGCTGGGCGAAGCGGCCCAGCCCACCTCCGCCGACGCACCGGAGCGCCTGCTGCGGGTCACGTTCCTCAGCATCGCGCTGATTTCGGAGATCCTGCTGGTCGGACGAGTCGGCGAGGCGATCTGGGTGTGGTTGGGGTTGCCCCGGGACTGGAGGACGGCCGGCCCGGTCCTGGTTGTCGCGGGGATCGTCGTCGGCTTTGCCTGGATCACGGCGTACGCCTTCGGCTCATCCCATCGGGAGCGTCAGCCATCGGACCCGAACATTCGTAGGCTGAACATCGCCGCCCTGCTGACCATACTTTTCTCGGCGGCCGGAACGGCCATCCTCGGTGCCCTCCTCGCCATCGTCAACGGCGACTGGAACAAGGCGGACTCCTGGCTCGGCTGGCTGTTCGCCGTACCGAGCGTCGTCATGCCGAGCTTCGCCATCTGGCTGTTCGCAAAAGGGGTACTCGGCATGCTCGACTCCTGGTCCACACCCGTCCAGCAGAAGGAACTTTCTCCGTCAGCGGAGTAGCCGCCGGCCGCACCCGAGATCTGAACCCGCCGGGGCTCCGCGAACTGTGGTGGCGAAGGGCCCCCATGAGGGCCGTTGGCCACCACGATCCACCTGGCACACCGGACCCCGCGAGGTCGGCCTGCGGCTATAGAGTCTCGGCTACGCGCTGACCTCGTCGATCAGTCGATGGGCGAGTGGAGGGCGCGTTCACGCAAGGAGCGTCCACTTGCCTCGATCCACCCTCCGTCGGGCGATCGCTGTCGCCTCGACCCTCGCACTCGGCGCGACCATGCTGGTCACCGGTGGTACGCCTGCGACGGCCAGCCTGCCCGGCTCGGGCAGCGTGCTGACCAGCAGCAACGGCCAGAACAGCATCAAGTTCCACGGGGATCCGTCCCGCACGTCACTGAGTTCGTCGGACACCATCACGGGAGCTTCCTGGTCTCCGGACGGCAGTCAGGCGGTCTACCTCGACCAGCAGGGGGCGATCCACAGACTCCGGTACGACGACGGCTCGGCCCGCTACGTCGACATGTCGTGGCCGGATCCCGGCGAGCTACACCGGAGCCCGAGTTGGTGGGGTGACAGCCGCATCGTCCTCGCCTACCAGTATTCGGCGAGCACCCCCTGGCGGGTTGCCTCAGTATCCCCCGGCGGCCTACAGGGTGGCCTTGCGTGGATTTCTCCCCACGACGGAAAGCACTATCTGAATCCGGATGGTGGGCCTGGTTCGCTGGTGGTGTTCCAGCGTCAGGACGACAACGGCTCGGGTCAGCCGTCTGGCCAGCCCGCCGTCATGGTGTACGACGGTTCGCTGGAACTCGGGCAGCTGAGGCTTGTCGACGACAACGGGTCGAACCCGTCGATCTCGCCCGACGGCTCTCGGGTGGCCTTTGTCCGCGCCGGCCGGATCGTCGTGTCCGACCTACGTGGCGAGAACGAGGTGCCGGTCACCCCTGAGGGCGTCCAGTACGACCATCCCACCTGGTCACCGGACGGCAGCACGTTGGCGTTCAGCAGGGTGACGCCGACGGCGGCGCGACCGGTGTACACGGCGTCGGCGGATGGCTCGGCCCCGCCGGTGGCGGTGCCCGGTCTGGATGGCGTGCCGGCGTACCAGCCGCACCGGAAGGAGCAGGTCGTCCGGTTGTCCGGTGCGAACCGCTTCGCCACGGCGGCGGCGGTCTCCCAGTCGCACTGGCCGAACGGAGCCCTTGCGGTGGTTCTGGCTCGGTCCGATACCTATGCCGATGCTCTGGGTGGTGCGGCGTTGGCGGTGGCGAAGCATGGTCCGTTGTTGTTGACGCCTCCGACCGGGTTGGAGGTGACGACGCGGGCGGAGATTCAGCGAGTTCTGGCTCCGGGCCGCACGGTCTACCTGTTGGGCAGTCCTGGTGCACTGTCGACGACCGTCGAGAATCAGGTCCGGGCGATGGGCTATGACGTGCAGCGGCTTGCCGGCAAGGATCGGTTCGCAACGTCGGTGGAGATTGCGAAGGCGATCGACCCGAATCCGGACGCGATGTTTCTGGCCACGGGGATGAACTACCCGGACGCGCTGACTGCTGGTGCCGCTGCCGGCTCGTACTTCTACGATTTTGACAGTGGCTTTACGGCAGTGGTGTTGCTTACCCAGGACGAGGTGATACCGCCATCGGTAAGAGCGTACCTGGACGCGACGCCAATGAACCTGCGCATGCTGTACGGCATCGGAAACCCGGGCGTTACCGCCGCCTATACGTACGAACCCAATAGCCCCTACGTCCGAGGGTACGGCGGCGCGAACCGCTACGAGACGGCGTACCAGGTCGCGTCGATATTGTTCGAGGGCCAGCGGTATACGGGTTTCGCCACCGGGACCAACTGGCCGGACGCGCTGACCGGCGGCGCACTGATGGGCACTCTTGGTGGCCCGTTGATGCTGACCCCGGGTACCGACACCAACCTCAGCACCCACGCGGTGTCGTTGCTGAAGGAGACGAGCGGGTCCGTGCACACCGGCCTGGTCTTCGGCTCACCTGCGGTGGTGAGCCCGGCACAGCAGACGCAGATCGGGACCTGGCTTAGCGGGCCACTCGGGTCCACCTCGGTGACCAACCCGACCGACGGGTCCTACTCAGCACGATGAAAAGTCAGTCGAGGGTGAAGTAGGGGGCGTCGCCGTCGAGGTCGGCCAGGCGCGGCGTGATCGGGGTGGCGGCGTCCCGATCCGCCGCGAGCCGGGCCACGTCGGCCAGGTCGCCGGCCGCCGCCACCTGCTTCAACGTGAGCAGGGTCGGCGGGAGCATGGTCAGCTCACCCGCCGCCGCGCGGCGCAGCGCGTCCGCCGGGCGGATCCACATGGTGTGGTCGGCCTCGCCGGAGACGTCCCGGGTCCGCTGCCCCTCCGGCAGCAGGGCCACGAAGAAGTACGTGTCGAAGCGGCGCGGCTCGAACTCCGGGGTGATCCAGCGGCACCACGGCAGCAGCAGGTCAGACCGCAGGGTCAGCCCCCGACCGGTCAGGAACTCGGCGAAGTGCGTCCGCCGCTTCTCCAGGTCGACCCGGGCGGCCTCCCAGTCGTCGCCGCTGACGTCCCCGACCACGGTCGCCGGGTCCGGGCCGGCGAGCAGCACGCCCGCCTCCTCGAAGACCTCGCGCGCAGCGGCGCAGACCACCGACCGGGCGGCCTCCGGCACGACGCCCAGCCGCCGGCCCCACTCCGCCGGCTCGGGACCGGCCCAGCCCGGGTGCGCCTGCGCGTCGGACGGGTCGACGCCGCCGCCGGGAAAGGCGTACACGCCGCCGAAGGCCATCGCGGCGACCCGGCGGATCACGTACACCTGGAAGCCGTCATCGGCGGGGCGCAGCAGCAGCACGGTGGCCGCGACCCGGGGCACCGCCGGGGCGCCGCCCTCGGCGCGGAACCGGCGGGCGTGCTCGACCAGCGCGGCCGGGGCGGGAAAACTGCCGCTGTCGATCGTCATGGAGCGAGCCTAGTTCCCCGCCGCGCCGGTCGCTCCCCGCCGACGGCGTCGGTCCCGGCGGGCGCTGCCGGGAGGGCTTCGGTCAGCGAGACGGGATCGGCCAGGTCGCCGCTGAGGACATCGCCCAGCAGGCTGCCGAGGCGCGGCGGCAGGAACGTCTCCCGGGCTTCTCGCGCGAGGATCTCCTCCCGGGTGAACCACTGGTAGCCCGTGATCGTCGATGCCTCGAGCGGCTCGTGACCGGCGAAGTCGATCAACGAGCCAGCGGGAACCCGGCCGACGAAGAACCGGGCGCGCACCAGTTCGGGTTCGCCCGTCGGGTTGACGACGAGCTTCTCCTGCGTCCACACACACGGGCCGAGGGAAACGTCCCGGATACCCGTTTCCTCGAACACCTCACGGCGAGCCGCCTCCTCGTAGCTCTCACCTGACTTCACCCCACCGCCCACGAGCAGCCAGAAGTCGGCCGGGAGCGGGTTCGGCCCGCGCGTCGCGGACGGGTCGTGGATCCTGAGCATCAGGAGCTGATCGTTCTCGTCGAGGAGCACGACGCGGGCAGTTGGCCTGACCTTGGCGGCAACCGACATGCGCCCGACCCTACAAACGAGCGACCCAGGACGCACCGGACTTTTCCCCGCACCCGTCGTCCCCGGCGGGGGTGGATCACCCGGGCGGGGCTGCGCTAGCGTGCGGGCGCATGACACGTTGGGGGATCCTGGCCACCGGAAACATCGCCGCCCGCTTCGCCGAGGACCTGACGCTGGTGCCGGACGCCGAGCTGGTCGCGGTCGGCTCGCGTACCGCCGAGGGCGCCGAGCGCTTCGCCGCGAAGCACGGCGTGCCTCGGGCGTACGGCTCCTGGACGGAGCTGGCCGCCGACCCGGACCTGGACGTGGTGTACGTCGCCACGCCGCACTCCGCCCACTACGACGCCACGATGACCTGCCTGGACGCCGGCCGAGCGGTGCTGCTGGAGAAGCCGTTCACCCTGAACCTGGCCGACAGCACCGAACTGGTCGAGACCGCCCGCTCCCGTGGCGTCTTCCTGATGGAGGCCATGTGGATGCGGTGCAACCCGCTGATCCTGCGGCTGGTGGAGCTGGTCGCCGAGGGGGCGATCGGCACGGTCACCAACGTACGGGCCGACTTCGGCATGGCCGGGCCGTTCCCGCCGGAGGGCCGGCTGCGCGCCCTGGCGCTCGGCGGCGGGGCCCTGCTGGACGTGGGCATCTATCCGGTCAGCCTGGCCCACCTACTGCTCGGCATGCCGGACCACGTCCGCGCCTGGGCGAAGATCAGCCCGGAGGGCGTGGACGAGAACACCGGCATCGTCCTCGGGTACGACTCCGGGGCGGTCGCCACGCTGAGCTGCGGCCTACTCGGGGCCACCCCGGTGACCGCCTCGATCACCGGCACCGCCGGCCGGATCGAGCTGCCCTCGCTGTTCTTCCGGCCGGACTCGCTGACCCTGCTCCGGTCCGGCCGGGAGCCGGAGACGGTCCGTACCGAACTGGTCGGCCATGGCTACCAGTACGAGGCGGTCGAGGTGCAGCGCTGCCTGGCCGACGGGCTGCTGGAGAGCCCGCTGGTGCCGCACGCGATCACCCTGGAGGTGATGGGCCTGCTGGACGACGTCCGCGCCCTGATCGGCGTCGAGTACCCGGCCCGGCCGTAGCCGTTTGGGGTGGTTGCAGGGGCCCCCTCCTCATCAAAATACGGTAGGAAGGGTCCCCTGCAACCACCAAAACCCCGCGGCTAGCTGAAGAACGGGCGGGCCAGGAAGTACATGATCGCGCCGATGCTGCCGGCGGCCGGGAAGGTGAGGATCCACGCGCCGACGATGTTGCCGGCCACGCCCCAGCGGACGGCGGAGAGGCGCTTGGTCGCGCCGACCCCCATGATCGCGCTGGTGATGGTGTGGGTGGTGGAGATCGGGGCGCCGAGCACCAGGGCGTTGAAGTAGAGCACGCCGCTGGCAACGGTCTCGGCGGCGAAGCCCTCCGGCGGCTTCAGGTCGATGATCCGGCGACCGAGGGTACGGATGATCCGCCAGCCACCGGCGTACGTGCCGGCGGCGAGCACCGCCGCCGAGGTCCAGAACGCCCACTCCGGGATGAAGCCGGGATCGTCCTGGAAGCCGCCGACGTAGAGGGCGAGCACCACGATGCCGATGGTCTTGGCGGCGTCCTGCATGCCGTGGCCGACCGACATGGCGGCGGCGGAGGCGGTCTGCGCCCAGCGGAAGCCCCGGTTGAGCTTGCCCGGGTGCCCCTTCCGGAAGATCCACTGCACGGCGATCATCACGATGTAGCCGAGCAGGAAGCCGACCATCGGGGAGAGCACCATCGGGATCACCACGTCCTCGCCGATGCCCTTCCAGAGCACCGTGCCGGAGGCGGCCAGGGTCGAGCCGACCAGGCCGCCGATGAGCGCGTGCGAGGAGGACGACGGGAGCCCGAAGTACCAGGTGATCAGGTTCCAGGTGATCGCGCCGATCACCCCGGCGAAGACGATGCCGAGGCTGGCCGTACCGGTGGGAAGTTTGACCAGGCCGCTGCCGACGGTCTTGGCGACCTCGGCGCCGAAGTGCGCGCCGATGAAGTTGCCCACCGCGGCCATGGCCAGCGCGACCCGGGGGGTCAGTGCCCGGGTGGAGATGCTGGTCGCGATCGCGTTGGCGGCGTCGTGGAAGCCGTTGGTGTAGTCGAACGCCAGGGCCACCAGGATCACCGCCAGCACGGCGACGAGTTCGGGGCTGAAATCCACGGGGCTCAGGACTCCTTGACCGCGATGGTCTCGACGGTGTTGGCCACGTGCTCAAAGGCGTCGCAGGCGGCCTCCAGCTCGTCGGCGACCTCCTTCATCTTCAGCACGGTCAGCGCGTCGTACTCGCCGGAGAAGAGGCGGACCAGGAGCATCCGGTACGCCTGGTCGCCGTCGTTCTCCAGCCGGTTGCACTCGATCCAGTAGTCCTCGAGGTCCTTCATCGCCTTCAGTCGCGGCATCGCCTCGGCGGTCAGCCGGGCCTGCTGGTCGAGGACGTTGACCAGCTCGTGCATCTCACGCGGCAGCGACGGCAGCTTGGTGAGGCCGTAGAGGTAGAGCAGGTTGCCGACCGCCTCCAGGTGGTCCATCACGTCGTCCAGCAGCGACCCGAGGCGGTAGATGTCCTCCCGGTCGAAGGGGGTGACGAAGGTGGAGTTGATCTTCTTGTACAGCTCGTGGGTGATCTGGTCGCTGTCGTGCTCGACCTCGGTCAGTCGCTCGCTGACCGACTGGACGTCGACGCCCGGCAGGGCCAGCTCGTTGAGCAGCTCCGTACCCCGCACCAGGTTCTGCGCGGCCCTGGTGAAGAGCTCGTAGAAAGCACCCTCGGAGGGGCGGAAGGAAAACTTCACAGCACGGACCTCGTCGTGTCGATGGAAGGGTGGCGGGCGCTCCGGGAGAGGCACTGCCCAGCGCATGCTAGGGAAGGAACAGGGACTGGAAAATGCCGGCCTACCCCTGGTCGGACGTCATTCATGCATCGTTCACCCGCCGTTCACCTCGATCCGCCCGTCCGGACATCAGTCGCCGCCGTTCCCGACCGAGATCGACGGCGGCCGGCGGATACCCCAGGTGGAGGGTGGCGAACGTCTCACGCAACAGGTGCGCCACCGCCCAGTCCCGGTACCACTTCCGGTCCGCCGGAACCACGTACCAGGGCGCGGCCTCCGTCGCGCAGCGGGACAGCGCCTCGGCGTACGCGGCCTGGTAGTCGTCCCACCGGGCGCGGGCGGCCACGTCGGCGGGGTCGTACTTCCAGTGCTTGCGCGGGTCGGTCAGTCGCTCCAGCAGCCGCTCCCGCTGCTCGTCCTTGGAGATGTGCAGCATCACCTTCACCAGGGTCACCCCCTCGGCGGCCAGCTCCTGCTCGAAGGCGTTGATCTCGTCGTAGCGCTCCCGCAGGATCTCCTCCGGAGCCAGCGCCTCGACCCGGCCGATCAGCACGTCCTCGTAGTGCGAGCGGTTGAAGATCCCGACGCGCCCGGCGGACGGCACGGCCCGGCGGATCCGCCACAGGAAGTGGTGCCGCAACTCCTCGTCGGTCGGTGGCCCGAAGGAGGTGATCCGTAACCCGAGCGGGTTCATCGCCCCGGCCACCCGCTTCACCGTGCCGTCCTTGCCGCCGCAGTCCATCGCCTGGAGCACCAGCAGCACCCGACGGCCGTCGGCTGGGTCGACCTTGACCGAGGCGAAGAGCATCTCCTGCTGGCGGGCCAACTCCGCGCCGACCAGGCGTACCTGCTCACGGCTCCACGACTTGCGGTCCGGGCCGGTCACCGTCGGGTCGGGCAGGCCGGGGGTCGCCCGGGGGTTGATCGCGGCGAGGTCGACCGGGGTGGCGGCCGGCGCCACCCGCAGCCAGTGCCGGATCCCGCCGCCCGCCGGAGGGACGATGTCGGACACTTCGGGTGGGCTCATCCTGCGATCATCACCCAACCCATCGCCGCCCGCCCGTCGAGCGCCGCCTACGGGCCCAGCGCGGCCCGGACCGCGCACCACCCCCCGGCCGTCCGCGTCGAACCCGGTAGGGCAGGGTGGGGATCGACCGGCACGAGGAGGCGGCGTGGGCGACCTGGCGACCGAGTTCGAGGCGGAACGGGCGCACCTGACGGCGCTGGCGCACCGGATGCTCGGCAGCCGCGCCGAGGCCGAGGACGCCGTCCAGGAAACCTGGCTACGCTGCGCCGACGCGCTCGCCGACCCGACCGCCCGGGCTCAGGTACGCGAGCTGCCCGCCTGGCTGACCACGGTCTGCGCACGGATCTGCCTGGACGTGCTCCGCTCCGCCCGCCACCGGCGGGAGAGCTACCCGGGGCCGTGGCTGCCCGAACCGGTGGTCACCCCGCTGCCGGACGGGTTCGCGCCCGACCCGGCCGAGCGGGTCGCCCGCGCCGAACAGGTCGGCACCGCGCTGCTGGTGCTCCTGGAACGGCTCACCCCGGAACAGCGGGTGGCGCTGGTGCTGCACGACGTCTTCGCCGTCCCGTTCGACACGGTCGCGGACGTGCTCCGGACCACCCCGGCCGCCGCCCGGCAGCTCGCCTCGCGGGCGCGGCGGGCGGTCGACGCGGACGGCGTACCCCGGCACCACGCCGACCGGGCCGAGCAGCGGCGGGTGGTCGAGGCGTTCCAGGCCGCCGTCGAAACCGGCGAGCTGGCCGAACTGCTCCGGGTGCTCGCCCCCGACGTGGTGCTGATCGGCGACGGCGGCGGCTACGTCCCGGCGACCCGGCGGCCGATCGTCGGCGCGGCGGCGGTGGCCCGCTTCCTGCTCGGCGTCTACGGCCCGGACGGCCGCTACCGGGGCCGGACACGGTTGCGCTGGGCCCTGGTCGACGGCACCGTGGGCGTGTACGGCGAGGCCCTCCACCGGGACGGCCGGACGATCCGCATGGTGGTGTCGTTCGCCGTGCACGACGGCCGGATCACCGGCCTGTTCAACCTGCTCAACCCGGAGAAGCTGACCCGGCTGCCCCCGCTGTGAGGCCGATCCGTCAGCCCGACGGCGGCTCAGACCACCACGGCCGAGGGGCGGGCTCAAACCACCACGGCCGAAGGGCGGGGCGGGCTCAGACCACCAGGGCCAGCCACTTCCGGTACGAGGTGGCGAACGGCTCGGTGCCGTCGCCCAGCGCCCCGAGCAGCCAGCGCGCGGCGACCTCCGCCTCGGCGACCACGTCCGGCGGGTAGCCGTACCGGACCCGGTGCTCGGCGAACTCGTCCTCGTCGCGCAGCTCGACCCGGCCGGTGGCCCGCCGCCGCACCACGTCCAGGTCGAGGTCGACCAGGTGGACCGTGTCGTCGCCCTCCCATCGGGCCGGACTGGCGATGTCGCAGTAGACCTCGCTGGTCCGCGGCGGCGGGTTGAACATCCCCGTCCACCAGGCGTGGTGTGGCACCAGCAGGACGAAGGGAATCTGCTCCACCGAAGGTCGACCGTGGTAGATCGATGAGGTGCCAGCGGTGACGCCGAGCCAGACGCCCAGGTCGTCCTCGGCGAGCCGCCGGGCCGGGTAGTCGCGGTGGGCGCTGCCGTCGTACTTCTGGTAGATCACACGCACCACGTCGCTCGGCATGACCCGCAGCCTATCCCTAACCCCCCAACCGGCGCTTCCGGGAAAGAACCGCCTGACACTGATTGATTCCGGACGGTGACCTCCGCCACGGACTGATCGGCGCGGACGCTGTCGCCGTCGACCGGTACGGTCGCACGGTGACTCCGCCGCGCGCCGCCACCGGTTCCGCCAGTTCCCGCACCCGACGCCGAGGAGCCCGGCCGAGCGGCGCGGAGCTGCTCGAAGCGGCCGTGGGGGCGGTGCCCGGCGGGTCGGCCCGGCCGGGTCAGCAGCAGATGGTCACCGCGATCGAGGAGTGCGTCACCGCCCGTGAGCACCTGCTGGTGCAGGCCGGCACCGGCACCGGCAAGTCCCTGGGCTACCTCGCCCCGGCGCTGACCGTGGACGGGCCGGTGGTGGTCTCCACCGCCACCCTCGCCCTCCAGGCCCAGCTCGTCGAGCACGACCTGCCCCGGCTCGCCGAGTCGGTCGAGCCGTTGCTCGGCCGCCAACCGACCTTCGCCGTCCTCAAGGGACGACACCACTATCTCTGTCTGGCCCGGCTGGACAGCTCCACCGAGGACGAGCCGGTCGACACCCTCTTCGACGCCGCACCGGCGAACTCCGGCGGGGGCACCCGGTGGCTCGGTGAGGCGGGGCGGCTCGGCAAGCAGGTCCAGCGGCTGCGGGACTGGGCAATGGAGACCGACACCGGGGACCGCGACGAACTCGACCCGGGCGTGGACGACCAGGCGTGGCGGCTGGTGTCGATGCCGGCCCGGGAATGCGTCGGGGCGTCCCGCTGCTCGTTCGGGGCGGAGTGCTTCGCCGAGGCGTCCCGGGCCCGGGCGCGGGAGGCGGACATCGTGGTCACCAACCACAGCCTGCTCGCGGTGGACATGCTGGCCGGCCGGCAGATCGTGCCGCCGCACAAGCTGCTGATCGTCGACGAGGCCCACGAGCTGGCCGACCGGGTCTCCTCGGCGTCCCAGGCCGAGTTGGTGCCCGAGCTGATCGACCGGTCCGCCAAGCGGGCCCGGCCGCTGCTCAAGCCGGAGGCCGCCGAGGCGCTCGGCGAGGCCGGGGACGCGCTGGCCGTCGCGCTGACCGAGGCACCCGCCGGACGGATCACCAACGGCCTGCCGGGGCCGCTGCGCGAGGCGTGCACCCTGCTGGACGCGGCGACCCGGGCGGCCCTCGACGCGATCGGCGAGGTCAAGGCCGACGACCCGGACCCGGTCCGCAAGCAGCAGGCCAAGGCGGTGCTGGACGAACTCTCCACCACCGCCCAGCGGCTGCTGGAGGAGGCCGACCACGACGTGGCCTGGGTGGAGAAGTCGGACACCAGTGGGCGGCGGGCCCTGGTGGTCGCGCCGCTCTCCGTCGCCGGCACCCTCGCCACCCATCTGTACGACGAGCGCACCGTCGTCGCCACCTCGGCCACCCTGACCCTGGGCGGCCGGTTCGACACGGTGGCCCGTGCCCTCGGGTTGGAGGCCCCAGCGGCCACCCCGCCCTCCCCCGCCGCGCAGGCCCTGGCCACGGCCAGTCAGCGCACCGACCGGGCTGCTGTTAACGCCCCGCCGGCCGGGGCCGCGGAGCCGGCGACCGAGGGGCCGGGTTGGCGGTCGCTCGACGTGGGTTCCCCCTTCGACTACGCCCGGCAGGGCATCCTCTACGTGGCGGCGCACCTGCCCCGGCCCAGCGTCTCCGGGCTGCCCGAGGCGGCCGGCGAGGAACTGCTCGAGCTGGTCGGCGCGCTGGGTGGCCGTACTCTCGGGCTCTTCTCGTCCCGGCGGGCCGCGCAGCAGGCGGCGGAGCTGCTCCGGGCTCGCACCGACCTGCCGATCCTGCTCCAGGGCGAGGAGTCCCTTCCGCTGCTGGTCCGCCGGTTCAAACAGGAGCGGTCGAGCTGCCTGTTCGGAGTGATGTCGCTCTGGCAGGGCGTGGACGTGCCGGGCGACTCCTGCCAGCTCGTGGTGATCGACCGGTTGCCGTTCCCGCGTCCGGACGAACCCCTCGCGGCGGCTCGGGCGGCGGCGGTGGACGCCAGCGGCGGGTCCGGTTTCGCGGCGGTCAGCGTGCCGATCGCCGCGATCCGGCTGGCCCAGGGCGTCGGCCGGCTGATCCGCTCGACGGGCGACAAGGGCGTGGTCGCGGTGCTGGACTCCCGGCTGGAGACCGCCCGTGGGTACGGGTCGTTCCTGCGCCGCTCACTGCCACCTTTCTGGTACACCACCCGCCCGGAGGTGGCCCGAGGCGCCCTGGAACGCCTCGGCCGCTCCTGAGCGCGCGCCGAAGCTACGGGGCCTTGGCGGCGACCACTACAGCGTCCGGCGGGGTGTCCGGCACGGTCCGGGCGGCGAGCCGACGGACGGCGGTGTTCAGCACCGCGATCAGCGGCACCGAGACCAGCGCGCCGGTGATCCCGGCGAGGACCACCCCGGCGGCGATACCGATGATCACGGCGAGCGGGTGGATGGCCACCGCCCGGCCCATGATCAGCGGCTGGAGGATGTGCCCCTCGATCTGCTGCACACCGATCACCACACCGAGGATGATCAGGGCGGTGACCAGGCCGCTGTCGACCAGCGCCACCAGCACCGCGACCGCGCCGGAGAGGGTCGCGCCGACGATCGGGATGAACGCGCCGAGGAAGACCAGCGCCGCCAGCGGGAACGCGAACGGGACGTCGAAGATGACGAGGAAGACGCCGATGCCGACCGCGTCGATGAAGGCCACCAGCACGGTGGCGCGGACGTAGGCGACCAGGGTCGCCCAGGACGCCTGGCCGGCGTCGTCGACCTTCCACCGGGCAGCGACCGGCAGCAGCCGGACCAGGAACCGCCAGATCTGCCGCCCGTCCCGGAGGAAGAAGAACGTCGCGAAGAGCACCAGCAGGGCGCCGGTGAGCAGCTCGGCGACGGTCGCGGCGGTGGAGAGCGCGCCGCTGGTGAGCTGGTTGGTGTTGTCGTTCACCCACTGCTGGCCGTCGTCGATGACACGGTCGAGCTGGCTGTCGCTCAGATGCAGCGGTCCGGTCTTCAACCAGTCCTGGATCTGCCGGACTCCCTGGGAGGACTTGGCGCTCAACTCCGGGACGCCCTTGATGAACTCGTTGACCACCAGGGTCAGCGTGCCGACCACCGCGGCCAGCCCGCCCACCAGCACCACCGCCGTCGCCAGCGACCGGGGGAACCGGGCCCGCAGCAGCCAGCCCACGGCCGGCGCGAGCAGCGCCGACAGCAGCAACGCGACGACCAACGGGATGATCACGATGCGGACCTGGCCGACGAACCTCAGCAGCGCCCAGCCGATGAGGCCGACGACGAGCAGCCGCCACGACCAGGCGGCGGCGATCCGCAGCGCGTGCGGCACGTCGGCGTCGTCCCGGCTGGTGGTGGAGGGGTGCACGGCGGCCGGAGTCTCCGCGCCGACCACCACCGCCGACTGCGGCGCGGCCGGACCCGGGTCCTCCGGCGAGGCGACCCCCCGCGCCGACCCGTCCGACCGGACGGAACCGAGCCGGGTGCGGTGGCGGTCCCGGCCCGCCCGTACCGCGTCCCGTCCCGACGCGTACGCGCGGCGGAGTCGTCCGCGTACCCGTTCCCAGCGGCTCACGCGCACCTCCTGTTGACCATCTGTCGACCCACCGTAACCGGTGAACATGAACCGTCACCGACGCCACGTGGATCGCTTCCGCCCCAGCTTGCCCCGACGCCGCACGCGGTAACCACCAGCGGGTGCCCGCGCCCCGACACGGTAGCGTTCCCCCCGTGACCGCTGACCAGAATGTCGACTCCGGGCTGCCGATCCGCCTCCTGCACGACCGCGTGCTGGTGCGGCTGGAGGGGAACGAGGGCGAGCGCCGCTCCACCGCCGGCATCGTGATCCCGGCGACCGCGGCGGTGGGCAAGCGTCTCTCCTGGGCCACGGCGGTGGGCGTCGGTCCCCACGTGCGGTCCATCGTCTCCGGGGACCGGGTGCTCTTCGACCCCGACGACCGGTCCGAGGTCGAACTGCACGGCCGGGGCTACGTCCTGCTTCGCGAGCGGGACGTGCACGCCGTCGCCGCCGAGCGCGTCGAACCGGACTCCACCGGGCTGTACCTGTAGTTCGAGGTTTCTCCCCACCGACCGGGCCGCGCGGCCCGGTCGGTGTCGTTTGCGTCCGGGAACGGCGGGAAGCCAGGCACGTCCACGCCCTGGGGAGGGACGATGCCGGTTTTCGTGAAGAAGCTGCTGATCTGGGGAAGCGTCGCCTTCCTGATCTATTTCATGGCGTTCCGGCCGCAGGGGGCAGCGGACATGTTCAAGGCCATCGGGGTCGGCCTGATGGCCATCTTCTCCGGTCTGGGCGACTTCCTGAGCAGCCTGGCGTCCTGACGCTGCGGTGGTGTGGCCGGCGTACCTCCACCGAGGTCAGCGGTGCCCGGCCGGGGGCCAGGGCGCGGCCGGGGGCGGGCCGTACCAGCCGGGGAAGTGCGCCGGGGGCGGGGGCGGCGGCGCGAGGACTACCGGGATCGGCACCACCGGCTCGTCCGGCGGGTCGACCGGCCGCTGCTGTCCGTCCGGGAAACGCAGGTGGTAGCGCTGCCCGTCCCAGATCCCGACCGGGGCCTGCGGGTCCCGGCCCACGAAGAACGACCGGTACGCGCTGATCGTGCCCAGCAGGTGCCGTTCCTCGTCGAGGGTCCGGTACCGGTCGGCCGGCCGCACGTCCAGGCCTCGGCGCATGCCGTCGCGCAGCAGGGCCAGCCGGGTGGCGGCGAACTGGTACCCGCGCATCGCCTTCACCGCCCGGTCGCCCCCGACCCGGCGGGCCCAGGTCCGGGCCGCGTGCCGGCGACCGAGGCTGCCCAGCGCGGCCACCTCGGGCGGGGTGAGCCAGCCGGCGCGGACGTAGTCGGGCAGGATGCGCTCGGTCAGCCGCCCCTCCCATGCGCGCAGCCAGACCGCCAGGCCGACCATGCCGAAGAAGATCGGCACCATCACCCCGATGTAGCCGTAGAGGGCGACCAGGGGCTGCCCGGTGGCCAGGGCCAGCGACGGCAGGAAGTTCCAGGCGCCGTGCAGCATCATCGCGACCAGCAGCCCGGCGATCGGGGCGAGCACCCGTACCCGGCGGTCGGCGGTACGCGCGGCGATGCCCAGCCCCACCCCGGTCATCGCGGTGAACAGCGGGTGGGCGAACCCGAAGATCAGGATCCGGACGATGAACGTCATCAGGACCATCTGCGCGCCGGTGGCCGGACCGTACTGCTCGACGCCGGTACGGTAGCCGTGCCCTCCCAGGTAGAGGATGTTCTCGACCATGGCGAAGCCGACCGCGGAGAGCCCGCAGTAGACCAGCCCGTCGGTGATACCGGACCACTCCCGCCGCCGGAAGACCAGCAGCAGAATCGGGCCGAGCGCCTTGGTCAACTCCTCGATGAACGGCGCACTGAACACGGCGGTGAGCGTGTCCGGCAGTCCCCAGTCGGCGAACCGGTCGGCGAAGAACCCGTTGACCTTGATCGACGCAGCGGTGGAGACAAACGCTCCCCAGGCGAAGCAGAAGACCAGGTACTTCAGCGGCTCCGGCTCGTACCGGTCGAGCCAGAGGAAACAGGCGATCAGCACCGGCACCGGCAGGATCGCGGCGACCAGGCCGATCAGCAGCGCCTCCACCCCCAGGCTCTGGCCGAGCGTGAAGAGCATGAAGACCGCGCAGGCGGCGATGAACAGGATCGTCACGGCCAGCACCACGTACCGCAGCCACGGCCGGCGGCGAGACGGCATGGGCATGCCGGGGGGCCCACCGGACGGGGGGAGGGCGGGGCTCGGCGGCGGCGGAGCAGCCGGGGTGGCTCCGCCGGACGGGGTGTCGGCCATGCGGTCAGCGTAGCCACCCGGCACCGCGTCGGCCGGACGCATTCGGCACCCCGCGATGCGGGGGCACCCGGGCGCAGACGATCAGGGCTGATCGACACGCACGTCATCCGGCCGGCCGTTCGACGGCTGCTGTGGTAGGAGGGGTCCCCTGTTACCGCATTTTGAGGAACAGGGGACCCCTCCTACCACCCCACCCCACCCGACCCCAGCCCACCCCGGTCAGGGCAGCGGTGGCGCGGTGGGGTGCCGGGGCGGGGCGTGCCCCTCGGCAGGGGGCTCGCTCGGCCGTTCCGGCTCGCCGAAGGCGGCGCGGACCAGCCGGTTGGCCTCCTCCTGCTCCAGACCGGAGGCCACCAGCAGGTCACTGGCGGTGGTCCGGACCTGCGCCACCACCACGCTGCCGGAGAAACCGACCCCCTGCCCATACGCCCGACCGGCCTCGCTGACTGCGCGCAGGGAGCGTTCCCGGGCGTCCTGGGGCTCCGCTCCGACGGCGAACTCGTGCCGCAGCAGCCGGACCGCCTCGGCCAGGTGACAGACCGCGTCGGGCATCGGATCGGGTACCGGCTCGTCGTCCTCGATCAGGGTGACCGACCGGCGGATCAGCGTGCCGCTGTTGCGCATCGCCCGGTCGATCGGCTCGGCGGCCTCGGCGTAGTGGACCAGCTCGTCACGCCGGTGCCAGCGGGCCGGGGAGATGGTGATGGTCTCCTTCGCCCCCTCGATCGCCTCGGTGAAGGCGGCCAGCTCCTGCTGGTTCGCCCGGAGCCGGTCCAGCGCCCGCTGGCACAGACCCCGGTTCCGGTCGCGGAGTCCCTCGGCCGTCCGGTCGAGCTGCTCGGCGAGCAGGTCCAGCGCCGGGCGGGCCGCCCGGTTGATCACACGGAGCGGGTTGAGCGGGAGCAGCACCGCCGTCACCAGCAGCGCGATACCACCGCCGACGATGGCCTCGATGAACCGGGGGATCTCCAGGTTCTGGGTGGACGGGCTGAGTGTGGCGATCAGCACGGCGGTCGCGGCGGCCTGGATGACCACCGAGGCGCTGGCACCGAGGAAGGTAGAGATGGTGATGGAGAGGACCACCACCAGGGCGAGCTGCCAGGCCCCGCTGCCGAGGAAGTAGATCAGCACGTCGCCGATGAACACGCCGATCGCCACCCCGAGGATCAACTCGACTGTCCGGCGGAACCGCTGCCCCACCGAGGCGGCGAGCGTGCCGACCGCCGAGATCGGCGCGAAGACCGGTTGCGGGCTGCCGAGTAGATCGTGCACGGCCCACCAGGACAGCGCCGCCGCCAGCCCCGCCTGCAACGCGAGCGTCATGACGCTGCGCAGCCGGTGCAGGCGGTCACTGAGGGTGGCCCGGCCCCGGTGTCGCAGCTCGGACATCGCCCCGGCGATCCGGGCGGTGTCGACGTCGACCAGCCCGTCCCGCAGCCCCATGCTCTGCCACCAGGGTGCACGGCGACGGTTACGGGCAACGGCCATGGCCGGGACTACCCGCGCCGGGGCGGGTGAATCCTGCTCTCCCCCGCCGGGTGGACGTACGGCAGACTTCGTCGGCGTGGAGATGCTGGTGCGACGGTGGCGGGCGACTGCCCACGCGGCGGGGGCCCCGGACGCGGACGCGCTAACCCGGGCCGGAGCGGACCTGCTCACCCGCTGGCGGGAGCCGCAGCGGCACTACCACACCGTCGCACACCTGACCGCCGTGTTGGACGTGGTCGACGCGTACGCCGGGCACGCCGACCGGCCCGACCTGGTACGGCTCGCCGCCTGGTGCCACGACGCGGTCTACGACCCGCGGGCCGCCGGGGACGCCAACGAGCGGGACAGCGCCGCGCTGGCCGACCGCCTGCTCACCGGGTTGGGGATCCCGGCCGGGGCGGTGGCCGAGGTGCACCGGCTGGTACTGCTCACCGCCGGGCACGCGGTCGCCGCCGACGACCGCGACGGGGCCCTGCTCTGCGACGCCGACCTGGCGATCCTCGCCGCCGACCCGCACCGGTACGACGACTACGCCGCCCGCGTCCGCCGGGAGTACGCACACGTGCCGGAACCGGCGTTCCGGGCCGGCCGGGCCCGGGTGCTGGCCGGGCTGCTCGCCCTGCCGGCCCTGTTCCGGCTGCCCGATCTGGCCCGGCAGTGGGAGGTCCCGGCCCGGGCGAACCTGACCCGGGAGCTGGCCGCGCTACGGTCCGCCGGGCCAGCCTGACCGGGTGGCCGGAGTTGGCCGGTGGCCTGCGCGCTGGGCCGCCGCTACCCTCTCCTGCATGCCCGCCACCCCGCTCCTCGACGAACTACGCGCCGCGCTCGGTGAGCACGCCGTACTGACCGACCCGGACCTGCTCCGCATGCACGAGCGGGACGAGGCCGACCTCTGCGCGGCCGGTACGCCGCTGGTCGTGGTCCGTCCCCGGGACACCGCCGGGGTGGTCGCGGTGGTCCGCGCGGCGGCCCGGCACGGCGTACCGGTGGTGCCGCAGGGCGCGCGGACCGGACTGGCCGGCGCGGCGAACGCGGTCGACGGCGCGGTGGTGCTGAGCACCACGGCGATGGACGCCATCCTGGAGATCGACCCGGTCAGCCGGATCGCCGTGGTGCAGCCCGGGGTCGTCAACGCCACCCTGGCCGGCGCGGTACGCAAGCAGGGCCTCTACTACCCGCCTGACCCGGGCTCCTGGGAGTCGTCGACCATCGGCGGCAACGTCTCCACCAACGCCGGTGGCATGTGCTGCGTCAAGTACGGCGTGACCACGGAGTACGTGCTCGGCCTGGAGGTGGTGCTCGCCTCGGGCGAGGTGCTGCGCACCGGGCGGCGGACCGCCAAGGGCGTCGCCGGGTACGACCTGACCCGCCTCTTCGTCGGCTCGGAGGGGACGCTCGGGGTGGTCACCGAGGTGACCCTGGCGCTGCGGCCGGCCCCGGAGGAGTCGCTGACCCTGGTCGCGGTCTTCGATTCCACCGCCGACGCGGGCACGGCGGTCGCCGGGATCGCCGCCCAGGGGCTGAGCCCGAGCCTGCTGGAGTTGCTCGACCGGACCCACCTCCAGGCGATCGAGGCGTACCAGCCGATGGGGCTGCGGACCGACGCCGAGGCGCTGCTGCTCGCAGCGTCCGACACCGGTCCCCGGGCCGCAGAAGACCTGGCCCGGCTGGCGAAGGTCTGCGAGGCGGCCGGCGCGTCCGAGGTGTACGTCGCGACGGACGCGGTGGAGGCGGCGGCGCTGCTCCAGGCACGACGGCTGGCGCATCCCGCGATGGAGGCGTTCGCCGCCCGCGCGTACCCGGAGGGCAACGGCGGGCTGGTGATCGACGACGTGGCGGTGCCGCGCGGCTCGCTCGCCGCCCTGCTCGACGGGGTGGCCCGGATCGCCGCCGAGTGCGACGTGCCGATCGGCGTGGTCGGGCACGCCGGGGACGGCAACCTGCACCCCAACATCGTGGTCGACCGGGCCGACCCGGCCAGCCTGGAACGGGGCCGGCGGGCCTTCGACGAGATCATGCGGCTCGGCCTGGAGCTGGGCGGCACCTGCACCGGCGAGCACGGGGTGGGCCTGCTCAAGCGGGAGTGGCTGGCCCGGGAGATCGGTCCGGTCGGCGTCCGGGTGCACCAGGCGATCAAGTCGGCGCTGGACCCGGACGGCCTGTTCAACCCGGGCAAGGTGTTCTGACCCACCGCCTGACCGGGCAGACAGCCTGGTCAGCGCGGCACCGGACAGGCTGGCCGACGCGACATCGGGCCGGCCGGTCAGCGTGGGGCGGGCAGGCCGGTCGGGTCGATCTCCACACCCCGGTCGGCGGCGAAGCCCCGGACGTCGGGCGCGCCGAGCCGGGCCGCGTCGGCGGTGGCGTCGTCCGGCATCCGCTGCGACTGCCGTTCCGCCTCCACCCGGGCCCGGTAGTGCGCGACCTCGCGGGCCCGCACGTCGGCGTCCCAGCCGAGCACCGCGCCCATCAGCTCGGCCGTGTGCTCCGCCGACTCCAGTCCCCGGTGGCTGGTCTCGAAGGAGATCCGGGTACGCCGGGTCAGCACGTCCTCCAGGTGCAACGCGCCCTCCACCTGCGCCGCGTAGGTGACCTCCGCGGCCAGGTACTCGGGGGCACCGGCGAGCGGCGCGGCGAGCAGCGGGTCCGCCGCGATCAGGGCGAGCAGGTCCAGGGTGAGGCTGCCGTACCGCTCCAACAGGTGCTCCACCACACCCACCGGCACCCCGTGCCGGCGGGCCAGGTCGGCCCGGTCCCGCCACATCGCCACGTACCCGTCCGCGCCGAGCAGCGGCAGGTCGGCGGTGCGCGACGGGCGGACGTTGCCGAGCCGGCGGGCGGCCCGGTCCACCACGTCGGCGGCCATCACCCGGTACGTCGTGTACTTGCCGCCGGCCACCAGGAGCAACCCGAGCATCGGCTCGACCACCGCGTGCTCCCGGGAGAGCTTGGAGGTGGAGTCCGCCTCACCGGAGAGCAGCGGGCGCAGCCCGGCGTAGACGCCCTCGATGTCGTCGGTGGTCAACGGCTTGTCCAGCACCGTGTTGACCTGTTGCAGCAGGTAGTCGATGTCCCGTGCGGAGGCGGCCGGGTGCGACCGGTCCAGCCGCCAGTCGGTGTCGGTGGTGCCGATGATCCAGTGGCCGCCCCACGGGATGACGAAGAGCACCGAGGTCGGCGTCCGCAGGATCAGCCCGGTCTCGCCGGTGATCGCCGAGCGGGGCACGACCAGGTGCACCCCCTTGGAGGCACGGACCCGCATGCCGGGGCGGAGCCCCACGTCGTTGAGCATCCGGGACATGTCGTCGCTCCACACCCCGGTGGCGGCGATGACCGTGCGGGCGCGTACCTCGAACTCGGCGTCCGGCGAGCCGGGCGGCGCCTCCAGGTCGCGCACCCGTACGCCGGTCACCTCCCGGGCCTCCCGGATCAGGCCGACCGCACGGGCGCTGGTCACCAGCGTCGCGCCGAGGCTCGCCGCGGTGCGGGCCAGGGTCACCACCAGCCGGGCGTCGTCCACCTGGCCGTCGAAGTAGCGGATCGCGCCGGCCAGCTTGTCGACCCGCAGACTGGGGAAGGCCCGCCGGGTGCCCTCCCGGGTCAGGTGCCGGTGCAGCGGCATGCCCCGGCCACCACCGAAGATGCCGGCGAAGATGTCGTACGCGGCCACGCCGGTGCCGTAGTACGCCCGCCGCCAGGCACGGGCCGGCAGTTCGCGCACCCCGCCGCCGTCGGGCAGCGGCACCAGGATCGGCACCGGACGGACCAGGTGCGGCGCGAGCCGGGTGGCGAGCAGCCCCCGCTCGGTGAGCGCCTCGTGCACCAGCCCGAACTCCAGTTGTTCCAGGTAGCGCAGGCCGCCGTGGATCAGCTTGCTGGACCGGCTGGAGGTGCCGGCCGCGAAGTCCCGCGCCTCGATCAGGGCGACCTTCAGGCCCCGGGACGCGGCGTCCAGCGCGGCGCCCGCACCCGTCACCCCGCCCCCGATGACCAGGACGTCGAACCGCTCGGCGCGAAGCCGACGCAGGTCGTCGACCCGCCGGACGGGCGAGAGCTGGGCGGCCACGGCACGGGAGGTGTTGGGGTCACGCACCCGTTCACGGTAACCGCCACAGGCGGCTGGCGGGACACCCCGGATCCGCCTGCGTACCGTACGGTCATGCAGCCCGCGTACTCGCCCGGTCCGTTCGTACCCCCGACGGCGGCGCCCCGGTCCGGGCCGTTGGCGGTGGTCGCGGCCGTCCTGGTCGGCTGCTGGACGGTCGCGGTGGCCGTGCTCCCCCAGATCGTCGGCTGGTTCGCCGAGCAGGTTCTGCTTGCCGGCGGGCTGCACCGGCCGGTCTGGCTCTGGCCGGTCGTCTCGCTGGTCACCGTCGTCGCGGTCGGGGTGCCGGCGCTGCTGCTGGCCCTGGTGCCCCGCTCCGGGGCGGCCCGCGCCGCCGGCCGGGCCTGGCTGGTCGGGGCGGTGGCACTGGGCCTGCTCGGACTGCTCCGGATGGTTCCGGCGGTGCACCACGAGGCGTACCTCGCCGCGCTCGCCGCCGTCGCCGCGGTGTCCGCCCTGGTCGCCGCCCGCCTGCTCCGCCCCGGCGGCCCGTTCCCGGCCGACGGTGGCACCCCGACCGACCCGACCGACCACGCCCGCGCGGTGTACCCGGCCGCGCCTCCCGGGCCCACCGGTCCGGCCGGCGGCATGGGACCGCCTGCCCCGGCCGGCGGCACGCCACCGGCGGGCCCACCTGCGAGCGCGGGGCCGGCGGGAACGGCCAGGGAGGCAGGACCGGGCGGGGAAGCGGGACCGGGCGGGGAGACGGAGACGGCCGGCCGGGGCGCCGGCGCGGGCCGGCGGGGCGGGACCGCCGGGGTCACCCCGCTGGCGGTCGCCGCCGGGCTGGTTCTGCTGCTGCCCTGGCTCTGGCTGGGTGCCCTCGGCGGACTGTTGGAGACGGTGCTCGCGGCACTGGCCGCGGCGGCCGTCGGCACGCTCGCCGGGGTCCTGCTCGACGTCGGGTTCTGGACCCGGTTCGGGGCCGGGCGGCCCACCCGCCCGGCGCTGCTGGTGCTGGCCGGCGGCCTGGTGGCCGGCGTGACACTGCTGCTACTCGGCGCCGGGACCGGTCACTCCGGGGCACAGCTCGCCATGCTGCTGACCCTGCCGCCGGCCGGGTTTCTGCTCGGCGCGCTCCAGGCCCCCACCGATCCCCGGGGCCGGCCGGCGGGACGCGCCCCGGTGCGCTGGCTGGTCGGACTGGGCGTGTTCGGTCCATTGGCCCTCACCGACCCGGAGGAGGTCAGCCTGCTGCTGAGCACCACCCGGGACGTACCGTTCTGGGTGGCGGTCACCGCCGGGGCCGGCCTGGCCGTCGCGCTCCTGCTCGCCATCGGGTACGGCCTGCTGCTGCCGCGCCGCGTGCCGGGCCGGCGGGTCGCCGTGGCGGCTGTCGCGGTTCTGCTGGTGGCGGGCGGCCTGGTGTACGCCGTCCCCGGCCAGCCGGGCCTGCACGGTGAACGCCTCCTGGTGGTGCTGCGGGAGCAGGCGGACCTTCGGAGTGTCCCCGTCACCACCGGCGCTGCCGGCCGGGACGCCCGGGTCCGGGAGGTCTACCGCCGACTGGTCGACACCGCCGAGCGGACCCAAGCCGACCTGCGCCGCCAGTTGGACCGGCTACGGCTGGCCCACACCCCGTACTACCTGGTCAACGCGATCGAGGTGGACGGCGGCCCGGCGGTACGGGCCTGGCTGGCGAGCCGCCCCGAGGTGGACCGGGTGCTGGTCAGCCAACGGTTGCGGCCGCTGCCCGCACCGGCCGGCACCAGCCGGGGCGACGCCGCCGCGCCGACCGGTCCGGAGTGGAACATCCGCCTGATCGGCGCGGACCGGGTCTGGTCGGAACTGGGCGTGGACGGCGCCGGGATCACCGTGGGCAGCTCGGACTCCGGAGTGGACGCTGGCCACCCGACGCTCGCGGCCGGTTTCCGGGGCGGCGACGACTCCTGGTACGACCCGTGGGAGGGCAGCCGCTCCCCCCGCGACAAGGGCGGGCACGGCACCCACACGATGGGCAGCGCGGTGGGGCGGAACGGCATCGGCGTCGCGCCCGGCGCGAACTGGACCGGCTGCGTGAACCTCGACCGCAACCTCGGCAACCCGGCGCACTACCTGGACTGTCTCCAGTTCATGCTGGCACCCTTCCCGCCCGGCGGTGACCCGTTCAGCGACGGCCGGCCGGAACGGGCCCCGCACGTGCTGACCAACTCGTGGGGCTGCCCGACGATCGAGGGCTGCGATCCACAGGTGCTGCGGCCGGCCACCGCCGCCCTCGACGCGGCCGGGTTGTTCGTGGTGGCCGCCGCCGGCAACACCGGCCCGTACTGCGGCTCGATCGACGACCCGCCAGCCCCCTACGCGGACGTGTTCACGGTCGGCGCGGTGGACCGGGGTCGCCAGGTCACCAACTTCTCCAGCCGGGGGCCGGTTTCCGGGGCAGCCAAGCCGGACCTGGTCGCGCCGGGCGCGGCGGTACGCTCGGCGATGCCCGGCGGCGGGTACGCCGTCCTGGACGGCACCTCGATGGCCACCCCGCAGGTGGCCGGCGTGGTCGCGCTGATGTGGTCGGCCAACCCGGCGCTCGTCGGTGACCTGGACCGGACCCGGAGCATCCTGCGGCAGACCGCCACCCCGGTCGGGGCGTCACCGTCCGGCGACTGCGGCGACACCGCCAACATCGCCGGAGCCGGCCTGGTCGACGCCTACGCCGCCGTCCGCGCCGCTGGGGTATGAGGTGTGAGCAGGGGTCCCCTGTTACCGCTTTTTGATGAGGAAGGGTCCCCTGCAACCACCACTAGACACCCAACCACCCACGACGCCTGCCCGGCCATGGCCGTCCAGCACGTACCGCAGCCGCCGCACTCATCGCCGCCGGTGCGGCCGGTGTAGCGGCTGCCGTTCGTGCCTCGGCGTGGCCTAGGGTCGGCGACCATGGACGACGAGCGGATCAGCGTGACCGAGCTGACCACCGCGCGGCTGCCTGAGGTGGTCGCGCTCTGCCGCCGGGGGCTCGACCTGGCCGGCGACGCCGACGAGGCCGAGGCCATCGTGGACACCGTGTACCGGCGGGCCCGCATCGACCGGCCGGTGGTCGGGCTGCTGGCCGTCCGGGGGACGTCCCTGGTCGGCGCGCTGGTCTGTTCCGTTCCGGGGCAACCGGAGCCGCCCGGTGCCGGGTACGGGTGCGTGGACCTGGTCGTGGTCGCCCCGGAGGAGCGGCGGCGCGGGGTCGGAAGGGCCCTGCTGGCGCACGCCGAACGGCGGCTCGCCGAGTTGGGCGCACGCGAGGTGCTGTTCGCCGGGAACCCGCCGTACTACGCCTGGCCGGGCGTCGACGTGCGCTACACCCCGGCGGTCTGCGCGGCCCTGAAGCTCGGCTACCGGCAGGACCGGACCGCCTGGAACATGACGGCTGACCTGTCGTACGACGACTCGCCGGCGTTGCGCTCCACAGCAGAGGCGGAGCGGCGGCTCGCCGCCGGAGGCGTGACGGTGCGCCGGGCGGAACCGGCGGACCTTCCGGCGCTGACCGCGTTCGCCCGCGACACGTTCGGCGGGGTGTGGGACGCCGAACTGGCCGGCTCGGTGGGGCGTACCGGTGCGGGGTGTCACGTCGCGTGGCGCGACGGGACGGTGGTCGGTTTCGCCGCGTGGGGGTCGTCCCGGCCGAGTTGGTTCGGGCCGATGGGCACCGACCCGGCGGCGGCCGGTTCGGGAATCGGCGGCGTGTTGCTCCGGCGGTGCCTGCGTGACCAGCGGGCCGCCGGAATCGAACGCGCCCAGATCGGCTGGGTGGGGCCGGTGCCGTTCTACGCGGGCAGCGTGGGCGCCCGGATCGAACGCGTTTTTCTGCTCTACCGAAAGGACATAACTCCCGCTGACGCGTAAAGCGGGTATCGGCGCGGATAATCTCGTTCGGCCTCGGGCCGTGCCGTGGACCTCCTACCGTTTCGACAGGAGGTGGCAGTCATGAGGATGGACGACGAAACCGCCGACGACAGCACGCCCCCCACCTGGGCACGCGTCGGTGATCCGCCCGGTCGCCCACGGCTCGACTGGCTGGACTACGGCGACGCCGAGCAGCTGATGGAGATGTCCACTCTCGCCGAGGCGGCATCCGGGGAGACACTGGAACTGGTGGACACACCTGTGGGCGACCTGCCAACGGACCCATGGCTCGATCCACCGATGACACCGCCCGGCGGGACCGATCCACCAGTGACATCGCCCGGCAGGACCGATGCATCGCGCGGTCGTCCGCGCCGGCGACGGCCCCTGCCAACCTGAGCGAACGGCCGCCGAACATGAACGCCAGCCGCTGCGGGAAGCGGAAGGGGCGGACCGCTGACGCGGCCCGCCCCTTCGGCGTGTATCGGAACCGGACTCAGAAGTCCATGTCCCCGCCACCCGGGCCAGCCGGGGCGGCCGGGGCCTTCTCCGGCTTGTCCGCGACGACGGCCTCGGTGGTGAGGAAGAGCGCCGCGATCGACGAGGCGTTCTGCAGCGCCGAGCGGGTCACCTTGGCCGGGTCGATGATGCCCGCGGCCAGCAGGTCCACGTACTCACCGGTCGCGGCGTTGAGGCCGTGACCCGCGTCGAGGTTGCGGACCCGCTCGACGACGACGCCACCCTCGAGGCCGGCGTTGACGGCGATCTGCCGCAGCGGGGCGTCCAGCGCGATCTTGACGATCTGCGCACCGGTCGCCTCGTCACCGGCCAGGTCCAGCTTGTCGAAGGCGGTCTTGCCGGCCTGCACCAGCGCGACGCCACCACCCGGGACGATGCCCTCCTCGACGGCGGCCTTCGCGTTGCGGACGGCGTCCTCGATGCGGTGCTTGCGCTCCTTCAGCTCGACCTCGGTGGCCGCGCCGACCTTGATCACCGCAACGCCACCGGCCAGCTTGGCCAGCCGCTCCTGCAGCTTCTCGCGGTCGTAGTCGGAGTCGCTCTTGTCGATCTCGGCCCGGATCTGGTTCACCCGGCCCTGGATCTGCTCGGCGTCGCCGGCACCGTCGACGATGGTGGTCTCGTCCTTGGTCACCACGACCTTGCGGGCGCGGCCCAGCATCTCGACGCCGACGGCGTCCAGCTTGAGGCCGACCTCCTCGCTGATGACCTGGCCACCGGTGAGGATGGCGATGTCGCCCAGCATGGCCTTGCGGCGGTCACCGAAGCCCGGCGCCTTGACGGCGACCGACTTGAAGGTGCCCCGGACCTTGTTGACGACCAGGGTGGCCAGAGCCTCGCCCTCGATGTCCTCGGCGATGATCAGCAGCGGCTTGCCGCCCTGCATGACCTTCTCCAGGATCGGGAGCAGGTCCTTCACCGAGGAGATCTTGCTGTTGACGATCAGGATGTACGGGTCGTCGAAGACGGCCTCCATACGCTCCGGGTCGGTCATGAAGTAGGCGGAGATGTAGCCCTTGTCGAAGCGCATACCCTCGGTGAGCTCCAGCTCCAGGCCGAAGGTGTTGCTCTCCTCGACGGTGATGACGCCTTCCTTGCCGACCTTGTCCATCGCCTCGGCGATGATCTCGCCGACGCTGGTGTCACCGGCCGAGATGGAGGCGGTGGAGGCGATCTGCTCCTTGGTCTCCACGTCCTTGGCGAGCTTGGACAGCTCCTCCGAGACGTTCGCGACCGCGGCCTCGATGCCCCGCTTCAGGGCCATCGGGTTGGCGCCGGCGGCCACGTTGCGCAGACCCTCGCGGACGAGGGCCTGGGCCAGGACGGTCGCCGTCGTCGTGCCGTCACCGGCCACGTCGTCGGTCTTCTTGGCGACCTCCTTGACCAGCTCGGCGCCGATCTTCTCGTACGGGTCCTCGAGCTCGATCTCCTTGGCGATGCTCACACCATCGTTGGTGATGGTGGGGGCGCCCCACTTCTTCTCGAGCACGACGTTGCGGCCCTTGGGGCCGAGGGTCACCTTCACGGCGTCGGCGAGCTGGTTCATGCCCCGCTCGAGGCCGCGGCGGGCCTCCTCGTCGAACGCGATCATCTTGGCCATACGGCGTTGTCCTCCTGGACACTCACGGGCCACCCGAGTGTGTGCCCCGGATGGGCCGCCTGGTGTACGCACCTTGGGACGTCGCCACCTGGCGACGACGACGTCTCCTCGGCCGGGCCGGATAGCCCGCGACGACCGGCCATGTGCCCCGCGACGCGACGCCGCGCGGCCGTGGCCCTACCGCCCCGACCATTGGCACTCACGCCATGCGAGTGCCAATGACTTGTTTAGCACTCTCCCCTGCCGAGTGCAAGCACGATGTCCCTCCCCACGCCCCCATCCGCCCACGCACATCCCCACGCACCCCCACGCTCCTCTCTGCGTTCATCAAGAGGTTTGCGTCATCGAAGAGGCACCTCACGCCCCAAACTTCCTGATCCACCGACGGATCGAGGGTGGGTGGCGGGAGGGGCAAGGCGGCGGGCCTGGAGCGGCCGCTTGACGGAAAACCGGGGGCGAAGCGAGGAAGGAGGACTGGTCGGGCGCCGGGGGAGGCAGCGGCCTCGGTCTGGCCCCCGACCAACGGCGCAGTGAAGCCGTGGTGCTCAGCCCGGCGCGGCATCCAGCGCCTGCCGCAGCCTCTCTTCAGCGAACTGCCGATGGTGGCGATCCGGCAGGACCAGGGCCGCGATCACTCGCCCTCCCTGCGCCGCGAACCCGCGTCAGCAGCGCCGGTTCATCGCCTCGACTGCTGTGACCAGGGGAGCCAGCTCGGGGTTCTTGGCGGCTTCATCGAGCGCCTCCCTGAGGGCGGTGTCGTTGGTCGGCCGGGCCTCTTGCAGGAGCTTCAGCCCCGCGTCGCTGACATCGGTGTAGATGCCGCGACGGTCGGTCGGGCACAGGTAACGGGAGAGCAGGCCACGTTCTTCCAGGCGGGTGACCAGGCGGGTGGTGGCGCTCTGGCTGAGCACCACCGCGTCTGCGACCTGCTTCATCTGCAGGTGGCCGCCTTCGCCATCGTGCTGGCGACTGAGCACGTCGAGCAGCGAGTACTCCCGCACGCTCAGGTCGTGCTCGGATTGGAGGGCGCGCTCGATGTACGCCTCGATCCTGCCGTACAGGAGGTAGAGGGCTGCCCAGCCGTTGGCAAGGGCGGTCAGCGCGGGATCCGTGGCGGTCATGGGTCCGGGTCTCCTTCCGGATGCGACTGGAGTCCAGGATAAGCCCTTCCTGGAAATATCAGCTAGAGCATGTATAAGGCTCTTGCAAGTAGCCGTGGGTGGCCAGCCCGAGATCGGGCGGAGGTGAGAGCGCGACCCGGGCCACCCCTCACCTGGATGGAGCAACGGGCAACACCAGCCCACCACCGAGTCCCGGGCATCACCAGATTCCAAGGCTAAGGAGGAATGCCCGCCCTTGCATGTAGATGCGTGTGCAATTATTGTCTGAGCGCGTAAGGCGCACCAGCAATCACACGGAGGGTGGCGCGATGCCTCTCACACTTCTCGCCCTGGCCATCGGGGCCTTCGGGATCGGCACCACCGAGTTCGTGATCATGGGCCTGCTGCCCGAGATCGCCGGTGACTACGGGGTGTCCATTCCCACCGCCGGCCTCCTGGTCACTGGCTACGCGATCGGCGTTGTCATCGGCGCCCCGCTGATGACGGTGCTCGGCACCAGGATCAGCCGCAAGACGATGCTGATCCTGCTGATGGGCCTGTTCGTGGTCGGCAACCTGCTCTCCGCGCTGGCGCCGAGCTTCGGCGTGATGCTCACCGGCCGCATCGTGGCCTCACTGGCCCACGGCGCGTTCTTCGGCATCGGCTCGGTGGTCGCCGCCGACGTGGTCGCCCCCGACCGGAAGGCCGGTGCCATCGCCACCATGTTCACCGGCCTGACCATTGCGAACATCGTCGGCGTGCCGCTGGGCACGTTCATCGGGCAGGCGGTGGGCTGGCGGACCACGTTCGCCGTCGTCGCCGCGATCGGCGTGGTCGGCCTGCTCGGCATCGCCAGGCTCGTGCCCGCCATGCCCCGGCCCGAGGGCGTACGCCTACGCGGGGAGCTGACCGCGTTCCGTAACCCGCAGGTGCTGCTCGCGATGGCGATGACGGTGCTCGGCTTCGGCGGTGTCTTCGCCTCAATCACCTACGTCGCGCCGATGATGACCCACGTCGCCGGCTACTCCGACGGCGCGGTCACCTGGCTGCTCGCGCTCTTCGGCATCGGCATGTTCCTCGGCAACCTGCTCGGTGGCCGCTACGCCGACCGCAAGCTGATGCCGATGCTGTGCACCGCCCTCGGCGGGCTCGCCGTGGTGCTCGCGCTGTTCACCGTGTTCGCGCACAACAAGATCCTCGCCGCGATCACCATCCTGCTCGTCGGGGCGCTCGGCTTCGCCACCGTTCCGCCACTGCAGAAGCGCATCCTCGACCAGGCCCACGGCGCGCCGACGCTGGCCTCGGCGGTCAATATCGGCGCCTTCAACCTCGGCAACGCGCTCGCCGCGTGGCTGGGTGGCCTCGTCATTGCCGCCGGCCTCGGCTACACCGCCCCGAACTGGGTTGGCGCCCTCCTCGCCGCCGCCGCGCTGGTTCTCGCCTTCTGGTCCGCCGCCCTGGAGCGCCGCACCCCCGCGCGTGAGGCCGCGGCTGCCGTCCCCGCCCCCACCCCCGTCCACCGCTGACCTCTCCTCCCCCGTCACGGGGAGTCCCCGACGCCGAGACATCGATCGGAGCGGTCACGGGACACCGGCCAGCAGGTCGCGGTGGGCGGCGAAGACCTGGCCGCCGTACCGGGTGGCGAGGTGGCCGACGGGGACGTCGTAGTTGTCGGCCCGGATTCATTCGGCGCGGATGGCGTCGTCGGTGTCGGTGAGGGTGGGCCGGCGGGTGAGGTGGGTCAGGTGGGGGACGGTGACCATCCATGCCGACGTGGCGGGCCGGCTGTGGGCGCGGCGGTGGCCTCGCGGCCGGCGCGGGTCGGGTACGTAGGCGGCCTGCGGGGCGGGGACCGTGACGGCCGGTCTGCGGGACGGCGGACGGATATCCGGCCCTGCGGCGCTCAGCGCATCACCTGACGGATGGCCGGCCGACGGCTCGGGGTCAGCCGTGGGGACCACCGATGGACACGGACGCGCCCGGCTCCGACAGGTCGGATCCGGGCGGACCGGTGAGAAGGGACAGGGCGACCGCAAGCATCACCGGCAGGGCACCCACCGGAGCGGACGGGTCCACCAGCCTGAGGGCCGCCCGCCGGCGCGGTCAGGTGTCGTCGGAGCGACCTGTGGCCGTCCCGGGAGTGGTGGCGCCACTGCGGTGTCGCCACCACGCGGCCAGCTCAGGCGATGACGCGCACCCGCTCGGCCTGCGGGCCCTTCTGCCCCTGAGCGATCTCGAACTCGACCCGCTGCCCGTCGTCCAGCGCCTTGTAGCCGTCCATCTCGATCGCGGAGAAGTGGACGAAGACGTCCTGTCCCCCGTCGACGGCGATGAAGCCGTAGCCCTTTTCGGCGTTGAACCACTTGACGGTGCCTTGCGCCACGGTGCACTTCCTCACTTCGCTGGGCGACACGCAAGCCCCGACACCGGCGCAGCCGGCATCGGAACCACCGTTTCCACACCGGCCCGGAGCGGCCGATGTTCGATGACCGAAATCGCACGCTACACGAAGCGTGACCGCAGCGCACGATCACAAAATAGGGCATAGCGGTCGACCCTCGACCCGGGATCACATCGGCGGGCATCATTGCGGTAGGCATTCGGACATGACGCGGAATCCGGCCAGGTCGACGGCAGGCGTACCGACCGTCCGCCGGGTCCGCCCGGCCGACGCCGCCCGGATGCGGGCCCTACGGCTGGAGATGCTCGCGGACTCCCCGCTGGCCTTCCTGGAGACCCTCGCGGACGCCGCCGCCCGTCCGCACACCGAGTACGCCGCCCGGATCGCGTACAACTCGACCGGCTCGCACGCCGCGCAGTTCGTCGCCGACCCCGGCGGCCGGCTGGTCGGCCACGCCGGGGGACTCGCCGCGCCGCACGAGCCGGATCTGACCGTAGTGTTCGGGGTCTACATCACCCCGGTCTGGCGCGGCACGGGTCTGCTCGCCAGCCTGATCGACGGGGTCGGGGCCTGGTCGCGGGCGTGCGGGCGGCCGGAGCTGATGCTGGAGGTGGTGGTCGGCAACGACCGCGCCTACCGGTCGTACCTTCGGCTGGGCTTCACCGACACCGGGGTACGTGTTCCGCACCCCACGATCCCGTCCATGCGGGAACTCCAGATGCGCCGCGCCGCCTGAGGTGGTTGCAGGGGACCCTTCCTACGCAAAAAACGGTAGGAAGGGTCCCCTGCTACCAAACAAGCCGGCCCGGCGGGCTACCGGCTGAGAACGGTCAGGCGGTGTGGCGGCGGCTCTGCACCACCCGGAACCGGTTGGCCACGTACGCGCCGTCGGTGAGGGCGGCATTCGCGGCCGGGTTGGCGCCGCTGCCGTGGAAGTCCGAGTACGCCGCCGACTGGTTGACGAAGACCCCGCCGGTCAGGTTGCAGGACAGGTGCACCCCGGCGTCGATCGCCGCCTTCTCGGCCGCGTCGAGCACCGCCTCGTCGGTGGAGTAGACGCCGGCGGTCAGCGCGCCCTTCCGCCCCACCGTGGTACGGAGGAGCTCCAGGCTCTGCGCCGTCGAGTCGGTGGCGATGACGAACGAGATCGGGCCGAACCACTCCCGGCCGTAGGTCGCCGTGGCGTCCGCGTCCAGCTTGACGATGGTCGGCGTACGGACGACCGCGTCCGGATGTGCCGGATGCTCCAGCGGACGCGACTCCAGCACCACGTCTCCGAGCTTGGCCGCCTCGTCCAGCCGCTCCAGCACCCCGTCGTTGACGATCGCGCCGGTCAGCTCGACGGCGCGGGCCGGGTCGGCGGTGAGCTTGGCCACCGCGCCGGCGATCCCGGCGGCCACCTCGTCGAGGCTCTTGTGCCCCTGGTCGGTGGTGATGCCGTCGGCGGGGACGAGGATGTTCTGCGAGGTGGTGCACATCTGGCCGCTGTAGAGGGTCAGCGTGAACCCGAGGTTGCGACACATCCCGGCGAAGTCGTCGGTGGAGTCGATCACCACCGTGTTCAACCCGGCCTTCTCGGTGTAGACCGCCGCCTGGCGGGCGTGCTTCTCCAGCCAGTCGCCGTACTCGGTGGAGCCGGTGAAGTCGACGATCTTCACGGCCGGGTGCAGGGCCAGGTCGGAGGCGAGCTTCTCGCCGGGGGCCTCGGCGGCGAGCAGCACCAGGTTCGGGTCGAAGCCGGCCTCGGCGAGCACCTCCCGGGCCAGCTTGACGGTGATCGCCAGGGGCAGCACCGCGCGCGGGTGCGGCTTCACGACCACCGGGTTGCCGGTGACCAGCGAGGCGAAGAGACCGGGGTACGAGTTCCAGGTCGGGAAGGTGTTGCAGCCGATCACCAGGGCCACGCCCCGAGGCACCACGTGGAACGTCTTGGTCATCCGCAGCGGGTCGCCCTTGCCGGCGGGCTTCTCCCAGTGGGCCGTCCCCGGGTGCCGGGTCATCTCCGCGTACGCGTACGCGATCGCCTCCAACGCCCGGTCGAGCGCGTGCGCCCCGCCGGCCTGGAACGCCATCACGAACGCCTGCCCGCTGGTGTACTGCACCGCGTTGGCCAGCTCGAAGACGTTCTTGTGCAGGCGGGACAGGATCTCCAGGCAGACCCCGGCGCGGGCCTGCGGCCCGGCGTCGCGCCAGGCGGGCAGGGCGGCGGAGGCGGCGGTCACCAACTCGTCGACCCGGGCGTGCGGGTAGCGCACGCCCAGCGTGATCCCGAACGGACTGGCCTCGGTGGCGACCCGGTCGTCGGTGCCCGGCTGGTCGAGGGGGAAGTCGCCGTCCAGGTACGCCTCGAAGGCGGCCCGCCCCTCGGCGGCGGCGTTCTCGCCGTACACCCGAGGGCTGGGGGACTCGGGGTAGGCGGACCAGTACCCGCGCTCCGCGATCGCGGTCAGCGCCCGGGCGAGGGTGTCGGCGTGCGTGGCGTACAGGGGATGCGGGGTCTCCGTCATGCCCGCCATCATGCCGCAGCCGCGACCGGCCGGTAAGAGCCGCGAACCGGACGATCGCCCCCGGACGGGACGACGCCCTGGAGGAGCCCGCTGGCCGCCCGCGCCCCGACGACGCACCCTGAGGTGTCATGCGCCGGGTGGCCGCCCTCGACCGGGCGACGCACTCTGGAGCCGTGCGGCAACGAACCCGGACCACGATCACCTGGCTCAACGGCACGACCCTGGTCGGTCTGGCGCTGGCGGTGCTGGCCCGCACCACCCGTGAGCGCACCCCGGACGGACTGGTCGTCGCCGGTCGGTACCGGCTGCCGATACCGAGGCAGCAGTGTTTCACCGTCGGCTCGGTGGTGCTCACCCGCCGCCCGCCGGAGTGGCTACTGCACCCGGACCGCGCCGGCCTGCTGGCCCACGAGCGGCGACACGCCGACCAGTACGCGCTGCTCGGGCCGCTCTTCTGGCCGGCGTACTGGCTTGCCTGCGCCTGGTCGTACGCGCTGACCGGTAGCTACGGCTGCGGCAACGTCTTCGAGCGACGGGCCGGCCTGGCCGCCGGCGGGTACCCCGAGCCGACCCTGCGCCCCTGGGCGGCGGCGCTGCTGCGCCGCCCACCGGCCGGCACCGGTCCCGCACGGTCGCTCAGAGGTCGAGCTGCCAGTTCGTCCAGGCGTCGACGGGACGGAACCCGAGCTGCTCGTTGATGGCGATCATGTGCTCGTTGTCGGCGGCGTTCCAGGTGTCGACCTCGGACAGCTCCGGTTCGTGCGCCAGCACGTGCCGGAGATTCTCGAGCTTGGCGAGCAGGCCGAGCCGGTGCCCGCGGTGCTGCGGATCGACGATGGTGATCTGCTGGTCGGCGTGCCGTGGGCTGGACGGCAGCACCAGGACCATCGTCCAGGCGACCAGTCGGTTGCTCGCCTCGTGCACCACTCCGCAGTGGTAGGGCGACCAGCCCCGGGTGGCCAGCACCCGCTCGATGCCCCGGACCCGGTCCGCGTCGATCCGGTCCGGCTCGATCACGAGGTCCCCCGTGGGCGAGTCGAGCACCAGCCGGCTGTCGAGGTAGCCGATGTCGGCGACGTACTCCTCGGGGGCGGCCGCCTGCCAGGTGATCGTCCGGTACCCGGTGGCCCGCTCGCGCGCCTCGGCCAGCAGCGCATCGTGGACGGAGTGGCCCAACCCGTCGACGACCAGCCGGCGGCGTACCTCCACCAACGCCGGTCGGGCACCCAGCGCGGCGGCGAACCGCGCGCCCACCGCCGGCCGTTCCGGCCCCTCCGGCAGCGGCCCGACCGACGTCGCGATGATCCGCTTCCGGCCCTGCTCACGCAGCGCCCGTACGGCGTGCGCGTACAGCGCCCGCCCGACGCCGCGCCGCCGGTGGTCCGGGTGGACGACCAGGTCGAGGCTGGCGTTGTGGACGTTCTCCACCTGCGGCAGGTGGATCACCACATGACCCACCGGGACGTCGTCGATGGTGGCCAGCGCCATCAGGAGCTTCCGGCCGGGCATCGGATACCGGATCCCACCCTCGAACTGCTGACGGGACAGCCGGGGGAAATCGGGCAGGTCGACGGCCCGTGCGGCGGCGACCACCTGGAATCCCGCCTCCAGCGCGGCCTGGTCGGAGCTTTCGTGCGGCGAGATGACGATGCTCATGCCGACGAGGGTGCGGGACCGGAACGGAAACGGGCCAGCGATTTAGTCGCTGGCCCGGAAAATCTTTGGTCGGGAGGGACGAACGCACAACGCCTCCGGCGTTGGGTCGTAAGGCTTGAAAAGTCTTCGGCGAACGCCCTCCCGCACGAAGCATCCTGCGCCTGACCGGTTGCTGACGTCAAGTCCCTCGCGGGTAGTTTTTCGTACCGTGGGCGAACGGTCGGTTACCCGACGGATCGGCCCGATCCCCCGTTCGGGCGAGTCGGTCGATCCGTCGGGACGAACCGGAAGGTCATCCGAGCAGCCCGGCGTCCCGGGCGGCGCGCAGCGACGGCCGGATCCGGTGCGTCGGACCGACCTGGCCGGCGACCGCGTCGATCGTCTTCAGCCCCTCGCCGGTGTTGAAGACCACCGTCTCGGCGGTCGGGTCGAGCTTGCCGGAGTCGACCAGCTTACGCAGCACCGCGACGGTCACCCCGCCGGCCGTCTCGGCGAAGACCCCGGTGGTCCGGGCGAGCAGCCGGATCGCCGCGCGGATCTCGTCGTCGTCGGCGTAATCCATCCAACCGCCGGTACGGCGGACCGCCTCCAGGGCGTAGAGGCCGGCGGCCGGGTCGCCGATGTTCAGCGACTTGGCGATGCCGGTCGGCTTGACCGGGGTGATGGTGTCGGTGTCGGCGTGCAGGGCGGTGGCGATCGGGTTGCAGCCGGCCGACTGCGCGCCGAACACCTTCCAGCCGCCCGCCGGGGCCTCGACCAACCCGATCTCCACCAGCTCGCTGAACGCCTTGTCGACCTTGGTGAGCAGTTCGCCACTGGCCATCGGGATGACCACCTGCGCCGGAATCCGCCAGCCGAGCTGCTCGGCCACCTCGTACCCGAGGGTCTTCGACCCCTCGGCGTAGTACGGGCGGACGTTCACGTTGACGAACGCGGTGTCCTCGAACTCGTCGGTCTCGACCAGCTCGCCGCAGAGGCGGTTCACGTCGTCGTACGAGCCGTCGATGGCGACCAGGTCGCCGCCGTAGACGGCGGTCGTGACCACCTTGCCCTGCTCCAGGTCGCCGGGGATGAAGACCACCGAGGGCACCCCGGCCCGGGCGGCGTGCGCGGCGACCGAGTTGGCCAGGTTGCCGGTGGAGGCGCAGGCGAAACGGGTGAAGCCGAGGGCGCGGGCGGCGGTCAGCGCCACCGAGACCACCCGGTCCTTGAACGAGTGGGTCGGGTTGGCGCTGTCGTCCTTGATCCAGAGTGGGGCGGTGATGCCCAGCTCGGCGGCGAGGTTGCCGGCGGCGACCAGCGGGGTCAGTCCGGGGTCGAGGGTGACCCGGGTGGCCGGGTCCTGGCCGGCGGGGAGGAGGGCGGCGTACCGCCAGAGGTTCTGCGGGCCGGCCTCGATCTGCTCGCGGGTGACCCGGGCCAGCGCGGCGGTGTCGTAGTCGACCTCCAGCGGGCCGAAACACTCGTAGCAGGCGTGCTGGGCGGCGAGCGGGTACCGGGCCGAACAGGCGCGACAGACCAGGGCGCGGGCGGGGCTGGCGGTGGTGTCGATACCGGGGGCAGCGATCGTCGACGTCATGTCGAGGGGGTCCTCTCATCTTTCCCCGCGTCGCACTCTGCGGCGGGGACGGATTTGGCACCTGCCCCGCCGGACGCTCAGCTCTGAGCGCGCGGGGTGGTTGCCGGGGCGTCGTCGGGCCGTATCCCTCAGCCCCTCTGGATGAGGTATTCAGTTGTGCTCCCGAGCATACGCACACCCCCGTCCCAGCTCACGCCCCCTTCCCACCCTGTGAACCACCCCACCCCCTCCCCCGCAACCGGCCCCGCCCGGCCCCGGGCGGTTGATCAAGAAGTTCGTGTCACCGTCCGGCACCCCGCCCGACGCAAACTTCTTGATCGACTCCAGAAAGGGGAAGGCGGGGGTAGGGTGCGGGCGTGTTGGTGGGGGTGGGCGGCTTGGGAGTGGGGGCCGCAGCGGTGGGATGTGGGGTGGTGGGGGTGCTGCTGCCGACGGTGGGGTACCGGCTCGCCGTGCCGTACGGTGAACCGTCCCGCACGACCTGCGCCACCTGCGGCGTACCGCTGCGGTCCGGCACGGCCGGATGGCTGGCCCGTCGGTGCGACCGCGGACACCGGCTGGGCGTCCCGTGGTGGGTCACCGCCTCGCTCGCCGCGCTGGCCGGTGCCCTGCTCGGGGCGGCGCTCGGCGCGGTGGCCGTCCTACCGGTCTTCCTCGCCCTCGCGGTGCTGGGCGTGCTGCTCGCCGTCATCGACGTCGCCTGCCACCGGCTCCCCGACTCGCTGGCGCTGCCGGCGCTGACCGTCACTCCGGTGCTGCTCGGCGTGGTCGCGCTGACGACCGGCCAGTGGGCGGACTGGCGACGCGGGCTGCTCGGCTGCCTGGCGGTCGGTCTCGTCCTCACCGGGCTGGTCCTGCTGCCCGGCGGTGGTTTCGGGTTCGGCGACGCGAAGGTGGGCGCGCTCCTCGGCTGGTACCTGGGCTGGCTGAGCTGGGACACGGTGATCCTCGGCCTGGTGCTGCCCTGGGCGCTTAACGTGCCCGTGCTGCTGGCGCTCCTCGCCGCCCGGCGCGTCCGCTGGCGGACGAAACTGCCGTTCGGGCCGGCCCTCCTGGGCGGCGCACTGTTGTCAGTGCTCGTCACGACAGGCTGAGCGCACAAGCGTTCGTCGCCGTCACGTCGATTCGTCCAGAATGGACCGGCTCGCCGGTCCGACCACTGGCGACCGTCTATTACTGTTCCGGCCACCTGCGTCAGAAAAGGAGACGGGCGATGCGTCGGAGCGTGGTACCGGTGGTGGCCCTGATGCTGGTCTGCGTCCTGACCGCGTGCGGCGGCAGTGGCAGCGGCAAGAAGAAGCGGTCGCGGGACCCCCGACCAGCCACGACGGCCGGGAAGGCCGCTCCGGGCGACCGGGACGATGACGACGTACGGATCGGCACCACGCCGAGTCCCACCAAGACACCGCGTCGCAAGGTATCTGACCTCACCTGCGGCGACCTGCGCGACGCGCGGGTGGGCAGCAGCACCACGAAGTACCGGAGCTACCTGAACCCATTGCCGCTGCGCAACGGACGGTGGACCGGCAACGGCGCGACCGTCCTGCTGGAGAAGCCCTGCGCGACCGGTGACCTGGACGGCGACGGCGCGGTCGACGCGGTCGGCTCCGTCGTGCTCGACTCGGGCGGCTCGGGGCGCTTCTGGAGCCTCGTGGTCTGGCGCAACGTCAACGGCGAACCGCACTACGTCACCGCCACCGACGTGGGCGACCGCACTCCGGTGCAGTCGATCCGCATCGCCGACCAGAAGGCCACCGTCGTCTACCTCACCCGCTCGCCGGGGGCGGCAATGGCCGAGTTGGACCTCCGCCGTACCGCCGTGCACCAGCTCTCCGGCACCCGATTTGCGGAGGTCAGTCACACCGATGTGCCGCACACCTCCTGACCAGCACGGGCCGACGCGGCCGGGCACCTTCTGACCAACGGGCCGACCGGGCTGGCCGACCCGGCCGGGCACCGCTGACGAGGTACCCGGCCGGTAACCGGACCGCCGACGAGAGATGCCCCGACGGAGTGCCCGGACGGCCGACGAACTGCCCGGCCGGTATCCGGACGGCCGACGAGGTGGCGGCCGGTGTGGCGGCCCGCCGGGCGGGAACGGGGGCGGGCCGCCGGCCCGGTCAGGCGGCCAGCCGCCGGGCGAGTTCGTCGGCGACCTGCTCGGCCAGTTCGGCGGGGATCGCGGCGGCGATGGCCTCCGGGGTGAGCGTGGCCAGTACGCCACTCACCACCTCCGCGCTGATGGTGCCGCTCTGGAGGTTCTGGACGCCCTCGTAGATCTGGTTCAGCACGTTCAGGGTGGACAGGCCAGTCGGGATGCCCCCACCGACGTACTGCCACGGCAGCGCGCGCATCAGCCTTGCCACGGCCGGATCCTGCAGGATGGCCAGGAACTGTGCAGGGGTCATGTCGTCCTCATTCTGGTCGATGGCCTGCTCGACCTTGGTCAGCAGTTGGTCCCAGGGGAAGTTGGCGCCGGGATCGGTGTGGGTGGTGCCACCCCAGGCCAACCGCATGTCGTTGTGCCCGTAGAAGGCCCGGACCTGGGGGTTGGCCTGCATCTCGGCGACGGTGGCCCGGCGGGGCGCGATGTCGTAGTACCGGCAGACCACCGCCAGCACCTCGGCAAGCCGGTCCCAGGCGACGTTGTCCAGCCACCACTGGCGGCTGCTGGTCGAGCGGCCGGTGATCTCGACCGAGATGCCGTTCTCGTTGCCGTTGGTCGATCCGGCGTGGCCGGCGCGGGAATCGGTGTCCAGCGACTGGACGATCGAGTCCGCGTCGACGTAGAAGTGCGAGCTGACCCCGTCGGTGCGTCTGGTGGCGTAGGACGCCTCCGCCTCGGCCGTGGCGGTGTTGTCGGTGGCGTGGATCGCGATGCCGAACTTCTGACCGTCGCGGTCGTCGTAGGCATTGCGCCCCTGAACGAAGGGAACTCCGGGGACTTTCACGATGACTCCGTCTCCGGTCGGGGAGAAACCGCCGGTCGGCATCGGTGGCGACCGAGCCGGTTGTCCCAGGGAACCATCTCCACCGTAACGAAGACATCAACACTGATTAATCAGTTGTGATTACCGGTTGACACCCGTCCGGCTCCATTGGGGGCATGAAAGCTCTCCGCGCCTCCGCGCTCGTCCTCACGGTCCTGGCGGGAATACTCGCCGTGCCGACCCCCGCAACGGCCGTGACGACCTCGGTCTTCCCCGCCACCCTGGACACGTACGTCAACGCAGCCTTCCCGGACACCAACTTCAACGACCAACAGCAGCTCGTGGTGGCTGGCGACCCCAACCGGGTCAGCTACCTCGCCTTCGCGGTCAGCGGCCTGACCGCGCCCGTCCTGCGCGCCTGGCTACGACTGCACACCCGGGACGTCTCGCACGCCGGCAGCCCCAACGGCGGACAGGTGTACCGGGTCGCTTCCACCTGGTCCGAGAGCACCATGACCTACACCAACCGCCCGGGAGCGACCGGGACCGAACTCGGCCGCTTCGGCCGGGTACGCGCCAACGGCGTCTACGAGGTCGACGTCACCGCCGCAGTGGCCGGAGACGGCGTGCTCAGTCTGGGGATCTACTCGATCAGCCCGGACGGCGCCTACTACGACAGCCGGGAGACCGGGGCCACGGGACCGCAGCTCGTCGTCTACACCGGCGTCCCCGGCACCGACGACACGGTGCTGCTCGCAGCCGGGGACATCGCCAGTTGCAGCACCGAACGGGACGAACAGACCGCCCGCATCCTCGACGTCGAGCTGGGGGTCGTCGCCCCCTCGGCGACGTGGTCTACGACAAGGGCACGCCCGAGGAGTTCGCCAACTGCTACCACCCGACCTGGGGCCGACACAAGGCGCGGACCCGGCCAGCGGTGGGCAACCACGAGTACCTCACCCCGGACGCGGCCGGCTACTACGCGTACTTCGGGGCGGCGGCGGGACCGGCCGGGCAGGGCTGGTACTCGTACGACCTGGCGGACGGCGGGTGGCACGTGGTGGTGCTCAACTCCAACTGCTCCCACATCGGTGGCTGCCACGCCGGCTCCGCCCAGGAGCAGTGGCTCCGCGCCGACCTCGCCGCCAACCAGGCCCGCTGCACGGTGGCGTACTGGCACCACCCGCTGTTCACCTCCGGCGGCCGGGCCCGGGAGGAGGTCCGGCCGTTGTTCCAGGCGCTCTACGACGGCGGCGCGGAGATCGTGCTGACCGGGCACAACCACCAGTACGAGCGGTTCGCCCCGCAGAGCCCGACCGGGGTGGCCGACCCGGCGCGGGGCATCCGGCAGTTCGTGGTCGGCACCGGCGGCCGGTCACTCCAGCCCGACTTCCCCGACGTCGTGCCGAACAGCGAGGTGCGCAACGGCAGCGTGCACGGCGTGCTCAAGCTGACCCTGCTCCCCGACCAGTATCGCTGGCGGTTCCTGCCCATCGCCGGCCAGACCTTCACCGAGGTCGGCACCGGCACCTGCCACTAACCGCTCCCCCACCCCCACCCCCACCCCCGCTCCCGCCCCCGCCCCCGCCCCCCGCTCCCGCTCCCGCTCCTGCTCCGTCGATCATGGAGTTGTGGCGCCTGATCAGTGACGAATGCGAGCTTTGGGCGGTGCCACAACTCCATGATCGACGGGGCCGTTCGGATCGACGGGGCCGTTCGGATCGACGCGGCCGTTCGGATCGACGCGGCCGTTCGGCGGGCGGCGGCGGAGGAGGGCTGTCAGGGCGTGGACGAGCAGGAGCAGGGCGGTGCCGATGCCGACCACCAGGGCCACCGACTCGGACGAGGCCAGCCCGACGACCAGGCCGGCGAGTGCGACGAGGCAGACCGCCAGCCCGAGCAGACGTAGCAGCGGATCGCCCAGCACCGGGGCCAGCGGCAGGAAGTGCAGTCCGACGACGGCGCTGACCAGGGCGGGGATGAACGCCGACCAGCCGACGAGCCCGAGCAGCGCCGCGCCCAGCCCGGCGGCGGCGAACTCGGCGACGACGATGAGCAGGTAGCGCCGGTCGGCGACCCGGTCGCGGGGCGGCGCGTCGCCGACCCGGGCCCGGGCGGTGACGACGCCGCCGGCGACCGCCGTCAGCAAGGCCACCACGCTCGCCACCACGAGCACCGTGTCCAGCGGCGGATCCGCCTTCGGCACGCTGAACCAGAGAGTCGCGAAGACCCCCAGGTAGAGCGCGGTCAGGCCGGCCTGCCGCCGGCTGGGTGTTCGTCCCGTCATCGCTGTCGTCACTTTCCGTCCGAGTGTTCGCGGTGATGCCCCGAGGGGCGGCCTGGCGATCCTACGGACGGCCGATCCGGTGACGCGGGGTCGGCTGGGTCAGCTCGTGACGTCCTTGCGGGTGAAGCGCCAGAAGGCGAGACCCCAGAAGATGGTGGCGTAGCTGATCGCCGAGACGCAGCCACGGACCACGTCGTCGGTCTGCACGGGCGTGGAGAGCAGGCCCAGCCAGGCGGTGCTGTAGTGGGTGGGCAGGAAGTCGCGCAGCACGCCGAGGGCGGTGATCTGGTCGAGGATGCTGGAGAGGATCCAGAGCAGCACCGCGCCGCCGACCGCGCCGAGCGCCGCGTCCGTGGTCACCGACAGCAGGAACGCCAGTCCGGCGACGACCAGCATGATCACCGCCAGGTAGCCGAGGACGGCCAGCAGCCGCAGCAGCCCCTCGCCCGGGGTCAGTTCGGCCGAGACCAGGCTGCGCAGCGGCGACCAGCCGTACCGGAGGGTCCCGGCGAGCAGGGCGGTGCCGGCGAGCAGGAGCAGGGCAATCGCCGAGTAGGTGAGCGCCACCAGCAGTTTCACCGCCAGCAGCCGGGCCCGGGGCACCGGGATGGCCAGCAGGTAGCGCAGACTTCCCCAGCTCGCCTCGCTGGCCACGGTGTCCCCGCAGAACAGCGCCACCACCACGACCAGCAGGAACGACGCCGACACGAAGATCGTGAAGAGGGTGAAGTTCAGCCCGCCGGTGGTGGCGAACTCGACCAGGCTGGCGAACTCGCCCCTGCCGTTGTCGTCGTCGCCACCCGAGTCGAACTGGAAGGCGATCAGGATGATCAACGGCAGCAGCACCATGAACCCCAGCGCGAGCTGGGTACGCCGCCGCGACGCCTGCCGGTGGAACTCGGCCCAGAACGGCAGGGTGGCCGACGGGCGGTAGCCGGGGGCCGCGCCCACCATGGCGGTCGTCTTCGTCATCAGCGATCCACGCTCCCCGGCAGAATCCGTCACCGGTCCCGGCTTTTCCGCAGCGTCCATCACCGGTCTCCGCTTCCCCGTGAGTTCTCGCCGACCAGGGCGAGGAAGGCGTCCTCCAGGCGGCGCCGGGGCACCACCCGGTCCACCCCGACCCCGGCCCGGACCAGCTCGGCCACCACCTCGCTGCGGGCCGTGCCGTTGGTGTCCACGACGAGCTGGCCGTCGGTGTCGGGCAGCACCCGTACGCCGTCCAGCCGGTCCAGCACGGTCCGCGCGGCGTCGGGGTCGGTGACCTCGAACAGCACACTCGGCGACTCGCCGACGATCTCCTCGACCGGCCCGGAGGCGACGATCCGTCCCTTGTTGACCACCACCGCGTGGGTGCAGGTCTGCTCCACCTCGGCGAGCAGGTGGCTGGAGACCAGCACCGCCCGTCCGTCGGTGGCGTACCGCTGGAGCACCCGGCGCATCTCGGCGATCTGCGGCGGGTCGAGGCCGTCGGTGGGCTCGTCGAGCACCAGCAGCTCGGGCAGGCCGAGCATGGCCTGGGCGATGGCGAGCCGCTGCCGCATGCCGTGGCTGTAGTTCCTGGTCCGGCGGTGCACCGACGCGCCGAGGCCGGCGATCTCCAGCGCCGCCTCGAAGTGCGCCTCCGCCGCCGGGCGTCCGGTGGCCCGCCAGTACGCCTTCAGGTTCTCCAGGCCGCTCAGGTGCGGCAGGAAGCCGGGCCCCTCGACCAGCGCGCCGATCCGGGAGAGCACCGGCGAGCCGGGCACCAGCCGGTGCCCGAAGACGTAGATCTCGCCAGCGGTGGGCTGGGTCAGCCCCATCAGCACCCGCAGGGTGGTGGTCTTGCCGGCGCCGTTCGGCCCGAGCAGCCCGACCACCTGGCCGGGGTGCACCTCGAAGTCGACGTTCGACACGGCGACGAAGCCGTCCGCGTACTCCTTGCGGAGCTGCCGGACGGCCAGCGGCGTGCCCGCGTACGCCGGGTGGACGGAGCTGTCCTGGCGGCGGTGCCGGCGGCGGACCACGGCGACGACCACGACGAGCCCGACCACGATGGTGGCGAGCAGCCCGGCGAGCACCCAGCGCCAGACCATCTCCGTGGTGGGGATCGCCTCCCCGGTCACCGTGGGCAGTACGACCGGCGCGTCCCCCATGGCAACGGTGTGGACGGTCGGTTCGGCCGGCGTGGCGTACGCCTGGTCGCTGGTGGCGACGACGACCCGCAGCCGGTGGCCGGACTCGATCCGCCGGACGATCGCCGGCAGGGTGACGGTGACCGGCTGGGCCTGCTCGATCCGCTCCGGCAGTCCGCTCAGCCGGACCGGGGCGACCAGCCCGTTCGGCAGGGTGGCGGTGCCGTCCGGTGCGACGTCGTAGAGCTTGACGAAGAGGACGGCCTCGCCGGTCGGCGAGGCGGCCCGGATGCTGACGGTGGGCGCGCCGACCACGTCGACCGCGCCGGTCAGCGGTGCGGACTCGAACCGGGCGTGCTGGCCGGGCAGGTCGCCGGCGACCCCGTCGAGCAGCGACGAGAACGACCCGGCGAGGGGCAGCGACGAGATCGCCGCCGGGTTGCCGCCGGGCGGGTTGGCGATCTGCTGCGCCGGGCCGGTCACCGGCACCTCGCGGCGCTCGTCGCCGCCGACGCCGGGGTAGTCGGTGGTGTGGTAGCCGGTGGCGACCAGGCCCCGGTCGAGGGCGTCGAACCCGGCGATCCTGGACCAGGTGAAGTCGTCGCCCGGGGCGGCACCGGTGCCGGCGACGTAGTGGTCGAGCCACTGCACGGTCAGGTACTTCACCCGGTCCGAGTCGGTCTGCGGGCCGTCGCCGCCGTCGTGTCCGCCGGTGAACCAGGCGACCCGGACCGGGGTGCCGGTGGCGGCGATGCCCCGGGCGTTGGCGTCGGCCTCGGCGATCGGGAAGAGGCTGTCCGCGGTGCCCTGCACCAGCAGGGTGGGGGCCTTGATCCGGTCCAGCACGGTGGCCGGGCTGGACCGGCGGAGCAGGTCGACGGCGGCCTGGTCGCCCCGGCCGGTGGCGGCGATGCGCAGGTACGCGGCACAGACGTCGGCGGCGAACCGGCCGCAGGCGGGGTCCCCGGCGCCCGGCGGCGGGGCGGACACGGTCGGAGTGTTCGCGGCCGGCTCGCCGGCCGGATCCTCCGCACTGCTGTCGCCGTCGGGGCGGCCGACGGGCCCGCTGGTGGCCGCGCCCGCCCCACCGAAGAAGATGCCCGCCCAGCCCTTCTTGAAGACCCCCTCGGCCGCCGGGCGGCCGGTGCTCTCCGGCAGGAACGCCCGGGGCAGGTCGTTCCAGGTGATCATGGGGACGATCGCGTCGACCCGCTGGTCCTGGGCGGCGAGGAGCAGCGCCAGGCCGCCGCCGTACGAGCCGCCGACCACGCCGACCCTGGGGTCACCGGCGGCGTCGGTACGCACCTGCGGGCGGGCGGCCAGCCAGTCCAGCAGCCGCTGCGCGTCGCGTACCTCATGGTCCGGGCTGTTCAGGTGGATCTGGCCGCCGCTGCGGCCGAAGCCACGCGCGGTCCAGGTCAGCACCGCGTAGCCACGGCCGGCGATCTCCTCGGCGTCGGCGCGGACCGTCTCCTTCGTGCCGCCGAAGCCGTGCGCCAGCAGCACCGCCGGCACCCGGTGGTCGGCCGAGGCCCCCTCGGGCAGGTAGAAGGTGGTGTCGAGGGCGACCAGCTCGTCCCCGGACGGCCCGGAACGGACGGTCAGCAGCGCGGAATCAGCCGTGTAGGCGGGTCGCTCCGGCCACACCGCCCAGCCGACGGCGGCGACGACCAGCGCGGTCGCCACCGAGGCGGCGACGAGACGGCGTCCGCGGGGGAGGGCACGCCGGAACCGCGCGACCGACAGGGTTGGCATGGGGGACACGGTACGGCGTCGTTCCTGGACGTTGGCTGAGATCCTCCGTACGGCCGTCTGGCTCGTCCGATCAGCCGGCGGCAATGGTCGACCGCGCACGCCTCGGCGAAATCCGGCGTATTGAATTCGCATCACGTGAATTCGGAATCTTCCCCTGAAACCCGTGAGACGTCGTCATGTCACCCCACGCTTCTGACGTTCCGCTCTTGCCTCGTCACAATGAGTCAATCGACCGGGTTGCCGGAGGGCGAACGGCCTGTTGGGGGCGGTGGCTCGGCCGACCCTGCGGGTAAATTTCCGGTACTGGTGCACCGGACCGGATCGGGCGCGTGCCCGACCCACCCGCCGTGCCTCCTCGGGCCGGTCGCCGGGTCGGTGGTCCGCACCACCACCGGCTCGGCGACCCCGAGCAACCCCGTCCCCGGCGACCGCGCCCCGCCGGACGGAGGGCGACCCGCTGGCACCGTGACCGGGACACCCGGCACCGTGACCGGGACACGCGGCACCGCCTGGACTGCCCCGACCTGGGCACCGGCGGCTACTCTCGGGCGGGTGGCGGAACCCGAACTCACCCTGATCGCCAGCCTGCGCCCGGCGGCCCTGGACGCCCGTCGGGGCGTCGTCCGGCTGCACCCGGAGGTGCTCACCGCGCTCGACCTGCGGCCCGGCGACCCGGTTCGGTTGACCGGTCGACGGCAGACCGCCGGAATCGTGGCGTTGGCCGAGGCGGGCTCCGGCACCGGCCTGCTCCACGCCGACGACCTCGTGCTCGGCAACCTCGGCATCCGGGACGGTGGGCAGGTCACGCTCAGCCCGATGCCGCTGACCGCAGCCCGCCGGGTCACGCTGCGCGGGCCGGTGGAGATCGTCGCCGCCGTCTCACCGGAGATGCTCCGGCTCGCCCTGCTGGGCAAGGTGGTCACCGCCGGGGACGACGTCTCGCTGCTGCCCCAGGACGTCCGACCGGACGCCCCGGTCCGCGCGCTGGTCGAGGCCGCCCGCCGCAGCCTCGCCAACACCGTCGGGTACGCCTGGACCAGCGCCCTGCTCACCGTGGTCGCCGTCGAGCCGGAGCCCGGGTCGCTGGTCACCATGGACACCCTCGTCGGTTGGGAGCACGGTCAGGTCACCCACGGCGCTCCGAACGGTTCCCGGGCTGCTGTCCCTGGCTCCCACCTCGCGGGTGGTCCCGGCTCCCATCCGGCGATTCGACGACCGGAACCGGGCCGCCACGACGACAGCACGGTCGGAGTCAGCGGCGAAGCCGACCCGGCGGAGGCGCCGGACATCGACGAGCTGCCCGGCCTGCGCGCCCAGGCCAAGCAGCTCACCGAACTGCTCGACCTCGGTTTCCACCACCGTGAGGTGCTCGGCAAACTGAACACCACGGTGTCCCTCGGGGTGCTGCTCAGCGGACCGGCCGGCTCCGGGAAGTCGGCGCTGGTCCGCGCGGTCGCCGCCGCCGTCCGGGCACGTGTGCACCCGGTCTGGGCGCCCGAGCTGGCGGCGCTGACCAACCAGGCCGCCGCCGAGCGGTTGCGCGCCGCGGCCAGCGCGGCCCGCGCCGAGGGGCCGGCGGTGCTCCTGGTCACCGACGTGGAGGCGCTCGCCCCGGCCGACCAGCCCGGACCGCTGGCCACCGTCTTCCGGCAGGTGGTCGCCGAGACCGTACGGGCCGGGGCCGCCGTGGTCTGCACCACGAGCCGTACGGAGGCGGTCGATCCGGCGCTGCGCGCCCCCGACCTGCTCTCCCTGCCGATCACCGTGCCGCTGCCCGACGCGGCGCTGCGCCGCGAACAGTTGACCGTGCTGACCCGACGGATGCCGCTCGCCGGGGACGTACGGCTGGACGAGGTCGCCGGTCGTACGCCGGGTTTCGTCGCCGCCGACCTGGCCGCGCTGGTCCGGGAGGCGGGGGTACGGGCCGCGCTGCGGCAGAAGACGACCGACACGCCAACCGTGGCGATGGCCGACTTCACCGCCGCGCTGGAGGTGGTCCGCCCCACCTCGATGGCTTCCGCCACGCTCGAACTGGCCAGTGTCACCCTGGAGGACGTCGGCGACCTGGTCGAGGTGAAGGAGACGTTGACCGAGTCGGTGCTCTGGCCGCTGACCTACCCGGACACCTTCGCCCGGCTCGGCGTACAGCCGCCCCGCGGGGTGCTGCTCTACGGGCCACCGGGCTGCGGCAAGACGTACCTGGTCACCGCGCTGGCCGGCTCGGGCCGGGCGAACGTGCTCTCGGTCAAGGGCGCCGAACTGCTCTCCAAGTGGGTCGGGGAGAGCGAACGCGCCGTCCGGGAACTGTTCCGCCGGGCCCGCGAGGCCGCCCCCACGCTGATCTTCCTGGACGAGGTGGACGCGCTCGCGCCCGTCCGCGGCCAGGCCACCGACGGCGGGACCACCGACCGGGTGGTCGCCGCGCTGCTGACCGAACTGGACGGGGTGGAGTCCCTGCGCAACGTGGTCGTGGTCGGCGCGACGAACCGTCCCGACCTGGTCGACCCGGCGCTGCTGCGGCCCGGACGGCTGGAGCGGCTGGTCTACGTCCCGCCACCGGACGCGGCGGCGCGGGTGGAGATCCTGAAGGCCTCCGCCCGGAACGTGCCGCTCGCCGACGACGTGGACCTCGGCCCGTTGGCCGAGTCGCTGGACGGCTTCTCGGCGGCGGACTGCGCCGCCCTGGTCCGGGAGGCGGCGCTCGCCGCGATGCGGGAGTCGCTGACCGCCTCCACGGTCACCGCCGCGCACGTCGACCGGGCCCGGACCCGGGTCCGGCCCTCCCTGGACCCGGCGCAGGTCGCCTGGCTCGCCGCGTACGCCGCCGAACGACAGGGCTGATCGGTCCGACCCCGGCCCCGGCCTCGCCCCCGAGTCAGGCCGGGCCGGAGTCAGGCCGACCCGGTGTCAGAGCGGGCCGGAGTCAGGCCGGGCCGAGGTCAGGCCGGGCCGAGGTCCTCGGTGGGCAGGAGTGGGCCAAGCGGCCCGAGGTCCAGGTTCAGGTCCTCGGGGGCCAGGCCGAAGTGCTCGCGCAGCCCGGTCATCTGCTCCTCCAGCGCCATCAGGGTCACCCCGATCCGCTCGACCTGCTCGTCGGTCAGGTCGCCCACCTCGACCCGCCGCAGCGCCTGCCGTTCCATGAGCTGACGCAGCAGCTCGATCACGGTCAGCACCAGGCTGGCGAGGCCCTTCTCCACCGAGTCCCGGTCCACCGCGAGTCGCCGGTCCAGGGGGGTCACCCGGGGGGCCTGCCACTGCGGCTCGCCGAGCGCGGCCGCCAGCGCGGCCGCCTCGTCCCGGGGCGCCGGCGCAGCGGCCTCGGTCGGCGCGGCGGTTTCATGCGTTGAGGTCGGCGCGGCGGCTTCGTGCCCTGCGGTCGGCGCGGCGGGTTGTGGCTGTGCGGTCGGCGCGGCGGCCTCCTCCCGTGGGGTCGGCACGGCGGCGTCGTCCTGCCCGGTCATCCGGCACCGCCGGGAGGCTCGGGCGGGGTGAGCGCGCCGACCGAGGAGATCAGCGCCCGCAGCGAGAGGTACACCAGGTCGACGTCGGCGATGGAGATGGTGATGTCACCGGTGACCACCACTCCGGTCCCGAGGACCCGGTCGAGCAGGTCCACCAGGGCGATCGGACGGTAGGCCAGTGGGTCGTCGGCGCTGCTCGGGACGAGCGAGGTGGTGGCCACGTCAGCTCCCCGGCTGGCCGGCGATGAAGGAGTACGGCGGCCAGGGGCCGGTCAGTTCCAGCCGCAGCGTCGGGTGCCGCGCGGCGAGCGCCGCGACCGTCGTACGGAATCCGGCGAGCCGGTCGAGCGGTACCAGGTACGCGCCGTTGAGCACCATCGGCCGGGAGTCGCCGGAGAGCCGCTGGTCCTGGGGCGCGTGCCGGCGGGCCTCGGCCGCGTGACCGGCCAGTTCCTCGTGCACCGCCGCCGCGCTCTGCGCCGCAACCTGCTGACCGGTCTCCCGGGCCTGCAACTGGGCCCGACGGCGGCGCAGGTACGCCGCTCCCGCCCCGGTCCCGCCGGCCGCCGACGGCGCGCCCCCGCCACCGGCCGGCCGTGCGGCGGCGTTCCCGGCACCGGCCGACGGTGGGGCGGCGTTCCCGTCCCCGACCAGCCCCGTACCGGCTGGCCGTGGCGTGCTGCTCCCGGCCTCGGCTGGCCGGGCGGTGGCATCCCCGGGGGCCGGCTCTGCGGCCGGAGCGGCGGGCACGAGGTACCCCTTGACCCCCCACTCCTGGTGACCGGCGAGGCGGGCGAGGGTGGCGACGAGGTCGGCCTGCCGCTCGTGCAGCAGCGCGGCCAGCCGGCGTTCGTCGGTGTGCACGGTCGCCAGCCGGGCCGGCACCACCGGACCGGTACGGGCCAGCGCGTCCACCACCCGGTGATGTGCCCGGGCGGTGCGCTCCAGCCACCCCAGGTCCTCCAGGTTCCGGCGCAGCGGCTGCTCGCCGTACTCGTCGAGCGGGACGGCACTGAACACGGCGGCCAGGCCGGCCCCGTGGACCGTCCGGACCGGGGTGTCCGTCAGGCCGGTGACCGCGGACAGCGTCCCGGCGACGGACGCCGGGACGATGCCGTGCAGCCAGGTGCCGGTGCCGACGGGTGTGGTCGGTACGACCGGATCAGCGCTCATCCCGCTCCTCCTGACGTTCGGCACGGGCGGCGATCCGGGGCCGTCGCTCGGCCTCGACCTCCTCCGGGTCACGCGGGCCCGGCTCGACCGGTGGGCGGGCCCGCGAACTCAGCCACGGATCGTGCTCCCACCAGTCGATGCCGATCTGCCGGGCGGTGTCGACCGAGGCGATCACCAGGCGCAGCTTCAAGGTCAGCAGCTCGATGTCGAGCAGGCTGACCCGGATGTCACCGGCGATCACGATGCCCCGGTCGAGCACCCGTTCCAGGATGTCGCCGAGGTTCGCCGGGTCGTGTCCGGCCGGCAGCACCTGGCCGGAGTTCTGCACCACCGGGGGCACCTGTCCCATGGTCATCTCAGCCCACCTCGCCCTTGCCACGCTGGTAGCGACGCAGCCGCCGGAACGAGAGCACCTCGCCGTCGGCGTCGAGGTCGACCTCGTAGAGGCCGAGCAGGTCGGTCGACGCCGGGATGCGGTGGTCCTCCACCAGCTCCACCCCGATCCGCCAGCCGTCCTCGGTGGGTTGCACCGAGGTCACCCCGGACGGGTCCCGACCGGTGAGCTGGGCGGCCTGCCGCAGCCCCATCTGGGCCGCCTGGCCGGCCGGGATCGGCTCGAACTCCTCGTCCTCGTACGACTCGTCGTCCTCGTCCGCGTACCGGTCCTCCGGTCCCTGTCGGGTCGGGTCCGCGCGGCGGCCCTCTGGTCGGTTCCGGTACGCCGTCACCTCGTTCGCCTCCCTTGCGGCCGGGGCCGGTTCCCGGCGCCCGTGCCCTCGCGTCGGCGGGCCACCGGTGCCTTCCGCCGGCGCCGGGGAGCTCCGGCACCGGCGGTCTCCGGCTGGTCGGGGCGGGGTTCGGGCACCGGGCCGCCCGGACTGACGAGCCGCGCCAGGACCTGCTGCTCCGCCGTGTCCCGCTCCTCGGCGGTCAGCTCGCCCGCCGCCGCGGCGGCCTCGATCTGCTCCAGTTCACGGCGGACGTGGACCGGGTCGCGCTGCCGGGCCTCCGCCTCCCGGGCCACCACCTTCAGCACCGCGGTCAGCCCGCGCACCGGCGCGTACGGGAGGGTCAGCAACGACCACAGGATCTCCACCGCTCACCCCGCCAGTTGGTGCGCGTCGACGAAGTCGTACGGTGCGACCGGGCCGAGCAGCTTCATCCCCATCAGCTCCCGGCGCTGGCAGGCGAACTCCTCCACCACCGCCCCGAACTCGTCCGCCCGGTCGACGTCGACCAGGAACGCCACATGCAGCGCGTCCAGCTCGTGTCCGGGCGGGCGGACCGTGCTACTCACCGCCACCGGGCCGAGCACGTCGAGCAGCTCCCGGGTCTCCGCCTCGCGACGCAGCTCCACGGCCTGGCTGATCATCTCGCCGAGTCGGATGCGCTGTTCCCGGCTGACCGCCTCCGGCTGCCCGCGTACCTGCTCGGCGAGTTGCGCCGCGTCCGGGTTCCCGGCCAGCAGCGCGCCGATCAGCTCCGGCTCGTGGAACCGGCCACGCACCATGTACTGCGCCCGGCCCTCGAACTCGTCGAGGGCGGCCCGGAACTGGTCCCGGTGGGCGTCCAGCAGGTCGTGCACCGCGTCGGTGCCGGTGACCACCGTGCCGAACCGCACCGGCACGACCGGGGCCACCGCCGCCGTCCCGTCCAGCAGTTCCTGGTACGCGGTAAGATCCGCGGGGAGGCCCACCGGCCGTTCCAGGTCCACCTCGCTGACCAGCGCGGCCAGCTCGTCGTGGACGACGACGGTCACCTCGCCCGGCGGGTCGCCGACGCCCAGCGCGTCCTCGGTCGGCTCCACGTCGGCCGGAACGATGCCGTAGACGAACATCCCGCTCTGCCCGGCCATCAGCGTTCCCCGTCCCGGCGGGCGGCCCGGCGGCCACCGGAGACCCGTTCCCGGTCCCGGCCCCGATCAGCGTCCGCCCGCTCGTCGTCGGCCTCGTAGTCGGCCTCGTCCTCGTCCTCGGCACCACCCAGTTCCCCGGCCGCTCCGCCGAGCCCTCCGGCGGCTCCGCCGAGTTCCTTGGCCGTGCCACCGAGTCCCCCGGTGATCCCGCCGACGGTTTCGCCGAGCCCGGACGTGACCCCCTTGGTGGCGTCGGTGACGTTCTCCACCAGTCCGCCGAGGCCGCCCTTCCCGCTGGGCGTGATGTCCAGGCGGTCGACCGCCTCGGCGAAGCGCAGGTACGTCTCGACGCTCGCCACCACCACGCGTGCGTTGATCTCCACCAGCGGGATGCCGATCACGCCGATGACGACCTGGGCGTCGATCACCACACCCTTGTCGAGAACCATCTCGACCACGTCCGCCAGGCTCGACGTGGTACCCCGATCAAGGACGGCGCCTCCGCCCGGTCCTGTACTCATTCGCTCTGCTCCTCACGTCGACGCCGGACCACGGGCCGGCGGGCTCCCTGCGCGGTACGCCGGACGGCCGGCCGGGGACGCCCCTCCGCACGGGGCTGACGTCCCTCCTCACGGGGTTCCTCGCGGGGCTGACGTCCGGCCTCGCGGGGCTGACGTCCTTCCTCGCGGGGCTGTGGACGCCCCGCCCGCTCCGGACGGCGGCGGCGCGGCGGTTCCTCCTCCTCCGGCTCCTCCTCCGGTTCCTCGTCGTACTCGTCGTACTCGTCCTCGTACTCCTCCTCGGCCGGGCGACGACGCGGCGCCGGACGCCGGACGCGGCCGGCGGGACGGCCCCGCCTCCGGGGGGCCTCCTCCGGCTCCTCGCCCTCCTCGGGCTCTTCCTCCGGCTCCTCGGGCTCCCGGCCCTGCGGTTCGGTCTCGGCCCGCTCCCGTTCCTCGTGTTCCTCCTGCTCCTCCCGCAGGGCGGTGTCGTGGTCCTTGACCACCTGCGAGTCGCGGATCTCGCCGCGCCAGCCCTCGACCTGGTCGGGGTCCAGGAGGGTCCGGGTCATCACGTGCCGGACGAAGTGCTTCAGTTCCAGGCGCACCCGGCGGCCCTGGGCACGCCAGAGGTTGCCGGTGTGTTCGAAGAGGCCCTGCGGGTGGTACTCGAGCACGACCAGGATCCGGGTGAGGTCCGGGGTCACCTCGTGGAAGCTGACCGTTCCGTCGACCGAGCCCTTCTCCCCCTTGGAGCGCCAGTGGATGTGCTGGTCCGGCACCTGCTGGACGATGGTCGACTCCCACGTCCGGTGCGACCAGAAGACCTGCGCCTTCCAGGTGAGCTTCTGCTCGGACCCCTGCTCGACGGTCTCGACCTTTTTCATGAAGCTCGGGAAGTCGGCGAACTGCGTCCACTGGTTGTAGGCGACCCGCACCGGGACGCCCACCTCGATCGTCTCGACGATGTTGGTGACCTTCAGCTTCTTCCGTCCGGCCTGGTTCTTCCCACCCCGGGCCCCGACCGCCGCCATCAACTTCTCCTTACCGCCGGCCAGCCCGGCACCGACCATCGCCCGGAGCGGCGACTTGCCCTCGGCGAGCGCCTGCGCGCCGGTCGCTGCCGCGACCAGCCCCGGTCCGCCCCCCTGTTTCGCGTACTCGCTGAGTCGGCCGGTCGCGCCGGTGATCCGCTCGGTCACCACGGCCACGGCCCGCTCACCGATCGCGCCGGCCAGGTCCCGGACGTCGTGGAGCAACTGGTCGCGCACTTTTCCGCGAAGGTTCAGGCCCGGGTTCGTGGGGATCGACACGCTCACCACCCCCGCTGCTCGGCCGGGCTGTCGTCGTCGGCCTGCGCGGCCAGGCTGTCGTCGTCGGCGCCCCGGCCGCCCTTCCGACCGGACCGTTCGCCGCCCTTCCCACCGGACCGTTCGCCGCCCTTCCGGCCGGACCGTTCACCGCTCTTCCCACTGGACCGGTCACCGCTCCTCCGGCTGGACCGTTCGTCGTCGGAGGCCTCGTCCTGCTGCTCCACGTCGTCGTCGCTCCCGCCCCTGGTCTTCCCGCGCAGCGCGTCGGCCCGGCTCCGGAGTCGATCGCTGACCGAGTCGATCCCGCTGCCCACGGCGGCGGCCGCCGCCGCCCGACCGGCACCGACCAGTGGCGCGCCAAGGCGGCTCAGGCTGTGCAAGTGCGGGGAGCCCGGCAGCAGTTCACCAAGCTTGCTCAGGCCGGCCGGGTCGCGGCTCATCCGGCCAGCCGCCACGGCGGCGGCCAGCGTGAGGGCGGTGCGCAACCGGCGACGCCGGCCGAGAACGTAGCCAAGACCGACCGCGAGCCCGATTCGTGTCCCGCTCTTCATGGTCCACTCCTTAACTCCCCGGTCTGCGGGAAAGCCCGATACGCGCGGTCGTGACAATTACCGGGGGTCCGAACACGACAAGGGCATTCACTCGGGCAGTCCGTTAATCGGACTGGTCCGCAGTACCCGGGCCCCTGTCGGCAAAACCTGGTGACACCATTACCGGGAGCAGATTCAGAAAGGGAGGCAGGTCCATCTCAGAGGGGCAAGAAATGGACATACGGCTGGCGCAGAAACGGACATGCGGGCAGCACGAGACAGATTCCAGACAGCCCGCGAAAAGGAGCGAATACGAATTACGGCGCGGGCGGTGCGGTGTCGAGACAGATTGCCGCGTGCACGGTGTGGCCGTCCTCACGCAGCTTCGCGCCGCAGCGGGCGAGTACGCCGATCGCCCCGGTGTTGTCGGGCGTCGTCTCGGCGACCACGGTCCGCATACCGTGTGCGGCGGCGACGTTGAGCAGTTCCCGCAGGGCTGCCGCGCCGACCCCTGGCCTCGGGCCGAGCGTCCCAGCCACAGGCCGGTCTCGACGGTGCCGGGCTCCGGTCGACGGGCCATCCGGATCATGCCGACGACCTCGCCACCGAGCAGGATCGCGTACATGACCGTCCCGGTCGGGCCGTCGAAGCCGCCGAAGTGGGCACGGTGGAACTCGCGGAAGGCGTCCCGGCGGGCCAGCGACCAGCCGGCCGGCGCCTCCACCGGCGGCATCACGTCACTCGGCTCCGCTTCGGCAGCGGCCACCGAAAGCAGCGGTTCCAGATTCCGCTCGTCCACCGGCTCCAGCCGTACCGCACCTGCCACGTGCCGCAGTCTGCCGGCCCCACCCGACCGGCGTCCACTCTTCCGCCGGGCACCACCGGTCCGGCGGGCCGGTACCAGCCGGTCGGCGGGGGTGACGTGTTCCTGCTCACGCTCCGGGGTCGGACCGTCCCGGAAACTCACACAGCACGACCGACGCGTCGTCGGAACGCTTGGTCCGCCGCAGCCGGTCGGGGTGCTCCCGCTCGGCCGTCCGGACCTGCTCGATCAGCGCCCCCGGCCCCTCGGTGGCGACCAGTTCCAGCAGGCCGTCCCAGCCGAACAGGTCGAACTGCTCGACCGCGCAGGACGCGCCGTCGCTGAGCAGCACCGCCCGGCGCAGCGCGCCCGGCCCGCGTAGCGGCACCGACCCGGTAACGGCGTGATAGGCCGCGTCCGGGTCGCTGGCGGCCACCCAGTAGCCATGCGTACGGTTCATCCGCTCCCGCTGCACGGTGACCGCCCGGCGGAATCGGGTGGCCGGATCGTCGACGCTGGTCGGGACGGTCTGCGCCACCGCGTGCAGGTCGGCCAGGGCGGAGTCCAGCCGGTCGTCGGAGACCACCGCGATCCGACCGCCGGTGTCGAGCAGCAGCGGGCTGTCGCAGAGCACCAGGTAGTCGGCCCGGTCCCCGCCGTCGCGGAGCAGGCAGACGGTGGCCGACGGGGTGCCGGGATGGTCGAGGTCGCACTGGCCGCCGTGGTCGGCGCGGACCGCCAGGATCGCCGCCGCCAGGTTGCTCATCAGGGTGGCGGCGGGCCGGGTCGCCTCGGCGAAGCCGATCCGGGCGGCGAGATGCCGGACGTACCAGGCCGGGTCGTGGACGCACCCGGTGTCGAAGCCGTCCGGTACGGTCGCGCCGTCGAGCACCCCGGCCAGGGGCCCGAACCGGAAGACCAGGTCCTCGTTCTCCAGCCGGCCGGGTGCTGCCGTGGAAGCGGAGTTGACCTGCATCATCGAACGTCCTCCCCGTCGCGGGCCGGGTCCTGGGCCGGTCATGGCGGCGTGCCGCCGGGGACGTCGGTCCCCCGGCGGGAGGTCGCCGGTGCGTACCGGGGCCGCCCGGTGTAGGGCTCCTCGTCGGTGTACGGCGCGTCGACCGCCGTCCCCTCGGACAATGGCACAGGCCCCGGCAGCGGGGAAGGCCCCCTCGTCGTCGCCGTCGGCCCGCTCGGCACCGCCGGCGACGGCCCGCTCGTGGCTGGGCGCCGGGACCGGGCGAGCCAGCCCGCCACCGCCCCGGCCAGCCCGGCGGCGGTCAACAGCAGCACCAGGCGGTGGGCGTACCAGCCGGCGGCCATGTGCGCTCCCCTCGTCGCCCCTGGTCCCATCCGGGTCTCCGGTTCGGATGGCTCCCGTACCGGTCGGCTCCCGTCCGGGTGGCTCCCGTAACCGGTCGGGAGCAGAGACCGCCTACCCGTCCCGTCCACCGGCATGCCTCGGCTGCCGAGGCGACGAACGCGGCAGCGTCCGCCCCGGTCCCGATCCCGGTCAGCGGCGGCGGTTGCGGGTCCGGGAGAAGCGCAGCCGGCGGAGCCGGCCGACCAGCAGCGGCTCGGCGGCGAGCGCGGCCGGATTGTCCAGCAGCGCGTTGAGGAGCTGGTAGTACCGGGTCGCGGAGAGGCCGAAGGTGTCCCGGATGGCCTGTTCCTTGGCTCCGGCGTGCCGCCACCAGTTGCGCTCGAAGGCGAGGATCTGCCGCTCGCGCTCGGTCAGCCCGTCCGCCCCGCCTGAAGCCTCCCCAGTTCCGGCGGCCTCCGCCGCCGACTCGGCCTCCGCGTCGGGCTCGGCCGGCACCTCGGGTTCGGCGGACGGCGGCATGGCGCTCCTCGGGCAGGCGGCCGGCCGGGCGGCGCCGTACCGGGAATTCCCAGGGTAGCCAGGCTGGGCCAGCCCCGCATCGTAGGTCCGGTCGGAGTGCCCCTCCCGGAATCCGGCGTCCGGAAGGGGCACACCGTCACGTCAGGCGATGTCGCGGCGACGCATGGCCCACAGGGCCGCACCGAGCGCGAGCACCAGCCCGACGGCGAGCAGCGCCGACGAGTGCTGCCACGTGATGGTGAGCGTGTCGGGCGCGCACTCCGACATCCCGGACATCCCGGAGTAGTTGCACGCCTCGAAGTTCCGTAGTTCTACTTCCTTGCCCATCCAGGCCAGCCCGTACGTGGGGAGCAGCCACGCCTCGGGGAACTTCACGTCGGCCAGGGCCAGCACCACGCCGAGGCCAAACTGGCCGACGACGGCGATCGCGAGCACCCCGCCGAGGGCGAAGGCGGTGTGCCGACCCAGCGACGCCAGCGCGAAGCCGACCACTGCCGCCACCACCACCAGGGCGAAGCCGCGCAGCCCGGTGAGGGCGAAGGACTGCCAGACGCCGCCGGTCATCCCAGCGGTGCTGCCCCGGTAGCTGCCGACCGCCCAGAACGCGGCCGTCCAGGCTGCCGCGCCGAGCAGGGTCACCACGGTCACCCCGGTGAGCAGCGCCGCCAGCTTGGTCAGCAGTACGTTGAGCCGCCTCGGCCGCCACAGCAGCAGGTTCATCATGCCGCCGGTGCTCCATTCGGCGCCGACGAAGGAGGCGCCGACCACGAAGGCGATCAGCGCCAGGATCGCCGCGTACGGGATCAGCGTCGCCCCGAAGCTCTCCCGGAAGTCGAAGGTCGACGGGAGGAACCAGCGGGCCTCGACGGCTTCCCGGGGTGGCGGGGTGATGGTCGAGCAGTCGTCGGGGAAACGGCCGTCGGCCGGCTCGCCGGCTGCCTTGAGCCGTTCGCACTCCGCCCGGTCCCGCTCCACGTAGCGGACCTGTTCCTCGTACTGCGCCTGGGCCTGACGCTCGGCGGAGGCCCGCTGTTCCGGCCCGATCTTCTGGTTGGTGAGGAACGTGCCGACCGCCACGGCGGCCAGCACCAGCAGACCGATCAGGGTCATGTACCGGGTGAAGCGGCGCTTGCCGAGGCGGCGCAGCTCGGTGACGTACAGGCTCATGCTCCCCAACCTCCGGTGCTGGTGCCGCCGACCTTGCGGGACTGGTCGACCTGGCGGTGCTGGCCGGGAACCGGCGCGGTGGCGGTCAGCTCCAGGAAGACGCTCTCCAGGTCGGCCGTGACCGGGGCCAACTCGCTGACGTAGAGGCCGTGCTCGGCGAGCAGCCGGGTCACCGTGGCCGGCTTGTCGACGCCGGCCAGCATCAGGTGGTCGTCGTGTCCGGTGACCCGGACACCGGACCGGCGCAGCGTCTCGGCGGCGAGCGGCAGGTCGGTGGCCGCCTCCAACCGGACCCGGACCGCACCGCCCGAGTAGCGGGCGAGCACCTCGTCGACCGGTCCAAAGGCGACCCGGCGGCCCAACGAGATGATGGTGACCGAGTCACAGATGAGCTGGATCTCGCCGAGGATGTGGCTGGAGAGCACCACGGTCATCCCGGAGGCGGCCAGGTCGCGCATGAGCGTGCGCATCTCCCGGATGCCGCCCGGGTCGAGGCCGTTGGCCGGCTCGTCGAGGATCAGCAGCTTCGGCTCCTTGAGCAGCGCGGACGCGACCGCGAGGCGCTGCTTCATGCCCAGCGAGTACGTCTTGACCCGCTCGCCGGCCCGGTCGCGGAGCCCGACCAGTTCCAGCACCTCGTCGACCCGGCCGCGCGGGACCGCCCCGGCCCCGGCGAGCAGCGAGAGGGTGTCCCGCGCGGAGAAGTGCGGGAAGAACTGCGGGCTCTCCACGATCGCGCCGACCTGGCCGGCCACCTCGGGCAACGCGGCCGGCACCTCCCGGCCCAGCAGCGCCATCCGGCCGGCGTTCGGCCGGATCAGGCCGAGCAGCGTACGGAGGGTGGTGGTCTTGCCGGATCCGTTCGGGCCGAGGAAGCCGTGCACCTGCCCGGCCTCGACCCGCATGTCGAAGCCGTCCAGCGCGTGCCGCTCGCCGCGCCGCCGGCTCTTGTACGTCTTACGTAGACCTTCGATCTCCAGGACGGCGGGCACGTCGACCTCCCCCGCTCGGTTTTATGACGGGAGAGACAATACTGTGCTATCCGCAGTAGTGGGGCCGGAATCGCCGATCCGAACGGACGAAGCCCGTTCCGCCGTTCAGGCACAGATGACGTTGACCCCGGCGGCCCGGAACTCCTCGACCACACCGGGATCCGCCCCGGAGTCGGTGACCAGCGTCTCCACCCGGTCCACCGGGCAGATCCGGGCGAAGGCGTGGCCGCCCAGCTTGGACGAGTCCGCGATGATCACGACCCGCCGCGCCCGGGCCACCATCAGGTTGTTCATCGCCGCCTCGCCCTCGTGGTGGGCGGCGGCCCCGAGCTGCGGGTCGATCGCGTCCACCCCGAGCAGGGCGACGTCCAGGGTGACCTCGCGCAGCAGCGCCCCGCCCAGCGGGCCGACCAGCTCGAACGACTTCGGGCGGACCACCCCGCCGGCCACCACGATCTTCATCCGGGACCGGACCAGCAGTTCGTTGGCGATGTTCAGGGCGTTGGTGACCACGGTGAGCTGGGCACCCTCGGCGTTGGTGTTCAGGTCGGGCCGGACGGCGAGGGCCCGGGCAACCTCGGTGCTGGTGGTGCCGCCGTTGAGGCCGACCACGGTGCCGGGCGAGACCAGCGCGGCGGCGGCCGCCCCGATCCGCTGCTTCTCGGCCGAGTGCTTGGCGGTCTTGTACCGCAGCGGCAGGTCGTACGAGACTCCGTTGGCGACCGCCCCGCCCCGGGTACGGGTGATCATCTGCTGCTGAGCGAGCTGGTCGAAGTCGCGGCGGATCGTGGCCTGGGAGACGTCCAGCCGTTCGGCCGCCTCCTCGACGCTGACTCGACCGTCGTCAGTCAACATCTCCAGCAGGGCGTTCCATCGGGCGTACCGGTCCACCGCGGGAACCTCCACTGACTGCACGGAACGTGATTGGTTTCGTGCACAGTAGTGCGCGAAACGCGGGTGCGCAAAGCAATGCGCTGCTCGATCGCGCAAGCGGTTGCCAGGACCGTTCGCGTTCGCGCAGAATGACGCTCGAAACATACCCGTAACGAGCCGTATTGCGCACAGTCTCCCCTGTGAGGAGTTCCCATGGCGTACGTGGACATGGAGATCGCCAGCCAGCCGGACTGCTGGCGGGAGGCGGCGGAGCTGGCCCCGACCGTCGCCGCCCGACTCCCCCGCCCCGGCGAGCGGGTGGCCGTCGTCGGCTGCGGCACCTCCTGGTTCATGGGCAGCGCCTACGCGGCCCGCCGCGAGGCCGCCGGGCTGGGCGAGACCGACGCCTTCCAGGCCTCCGAGTTCCCCACCGCCCGCCGCTACGACCGGCTCGTCGCGATCACCCGGTCCGGCACCACCACCGAGGTCACCGAGCTGCTCGCCGCGGTACGCGGCCACCTGCCGACCACGGTGATCGTCGGTGACCCGGACTCCCCCGCGACCGGCCTCGCCGACGCCGTGGTCAGCCTGCCCTTCGCCGACGAGCGCTCGGTGGTGCAGACCCGGTTCGCCACCACCGCCCTGGCCCTGCTCCGCGCCCACCTCGGCGACAACGTGGCCGCGCTGGTCGCCGACGCCGAGGTGGCCGTCCGGGCGCCCCTGCCGCTCGACCCGACCCGGATCGAGCAGGCCACCTTCCTCGGTCGGGGCTGGACGATCGGCCTGGCCCGGGAAGCCGCGCTGAAGTGCCGGGAGGCGGCCACCTTCTGGGCCGAGGCGTACCCGGCGATGGACTACCGGCACGGACCGATCTCGATCGCCGCCCCCGGCCGGCTGGTCTGGGCGTTCGGCGAGATCCCAGACGGGCTCGCCGAGGACGTCGCCGCCACCGGCGCGGCCTTCGTGCACAGCCGCACCAACGGCTGCCGGACCGTGCTCGGCCGGTGGGCCGCCGGACGCAACCCGGTGGACCCGATGGCCGACCTGATCCTGGCCCAGCGCTTCGCGGTCGCGCTCGCCACCTGCCGGGGTCTCGACCCCGACGCACCCCGGCACCTGTCCCGCTCCGTGGTGCTCGCGTGACCCCAGCACCGCCTGTCGCCGGCCGGACCGGCGATCCGGTGGTCGTCGCCCTCGACGTCGGCGGGACGGGGGCGAAGTGCGCCCTGGTCCGCCCGGACGGCACCGTCGTGCACGCCGAACGGCACCCGACCGGGGCCGAACGCGGCCCGGACGCGGTGGTCGGCACCATCCTGGACGTCGCCGAGGGACTCGCCGACCGGGCCCGCGCCGACGGGCTCACTCCCCGGGCACTCGGCGTCGTCGTACCCGGGGTCATCGACGAGGCCGCCGGGGTGGCGGTCTGGTCGGCGAACGTGGGCTTCCGGGACGTACCGCTGCGGAAGCTGGCGGTGGAGCGGCTCGGCCTGCCCACGGCGCTCGGCCACGACGTGCGCGCCGGAGGCCTGGCCGAGGCGCGGCTCGGCGCCGGACGCGGCACCCGGCACGTCCTCTTCGTCGCGGTCGGCACGGGTATCGCCGCCGCCCACGTGGTCGACGGTTCTGCCGCCGTCGGCGCGCACGGCGCCGCCGGGGAGATCGGCCACATCCTGGTACGCCCCTGCGGGCCGCGCTGCGGCTGCGGGCGGGTCGGTTGCCTGGAGGCGGTGGCCTCGGCCGCGGCGATCGGCCGTCGCTACGCGGAACTGTCCGGCACACCGGGAAGCACCGCCGCCGAGGTGGTCGAGCGGGCGGTGGCCGGCGAGGAGCTGGCCCGGGAGGTCTGGAGCAGCGCCGTCGAGGCCCTCGCCGACGGGCTCGCCACCGGCCAGGCGCTCTTCGACGTGCAGACCATCGTGCTCGGCGGCGGCCTGGTCCGGGCCGGCCGGCACCTGTTCGACCCGCTGCGTACCGCCCTGCGGGAGCGGATGACGTTCCACCGGGAACCGCGGCTGGTCGCCGCCACCCTCGGTGACGAGGCCGGCTGTCTCGGCGCGGCCCTACTCGCCCTCGACTCCGTGGAGGACCGATGACCCAACGGGTGACCGGCCAGGTCGTGACCCCGACCGGCGTGATCCGCCAGGGTTGCGTGGAGGTCGGCGACGGCCGGATCCGAGCGGTCGCCGAGTACCCGACGGTGCGCGACGGCCACTGGATCCTCCCCGGCTTCGTGGACATGCACACCCACGGCGGCGGCGGGCACACCTTCACCACCGGTGACCCGGACGCCGCCCGTCAGGCCGCCGCGTTCCACCTGCGGCACGGCACCACCACCCTGCTGGCCAGCCTGGTCAGCTCCCCGTTCGAGCTGATGCGTACGGCCACCACGGCGTTCGCCCCGCTGGTGCGGGAGGGGGTGCTCGCCGGAATCCACTTCGAGGGGCCGTACCTCTCCACGGCCCGGTGTGGGGCCCAGAACCCGGAGTTCCTCCGCGATCCCTCGGTCGAGGAGCTGACCGAGCTGATCCGGCTCGGCGAGGGCGCGGTCCGCATGGTCACCCTGGCCCCGGAACGCGACGGCGCGCTGGACGCGATCAGGCTGCTCACCGCCGAACGGGTGGTCGCGGCAGTCGGGCACACCGACGCCAGCCACGACCAGACCCGGGCGGCGATCGCCGCCGGAGCCAGCGTCGGCACCCACCTGTTCAACGGGATGCGCCCGGTGCACCACCGCGAGCCCGGCCCGGTGGTGGCCCTGCTCTCCGCGCCGAACGTGGTCTGCGAACTGGTCGCCGACGGGGTGCACCTGCACGACGGCATGCTCACCTTCGCCACCTCGGTCGCCGGCCCCGAGCGGACCGCCCTGATCACCGACGCGATGGCCGCCGCCGGAATGACCGACGGCGAGTACGAACTGGGCGGCCAGGCGGTCACCGTGACCGACGGGGTGGCCCGGCTGACCCGGGACGGCTCGATCGCCGGCAGCACCCTCACCATGGACGCGGCGCTGCGGCACGCGGTGGCCGCCGGCATCGCCATGTCCGACGCCACCCGGATGGTCGCCACCACCCCCGCCCGTGCGCTCGGCCTGGGCGACCGGCTCGGCGCGTTGCAGACCGGCCTACGCGCCGACCTGGTCGTCCTCGACGAGGACCTCACCGTGCTCCGGGTGATGCGCAACGGCGAGTGGCTCGACTGATCAGGTGGTAGCAGGGGTCCCCTGTTACCGCATTTTGATGAGGAGGGGACCCTTGCTACCACCCAAGCGCTGTGGGGCTACCCCGGCCGCACGGGTGGTGGGCCCGGAGGTCAGACGTCAGCGACGTCGACGCCGAGCACGGCCTGCTCGTCTGGGCGGTGCACCAGCACGTCGTTGAGGAACGACTGGACCGCCGGCCCCATGCCGACGTCCCGCCCGGCTCGCTCGGAGAGCAGCCACTTGTGCTCGATGATCTGGGCGAACAGCTCCTGCGGCTCCAGCTTGCGCCGCAGGTGGCCGGGGACCGCCCGGACGACCGGCTCGAACACCTCGGTCACCCAGCGGTGCGCGGCCTGCTGCTCGTCGATCAGGTCGCTCTCCGCCCGGTACGCGTCCAGGTCGTTGAGGAGCCGGCGGGCCTGGTTCTCCTCGGCGTCCAGGCCGGTCAGCCGGAGCAGCCGCCGGGTGTGGTAGCCGGCGTCGACCACCTTCGGACGGATCAGGTAGCGCCCGCCGTCGAGCGTGGACAGCGCCACCTCGGCGACGTCGAAGCCCAGCTCGTTGAGGCGGCGGATGCGCCGCTCGACGTCGTGCCGGGCGTCCCGCTCGACCTGCTGCTCGTAGGTGATCTCGTGCCAGAGGCGTTCGTACCGCTGCACGACCTCCTCGCAGACCATCTCCGGGTCGATCGACTCGTGCAGCAGGCCGGCGGCCTGGAGGTCCAGCGCCTCGCCGAAGATGTTCACCCGGGCGATCTCCAGGTCCTCGCCCCGCTGGCCGTTGGAGAGGGAACTGCGCAGGGCCCCGGTCTCGGCGTCGACGAGGTACGCGGCGAACGCGCCGGCGTCCCGCCGGAACAGCGTGTTCGACAGCGAGCAGTCGCCCCAGAAGAACCCGGTCAGGTGCATCCGGACGATCAGCGCGGCGAGCGCGTCGAGAAGCCGTTCCAGGGTCTCCGGACGGAGGGTGTTCGAGAACAGCGCCCGGTACGGCAGGGAGAACTGGAGGTGCCGGGTGATCAGCACCGGGTCGAGCGGCTCTCCGTCCGGGGTCTGCCGGTCGGCGACGATCGCCACCGCCTCCACCGCCGGGAAATCGATCCGCTCCAACGCCCGGAGCAGGTCGTACTCGCGTTCGGCGACCCGCTCACCGGTCTCCTTGACCGCGTAGACGTAGCCGCCCATCCGGACGAAACGGACAATGTGCCGGGAGATTCCCTGGGGGAGGGCCACCAGGTGCTCGGCAGGCCACTCCTCCAGCGGAGTCGACCAGGGCAGGTCGAGCAGCGCCGGGTCGACGAGAGCCGAAGTGATCCGCACGGACCAAGCATGCCGGGTCCGCCCGCACAGCGCCTCTCTTCGTGGCTGGGCCCACAGCCGCGGACGGGCCCACCGCCGCCGGCACCGGGTCCGCTGGCCCGCCGATCCACGGAGGCCCGCACCGGTCCGGGCCCCGGCCCACGGTGGCCCACGGTGGCCCACACCGGTCCGCGCCCCGCCCACGCCCGGCTCACACCGCCCCACGCCCGGCCCGCGCCGGTCCGGCGTCAACGGGGACCGGTAGCGTGGTCGCCGTGCGGGAGCAGACCACGACGGTACGGCGGATGCCGCAGCTCCGGCCGGTCCGCCCCGCTGGCTGGTGGTTCGACGTCCTGCTGCTGGCCGGGCTGGTGGCGATCACCGCCGCGCTCGCCGCCGGCCACCTCTTCGGCCTCGACCGGGCGGTCGCCGACTGGGCCGCCGCGCACCGGCCGCCGGTCGCGCACTGGACCGCGGTGGTCTTCAACTACCTCGGCCAGGGCTTGCCGTTGACACTGCTCACGGCCGGGATGGGTGTCCTGATCGCGGTCCGGCTCCGGTCGGTGCGCGCGGTGCTGCCGACCGTGCTGGCCTTCGGGCTGACGTACGTCACCATCGGCCCGCTGAAGGTGTGGACTGCCCGGCCCGCGCCGAGCGCCAGCGTCAAGGATCCGTTCCTGCCGCCCGAGCAGACGCTCCCCCTCTTCCAGGACGAACTGCTGCTGAAGTATGCCCAGTCGTACCCGTCGGGCCACGTGGCCAACGCGATCGTCTGGTACGGCGTACTGGCGTTGCTGCTCGCCCCGCTGCTGCGCAGCTTCGGCCGGAACGTGCCGCCCCGGGTGGTCACCGCGGTCCGGGTGGTACCGCCGGTCGTGGTCATTTTCACCACGACCTACCTGGGTTGGCACTGGTTGACGGATTCGGTGGCCGGGCTGCTGCTCGGGCTGCTGCTGGACCGCATCCTGCACCGGATCCCCTGGGACGACGTACCGCTGCCGAAACGCCTGCGGACCTGGGACCGTCCGTTCCTCCCGCACCCCCGGTAGGCACCTGCGAGCGCCGTCCGGTATCGGGCCGCCAGAATCCGCGAGATTCGGCGATTGGATCCGAGCCCGCCGGGAAGGCGTGGTCCGAACCGGCTGGAGCGCCACCACGTGAGTACCGCCTGGCGCCCGTTACGCGGTTCGGCAAGGAATGGAAGCTAGGGGAGGAGAAACGATGCCTGTCTCGACGACGGTGCAGATGGTGGATCCCACCAACGCGACCAACAAGGAAACCATCGAGTCGGCCGTGGTGGAGGGCCGCACGCTCGAACTCCGGTGCGGCTTCATCAACAACACGCAGTACTTCTGGGCGCGCCTGACCGACGCGCAGAACAATGACGAGATCTGGCTCAACATGACCACCGACGGCGGCCAGAGCTGGCAGAAGAACCTGGGTCGGCGCAAGATCCAGGCGGGGGGTCGCAACTACACCGACGCCCTGAAGACAGACTCGAGCGACCGGGTACTGATGCAGGCCTGGACACGGCTCGCGAACGGCCACGAGCACAACCTCCGCGCACGCTAGTCAGCTGACCAGTCGGACGCCCCGTCGCCAGCCGACGGGGCGTCCGGCCTGTCCGGACACTCGCGGACAGGTCGCCGCCGGGACGGTGTCGTCACGGCACTAGGGTCGTCCCCGTGGAGCGACTGGCGCGACGACTGGGCGTGGCCGACGCCGTGGTCATCGGTCTGGGGTCGATGCTCGGCGCAGGCGTCTTCGTCGTCTTCGCGCCAGCCGCAGCCGCAGCCGGTGGCGCGGGCCTGCTGCTCGCGGTGGCCCTGGCCGGCTTCGTCGCGTTCTGCAACGCGACCAGCTCGGCCCGGCTCGCCGCCCGCTACCCCGAATCCGGCGGCACCTACGTGTACGGGCGGGAACGGCTCGGACCGTACGCCGGGTTCCTCGCCGGCTGGGGGTTCGTGGTCGGCAAGACGGCAAGCTGCGCGGCGATGGCGCTGACCATCGGGGCGTACCTCTGGCCGGAGCAGGCGCGGCTCGTCGCGGTCGTCGCGGTCGTGGCGGTGACCGGGGTGAACCTGCGCGGCATCGGCAAGACCGCCACCGCGACGAAGATCCTGCTCGGTGTGGTGCTGGCGGTGCTGGCCCTGGTCGCGGCGACCGGCCTCGGCGCGGTCTCGCCACCCCGCCTGGACGGCCTGGACGGTTCGGCTCGGGGCGTACTCACCGCCGCCGGGCTGCTCTTCTTCGCGTTCGCCGGGTACGCCCGGATCGCCACCCTCGGTGAGGAGGTGCGCGACCCGGAGCGCACCATCCCCCGCGCGGTGCCGCTGGCGCTGGGCATCGTGCTGGCGATCTACCTGATCCTGGCGACGGTGACGCTCGGCGTGCTCGGGACCGAGGCGCTGGCCGGATCCGCCGCGCCACTGGTCGACGTGGTCACCGCCGCCGGGCTGCCCGGCCTGGCCTGGGTGGTCCGCGCCGGGGCGACCGTCGCGGTAACCGGGGTGCTGCTCTCCCTGGTGGCCGGGGTCGGCCGGACCACGCTGGCGATGGCCCGCCACCGCGACCTGCCCGCCGCGCTGGCCGCCGTACACCCCCGGTTCCGGGTGCCGCACCGCGCCGAGTTGGCCGTCGCCGCCGTGGTGATCCTGGTGGTGCTGCTCTTCGACGTACGGGGGGCGATCGGTTTCTCCTCCTGCACGGTGCTGGTCTACTACGCGATCACGAACGCCTCGGCGTTGACGTTGGGCCGCGAGCCCGGCCGCCGACTGCCGCTCCGGACGCTGGCGGTGGCGGGGCTGGCCGGTTGCCTGGTGCTCGCGGTCAACCTGCCGCTCTCCAGCGTGCTCGCCGGATTCGGCGTCCTTGCCCTCGGCACCCTCTGGTACGCCCTCCGCCCCCGCCGCCCCGCCTGACCGTCCCCACGCCTGACCGTCCCCACCGGCCCGACCGACTCCACGCCAGACCGTCCCCACCGGCCCGACCGCCCCCACGCCTGACCGTCCCCACGGGCCCGACCGACTCCGGCGCCGCCCCGTCCTGATCGCCTCCGCGCCCCCACCGGCTTGATCGACTCGACATGCGGCATGTCGGGCTCTCCACCCTGACGGACGCCCCCACATGCCGCATGTCGTGTTCGGCGACCGCTCGCCTCCAGTAATGTCGATCCCCGCCGATCCCTTGCCCGACCTCCGTAGCCGATATCGGGTATCTAGCACCTCGGGGCACCCCCGTATCGCCAAAATGGTGGCCGGTCAAGCAGATCGATCAGGCCGGAGGGCGGGCCGTTGACGGCTCCCCGCCCTCGTCCAGGTCCTTGTCGGCGACGGACCGGCGTGGTGGTGGAACAGCACCCGGAGCCGGCGGAATGGCCCGGTCGGCTGCGGGTGAACCCGACGGCGGGGTGGCAGCGGCCTGACCGGCGAGCTGGCCCGAGACCGGAGAGGTCGACGCGGTGGCCTCGCGGAGCAGGGCGTTCAGGCCGGCGCGGCGGGCGAGCACGGTCAACCGGTCCCCCGCCGTGATCACCATGCGCGGGTCGGGTGTCCACTCGGTACGCTGCCCGGCGCGGGCGTACGCGAGCAGCCGTACGCTGCCGGTGCGGCTGACCGCCGCGAGCGCGCGACCGTCCAGCGGCGACCCGGCGGCCACGGAGATCTCGGTGACCAGCAGCGCGTGCCGGCCGACCGGAATGGTGGCGATCATCGCGCGGTCCAGCAGCGCGGCGGTGAACGACGGCGCCGCCAGGTACGACACGCTGCGCGAGATGCCCATGCCGAAGGCGCGCTGGACGCGTTCGGCGAAGTCCCCGTCGAACAGGCGTAGCACCACCCGCAGTTCGTCGTTGAGCGCGCGGCCGTTCAACGCGGCCTGGAGGTTCGCGCCGTCGTCGGTGGAGACCACCACCAGCGCCTGGCAGGTGCCGACCGAGGCCGCCCGCAGCGTCTCCTCCAACGCCGCGTCGCCCACGATCAGCGGTACGCCGAACCGTCGGGCCAGTGCCGCGCCGCGCGGTTCCGGACGCTTGTCGATCGCCACCACCTCGATGCCGAAGTCGTGGAGTTGGGCCATCACCCGGGTGCCGAGGTTGCCGAGGCCGACGACCACCACATGCCCGGAGCGTTCGGGCTGGATGCGCCCGGAGTGCAGGGCCAGCCGGGCCTTGACGACCCCGTCGACCACCACGGCGGTGATCAGCGGGATCAGGGCCAGCCCCGCGACGCTCAGCACCACCTGCATGACCTGCTCGGCGAGCGGCTTGTTCGGGTCCGGATCCTGGCCGCTGAGCGTGGTGACCAGGGTCAGGTAGAGCGCGTCCGCCCAGTTGAGGTGGGCGGCCCGGGCGTTGAGCCAGCCGAGCACCCCGATCACCGCCAGCAGCACCAGCACCGCGACGCCGATCTTGCGGGTGGCGAAGCTGCGCAGCGCACGGAACAGCACCGCGACCGGCCGTCGGCGCTGGCGGTTACGCCGGGCGCGGGCCAGCCGGCGGGCGGCCAGCTCGGTGCCGGGCGGCCGGCCGGTCGCCTCGGCGAGCACGACGTCCGCCTCGGTCTCGTCGGCGGGGAGCACCCGCACCTCGCCCGGGTCGCGGGTGTCGGCCACCGCGCAGAAAACGTCCTCCGGGCGGACGTCGTCGCGACGCGCCAGGTAGAGGGTGCGGCCCTTGTGCCGAAAATGGGTGGGGGCGACCTCGCCCAACGCGGCGGCCACGAACGCCGGGGCGGCCATGGTGGCGTCGGAGAGGACCGCCGAGTCGGGGAAGATCTGCCGTACGCCGTTGGCCAGTCCGGTGTTGAACATCCGGACCACCAGGCGCAGCCTCGGCTCCACCTCCTGGGCGCAGAGCGCGGCGTGCATGTTGCCCACGTCGTCCTGGTGCAGCAGGGCGAGCCCGTCCGCCCCGGCCAGCCCGGCCCGGCGGAAGGCCGCCTCGTCGAGCCGGTCGGCCAGGACCACGTCGATGCCGTGGATGTCGCGGCCGTCCGGCCCGTCGGAACGACGACGCCGCTCGGGCACGATCAGGGTGACCCGGATCCGGCCGGTGGACACCTCCCCGGCCAGCAATGCGCGCACCACCCAGTAAGCCAGCGGGTCGTGCCCGCACACCACGTAGTGGGGGCGGGACCCCGCGTTGGCCCGTAACCGCCGGCTGGCTCGCCACGCACGGTCGAGGAGGGGCTCCGCCATGTGCGGCATGGTAGCCAGTGCCGGCGACACGACGGTGTCCGCAGGATCGTGGCGGGGTCCGCAGGATCGCGACGGTGTCCGCAGGATCGTGGCGGGGTACGCAGCATCGCGGCAGGGTACGCAGCATCGCGGCAGGGTACGCAGCATCGCGGCGGGGTCCGCAGCATCGTGAAGAGGCATGCGCCGCCCTGGGCCGGGTAGAGCGGGACCGTGCAGACCTTCCTGCCGTACCCGGACTTCGCGGCCAGCGCGCGGGTGCTCGACCAGCGGCGGCTGGGCAAGCAGCGGGTGGAGGCGATCCAGGTGTTGCGCGGGCTGACCTGGCCCGGGTACGGCTGGCGCAACCACCCGGCGGTACGGATGTGGGCCGGGTACGAGGAGGCGCTGGTCCGGTACGGGCTGGACGTCTGCGTGGTGTGGTGCGCGCCGGGACGGGCGGACACCTGCGCGGCCACGCTCACCGCGGACCTCGCCGCCGCCTGCGGCATCACCCAGGTTCGCGACCAGGACGAACTGGCCCGGGCCGGCGAACTGCCACCCTGGTTGGGCCGGACGGACCTGCACCGCAGCCACCGGTCCTCTCTCCTGCGCAAGGATCCCGACCACTATCGCCCGATCTTCGACGACGTCCCGCCGGACCTGGAGTACGTCTGGCCCGACTCCGACCGCCCACGTCGCTGCCTGCCACCCGCCTGAGGTGGTTGCAGGGGACCCCTGCTCGGCAAAAAGCGGTAGCAGGGGTCCCCTGCTACCACCCCAGCCGGCGCGACGCGCCCACGCCGGGCAACAGGTGACAGGCGGCGCGCAGCAGGCAGCAGGCAGCAGGCGACATGCTGGGGCAAACTGAGCATATGGCGCTGTCGCGGTGGGTCGGCCGGTTGATCGGCGTACGGGAGCACCTGGTCGACCCTGGCGGTGGCGGCGCGGCCCGCGTGCCGCACCCGGTCGACGTGGTGGTGGTCGGTGGTGGGATCGCCGGCGTGTCGGCGGCCGTGGTCCTCGCCGAACGGGGCGTCCGGGTGACGGTGCTGGAGGCTGCGCCCGTCCTGGGCGGACGGCTCGCCGCCTGGCCGGAAACCCTCAAAGACGGCAGCCGGCAGGTCGTCGGGCACGGCTTCCACGCGTTCTTTCGGCAGTACCACAACTGGCGGTCGGTGCTGCGCCGGGCCGATCCGACGCTGGCGTTCCTCCGGCCGGTCCCCGGTTATCCGGTCCTCAGTGCCCGGTGGCCGGCCGAGGAGTTCGGTAACCTGCCGGCCGCCCCGCCGGCGAACCTGCTCGCCCTGCTGCTGCGCAGTCCCAGCCTGCGCCTGCGTGACCTGCGCGGGATGAACCGGGCGGCGGCGCTCCCGCTGCTGGCGTACGACCCGGAGCGCACCTACGCCGAACTGGACGGTCGCACCGCCGAGGAACTACTCGACTCGCTGCGGCTGCCGGACCGGGCGCGGGCGATGCTCTTCGAGGTCTTCGCGCACTCGTTCTTCAACCACGAGGCGGAGATGTCCGCCGCCGAACTGGTCGCGCAGTTCCACTTCTATCTGCTCGGCAACGCCGAGGGGTTGGCGTTCGACGCCCCGGACGACGACCACGCGACGACGGTGTGGGAGCCGTTGGCCCGCCACCTGCGGCGGCACGGCGGTCGGGTGCTGACCGGGGTGACCGCCACGAGGCTGGACCGCGAGCCGGGCGGCTGGCGGGTGACGAGCGGGGACGGGACGACCTACCGGGGCGGGCACCTGGTGCTGGCCGTCGACCCGCCGGCGCTCGCCACGCTGGTCGGGAACTCACCCGGCCTGGTGGCGGCCGCTCCGCACCTGGTGGCGCGGGCGTCCGCGTTCGGCACGCCCGGCCCGCCGTACGCGGTCGCGCGGTACTGGCTGGACGGGGACGTGGCCGCTCGGCGGGCGGTGTTCAGCGGGGTGTCCGGGCAGCCGACCCTCGACTCGGTGACCCTCTACCACCGGCTGGAGCACGGCGCCCGCCGCTGGGCGGAGCACACCGGCGGTTCGGTGGTGGAGCTGCACGCGTACGCCTGCGCGCCGGGGGTGGCCGCCGACGTACTGGCCGAGCGGATGCGCGGCGAGCTGGTGACGCTCTGGCCGGAGGTGGCCGGGCTGCGGGTGCGCGACCTGCGCGCCCGGGTCGAGGCGCGGGCCCCGGCGTTCGCCCCGGGCGGGCAGGCGACCCGCCCGACGGTACGCACCGACGCGGCCGGGCTCTACCTGGCCGGCGACGGGATCCGGGTGGACTTCCCGTGTGCGTTGATGGAACGGGCGGCGGCCACCGGCATCATCGCCGCGAACCACGTGCTGCGGGCCGAGGGCGCGGCCGCCGAGCCGGTCCGGTCGGTCCGTCCCCGGGGTCTGCTGACGCGACGGCGCGGCGGACGCGGCCGTGTACCCGGGGAAAACAACCGTTTCACAAAACTAGAACAGACGTACGAATAGGCTGGGCGTCAGCACCGGGGCGAGGCGACCCCGGTGGCGACGAGCGTCAGCGGAGGGACACGGTGCAGCCACGACAGCAGCTCCAGACGGAGCCGGTCAGCCGGGTCGAGATGCCCGGACCCGGGGAGGGCTCACCCACCGACGAACGGGCGTGCGTGGTCACCGCGCTGCGGCTCGGCTGGTGGATGGCGGACGCATACCACCACGCCCGGACCGTCGAGCTGGGCGAGGACACCGCCGCCCGGCCGGTCGCGCCCCGATCCAAGCTGTCCAACCTGACCGAGATGTCGGGCCGGCAGCGGATGCGGATGTACCTCGACGGGGTGGAGGTGGCGCTCGACCGGATCGCCGCGCTGACCGGCCAGGACGGGACCGGCGCGCTGAGCCGCCAGGACGGGGCCGGTCGCCTGACCAGCCAGGACGGGAGCCGCCAGGACGGGGCCGGTCAGGATGAGACCGGCCCGCTGGCCCGCCGGGACGGGGCCGGCCCGTGCACTGCCGCCGTCCGGGCCCGGATCCGGGAGGTCGCGCCCGGCCGCCCCGCCGACGTCGACGCGCTGCTGGTCGCGCTCGACGAGTTGAACGTGGACGTGCTGCGCTGGGCGATGGCCCGCGACCACCGGATCGGTCTCGCGTACCGGCTCGGGCGTTCCCTCGCCGACACCGTCCGGCGGTGCGACGCCGAGCAGTTGGCGTACCGCTTCGGTGGCCGGCAGCACGAGCTGCGCCGCTGGCTGGACGAGCTGGCCGGCGTGCTGCCGCCGTACTCGGCTCCGGTGGTGCGCCACTCACTGGCCAGGTGGACGACCGCGGTCCGGGCGGCGACGGCCGGCGACCCGGCCGAGGCGGAGCTGGGCGATCTCGCCGAGGAACTGCGCGACCAGGGCGACGTGTGGCGCAGCGTGCTCACCGGCGGGCTGCACCCCCGGGACCTGCTCGACGAGGGGCACTACGCGGTCGTCGCCCGCAACCTGATCATCCGGGACCGGCGACTGGTGGTGCAGGCCGCGCGGGGGATCTGCGGCCCGGTGCTCGTACCGCTGCTGGTGATCCTGCTGGCGGTGGTCGGGGTGAGCGTCGCCGCGGCCGCCGGCTCTCCGGCCGCCCGGGTGGGGGTCGCCCTGCTCGGCCTCGGCGCGGGGCTCGCCGCCGGCTGGCGGGCGATCTCCGGTCCGGCGCTCCAGGTGGCCGGTGAGGTCAACCGGCCGCTGCTGCACAGCGAACTGGTCGTGCAGATGGCCGACTGCGTCAGCCGGCCGCTCGACGCGGCCCGCACCGCCAGCCACACCCGCCGCACCGGGGCCACGCTGCGGTAACGCACTACGGTGACACCCTGCGGGGACGGCGCCACCATCGGACGAAACAGGCCATTCCGGTCTGACTACCTGCCAGACTGGCCCGGTGACGGAGGACCGACCGACGGGCGGAGGTGACAGCGGGAAGGCCACCGGACACAAGCCGGTACGCGTGTACCTGCGCGACGCCGTGGGCAGCCTGTTCGGCAGACGGCCGGTACGCGAGGGCACCCGCACGGCCACCGAGGAACTCTTCTTCGACCTGGTCTTCGTGTTCGCCTTCGTCCAGCTCGGCACGCTGATCAAGAGCGACTACACCCTTCAGGGCGTGCTTCGCGGGATGCTCGTGCTGGCCCTGCTCTGGTGGTCCTGGGGCGCCTTCGCGTGGCTGACCAACAACCTCCAGGCCAGCTTCGGGGTGATGCGGTTCGGGTTGTTCGTGGTCACCGGGATCGCCTTCGTGATGGCGCTGTCGACCCTCGTCGCATTCGTCGACCGGCCCGGCGGGGTGTACGGCCCGCTCGTCTTCCCCACGTGCTACTTCCTCATCCGGTCGCTGCACCTGGTGCTCTACGCGTACGCGGTCTCGGCCCACGACCTGGTCCGGCACATCCTGGTGCCCGCGGTGCCGATGGTTGCCAGCGCCGCCCTGCTCGTCTGCGCCGCGCTCGTACCGCACCGGGTCCTCACCGACCAGCGACAGGTCGCCATCACCGTGACCCTCCTCTGGGCACTGGCCGTGCTCGTGGACTACCTGGGTAGTTTCACGCTTCCCGTCTGGGAGATCGGCATCTTCTCCGCCCGGCTCTGGTGCGACCGGTACGGGCTGATCCTGATCGTGGCCATCGGCGAGACGATCATCTCGATCGGCACGGCCAGCTCCGACGTGTCGATCAGTTGGCGGCTCCTGTTCGCCGTCCTGCTGGCCATGACCGTCACCGGAGCGCTGCTGTGGACCTACTTCGACGTGGTGGCGCTCGTCGGTGAGCAGGTCCTTGAACGCGCTGACCCGAAAACCAGATTCGCCCTGGCCCGGGACGCCTACAGCTACCTGCACCTCCCGATGGTCGCCGGCATCCTTCTGCCGGCCCTCGGGATACGCGAGCTGGTCAAGAACGTCGGCCATCTGGAGGGACGCTACCCGGGCGCATCACTGTCCGCCATCGGCCTCTTCGGCCTCTACGGAGGGATCATTCTCTTCCTCCTGGCCAACGTCGCCTATCAGCTGCGGATCGCCCGCACGATCAGGACGATCATCTGGACCCGGGTGGCCACCGTGCTGGTGCTGGTCGCTCTCGTCCCCGTCGCTCGACAGTTGTCGGCGATCGGCGCGCTGGGCCTGCTGGCGGCCGTCTCCTTCGTCCTGATCGTCGTGGAGGTCATCGTGGCCGACGGGCAGCGCCGTGAGCTGCGCGAGTCGGGCCTGGCCGCAAGGATGGAGATCTGAGGGCGGTGCCGAGCGCTGCCCGGCGGAACCGACACCGCACGACCAGAAATCATCCGTCCGACGAAGCCGTCCAGGTGAAACGCGGTGGACGGCGCTCGTGGAACGCGGCCACCCCCTCCCGGGCCTCGCCGCTGGCCCGGGACTGCCCGTGCCACCAGGCGGCCCGCGCCGCGTCGGCCCGACCGTCCACGATCTCCTTGGCCGCGATGACGCTGAGCTGGGAACGGGCGGCGATCGCGCCGGTCAGCTCGGCGATCCGGTCGGTGAACCGGTCGGCCGGCAGCACCTCGTCGACCAGACCGACCCGGGCCGCCCGGTCGGCGTCCACCAGCTCACCTGTGAAGATCAGGTACTTGGCGGTGGCCGGCCCGACCAGGGCCGCCAGCCGGCGGGTGGTCGGCGTCGGGTAGACCACCCCGAGCCGGGCCGGCGGGACACCGAACCGGGCGTCGGTGGCCGCGATCCGCAGGTCGCAGGCGACGGCGAGCTGACAGCCGCCACCCACACAGGCACCGCGTACGGCGGCGACGGTCGGTTTGGCGAACGCGGCCAGCCGTTCCTCGGCGGCCACTGCCACGCTGTGGTCCCCGGCCGCCAGCAGTTCGTCCACGTCCCCCAGGTCGGCTCCGGCGCAGAACGTCTCCCCCGCCCCGGTGAGCACCAGCACCCGGACCGCCGGATCCGCCTCCAACCTGTCGAGCAGTGGCGGAAGCTGCCGCCACATGTCCGGGGTCATCGCGTTCCGACGGGTCGGATTGCTGATCACCACGGTCGCCACCGGACCGGTCACCTCGGCCCGCAACCCCACCTCCGTCACGGGCCCACCCTACGGCGCGGTCAGAACATCTGGCCGATCCGGATCCGGTTACCGAACGGGTCGCGGATGCCGAAATCGATGCCGTACGGCCGCTCCTCCGGCTCGTCGGTGATGTCCACGCCCTTGGCCACCAGGTCCTCGTGCGTCTTGTACGCGTCGTCGGTGGTCATGAAGAGGTAACCGCCCAACGCCCCCTTGGTGAGCAACTCCCGCACCTGCTCGGCGGTGGCCGGGTCCAGGGCCGGCGGGCCGGGCTTCTCCAGCAGGATCTCCCGCTGGCGGTCCCCGGGGATGTTCACCGTGAGCCAGCGCATGAAGCCGAGGTCGGCGTCGGTGTGGATCTCCAGGCCGAGCTTGCCGACGTAGAAGTCGAGGGCCTCGTCCTGGTCGAGGACGTAGATCTGGGAGCGGCTGATCGCGTTCATCGTCATGCCGACCACGCTACGACCCGGCCCTGACCTGCTGCTTATCCAAAACTGCTGGGCCGGGTCCAGGCTTTGGTGAAGCAGCTCGGCACGGCCCCGGCCGGGCTCCGTCGCTTCCGGAAGGCGGTCGGCGACTCACCGACGATCTCCCGGAAGGTACGGCTGAAGGTGCCCAGGCTGCTGAAGCCGACCGCGAAGCAGATCTCGGTGACGTCCCGTTCCGACTCGAGCAGCAGGGACATCGCCCGCTCGACCCGACGGCGCTGGAGGTAGCGGTGCGGGGTCTCCCCGAAGGTCGCCCGGAAGGTGCGGATGAAGTGCGCCTCGGAGACGTGCGCGATCTTCGCCAGGGTGGGGATGTCCAGCGGTTCGGCGTACGCCCGGTCCATCGCGTCCCGGGCCCGCAGCATCGCCCGGTTGGACTGCTCGACCGCGCGGCTCACCCGTCCACCCTAAGGAGTCGGGACGCCGACGACGGTGGCACCCTGGACGGCAAGCCGATGATCCGGGCCTGCGGAAGAATGCCGCCATGGAATTCCAGGTCGACGTCACTCCCTCGTACCGGCTCTGGGCGCGGGCCGTCGGGCCGGCGGACGCGCCGCCCCTGCTCCTGGTCATGGGCGCCAACGCCAGCGGCATCACCTGGCCGGCCGCCCTGGTCGACCGGCTCGCCGACCGGCACCGGGTGATCATCTACGACCACCGGGACACCGGACGCTCTACCTGGGCGTTCGACGAGCATCCGTACCGGGTGGCTGACCTGGCCGGGGACGCCGTCGCCGTGCTCGACGCGGCCGGGGTGGACCAGGCCCACGTCGTCGGCATGTCGATGGGTGGCGTGCTGGTGCAACTCCTCGCCCTCGACCACGCCGACCGCCTGCTGTCGGCCACCGCCTTCTGCACCTCGGCGCTGGGCGCCGGACTGGCCGGCGGGGACGAGGCACCACCGCTGCCGGACCCGGATCCGCGTCTGCTGCGGCTCTGGGAACACTTCACCGACGAACGGGACCACGAGGCCGAGCTGGACTGGCGGGTGGAACACTGGCGGATCCTCAACGGCGACGTGGTCCCCTTCGACGCGGCGGAGTTCCGGGCGATGGAGGAGGCCTGCATGGACCACGCCGGCACCCACCGCAACCCGGCCGCGCACGCCCGCGCCGGGCAGGACGGACTGGACCGGGGCGCGGAACTGGCCGGGGTGCGGACGCCGTTCCTGGTGGTGGAGGCACCGGAGGACCCGATCAATCCGCCGCCGCACGCCGCCCACCTGGTCGGGCTGATCCCGACTGCCACGCTGGTCACCGTGCCCGGTATGGGCCACGCCCTACCTTCCGCCGTCCTCACCCCCCTGGCCACCACCCTCCTGGCCCACACCACCCGCTGACCACTCGTTGATCAGGAGTTCGCGTCAGGGATCCGCCGCCCCGCTGAGGCCAACTTCTTGATCAGTGACGGCAGGCGGGGGCAGGGGGGCGGGGTGCCTGCCGTCCGGGCCCGTTCCGTGTGGAACGGGCCCGGAACCGACGGGAATTGGAGCCCCCGGCCGGGATCGAACCGGCGACATCTCGCTTACAAGGCGAGTGCTCTGGCCAGCTGAGCTACAGGGGCGCGGGCGTCCATGGTCAGCATAGCGACTGACGTCCGGTTTTCCTCGCTCACCAGGCCCCCCAGCACCGGAAACGTGATCTGAAGCCATCCATCCGGTCGGGTTGTGATCCTACGGTGCACGCAACGCAATCAATGTCCCGGCGATTGATGGTCGTGCGTGCCTGAGTGACCGGTATGCGAATGTCGTCGGTCCCATCCAATGATCCCCCGTCTTGGCAGGCGGCCAAATCCCGTTTACCGTGCAGTGACGCGGACGACATTCCGGCACCTGCCAGGGCTGGAATTCGCCCGACGGGCCGGCGCGGCTGCGCGCCGGTCGCTCCTTCACTCGGATCGTCCGGCACGTTCCTGCCGGTGAAAGGAAGCACCCCTCACATGGCTACGGTTACCTACGCCAAGGCGTCCCGCATCTACGCGGGCACCGAGCGGCCCGCCGTCAACCAGCTCGACCTGGAGATCGGCGACGGCGAGTTCCTCGTCCTGGTCGGCCCCTCCGGTTGCGGCAAGTCCACCAGCCTGCGCATGCTCGCCGGCCTGGAGGACGTCGACCAGGGCAGCATCTACATCGACCAGCGCGACGTCACCCACCTGCCGCCGAAGGCCCGCGACATCGCGATGGTCTTCCAGAACTACGCCCTCTACCCGCACATGTCGGTGTACGAGAACATGGCGTTCGCGCTGAAGCTGCGCAAGACCTCGAAGTCCGAGATCGACCGGCGGGTCAAGGAGGCGGCCGGCCTCCTCCAGCTCGAGGAGTTCCTCGGCCGTAAGCCCAAGGCGCTCTCCGGCGGTCAGCGCCAGCGGGTCGCGATGGGCCGGGCCATCGTCCGCGAGCCGCAGGTCTTCCTCATGGACGAGCCGCTGTCGAACCTCGACGCCAAGCTCCGGGTGCAGACCCGTACCCAGATCGCGTCGCTCCAGGCCAAGCTCGGTGTCACCACCGTCTACGTCACCCACGACCAGGTCGAGGCGATGACGATGGGTCACCGGGTGGCCGTCATGCTCGACGGCGTCCTCCAGCAGGTGGACACCCCCCGGGCGCTCTACGACACCCCGGCGAACGTCTTCGTTGCCGGCTTCATGGGCTCCCCGGCCATGAACATCAAGACCGTGCCGCTGGGCGAGAACGGCGCGTCCTTCGCCGAGATGAACATCCCGCTCACCCGGGAGCAGGTCGAGGCGGCCCGCGCCGAGGGCGGCAACGGCAAGGTGACCGTGGGCTTCCGGCCCGAGGACTGCGACATGGTCAGCCCGACCGAGGGCGGCATGCCGGTCGTCGTCGAGCTGGTCGAGGACCTCGGCTCGGACGCCAACGTCTACGGCCACGCCGCGCTGGAGGGCGCGAACGAGCGGTTCGTGGTCCGTACCGACCGCCGGGCCATGCCGAACATGGGTGACACCGTGTTCGTCAAGCCGCGTACCGGCCGGACCCACGTGTTCAACGCCGCCACGGGCAACCGGATCTGACGTACCCGCGAAAAGGGGCGGCCCGCTTCGGCGGACCGCCCCTTTTCGGTATCTACGCGTAGGTCGACTCAGGCGGCGCTGCGCCGCCGGGCGACCTCGGCAAGGGTGACCGCGGCGGCGACGCTGGCGTTCAGCGACTCGACGTCGGAGACCATCGGGATGCTGACCGTCAGGTCGCAGGTCTCGCCGACCAGGCGGGACAGTCCACGCCCCTCCGAACCGACCACCACGACCAGCGGGCCGACCGCGACCTCCAGGTCGTACAGGTCGGTCTGGCCGTCGGCGTCCAGCCCGACCACCATGAATCCGGCGTCCTGGCAGGCCTTCAGCGAACGGGTCAGGTTGGTCACCTGCGCCACCGGCACCCGCGCCGCCGCGCCCGCACTGGTCCGCCAGGCGGTCGCGGTGATCCCGGCGGCCCGCCGCTCCGGTACGAAGACACCCTGCGCGCCGAACGCGGCGGCCGACCGGATCACCGCGCCAAGGTTGCGCGGGTCGGTGACCCCGTCCAGCGCCACCAGCAGCGGGGCGGTCTGCTCCAGCGCCGCCGCGACCAGGTCCTCGAACGCCTCGTACGCGAACGGCGGCACCTGAAGGCCGACGCCCTGGTGCAGCACGCCCCCGGTCATCCGGTCCAGCTCGGCCCGGCTGACCTCCAGAATGGCGATGCCCCGGTCGGCGGCCGTCCGGACGATCTCCTTGACCCGGTCGTCGGTCTCGATGCCCTGGGCCGTGTAGAGCGCGGTCGCCGGCACGTTCGCGCGCAGCGACTCCAGCACCGGGTTCCGTCCGACCAGCAGCTCCGGCCCGTCCTTCGACGGGTTCGACTTACGGCCCGGGGCGACCCGGGGGCCGCTACGCCCGGCCGGCTTGCCGCCGCGTCCCTTCGCGGGCGGGACGCCCCGGCCGCCGCCCTTACCCCAGGTGGTGTCCTTGGTGCCGGGCTGCCCGATCTTGGGAGCCCGCCCCTCCTCGGCGGCGGCCCGCCGCTCCTTGTCCTGCTTCCAGGCGGTGCGCTGGGGCAGCTTCTCGGTGCCCGAGTACGCCTTGTGCCAGGGACGCTCGTCGGCGGGGAGGGTCTTCCCCCGCCCGGCGAGGGCGTCCCGGTTCTTGCCGCCGGACCCCTTCGGGGCGCCCTGCTTCGGGGCCAGTCGCCGGCCACGGCGCTGCGAGTTGCCGGGCATCAGTCCTGCTCTCCAATAGTCCAACGGGGGCCCTGGGGGGTGTCCTCAACCACCACGCCAGCCTGCTTGAGCTGGTCGCGTACCGCGTCGGCGGCGGCCCAGTCCTTGCGGCTGCGGGCCTGGGCGCGCTGCTCCAGGGCCAACGCGATCAGGGCATCCACCACGCCACGCAGGTCGTCATCGCGACCGCCGTCCGTCCAGGCGTCGTCCAGGGGGTCAACGCCGAGGATATCCAGCATCGCGCGTACGGCGGCGAGCGTGGTGCGGACCGTCACATCGTCCCCGCCGGCCAGCGCGGTGTTCCCGTCCCGGAGGACGTCGTGCAGCACGGCCAGCGCGGCGGACGTGTTCAGGTCGTCGTCCATCGCGGCGGTGAACGCCGCCGGCAGCTCGCCGGACACGCCCGCGCCGACCCGCTCGGCGGCCCGCTGCACGAAGCCCTCGATCCGCCGGTACGCGGTCGCCGACTCACGCAGCGCGTCCTCGGTGTAGTCGATGCGGGAACGGTAGTGCGCCGAGGCGAAGTAGTAGCGCAGCTCGACCGGACGCACCCCGAGCGACTCCACGTACGCCAGGTCGAGGGCGTTGCCGAGCGACTTGCCCATCTTCGCCCCGCCGAGGCTGAGCAGGCCGTGGTGCACCCAGAAGCGGGCGAACGGCAGGCCGGCGGCCTTCGACTGGGCGATCTCGTTCTCGTGGTGCGGGAAGGTCAGGTCGAGACCGCCGCCGTGGATGTCGAACTCGGCACCGAGGTAACGCCAGCACATCGCCGAGCACTCGATGTGCCAGCCGGGGCGGCCCCGCCCCCACGGCGACGGCCAGTAGGCGTCCGCCGGCTCGTCGGGCTTGGCGCCCTTCCAGAGCGCGAAGTCGCGCGGGTCGCGCTTGCCCCGGTCCGGGGCGTCCCCGGCGGACTGCATGTCGTCCGGCGACTGGCCGGAGAGCTCACCGTACGTCGGCCAGGATGCCACGTCGAAGTAGACGTCCCCGGAGCCGTCGGGGGCCGGGTAGGCGTGCCCCTTCTCGATCAGCGTGGCGATCAGCTCGTGCATTTCCGGGACGTGCCCGGTGGCGCGCGGCTCGTACGTCGGTGGCAGCACGTTGAGCGTCCGGTACGCGGCGGCCAGGACGACCTCGTTCTCGTACGCGATCGACCAGAACGGGCGGTCCTGCTCGCACGACTTGACCAGCAGCTTGTCGTCGATGTCGGTCAGGTTGCGGATGAAGGTGACCTCGAAGCCCTTCGCCAGCAGCCAGCGACGCAACACGTCGTAGTTGACGCCGGAGCGAAGATGACCGATATGCGGAGGTGCCTGGAGGGTGAGACCACACAGGTAGACCCCGACCTTGCCGGCTTCCCGGGGGACGAAGTCCCGGACCGTTCGGGTGGCGGTGTCATACAGGCGTAGCGTCACCGTACAAGGGTAACGGTCCCCACATTTCCGGGCTGCCCGGTGCCGGGCCGTACGCTGCCTGCTGTGGAGACGGCGGCACGCCCCGGAGACGGGTCCGCGGAGCCGGTCGGCAGCGGTACACCCGGCCGACCCGCCAACGGACCCGCGCAGCCCGTCGCGGCCACCACACCCGACCGCCCCGGCAACGAAACCACGCAGCCCGCCTGGGCCATCGCACCCGACCGCCCCGGCAGCGGACCCACGCAGCCCGTCGCGGCCACCACACCCGGTCGGCGGTTCACCGAACCGGCCGGCAGCGGCGGAGCCGGTCGTCCTGGGGAAACGTCGCAGACCCTCGACCGGGGGCTACGCCTGCTGCACCTGGTCGCCGACGCGGCGGGCGGACTGACCGTCACCGAGGCCGCGCACCGGCTGGGCATCGGCCGGGCAGCCGTATACCGGCTGGTCAGCGCACTGACCGAGCATGGCATGCTGCGCCGCGACAGCGCCGGCCGGCTGCGCCTCGGTGCCGGGGTGCTGCACCTGGCCCGCCGCGCCCAGCCGCTGCTCGCCGAGGGTGCGATGCCCGCGCTGCGCCGGCTGGCCGAGCAGGCCGGGGCGACCGCACACCTGACCGTGGTGGAGGGAGACGAGGGCGTCGCTCTGGCCGTGGTCGAGCCGAGTTGGACGGCGTTCCACGTGGCGTACCGGACGGGTTCCCGGCACCCGCTGGAGCGCGGCGCCGCAGGGCGGGCCATCCTCGCCGGCCGGGCCGGGTCCGCCGGCCCGGTGACCACCGAGGGCGAGCTGCAACCCGGCGCGTACGGGGTGGCTGCGCCGGTGCTCGGCGTACCCGGACTGGAGGCGAGCGTCGGCGTGGTGGCGCTGGCCCCACTGGAGACCGCCACGGTCGGCGGGCAGGTCCTCGCCGCTGCCACCACCATCGCCCGCGCCCTCTCCTGACCGCCCTCCGACCCCCAGCCCCGACCCGGCCCAACTTGATCAACTCCGTTTCGCCAATACGGCGGTCCCCAGTCCAGCGGTCACCCCCACATCGCCAATATGGAGATTGGTCCTGGCCCGGCGCCGGTCTCCTACCACACCGAGCGGGGGCACGGAGTGCTGTCCACAGGGGGAGGTTGATCAAGGTGCGGCGGTTGTCCACAGGGGGTTACCGGGGTCGGACATCAGGAGCACGCTGCCGGTGTGTCGCCCTCACCGCACCGACCCGAAGCTCTCGCCTGGCAGATCTTCCGCGGTTCGGACACCGTCCGCCGAGGTCTGCTCACCCGGCACCAGCTCCGCAGTCGAGCGTGGATGCGGCTGGGTCACGACGTCTACGCCGACGCCAGGTTGCCGCGGGATCACGGTCTGACCTGCCGGGCCGCTGCGCTGTTTCTGCCGGCAGGAGCGATGATCGCCGGGCCGTCCGCCGCCTACCTGCACGGTGTCGAGCACGCGGCGACCTTCGAGAGCGACGTGCACGTGCTGACCCTGCATCCAACGCGCATGGAGTCGAGGAAGGGCATCCAGGTGCATACGACCGGCCTGGCAACGGAGCTGACGGGGACGGGATCCACCGACGGGCGGGGAGCGAAAGCGGCAGCGGGGACGGGATCGGCCGACGAGCGGTTCAGAGCGCCGGTGGCAGCGGGGATCGGGGTGGTGCCAAGGAGCCGGCCGGAGTGGGCGGCGTGGGAGACGGCGGCGTGGCTCGACCTCGTCCGCGCGGTCGGGATCGTGGACACGATGCTGGCACTGGGTCTGATCACGCGGGCGGCGCTCGTCGACCTTGCCGGGCGGCTCCGCTGTCGCCCGGGCGGCAGACGGGCGACGCACGTATTCGACCTGGTCGATCCGGGGGCGCAGTCGCCGCCCGAGTCGCACCTGCGGGTCCGGCTGGTGCTGGCCGGGCTGCCCCGCCCGGTGACCCAGCATCCGGTCCGGGTGTCCTCCGGGCTGGTCCTGCATCCGGATCTGGCCTGGCCGGAGTTCCGGGTCGCGGTCGAGTACGACGGCCAGTGGCACGCCGACCCGGAGCAGTTGCACCGCGATCGTCGCCGGCTCAACCAGCTCGTCAACGCTGGCTGGCTGGTGTTGCACGTGACCGGTCGGCGGCTACGCCACGATTTTCCGGCGGTGCTACGGGAGATCCGCACCGCGCTGGCCGCCCGTGGCTGGCGGGGGTGAGCCAGGAAAGGGGACGAACTCCACGGCAGGGGATGAGTGCCAGGAGAACGAGCGAGCGCCATGACAGGGAGCGAGCGCCATGGGAGGGATGAGCCCCACGGCAGGGGTGAGCTCACAACAGGGGGCGAGCCCGACGGGAGGATGCGAGCCCAGAGCGGCGAAGCTGCGGCATCCGGGTGAGCCGGATGCCGCAGCTTCGACCAATAGCGAGCTGAGCAGAAGGCCGGTCAGCTAGCCGATCGGGGATGGGTCCTACGGACGGGCGTTCGACTTGAGCGGGGTCTTCACGGCGGCGTAGGCGTCGACAATGCCGTAGCCATAGAAGCCGTTGAAGTTGGTCCCACCGGCGCAGTACGCGTCGTAGGTCGCGTCCCGGCCCTCGTTGCGGTACTGCTGGAGCCGCGGCTCCGGGCAGGCCCGCTCGGCGGCCGTACGGTAGAGGTGCTGCTCGACCAGGGCCGGGTCCAGGCCGAAGCCGCCGTGACGGTCCTGCTTGCCGAACTTGCTGACGATCAGCGCGGTGACCCCGGCGGCGTGCGGCGCGGCCATCGAGGTGCCCTGGAGGTAGGTGTAGTAGCCGCACTCACCGTTGGTCTTGCACTCCTTGAAGACGAAGGTCTCGGCACCGGGGACGATGTTGCCGTCCGCGTCGACAGAGCCCTCCTCCTGGAGCACGTGCTTCGGGTACGCCGACAGGATCATGTTGGCGTCGGTACGGAACGAGTCCGTACCGAAGCCGTCCCGGAACCAGCCACCCGGCGCGGCGACGGAGATCTGCTCGGTGCCCCAGTTCGAGAAGTCCGACTTCTTGTACGACGGGCCGAGCGACGACACACCGATCACGTGCGGGCCCTCGGCCGGCAGGTCCCAGCAGCTCCCGTTGTCGATCGGCCGCGGGTACGGCGCGACCGGACCGTAGTTCGGGCTGCCCACGTCGGTGCGCGGAGCGCCGAGGTCCTCGTTGTTGTTGCCGAGCGCACCGACCAGGGTGACGCCCTTGCGGTGCGCGTAGGTCAGGGTCCGCTGCATCGCCGCGATGGTGGCCCGCTGCTCGGCCTGCGCCTCCGGCGAGTCGGCCGGGTTGGCGGTGCAGTTGTAGAGCCACGGGTCGACGTAGAACGACATGTTGACCACGTCGAGACCGTTGTCCGCCGCGTGCATCAGCGAGTTGACCACCGGCCCGAGGAAGAAGTACCCCGAGTCCTGACCACCCTTGAGCTCCACCAGGGTCACGTTCGGGGCGACGCCGGAGACGCCGAAGCCGTTGGCCGCCGCGCCGATCGTGCCGGCGACGTGGGTGCCGTGCCCGTTGTCGTCGGTTCCCACCGGGTCGAGGCAGCTCGCCACCTCGCACGGGCCGTCGACGTCCACCAGGTCAGGGGCGAAGTTGCGCGACAGCGACCAGTCGAAGTTGGGCGCGATGTCGGGGTTGCTGGCATCGACACCGGTGTCCAGGACACCGACCTTCACCCGCCGGTCACCGGGCTCGAACATCCGGGACTTGTCGGCCCGGATCATCTCCAGGCCCCAGAGCTTGTCGTCGAGCGGGTCCATCCCGGTCCCGGGCTTCTTCTTCGCGGTGCCCTTCGCCGCCTTCTTCGCCGCGGCCAGCAGGTGCTCCTGCTCGACCCGGTCCAGCTTGGGCTTGCGGCCGATGGCCTTCTGCTGCGCCACACCGAGCAGGGCACCGGCGGCGGTGGCCCGGGAGGCGAAGTCGGCCCGGTCGCTGGTGACCTGGAAGATACCGACCGCGTCGGTACGGGAGACCACCGTGCCACCGGCAGCCCGGATGGCGGCGACCGCGGCGTCGGCAGAGACACCCTCCTCCGCGACGACGGTGAACGTACTGGCGACGGTCTGCTCGGCGCTGGCCGGGCTGACCGCGCCGGTCACCGTGAGTGCCAGCGCCGTTGCGGTAGCGACGGCACCGGCGGTGAAGCGCTTGCTCACCACATCAGATCCTCTCGTTGAGGGACGTGGCAGACATCAGACCGCATCGTCGCCGGTTTCGCCAGAGCAAACAGCAGTTGACGGGCGATCACAGGGGTTGTCGCACCGACCGGTCGATGACGCCGAGCAGTTCGGCCAAAGTGGATACCTCGGCGTCCGGTTGCACATCGGCCCGGCACTGTGCTCCAGTCCGGTTCACCCAGACCGTACGCAGGCCCGCCGCCTGCGCCGCCACCACGTCGTGGTCGAGGTTGTCCCCGACGTAGAGCACCTCCGAGGCGGGAACGCCGGCCGCCGCCACCACCACCGCATAGAACTCGGGTGCGGGTTTCTTCGGCAGCCCGTTCTCGTGGGCGTACAACTCGAAGGTGAACTCCCCGGCGAGGCCGCAGCGTTCGGTCCGGCTGTTGCCGTTTGTGGCGTAGCCGAGCACGAAGTGCCGGCGCAGGTCGGCCAGCGCCGGGAGCACGTCCGGGAACGGCCTGGTCAGGGCGAACCGGTGGGCGAAGAACAGGTCGAGGACGCGGTCGATCTCGGCGTCCAGACCGACCCGCGCCAGCGACCGGACCAACCCGAGCCGGCGGATCACCTCCACCGGCAGGGTGCAGTCCGCGGCCCAGACCGCCGCGCAGTCCGCCTCCAGGTCCGCGAGCGAAAGCGCGGCCGCCGCCGGGCTCAGCCGCCGCATCTCCGCCAGTACGGCCAACAGACTGCTGGTCACCGCCGGCCGCAGATTTAGCAGCGTCTCGTCCGCGTCGAACACGACCACACTCACCATGGAAGGAGCCCCCCGCTGTCGATCCTTTTCGGACAGAACACCTTCCTAACACTCGGAGCGGAGAATCTCGTACTCGACCTCTCCGTGCTTGGAGCCCGGAATGGGGTCGTCCCAGGTGAGGTGGAAAGTGCGGACGTACCGTAGGCCCGCTTTTTCCATGACCCGCCGGGACCGCAGGTTGACGGCCATGGTCTGCGCCCAGACCCGCCGGAGCCCAAGATGTCTGAAGGCATAGTGGACGAGAGCTCGGGATCCCTCGGTGGCAAGCCCCCGGCCCCACACCGAACGCCGGAGCCGGTAGCCCAGTTCGGCCTGCGTGAGGTGGCGGCCCAGCTCGGTCTGCGGGCGGCCGGCGGCCGGATCGGCGGGTGGGTCGGGGGCCGGATCCGTAGATGGGTCGGTGGCCGAATCGGCGGCTGGGTCGGCTGCCGGCTCCGGGGATGGGTCGGCGGGTGGGTCGAGGGCGAACCAGCCGAGGAAGGTGCCGTCGGTGCGGTCGGTCGCCGCCCAACGACCGAGGCCGGGCCAGCGGTCGTACTCGCCGAGCAGCCGGGGCAGCACCTGGTCGCGCACCACCGGCAGCGGGGTGGGCCGGCCGCCGGTGAGGTAACGCATCACCTCCGGGTCGCTGTCCAGCGCGACGAGGTGATCAAGGTCGGCCAAGGTGAACCGGCGCAGCCGGAGACGCTCGGTCTCCAGCAATGTCCCGCCCGGCTCCGGGTCGTCGGTCATGCCCGGCATCGTGCCGGGTCGCCAGCCGACCGGCCACACGTTTCCGAGGCTCCGCACCGCCGAGGCCCCGCGTCGCCGCCCACTGGGCCGCCGGACTGCCGGGGCCGCTGTCCGGCCGTCCGGCGCGTGCCGGGTCGGTCAGTCGACCGAACCGGCGAGGAGCCAGCGGGTGACGGTGACCTGGAGCAGGACATTGCCGCCCTCGGGCCCGTCCGAGCCGGTGACGTCCCAGCCGTACTTCGCCCGGAAGGCCGCCACCACCTCGGCGGGGAAGGACTCGCGGTGGATCGCCACCGTGCCCTCGGCGACCACCGGGGCCCGCCCGTCCTCCAATGCCAGTGAGACCCGGGGGTCGGCCGCCACGTTGCGGACCTTGCGGTTACGGGCGGCGGTGCAGATCCACCACCGGCCGTCGAGGTAGACGAACCACACCGGCGTCACGTGCGGCGGGCCGTCGGGACGAAGGGTGCAGAACCAGACGTTGCGCTCCCGGTCGAGCCGGGTCAGCACCTCGCCGTCGGGAACCACCGACACGTCAGCGCGGCAGCGTCGCGAGGAAGACCCGCCAGGCGTACGGGTCGAAGGTGAGCGCCGGGCCGGCCGGGTCCTTGCTGTCGCGCACCCCGACCAGGCCGGGCAGGTTCGTCGCCACCTCGACGCACATGTCGTTCTGCCCGCTGCGGCTGCTCTTGCGCCAGTGGGCGCCGGTCAGGTCCATGACTCCGCCACTTCCCTCATCAGCTCGATGGACTCCTGCGGGGGCAACGCCTCGCCGAGGGTAGCCTCCCAGATCCGTTGCAGCAGCGACAGATCCGCCGGCCGATCCGGACGACGGCCCCGATCCGGCGGCGATCTTCGCCCGGTTCCTCGGCTGGGCGCGGATCAGGGATGGGTCATCCTGAGCACGTCCAACGCCTCGTCGAGCTGGTCGGCGTTGAGCTTGCCGCTGTCCACGTGGCCCCGGGCGAGCACCACCTCACGGATGGAGATCTCCTTGGCCAGCGCCTCCTTGGCGATCGAGGCGGCCTCGTCGTAGCCGAGGTAGCGGTTGAGCGGGGTGACGATCGACGGCGAGCCCTCCGCGTACGCCAGACAGACGTCGGCGTTCGCGGCGAGGCCGGCCACACAGCGGTCGGCGAAGAGGCGGCTCGACGCGGCCAGCAGCCGGATCGACTCCAGCAGGTTGCGGGCCATCACCGGGAGCATCACGTTCAGCTCGAAGTCGCCCTGGGAGCCAGCGAAGGCGACCGTGGCGTCGTTGCCGATCACCTGGGCACAGACCTGCCGGACCGCCTCGGCGACCACCGGGTTCACCTTGCCGGGCATGATCGACGAGCCGGGCTGGAGGTCGGGGATGCGCAGCTCACGCAGGCCGGCGCGGGGACCGGAGCCCATCCACCGTACGTCGTTCGCGATCTTGTAGAAGCCGACCGCGACGGTACGGAGCTGACCGGACGTCTCCACCAGCGCGTCCCGCGCACCCTGCGCCTCGAAGTGGTTGCGGGCCTCGGTCACCGGCAGGCCGGTCGACTCGCGCAGCTTCTCGATCACCCGGCCGGCGAAGCCGAGCGGGGTGTTGATGCCGGTGCCCACGGCGGTGCCACCCAGCGGCAGTTCGGCCAGCCGAGGCAGGGCCGCCTCCAACCGCTCGACGCCGTACCGGATCTGCGCGGCGTACCCGCCGAACTCCTGGCCCAGGGTGACCGGCGTGGCATCCATCAGGTGGGTCCGTCCGGCCTTGACCACGGTCTCGAACTCGGCGGCCTTGGCCTCCAGCGCCTCGGCCAGATGGATCAGCGCGGGCAGCAGGTCGTGCGCGACCGCCTGGGTGGCGGCCAGGTGGATCGAGGACGGGAAGACGTCGTTGCTGGACTGCGAGGCGTTGACGTCGTCGTTCGGGTGCACGCCCCGGCCCAGCTCACGGCCGGCCAGGGTGGCGATCACCTCGTTGGTGTTCATGTTGGACGACGTGCCCGAGCCGGTCTGGAAAACGTCGACCGGGAACTGGTCGTCGTAACCGCCGTCGGCAACGTGCGCGGCAGCGGTCGCGATCGCGGCGGCCACCTCGGGATCGAGCACACCCAACTCGGCGTTGACCTGGGCCGCCGCGCCCTTGATCTGGGCCAACGCGCGAATCTGGGCGGACTCGATGCCCCGACCCGAGATCGGGAAGTTCTGCACGGCACGCTGGGTCTGCGCCCGCCACAGCGCGTCGGCGGGCACCTCCACCTCACCCATCGAGTCGCGTTCAATCCGGTAGCCCGCTGTCTCTGGATTCGTCACGCGTTCCATCCTGCCGCGCCCGCCCCCGGCCCGCAGATGATCGCAGGTCATCGAGGGTGGGTGCCGGACCAGCCGCGCCAGTCGGTCAACGCGGCGGCCGGGGCACACATGAATGGGTCTTGGAAATATCCATTGCCAGCGGTGCACGCCCGCCCTTACCTTTAATGAGCAAGGCAAGACCGGCCCAAACCCAAGGAGCTCCCCGTGTTGCAGTACGCCTCCACCGAAACCACGCGGTGTATGCCGCGCGGCGGTGTCGTGCTGCCCTCGATCGGGCGAGCCCATGACCTGCCGGCGAGCGAATGGAACTGGAAGCCGGGGTGGCGGCGCGAGTAGCGCCAGCGCAAGCTGCGAAGCCGCCCACCCCAGCCAGGGGAACGGGCGGCTTTTTCGTTACCCGGCAACAATTTCACAGGGGCGTAGCTCAACGGGTAGAGCACCGGTCTCCAAAACCGAAGGTTGCAGGTTCGAGTCCTGTCGCCCCTGCTTTTCGCCACGGCTTCGGCCGGCGGCGTCGCTAATTCTCAACTCCACAGTGGATGGCATTTATCCGTACCCCGGCCGGCGCCGTCACGGGCCGGCCGGGGGCAACACCTACCGGGGCGAGGGAGACGGTAAACCGCCTGCTTTGGGAGCAGGAGACACGGGGTTCGACACCCCGGTCCCGGACCATGGGGATGTAGCTCAGTTGGCAGAGCACCGCCTCGGCAGGGCGGGGGCCAGGGGTTCGAGTCCCCTCTTCTCCACGTACGGGCCGGCCTTCCGCCGGCTCCCTGGGCCGTTGGAGCAAGCTGGCAGCTCGCCTGGTTCTCAGCCAGGAGGTTTACGGGTTCGAGCCCCGTACGGCCTACGCAACCACACGCGGTACTAGCTCAACGGGAGAGCTGCTGCCTTCCAAGCAGTAGGTCGGGGTTCGATTCCCCGGTACCGCTCTTGTCCTTGCCGAGGTAGCCCAACAGGCACGAGGCGCGGAGCTCAAACCTCCGTCGTTGCGGGTTCGAGTCCCGCCCTCGGCACCCCGCCGTCGTAGACGGCCCCCTTGCGGACGTGGCGCAGCCGGTAGCGCGCGACGTTGCCAACGTCGAGGTCACGGGTTCGAACCCCGTCGTCCGCTCTCACCACCAAGTCGTCTCTCACCACCAACCGTCAAGAAGAAGGGAGGGCCCGGTGAACGCCGTGCTCGTGCTCAACGCCGACCTGGGACCACTGCACCGGGTCCCCGTCCAACACGCGATCCGGATGCTGATGCGCCGGGTCGCCGAGATCCACGAAGCCGAGCCGGACCGGCACCTCGGCGTCTTCCCGATGCCGCGCGTCCTGCGCCTGGTCCGGTACGTCGTCACCAGGTGGCGGTACCGCAGCGGTCCCGGCTGGTCCAAGTCCGGCGTGCTGCGCCGCGACGGCTACCGGTGCGCGTACTGCCCGTCGACGGCCACCACCGTCGACCACATCCTGCCCCGCTCGCGGGGCGGCCGGAACAGCTGGAAGAACACGATCGGCGCGTGCTACGCCTGCAACCAGCGCAAGGGTGACCTGACCCCCGCCGAGGCGGGGATGGAACTGCGGTTCCCGCCGTCGGTGCCCACCTGGTCGGGCATGGTGCAGCGCTGATCACCGGCCGGCGGGCCTCTGCCCGCCGGCCGCCGATGCGGGCTGGTGCAACTGGCAGCACGTCCGGCTCTGATCCGGAAGGTTGGAGGTTCGAGTCCTCCGCCCGCAGCGCACGCCCTCGTGGCCCAACTGGGAGAGGCGCCAGGCCGAGATCCTGGTCAACGTGCACGTTCGAGTCGTGCCGAGGGCACCAAGCCGGTGGAGCTCACGATGGTCGAGCACCGCACCTGTAATGCGGCGGACGCAGGTTCGATTCCTGTCATCGGCTCCAACCACGCCGACGTAGCTCAACGGCAGAGCATCCGGCTCATAACCGGAAGGCACCCGGATCGACACCGGGCGTCGGCACCACGGCTTCGGGGCGAAGGGCACACCTTCGCCCCCGGGTCGAGGAAACTTGTCCGGGTAGCCCAAATGGCAGGAGGCAACGCGTTCAGGACGCGTTCAGTGGGGGTTCGAGTCCCTCTCCGGGCACGGCAGGTCGTAGGCGGAACGGGACCGCTGCCCCCGGGCAGCCGGGAGAAGCCGGTTCGATTCCGGCCAACCGAGCCATGGGTCGAGTGCTGGTGCACAGCGTCGCTTTGCAAGCCTCGCGTGCGGGGTTCGACTCCCCGTCGATCCACCATGCCGACGTAGCTCAGTGGTAGAGCATCCGACTGTCGATCGGAGGGCCGCGGGTTCGATTCCCGTCGTTGGCGCGCATGAAGGGTTGGCCGAGTCTGGTCGATGGCACCGCGTTGCTAGCGCGGAGCGGGTCCGCCCGCCGGGGGTTCAAATCCCTCACCCTTCGCCGAGCCGTCGTAGCTCAGCGGTCAGAGCACCGCCCTGATAAGGCGGGAGTCGGAGGTTCGATTCCTCTCGTCGGCACGCAGCAACGCCTTGCCCCTGTAGCTCAGTGGATAGAGCGCCTGGCTACGAACCAGGAGGCCGCAGGTTCGAATCCTGCCAGGGGCACGCATCGGGTAGTGGCGCAGTTTGGTGGCGCGTCCGGTTTGGGACCGGAAGGACGCAGGTTCAAATCCTGTCTACCCGACTCGCGGAAGGTAGTGCGGAACAGGTCCGCAGCCGGTCTCGAAAACCGGTACCGGGTGAGAGCCCGAGGGTTCGACTCCTTTACCTTCCGCCAAGCCTCCGTAGCTCAGAGGAAGAGCAACCGACTCTTAATCGGTGAGACGGGATATCGTAATTCCCCGGGGGCACTTCGCGGTACGTGCGCTGGATGCGCTCTGCGGCCTTCTAAGCCGTGTGCGCCGGGTTCGATTCCCGGGTGCCGCACTTGCGGGGTAGAGGAGTTAGGTCGTCCTCGCCGGCCTCATAAGCCGGAGATCGCGGGTTCAAATCCCGCCCCCGCTACCAGGTCCGGATAGCTCAGTCGGTAGAGCGCTGCCACGACATGGCAGAGGCCAGCGGTTCGACTCCGCTTCCGGGCACCGTGGAGCCGTAGACGAAGTGGCAAAGTCGCCGGACTTTCAATCCGGACATGTGCGGGTTCGAGTCCCGTCGGCTCTACTCATTCCGGTGTCGCCCAACTGGCAGGGCAGCGGATTGTTAATCCGTACATGTGCAGGTTCGAGTCCTGCCGCCGGAGCGTTCCCCCGGGGCATTGCCCCGTTTCCGCCCGTGTAGCTCAGTGGTAGAGCACCGGTCCCACACACCGGGTTGCCCTGGTTCGAATCCAGGTGCGGGCACTGTGGCTGTAGCTCAGCGGTAGAGCGCCCGGTTGTGGCCCGGGAGGTTCGCGGGTTCGAGTCCCGCCAGTCACCCCATGGAAGTGCGCCACCGATGGTGAGGTGGGCCCGGCTGTAAACCGGGTGCGTCAGCGCTCTGGGAGTTCGAATCTCTCCACTTCCACCAAGCCCCCGTAGCGCAGTGGATAGCGCGTCGGATTCCGGATCCGAAGGTCGCAGGTTCGAACCCTGCCGGGGGCACGTGTCGCCTTGGTCGTGTGCCCGAGTGGTCAGGGAGCGGTCTGCAAAACCGCGCACCGGGGTTCGATTCCCCGCACGGCCTCGATGCCATCCACTGTGGGGTTGAGGCGCAGGCGTACGTGCGGTGGATCAGCCTCGACAGCGCACTAGACAAAACGCCCATCAGCGGCATGCCGGTCGATGCTCAATCTTCTGACAAAGTTCGCGCCAAGCGCCGTCCACATCGGTCGCAATGGCTGCGGACATCAGCCAAAAAACCGGGGGTACGGCCAGCCAGGGACAGTTACGATCATAAAAATCCCACCCTCACCTCGGAGGATCCCATCTTGCTGCGTTCACACGGGGGCACCACCGGCGCAATGATCGGCACAAGTCGATCAATATTGCGGCGTTTCCTGGGTGGCGGACTGGCCGCCCTCCTCGCCGCTGGCGGCGCACTGCTCGCCACTGGGCAGCCAGCCTCGGCGGCCCTGACCCGCTATGTCACGCCGACCAGCGCCACCTTCACCGACTCGGCCCGGCCGACCACCGCGTTCCCGGTCACCGACGGCAACGTGCCGGTCGGCACCTGGGAGGACGCCGACGGGAGGCACACCTCGCGGGCGTACTTCACCTTCGACCTGACCCCGTACCGAAACAAGCAGATCATCCGGGCGATGGGAATGAGTGGTGAGACGGCCGCCAACGACTGCGACAGGCCCCGCGTCCTCGAACTCTGGCGGACCGACACCCCCGCCGCCGCCCCGACCTGGCAGAACGCGCCGACGGTACGGGAGAAGATCGGCGACGTCGCGCCGAACGCCCCCTGCCGTGGCCACCTGGAGATCCTGCTCACCGAGGCGGTGCAGCAGGCCGTCGACGCCGAGCTGGACACGGTCACCTACCTGGCCCGGATCGGCGGCGAGGACCTGGAGGAGAACAAGCACTACGGGCGGCGGATCAAGACCCTCGGCATCTCGATCGAGGCGAACGGCGCTCCCGACGTGCCGACCAACCTGCGGGTGGACGGCCGGGCCTGCGCGGACGGCCTGCTGGTCCCCACCACCGCGCCGGTGCTGGCGGCCAGCGTCACCGATCCGGACCGGATGGAGTCGTACGCCGGAGACCCGGTGTCGGCGACGTTCGCCTGGTGGCCGGTGGACCGGCCAACCGAACGCACCGAGTGGACGGTCTCCCCGATGTCGGCACCCGCCACCCAGGTGTACCGGATGCCCGACGGCCACCTGGCCCACGGTGGCACGTACGCCTTCCAGGTGCGGGCCAGCGACCAGCACGCCAACTCGGGCTGGTCGGCGGAGTGCCGGTTCACCGTCGACACGGTCCGGCCACCGACCCCCACCGTCTCCTCAACCGACTACCCGTCCGGTGGGGATTACCCCGGGCACGGCGGTGCCGGCCTGCCCGGCACGTTCACCTTCGGCCCGAACGGGGCGGACGACGTGGCCGGCTACCAGTGGGGCACCGCGGGTCCGAGCAACCACGTCACCGCCGACGCGACCGGCGCGGCGACGATCAGCCACGCCCCGCAGCGGCACGGCCCGAACCGGATCTACGTGCGCAGCGTTGACCGGGCCGGTCTTCCGTCGGACCTGGTCGTCTACGAGTTCATCGTCCGGGACACCACGCCCCGGGTCACCGACAACGACCCGAACGCCCGACTGGGCGCGCCGCGCGGCTTCGTCTTCGCTCCCGGCATGGACGACGTGGTGTCGTACACCTACCGGCTGAACGACGAGCCCGAGCAGACCGTCGCGGCCGGTGCCGACGGCTCCGCCACGGTGACCGTGGTGCCCACCCGGACGGAGAACACGCTGTACGTGACCAGCCGGACCCGGGACAGCCTGGTCTCCGGCCGGGCTGCCTACCCCTTCCGGGTCCGGACCGAGCCGGTGGTCTCGTCCGCGCAGTGGCCGGAGTGGGAGGACGGAGCACCGGTCGGCACGGCCGGCAGCTTCCGCTTCCAGCCGGCGATGGACGACGTCACCGAGTACGTCTACTCGTTCAACTACGGGGAGCAGCGGACGGTGGCGGCCGGGCCGGACGGCACCACCACCATCGACTACACCCCAGCCGCCGCCCACGGTCACACCCTGGAGGTGTTCAGCCGGACCAGCACGGGCGTCGTGTCCGAGACCGTCACCTACCAGTTCTACGTGACGTCGGTCGCCCCCACGGTGGCCTCCGAGGTCTATCGGCGGAACCTCACCGGGGGCGGGCCGGGGGTGACCGGGTCGTTCACGTTCCGGCCGCACGCCCAGGTCACCGGGGTCACCTCGTATGTCTACACGTTCCGGGGTGAGGCGGAGAAGACGGTGACCGCAAACGCCGACGGCAGCGCCACCGTCGAGTGGACGCCCCAGGCGTACGACGAACAGAACTACGGCTGGGTGGAGCTGCGGGTCCGGGCCCGCACGGCGAGCGGCACGACCACCGACGCGGCGTTCTACTCGTTCCGGGTGGAGCCGTACACCCCGACGATCATCTCGGAGGTCTTCGGCTGGCAGGGCGGCCCCGTGGGCACCACCGGCGACTTCGTGTTCACCACCGGCCTGCCCGGTGCAACGGAGTTCGTCTACGTCTTCGACGGCGGGAGCGAGCAGACCGTGCCGGTCGGTCCGGACGGCACGGCGACGCTGACGTGGACCGCCGAGTCGGCGTACGTCCACGAGCTGACCGTACGCGCCCGGACGGCCACGGGCGTGCTCTCCGGTTCCAACTACTACAGCTTCTGGATCGACGGGTAACGACGACGGGGCGTTCGGCTGCGGCCGGGCGCCCCGTCGGCGTGCTGGTCAGCGGGAGCTGGCGGTTCAGTCCCGGCCCCGCAGAACACTGGCGACAGGGAGTCGCTGGATAGTTACGATCATCGAATTGATCGCCCCACCTCGGAGGTTTTCCATCTTGTCGTATCCACACGGGGGTCTGACCGGTCCCGCCGTCGGCCTACGCCGATCGTCTCGCCGGGTCGTCGTCACGGGCCTCGCCGCCCTCCTCGCCGTCCCGGCCGTTCTGGTCGGTGGTGGCGAGCCCGCCAGCGCGGGCTTCTACACCTACGTCGACGCGACCAGCGCCACCGTCGTCAACGCCGGCCAACCCACCACCGCCCTCCCGCTCACCGGCAGCGCACCGGTCGGCAGTGGGGAGGACGGGAACGGTGGCGAACCGTCCCGGGTCTACTTCACCTTTGACCTGACGCCGTACCACGGCAAGCAGGTCATCTCGGCGGGGGCCATCACCGGGGAGACGTCCGTCAACGACTGCGACAAGCCCCGCGCGCTGGAACTCTGGCGCACCGACACCCCGGTCACCCCGCCGACCTGGCGAGACGCCCCCACCGTACGGGAGAAGGTCGCGGACCTCGCACCGGACGTTCCCTGCGGCGCGACCTCCTTCCAGACGGTGATCACCCCGGCGCTTCAGCAGGCGGTCACGGCCGGCTGGGACTCGGTCACCTACCTGGTCCGGGTCGCCGGCGATCTGGAGGACGACGCGCAGTACGGCCGCCACATCAAGCCGCTCGGTCTCTCGTTGCACGTCAACGGCGCACCGAACGCGCCTGGCGCGTTGAGCGTCCTCGGCAAGCCCTGCACGACGGACATGTTCGTCCCGGAGGCGACCCCGTATCTCACCACCGTGCTGACCGACCCGGACCACGCCTCGGCCCACGCCGAGCAACTGACCGCGACGTTCGCCTGGTGGCCAGCCGACCGGCCGGCGGAGCGGACCGAGCGGACGACCGGATGGATGTCGTCGGGCTTGCCCTTCCGCTACGACGTGCCGGCCGGGCTCCTGGCCGACGGGGAAACCTACGTCTTCGTGGTCCGGGCGACCGACCCGAACGGTGCCGTCTCGGCCTGGTCGTCGGAGTGCCGGTTCACGGTCGACACCACCTCTCCGGCCCCGCCGACGGTCAGCTCGACCGACTACCCGGACGACGACGCCTCGTACGGCGGTCCGGGTATCCCGGGCGAGTTCACCTTCGGCGCGAACGGCAGCACCGACACGGTGCGCTATCGCTATTCGTTGCCAGGCGGGTCGCCCGTCGAGGTGGCGGCCGACGCACCGGGTGGTTCGGTCACCGTGCCCATCGCGCCGCAATCTGAGGGGCCGGCGTCCCTCTCCGTCCACGCCGTGGATCGGGCCGGCAGGATGTCGACGGTCACGACCTACCGCTTCCGGGTACGGACCACCAGCCCGACGATCGTCGACGGCAACCCGACCGCCGGCTTCGGCGAGGCTCGTACGTTGACCTTCCAGCCTGGGATGGAGAACGTCGTCGAGTACACCTACCGCCTGAACGACGGGCCGGAGCAGACGGTGGCCGCCGGGGCCGACGGCACCGCCACGGTCACGGTCGTCCCGGCGAAGCCGGGCGGGAACAACGTCTACGTGCGGAGCCGTACCGTCGACGACCTGCCGTCCGGGGAGGGTAGGTACTACATCTACCTGGCGACCAAGCCGACCGTCAGCTCCGTCGAGTACCCGATCAACAAGATGACGGGGGCACCCGCCGGGACACCGGGCACGTTCGTCTTCCAGCCGGGCATGCCCGGGGTGACGGAGTACGTCTACTCGATCGCCTTCGGCCCTGCGCAGACGGTCGCGGCCGGACCCGACGGCTCGGCGTCGATGAGCTACACGCCGGCGACTTCCAAGATCTACCGGATCACCGTCTACGGTCGCACCGCCGACGGGGTCGTCTCGGAGACCTTCACCGGAACGTTCTACGCCAGCAAGGCGAGCTGACGCGCGACATCCACCAGGGGCGTCCGGCTGCGGCCGGGCGCCCCGTCGGCGTAACGGTCGGCGGAAGCCGGGGGTCAGCGGCGGCCGACGGTGAGGACGGGCTTGGTGACCTCGGCGAAGAAGTCGTTGCCCTTGTCGTCGACCACGATGAAGGCCGGGAAGTCCTCCACCTCGATCTTCCAGACCGCCTCCATGCCCAGCTCCTGGTACTCCAGGACCTCGACGTGCTTGATGCAGTCCTGGGCGAGCCGGGCGGCCGGGCCGCCGATCGAGCCGAGGTAGAAGCCGCCGTGCTGGTCGCAGGAGCGGGTGACCTGGGCGGAGCGGTTGCCCTTGGCCAGCATCACCAGCGATCCGCCGGCCGCCTGGAACTTCTCCACGTAGGCGTCCATCCGGCCGGCGGTGGTGGGGCCGAACGAGCCGGAGGCGTACCCCTCGGGGGTCTTGGCCGGGCCGGCGTAGTAGACGGCGTGGTCGCGCAGGTACTGCGGCATCGGCTCGCCCGCGTCCAGCCGCTCGGCGATCTTGGCGTGGGCGATGTCCCGGGCAACCACCAGGGGGCCGGTCAGCGAGAGCCGGGTCTTCACCGGGTACTTCGACAGCTCGGCGCGGATCTCGTCCATCGGCCGGTTCAGGTCGACCCGGACGACCTCCTCGGTCTCCAGGGTCTCGTCGGTGACGTCGGGCAGGAAGCGGGCCGGGTCGGTTTCGAGGCGCTCCAGCCACACGCCCGACGGGGTGATCTTGGCGACCGCCTGCCGGTCGGCCGAGCAGGAGACCGCGATGGCGACCGGGCAGGACGCCCCGTGCCGGGGCAGCCGGACCACCCGTACGTCGTGGCAGAAGTACCGCCCGCCGAACTGTGCGCCGATGCCGAAGTTGCGGGTCAGCTCCAGCACCTGCGCCTCCAGCTCCAGGTCCCGGAAGCCGTGCGCGGTCATCGAGCCCTCGGTGGGCAGCGCGTCGAGGTACTTGGCGGAGGCGTACTTGGCGGTCTTCAGCGCGTACTCGGCGGAGGTGCCGCCGATGACGATGGCCAGGTGGTACGGCGGGCAGGCCGAGGTGCCGATGAGCCGCAGCTTCTCCTCCAGGAACTGCATCATCCGCGTCGGGTTCAGCAGCGCCTTGGTTTCCTGGTAGAGGTACGACTTGTTGGCCGAGCCGCCGCCCTTGGCCATGAAGAGGAACTTGTACGCGTCCGGGTGGCCGTCCGGGTCCTCGGCGTAGATCTCCACCTGTGCCGGGAGGTTGCTGCCGGTGTTCCGCTCATCCCACATGGTCAGCGGGGCGAGCTGGGAGTAGCGCAGGTTGAGCTTCGTGTACGCCTGGTAGACGCCCCGGGAGATCGCCTCCGCGTCGGTGCCGTCGGTGAGCACGTGCCGGCCGCGCTTGCCCATCACGATGGCGGTGCCGGTGTCCTGGCACATCGGCAGCACGCCGCCGGCCGCGATGTTCGCGTTGCGCAGCAGGTCCAGCGCGACGAAGCGGTCGTTCGGCGACGCCGCCGGATCGTCGATGATCGACTGGAGCTGGGCCAGGTGGGCCGGGCGCAGGAAGTGCGCGATGTCGTGCATCGCCTCGGCGGTCAGCGCGGTGAGCGCGGCCGGGTCCACGGTGAGGAACCGGCGGCCACCCGGACCGTTGACGACGTCGACGCCCTCGTCGGTGATCAGGCGGTACTCGGTCTGGTCGGGGCCGGTCGGCAGCAAGGGGGCGTAGGTGAACGCGGCGGCACTGCTCATGAGCGGAAAGCCTAGGGCAGTCGGGCCGGGTCGTCGTACCCGCCGGGTGAGTCGTGCGACACCGCTCTCATCCGTCCCGGTCGTCGCCGCCCGTCCGGGCGGTCATCCCCCTTCACCCGTCCTTACCCCCGTCGGATTCCGGGCAGCTCTCACCCTTCGGACCGCAGCTCGCGTTCGGGTCCGGGCCGCGTTCCGGGGCGTCTCCGGGGTTCCCGCCGGCCCCCTCGTCGCCGGCCGGTGGCGCACCGCCGGTGGCACCGGCGAACCGGACGTATCCGATCTCCCGTCCCTCGCCGATCACCATGCCGGCGGGTCCGACCGCCAGCACGTTCGCCGAGGTACGCAGGTTCGCCAGTTCCCGCCCGGTGCGGGGGTCGAGGGCGACCACCCGGGAGGGTTTGTCCTCGGTGAGCACCGCCGCGTACGGCGTGAGCGCCCCGGCCGTCTTCTCCGCCGACCGGCGGGTCCAGCGCGGGCGGTCCACGCCGAACTCCCGGCCGGCGATCGAGCGCTTGTCCGCCGAGCGGACCAGCAGGCGGCGGTCGTCCACGGCGACCAGTTTCTCCCCGTCCGCGCCGACCCAGAGCAGCCGCCCGTCGTACGCGTCGACGACCGTCTCCCGGGCGTCCGGGGCCACCCCGACCACCACGTTCCGCGCGCCCTGCGGGTCCTCCCGCTGCACGCACCCGGCGCTGTCGGCGGTCCGCAGGTTGATCCCGGCCCGTCGCCACACCTCCCGCCCGGTGGTCGCGTCCCGGCCGGAGAGGGTGAAGTAGCAGCCGCCGTCCTCCGATTTCGCCTCGATCCGCAGCAGCCGCCCGCCCACGGTGACCAGCCGTTCCTCCCGGCCGGGCTCGACGTCGCGCACCACCCGGCCGGTCGCCGTGTCCAGCACGTGCACCCGGCCGTCGATCGGGAAGCCGAGCAGCGCGGGCATCGCCTCCGGGCCGGCCACGTCGGGGTCGATCCGGAGGCCGGTCAGCCGCCGGGTGCCCAGCAGTTCCGGGTTGTCGGCGAAGAAGCCGCTCTCCACACCGGGCAGGAAGGCCGTCCAGAGCGGACGGCTGCCGCGCACGTCCCAGGCGCTGACCGTGCAGTCGGTGGCCTGCGCGCAGCGGGCGTCCAGCACCATGTTCCGGTACGTCCACACGGCCACCGCCTCGTTGTCCCGGCGACGGACCGCACCGGTCGCCGGGTCGAGCAGTTCGTACCCCTTGACCAGCAGCTTGCCGACCGCGACGACCGCGTCGCGGCCGTCCCCGGCGACCGCGGCCCAGTCCGCCTTGCGCTCCCACAGCGGCGCGCCGGTGGCGAGGCTGAGCCCCTCCACCCGGGTCCGCTGCTCCACCACCACGGCGTCCCCGGCGACGGTGACGCTCTGCGGGGTGCCGCCGATACGACGCTGCCAGGTCACGTCGGGCTCGGAGATGGGTTGGCTACGGTTGACCGCGTCCCACACCCCCGGCCACGGGTTCCACACGCCGGTCACGGTCAGCACCAGGACCGCGATCAACGCGAGGATCACGTAGCAAATGACGCACCGGCCGCCCTGCTGAGCCACAACGGACACCGTAGCCAGGTCGGCAAGGCCCTGGTGCCCTCCGGGGGGCCGTGTCGGTGGACTAATCCGGCCGATCGTCGTCCCCGACGAGGTCAGGCGGGTTCGGTCGGGCCGGTCGATCGGTCCCGGGTTCCGGGGTGAGGACCCGCCACAGGGCCCCGGTGGCGACGAGCGAGGCGAGCCCGGCGAGGGTCATCGCCGCCGCCGGACCGGTCACCTCGCTCAGTGCCCCGGCCGCCGCCGCGGCGAGCCCCTGGGCGGTCATCATCCCCGTGCCGGTCAGCCCGAACGCCTGGCCGCGCCGGGCCGCCGGCAGCGCGTCGAGGAACCGCCGCGCCAGCCCGAGCTGGTAGGCGAAGCCGGCGGCGGACACCGCGAAGAGCAGCGCGGCGACCACCAGGCCGGGTCGGAGCGGAAAGACCAGCATCGGTACGCCGAGCAGCAGCGCGAACCACCGGCTGAGCCGTTCCCGGGCGGCGGGTGCCACGAACCGCCCCACCACCAGGTCCCCGAGGAGCATCCCGAACGCGCCGGCCATCAGCAGTACGCCGGCGCTCGCCCCGGGGCCGAGTTCGGCCGCGTACGGCACCGCGACCGCCTCGGCCCCGACCAGCATCGACCCGGGCAGCCACTGGGCCAGCAGCAGGCCCCGGATCCGCCGGTCGGCGAGGAGTTCCCGGTTGCCGCGCCAGGTCTCCCGCACCGCCCCGGTCCGTCTCGGGCTGGTCGGACTGCTCCCGTCGGTCCCGGTCGGGCCGGTTCCGTCGGTCCCGGTCGGGCCGGTTCCGTGGTTCCCGGTGGGGCCGGTCTCGTGGGTCCGGGTCGGACCGCTCCCGTGGGTTTCGGCCGGGCCGGTCGGGTCGTTCCGGTGCCGGCCGGGGCGGGCCCGCAGGCCGGTCCGGACCAGCAGTGCGGCGAGCGCGCAGGTGGCGGCGGTCAGCCAGAGCGCCCCGTACGGCCCGACCACGCCGAGCAGAAGGCCACCGACGGCGAACCCGACGACCTGGGTGCCGCCGGACGCCACGGTGAGCAGGGACCGGCCCAGCACGTACGCGTCGCCGTGCAGGATCTCCGGCAGCAGCGCGGTCCGGGCGGCGCTGCTGACCGGGCCGAACAGGCCGACGACGAAGACCAGCCCGAGCATGCCGGCCGGGGAGAGCACCCCGACGGCGAGCACCGCCACCAGGGCCAGCCGGACCAGTTCGTAGCCGACGATCACGGCGCGGGGCGGCCACCGGTCGGCGAGGGCGAGCAGGAACACCCCGCCGAACGCGTGCGGCAGGAATCCGGTGACGTACGCCAGGGCGGCGATCAGGCCGGAGCCGGTGCGTTCGTAGACGAGCACGGAGAGGGCGAGCATCTTGACCGTCTCGCCGATCAGGAAGACGCCGTAGCTGGCGAAGAGGACCCGGAACTCGGCGACGGCGAAGACGTCCCGGAAGGTGGCCGGGCGGTCCGGCGCGACAGGCGGCGCGGTGGTGCGGGTGACGTTCACGGCGGCATCCTGTCCGGGCTCCGCCGGCCGCTCTATCCTTTCGCTCTGAAGCGAAAGGTAGGCCGGTACGTGCGGATCCAGGTGACCCCGGCCGACATCGCGGCGAGCCGGTACGCCATCTCGCCACTGGGCGAGGCGGTGTCGGCGCTGCGGCTCTGCGCCGGCCAGCACAGCGCGCCCGGCCTCGCCCCGTGGGTGGCCCGGGTACGGCCGGTGTACGAACGACTGCGCCGCGAGCTGCCGGAGGTGGGGGCGCTGCTGGCCCTGCTGCGTCGGGGCGGCTACAACGCGGACTTCATCCAGCCGCCGCCGAACGGCACCGGCCGCAGCTTCGCCGACGAACTGGCGGTGGTCCGGGCGACCCCGTTGGCGCAGGCCCGCGAGGAGTTGGCCCGTAACCTCGCCGGGCTCCGCACCCCGCCGGCGTACGCGATGCGGATCTACCGCTCGCCGGGCGTGGTGGACCGGCTGGCGGACGCGGTCGAGGCGGTCTGGACGGCCCTGGTCGAGCCGGACTGGCCCCGGCTGCGGACCATCCTGGAACGGGACGTGGTCCAGCGGGCCGGGCGGCTGGTCACCTACGGCTGGGGGGCCGCCGTGGCCGGTCTCGACCCCCGGCTGAGCTGGGAGCCCGGTGGTGCCATCGTGGTGGCCGACCGGCAGCCGGACGTCTACTCGCTGGGTGGTAAGGGGCTGCTCTTCGTACCGACCGTCTTCGGGATGATGATCAACTACGTCGAGCCGCCGTGGCCGTTCGCGCTGGTCTACCGGGCCTCCGGCGTGGTCGACCTGCTCGGCCCGCCCGACCCGGACCGACCGCCGGACGCCCTGGACCGGCTGCTCGGGCGCACCCGGGCGGCGGTGCTGCGGGCGCTGGCCGTACCCGCCACCACCAGCCAACTCGTCCAGCAGCTCGAGCTGACCCTGGGCGGGGCCGGCGGGCACCTGGCGGTACTGCGGGACGCCGGACTGGTCACCCGGACCCGCACCGGGCGGGCGGTCCGGTACGCGCGCACCCCGCTCGGCGACGCCCTGGCCCGGGACACGCCCGCCGGTCCGACGGGGTAGCGGAACGGGTCAGGGGCGGCTGGTGACGGCGGAGCGGACCAGGGGCAGCACGCGGTACGGGATCTGCTCGGCCAGCGCGATGATCGTCGAGGCGCGGCGGATGCCCTCGTACGACACGATCTGGTCGATGACCCGCTGGAGGTCGGTGTTCGAGCGGGCGACGATCCGGCAGAGCAGGTCACTGGAGCCGGTGATGGTGTGCGCCTCCAGCACCTCCGGGATCTCGGCGAGGTGCGCGGTGACCGGATCGTGCCCCTGCCGCTGGCTGATCTCCAGGGTGACGAAGGAGGTCACCCCGAACCCGATGGCCGCCGGGGAGACGTCCGGCCCGAAGCCGGTCACCACGCCCCGGTCGACCAGCTTGTCGAGACGGGCCTGGACGGTCCCCCGGGCCACGCCCAGCCGGCGGGAGCACTCCAGCACCCCGATCCGCGGCTCGGCGGCGAGCAACTCGACGAGTCTCGCGTCGAGTTCGTCGAGCTGGACAAACTGACTAGTGGTCACGGGTGAGGACCCTACCGAATGCGCAACCTGACCAGCGGATGTGCTGACTGTTGCCCACCGGAGGTACGGCCGCGATCCTCACCTCAGGGGCAGGTCGCGGTGTGACGTCACACCGCGACCGAGAACGCCCGACCCGAGCGGCACCGTACGGAGGGAGTCCCGATGACCCAGGCGATCGATCGACCCACGTCGACCGAAGAGGTCGACGTCGACGCGCTCGTCGGCGCCGTCGACCACGACATCAGCCACGACCCGTTCCCGGTGCGCGGGCTCGACCACCTCACCTTCCTGGTCGGCAACGCCAAGCAGGCTGCCCACTACTACTCCACCGCGTTCGGCATGACCTGCGTGGCGTACCGGGGGCCGGAGCAGGGCTATCGGGACTACGCCGAGTACGTGCTGACCAGTGGTTCGGCGCGGTTCGTCCTGCGCGGCGCGGTCCGCCCGGACGCCCCGGACGCCGCTCTGGTCGCCAAGCACAGCGACGGCGTCACCGACATCGCCCTCGAGGTCCCGGACGTCGACGCGGGGTACGCGTACGCCACCGGCCAGGGCGCGACCGGCCTGCTGGAACCGCACGACGTCACCGACGAGCACGGCACCGTCCGGATCGCTGCGATCGCCACCTACGGCGACACCCGGCACACCCTGGTCGACCGGTCCCGCTACTCCGGCCCGTTCCTGCCCGGCTTCGTCGCCCGGCGGCCGATCGTCGACCGGCAGCCCATGATCGACGCCGGGGTCCAGCCGAAGCGGTTCTTCCAGGCGGTCGACCACGTGGTCGGCAACGTCGAGCTGGGCCGGATGGACGAGTGGGTCGAGTTCTACCGGCGGGTGATGGGCTTCACCAACATGGCGGAGTTCGTCGGCGACGACATCGCCACCGACTACTCGGCGCTGATGAGCAAGGTGGTCGCCAACGGCACCCGGAAGGTCAAGTTCCCGCTCAACGAGCCGGCCGTCGCCCGGAAGAAGTCGCAGATCGACGAGTACCTGGAGTTCTACCAGGGGGCGGGCGCCCAGCACATCGCGGTGGCCACCAACGACATCCTGGCCAGCGTCGACGCGATGCGGGCCGCGGGCGTCGAGTTCCTGGACACCCCGGACTCGTACTACGACGACCCGGAGCTGCGCGCCCGGATCGGCCAGGTGCGGGTGCCGATCGAGGAGCTGAAGGCCCGCAAGATCCTCGTCGACCGGGACGAGGACGGTTACCTGCTCCAGATCTTCACCAAGCCGGTGCAGGACCGGCCGACGGTCTTCTTCGAGCTGATCGAGCGGCACGGCTCGCTCGGCTTCGGCAAGGGCAACTTCAAGGCGCTGTTCGAGGCGATCGAGCGCGAGCAGGACAAGCGCGGCAACCTCTGAACCGGTGACCGGCACCCGGTCGCCGTCCACCCGCTGGACGGCGACCGGTCCAATCCGCCCGGCAGGTGGGCCAACCGCCAGCGAAGGCGTCGTTAAGGTAGCTGCGTGAGTGTGCAACCCGGCTGGTACGTCGACCCCGCCGACCCCGAGACCCAGCGCTACTGGGATGGCGAGGGGTGGCTCGGTGCGCCGATATCCGCCGAGGCCACCCCACCCGAGGGCCCACCGCCGGCCGAGCCGGCCACACCGGTGACCCCGGCGGCGCCGACCTCCGCTCCGACCGGCCCGGTCGCCGGCACCCCGGGGTCCGGCCCGGCCGGGCAGCCGGCGTCGCCCGCGTACCCGCCCGGCGGGCAGTTCCCCCCACAAGCGATGCCTCCGGGCCACGCTCCCCCGCCGCCCGGGTACGCTCCCCCGCCACCGCACGGGTACGGGCCACCGCACGGCCACCATCCCCCGCCGCCGCCCGGCCACATGCCACCGCCCGGCTACGCTCCCCCGCCCGGCTACGTGCCGCCGCCCGGCTGGCCGTACCCCGGGTACCCGGCACAGCCCCCGGAGCCGCGTCCGCACGGCCTGGCGCTGGCCGGATACGGCGCCCGCTTCCTCGCCCGCCTGATCGACTTCGGCATCGTCCTCGCCCTGAACGTGGTGGTGAACGGCTGGTTCGTCTGGCGGTACGTACAGGAGATGACGCCGGTCTGGCGGGAGTTCGGGGCCCGGGTGTCGAGCGGCTCGACCTCCACCGACCCGTTCCCCCCGCCGGGCGAGCAGGCCGGTGGTCTCCAGGTGGCGATCCTGCTGATCGCGACCGCCCTCTGGTTCGCCTACGAGGTCCCGTCGATGGCCAGCGGCGGACAGACCTTCGGCAAGCGGGTGATGGGCATCCGCGCGGTGCCCCTCGCCGGGGACCAGCCGCTCGGCTTCGGGCGGTCGTTCCGGCGCTGGAACACCCTGGGTCTGCCCACCCTGCTCTGGTTCTGCTGCGGGCTGGGTCTGCTGCTCCAACTCCTCGACGCCCTGTCCCCCCTGTTCGATCATCCGCTGCGCCAGGCGCTGCACGACAAGCGCGCGCAGACCGTGGTGGTCCAGGTCCCCCGCACCACCTCCACCCCTGCCGAAGCGCACGACCGCCCAGAGGGAGACGCCAAGTGACCGACACCGCCCGCCCCGGGTCCCCGATCCGGCTCACCCGCGCCGACCTCGACGCGCTGCCCAACTACGTCCCCGGTCGCAGTCCGGCGGATCTGGCCCGTGAGCTGGGCATCCCGGAGGCCATCAAGCTGGCGAGCAACGAGGTGCCCTACGGTCCGCTGCCCGGTGTGGTGGAGGCGATCACCGAGGCCGCCGCCGGAGCGCACCGCTACCCGGACATGGGCGTGGTGGCGTTGCACGCCGCGCTGGCCGAGCGGTACGGCGTGGCGCCGGAGAGCGTCGTCACCGGCTGCGGTTCGGTGGCGCTCGCCGAGCACCTGGTCCGGGCTACCTGCCTCCCCGGTGACGAGGTCGTCTACTCGTGGCGCTCCTTCGAGGCGTACCCGATCGTCGTGGCGACCAGCGGGGCGACCAGCGTGCAGGTGCCCAACACGCCGGAGCACGGCCACGACCTGGCCGCGATGGCGGCGGCGGTGACCGACCGGACCCGGATGGTGGTGGTCTGCAACCCGAACAACCCCACCGGCACCTTCCTGCGCCGGCCGGAGCTGGAGCGCTTCCTCGACGCCGTGCCGGACGACGTGCTGGTGGTGCTCGACGAGGCGTACCGGGAGTTCGTCACCGACCCGGAGGTGCCGGACGGGCTCGACTACGTCCACCGGCCCAATGTGGCGGTGCTGCGTACCCTCTCCAAGGCATGGGGTCTGGCCGGGATGCGGGTGGGTTTCATGGTCGCCCAGCCGGCCCTGGTCGCCGCCGTGCGCAAGGTGGTCACCCCGTTCTCCATCAGCCTGCCCGCCCAGGCCGCCGCTCTGGCCGCGCTGGCCCAGGCCGACGAGGTCGAGCGGCGGTGCGCCCTGGTGGTCGCCGAGCGGGAGCGGGTGACCGAGGCGCTGCGCGCGCTCGTGCCGGACGTCCCGACCAGCCAGGGCAACTTCGTCTGGTTGCCGCTGGGCAACCGGTCGGTCGAGTTCGGCCGGGCCTGCGAGGCGCGCGGCGTGATCGTCCGGCCGTTCCCCGGCGACGGCGTCCGGATAACCATCGGCACCCCGGCGGAGAACGACGCCTTCCTGGCCGTGGCCCGGACCGAGCTGGCCTGAGAGCCCCGACCGACGGGCGGCGGGTCGCCGCCCGTCGGCTCAGCCGGCCCGCAGGGGCGGCCGCATCGCCCGGTTGCGACGACGGTGGACCAGGCCGAGGAAGGTCGCCAGCACCAGCGCGGAGACGAGCAGTCCACCGGTGAGCACGGCGACCGTGCGGTCCCGCTCCCCGCTGGCGGGTGCGGTGGCAGCCTTCCCGGAGAACGTGACCGTGCTGGAGACCGTGCGCTTGGTCCAGCCGCTGGCCAACGCCAGCGTGGCTGCCCAGGGGCCGTCCGGGAGGCGCTTGTCCAGCGGGATCCGCACGGTGGCGGTCCCACCCAGACCGAGGGTGACGGTCTCCGTCTTGACCGGACCGGCCGAGAGACCACCGGGACCGTCGGCGAGGGAGAGTTCCCCCGCCAGGTCGAGGGCGCGCTGCCCGGTGTTGCGTACCTCGGCGGTGACGGTGGGCCGGCCGTCGGCGTCCCGCCCGCCGACGAGGGGTGCCACCTCGAAGGCCGAGGGAGGCTCCCCACCCTGACCCACCGAGAGGTAGATCCGGATGCCGGCCCGGCCGACGTTGCGCACCATGTTGGTGCCGGTGCCGGGCACCTCGGCCCAGACGACCCCGTACCGCTCCCCGGCGGACGCCTTGCGCGGCACGGCGATGGTGACCCAGAGGGTCTTCTCCTCGTCCGGGTTCAGGGGGACCTCGCCGCGTTCGACGGAGATCCAACTGGTCAGCTCGTTCGGGGTCCGGCCGGGAGCGAAGACGAACCCGTCCGGGCCGACCTCGGCGGCGGCCGGGTAGACCGCCACCGGCCGGCGCATCTCGGCCTTGTTCTCCACCACGATGCGCCGCTTGATCGTCGTGCCGGGTGCCACGTGGTCGACGATGTACCGGTGCGCCCGGCTGTCCTCGCGGCGGTTGGCCGGTGCGTCCAGCAGACGGATGCCGACCCCCGTCTTCACCTCCGGAGCGGGCTGGGGGCTGGGGCTCCGGGTGGGGGAGCCCCGGTCCGCCGCCGCCGGCGTACCGGCGGCGGCGACCAGCGTCAGCACCAGGGCGGCCACCCTGGCCGGGTCACGCCACCGAATGGGTCACCGTCGCGGAGTAGGTGCCGGCCACCACGGTCGCCGGCACGTTGACCCGGATCGTCGGGTTCCAGGTGGCCGAGTTGTTGCCGCTGCCCGAGGTCTTCGAGAAGGCGGTCCTTGGGACGCTGAGCGTGACCGCGTCCGCCTGGGTGGGCTGGCCCGGCACGAAGGTCCCGCTGCCGGTGCTGCTGACCAGCGGTCCCGACCAGTACTCGATCAGGGCAGGCGGGATGGTCTCGGCGGCCGATCCGGTGCCGGTGGAGAACTCGGTGCTGCTCACCGTCGCGACCCAGGTCGCGGTCAGAGCGGCCCGCGCGTCGACGACCTGGACCGGGCCGATAGCCCCCTGGATGGGGGTGCCGGCGAAGGTCGAGCCGAGGTTCACCGAGTGCGGCGCGAAGATCTCCAGGTTGGCGGTGCCGATCGCGAAGGTGACGACGGTGCTGTCGGTGGGCGCGGCGGCGGCGGGCGCGGCGGCGGTGACGACGACGCCGGCCAGCACGGACAGGGCAAGAAGTGGCTTCCTCATGCCCGGCAGTACATCACGACAAAGGCCCCATACTGGAAAAAATAAGACATAACGGTCAGGCGATGGAATGCGTGACCGTGCCGTAGTAGGTGCCGGCCACCACCCCCGCCGGCACCGTGACGCGCAACGTCGGCGACCAGTACACGGTGTTGTTGCCGTTGCCGGCGGTCTTCCGGAAGGCGACCCGGGTCGCGCCGAGGGTCACCGCCTGCGCGGCGGTCAACTGGCCGGGCACCAGGATGCCGCCGCCGGTGCTCCGGGTCGCCGGCCCGGACCAGTACGCCACCTGCGAGGCGGCGATGGTCCGGCCACTGCCGCCCGCCCCGGTGACGAAGACCGTCGCGGAGACGGTCACCGTCCAGAGGTTCGGGTTCAACGAACCCCGGTGGTCCTCGACCACCACCGTGCCCAGCGAGCCCGTGATCGTACCGCCGGCGGTGGTGGAACCGATGCTGACCGACTCCGGCACCGTGATGTCGAGGTTCACGGCCTGCGGAATCGGCACGGTGGCCGGGGCCGCCCGCCCCCACGCCGGCTCGCCGAGAAACGGAACCCCGCCGACACCGAGCAGCAACCCCACAAGGAACGGTGATATGCGCACGTAACCACTATAGGGGGAGATTTGTCCTTTTCAACCCTCGGCTCCTCGACCCACCGCCGCGAGGACCACCGGCTCGGCCATTGCGAAGTAGCGCTGGTCGTCCCCCGCCGGGTCGACGGGCGTACGGAGACGTTCCAGCCCCACGTACCCGTCGGCCGCGTACCCGAGTCCCGGCGCCCAGTCCGTCCCGTCCCGGCCGACCGTGAACCGGAAGCGGGACCGTTCGACGCCGCTCACCGGGTCGAGGGTGACCAGGTCCCTCTCCCCGGTCAGCAGGTGCACGGCACCGGGCTGCGCGGCGAGCACGACGCTCCCCGGCCCCAGGTCGGCGCGGCGCCACACCTCGTCACCGGTCCGCGCGGACCGGGCGACCACCACACCGTCCTCGGCCGTGACGCCGACCTCCCCGGCGAGCACCGTGCCGGCCCGGTCGAGGCCCAGGGCGGCCACCGGTGTCCCCTTGTCCACCAGCCAGCCCCGGCCGCCCTGCCGGGCCGCGACGGCGCTTCCCGAGTCGGCGGTCCCGGTCTCGGCGATGTGCAGACCGCCGCAGTTCGAGCGGGCGGTGGCGCACCCGGTCGGGGTCACCGTCACCTCCGCGCCGGCTCCCGGCGGGCTCCAGCGTTCGGTCACCGCGCCGGTGGCGACGTCGCGGAACTCGACGACCGGGTCGCCGGTACACCGGTCCAGGGTGGCGAGGCGGCCGGCGACGGTGGTCCCGACAGCGGTACGGCAACCGGGTTCGACGTCGACCCGCCAGAGCCGCCGCCCGCTGGCCAGGTCGGTGCCCTGCACCTGCCGGTCGCCGACGGCCACCACCATGGTCCCGCCGTCCGGGGCGGTGGCGGTGTGCAGGCCGTCCGGGTGCCAGACGGTCCCCGCCCCGGTACGCCGCCCGGTGTAACCCTCCGGCGCGGTCGGGGCGTCCGCCTGCCAGGTGACCCGGCCGGTGTCGGCGTCGAGTGCCACGAGCCGACCGTCCGACCAGCGGCTCACCACCGTGGTCCCGGCGGCCACCACCCCGCTGAGCTGGGCCGGCCACCGTCGGTACGACCAGTACGGGGTGTTGCGCTGCCGGTCGTCGACCGGTCCGTCGGCCCAGACCTGTCGGGTGGTGGCGTACACCCGCACCCGGCCGTCCACGATCAGCGGGGCGGTGGCGAACCGACCGATCGGGCCGACCTCCGGGTCGACGGCCGGCGGCCGTTCCCCGCGCGCGACGGTGACCACCTCGGCCGGGGCGAGCACCCGGTACACCGTGACGGCGCTCAGCCCGGCGACGAGCAGCCCCGCGACCGTACCGACGATCCACCGCCGGCCCTTCGGGATCCCCATGCCGCACCTCCGCCCGGCACCCTACCCAGCCACGCCACCCACCCCCACCCCCGTCCCGCTCCACCCGCCCCAGTCCCAGTCCCGCCACCATCCCCGCGCCGGTCCCGCTCCCACCCCGCGACGATCAAGAGGTTCACGTCACGATCCGGACGGAAGGTGACGCGAACCTCTTGATCTGTGAGTGGCGGTGTCAGGGGTGGAGCTGGTCGTGGTGGAGGGCGGCCAGGAACGCCGTCCAGGCCGGTGGGGTGATGGCAAGGGTGGGGCCGGTCAGATCCTTGGAGTCACGGACCCCGACCACGCCGCGCGTACCGACGAGGTTGTCCGCCACCTCCACGCACAGACCCTGGTCGTTGGAGCGGCTACTCTTGCGCCAGACGGCGCCGACGAAATCGTTCATTTCTCGCTTACCTCCGTGTCCGGTGGGACGTCCCACGAATGCCGTACGCGCCGCCCAACCGGGCGGCGCGATCCGGGACGATCAACGGAGGAGGCGGAGAGCCTGGTCGGACCGGGTGTGCGACCAGGCTGGCCGGAGGAGGGACGCGGCGTCCCACCGCCGAGCAGCGGCCAGGACGGCCACGGCAGGCGACCGGCCGGCGGGCGGGCGGCGGGCCAGCGGGCGGGCGGCGGGCCAGCGGGCGGGCAGGCAACCGGTTCCAGCGGCCGGCGACCGGGTCAGCGGGCGGGGAGGATGGTGCCGGTCACCTCGCCGAGGGCGACCACGGTGCCGTCCGGGCCAGGGGCGGTGGCGGTGAGGGTGACGGTGTCCCCGTCCGCCAGGAATGTGCGGGTGCCGCCGCCGACCTGGACCGGTTCGGCACCGCCCCAGGTCAGCTCCAGGAACGAGCCGGCCTGGCCGCGTTCCGGCCCGGAGACCGTGCCCGACGCGTAGAGGTCGCCGGTACGCAGCGACGCTCCGTTGACGGTCAGGTGGGCGAGCTGCTGGGCCGGCGTCCAGTACATGCCGGCGAAGGGTGGCTCGCTGACCCGCTCGCCGTTCCACTCCACGGCCAGCCGCAGGTCCAGCCCCTGGTGCGGGACGTCCCGCAGGTAATCGAGCACGGCCGGGTCCTGCTCGGGAGCCGGCACGAAGGCGTCGGCGAGCGCGTCCAGCGGGGTCACCCAGGCCGAGATCGAGGTGGCGAAGGACTTGCCGAGGAACGGACCGAGGGGCTGGTACTCCCACGCCTGGATGTCCCGCGCCGACCAGTCGTTGACCAGCACCACGCCGAAGACATGGTCGGCGAAGTCGGCGACGGAGACCCGGTGGCCCAGCGGCGACCCGACACCCACCACGAAGCCCACCTCCGCCTCGATGTCGAGGCGAACCGACGGGCCGAAGACCGGACCGTCCCCGCTGGCTCGCTGCCCCTGCGGACGGACCACCGGCGTACCGGAGACCACCACCGTGCCGGCCCGGCCGTGGTATCCGACCGGCAGGTGCTTCCAGTTCGGCAGCAGCGGTGGCTGGCCGGGCCGGAAGATCTGCCCGACGTTCGACGCATGGTGCTCGGACGAGTAGAAGTCGACGTAGTCGGCAACCTCGAACGGCAGCGCCAGTTCCACCTCGGCCAGCGGCACCAGCAGGGGTTCCACCGCCAACCGGTGTTCCGAATCGGTGAGCAGTTCGACCAGGCGCTGCCGGACGGCCGTCCACTGCGGACGACCGAGCGCCATGAAATCGTTCAGCGTGGGCCGACCGAACGCCCCGGCGGCCAGCACCAGGCCAGCCGCCTCGGCGCCGGCCAGGTCGAGCACGAGGTCGGCGACGCGTACGCCGATCCGGGGCTCCCGCCCATCGTGCCGGAACACCCCGTACGGCAGATTCGTCACCCCGTACGGCGACCCCACAGCACCCGGCACCCAGCTCATTCCGTCCAGCCTCCATCCACCAGCCCCAGCCGGACCAGGTCGGCCAGGGGTTCCTGCACGCTGCACGAGCCGAAGCCCACCCAGAGCGGGCGTGGCTCGTCCCGTCCACACTCCACCTGCTGGAGCAGCGGACGCGGATCGGTCCTGCCGAGCGCCTCCGCGACCTCCTTCACCTCGGCGCCGTCGGCCGCCGCCCGAGCGGCGGCCAGCACGTTGACGAAGCCGTGGTGGGTGAACCCGGTCTCCGGGTCGAGGTTGCGGGTCGCGTGGTGCAGCCCGGCGGTGAGCTTGAAGGGCAGTTCCCGGTCGCGGCAGGCGCAGATCACGGTGGCCAGTTCCCCGGGGGTGGGGAAGAGTTCGGCGGCCAGGCCACCGGTGCGGAACTTGGCCGCGATCCGGGTGCCGGCAGCCCGCTGTTCGGCGAGCACGTCGAGGGCGTTCGACAGGCCCCAAGCCAGCGGAATCTCGGCGTACACGTCGAGGTCGGGATGCCCGGCGGCGAGGGTGACCAGGTCGGCGAGGCCGGGCAGTGGGTCCTCGCCGCGCCGGGCGACCGCCGCCTCCACCTGCCGGACCCGCAGCCGGGGGTCGGCCGCCGCGCAAGCCGCACCGAGCTGGTCGAGCGGGACGTCCCCGATCACGCCGATCTCGAGCCGGCCGGCGGTCGCCGTGACGGCCGCCCGGCCGCCGTTGTCGGAGGTCGCCGGAGCGTCGTTGCCGGCGGCCGGCAGGGCGTCGTTGCCGGCGGTCAGCAGGACGCCGCTGTCGGCGGCCGGCAGGGCGTCGAGGAGCCGGGCCAGCTCGGGCAGGGCCGAGGCCGGTACGAGCAGCGGACCGACCAGGTCGGCGTACCAGGAGGCGCGATGCCGGCGGTGGGCGGCGAGGGCGTCGGGCAGGGACGCGCTGCCGGGCGGGAAGACCGCGGCGTCGTCGACGAGTCCGGCGAGGAGCCGGGGCACCTGCGTTGACACGAGAGAAGAATCTACGGGACGCTACGAGTAACGGACAACAGCGTCCGACTATCGGACACACTCGGCCGGTACCTGGAACTGATCAGGAGGCGAGATGCCGTACTACCGCAGCGTCGGAGACATCCCCCGTAAGCGCCACACCCAGTTCCGCCAGCCCGACGGCAGCCTGTACGCCGAAGAACTCATGGGCCAGGAGGGCTTCTCCTCCGACTCCTCCCTGCTCTACCACCGGTACCCGCCCACCGCGATCGTCGCCGCCGAGGAGTTCACCCCGCCGGCCATGACCCGGGTGCCGAACCTGCCACTCAAGCCCCGCCACCTGCGCACCCACAAGCTCGACGCCGGGCCCGCCGACCCGGTGCTGGGCCGGCGGTACCTGCTCGCCAACGACGACGTACGGATCGCGTACGTGCTCGCCGACCGGCCGTCCCCGCTGTTCCGGGACGCCACCGGCGACCACTGTCTCTACGTCGAGTCCGGCACGCTGCGGGTGGAGTCGACGTTCGGCGTGCTCGACGTGACCGCCGGGGACTACGTGGTCATCCCCACCTCGACCATCCACCGCCTGGTGCCCACCGGCGACGAGCCGGTCCGGCTGCTGGCCATCGAGGCGGCCGGGCACGTCGGCCCGCCCAAGCGCTACCTCTCGGTCCGGGGCCAGTTCCTGGAGCACGCGCCGTACTGCGAGCGGGACGTCCGGGGACCGGACGCGCCGCTGCTGGTCGACGGCGAGGACGTGGAGGTGCTGGTCCGGCATCGTTCCCGGGCCGCAGGCCCGAACGGCAGCGGCACGGCTTGGACGCGTCATGTATACGCCCACCACCCGTTCGACGTGGTCGGCTGGGACGGGCACCTCTACCCGTGGGCGTTCTCCATCCACGACTTCGAGCCGATCACCGGCCGGATCCACCAGCCGCCGCCGGTGCACCAGACCTTCCAGGGACCGAACTTCGTGATCTGCTCGTTCGTGCCGCGCAAGGTCGACTACCACCCGGACGCGATCCCGGTGCCGTACAACCACCACAACGTCGACTCCGACGAGATGCTCTTCTACACCGGCGGCAACTACGAGGCCCGGCGCGGCTCCGGCATCGAGCAGGGGTCGATCTCACTGCACCCGTCCGGCTTCACGCACGGCCCCCAGCCGGGCGCGGCGGAACGTTCGATCGGCGCCGACTTCTTCGACGAACTCGCCGTCATGGTCGACACCTTCCGCCCGCTGGACCTCTGCGACGCGGCGGTCGAGTGCGAGGACCCAGGGTACGCCTGGACCTGGGCCCGCCGCCCCTGAACCAGCACCGCCGCTCACCCGGTGAGGTGGTAGCTCGCCCGCGGGTTCCGGGCCTGCGACCACCTCAGCGCACGGGGCGGGAGAACGCCGCGAGTTCGGCGACCGCCGTGGCGACGATCGCGAGCACCAGCGGCCAGGGGGTGCCGACCAGGGCGTAGAGCAGGATCAGGGCGGGCGCGGCGGCCACCGCGTAGACGGCCAGCGCCAGTGTCCGGTCGGTGCGCATCAGCCCGGGCAGGATGCTGCTGGTCAGGTTCGGCACCTTCGCCGCGTACCGCCAGACCACCAGCGCCCCGCCGAGCGCGGCGACGGCCGCGAAGGCCCGGGACAACCCGCCGCTGCCCGCCGCCAGGCAGGCGACCAGCACCGTGGCCACCAGGGACCAGCCGGCGCCGTAGAGCACCAGTTGACGCAGTCCGGCGGAGATGGTGTGCCCCGAGTCGATCCGGCCGGGGCTGGTCGCGGCGGCGCTGGCGAGGTGCTCCAACGCCTCGGCGTAGCGCCGCTGCTCCAACCGGATGACGCCGATGTCGTGCTGGGCCTCGCCCAGTTCCGGATCGAGCCGCAGCGCCTCGGTGTAGGCCCGCTCGGCCAGGTCGAACAGTTCCATCCGGGCGGCGACCAGGCCGAGCACCAGGTGCGCCTGCGGCTCCTCCGGGGCCAGCTCCACCCCCCGCCAGGCCGCGTTCAGCGCCGGCTGCCCGTTGCGCGCGCCGGCCAGGATCGCCGCCGCGCTGCGCTGGGCGTACGCGTCGTCCGGGCCGAGCGCCAGGATCTCGTCGGCGGTACGGGCGGCCTCGGCGTACCGCTGGAGGTCGGTCAGCGCGAGGCCCCGCGCGACCAGGGGCTCGACCTCGCCCGGGGCGATGGCGGCCGCCGACTCGGCCGCGGTGAGCGCCTCGGCGGCCCGGTCGGCGGCCAGGTGTACCCGGGCCAGCATGGTCAGCGCCGGAGCGTGCGCTGGATCCCGACCGAGGACGTGGGCGAGTTCACCGGCCGCCTCGTCGTAGCGGCCCAGCTCGGCGAGGAGCTGGGCGCGCTGGAGGTAGCTGTCCGAGGACTCCGGTTCCTCGGTCATGCCGGCCCACCGCCGTCGTGGCCGGGCAGCGGCGTCACGGCCGCATGTTCCGGGTCGGCCGGGGAGCCCGGGTCGGCCGCACGGGCCGAGGTCGCCGGGGCGGCGGTCGGGTCGAGCGGGACCACCAGGGCCACCGCGACGCCGGCCAGGCCCTCTCCCCGGCCGGTGAAACCGAGCCCGTCGGTGGTCGCGGCGGAGAGCGACACCGGGGCGCCGACCGCCGTGGTCAGCACCTGCTGCGCCTCGTCCCGCCGAGGGCCGATCTTCGGGCGGTTGCCGATCACCTGCACCGAGACGTTGCCGATTTCGAACCCGGCGGCGCGGACCCGCCGGGCGGTCTCGGTGAGCAGCGCGATCCCGGCGGCACCCGCCCACTCCGGTTCCGCGACACCGTAGTTGGATCCCAGGTCACCGAGGCCGGCGGCGGAGAGGAGCGCGTTGCAGGCCGCGTGCGCGACCACGTCGGCGTCGGAGTGACCGGCCAACCCGACCTCGCCGGGCCAGTGCAGTCCGGCCAGCCAGCAGGGGCGATCGGGCGCGAAGGCGTGGATGTCGGTGCCGACGGCCACCCGGGGAACGATCATGGAGCCAGGGTACGCGTCAGGGTCGTACGGTCAGCAGGTGCTCGGCCAGCGCCAGGTCGAACGGTCGGGTGATCTTCAGGGCGTACTCGGAGCCGGGCACGCAGACCACCGGGACGCCCTGCTTCTCGACCAGCCCCGCGTCGTCGGTCAGCGGGTCGACGGCGGCGGCGTGCGCGGCGGCCAGCACCGACCGACGGAAGCCCTGCGGCGTCTGGACGGCCCGCAGGACGGACCGGTCGACCGTGCCCCGGACCACCTCGTCGGCGCAGACCTCCTTGACGGTGTCCACCACTGGAAGGACCGGGATGACCGCGTCGTGCCCGGAGCGGACCGCTGCGGCGACCGACTCGACGAGTTCGGCGGGGACGAGGGCCCGGGCCGCGTCGTGCACCAGGACGATTTCGGGCCCGGCCGGTACGGCGGCCAGCGCGGCGGCCACCGAGTCCTGCCGGTGCGCCCCACCGGGCACGACGGTGACCGGGGCGACCGGGGCGAGCAGCTCCTGGACAGCGGGAACGTCGGCGACCGGGGCGGCCACCACGATCGTGTGCACCGACCGGGCGCCGGCGATTCGGCGTACGGCATGCACGAGCAGGGGTTCTCCGGCCAGCGGCCGGAGCGCCTTCGGAGCGCCGGGGCCGAGCCGGATGCCGGCACCGGCCGCAGGCACGAGGACCGCGACGTCACCGCGCGGATTGAGCTGCGCGGTCACGTCGCGGTCCTCGTTTTTCTTCGCTACGGGGTGGGTACGACGATGCGGTGGGAACTAGGCCTCGGTCAGGACCTTGTCGAGCAGCGTCTCCGCCTCGTCCTTGGTGCTCTTCTCGGCCAGCGCGACCTCGCCGACGAGAATGTCCCGGGCCTTGGCCAGCATCCGCTTCTCGCCAGCGGAGAGGCCCCGCTCCCGCTCCCGCCGCCACAGGTCACGGACGACCTCGGCCACCTTCAGCGGGTTACCGGAGGCCAGCTTCTCCAGATTCGCCTTGTAACGCCGCGACCAGTTGGTCGGCTCCTCGGTGTGCGGAGCGCGGAGGACATCGAAGACCTTGCCCAGGCCCTCTTCGCCGACCACTTCGCGCACACCCACGATCTCGGCGTTCTCAGCGGGCACCCGGACCGTGAGGTCACCCTGCGCAACCCTCAGGACGAGGTACTGCTTAGGCTCTCCCTTGATGACCCGAGTCTCGATTGCCTCGATGAGTGCGGCCCCGTGGTGGGGGTAAACAACGGTCTCGCCGACACTGAAAACCATAGGTTCGAAACCCCTTTCGCTGTGTCTAGGGTAACACGCTCAGGCACCGATGTCTCACCGCAGTCCTGACCGTAAGCGCAGCTCAGGGGCCATGTGAGAGGCATTTCTTCAGCTTGACACGCAGTCAAATCGATGATTTGAACACGCTCCGTGACAACTGGAACACGCCCCGGTGCGGGTGTCCGGGCCGTCCGCCGGAGCGGTGTCCCGCCGAGGGCGGGGTCCAAGGAATGCACTCGTTCGATGGTACCGGCCGGCGCCAGGGCCCGCCCAGGTGTAGCGCTGGACGGCCCGGGTGGAGGACATTGGACACACCCACTCCGTCCCCACCACCACCATGGCTCCCGGAGGTCTCATGGGCATGCCTGACCCCAATGGCCACTGGTCCACCGACGGCCTGCCCGACCTACCTCCCGAGTGGGGCCGGGTGGTCGTCCCGAACGACGCGTCGGCGCTGGCCCAGGAGGCCGCGCAGGTCCGCCGCGAGCTGCACGAGGCCCACCGGGCCGCCCGGCTGCGGTCGTTCCGGTCCGTGCTGACCGGGCCGCTGCTGATCCTGGTGGTGGCGGTCCTCACCACTCTCGCTGGGCTGCTCACCGTCACCTGGCCCCGGGACGAGCGCCCGACGGCCCGGTCGTCCGCCCCGGCGCAAGCCTCGACAGCCGATCCGGTCGGACGCCCACTGCCCGCCCTCGACCTGGTCGACGAGGCCCAGGCGCCGGTCCCGCTGCGCAGTCTCCTGCCAGCGGTGATCCTGCTGGTCGACGCCTGCCCCTGTCCCGAACGGGTGACCGAGGCGGCGGGCGCCGCCCCGCCGGGGGTACAGGTGGTCGCCGTGGTCGGCGGACGCACCGTCCCCTCCCCCACGGCCGCCGCCCCGCCCGGCGTACGCCGCCTCGCCGACCCGGCCGGCGGACTACGCGCCCTGCTGCACGCCGCCCCCACCCCCGGTACGGTCGGCGTCCTCCTGGTGGACCGCACCGGCACCGTCGTCCGGGTCGTCCCGGCGGTCAACTCGGTCGAGGACTACCGGAGGGAACTGGTCGGCCTCACGGGCTGAGCACACCGCCCGACGCGGATCAGTCGAGGGCGGATCAGTCAAGGGCGGATCAGTCAAGGGCGGATCAGTCAAGGGCGACCAGCATGGCGGTGAGTTCCACCGCGCCCACCTGCGGGTGCGTGATCCGCACCGAGATCGGACCTGCGCTGGTCGCGGTGACCCCGATCAGGTGCAGCGTCCCGTCACACACGCTGACCTGCCGGCTGTTCCGGAGCCGTCCACTGCCCGCCCGGACCAGCAGGCCGCCGTCGCCGGCACAGCTGATCAGGAGCTGGTACCGGGTGCCCGGCTCACCGGCGGACTCCCGGCGCAACTCCCGGACGTTGTCGGTCAGCAGCCGGGTCTCCCGCCACACCACGGTGCCCACCCGGGACGCGCCGGCTGCGGGACCGGCCGGGATCACCCCGAGCACCCGGCCCGACAGGGGGTCGACGGTGACCCGGCTCCCCGAAGGCTGCACGATCTGGCCGGTCGTGGGGTCGACCATCGGCATCCCGTCGTCGGTCCGGGGTGACTCGGGTTGGGCCACGACGGCGCGGGAGGCGGCGGTGGCCCGCATGACCGCGTCGGCCCGGGGCGCCGTCGCCGCGCCCGGCGTGGTTTCCGGTTCGGCGGTGGTCCACCACCCGGCACCGGCGAGCAGCACGAGCACGGTCAGCCCGGCCAGCCACCCGGTGCCGGACCGTCCTTCCGCGTGGGAGTCCACCAATCGAGCCTAACCACCGGCCGGTCAGTCCTGGCGCTCGAGCAGGGCGGCATAGAGCGTCAGGCCGGGACCGAAGGCGAGCATGACCACCCGCCCCGGTGGTACGGGCTGCCGGAGCAGCCGGTCGAGGATCAGCAGCACCGTCGGCGAGGAACAGTTTCCGTGCTCGGCCAGGGTCGCCCGGGACGCGGCCAGGGCCCGCTCCGGCAGCGCCAGTTCCCGCTCCACCACGTTCAGGATGCGTGGGCCGCCCGGGTGCACCGCCCAGCCGTCCACCCCGGACCGGTCCGTGCCGTGCCGGGCCAGCAGGCCGTCCGCCAGCCCCCGGACGTGCGTCGAGAGCACCTGCGGGACCTTCGGGGAGAGGCCCATCCGGAAGCCGGTGTCGGTGACCTCCCAGGTCATGTGGTCGGCGGTGGAGCTGTCGGTCAGGGCGGTCACCTCGCGCAGCGCGTACCCCGGGCCGCCGGGCACGAGCACGGCGGCGACCGCGGCGTCCGAGAAGAGCGCGTGGGAGACGATCTGCTGGGTGTCCACCCGGGCCGTGGCGGGCTGGATGTGCAGGCTGGTCAGTTCCGCGCAGAGCAGCAGCGCCGGTCGGCCTCGCGCGGCGACGAAGTCACCCGCCGCGCCGAGTCCGGGCAGCGCCGCGTAGCAGCCCATGTGCCCGACGAAGACGCGCTGGGTGTCCGGCGCCATGCCCAGGTCCCGGGCGAGGATGATGTCCAGCCCCGGGGTCGCGTACCCGGTGCAGGAGCAGACGACGAAGAGTCCGATGTCGCCGGCGGCGAGCCCGGCCGAGGTGAGCGCCCGCTCGACCGCCTCCTTGCCGAGCGGTAGCGCCTCGATCTGGTACCGGCGCATCCGTCGCTCGGTCGGCCACTCCGAGACGTCCTCCAGCAGCGGATTGACCGCCGCCTGCCGGCGGCTGACGCCGGAGTTGGCGAAGATCCGCTGGGCCAGCGCCCGGGTGGCGCCGGCGTAGTGGCCGGCGAAGAAGCCGGTCCAGAGCTCGTCCTGGGCGGCGGACGACGGTTGCGCCGTACCGAGACCCGCGATCACCGGCACGGCCATGTTCCCACCTCTCGTCGCGCACCAACTGCCTGGAGGACCAACGAGGGAGCCGGTCGTCCCGGTCCGCCTGCCCGGCGTCCCCGCTACTCCCGGCCCGCGTCGGCCACCCCGCTACGGACCCCGCGCCCCTGGTAGAGCACGGCGGTGGACCGGGTGGGGACGATCCGGGGCGGACGGCCGGCGTCGGACATGCGCCCGGCCAGCCCCGGCACGGCCCGGCGGAGCAGCCAGGCGACCAGCCCGCCGACCTCGGGACGGACCCCGCGTACCCGGAGCGCGACCCCGTGCCGGGCGCACTCGCGCACCAGTTCCCGGTCGTCGACGAAGAGCCGGGGATCGTGGATGCCGCGCGGCACCGTCGGCAGCCGCTCGCCGATCCGGACCGCGACCAGGCGACTGAGTGCCGTGTCGTTGAGGGTGTCCAGCACGAGCAGCCCGCCGGGGCGGAGCAGTCGGCACGCCTCGGCCACCGCCCGCCGCCAGTCGGGCACGTGTTCCAGCACCTCACCGGCGGCCACCACGTCCGCGCAGCCGTCCGCCAGCGGTACCGCCGTGGCGTCCGCGTTGACCACCGTGACGCCGTGGGCGGCGGCCTGCTCCAGCGCGGAGCGGGTCAGGTCCACCCCCACGTGGCGGTAGCCCTTGCCGGCCAGGTGGGGCGCGAGCAGCCCGGCACCGCAGCCCAGGTCGACCAGGAGGGCGCCGGGCCGCCGGGCCGGCGGCACCAGCGCCGCCCGGGCCGCCGCGAGCCAGTGCAGCATCGCGAACACCCCGTCCGGCCGCCACCACTCGCCGGCCAGGTCGTCGTACTGCCGGGGGTCGTTCGGCGGCAGCGTACGCGGGCGGGTGGACAGCGGTGCCGGACCGTCTCGCATGGAACGAGCGTGGCACGACCGGCCGGTAACGACCAGACTTCCCTTATGTGGCGAACGGTGTTAGGGCTGGTCAGAGCGTGTCATCCGGAACCGGCCGCGGTAGTGACGGCAGTGGCCGGACTGCTCGCCTGGGGCGTCGGGCACACCCCCGCCGGGATCGCCTCGGTGGTGGCCACCGTGCTCGCCAGCCAACTCGCGGTCGGCTGGTCCAACGACCGGTTCGACGCCGACCGGGACGAGCAGGTCGGCCGGGCCGACAAGCCGATCGTCACCGGCACGGTCAGCCGCCGGACGCTCGGCACCGGCGCGGTGCTGGCCGCGCTGGCCGCCCCGCTGCTGGCACTGACCACCAACCCGACGGCGGCGCTCTGCGCGACGGTCGGCCTGATCTCCGCCCTGCTCTACAACCGTCCGCTGAAGTCCACTCCGGTCTCCGTGCTGCCGTACGCGGTCTCCTTCGGCGCGCTGCCGGCGTTCGTGGTGCTGGCCCTGCCGGAGGCGCCGGTCCCACCGGCCTGGCTGGTCGCCGCCGGGGCGCTGCTCGGGGCCGGCGCGCACTTCGCCAACGTCCTGCCCGACCTGGCCGACGACGCCCGCACCGGGGTGCGGGGCCTGCCGCACCGGCTCGGGACCACCGGCAGTGCGGTGGCCGCCGCCGGGCTGCTGCTCGCCGCCACCGTCACCCTGGTCCTGGGGCCGGCCGGCCCGCCGTCCTGGGCGGGCCTGTCGGCGGTCGCGACCGCCGCCGTGGTCCCGCCGGTCAGCTGGTACGGCGGACGTCGGGCGGCCCGGGCCGGGACCCGGCCGGTCGGCGCGTTCCGGGCGGTGATCCTGGTCGCGTTGATCGACGTGGCGCTGCTGGTGGCGAGCGGCCGGGTGCTCTGATCCGTGGTCGGGGACCGGGCATTGCCGGGTCGCGTGCACGGCTCGATCAGGTCCAACTACGCTGGAGCGCGGTCTGCGCGGGTATGGCCACCGCGCCCGGTACGCCCCGGGTGGGGATCGCAACGAGGAGGACGCGACGTGACGCGCTCGATCAGGGGCTCCCGACGGGCGGCCGTGCTGCTGGCCGGTGCGGCGGCGACGGGCCTGCTGGTGTCCGGCTGTGGTACCGGGCAGATCGCCGAGACCGCCGTCAAGCAACCGTCGGTCCAGGGCATCAACACCGGCACTGCGGACGGCAAGTACCTCGTCCGCGGCCTGGTGGTCGACTTCCCGGGCGGCGAGGGCTATCCGGCCGGCGGCAACGCGCCGCTGAGCGTGGTGCTCTACAACGACACGGCGGAGCCGGTGACGGTCACCGTCAGCACCGACAGCGCACGGGAGATCGTGTTGGCCGGGGCCGGCGCATCCCCGTCCGCGAGCCCGAGCGCGCCGGCCATGCCCAGCCCGTCCGCCCCGGCCAGCCCCACGGTTTCGGCCAGCCCCACGGGTGAGGCGAGCCCGTCGCCGAGCGAGGCCAGCCCCGCGCCGACCGAGCCGGCCCCGGCCGGCGCGCCGGCCACCGTCGACATCCCGCCGCACGGGTACGCCCAGCTCAACCAGCAGGGCGGTCGGTTCTTCCAGCTCATCGGCCTGAACGAGGAGCTGCGTCCGGGCCAGCAGGTCAACGTGGTCTTCGACTTCGGCAACGGCAAGCAGGTCAGCACGCTGGCGCCGGTCGGCGTACCGCTGTCGCCGCAGGCCCCGCCGTCGCCGATCATCGAGCGGCACGGCGGCGGCGAGGAGGAGGGCGGCCACTGAGCCCCTCCCCCCTGATCACCGAACACCGTCGGCGTGGCGTGGCCCATGCCGGCGGTGTTCTCGTCGTACGGGTTGGCTAACGTCCTGGTGTGACGACCTCCCGAGCGACCCCGCGCGGCGCGACCGGTTCCGCCCGCTCCCGGGCGGCCCGCGAGCCCCGCCCCGCGTACGAGTGCGACGCCTGCGGCCACCAGCCGCCGAAGTGGGTCGGGCGCTGCCCGGAGTGCGGCGAGTGGGGTTCGGTGGTCGAGTGCACGCTCACCGGCCCGACGGTTTCCGGTCGGGTGGTCAGTTCCCGGATGCCCGCCGAGCCGGCCCGGCCGATCGCCACCATCAGCGCCGCCCCCGCCAAGGCCCGTCCGACCGGTGTGGCCGAGTTGGACCGGGTGCTCGGCGGTGGTCTGGTGCCCGGTGCGGTGGTGCTGCTCGCCGGCGAGCCCGGGGTCGGCAAGTCCACCCTGCTGCTCGACGTGGCCCAGCAGTGGGCCGCCGGTGCCGGCAGCCCCTCGCTGGTGGTCAGCGGCGAGGAGTCGGTCAGCCAGGTGCGGCTGCGGGCCGAACGGATGGACGCCCTGCACGACCAGCTCTACCTTGCCGCCGAGAGCGACCTCGGCGCGGTGCTCGGGCACCTGGACGCGGTCAAGCCCGGGTTGCTGGTGCTCGACTCGGTGCAGACCATCTCCACCCCGGGTACCGACGGCGTCCCCGGTGGGGTGACCCAGGTGCGCGCGGTCACCGCCGCGCTGGTCGCGGTGGCCAAGGAGCGCGGCATCGCCACCGTCCTGGTCGGCCACGTCACCAAGGACGGCCAGGTCGCCGGCCCCCGGGTGCTGGAGCACCTGGTCGACGTGGTGCTGCACTTCGAGGGCGACAAGCACTCCTCGCTGCGACTGGTCCGGGGCGTGAAGAACCGCTTCGGCGCGGCCGACGAGGTCGGCTGCTTCGAGATGCACGAGCGGGGCATCAGCAGCCTCGCCGACCCGTCCGGGCTGTTCCTGACCCGCTACGCCGAACCCGTGCCAGGCACCTGCGTGACGGTGGCGATGGAAGGGCGGCGCGCGCTGGTCACCGAGGTCCAGGCGCTGATCGGGGCCACGGTGGCCGGCTCGCCCCGGCGTACCGTCTCCGGGTTGGACGGCGCCCGGCTGGCCATGGTGCTCGCCGTGCTCCAGCGGCGCACCGAGCGGCTGACCCTGCACGACCGGGAGGTCTTCGCGGCGACGGTCGGCGGCATCCGGGTGGTCGAGCCGGCCGCCGACCTGGCGGTGGCGCTCGCGGTCGCCTCGGGCGGGCTCAACCTGGCCATCGCCCCGCACCTGGTGGCGATCGGCGAGGTGGGCCTGACCGGCGAGGTACGCCGGGTCGGCGCGGTCCCGCGCCGGCTGGCCGAGGCGGCCCGACTCGGGTTCCGGCTGGCCCTGGTGCCCACCGGCTGTGGGCCGGGCGCCTCGGGCGTCAGCGGACCGGAGAACATGCAGGTAATCGAGGTGGCCGACGTACGGTCGGCGTTGCAGTGCGCCGCCCGGGCCTCGGCGGAATGATGGTCGGCCTCCCGGGGTACGACCGCGCTGTCGCAGGTGAGGGGAGTCGGGCACGTGGCACATCACAGTAACCGCCGCAGCACCCAACGCACGGCAGTCCGTAGACTGTCCGCGTGCCGATCGACCGCGATGCCAGCAAGCCAGCCGGCGCGACTCTCCACGTCCGCAGCGGCCCCGTGGGTTCGCCGGCACGACCGATCAGCGTCAGCGTGACCGGCGTCCCGAGCACCGTCGGCGCCGGGGGTGATCCGCTCCGGGCGAACCTCGCCCTGATGGCACCCGGCACCGCGCTCCGCGACGGTCTGGAGCGCATCCTGCGCGGCCGTACCGGCGCGCTGATCGTCCTGGGGTACGACAAGACCGTCGAGACGCTCTGCACCGGCGGTTTCCCGCTGGACGTCGAGTTCTCCGCCACCCGCATCCGGGAACTCTGCAAGATGGACGGCGCGGTGGTGCTCTCCAGCGACGGCACCCGGATCGTCCGGGCAGCCGTGCACCTGATGCCCGATCCGTCCATCCCGACCGAGGAGTCGGGCACCCGGCACCGCACCGCCGAGCGGGTGGCCCGGCAGACCGGGTACCCGGTCATCTCGGTCAGCCAGTCGATGCGGATCATCAGCCTCTACGTCAACGGCCAGCGGCACGTGCTGGACGACTCGGCGGCCATCCTGTCCCGGGCCAACCAGGCACTGGCCACGCTGGAGCGCTACAAGCTGCGGCTGGACGAGGTCTCCGGCACCCTCTCCGCGCTGGAGATCGAGGACCTGGTCACCGTCCGGGACGCGGTGGCGGTGGTGCAGCGGCTGGAGATGGTCCGCCGGATCGCCGACGAGATCGCCGGTTACGTGGTCGAACTGGGCACCGACGGCCGACTGCTCGCGCTCCAGCTCGACGAGCTGATGGCCGGGGTGGACGCCGACCGCACCCTGGTCATCCGGGACTACCTCCCCAGCGGGCGCAAGTCCCGCACCCTGGACGAGGCCCTGGTCGAGCTGGACCTGCTCGGGGCGACCGAACTCATCGACCTGGTCGCGGTCGCCAAGGCGATCGGCTACCCGGGCGCCTCCGACGCGCTGGAAGCGGCGGTCAGCCCGCGCGGCTTCCGGCTGCTGGCCAAGGTGCCCCGCCTGCCGGTGTCCATCGTCGACCGGCTGGTGCTGCACTTCGGCAGCCTCCAGCGGCTACTCGGGGCGACCGTGGAGGACCTCCAGGCCGTCGAGGGGGTCGGCGACGCCCGGGCCCGGGGCGTACGGGAAGGACTCTCCCGACTGGCCGAGGCCTCGATCCTGGAACGCTACGTCTGACCCGCTCCACCCCGTCAGGTGGTAGCAGGGGACCCCTGTTACTCATTTCTGGCGTGCAGGGGTCCCCTGCTACCACCCGAGGGCACGTTCCTCCCCAGCAGGGAGGGGTCGTCCCGGGGGATCAGTTGGTGATGGTGAGCTTCACCGGGCTGCTGAGCTTGGTGTCGAGCCGACCGAAGACCTGGTACGTCCCGGCCGGTGCCGGCTTTCCGTTAGCCACCCCGTTGGCGCACTGGCTGACGTCCTGCCCGTTCCAGGTCACCTGGTACGACCGTTCGAAGTTGGGGGTGAAGGACTGCACGTCCGAGCCCTTCGCGGTGCCGCAGGTGTCGGAGGACCACACCTTCTCCGCACCGGACTTGACGAAGAGTTCCTGGAGGTCCGCGCCGACGTCCCGGCGGCACGTCCGGTCCGAGATGTTCTTGATCCTGAGTTGCAGGTCTACCGAGCCGCCGGAGCGGACCGAGCTCGGCGCCACCACCGGGGTCACCGAGATCTCGGCGTCGGTGCAACCGGCACCGTCGCCGGCCGGCACGACGGGTGCATCGGAGTCCGGCGCGTCACTGGGCGTCGGGTCGCCGCCGCCCCCCGGACCGCCCCCGGCCGGACCATCGCCAGGGTCGGGTTCGGCGGACGCCGGCGGCTCGCCTGACTGGGGGGTCAGCACCGAACCGCTCGGGGCCGGCTCACCCGCCGGCGCTGTCGGTGAGGGTTACCGCTCCGGGCTCGCGGTCTTGTCGCTCGACACGGTGCACGAGTAGAGCACGACAACCAGGAACAGAAATCCCGCTCCGAGTACGACGGCACGACGCCGCCAGTACACGGCGGGCGGCAGGGGGCCAACCGTCAGACGCATGATGCCCCCACGGTAGCGGCGCAGCGGTCACCGACCGGGCACGACGCGCCGGAGCGGGAACGGCTCACCGCGCCAACCTCTCCGGCGTTCAGAGGTAGACCTTGCGTTGGTAGATCGCGTGCGCGCCGGCCACCCGGTCGAGGAAGAGCAGACCGGCACAGTGGTCAATCTCGTGTTGCAGGGCGCGGGCCTCGAAGCCGTCGGTGGCGAGCCGCACCGTACGGTCGGTGCCGGGGAGCGTCCCCTCCACCACCAGCCGGCCGGCCCGCTTGACGTCACCGGTGAGGTCGGGCACCGACATGCACCCCTCCCGGCCGGCCTTCCACCGGCTGGCCTCGACCACCCGGGCGTTGCAGAGCACGAACGTGCCGTGCACGGTCACCGACTTCGGATGACCGGTCACGTCGACCGCGAAGACCTGGGCATTCACCCCGATCTGTGGCGCGGCCAGCCCGACACAGCCCGGGGAGACCCGCATCGTGGCGATCAGGTCGGCGGCGAGGCGTACCACCTCGTCGGAGGTCGGGTCGACCTCGGCACCGGCCCGGCTGAGCACCGCGTGCGGCGCGGTCACCACCGGCCGCTCCGCACCCGGTACGGCCAATTCCTCCGGTGTCCAGCCGTCCAGGCCGGTGACCTGCGTGGTCACAGCAGATCCGGGTCGGCCGGGCGGAGTGTCACTTCGACGCCAAGGTCGGCGGCCGTCCGGGCGAGCCGCTCCCGCAGCCGGTCGGCCGCGCCGGGCGGCAGGTCTACCTCGGCGACCACCACGTAGAGGTCCCCGGTCAGCCGGGTGGTCAGGTCGGTGACGTTGCCGCCGACGTCGGCCAGCGCCCGGGTCGTCGCCGCCACGATGCCGAGCCGGTCCGCGCCGTGCACCGCCATCACGTACGGCTCGCCGGGCTGGGCCGTGGTGCCGTCCGGGGTGACCGCCCGTACGCTCGCCAGGAGCTGCCCACCGGCGACGAGCGGGGTGAGCGCGGCCTCGACCTCGGCGGCGGTCGGGCCGACGCAGACCAGGGTCATCGCGAAGTGGCCGCGCAGCCGGGTCATCGTCGAGTCGGTCAGGTTCGCGCCGAGCCCGGAGAGCACCTCCGCGACGTCGGCCACGATGCCCGGCCGGTCCCGGCCGATGACGGTGATCGCGAGCTCGTTCATTCCGGCATTCTCCCTGATCGGGGCGGGTACGGCGGAGACCGCCCCGGACCGCCCACGCTGCGGGACGCACCGGACGTGACATCATCGGCGGCGCGATGACAGAACAGAGTTTCGCCGACCGGGTCAGCCGGTGGTACGAGCAGAACGCCCGCGACCTGCCGTGGCGCGGCCCCGACGTGAGCCCCTGGGCGATCCTGGTCAGCGAGGTCATGTTGCAGCAGACCCCGGTGGTGCGGGTGCTGCCGGCCTGGGAGGCGTGGCTGGCCCGGTGGCCGGTGCCGGCCGCCCTGGCCGCCGAGAGCCCCGCCGACGCGATCCGGATGTGGGGACGGCTCGGCTATCCCCGTCGGGCGGTACGCCTGCACGAGTGCGCGGTGGCCCTGGTGGAACGGCACGGCGGCGCGGTGCCGGACCGGCTGGACCAGTTGCTCGCCCTGCCCGGCGTCGGGACGTACACCGGGCGGGCCGTGGCGGCCTTCGCGTTCGGGCAGCGGCACCCGGTGGTGGACACCAACGTCCGGCGGGTGGTGGCGCGGGCGGTGGCCGGGGAGCCGGACGCCGGCCCGACCACCCGCCCGGCCGACCTGGTGGCGACCGAGGAACTGCTACCGGTCGAGCCGGCCGCCGCCGCGTTGGCGAGCGCGGCCTTCATGGAGTTGGGCGCGGTGGTCTGCACCGCCCGGTCGCCACGCTGCGCGGTCTGCCCGGTGGCGTCGGTCTGCGCCTGGCGGGCCTCCGGACAGGAGGCGCCGACCGGACCGACCCGTCGTCCCCAGCGGTACGCCGGCACCGACCGGCAGGTACGCGGACTGCTGCTCGCGGTGTTGCGGGAGGCCATCGGCCCGGTGCCCCGCGTCCGGCTGGACCAGGTCTGGTCCGACGACGTGCAGCGCTCCCGCGCCCTGGCCGCCCTGGTCACCGACGGTCTGGTCGAACCGGCCGGCGAAGCCACCTACCGCCTGGCCGGCGATACCCCCGCACCGGTCGGCCAGAACCTCGCCTGAGGCGGTTGCCGGGGGCGTAACCACTACCAGAAGCGTGGTTACGCTGCCGCTGGGTGGTTGCAGGGGTCCCCTGCTACTCAAAAAGCGGTAACAGGGGACCCCTGCTACCACGTGGCGCAGCCTCGGGCGGATGCGAGCAGCCTCCGGCGGATGCGAGCAGCCTCCGGCGGATGCGAGCAGCCTCCGGCGGATGCGAGCAGCCTCCGGCGGATGCGAGCAGCCTCCGGCGGATGCGAAAAGAGCGAGGGCCCGGCGGCTTGCGCCGCCGGGCCCTCGCTCCGGTTGATCGTCGTTCCGCAGGTGGTGAGACCTGTCGGGGTCCGACCGTTACGCCGCCTCGTCCGCGCCCGTGGCGGCGGTGCCGCCGAGGTCGGCGGGAACGGCGTCCGGCACGGTGGCCGGCCGGTCCGCGCCCCGGAAGACGAGCTTGGACTTGTCGATGTTCTCCGGGTCGCCCTCGCAGTCCACCACCACGATCTGACCGGGGGTCAGCTCGTTGAAGAGGATCCGCTCGGAGAGGTTGTCCTCGATGTCGCGCTGGATCGTGCGACGCAGCGGACGCGCCCCGAGCACCGGGTCGAAGCCCTTGACGGCCAGGTACTTCTTGGCGTTGTCGGTCAGCTCCAGACCCATGTCCTTGTTCCGCAGCTGGGTCTCGATCCGGGCGATCATGATGTCCACGATCGAGAGGATCTCCTGCTGACGCAGCTGGTGGAAGACGATGGTGTCGTCGATCCGGTTGAGGAACTCGGGCCGGAAGTGCTGCTTCAGCTCGTCGTTGACCTTCTGCTTCATCCGGTCGTAGTTGGACTCGGAGTCCTCCGACGCCTGGAAGCCGAGCGACACCGCCTTGGCCACGTCCCGGGTACCGAGGTTGGTGGTCAGGATGATGACCGTGTTCTTGAAGTCCACGATCCGACCCTGACCGTCGGTGAGCCGACCGTCCTCCAGGATCTGGAGCAGCGTGTTGAACACGTCCGGGTGGGCCTTCTCGATCTCGTCGAAGAGGACCACCGAGAACGGCCGACGCCGCACCTTCTCGGTGAGCTGCCCGCCCTCGTCGTAGCCGACGTAGCCGGGAGGGGCACCGACCAGCCGCGACACGGTGTACCGGTCGTGGAACTCGGACATGTCGAGCTGGATCAGCGCGTCCTCGCTGCCGAAGAGGAACTCGGCGAGCGCCTTGGACAGCTCGGTCTTACCCACACCGGACGGGCCGGCGAAGATGAACGAGCCGGACGGCCGCTTCGGGTCCTTCAGGCCGGCCCGGGTACGCCGGATCGCCTTCGAGACCGCCTTGACCGCGTCCTCCTGGCCGATGACGCGCTTGTGCAGCTCGTCCTCCATGCGCAGCAGGCGGGAGGTCTCCTCCTCGGTCAGCTTGTAGACCGGGATGCCGGTCCAGTTGCCGAGAACCTCGGCGATCTGCTCGTCGTCGACCTCGCTGACGACGTCCAGGTCGCCCGCCTTCCACTCCTTCTCCCGCTGGGCCTTCTGGCCGAGGAGCTGCTTCTCCTTGTCGCGGAGCTGGGCGGCGCGCTCGAAGTCCTGCGCGTCGATCGCGGACTCCTTGTCCCGACGGACCTGGGCGATCCGCTCGTCGAAGTCGCGCAGGTCTGGCGGCGCGGTCATCCGACGGATCCGCATCCGGGCGCCGGCCTCGTCGATCAGGTCGATCGCCTTGTCCGGCAGGAAGCGGTCGGAGATGTACCGGTCGGCCAGGGTGGCGGCGGCGACCAGCGCGGCGTCGGTGATGCTCACCCGGTGGTGTGCCTCGTACCGGTCGCGCAGGCCCTTGAGGATCTCGATGGTGTGGGCCAGCGAGGGCTCACCCACCTGGATCGGCTGGAACCGCCGCTCGAGGGCGGCGTCCTTCTCCAGGTGCTTGCGGTACTCGTCGAGGGTGGTGGCACCGATGGTCTGGAGCTCACCCCGGGCCAGCATCGGCTTGAGGATGCTGGCGGCGTCGATCGCCCCCTCGGCGGCACCCGCACCCACCAGGGTGTGGATCTCGTCGATGAAGAGGATGATGTCGCCGCGGGTGCGGATCTCCTTGAGCACCTTCTTGAGGCGCTCCTCGAAGTCACCGCGGTAGCGGGAACCGGCCACCAGGGCACCGAGGTCGAGGGTGTAGAGCTGCTTGTCCTTCAGCGTCTCGGGCACCTCGCCCTTGATGATCTTCTGGGACAGCCCCTCCACCACGGCGGTCTTGCCGACGCCGGGCTCACCGATCAGGACCGGGTTGTTCTTGGTACGGCGGGACAGCACCTGCATGACCCGCTCGATCTCCTTCTCGCGCCCGATCACCGGGTCGAGCTTGCCCTCACGGGCGGCCTGGGTCAGGTTGCGGCCGAACTGGTCCAGCACCAGGCTGGTCGACGGCGCGGCCTCACCGGTCGCGGTGCCGGCGGCGGCGGGCTCCTTGCCCTGGTAGCCGGAGAGGAGCTGGATCACCTGCTGGCGGACCCGGTTGAGGTCGGCGCCGAGCTTGACCAGCACCTGGGCGGCGACGCCCTCGCCCTCACGGATCAGGCCGAGCAGGATGTGCTCGGTGCCGATGTAGTTGTGGCCGAGCTGGAGCGCTTCGCGCAGCGACAGCTCCAGCACCTTCTTGGCCCGGGGCGTGAACGGGATGTGCCCGCTCGGCGCCTGCTGGCCTTGGCCGATGATCTCCTCGACCTGCTGGCGGACGCCCTCGAGGGAGATGCCGAGGCTCTCCAGGGCCTTTGCCGCGACGCCCTCACCCTCGTGGATCAGGCCCAGCAGGATGTGTTCCGTACCGATGTAGTTGTGGTTGAGCATCCGGGCCTCTTCCTGGGCCAGGACGACAACCCGTCGCGCTCGGTCGGTGAACCGCTCGAACATGCCCTCGTGCTCCTCACGTGCCGTGCGCCTTGATAGCCAAGATCTTGGCGGGGCCGGTGCGCGGACGACCGGGGTGGACGCCCGTGCCTCATTACTCTATCGCCGCGAGCCGACTCCGCTGAGGTCGTGTGTCTCCGGTCGGAGCCCGGTACGCGTCGTTTTACCCAACCGTCCGCGCTCAGGAGGTGTTCCGGGCACCCGTCCTGTACGCGCAGAGCGAAATTCGATGGGCCGGTGGGCGGGCCTCTGCGGCCCCGAACGGCTCTCCACAGCCTGTGGACAACGCCTCCACCGGTTGTGGACAACGCCCGCCCCGCCGGATTCCTTCCCGCCGGCGGAGACGCTCCCGGGCGCCGAGCAGGGCAACGGACACCGGAGGCCGGGCGGCAGACGACCGGCGACGGCACGGACGGCGGCACGGACGGCGGCACGGACGGCGGCACGGACGGCGGCACGGACGGCGGCACGGACGACGGCACGGACGACGGCACGACCGGCGGCGGCACGGACGACGGCACGATCGGCGGCACGGGCGGGCGCCGGCACCGTCAATCACCCCAGTTGAGGGCTAGGTGGGACGAATTTCGCGAATGACCCCTTCCACGCGCCCGCACCCGGGGACACCAGCGGAACGACGCCGGCCCGGAGCATCTGCTCCGGGCCGGCGTCGGTGTTGCTCGGTCGAGGGTCGGCGTCAGTGGCCGGCCTTCGCGTGGAACTCGTCGACGATCTCCTGCGGGATCCGCCCCCGGTCGGAGATCTCCCGCCCTTCCCGCTTCGCCCAGTCCCGGATCGCCTTGTTCTGCGCCCGGTCCGCGGTCGCGCCACCCCGGCCGCGCGCGGCCCGACCGCCGACCACCACGCCGCCTCGACCGACCTTCGAGCCGGCCGCGACGTACGGGCTGAATAGCTCCCGCAATTTGTCGGCGTTCTTGTTGGAGAGGTCGATCTCGTACTGAACGCCGTCGAGCGCGAACTTGACGGTCTCGTCGGCGTCTCCGCCGTCCAGGTCATCGACCAGCTTGTGAATGATCTGCTTGGCCACGTGCCATTCCTTTCGAGCAGGTTCTCCTGCTAACAAGAGCACAATAGCGGGCACGATGCTGACCCCGTCAATAGGACGGCCGATTCCACCCGATGAGTAGGCTCGCTACTCGGGGCGCACCAAGGGGAAGAGGATAGTCTCCCGAATTCCCAGGCCGGTCAGGGCCATCAACAGCCGGTCGATTCCCATTCCCATACCCCCGGCCGGCGGCATTCCGTACTCCATGGCCCGCAGGAAGTCCTCGTCGAGCCGCATGGCCTCGTCGTCGCCCCGGGCCGCCAACGACGCCTGCGCCACCAACCGTTCCCGCTGGACAACCGGGTCGACCAGCTCGGAGTACGCCGTGGCCAGCTCGAAGCCGAGCACGTACAGGTCCCACTTCTCGGCCAGGCCCGGCTCGGTGCGGTGCGCCCGGGTGAGCGGGCTGGTCTCCTCCGGGTAGTCCCGCACGAAGGTGGGTTCCTGGAGACCGGGCACCACCAGTTCCTCGAAGAGTTCCTCGGCCAGCTTGCCCGGACCCCACTTCGGGTCGACCGACAGGCCGACCTTCTCCGCGTACTGCACCAGCTGGGCCCGGTCGGTGCGGACGGTCACCTCTTCGCCGAGCGCCTCGGAAAGCACACCGAAGAGGGACACCGAGCGCCACTCGCCGCCGAGGTCGAACTCCCGGCCGTCGGCGTGGGTCACCGTGGTCGAGCCGGCGACCGCCACCGCCGCCTGCTGCACCAGATTCCGGGTGAGCGCGGCCATCGTGTCGTAGTCGCCGTACGCCTCGTAGGTCTCGAGCATCGCGAACTCCGGCGAGTGCGAAGAGTCGATGCCCTCATTACGGAAGTTGCGGTTGATCTCGAAGACCCGGTCGACGCCGCCGACCACGGCCCGCTTGAGAAACAGTTCCGGGGCGATTCGCAGATAGAGATCCGTACCCAACGCATTGCTGTGCGTCACGAATGGGCGGGCGGCGGCCCCACCGTGCAGTAGCTGGAGCATCGGGGTCTCGACCTCGATGAATCCCTGTCCGTGCAACGAGTCGCGCAGGCTGCGGACCGCCGACGCCCGGGTCCGCACCATCTGCCGGGCCTGCGGACGGACGACCAGGTCGACGTAGCGCTGCCGGACCCGGGCCTCCTCGCTGAGCGGCTTGTGCGCCACCGGCAGCGGACGCAGCGCCTTGGCGGTCACCGCCCAGGTGGAGACGAGCACCGACAGCTCGCCCCGCCGGCTGGTGATCACCTCACCGGTGACCCCCACGTGGTCGCCCAGGTCGACCTGACGCTTCCAGTCCTCCAGCCGTTCGGGGCCGACCCGGTCCAGGGAGAACATCGCCTGCAACTCGGTGCCGTCGCCGTCCCGGAGGGTGGCGAAGCAGAGCTTGCCGGTGTTCCGTACGAAGATCACCCGGCCGGTGAGCGAGACGGTGTCCCCGGTCGCGGTATCGGTGGGCAGGTCGGCGTACTTCTCCCGAACCGCGGCCAGGGTGCTGGTCCGGGGGTAGCCGACCGGGTACGGCTCGACGCCGTCGGCGAGCATCCGGTCACGCTTCTCCCGGCGGACCTTCATCTGCTCCGGAAGGTCGTCGGCGGGGTCGATCGGAACGGCGTTCTGCTCGGTCACGGCATGCTTCCTCAGCGGGAGAAATCGGGTGGGTTCAAGGCACGAGCGTACTCAAGCCGTCCGCCGGCCCGAACTCGATAACCTCCTGGCATGGTGAACCCCACGCAGGCCCTGTCGTTCGGCCCCGCCGCCGCCGAGTACGACCGGTACCGCCCCCGTTATCCGGAGCGGGCGCTGCGCTGGGCGCTGGCCGACCTGACCGTCCCGGCCCGGGTGGTCGACCTCGGCGCCGGCACCGGCATCCTCACCCGCGGGGTACGGGCGCTCGGCCACCAGGTGACCCCGGTGGAACCCGACCCGGGCATGCGGGCGACCCTGGCCGACGTCACCCCGGGCGTGACCGCGTTGTCCGGCAGCGCCGAGGCGGTACCGCTGCCGGACGGGACGGCGGACGCGGTGCTGGTGGGTCAGGCGTACCACTGGTTCGACCGGGACCGGGCGCACGCCGAGATCGCGCGGGTGCTCCGGCCGGGCGGGACGTTCGCCCCAATCTGGAACAGCCGGGACGAGAGCGTCGACTGGGTGGCCGAACTGGGACGGATCGCCGGCTGGCACGACATTGCCGGTGACCTGGTCGAGGAGATCACCGACTTCGGCCCGGCCTTCGGGCCGGTGGAGCTGTTCGAGGTCGCGCACCGGATCACGCGCACCCTGGACGAGGTGGTCGGGATGCTGCGTACCCGGTCGTCGTACCTGACCGCCGGGGCGGCCGAGCGGGCGCGGGTCGACCGGGAGCTGCGCGCCCTCTTCGCCGAGCACCCGGACCTGGCCGGCCGGACCACCCTCGACCTGCCCTACCGCACCCTCACCTTCCGCGCCCACCGCTCCTGACCCCGCCCCCTCGCGGGCCCGCGTAGCAGGGAGCGGGGTCAGACGTTCCGCTCGTAGACGAGGCGGAGGCCGATGAGGGTGATCATCGGCTCGTGGTGGGTGATGGTGCGGCACTCGTTGATCACCAGCGGAGCCAACCCGCCGGTGGCGATCACCGCCTTGACCTCGCCCAACTCCTCGGTCATCCGGTCGACGATCCGGTCCACCTGCCCGGCGAAGCCGAAGTAGAGGCCGGACTGGAGGCACTCCACGGTGTTCTTGCCGATCACCGACCGGGGCTTCGTCGCCTCGACCTTGCGGAGCTGGGCGGCGCGGGCGGCGAGCGCGTCGAAGGAGATCTCGATCCCGGGGGCGAACGCCCCGCCCAGGAACTCGCCCCGCCCGCTGATCACGTCGAAGTTGGTGGTGGTGCCGAAGTCCACCACGATCGACGGGCCGCCGTAGAGGGTGTACGCGGCGAGCGTGTTGACCACCCGGTCGGAGCCGACCTCCTTGGGGTTGTCGATGGCGAGCTGCACCCCGGTCCGCACCCCTGGCTCGACGACCACGCTGGGCAGGTCGCCGTAGTAGCGGGCCAGCATGGTCCGCAGCGAGCGGAGCGCAGCCGGCACGGTGGAACAGGCGGCCACCCCGGTGATCTCCACCGCGTCCCCGGCGAGCAGGCCCCGGAACATCAGGCCCAGCTCGTCGGCGGTCGAGCGGGCGTCGGTCTTGACCCGCCAGGAGTGCACCAGCCGGTCGCCGTCGAAGGTGGCCAGCACGGTGTTGGTGTTTCCGATGTCGATGCAGAGCAGCACGCACGAAGCCTAGACAACGCCGGTACGACTCACGCCGTCCGCAGGTCCAGCGCGATGTCCAGGATCGGCGAGGAGTGGGTCAGCGCGCCCACCGAGAGGTAGTCGACGCCGGTGGCGGCGTACTCGGCGGCGACGTCGAGGGTCAGCCCGCCGGTCGCCTCCAGTTCCGCCCGGTCGCCAACCGCGGCGACCACCTCGACCAGGGTCGCCGGGGACATGTTGTCCAGCAGCAGGAAGTCCGCGCCGGCCTCGACCGCCTCCAGCGCCTCGGCCGGGGTGTCCACCTCCACCTGCACCGCCACCCCGGGGAACGCCTCCCGGACCCGCCGGTACGCGGCGGCGATGCCCCCGGCCGCGAACTTGTGGTTGTCCTTGATCATCGCGACGTCGTACAGGCCCATCCGCTTGTTCGTGCCGCCCCCGGCGCGGACCGCGTACTTCTCCAGCAAGCGCAGCCCCGGGGTGGTCTTCCGGGTGTCCAGCACCATCGCCTTCGTTCCGCCCAGCGCGTCCGCCCAGGCCCGGGTGTGGGTGGCCACCCCGGACATCCGGCAGAGCAGGTTGAGCGCCGTCCGCTCGGCGGTCAGCAGCAGCCGGGTCGGGCCGGTCACCGTCGCCAGCACGTCGCCGCGCGCCACCCGCGCGCCGTCGGCGGCCACCAGGGACACCCCGACCGTACGGCTCTCGCCGGTCAGCGGCCCGACCAGCTCGAACACGGCCGCGGCCACGGCCAGCCCGGCGACCACCCCGTCCGCCCGGGCCACCAGGTCGGCGGTGTCGGTCTGCTCGGCCGGAATGGTGGCGACACTGGTCACGTCCCGGAACTCCGGGCCGAGGTCCTCACGCAGCGCGGACTCGACGATCCGCCGGACCTCCGCCGGATCGAGCCCGCCCTCCCGCAGCGCCTGCTGGGTCGACTCCCTCATCCGTGTCTCCTTAGTTCGCGACTGCGGGCTCGCAGAACCGGTTAGCTCGCGACTGAGGGCTCGCAGAACCGGCTCACTCCTCGCACTCATGCAGGTCCCTGCCACCGCTGGGTCAGCCGGCCGTCCGCCCCGATCGACCCGACCAGGTGGCCACGCCACGTCTCGTCGGCGGTCGGGAAGTCCTCCCGCCAGTGGCAGCCCCGGGTCTCCCGGCGGGCGTAGGCGGCGGCGACCAGCGTCGACGCCACTGTCACCAGGTTCGTCGCCTCCCAACTCGCCGTCCGGGGCGCGCTCCGTCCCGTGCCGAGTTCGGTCAGCGTCGCCGCCGTCGCGGCCAGCGTCTCCGCCGAGCGGAGCACCCCGGCTCCCCGGGTCATCGCCCGTTGCAGCACCGGCGTCACCTCCGGCGGCACGACCCAGCCGCCCCCGCCGCACCACGCGCCGGTCGGCGCGGGCTGCGCCTGTTCCGGCAGGCTGCGGGCGATGTCCTCGGCGATCCGGCGGGAGAAGACCAGCCCCTCCAGCAGCGAGTTGCTGGCCAGCCGGTTGGCGCCGTGCACCCCGGTGCAGGCCACCTCGCCGCAGGCGTACAGGCCGGGGATGGAGGTGTGGCCGTGCAGGTCCGTACGGACGCCGCCCGACGCGTAGTGGGCGGCCGGGGCGACCGGGATCAGATCGGTCGCCGGGTCCACCCCGATGGCCAGACAGGAGGCCACGATGGTCGGAAAGCGGCGGGCCAGGTGGGCGCCGCCGAGGTGCCGGGCGTCGAGGTAGACCTGGTCCGTGCCGGTGGCCAGCAGCACCCGGTGGATGCCCTTGGCCACCACGTCCCGGGGGGCCAGCTCGGCCAGCTCGTGCTGCCCCACCATGAACCGCTTGCCGTCGGCGTCGACCAGGTACGCGCCCTCGCCGCGCAGCGCCTCGGAGACCAACGGCTGCTGGGCGTGCCCGGCCCCGGGCACCCGGGCGTGTTCCGGGACGATCAGCGCGGTCGGGTGGAACTGGACGAACTCCACGTCGGTGACGTCCGCTCCGGCCCGCATGGCCAGCGCGACGCCGTCCCCGGTCGACACGGCCGGGTTGGTGGTCGCGGCGAAGATCTGGCCCATGCCGCCGGTGGCCAGGACGACCGCGCGGGCCAGGATCGCGCCGACGCCGTCCTCGCTCCCCTCGCCGAGCACGTGCAGGGTGATCCCGCAGGCCCGGCCGAGCCCGCCAGGGCCGGCCCCGGGGGCACGGAGAAGGTCCAGCACCAGGGCGTGCTCGACCAGTCGGATCCACGGGTCACGGCGGACCGCGGCGTGCAGGGCCCGCTGGACCTCCGCACCGGTGGCGTCCCCGCCGGCGTGCACGATCCGGTCGGCCCGGTGCCCGCCCTCCCGGGTCAGCATCAGCGAGCCGTCCGGGTGCCGGTCGAACTCGGCCCCGATCCGCATCAGCTCCCGCAGCCGGGCCGGCCCCTCCTCCACCAGCACCCGCACCGCCGCCGGGTCGCAGAGCCCCACCCCGGCGACCTCGGTGTCGTACGCGTGCGCGGCCGGGGTGTCCGCCGGGTCGAGCACCGCGGCGATGCCACCCTGCGCCCAGCGGGTCGAGCCCTCGTCGATGCTGACCTTGGTGACGACGGTGACGTGCAGCCCCGCCTCCCGCAGGTGCAGCGCGGCAGTCAGCCCGGCGACCCCGGACCCGACCACGATCACGTCCGTGGTCTCCACCCATCCGGGCGCGGGCGCGGCCAGCAGGTCGGGAACGCGGGGCAGCGCGACGGTCGACAGCTCCATGGGCACAGTCAACCGCGCCGGGACCGCCCGCGCAGCGGCGGGGCCACATCGAGTGGCGCGGCCGACCTTCCTCCCCCGCCACCACATCTACGCCGGTCGCGGGGCCGCTCCCGGGCAGGGCGTGGCGGCGACACCGGTCGTGGCGGCGACACCGGGCCGGGCGGTGGCAGGGGGTCAGCGGGTGCGGATCGGCAGGGCTGTGGGGCCGGCGCCCTTGAGCGAGCGGGTCACCGTGCGGTCGCTGAGCCAGAGGTAGCAGCGGACGCCCCGGTCGCCGGCCTTCCACCGGCCCGCCCCGGGTGGGCGTACCACCACGTCGACGCGGAACCGAAGGTAGTCGTCGGCCGGCAGGCCGGCGTACCGGGCGAGGACGGACCGGCAGCCGGCGTAGAGCGGAGCCCAGTCAGCGGGCTTCACCGGGAACGGGGTGTCGGGGGCCTTCCACACCCCGGCGAACTCGGCGTTGTGCGCCTTGGCGCAGTCGGCCGGGGTGACCGCCTGCACGCCCAACTCCGGCCCGGTACGCGCACTCTGACAGCCCAGCCGGAGCGGCGAGGGTCCCTTCAGGGCGTCCCGCAGGCTGCCGGAGCGCAGCACCGTCCGGCCGTCACGTTCCACGGTGTCGACCTCGGTCAGGTCGCAGCGGTACCAGCGGGCACCGGACGTCCAGCCGACCTTGGACGGCAGGGCCACCCCGAGCCGTAGCCGCCCGGCCCGCCACTCGTCCCCCACGTACGCCGAGGCGCGGGTGTCGCAGTCGGCGAAGGCGCCCCGCATCGGCGGCGAGTCGACGGCCGGGACGGCAGTGACGGCGGGCGGGAAGGTGCCCACGTGCGCGGTCTCCACCCGGTGTGGGACGCCGCAGTCCACCGGCGTGAAGGTGGCGAGCGGGACCACGTCCGCGAAGTCGGCCACCTGGCAGACCCCGGCCGGCGGCACGAACGGTCCGGGCGCGGCCAGGGCGGCCCAGTCGTCGACCAGGTCACCGTCCAGCCCGTCGGAGCTGGCGCAGCCGGCCAGCAGGGTGGCCGCCAGCACCGCTGCGGCCAGGCTCCTCCCCGCCCGACGCCCGCGCCGGGAACAGCGGAAAATCCCGCTCATCGCGGCCTCCCCCAGCCAGCGGCCGTCGCCCGACGGCGCGCGGTGAGGGTAACAACAAATGACCCTCCGGTAACAGACCGCACGTGCGGGCCGGAACCGGACACCGGCGACAAGGACCGGGCCGGCCGGCAGCCGGAACGGGCACGGCGGTCAGCGGACGGCGAGCACGTCTCCGCGTACCGGGTCACCGACCATGCCCGGGGCCACCCCGGCCGGGTCGACACCCAGCTCGATCACCCGGTTGTCGGCGTCGACGTGCACCACCCGGGGCTGGTACGTCCGCGCCTCGGCGTCGTCCATCTGCCCGTACGAGATGAGGATGACCAGGTCACCGGGGTGCACCAGGTGCGCGGCGGCCCCGTTGATGCCGATCACGCCGCTGCCCCGCTCGCCGGGGATGACGTAGGTCTCCAACCGCGCGCCGTTGGTGATGTCCACGATCGCCACCTGCTCACCGGGGAGCAGGTCGGCGGCGTCGAGGAGATCCTGGTCCACGGTCACCGAGCCGACGTAGTGCAGGTCGGCCTGGGTCACCGTGGCCCGGTGGATCTTCGACTTCAGCATGGTGCGGTACATCGGGTTTGCCTCTCGCGGTCGTACCCCGGACCGGTCCGGCCCGGGTCGGATGGTCAGCGGGGATCGAGCCGGATCGCCATGTTGTCGATGAGCCGGGTGGTGCCGACCCGGGCCGCGATCAGCAGCCGGGCCGGGCCGGTGAGCGGACCGGGTTCCAGGTCGGGGTCGGTGAGCACCAGATAGTCCAGTTCCGCGCCGGAGCCGCCGACCTTGTCGAAGGCGGCGTGGGCGGCGGCCAGCGCGTCGGCGGCGGTCGCACCGTCCGAGGCGGCCAGCGAGCCGGCGTGCAGTGCGGCGGAGAGGCTCCGCGCGGTGACCCGCTCGGCCGGGGACAGGTAGCGGTTGCGGCTGGACAGGGCCAGCCCGTCCGGCTCGCGCACCGTCGGTACGCCGACGACCCGGACCGGCACCTCGAGGTCGCGGACCATCCGCCGGACCAGGGTGAGCTGCTGGTAGTCCTTCTCCCCGAAGAAGGTGAGGTCGGCCCGGGTGAGCTGGAGCAGCTTCAGGACCACGGTGAGCACCCCGTGGAAGAAGCCGGGCCGGCTCTCCCCCTCCAACTCGCCGCCGAGGTGCCCCGGCTCGAGCCGTACGTGGGGTGGCCCGTCCGGGTACATGTCCGCGACCGAGGGGGCGAAGACCAGGTCCGCCCCGGCCCGCCGGCACACCTCGAGGTCCGCGTCGAGGGTGCGCGGGTACCGGTCGAAGTCCTCGTTCGGGCCGAACTGCAACGGGTTGACGAAGATCGTCACCAGGACGTGGTCGGCCTGCTCCCGGGCGGCCCTGAGCAGCGACTCGTGCCCGGAGTGCAGCGCGCCCATGGTCATCACCACCCCGACCGTGCCGGTCAGCGCGCCCCGCGCCCGGGCCAGGTCCGCCCGGGTGTGCACCACCTCGGTCATGCCACTGCCTCCCGGTTCGTCGCGCCGCCCAGCACCCCGAGCAGCGACTCCGCGTCGACCGGCCGGAGCCGGCCGGCGGCGATCGCCCGGTCGGCGGTACGCCGGGCCAGAGCCAGGTACGCCCCGACCGAGTCCGGCGCGGTCGCCGTCAACCGCTCGAGGTGCCGCTGGACCGTGCCGGCGTCCCCGCGTGACACCGGACCGGTCAACGCGTCGTCCCCGAGCCGCAGGGCGTTCTCCAGCGCCGCCCGCAGCAACGGGGCGAGCACCCGGGCCGGCTCGTCCACCCCGGCGTCGCGCAGCCGGTCGGCCGCCTCGTTGACCAGGGTGACCAGGTGGTTGGCGCCGTGCGCCAGGGCCGCGTGGTAGAGCGACCGGTCCGCCTCGTCGATCCACTCCGGCACACCGTCGAGGTCGGCGACCAGACGGGTGGCCAGTGTCCGCAGCTCCGGCGGGGCGGTCACCCCATACGAGACGCCGGGCAGGCGGTCGAGGTCGTCGGGCGTACCGGTGAAGGTCATCGCGGGGTGCAGCGCCAGCGGCCGGGCCCCCACCTCGACGGCCGGGGCGAGCACGCCCAACCCGTACGCGCCGGAGGTGTGCGCGACCACCTGGCCGGCGCGCAGGACGCCGCTCTCGGCGAGACCGGTCACCACGGCGGTGAGCGCGTCGTCCGGGACCGCCACCAGCAGCAGGTCGGTGGCGGCGCGAGCGACCGCCAGCACCGACCGGCGTCGGGCGTCGGGCAACAACCGGGCGATCCGGGCGGTGGAGGCGGCGGAGACACCGGCGGCGGCGACCACCCGGTGACCGGCGGCGGTGAGCGCCGCACCCAGCACCGCACCGACCCGGCCGGCACCGATCACGCCGACGGTGAGATGGCGGGGAAGAACGGGGAGGTGGCCCGGCGGTTCGACGGCGCTGCCGGTGGGCGCGCCGGGGCGCGGGCGCAGTGATGCGCTCATGGCGATGATCCAGTCCTCGAAGGTGGTACCGGTCAAGCGCAAGTATGCGCCGTGGGCACCGGCACGCACAGACAGGTGTGAAAACCTTCACCAGCACCGGTGGGGTCGCGGACGGGGCCCTGCGGTGGCCGGTTCGACCGCACCCGAGCGGCCCCTACGGTGACCGGTTCGACCGGGCCCGAGCGGCCGTCCCGGGATGGACGGGCCGTAGGGTCGACACGGTGACCCCCACCTCGACGAGGGACGGACTGATGGGCACCGGTTGGCGGGCGGCGATGACCACGGCGCTCTACGGCCCCGACGGTTTCTTCGTGGCCGGCGCCGGTCCGGCGGCGCACTTCCGGACCAGCGTGCACGCGTCCCCGGTGTTCGGCGCGGCGCTGCTGCGGCTGGTCGAGCGGGTCGACGCGGCGCTCGGGCGTCCCGCCCGGCTCGACGTGGTGGACGTCGGCGCGGGACGGGGTGAACTGCTCACCACCCTCGCCCGGCTCGCCGCCGACCGCACGGCGGGTGGGGCCGGTGGCCGGCAGTCGCCGACCACCGGTGCGGCCACCAGCGGCGACCAGCCGACGGACGGGAACGGCGTGGACCAGCCGACGGAGGATGCCGGTGGGTCGGGGCAGCCGTTGGCCGATCGGCTCCGACTCACCGCAGTCGAGGTGGCGTCCCGGCCGCCCGGGCTCACCGCCGCCGTCGACTGGCGGGATCGCGCGCCGGCGGGCGTCACCGGGTTGCTGCTGGCCACCGAGTGGCTGGACAACGTGCCGCTGGACGTGGCGGTGGCCACCGACGACGGCTGGCGCACCGTGCTGGTCGACGCGGCCGGCGTCGAGTCCGTCGGCGGGCCGGTCGACCCGGCCGACGCCGAGTGGCTGGCGACCTGGTGGCCGGACCCGGCCCCAGGGAGCCGGGCCGAGATCGGGCGGACCCGGGACGTGGCCTGGGCGGAGGCGGTAGGCGCCGTCGACCGGGGACTCGCCCTGGCCGTCGACTACGGCCACCTGCGCGCCGACCGTCCGATCGCCGGGACGCTGACCGGATACCGGGCCGGTCGACAGGTGCCGCCGGTGCCGGACGGCTCCTGCGACCTCACCGCACACGTCGCCGTGGACGCGGCCGGCGACGCCGGCTCGGCGGTGGCCGGTACGCCGTACGCGCTGCTCGGTCAGCGGGAGGCACTGCGGTCGCTCGGGGCCGACGGTGGTCGCCCACCCCTGGCCCTGGCCGCCACCGATCCGGCCGGGTACGTCCGCGCGCTCGCCGCCGCGTCGGCCGTCGCCGAGCTGACCGAGCCGGCCGGGCTGGGCGGACACTGGTGGCTGTTGCAGCCGGTGGGCATCCCCGCGCCGTTGGCGGGGTCCGGGCCACCACCGCCACCCCGGTCCTGAGCCGTGGCACGATGTCGGGCATGACCACCGACGCCGGGAGCCTGCGTGAGTTGACCGTCGGCACCGGGACGGGTCTGGACACCGCCGACATGGTGCTGAACATCGGCCCGCAGCACCCCTCCACCCACGGAGTGCTCCGGTTGAAACTGGTGCTCGACGGCGAACGGGTGGTCGCCTGCGAGCCGATCATCGGGTACATGCACCGGGGCGCCGAGAAGCTCTTCGAGGTCCGCGACTACCGGCAGATCATCGTGCTGGCCAACCGGCACGACTGGCTGTCGGCCTTCTCCAACGAGCTGGGCGTGGTACTCGCCGTCGAACGGCTGATGGGGCTGGAGGTGCCGGAGCGGGCGGTCTGGCTGCGGACCGCGCTCGCCGAGCTGAACCGGGTGCTCAACCACCTGATGTTCCTCGGGTCCTACCCGCTGGAGATCGGCGCGATCACGCCGATGTTCTACGCCTTCCGGGAACGGGAGACGCTCCAGGCGGTCATGGAAGAGGTCTCCGGCGGCCGGATCCACTACATGTTCAACCGGGTCGGCGGGCTCAAAGAGGAGGTGCCGGCCGGCTGGACGCGCCGCGCCCGCGCGGCCATCGACGAGGTACGCCGCCGCCTGCCCGACCTGGACAACCTGATCCGGCGCAACGAGATCTTCCTGGCCCGTACGGTCGGGGTCGGGGTGCTGTCCGCCGCCGACGCCGCCGCGTTCGGCGCGTCCGGCCCGGTCGCCCGCGCCTCCGGGCTCGACCTCGACCTGCGCCGGGACGAGCCGTACCTCGCCTACGGCGAACTGGACGTCCCGGTGGTCACCCGCACCACCGGGGACTGCCACGCCCGCTTCGAGGTGCTGCTCGACCAGGTGTACGTCTCACTCGATCTCGCCCAGCGGTGTCTGGACCGGGTGGACCAACTGACCGGACCGGTCAACACCCGGCTGCCGAAGGTGGTCAAGGCACCGGAGGGGCACACCTACGCCTGGACCGAGAACCCACTCGGCATCAACGGCTACTACCTGGTCTCCCGGGGCGAGAAGACGCCGTGGCGGCTGAAGCTGCGCACGGCGTCGTACGCCAACGTGCAGGCGCTGGCCACCCTGATCCCCGGCTGCCTGGTCCCCGATCTCGTCGCGATCCTCGGCTCGATGTTCTTCGTCGTCGGCGACGTCGACAAGTAGCTACAGGTCGACGGCCCCGACAGGTGGCGTTTGGTCGCCGCCCCGACAAGTAGCTACAGGTCGACGGCCCCGACAGGTGGCCGCCGGGGACGGGGTCAGCGCCAGTGCCCCGGGGAGTCGTCGCCGCGTCGCTCGGGCTCCCCGTACGACCGGCCGTACCGGTCCGAGCCGGGCTCGCGCCGGCGGGCCGGATCCGGCCAGTCGTCGGCCGGCCGCTGTCCGCGCGACGCCGACCGCCCGTGTGACGGCTCGGGCTCATGCGACCCCGACCAGCCGTGCGCCGACTCGGGCCCGTGCGGCGACGTCGACCAGCCGGGCGCGGGTTCGGGTTCGTCGGGCGTCGACCAGCCGTGCGTCGGACGGTCGCCCCGCGCGGGCCGCCACTGCTCCGGCACCGGCACCCCGCCCGGCGGCAGCGCCCGGTTCAGGTCGGGGCGGTGATCGCCCCGGTCGTTTCCGCGCGGGTACGCCGACCGGGAACCGCGGCCCGGCTCGTCGCGGTCGTACCCGTCGTCGGGTTGCCCGCGCCGGGGCCGCCGGACGGCCGCCCAATGGTCCTCCACCCGCAGTTCGGTGCCGCTGTCGTCGGCGTGCACCGCCGCCCGCCGCTCACCCATCCGCAGTTCCCGACCGTGTCCGTCGTCCCGGACGGTCGCCCACCGGCCGCCGGCCTGGACCTCGGACCAGTCGTCGGCCCCGGCCCCGGCCTCCGTCGACGGGTACGTCCGGCCCGACCGCTCCGCCGCGCTCCGCCGGGACCGCCCGTCGTCTCCGCCCGGCGGTCCGTACCGGTCGTCGGCCCCGTACCAGCCCCGGTCACCGGCCGGCGTGCGCCGGTCCGTTCCGCCCTGGTTCGGTGCGCGGTGGCCGGACCAGTCGGGGGAACCGTCCGACCCGGACCGGTCCGCCGGGCCGGACCAGGACCGCGCCTCGGCCGGACCGGACCCGGCCGGCGGGGCGTCCCAGGAGCGGTCGGGGTGTCCGGACGGCGGTGCCGGCCGCGCCGACCCACGCGGGCGGCCCGGTCGGGCATGGTCCTCCGACGGCGGGTAGCCGTCCCACCGGTCGTCTCGCTCCGGGGCGTGCCCCGTCCACGGCTGCTCCTCAGCCGGCGTCCACCGGCCGTAGCCGCTGCCCGGACCCGGGTCCGCGCCGGTGCCGTCGACGATGGTGTGCCGGGTGGTCACGTGCACGGTCTCGGTGTGCCGCACCATGCCGACCGGGCGGGATGGTACCTCCGGGCCGGGCGTGGCCCCGGCTCGGCCGTCGGACCGGTCGGAGCGGGGCGGCGCGCCGTACACCCCGCCCGCCGACCGCTCGGCGTACCGGGGGGTGGCCCGCGACCGGGCGGCCGGCTCCTCGTCGGCGTACCAGTCTCCGGCCGACCGGTGGTCGCCGAACGACTCCTCGTCCGGCTCGGGTGCCCGCCGACGCCCGGTGCCGTGCTCCGCCGACCCGTCGTGTTCGTCCGCGCGGCGCCGGCCACCGGCCCCGGCCCGGCGGTGGTCGTCCTCCGCCCGGTGAGCGTCGTCCCGGTCCTCGACCCGGCGGCGGCCCTCACCCGGTTCTCCGGTCCGCCGGCCCGCTCCGTGTTCGTCGGTACGCCGGTGGTCCTCGGCACGGCGGCCCGCTGCGTGTTCCTCTGCGCGACGGGGTCCCTCGGGGTGGCGGGGTCCCTCGGGGTGACGGTGTTCCTCGGGGTGACGGTGCTCCTCGGGGTGACGGCCGTACGCGGGCTCGGCCCGCCAGTGGTCGGTCTCGGCGACCCGACGCGGACGGTGGTCCGGCATCGCCTCCTCCGGCTCCGGTTCGTCGGCGCCCCGCCGGAGCGGATCCACCCCGGCCACGTCGGCCGGCGCCACCCGCGCCCGCCCGGCCCGGGGTGGCTCGCCGGCCGGTTCGGTCGACACCTCACCGACCCGGGCCGTCGCCACGTCACCGACCCGGGCCCGAGCCGCCGCCGGCTCCGGCGACCACCGGTCGGGGGCGGCGGCCTGTCGGGCGGAGTGGGCGACAGCGGTGAGTTCGGCGCGCAACTCGTCGATCTCGTCGGCGAGCTGCCGCACCTCGCCGACGGCGTCCGGACGGAGGGTGATCGACAGGCCGATCATGACCACCGAGGCGATCGCGAGCACGGCGGCGACGCGCAGCACACCGTTGCCGTCGGCGACCAGCAGCAGCAACGCCGCGAGCGCGGCGACCGCCAGACCAGCCCGGAAGAGAAGGGTCGACCGCGAGGCGGCGCGCTTGTCGTCGGAAGCGGGCATGGGTGTGCAGCCTACCGAGCGTTCCTGGGACGAAAAAGCCGACGGTGCCCGATTTCGGGCACCGTCGGCGGAACGACATGCTCCACGCGTCGGGCGGCCGGCGCGCGGACGGACTCAGCTGACCGCGAGCGCCCCGTCCGAGGAGAGGACCAGGCCCACGCTGGCGGCACCGGTCTTCAGGGCGTTCTTGGTCTGCGGTCCGGCGGCGTCCAGCGAGCTGAACGAGCCGGCCTTGAAGTCGTAGACCTGGACCAGGCCGGCCTGGCACTTCGTTCGCTCCGGGCACTCCGGCGGGCCGGCGAGCACGGTGTCGGCACCGGAGCACTTCTCAGCGAGCTGGGTGAGGGTTGTCACACCGTACTTGTCGGAGAACGCCTTGGTGACCGCGAAGGCGTTCTGGTCCTGGGCGGCCGAGGGCGCACCGAAGGTCAGACCGGCCTTCTCGCCAGCCGTCTTGAGGGCGGCGACGGTCTTGTCCAGGTCGGGCGAGGAGACCTCTGGGGCGTCCTTGCCGTTGGCCTTCTTGTTGAGGAACTCGGCCAGGGTCGCCGCATACTCCGGGAACACCTGGATATCGCCCTTCTCCAGGGCCGGCTCGTACAGCTCACGGTTGCCGACCTGCTGCACCTTGACCTGGTATCCGGCAGCGGTGAGCGCGATCCGGTACAGCTCGGCGAGGGTCTGGCTCTCGCTGAAGTTGGCCGCCCCGACCACGATCGGGCCACCCGGTCCCTTGGCGATGCCGTCGGTCAGGTTGTTCGCCGTGGCGAACTCCTCGGCCGCCGCCTCGGGCGTCTTGCGGTCCACGTCGACGGCCTTGTTGAGCGCGACCAGCTTCGGCGTGTCCAGCACCGCCGAAACCTTGTCGAGGGCGGCGATGAGCTGCGGGTTCGCCGCTTTGGCGTTGATCGCCGGAATGACGTTGTCGGTGTTCTGGAGCTTCTTGTCGTCCTCGAGGACGACCAACTGGTCGCCGGCGACCGGGGCGCAGCCCGCACCGGAGGCCGCTGCCTCCGGCGCCTCGGTGCCAGAGGAGCCCGCGTCGCCGCAGGCGGTGAGGAATCCCGCTGCGGCAAGGGCGCCCACCGCGCCGATGGCCAGTCGAGTACGCGCGCGCATCATCAGCCCGCCTCCTGTGTCCCGGCGCGACCCGTCCGGGCCGGCCGCGTGTCCGACGGGCGATCGTCCTGCCGCCCGTGTGTCTCCCCGAGTCGATTCCCGTGGGATCCCACGAGACATCCTCGCGGAATCACGCGAGACGCGCTCGCAGAAGTTCCACGAAACACTTTCGGGGGCGGCCCGACAAGTCCGCATGGCGGGTTTGTCACCGGATCGTCACCCATGCGTCACCCCAGGGTGACCCGGCTCCGGCTCCCTCGGGCCCGGCAACCGGCGAGCACATCGGCGGCTTCACCCCCACCGGCGACTCAGCCGCCGGCCACGGCTGACCTCAGTGCTCGACCCCCGCCAGCGGCTCAGCCGCCGGCCACGGCACCCGCCGCGCGGCGGCTGGCCCGGCGGCGGACCCGCCGCAGCGGGCGCGGGGTGACCAGCCGCTCGACCAGGGCCAGGAGCAACTCGACCAGGATCGCCAGCCCGGCCACCAGCACCCCGCCCGCGAGGATCTGCCCACCGCCGGCCGCGATGTCCAGGCCGAAGCCGGCCCGGATGATCTGGCCCAGCCCGCCCCCGTTGACGAAGGAGGCCAGCGCGGCGGTGGCGACCACCTGGACGGTGGCGGTCCGGAACCCGGCCGCCAGGTACGGCACCGCCAGCGGCAACTCCACCCGGCGCAGCACCTGCCAACCGGAGAAGCCCATGCCCCGGGCCGCGTCGCGGGCCTCCGGATCCGCCTGCCGGATCCCGGTGTACGCGTTCGCCAGCAGCGGCGGCACGGCGAAGACGGCCAGCGCGACCACCACCGCCGGCTGCCCGAACCCGAGGAAGGTCAACGGCAGGATGGTCAGCAGGGCGAGGGTCGGCACGGCGAGGGTCACGTTGGAGACGAGCACCACCAGGCCACCGCCCCGGCCGGTGTGCCCGAGCCAGAACCCGACCGGCCAGGCCACCAGACAGCCGAGGGCGACCGCCGCCGCCGACATGGTCAGGTGTTCCGTGAGCCGTTCCAGGATGCCGCCCGGGTTGGTCCAGTTCAGCGGGTCGTTGAGCCAGAGCACCGCCTGCTCGATCGCGCTCATGGGGTGGTCCTCCGCAACCAGGGGGTGAGCAGCCGGCCGACCCCGGCCAGCACCAGGTCGAGCAGCAGCGCCAGCAGCACGCAGAGCAGGGTGCCGGTCATGATCTGCGCCTTGTAGAAGTTGTTCTGGAAGCCGGCGAAGATGAGCTGGCCGAGTCCGCCCCGGCCGACCACCACGCCCACCGTCACCAGCGCGACCGTGGAGACGGTGGCGAGCCGCAGCCCGGTGAGGATGCCGGGCAGCGCCAGCGGCAGCTCCACCCGGAACAGCCGGCCCCAGCGGCCGTACCCCATGCCCTGGGCGGCCTCCCGCACCTCGGGCGGCACCTGGTTGAGCCCGGCCAGCACGTTGCGCACGATGACCAGCAGCGCGTAGAGCACCACCACGCTGAGTACGGTCACCGCCCCGATTCCGAGGTACGGCGCCAGGAAGGCGAACAGCGCCAGGGACGGGATCGTGTAGAGCACACCCGTCAGTGCGAGAATCGGGCCGGTGAGTGGCCGGAACCAGTACGCCGCCACCGCCAGTGGCAGGGCCACCAACGCGGCGATCACCACCGCGCGGGCGGTCAGCGAGGCGTGCTCCCCCAGCGCGGCGACGATGCTGTCGGAGTTGTCCCGAACGTACTGCCAGGAGAACCACGGGTTACCCGGATCGGCCCGGTAGCTCAGGCGGAAGGACATGCGTGGACGTTACCCCGGACCCCGATCTTGTCGCCGACCGCGCGACCGCGTCGACGGGCACCGCCGCGTCGATCACCCTGGACGGGATCGGCAAGCGCTACCCCGACGGCACCGAGGCGGTGCGTGACCTGAGCCTCCAGGTACGGGCCGGCGAACTCGTGGTGCTGATCGGCCCGTCGGGCTGCGGGAAGTCGACCGTGCTCCGGATGATCAACCGCCTGATCGAGCCAACCTCCGGCCGGGTCCTGCTCGGCGACGACGACGTCACCCGGGTCGACCCGGTGACACTGCGCCGCCGGATCGGCTACGTCATCCAGAACGTCGGCCTCTTCCCGCACCAGACCGTACGCGCCAACGTCGCCACCGTGCCCCGGCTGCTCGGCTGGTCGAAGGAGCGCAGCCGCCACCGGGTCGACGAGTTGCTCGAGCTGGTCGGGCTCGACCCGGCGCAGTTCGGTCGCCGGTACCCGCACGAACTCTCCGGCGGGCAACGGCAACGGGTCGGCGTGGCCCGAGCGCTGGCCGCCGACCCGGTGGTGCTGCTCATGGACGAACCGTTCTCCGCCGTGGACCCGATCGTGCGGACCCGGTTGCAGGAGGAGTTCCTCCGGCTACAGGCCGAGGTACGCAAGACCATCGTGCTGGTCACCCACGACCTGGACGAGGCGGTCCGGCTCGGCGACCGGATCGCGGTGCTCTCCGAGGGCGGCCGGCTGGAACAGTTCGACACGCCGGCCGCGGTGCTCGGCGAGCCGGCGTCGGAGTTCGTCCGCGACTTCGTCGGGGCCGACCGGGGCATCCGCCGGCTGGCGGTCACCCCGGTCACCCGCGCGACGCTGCGTCCGCTGACCGGCGACGACGGCGCGGACCTGCCCCGGGTCCGGTTGGGCGGCTCGGCGTACGACGCGCTGGCTGTCCTGCTGACCTCGGCCGCCGACCGGGCGGTCGTGGTCGACGACGGCGAACCGGTCGGCGTGCTGAGCCGGCGACAACTGCTGGATCTGGGCGGACCGGAGAACTGACCGGCTGCTCGCGCTGGGGCCGGCCGCTTCCTACCTGGGAGCGGCGGTCCGGTCAGGGCCAGCCGCATTCCTGGCCTGGGAGGTCAGGCCAGCCGCATTCCTGGCCTGGAAGCGGCGGGTCGGTCAGGCCCGGCCGCCGAGGCTGGCGACGCCGATGATCCAGCCGGCGAAGAAGCCGTACGCGGCACCGGTGCCGGCCGACTGGACAGCGGCGAAGAGTGACGACTCGGCCCCGAGCAGGGCACTGAGCAGCGCGGCAAAGCCAGCCGCGAAGACGTACGCGCCCCAACCGGAGAAGAGTTGGCTGAGCAGGCCGGCGGCCGGGGCGGACTGCGGTCCGGGCAGCAGGTAGAGCAGGACGGCGGCGAGAACCACCAGCAACAGGGCACGCAGCCCGTCGGTGAAAAGCGTCTCCATCGGACGGTCCGAGTCGAACCGCCAGCTCGGCCAGGCGAGCAGGCGCAGGAACCAGCCGGCCGCCGAGTTCGGGTCGGTGTTCGCCTCGGCCCACCCGGTGTAGCCGGGGCTGCCGCCGACACCGACCAGGACGAGCACGGCGAGGGTGCCGGTGCCCGTCGCGGTGCTACGACGGCGGTCGACCCCGCCTCGGCTGGTCAGCGACATGCCCCGACCAGTTCCCGGCCAGCCGAGGCGGCCAAACCTGAGGGCGATCCGCTTCACCGTACGAATCGGTTCAGTGCTTCATCAGGTAGTCGATGAAGGCGGCCCGCAGCAACGGCGCGGATTCCTCGTAGCCATGGCCGGTCAGCTCCCGCCACAGCGCCGCCGCCTCGTCGATGGTCGGCCCGACCGAGTTGGGCGCGCCGTCGAGCACCGCCGCCTCGTCGGCGTTGGGCAGGTGCCGCAGGACGGACCAGAAGAACTTGACGTCCCGGCGTTCCCTGGCCAGGGCGAACGCCTGCTCACGAAGCTCCTCGGTGGAGAGCGCGTCCAGTTCGGCGAAGGAGCGACCGTCCGAGCCCGGGGACGATGATTCGGTCATGCGGCGAGCCTAACCGGCGAGATCGGTATCGGCCCGTCGAGTCGGCTCACCGGCGGTCGTCACCGCGCCACCGGTCCCGCTCGCCGTCTTCACGCCACCGGTCCTGCCCACCGTCATCACCGCGCCACCGGTCCTGCTCGCCGTCTTCGCGCCACCGGTCCCGCCCGCCGCCGTCCCAGCGCCCCCACGGGTCGACCGGGTCCTCCGGGGAGTTGGCCGGCAACGCCGGCGGCCAGGTGTCGTACGTGCCGGCGCCCGGCAGCGCCCAGCCCGAGGAGATCGTCGAGTCGCCGGAACCGGGATCGGACGCCTCGACGGCGGCCGGACGTGGCCGCCCGTACGTCTCGACCAGGCGGGTGACGACCAGGCCGACGGCGAGCGCCGTTCCGGCGACCGCCCAGCGACTGAGCTCGTACCCGGCGGCCCTGACGTAGGTGAGGAAGAGCCCGACCAGGACCACCGCCAGCAGCGTTCCGCTGACCCCGCCGCGCCGGCCGAAGGCGCTCGTCCCGCCGAGCAGAGCAATGCCGATCCCGAGCGCCGTCCAGTCCAGAGCGGGGTAGGGGACGATCTGGTCGACGCCGTTCGCGGCGAGCAGCACACCCGCCAGCGTCGCCATCACCGTGGAGCCGATCAGCGCGCCGGCAGTGACCACGGCGGCCACCGGCCCGCGCCGCAGCGCCGGGTCCCGGACCGGCCGGATCCGTCCCACCAGGCCGCGCACCGGCCGGATCGCGCCGAACAGACCACCGAGGACGGCGACCGCCAGGAATCCCGCGAAAAGGTGGTAGGCGTGCGGGGTTGGGTCGTAGTCGGCCTGCACCAGCACCGGCACCTGCCGGCGCTGGACGTACCCCACCACCGCGGCTGCGGCGGCCAGGCTGGCCGCCCAGGCGGGCACGTGCAGCAGCACCACGAACATCGCCACGACCAGACCGCCCACGGCCGCCGTCACCACGGCCGGGACGATCGCCTCGGTCATCCCCCGGTCGCCCTGCTCGGCGAAGTGCAGGGCGGCGGCGACCGCCACCGGACCGATCGCCAGGTTCGGGGCGGCGGTACGCAGGCTCAGCCCGGCTGCGAGCGCGAGCAGACCGAGCCCGACCACGCCGACGAGGAGTGCCCGCAGCCCGTCGCCGCGCAGGGCCTGCGGCTCCTGGAGCCAGAGCAGCAGGCCGAGGACGCCCACCGCGACGGCGAGGGTGGCCTCCCAGGCCACGTGCACGGCGACCCGGTCGGGGCCGTACTCGGCCGGAGTCGGCGGTTCGGCGACGACGGCTGTGGCCGGTCCGGACTGGTCCCGATCGACGGACTCACCCCGGCCCGGCTCGTCGTACCCCATTGACGCACGCCTCCCACGGTGGCCGACCGGTCCAGCCCGGCGCAGAACGGAGTGCGTGGACCGGCGTCGGCCTTGGCTACCCGGTCGCAGGCACCGTACCCGCGCCCGGGCGAAGACGTAACCCCGTGATCAATGGATGTGCCGGTTCTCCCGGTCGTCGGGCTCGCGTTCGTCGTCCGGCCGCTCGGGCACCCGGCACGAACGTTCCAGCCAGAGAGCCGCCGCGACCAGTGCCAACGAGGCGGCCAGTCCGGCCAGGGCGGCCGGTCGGTCCTCGGCCGCCGCGCGGGTGCGCTCGACGAAGAGCCAACCGGAAAGTCCGGCGTAGAAACCGGCGAAGATCGCGCCGGCCAGCGCGGACGCCTTCGCCAGCACGACGAACCGGGCGACCATGAGCGGGTTCACCGGGTCCCGGCCCGGCCGGCGCTCGATCCGGCCCCGGGTGTTGACCGCCGCGTACCCCTCCAGCACGGCGAGCCCGGCCAGGGTGATCACCGGCAGCCAGGGCAGGTCCGGCATGGCGCCGTAGGCGACGCTGATCAGCAACCAGGCCAGCGCGGCGGCGGCGAGACCGGCCACCACCAACGTGGCGGGACGGGTCGGGCCCAACCGGTCACGGTCGGGCCGCGGACCACGGGGCGACGGGGACTGCGGCTGGGTCATGCCGCCCGGCTCCGATGGGTCATGCCGTCGACTCTAACCTCAGTTCCGGCCGGGCACGCAGTTCCAAGGTGTCCCCGGCGACCGGCTCCGCGGTCAGCAGGTCGGTCAGCCAGCCGTGCCCCGGCAGCCGCCCATAGGGCTGGATGTCGATCCACGGACGCAGCACGAAGGCGCGTTGGTGGGCGCGGGGGTGAGGCAGGGTCAGCTCCGGGTCGTCGCTGAGCACCGGCTCGTCCGCGTCGTCCCAGACGGCCACCACGTCCACGTCCAGGGTGCGGGGTCCGAACCGGCGTCCCGGGTCGCGGACCCGCCCGGCCGCCTGCTCGGCGTCCCGGGCCCGGTCCAGCCAGTCCCGCGCCGTGGCGGCCGGATCCTCCGCCAGCAGCACCGCGTTCAGGTACGCCGGCTGGTCGGTGTCACCCCAGGGCGGCGTCTCGTAGACCCCGGAGACCACCCGGACCGCGTCGCCGAGGCACGCCACCCCCGTACGCAGGTGGGCCAGCCGGTCGCCGAGGTTGCTGCCCAGCGAGAGCACAGCCCGGGTCACCGGGCACGCGTCCGGGTCATGGTCACTGCCACGTCGGTGAAGGCGTGCGGTACCGGCGCCTCGGGCTTGTGCACGGTCACCGTGGCGGTGGTGACCCGGTCGTCGGCCAGACAGACGTCGAGCAGCCGGTCGGCCAGGGTCTCGATCAGGTTGACCGGCTCCCCGGTCACCACGGCGACCAGCCGGCCGGCCAGTTCGCCGTAGTGGACGGTGTCGGTGACCGCGTCGGAACGGGCCGCCGGGGTGAGGTCGAGTTCGAGGACCGCGTCGACCACGAAGTCCTGCCCCTGTTCCCGCTCGAAGTCGTAGACCCCGTGCCGGCCACGGGCCCGCAGCCCGGTCAGCGTGATCCGGTCGCTCATGCCGCTCCCTCTTCCCGGTCGGCACCGCGTCCACGCTCCGCGCCGGTGTTGATTTCCGGTCCACGGTCCACACCGGCGTCCGCCTCTGGCCCGCGCTCCCCGCCGGTGCTGACATCGGGCCCACGCTCCGCGCCGGTGTGGGCGTCCGGCCCGTGCTCGGGCGTCGGTGCGGCCAGTCGGGGCCGGCCGCTGGCCCGCCAGACGGCCAGCGCGTCGGTGGTGCCGCGGACGTCGTGCACCCGTACCCCCCAGGCGCCTGCGGCCACCGCGAGGACGCTGGTGGCGATGGTCGCCGCCGCCCGGCCGTCGGTGGGTCGCGGTGCGCCGTCCGGCCCGGCGAGCAGCCGACCGAGGTACGACTTCCGGCTCGCCCCGAACAGCAGCGGAAAACCGAGGGTCAGCAGTTCGGACAGGCGGGCGGTGAGTTCCCAGTTGTGGGCGGCCGTCTTGGCGAAGCCGAGACCGGGGTCGACGATGATCCGGTCCGCCGCCACCCCGGCCCGCAGCGCCGCCTCGACGCGCTGGGTCAACTCGGCCCGTACGTCAGCGACCACGTCGGTGTAGGTGGCCAGGTCACGCATGTCCCGGGAGTGGCCGCGCCAGTGCATCAGCACCCAGGGGCAGCCGGCGTCGCGGACCACTCGCGCCATGTCCGGATCGGCCAGGCCACCGGAGACGTCGTTGACCACGGCCGCCCCGGCAGCCAGCACGGCCTCGGCCACCCGGGCCCGGGTGGTGTCGATGCTGACCGGCACCCCGGCGGCGGCGAGTTCCCGGACGACCGGCAGCACCCGGGCCGTCTCGGTCTCGGCGTCGATCCGATCCGCGCCGGGACGGGTCGACTCGCCACCCACGTCGACCAGATGGGCGCCGGTGGCGTGCAGCCACACGCCGTGTCGGACGGCGGCGTCGACGTCGGCGTACCGGCCACCGTCGGAGAAGGAGTCGGGCGTGACGTTCAGGACGCCCATCACCACCGGGACATCCGCCCCTACCAGATCGGTCACCGCTGCACCGTACCCGCCACGCCGAGGGGCTGGGGTGGGTCGGGGTCGGTTGTCCGCGCCCCTGACAAGGCAATTGGAACAGGTGTACGATCGGTCGCCGGGGGCGAAGCGGGCATACTCTTCGCCGCTTGTTCCAAAGAGGGGCGGCCCGTACGCTTTGGAATTGCTTCGGCACTGAGGCGACCGAAGCCCGGAGGGAGGACCAAAGCGGGGAAATCCGCCCAAAGCCTGCCACCTAGCGTGGTGGGGCGCGAACGCAGCGTCAGTGACGACGCGCCCGAAACGCACCGTCCGTCAGGTTCACCCGAGTAGCGCAAGCGGCTTCGCCGGCCGCGCCCATGGGGAGGTTTTCAGTGATCGCCACAGAGTTCGTGGACACGGTGTCGACAGCTGTCGCCCCGATGCTCCACGCCCTGGCGTCGACCCCGCTCGCCGAGCCGGCCCCCAAGGGGATCAACACCGATGGTGTCGTCTCCTTCTTCGCCAGCAAGATCGCGCCCATCCTGCTCGCCGTGCTGGGCGTCATCTTCATCGGCCGGGCCAGCCGGGGTGAGATCTCGAAGGTGCTGACCAGCTCGGCCATCGCCATCGTCGGGCTCGCCTTCATCGCCGGCGCCGCCACGCTCTTCTTCGTCGGTGACTACCTGATCGAACTGATCTTCGAATAGGCGCGGGCACGAGATGCGGCTGCGCACCGACGACGACATCTACCGGGCCCGTCTGGTCTACCTGGGCCCGCCGGGGTACACCCTCCCCGTTCACCTGCCGTACGCGCAGTACGGCCTGTTCATGCTGCTCGTCCCCCTCTACATGTTCATCCACTGGTTGTTCACGCTGAAGGTCGAGCTCTTCCCTGCCTGGGAGATCGCGCTCGCCATCGTGACGACCTCGTTCATCTTCCGGTACGTCGACCCGGACCGGCCGGCGCGCATGGTGATCCGCACCGCGCTGACCGACTGGCGACGTACCCGGGAGCCGGCGGCCGAACTACGCGACCCACGCCTGGTCGGCAGCCGGATCAGGATCCGGGAGGAGCTGGCATGACCGGGCGTACGCCGATCGGACGGTCGAGTGATCCGGGTGAGGCGATCGAATGAGCCGCTCGTCGACGCCGGGGCAGTCGTACCCGGCCGGACATCAGGCCGCCCCGCACGGTCACCGTGCGCGCTCGCTCGACTACCCCCAGGACGACCCGGTCGACGAGGTGAGCCTCGACCCGGCGCTGGCTACCAGCCCTGGTCAGGGGAGCATCGGCGTCTTCCAGGCACCCCGACCGGCCCGTGGCCGGCCGGCCCCGTCGGGCGAGGAGTCCGCGCCGCCGCGTTCCGCGCCGGAGAGTCCGGACATCGACTCACCCTTCCTCGACCTCTTCGGGGGCACCCGACCGGGGGTCACCCGGCAGCCCCTGACGCCACTGCGGCGGCCCGGACGCGACCCGCTGCCGATTCCGCACCAGCCATCCGCTCCGCCCGTCGAGCCGGCAGCGCCCCGGGCTGCCACGCCGGCCGTGGAGCAGCCTCGGCCGGTGCCGGCACCAGCCCCCCGGGCCGTCCCGGTCGACCCGCCGCCCGTACCGGCACCGCCACCGGCCGCGCCGGCACCCGAGCCCCGACCGGCGGCCCCGCTGCCGGCGCTGGCCGAACCTGAGCCGCCCGTGGTGCTGCCGCGCGTGCCGGAACAGCCGGCCGAACGCCTGCCCATGGCCCGCCCGCCGGCGGAACCGGCCCCAGCCGCCGCGCCGCTGGACCAGGCCGGCCGAGACACCCCGCCGAGCCACCGCCGGGTCCCGCCCCGGCAGCGTTCCGCCGAGGGTCGACGGGAGAAGCGCGAGAAGTCGGTCAAGCCCACCAAGCCGACCCGGATCCGACCGCCGAAGATCAAGTTCGGGGACCGGGATCCCTCCGTCGAGCTGGCCATCACCGAGATCGCCGGGCACCTGACCTTCACCCCGAACACGGTCACCGCCTGGTACTGGCTCCCCGAGGTGCGCTGGGCGTTCCGTCCCGACGCCGAACGGGAGGCCCTGCTCTCGGCGATCTCCGAGCAGTACGCCGGCCTGGCCGGATTCCGGCTGCACCTGCGCCGCACCACCCGGCCGTTCCCGGCCGACGAGTGGGCCCGCACCATCGACTCGTACACGCCGAACCCGCTGGCGGACGTGCCGGGCACCCCGGCCTGGGCCGACCACCTCGTCGCCGCGCAGCGGCACCTGCTCTCGGTCAACCACGCCGAGGGACAGACCTACCTCGGGGTCACCTTCGCCCGCCGCTCGCTGGGCGACTCGATGACCGAACGCCTGCTGCGCGCCTTCGGCCGGGGCACCGCCGACGGCGAACGACGCAAGCTCGGCCGGACGGTGGAGCAGTTCGACGAGGTGCTCGGCGCGTTCGGCATGCGCGGCCGGCGGGTCACCTCTCAGGAACTGGAGTGGCTGCTCTACCGCTCGGTGGCGCTCTGCATGGCACCGCCGGGGGCGCTCTCCCCGGTGACCAACGGGCGCTGGGAACGGGGCGACCTGCTCGCCCTGACCGAGCAGGTCGAACGGTACCGCACCCCGTACGGCTCCACGGTCAAGCTGGTCAACCGGATGACCGGCGAGGAGCGGCACGTCGCGGTGCTCGCGGTCGGCCGGATGGAACCGCTGGAGATCCCCGAGAAGCACGAACCGTGGCTGCACTTCCACGAGCGGCTGCCCTGGCCGATGGAAATCTCCACCCGGGTCGACATCCTCGGCTCCGGCGATTCCTTCCGTAACCTGGAACACCGGCTCCGGATGATCCGCTCGCAGCAGCTCGACTACGCCGAGCACGGCATCGACGCCCCGCCGGAGCTGGAACGCCTCGCCAAGCGGGCGCTGGTGATCGGCGACGAGATGACCACTGGTCTGCCGGTGGACTCGGCCCGGGCGCACGGCTGGCACCGGATCGCCGTCGGCGGCCGGACCAGGGAGGAATGCCTGGAACGGGCCCGCCGCCTGATCCAGCTCTACTCGCGCGAGCTGCGCATCTCGCTCCAGCACCCGAAGAACCAGGACTGGCTGGCCCGGGAGTTCATCCCCGGCGAGCCGATCGCCAACACCGGATACGTCCGTCGGATGCCGGTCAACCTCCTCGCCGCCGCTCTGCCACAGGCCGCCTCCACCGTCGGCGACCGGCGGGGCGACCTGATCGGACGGACCGCCGGCACCTGCCGCCGCCCGGTCTTCCTCGACATGCACTTCCCGATGGAGGTGCGGGAACGCTCCGGTCTGGCCGTCTTCGTCGCCGAGCCGGGTGGTGGCAAGTCGACCCTGCTGGGTGCCCTCGGCTATCTCGCCGCCCGACGGGGCGTCCAGGTGACCCTGCTCGACCCGTCCGGCCCGCTGGCCCGCCTGTGCCAGATGCCCGAGCTGCGGCCGTACTCCCGGGTGCTGAACCTGACCGGCTCCGAGCACGGCACACTCGCGCCGTACTCGCTGATCCCGACGCCGCTGCGGACCGAGTTCGCCAGCGGGGCGGCGGGTGACCGGGAGTTCGAGATCGCGGTTTCCAACGCCCGGGCCGAACGGCGCATGCTGGTGCAGGACATCTGCATGATGCTGGTGCCGCCGCAGGTCGCCCGGGAGGCGTCCACCGCCACCCTGTTCCGGCACGCGGTCCGCCAGGTGCCGGCCGAGGAGACCTCCACCCTGGACGACGTGGTCGCCTGCCTCGGGCAGCTCGACGACGACGCCGGCAAGGAACTGGCCAACCTCCTGCTGGACACCGCCGAGATGCCGCTGGCGCTGCTCTTCTTCGGCCGTCCGCCGGAGGGCCTGCTCGGCGCGGACGCGGCCCTCACCGTGATCACCATGGCCGGGCTGCGCCTGCCCGACCTGAAGATCGAGCGGGAGTACTGGTCGGCCGAGGAGTCGTTGGCCCTGCCGATGTTGCACACCGCCCACCGGCTCGCGGTCCGCCGCTGCTACGGCGGCTCGATGTCGTCGCGGAAGCTCGTCGGCCTGGACGAGGCCCACTTCATGGAGGGCTGGCGCTCCGGTCGGTCCTTCCTGGTCCGGCTGGCCCGCGACTCCCGGAAATGGAACCTCGCTGCGCTGGTCGCCTCGCAGAATCCACGCGACATCCTCGGGCTGGACGTGCAGAACCTCGTCTCCACGGTCTTCGTCGGCCGGATCGCCGAGGACGCCGAGATCGCCTCCGAGGCGCTCCGACTGCTCCGGGTGCCGGTCGACGACGGCTACGAGGCAACCCTGGCCTCCCTGTCGGCAGCCGACGCGTCGTCGGCCGCCCGACTCGGTTTCCGGGAGTTCGTCATGCGAGACGTCGACGGCCGGGTGCAGAAGGTCCGGGTGGACGTCTCGTACGTCGACGGCCTGCTGGAACACCTCGACACCACCCCGACGGCGGTCGCCACGAACGCCGCGAACCTACCGAGCATCCTCTCGGACCTGGAGGCGTGACATGGTGGCGAGGGCCCCGGCACGGATCGCGGCACTCCTCCTCGCCGTCGGCGTACTCGCGGTGGCCACAATCGTCTGGCCCGCGGTCGGTGCGGCGGCGGCTCCACCCCCGACAACCCAGGCACGGGCCGAACTCTGCACCGCGCAGGAGTGGCAGGCCGACTTCCGCGCCTGCGTAGCGAAGCTCGACAACATCAGCGAGGACGCGGTCAAGTGCCGCAACGCGCCGACACCCGGTGCACCAGACTCGGGGCTGGCCGGCTGGTTCGCCGCCCGACCGGACTCCGCCAAGCAACCCGGTCCGAAGGGGCTCTACAGCGACTACGGGTACGCCGGTTACAGCTTCAACACGTACGACATCGACACCGGCTGCGCGTCGTCCGTGATCCACCCGGAATACCGGTTCACCACGATGGTCGCGAACGGCGAATTCATGGTGGCCAACGCCATCATCGGCGCCTCGAACGCCCTGCGCGAACGGGCCTGGGAGCCTCGGTCGATGTGGGGCTGGGCGGACCCGTTGGTGGACCAGGCCACCAAGGCCGTCTACCAGAAGGTGTTCAGCGTCTTCGGCATCATCACCCTGTGCGTCGTCGGGCTCTACCTGCTCTGGCGCTCCCGACAGTCGGACATGAGCAACGCGATGACCACGGCCGGTTGGGCGCTGCTGGTGATGGTCGCGGTGACCGCGCTGGCTGCCTGGCCGGTGAAGTCGGCAAACCTCGCCGACGGCACCCTGGTCACCACACTGGGTGTGGTGCACGACGCGGTCGGCCCCGCTGCGAAGGACATTCCCCCTGACAAGTGCGTCCTACCCAACCCCGCCGCTTGCAAGGACAATCGTCCGCCAGCAGTTCGGGCCAGCGACACGGCCACCGAGTCGATGCTCTACCGCAACTGGCTGCGCGGGGTGCTCGGCTCCGCGGACAGCGAGACCGCAACGAAGTACGGGCGGGCCCTCTACGACGCGAAGTCGCTCTCCTGGGAGGAAGCTGAGAGTCTCCGGGAGAACCCGGCGACACGGGACGTCATTATCGACATCAAGCAACAGCAGTGGGCCCGGGTCGCCGAGCAGATCAAGAAGGAGGACCCGGAGGCGTACGAATACCTCCAGGGCGTCCGCGACATGGACCGGGTCGGCGCGGGCTTCATCGCCGTGCTCGCCGCCGTCCTCTTCGCCATGTTCGACCTGACCGCCTCCCTGCTGGTCCTCCTCGGCTTCCTGATCTTCCGGTGGGCGGTGATCGCGGCACCGATCCTCGGCACCATCGGCCTGATGCGCCCGGCCAGCGCTGGCCTGCGCCGGCTCGGGAACGCGGTCGTCGCAGCGGTGTTCAACGTCGCCATCTTCGGTACCGGCGCGGCTATCTACCTGTTCGCGGTCGACCTGATCATGAATACACCCACCCTCCCGGGTTGGCTCCAGGTGGTGCTGGTCTGGCTCTGCGGTGTGGTCGGTTGGCTACTGCTGCGGCCGTACCGCCGGATCACCCAACTCGGCGGGAAAGACGGCCGCGAGGCGGGCGGGGCGGGCGGCTCCTGGCACCGACGGTTCTTCCGGGACATGCGGACGGCTGCCCGGCTCGAGGAGGCTGAAGCCGGCGAACGGGCGACGTCGACGCCGGGTCGGAAACGGGGCGCAACGGTCGAACAGACCCGGCTCCGGCCGGAGTCACGTCGGGAAGATCCGGCACAGACCGCGGCGCGTGCCGAGAGCCGGACAATCGCCGAGGCGGAACCCCGGCAACGTCCGGACGGTCGCGAACATGTGGACGAGACGACCGTCCAGGACGAGCCACGTCGTACCGGTCGGTCCGCCGCGCCACCGAGGCCCCGCCGGCAGCCGGCAACCTGGACGGAGCCGGACGCACCGGAGGAGAACTCGTCCTTCGTGCTCTACCGTCCCGGTTCACGGGAGCGGACCCCCGCTCCCACCCCGCAGGCACCCCGGGTGCGCACCGAGGCGAGGTGAGGACGTGCGACGGGCAATCGAGTTCCTTCTCACCCGAGTGCTCCGGTCCCGACTCGGCGTGGCCTTGGGCATCGCCGTCCTGGTCTTCGGGGTCATCGGAGCGGCGCGGCTGGTCTCCGGCCCGGCCGACCCGTCCGCCGGGCTCAGCAATCGGCCGGACCGCCCGGTCACCACGGTCGACCCGAACTCGGGGGACGACGGTGCCATCTCCACGGCCGCACCGCCGTCCCCGGTCACCCGCCCGGGCACGCCCAAGCCGGAGCAGGTCGTGGACACCTTCGTGCGGGCTTGGCTCGGTGGGAGTGGCATGACCAGCGAGGAGTGGCTGGCGACGATCCGGCCACTCGCCACACCCGTTCTGGTCGAGAAGATGGCCGGGGCGGACCCGGCCGGAGTGCCGGCGGAACGGACCACCGGTCCCGCCACTCTCCGGCCACGAACCGAGTCGTTCGTCGAGGCGCTCGTCCCACTGGACACCGGTGAGCTGCGGCTGGAACTCGTGGCACCGGAGGGACGCTGGCTGGTTGACGTGGTGGACTGGGAGCGGGCATGAGCGACACGACCCGAAAGACCTCGCCGCGCCGGCAGGTACGGGTGGGGGCACTGGCAGCGGCACTGACCGCGGCGCTTGCCCTGCTCTGCTGCACGGGCGGCGCCGGCGCCTTCCTCCTCACCGAACTGGGTGGCGATACCGGCGATCCGGTGAACGCGAACTCGCTGACCTGCGGACCAGACCACAAGGTCAACGTGACTGGTGACATGCCCCGGTTCACCGAGTACGGCGAGCGTCAACTCCGGAACGCCGCCATCATCATCAAGGTCGGGCAAGACATGAAGCTGCCCCCACGAGCCTGGGTGATCGCCGTCGCCACCGCAATGCAGGAGTCCGGGCTGCGTAATCTCGCGAACCCCACGGTCGCCGGATCGCAGCGGATCCCGAACGAGGGGATCGGCTGGGACCACGACTCCCTCGGACTGTTCCAGCAGCGCGCCGGGTGGGGCTCGGTCGAGCAGCGCTTGGATCCCGCCTACGCGGCCCGAAAGTTCTACGAGAAGCTGGTCAAGGTCGACAACTGGGAGAAGCTTCCGCTGACCGTGGCCGCGCAGCGGGTGCAGATCAGCGCCTTCCCCGACGCCTACGCCAAGCACGAGGAACTGGCTAGCCGAATCGTGGACGCACTGGCGGGCGGAGCCGCCCGGACGGTACAGATCTCCGGAAGGAAGGTCTGCGACGCGGCTGCTGGCGGCGAGATCGCCGCATCAGGTTGGACAGCGCCCATCCCTGGGGGGGTCGGGTCGGGATTCCGCACGGCGGACCGCCCCAAGCACAACGGCGTGGACATCGCCGCCCCCAAGGGAACCAAGATCCGCGCTGCCGCTAGCGGCCGGGTGTTAGTCGCCAGGTGTGACCCGGACAACCGGGGGCGGCTCAGCTGCGACGTGGACGGCTGGCCGAACAAGGGCGGCTGTGGCTGGTTCGTCGACATGCTGCACGCGGGTGGTTACATCACCCGCTACTGCCACATGGTCGAGAAACCACGCGTCGTCCCCGGTCAGACGGTCAAGGCGGGTGAGGTCATCGGTGAGGTGGGCAGCAGCGGCAACTCCTCCGGCCCGCACCTGCACTTCGAGGTGCACCTCAACGAGGACCGCACCAGTCGCGGCGCCGTCAACCCGGTGCCCTTCATGAAGGAGCGAGGTGCCCCGCTGAAGGGCGCCGCGTAACACGTCCGGGCCGATGAACAATCAACTTCCAGATCCCTTCGCCGGTCAACCCGACTGGGCGCCGCTTCCTCCCCGGCCGATCCGGATGGTGCCCGCGACCGGGCTGGTCGACCTGCACGGACGCCGGGTCGTGATCGGGCTGCCCGGCACAGGCTGGCGTGGTGACCTGCGGGCCGATCAGCGGGTGGTGCAGAACAGCCGCACGTACGTTCCGGTGATCCCGGAGAACGAGTGGTACCGGGCCGAGTCCGAGCAGGTGGAGGTGTTCGCGCCGCTGGTACCGGTGGACCGGGTCTGGGTGGAGACCCTGGGCCCCCGCCCTGTCGCCGGCACCCCGCATGACCTGGTGCCACGTCTGGTCTCTCTGGACGCCCCAGCGCACCGGTTGCCGACGCCGGTCTTCGAGGCCGGCGCGGTGACCGGCCGGCGAGTCGTCCACGTGGTCGGTCCGACGGAACAGCGTGATCTGCGCGCCGTCACCGAGCCCTACTCCGGCCCCGACGGGGACATCTGCATCCGGGTAGCCGCCGAGCTGAACTGGTATCGCTGGGCCTGGCGCGGCCAGCCACCGACCACCCTCGAGGTGCCCGTCCACCTCCTCTGGGTCGAATGACGCGGTCAGCCGACCTTCGCCGCGCTGCACACGCGCCAGTCACCTTCCACGCGAGTGCTGAACTGCCATGACTGTCGGTCGCTCTGACTGATTCCATCGACAAAGGCAGAGATAGTCAGATCAACGTTGACGGTTGCCTGCTCTCCATTCTCCTGAACCGCAAGCCCGCCCCACTTTGTCGAGAAGCTGGTGCCGAAACGCTTCTCCCGTGACTCCAGGTCAGTCCGCAGTGCTCGCAGTTCAGCCAACCCTTCACTCCCCTTCCCGCAGGTGAAGAGGTCAGCCCTTGCGTCGTTACGGTCGATCAAGAATGCTCGAAGATAATTCACGACAGCGACGTCAGGGGCACTGCGATCGGGGGCGCTGGCGCGGTCGTAGAGGATGTATGCGGTGACGGCCCCGCTGAGGCAGAGCACGGTAAGCATGACGCCGGCCACCGTCAGGACTGTCCGCATTCGACGGCGCGGCGGCACCGGGACCGGCAGGGCCGGGGCTGGCGCCAGATCCTCCTGCGGGGTCCGCTGAGCGGGTACGCGGGACACCTGGGAACCGGCGGGGGGCTGCACTGATTCCACCCCCTGAGGCTATCGGTTGGGTGCCCCGTACCCAATGCCCCGGATGCCGCCGATCTTCACCTGGCTCGTCCCGCTTCGCCGGATCAGTACGGTTCGCGAGCTTCCCGCGCGCATCACCGTCGCGCGTCCCGGACCGCCGCGTCGACCTGGGATACCGTCTCTGCTCAGGGGTTGCCGGCCTCGGGGAGAGAGGTGGGACGGGTGGCCAACATCAAGGGTCGCACCAGCCGTGCCGCCACCCTGCACCGTCGGGCGACTGCCACCACGACCGCCGCCGCCGCGATGCTGGACGACACCAGGCCGGTCCCTGCTGACCAACGCCGACAGTACGAGCTGGCTGACCGGCTTCGCCGAGCAGCGGAGGCGTTGGCGCCGGGCTGGGCGGGCAGCGCCATGGACTCGCTCACCCCGGACACACCACCCGATGACGGGGTCCCCGCCTTCGTCCGGGTCGGTACCGCCACACCGCTGGACGACGCGCGCTTCCCCGCCCTGGTGCCCCTGGCCGGCACCGGCCATCTGGTCGTCGACACCGACGCCAACGACCCGCGCGTCGCCGGCCTCCTCCGTGCCGTACTGCTCCGGCTGCTGGCCGCCTCGCCACCCGGTTCCCTGTTGGTACGCGCTGTCGACGGCACCACCGACGCGACAGCCCACCCAGCGGGTGCTCGTATCGGAGAAACGGACCCGCTCGCCGGCAGGACGCCCGCCCCGCCCGACGGAGGGAGGATCGGGCCGTCGTCCGCCGCCCCCGTCGACCAGATCCCCGGCCCGCGCGGCAGCGGGAGAAGCGAACCGGCGTCCGACCCACCCACCGACGACAGCACCGGGACGTCGACCGGCCCCGCTGGCGGTACCACCCGGGCTCCGATCGATTCGCCCGTCCCGGAAACGCCGAGCAGTTCCGCCGGGACTGGGATCGCGGACCGGGCCAGCGGAATTTTCGCCCCGTTCGCCCCGCTGGCCGACGCCGGTCTGCTGCCGCCACCCGCCACGGATGCCGCCGGCCTTCGGGCCGTGCTCGGCGAGGCCGAGCAGTGGGTGGCCTCCGGGACCGCCCGGCAGCGCCGACACGACCGGACCATGCTGTTGGTGATCGCCGCGCTGCCGCCGGAAGTCGAGCCGAACGATCTGGCGCGGATCGAGGCACTGGCCCGGTGCGGCCACCGCGCCGGCCTGCACCTGGTCGTCGCCGGTTGGCCAGCGGCGCCGCCGGACCCACCAGCACCGACGACCCACCGGCCATCACCCACCAGCACCAGCACCAGCACCAGCACCAGCACCAGCACCAGCACCAGCACCAGCACCAGCGACGGTACGGCGCCCTCCGGCGTACCCGTTTCCGACGCGCGGATGGCGGACGGTCCGGGCCGGCCCCGCGAGCCGGACACCACTCGCCCCGGCCGCGACGGGAGCGCGGCCCACGGCGGTACGACCCGATTGCCGTACGCGACGGAGATCGCGATCCGCAACGCGTACGCCCTGCTGGGCGATCCGCCCGGCACCTCCTTCGCCGGCCCCGGCGCGGAACCCCCGACCGGACTGAACTCGCCGGTCCTGGTCGAGGAGGATCCGCCGGTCGAGTTGGTCGACGCGGTCTGCCGCCGGCTGGCCCGTCGGGTGGCCGCCGGTGCCCAACTCACCCTCGCCACCCTCCTGCCGTCCGCCGAGGCGCCCCGCTGGACAGCGAGTTCCGCGAGCGGCCTCTCGACCGTGGTCGGGGACGCGGATGGACGGGCCGTCACCCTCGGTCTCACCGAGCTGACCCCGCACTGGCTGATCAGCGGCCGCCCGGGCAGCGGGCGGGCGGACTTCCTGACCAACGTGCTGTTCGGCCTGGCCGCCCGGTACGGCCCGGAGGAGCTGGTCCTGCACCTGGTGGACCTGACCGACGGCGAGTCGTTCACCGAGTTCCTCCAGACCCGGCGGGACAGGTCGTGGGTGCCACAGGTCGCGACGGCCGCGCTCGCGGCCGACCGGGAGTACGTGCAGGCCCTCTTCGGTCACCTCGAAGCGGAGCTGCGTCGGCGCGCGGAGGCGGGTCACCGCGCCGGTGGACAGCGCTTCGCCGAACTGCGTCAGCACCAATCCCTGCCCCGGATCGTCTGTGTCATCGACAACGTGTCGCTGCTCTTCCGGGACGGCCACGCCAGCCACCGGCCGGGTCAGCGGGACCGGCTCGGTACCGATCTGGCCAGCCGGCTGGAGACCCTGGCCCGCACCGGGCGGGCGTACGGGATCCATCTGGTCCTGGCCGGGGAGGGCGACCTCGGGCTGGCTGCCGGAACGGCCTCGACCTCCCGTGACTCGGTGCTCGGTCAGTTTCCCGTACGGGTGGCGTTGCCCGGCGGCGGCGCGGTGCTGGAACCGACCAACGACGCCGCCGCCGGCCTGGCGGTGGGCAGCGCGGTGGTCAACACCGCAGGCGGACTCGGTGGCCCGCGCGGCGCCACCCGGGGGCACGAACGGATGGTGCGCTTCCCGGATCCGCTCGACGACCCGGCCGCGCTCGCCACGCTGCGGCACGACCTCTGGGCGGCCCGGCCCGCCGGGTCGTCCCCGCCGGTGGTCTTCGCCGGTTACGCCCGCCCGGTGCTCGACAACGACCCGGGCTACCGGGCGGCCGCCGCGGGACGGGCGGAAATCCCGGCCGCGCTGCTCGGCCGGGCGCTGGACGTGTCTCGGAAAACGGTGTCGGTGCCGCTCGTCCCGGCAGCCGGTCGGAACCTGGCGGTGCTCGGCACCGGCCAGGAGTCCGCCGCGTTGCTGTCCACCGCCGCCCGGAGTGTCGCGGCACACCATCCGCCGGGCACGGCCCGGTTCGTCGTCGCCACGCTGACCAGGACCGCAGGCGCACTCGCCACCGCGCTCGCCGTCGAACTGGCCGCCCGGCACACCGTCGAGACGGTCGATCTGGCCGGGCTGCTCGCCATCCTCGAGGACGACCGTCCGGGCTACCTGGTGCTGTTCGGGGCGGACGGTCCGGGCGGGGTGCCGGACGGGCCACTGCGGACCCTGCTGCACCAGGGTCCGCCGGACGGACGGCACGTGCTGGGCTGGTGGCGTTCGGCATCGGCGTTCGCGGCGTTGCTCGACCCGGAGGACGGGGTCGGCAAGGTGGCGTCGGTGGTGGTGGTCGACGTGCCCGCCAACCAGTTGACACAGATCGTCGGCCGGACAGTGCAGTGGTCGCCCCGGCCGGGACGGGCGCTGCTCTGGGACGGGCCGGAGGGACCGGGCACGCTCCTGGTGCCGTTCGCCGAGGCCGGGGCCGGGGAGCCGGGATGACCAGGGACGGGGCGGCCGCAGAACCGGCCGGGGTCGGGAGACGCCAGACCGCACGGCGGCCGGGCGACTGCCGACACGAGGACGTGACCAGGGCTGGGGAGGTGGGATGACCGAGGTCGGGAACGCTCCGACGCAGCGGGCCGCGCCGGAGGAGCCGCCCCCGCCGGATCCGGTCGCCGCCGCGTGGACCGACTACCTCGCCGCCGCCCGCCAGCTCGACGGGGTACGCCGGGGCGCCGCCACCGCCGCCGGTGCGCAGGCCCGGTCGGTCGAGGCTGCCCGGGAGGAGTTGACCACGGTACGGGCCCGTCTGGCCGCCCAGCAGTCGCGTCTGCGTGAGCGGGGCGTACCGGCGATGTCGCTGGCGCCCTCCCCGCCGGAGCTGACTGCGGCAGCCCGGTCGATGGCGGCCGGTCCGGTGGCGGTGCTGACGGCGCTGCGCTCTGCCGGGGAGTGTGCGGACGCCGCCGACGCGGTGCTCGACGCGCGCGGACTGCTCCCGGTGGAAGGCTGGTCGCCCCGGCTGCGGAACCTGCTGGTCTACGGGCCGGTGGCGCTGCTGGTGCCGGTGCTCCAGGTGGTCGTCCTCTTGCTGACCGGCTCCGGCGCGTGGACCGTGCCCACGTTGCTGCTCGGCCTGCTGATGCCGCCGGTGGCATGGGCGGTGGGCTGGTTCGGCGTCGGCCGGTTCTTCCGTCCGGGTTCGGCCCCGGACCCGGGCCACGGCAGTGGCACGGGCCCGAACGAACAACTCGACCGCACGCCACGCTTCGGCGCGTTGGTGTGCGGCGTTCCCGCAGCCCTGAGCACTGTCGGGATCCTCCTGGCCGTGCTGGCCGGGGCCGGTTGAGCCGTACCGCGAACGCTGCCGACCACACGGACGAGGCCGCCGACGACCAAGGCGGGACAAGACCGCCGACGGCCGACGCGAGACGGCCGACCGTCGACGGGGCGTGACCGCTGTGGTCAGCGCGGGATGATCAGGGCCATCGCCTCGGCGCGGGACTTCGCGTCGCGTTGGAGGGTGCCACGAACCGCCGAGGTGATCGTCTTGGCGCCGGACTTCTGGATGCCTCGCATGGCCATGCACATGTGCTCGCACTCGAGCACCACGATGACGCCGCGCGGGGCGAGCCGCTCCATCAGCAGGTCGGCGATCTGCGAGGTCAGCCGTTCCTGCACCTGCGGCCGGCGGGCGAAGACCTCGACCAGCCGGGCCAGCTTGGACAACCCGGTGATCCGGCCGTCCGGCCCGGGGATGTAGCCGATGTGCGCGCTACCCCGGAAGGGGAGCAGGTGGTGCTCGCACAGGCTCATCACGTCGATGTCCCGGACGATCACCAACTCCTCGTGGTTGGCCTCGAAGGTGGTGGTGAGCACCTGCTTCGGGTCGACCCGGAGGCCGGCAAAGAGTTCGGCGTAGGCGCGGGCGACCCGGGCCGGGGTCTGCAGCAGCCCGTCCCGGTCGGGATCCTCCCCGACCGCGATCAGGATCTCGCGTACCGCTTTCTCGATCCGGCCCAGGTCAACGGCGTCCTCGACCGGACGGCCGGTGAGCTTACCGTTGACCAGCCGGGCGGCGAGGTAGTCCAGGGCCTCGTCGCCGTCGGGTTCGGTGGCCGAGGCGGCCAGCACAGGTTGGTCCTGGCTGGCCGCCTGTTCGCGCGGGTTCAGTGGGTACCGTCCGAGCTGTTCGCTGTGCCGCCGAGGTTGTTGGCGGAGGCACCGCCCAGACTGTTGGCGGAGGTGCCACCGAGGTTGTTGGCGGAGCCACCGCCGACCCCGGCCCGGACGCCGTCCGCCTCCGCCTGCGCCTTCAGCGCCTCCTTCTCGGCGGGGGTGAGCACCGGCGGCTCGGTGGAGGGCTGCCGCTTGCCGAAGCCGTTGTACGGGGCCATCGGCGGGCGCTTGACCACGCGGGCGCAGATCCGCGCCATGTCGGCGGTGGAGAGGGTTTCCTTCTCCATCAGCTCGAGGACAATGTTGTCCAGGACATCCCGGTACTCGACCAGGATCTCCCAGGCCTCGTCGTGGGCCAGCTCGATCAGCGCCCGCATCTCACTGTCGATCTCGGCGGCCACCGCGTCCGAGTAGTCCCGCTCGTGCCCCATGTTGCGGCCGAGGAACGGCTCGTCGCCGCTGGTGCCGTACTTGATGGCCCCGAGCTTCGAGCTCATGCCGAACTGGGTGATCATCGCGCGGGCGAGCTGGGTGGCCTTCTCGATGTCGTTGCCGGCACCGGTGGTCGGCTCGTGGAAGACCAGCTCCTCCGCGGCCCGACCGCCGAGCGCGTACGCCAGCGTGTCGACCATCTCGGCCCGGGTCTGGGTGTACTTGTCCTCGGTGGGGAGCACCAGGGTGTGCCCCAGCGACCGGCTACGGGACAGGATGGTCACCTTGTGCACCGGGGCGGCGTGCGGCAGCGCCCAGGCGACCAGCGCGTGCCCACCCTCGTGGTACGCGGTGATCTTCTTCTCCTGGTCGCCCATCACCCGGGTCCGCCGCTGCGGACCGGCGATGACCCGGTCGATCGACTCCTCGAGCGTGTCGTTGCTGATCGCCCGCTGTTCCTTGCGGGCGGTGAGCAGGGCGCCCTCGTTGATCACGTTGGCCAGGTCGGCACCGCTGAACCCTGGGGTCCGGCGGGCGACCGAGTCCAGGTCGACGTCGGGCGTGAACGGCTTGCCCTTGGCGTGCACCCGCAGGATCGCCTTGCGGCCCTCCATGTCGGGGGCGTCCACCGGGATCTGCCGGTCGAACCGGCCCGGACGCAGCAGCGCCGGGTCGAGGATGTCCGGCCGGTTGGTGGCGGCGATCAGGATGACGCCGCCCTTGGTGTCGAAGCCGTCCATCTCGACGAGGAGCTGGTTGAGCGTTTGCTCGCGCTCGTCGTGGCCACCGCCCATGCCGGCGCCCCGGTGCCGGCCGACCGCGTCGATCTCGTCGACGAAGACGATCGCCGGAGCGTTCGCCTTGGCCTGCTCGAAGAGGTCACGCACCCGGCTGGCGCCGACACCGACGAACATCTCGACGAAGTCGGAGCCGGAGATCGAGTAGAACGGCACCCCGGCCTCACCGGCGACCGCGCGGGCGAGCAGCGTCTTGCCCGTACCGGGGGGGCCGAAGAGAAGCACACCCTTGGGGATCTTGGCGCCCAGGGCCTGGTACTTCGCCGGGTTCTGGAGGAAGTCCTTGATCTCGTGGAGTTCCTCGACGGCCTCGTCGGCCCCGGCCACGTCGGCGAAGGTGGTCTTCGGGGTGTCCTTGGTGATCATCTTGGCCTTGGACTTGCCGAAGTTGAGCACCCGGGAGCCGCCACCCTGCATCTGCGACATGAAGAAGAGCAGCAGAAGCACCAGCAGGACGATGGGCAGCAGGTTCACCAGCAGCGTGACCAGGACGCTGTCCGACGACACCTCGGTGTCGGCCGCACCGCTGATCCGGTTCGCCGCCTTGGCCGCGAGGACCTGGTCCCAGACCTTGTCACCGACCTCGTACGGGAACTGCGCCTCGATCTTGTCGGTGGTGGTGTCGCCGAACTTGGCCTTGTCCTTCAGGTCGATCTGGAGCGTCTGCTCCTTGTCCTGGAAGACGACCTTGTCCATCTGTGCGGTGTTGAGCCGGTCGAGCGCGACCGACGTGTCGACCTTGTGGTAGCTCGGTCCACCCGTGAACAACTGACTGAGCAGAATCGCGCCGGCGATCACCAGGATGATCCAGACCACCGGGCGGCGGAAGAAACGCGTACGTTCCATACTGTTGTCGAGCGCCGAGCGCCCGGACCCTCCTGATCGACGTCCTGACCGTCTGATGGCTATTCGCCGCCGAGGCGGCGGCCGGAGCCGCCGTTCGGGCTGGCCTCGACCCCGAGACGCGGATTTTGCCGCGTCGCGGTCATTCGACGGTACACCGTGCGGACGACGAGTGAGCTTGCGAGGGCCGCAGTCGCGCACCGCCGGCATGACAGCGCGTGACCGTCGGCTCCGCCAGTCCCTCCCCAACCGCCCGGGCACCGGGCGAGAGCCGGCGTGACGTCGGCACCGCACCCGGCGCGTCGACCGGTGGTCGGCGGCCCGGCGCGGGGTTGCTCCCACGTCACCGAACCACCACCGTAGTCCGAATACCTGAAAGCGCGCTGTACGTCCGCTCGATGTCGGCTGATATCACCCGCTTTGGACGCCAAACCGCACCGGCCCGGCCTGCCGCCGACAGCCTCGGTCCCCCGCGCGACGCGGCCACCCTGGCGGGCGGAGCCGTCGGGCGGTCAGGACCGGGCGTAGACCTGCGGCTTGAGCACACCCACGTAGGGCAGCTCGCGGTAGCGCTCGCCGAAGTCGAGGCCGTAGCCGACGACGAACTCGGTCGGGATGTCGAACCCGACGTACTTCACCGGGACCTCAACCTTGACCGCGTCGGGCTTGCGGAACAACGCCACCACCTCGACGCTCGCGGCCGACCGCGACTCCAGGTAGCGCAGCAGCCAGGAGAGGGTCAGCCCGGAGTCGACGATGTCCTCGACCACCACCACGTGCCGGCCGGCGATGTCCCGGTCGAGGTCCTTGAGGATCCGGACCACCCCGGAGGAGGTGGTGCCCTGGCCGTACGAGGAGACCGCCATGAACTCCAACTCGGCGGGGGGACCGTGCCGTCCGAGCGCCCGGGCGAAGTCGGCCATGAACATGACCGCGCCCTTGAGCACGCAGACCAGCAGCAGCCCGTCCTCGACGTCGGCGTAGTCCGCCGAGACCTGCTTGGCCAGTTCCGCGGTCTTCTCGCGGATCTGCGCCTCGGAAATGATCACGTGGTCGATGTCGGCGTCGTACCAGGAGCCGTCAGCCATGCCCCTAGCCTGCCGTACGCCACTCGGTCGCCGTCGGCGGGGCCAGCCCTTTGCGGCGATTTCCCGCCGACGGCCCGTCCCCGGCGCCCTGCGGACCCGGGCCGGTCGGGGCCGACCGCCTCGCGGCGGCCGGTCCGGGTACGGCCGGTCAGCAGGGCCGGGAGCACCAGCGCCGGCCGTCCTCGGTCGGCTTCCAGTCGGCCGAGTCCCGGCTGTCCGCGGTGAGCCCGAGCACCGAGCTGACCGCGAGGACGAGGAAGAAGAGCAGGAACAGGAGGAATTCCATGGCGGCGCTCGCTTTCGTGGGTGTCCGTCGTTCTCGCCGCCGGTGCGCACCGGACCGCTCCAGTCTGGGACCGTCCGGAAGTGGGGAACAGTGGCAGGAATGCCACCCGACCTCGAATTTCTGCCACCTATGGAGTTACCCTGCTCACATGCTTCGTACCGTCGCCGTGCTCGCGCTGGACCAGGTCGCCCCGTTCGAGCTGGGCGTGCTCTGTGAGGTCTTCGGCACCGACCGCACGGCCGACGGCTTCCCCGGCTACCGGTTCTCCGTGTGCGGGGTCGATGGGGCTCCGGTGCGTACCTCGTCGGGCTTCTCCCTGCTGCCGGCGGCCGATCTGACCCCGGTCGACGAGGCCGACCTGGTCGCGGTGCCGGCCCACGGCCGCGACGCGGAGGCTCCGCCGGAGGTACTGGCCGCGCTGCGCCGGGCCGTCGAGCGGGGCGCGTACGTGTTCAGCGTCTGCTCCGGCGCGTTCCTGCTCGGCCGGGCCGGGCTGCTCGACGGTCGGGACTGCACCACCCACTGGAAGTACGTCGACGACCTGCAGGAACGCCATCCCCTGGCCCGGGTCCGGTGCAACGCGCTCTACGTCCAGGACGGTCCGCTGCTGACCAGCGCCGGCACCGCCGCCGGCCTCGACGCCTGCCTGCACCTGGTCCGGCAGGAGCACGGCTCGTCGGTGGCCACCCGGCTCGCCCGGCGGATGGTCGTCCCGCCACACCGGGACGGCGGGCAGGCGCAGTACATCGAGACACCGATCCCCCGGGCCCCCGAGGCGCCGACCCTGGAGCCGGTGCTCACGTGGTTGATGGGGCACCTGGACCGGCCGCTGACCGTGGAGGAGCTGGCCGGTCGTGCCGGCATGAGTCCGCGTACCTTCGCCCGGCGGTTCCGCGCCGAGACCGGCACCACCCCGCACGACTGGTTGACCAACCAGCGGGTACTGCTGGCCCGGCGACTGCTGGAGGAGACCCGGCTCAGTGTGGACGCGGTGGCCGGCCAGGCCGGTTTCGGCGACGCCGCCGCCCTGCGCCACCACTTCACGCGACGGGTCGGCGCCACCCCGGCCGCCTACCGGGCCACCTTCCGGGAGCGGGTCCCCACCCCCTGAGAAGCGCTCACCAGCCCATCGCCGCGCCGTCCACCCGGGGCTCCGAGCCGACCACGTACCCGTCGTCGCCGGGCCGCCAGATCGCCTGTCCGTACCCGAAGACGCCCGACTCGTCGGCGACGGTGATCTCGTGGCCACGTTCGCGCAGCGCCGCCACCGCCGCCCGGCCCTCGGCGGTCGCCGTCAGTCCCGGCTCCACCAGCACCGACCGGCCGGCGTGCCAGTACCAGCGCGGCGCGCCGAGGGCGGCCTGCGGGTCCAGGCCGGCGTCCAGGGTGGCCGAGACCAGCTGGACGTGCCCCTGTGGCTGCATGTGCCCGCCCATCACCCCGAACGGCCCCACCGGTACGCCGTCCCGCGTCAGGAACCCGGGAATGATCGTGTGGAAGGGCCGCCGAGACGGCCCGACCGCGTTCGGGTGCGCCGGGTCAAGGCGAAAGCCGGTGCCCCGGTTCTGTAGCCCGAAGCCGTGGCCGGGCAGCACCACGTGCGAGCCGAAGCCCAGGTAGGTGGACTGGATCAGGCTCACCATCATGCCGGCGGAGTCGGCCGTACAGAGGTACACCGTGCCGCCCCGCTCCGGGTCACCGGCGGCGGGTGTGCCGGCCCGGTCGGTCACCAGCGCCCGGCGGGCCGCCGCGTACGCCGGATCGAGCAGGGCCGCCGTCGGTACCGTGGCGTGCTCCGGATCGGCCACGTACGCGTGCGCGTCGGCGCAGCCGAGCTTCACCGCCTCGATCTGCCAGTGCAGCCGCTCGGCCAGCGGGAGCGCCGCGAGGTCCACGCCGTCGAGGACGTTCAGGGCGAGCAGCGCGGCGATCCCCTGCCCGTTCGGCGGCAACTCCCACACCTCGTGCCCCCGGTACCGGGCGGACACCGGGTCCACCCACTCCGACCGGTGCCCAGCCAGGTCGTCGGCGGTGAGGAGACCACCGGTGCGGGCGGCGTGCTCGGCCAGCGCGGCAGCGATCCCGCCCTGGTAGAAGTCCGCCGCCCCGGTGGCGGCGATCCGGCGCAGGGTCCGGGCCGCGTCCGGGTTGCGCCACCGCTGCCCGGCCCGGGGTGGCCGCCCGTCGACCGTGAACACCCGGCGCCACTCGGCGAACTCCGGCCCGACCAGTCCCTCGTGCAGGGCGGCGGCCCGCGCCCAGCCGGCCGCCACGCTGGTGGAGACCGGGTACCCGTGCTCGGCGTACCCGACCGCGTCGGTGAAGAGGTCGGCGAACGGCAGCGAGCCGAACCGGTCGTGCAGGTCCCGCCAGCCGGCGGGCGCGCCGGGCACGGTCACCGGCAGCCAGCCCCGGGCGGGCATCGCCGGGCCGCTCGCCTGGGCTCCGCCGAGGGCGGCCACCGGGTCGACGCCCCGGCCGCCGGTCGCGGCGAGGACCACGTCCCGGGTCAGGGCCGCCGGGGAACGGCCGGAGGCGTTCAGGCCGTGCAGCCGTTCGCCGTCCCAGACGATGGCGAACAGGTCACCGCCGATGTCGTTGGAGCCCGGCTGGACCACGGTGAGGGTGATCGCGGTGGCCAGGGCGGCGTCGACGGCGTTGCCGCCGCGCCGTAGCACCGCCAGTCCGGCCGCCGCAGCGAGCGGCTGGCTGGTCGCGACGGCGCCGTGCGGGGCGAAGAGGGGCGGTCGGGGGTGCGACATCCGCCATGTCTACCGCACCCGCGGACCGGCCAGGGGTCACGCCGGGAGTCGGCTGTGGGGTGAGTGGTTGCAGGGGTCCCCTCCTCATCAAAATGAGGTAGAAGGGGACCCCTGCAACCACCTCAGCGGCAACCACCTCAACGTCAGGCGGGCACGAGGTGACCATCGCGGCGGGTGACCCGCAGCCCGCCGGGCAGGTGCACCGCGCCCTGCCCGCGCCAGTCCGTGACCAGCGCGTCGAGCGCGGCGACGTGCCGGTGCGACAGCGCCGCCGCCGGCGCGCCCAACTCGCGGGCCCAGGCGTGCAGCACCCGGGTACGCACCGCGGGCGCGAGCCCGGCCAGTGTCGACACGACCAGCTCACCGCCCGCCGAGCGGGCCCCGGTCGCCCCGCCCGCTCCCGCGCGGCTGCCGGCCGGTACCCGGGCCTTGGCCAGCGCGTCGGCGGCGAGGTCGTCGAGGACTGCGGCGTCGGCGGCCACCAGTCGGGCCGTCCGGGCGAGGTTGTCCAGCACCCCCCGGCCGAGCGCCGCGACCAGCACCGGCAGCACGTCGCTGCGGACCCGGGCGCGGGCGTACGAGGGGTCGACGTTGTGCGGGTCCTCCCACGGGGTGAGCCCGAGCACGGCGCACGCCGTACGGGTCTGCTCCCGGGTCACGTCGAGGAACGGACGCAGCAACGGCACCCCGGCCAGGTCCCGGCGGGACGGCATGCCGGCCAGGCCACGTGGCCCGGCGCCCCGGGCCAGGGCGAGCAGCACAGTCTCCGCCTGGTCGTCCCGGGTGTGGCCGGTGAGCACGGCGCTCGCGCCGTACCGTCGGCCGGCCTCGGCCAACGCCTGGTAGCGGGCGTCCCGCGCGGCCCCCTCCGGGCCGCCGGGGCGTCCCGCGACGTGCACCCGGACCGCCTCCACCGGGGCGAACCCGGTCTGCTCCGCCCAGCGGGCCACGGCGGCGGCCCGTTCGGCGGAGCCGGCCTGGAGTCCGTGGTCGACGGTGACCAGCCCGGCCGGACGGCCCAGCCGGGGCGCGACGAAGGCGGTGGCCGCGGCGAGGGCGAGCGAGTCGGCGCCGCCCGAACAGGCCACCAGGACGGGTCCGGGCCCAGGCGCCTCGACCAGTGCCCGGCGGACGGCGACCCGGATCGCGGCTACCGGCGGCGCGAGCGCGGCCACGACCCGGCGGTCAGTCGACCGTCGGCAGCGGCCCGGCCGGACCGTGCACCCGGGCCACCCAGGCGTCCGGGTCGCCCAGTTCATCGAGGCGGGGCAGGGTCAGCGGGGACGCGAAGATCCGGTTGAAGCCCGCCATGCCTACCCGCTCGACCACACCGTGCACGAACTTGCGCCCCTCGGCGTACTGGCGCATCTTGACCTCCACCCCGAGCAGCCGGCGAATCGCCTTCTCCAGCGGGTTGCCCGCCTCCCGGCGCCGGTTGAAGCCGGCCCGGATCTGCTCCACGCTCGGGATGACCTCCGGTCCGACGCCGTCCATCACGAACTCGGCGTGCCCCTCGAGCAGGGTCATCAGCGCCGTCAACCGGTCCAACACGGCACGCTGCGCCGGCGTCTGGACGATGTCCAGCACGCTGGCCCGGCTCTCCGGGTCCTTGATCGCGTCGGAGAGGGTGGCCACCCCGCGCCGCAGCCGCTCCAGCAGGTGCTCACCGCCCTGCGAGGCGTCGACGAAGGCCTGCACCTCCCCGAGGAAGTACGCGCGCATCCACGGGACGGCGGTGAACTGCGTCCGGTGGGTCACCTCGTGTAGGCAGACCCAGAGGCGGAAGTCGCGGGGGTCGGCCCCCAGCTTCCGCTCGACCTCCACGATGTTCGGCGCGACCAGGAGCAGTTGACCCGGGTCGGCGGAGAAGACCTCGTACTGGCCGAGCACCCGACCGGAGAGGTACGCCAGCACGGTGCCGGCCTGCACCCCGGTCAGCCGCGAGCCGATCGCCTCGGTGAGCGGCCCCGGCTGCTTGTCCCCGGAGAGCCGGCCGACCAGCGGCGTGATCACCTCGCGCAGGCCGGCGATGTTGGTGGCGGCCCAGTCACGGCGGTCCACCACCCGCACCGGCGGGTGCGTGACCTGCGCACGCAGACCGGTGTACTCGGCCACGTGCTCGGCTGCCTCGTCGGTCAGCCGCCGCAGCTCGCCCACCACCTCGGTCGCTTCGGCGTACGAGACCCGGGGCCCCGACTTGCCCAGGGCCCCCGCGGTGGCGGCGGCCAGATCCCAGTCCACGAACTGCGCCATGCACCCCACCGTACCCGCGCCGGTACACCCCCACCCGGGCTCGGAGGTGGCCAGGCCGGCACGGGCCGGGCGCAGTCGGTCGCCCTGGCCGGCACGGGCCGGGCGCAGTCGGTCGCCCTGGCCGGCACGGGCCGGGCGCAGTCGGTCGCCCTGGCCGGCACGGGCCGGGCGCAGTCGGTCGCCCTGGCCGGCACGGGCCGGGCGCAGTCGGTCGCCCTGGCCGGCACGAGGCCGGGCGCAGTCGGTCGCCCTGGCCGGCACGAGGCCGGGCGTACGCGGTCGTGCCGGCCGGCACGGGGCCGGGCCGTCCCGGAGGACGCCAGCCCCGTGGCGGAACGGGTGTCCCGGACGCGGTCGCCCCCGGGAGACCTGGTCAGCGACAGCCGCAGCCGGCCAGCGCCGCCCCGATCCGGTCCAGGGCGAGCCGGGTGGCGTCCGGGGTGTCGGGCGGCGTGCGGTCGGTGAGGATCGCGAAGCTGAGCAGGCGGCCGTCGGCCGTGGTGACCAGCCCGGCGATCGCGTGCACCCCGGTCAGGGTGCCGGTCTTGGCCCGCACCACGCCCGCTCCGGCGCTGGTGTCCTCCGCGCCGAACCGTTCGTCCAGGGTGCCGGACCAGCCGCCGACCGGCAGGCCGCCGAAAATCCCGGCCAGCTCCGGTCGGGTGCCGTTGCCGGCCAGCACGATCAGGTCGGTGAGCAGGGACGGGCTGATCCGGTTGGTGCGCGACAACCCGCTGCCGTCGGCCAGGTCGAGTTCGTCGGCGGGCAGCCCGAGTTCGGCCGCCACCTGGTCCATCGCGGCGGCCCCACCGACGAACGACGCCGGCTGGTTGCGGGCGATGGCGACCTGGCGGGCCAGTGCCTCGGCGACCACGTTGTCACTATCCGTGATCATGATGTCGACCAGCCGGATCAGCGGTGGTGACTCGACCCGGCCCAACTCGGTGCCGGGGGCGGGCGTCCCGGCCGCACCGGCGCTGCCGCCGCCGGCCGGGGCCTTGCCCCGCTCCACGTCCGTGCCGGACGGCAGGCCGAGGAGCTTCGCGAACGCCCGCCCGGCGGCGAGGTCGGGGGCGGCGTACCGTTCGGCCGCCTTCGGGCCGGCGTCCGGGTCGCGGCGCGCCCCGTCGGTCATCAGCGCGGTGATCGCGGCGCCGTACCCGCCGGTGGGGATGTCGGAGTCCCAGCCCGGCTCGTGGACGGGGCCGGGAAAGAGCGTCGAGTCGACCGTCACCCTGGTCGGCGACGTACCGCCGAGGGCCTGTTTCACCTGTTCGGCGAGGACGTCCAGGCGGGCCGCACCGGGATAGAAGCCGTTGGCGTCCACGGCGAGAGTCGGATCGCCCCCGCCGACGAGCACCACCTCGCCGGGCGTCGCGCCGGCCACCACCCGGGTGCCGATCCGGTACGCCGGGCCGCGGGCGGCCAGCACGGTCACACCGGTGACCAGCTTGGTGACCGAGGCGGGCACGGTGCCGTCGTCCGCGCCCCGCCCGTACAACTCCTGGCCGGTGCCGACGTCGGTGACCGACACGTTGACCCGGCTGCCCAGCGCGGTCGCGTCGACCAGCGGGTCGAGCGCGGCCCGAACCCCCGCCGGGGTCGGGACCGGGGCGGCGGCGGCCGGGGCCGCCAACACGGGAACGGGCGCCGCCTCGAGTGGGCGGGCGTCCGCCGTCGGCTCGGCGTCGGCACCGAGCCAGCCGGCCACCGGGCCGGGTCGGACCACGACCAGCCCGACCCCGGCGACGACCAGCAGCAGGACAGTCGCCAGCACCGTCAGCAGGGTGCGCCGCCGGCGCGGGGACGGGCCGTCAGCACCGCCCGGGGGCGGGCCCTCGGGCGCAACCGACGGCGGCTCGGACGGACCGGCCGGAGCAGCGCCACCGTAGGGCGGGCCGGCGGGCACGGGACCACCGTAAGGGGTCCCGGAAGGTGCGGCACTGCCGTAGGGCGGGCCGGAGGGCGCGGCACCGCCGGGAGACGTCCCGGCGGATGTGGGGCTGCCGTAGGGCGGGCCGGAGGGTGCGGGGCTGCCGTGCGGTGCGGCACCGCCGAACGGCGCCCCGGAGGGTGCGGGGCTGCCCTGGGGCGGACCAGCCGGAGCGAGGCCACCGTAGGGCGGGCCGGAGGATTCGGGGAACGGCAGGCTGGCCGGCACGACGGTGCCGGCGGGGCGGGCCGGCGGCCGGTAGACCGGGGGCGGTGGCGCTCCCCGGCCGGGGGCGGTCGGGTGGGGCTGGCCGCCGGCCGAACCGGCTGTCACCTGCGCCGAACCGTGCGCGCCGGGCACCACCACCCGCCCGGTGACCCGCTCCGGTCGATCCGGAGCACGGTCGCCTCCCGAGCGGTAGTGTGAATCTTCCCTCCCCACAACCCCCTCCTCCCCCCGCCAAAAACGGCTTGGGCGACACTACTTCGGTCCGAAGACTATGCGGCGCCCGACGCCGGCGGGTGCGCATCGCCCCGTCCGGGGGTGTCACATTTCGTAGCCAGCGTGGGCGACATAGGGAGCGTGAGATGGATTTCGACGTGACGGTTGAGATCCCCAAGGGTCACCGCAACAAATACGAGGTGGACCACGTGACCGGCCGGATCAGGCTGGACCGCACGCTCTTCACGTCCACCCAGTACCCGGCCGACTACGGCTTCATCGAGGGCACGCTGGGTGAGGACGGCGACCCGCTGGACGCCCTGGTGCTGGTGCCCGAGCCGACCTTCCCGGGCTGCCTGATCCGCTGCCGCACCATCGGCATGTTCCGGATGACCGACGAGAAGGGCGGGGACGACAAGGTCCTCTGCGTGCCCTACGAGGACCCGCGTCAGGAGCACCTGCGCGACATCCACCACCTGGGCGAGTTCGACCGGCTGGAGATCCAGCACTTCTTCGAGGTCTACAAGGACCTGGAGCCGGGCAAGTCGGTCGAGGGCGCGACCTGGGTGGGGCGGACCGAGGCGGAGGCGGAGATCCGGGCGTCGTACCGGCGGCACCAGGAGGCGGAGGCGCGCGGCGAGAACGCGCACTGACCGCAGCCGATCCGACCGAACCGGGCCCGGGGCCGCTCAGCCGAGCAGGCCCCGGGCCCGGTCGTACAGGTCGAGCACCGCGCAGGCCACCGGGACCACCGCCACCACCAGCAGCGTGTCGGTCAGGTCGGCCGCCCGACCCAGGTACGGCGAGACCGGCCGCCGCGCGTACGTGGTGCCGGCCGCCACGGTGAGCAGCGCGAGCACCGCCCCGGCGGCGACCAGCCCGAGCAGGGCCACCGGGCCGGCCCGGTCGACCAGGGCGACGCCCAGCACGGCGAGGGCGGCCAGACCGGCGAGCACGGTGGGCACCCGCTGCCGCAGCGCCACGAACAGTCGCGCCCGCAGCAGCAGCACCACCGCGGCGACGGCGACCAGGATCCGGCCGGCGAGCCCGCCGGTCACGGTGAGCACGAGCGCGGCGGCGACCGCCAGCACCGCGTGCCCGAGCAGCATCCCGGTCAGCGTCTCCTCGGTACGGGCCACCGCCGCGTGCACCCGGCCGGTGTCCGGCAGGTCGCGGACCCCGGGGCGAGCCTCGGTCCCGGCTCCGGCCGGCAGCGTGATCGGCGGGAGCGGCACCTTGCCGAGGCGGATGGCGAGCAGGGGCAGCGCGCCGACGGCGAAGACCAGGACGCTGAGCAGGACGGCGGCGGTGCCGGCCGGGGTGAGGACCAGCCCGAGCAGGGCGGTGGCCGCGCCGGCCAGCCCGACCGTCGCCCCGCCGACGAACACCCGCAGCCGGGCGGCGACGCCGAGCAGACCGAGCACCGCGACGAGGAGCAGCGCGACCGAGCCGGCCAGCAGCTCGGGTGCGCCCAGCCAGCGCACCGGGCGGAACGGGGAGACCGGGTCACCGGAGCTGACCAGCAGCGCGCCGGCGGCGAAGGCGTACGGCAGGGCGTACCCGCCCAGCGCCGCTCCGGCCGGGCCGTCCCCGTACGCCCGGGAGGCGACGCCACCGGCGCCCGCGAGCAGGACGGCGACCGCCGCCGCGACCAGCCAGTCGGCCGGGTGGTCGGGGCCGCCGGCGGTGAGCGCGACCAGCCCGACGGCAAGCGGCACGGCGGCCCCGGCCAACGCGGCGACCCGGGTGGCGGCCGGCGACCAGGCGGCGCCCCGACGGCGTGCGCCGTCCGCGATGACCTCCACCACGTCGTCGTACTCGAGTTCGGGCCACTGCGCGTGGGCCGGGACGAGGTGCAGCACCTCGCCGTCGCGGACGCCCTGGGCGTGCAGCGCCTGACCGGTCGCCAGCACGACCCCGTCGGTACGACGCAGCACCCAGCCGCCGTGTCGTTCGCCGTCGTCGGCGAGCCCCTCACCGGCGTGCCGGAGCACCTCGGGCAGGAGTTCGGCGAGCGGCACCTGCTCCGGCAGCGCCACGTCCAGCCGCCGCTGCGGGGCGCAGATCGTGAGTCGGGCGAGCCCGGTTGTCGACAATTCTCACTCCCTGTCAGGCGGTGCGCGCGGACGGCAGCACTTTTCCTACCATGAGCCAGGCTCGGGTTACCGAGCGCATAGGGAGGATGTGTGTCCACTGTCGTCATCAAGCGACCGCCGCGCCGCCCGGCCCCGGAGATCCCGGTCGGCGAACTCCCGGTCGAGGCGCCCCCGGAGATCCCCGAGGTCACCGGCGGCCGGTGGCAGCAGCTGCTGATGCTCCTGCCGATGCTCGGCGGGACGGTGGCCATGGCGATGATGTTCGGCCGGGGCGGTGGGGCGTACTCGTACGTGGTCGGCGGCATGTTCGGGCTCTCCTCGCTGGCCATGCTGGTCACCTCCTGGGGCAGCGCCGCCGGCACCCCGAAGAAGTCCGAGATGATGGCCGCCCGGCGGGAGTACCTGCGCCACCTCGCCGTGCTGCGTCGCCAGGTCCGGCGCACCGCCGGCCGGCAGCGTGCCGGCCTGTACTACCGGCACCCCGCCCCGACCCGGCTCTGGTCCACCGTCGACAGCCACCGGGTGTGGGAGCGCCGCCCCACCGACCCGGACTTCGCGGTGGTCCGGGTGGCGCTCGGGCCGCAGACCCTGGCCACCCCGCTGCTGCCGCCCACCACCCGGCCGCTGGAGGAGCTGGAACCGATGACCGCAGGCGCGCTGCGCCGGTTCCTCGACGCGTACTCGGTGGTGCCGGACCTGCCGGTGGCGCTCTCGCTGCGCAGCTTCGCCCGGGTCCACCTGCGCGGCGACGGCGACGACCCGACGACCCGGACGGCCGGCTCGCCGTCGGCGCGGGCGCTGGCCCGGGCGATGCTCACCCAGCTCGCGGTCTTCCACGCCCCGGACGAACTGCTCGTCGCGGTCTGCGCCGGGCCGGAGCGGCGGGCGGCCTGGGAGTGGGTCAAGTGGCTGCCGCACGCCCACCATCCGGTCCGGACCGACGCGCTCGGCCCGGTGCGTCTGGTCACCAGCGCCGCGACCGATCTCGAACAGCTCCTCGGCGAGGTGCTGGGCAGCCGCTCGCGGTTCAGTCCGGCCGGGCCGGCCACCGACGGGCCACACGTGGTGGTGGTACTCGACGGCGCGGACCTGACCGGCGCCACCCACCTCACCTCGGACGGGGGGATCGACGCGGTCACCGTGGTCGACCTGGACACCCCGCCGCCGCGCCTGCCCGACCGGACCACGCTGGTGCTGGCGGTACGCGACGGGCGGCTGCACTCGTACACGGCCGACACGCACGCCGAGGTGGGCACCGCCGACCAGCTCGGGATCACCGACGCCGAGGCGGTCGCCCGACGGCTCGCCCCGCTGCGGTTGGCGACCACGGTCCGGGGGTCGGACGCGCCGGTCCGGGCCGAACTGGGCCTGCCCGAGCTGCTCGGCCTCGGCGATCCGGAGAACTTCTCGGTCGAGCAGGGCTGGACGCCCCGGGCCCCGCGCGACCGGCTGCGGGTGCCGATCGGCGTCGGCACCGACGGTGGCGCGATCGAGCTGGACCTGAAGGAGTCCGCACAGGACGGCATGGGTCCGCACGGGCTGCTCATCGGGGCCACCGGGTCCGGCAAGTCGGAGCTGCTGCGCACGCTGGTGCTGGGGCTGGCGGCCGCGCACAGCTCGGAGGTGCTCAACTTCGTCCTGATCGACTTCAAAGGCGGGGCCACCTTCGCCTCGTTCGACCGGCTGCCGCACACCGCCGCCGTGATCACCAACCTCGCGGACGCGCTACCGCTGGTGGACCGGATGGCCGACGCGCTCAACGGCGAGTTGACCCGCCGGCAGGAGCTGCTGCGACGGGCCGGCAACTTCGCCAGCCTGCGCGACTACGAACGGGCCCGGACGGCGGGCACCCCGCTCGCCCCGTTGCCGTCCCTGCTGGTGATCTGCGACGAGTTCTCCGAGCTGCTCTTCCACAAGCCGGACTTCATCGACCTGTTCGTGCAGATCGGCCGGCTGGGTCGGTCCCTCGGGGTGCACCTGCTGCTGGCGTCGCAGCGGCTGGAGGAGGGACGGCTGCGCGGGCTGGACACCCACCTGTCGTACCGGATCGGGTTGCGGACCTTCTCCGCGCTGGAGTCCCGGACGGTGCTCGGTGTGCCGGACGCGCACGAGCTGCCCCGCTCCCCCGGGCACGGCTACCTGCGCTTCGGCACCGAGCCGCTGGTCCGGTTCCGGGCCGCGTACGTCTCCGGGGCGCTCCGCCGGCCCGGCGGCGGTGTGGGTGGCAGCACCGCCGGCACGCCCCGCCTGCTCGCCTTCTCCACCCACCTCGTGCCGGTGCCGGAGCCGGCCGCCCCGTCGACCCGACCGGTCGAGGAGGAGCCGGACGGCGGGACCCTGCTGGACGTGCTGGTCGGGCGGATCGCCGGCCAGGGTCCGCCGGCCCACCAGGTCTGGCTGCCCCCACTGGACTCCTCACCGGCCCTGGACGACCTGCTCGGCCCGGTCGGTACCGACCCGGCGCGCGGCCTGACCTTCGGCAATCCGGAGCTGCACGGCGCGCTCCAGGTGCCGGTGGCGGTGGTCGACAAGCCGTACGACCAGCGCCGTGACCTGCTCTGGTTGGCCCTGGACGGCGCGGCCGGGCACGTCGCCGTGGTCGGCGCGCCGCAGAGCGGCAAGTCCGGCCTGCTGCGCACGCTGATCTGCACGCTCGCGCTCACCCACACCCCGTACGAGGTGCAGGTGTACTGCCTGGACTTCGGCGGCGGCGGGCTGGGCCCGCTCCGCGATCTGCCGCACGTCGGCGGGGTCGCCGGCCGCGCCGACCCGACCTCGGTACGCCGTACCGTCGGGGAGGTCGCCACTCTGCTGGCCGAGCGCGAGCAACGCTTCGCGGAGCTGGGCGTGGAATCGATGGCCGCGTACCGGCAGCGGCGGGCGGGACTGGCCGCCGCCGGGCAGCCGGTGACCGACCCGTTCGGCGACGTCTTCCTCGTGGTGGACGGCTGGGCCACCCTGCGCGGCGAGTACGACGACCTGGAAGGTCCGGTCACCGACCTGGCCGGCCGGGGGCTGGCGTACGGCGTGCACGTGGTGGCGACCGCGCTGCGCTGGTTGGACTTCCGGCCGGCGATCCGGGACCTGTTCGGTTCCCGGCTGGAACTGCGCCTCGGCGACCCGTCCGACTCGGGCGTCGCCCGGCAGGCGGCGATGAACGTGCCGGAGAACAGCCCGGGCCGGGGCATCACCGCGGAACGTCTGCACTTCCTGGCCGCGGTACCGCGACTGGCCGCCGTGCCGCGACTGGCCGACTCCGGGGCGGACACCGGCGACCTGGTGAAGGCGGTCGCCGGGGCCTGGGCCGGTCCAGCCGCCCCGGCGGTACGGCTGCTCCCGCCGGTGCTGCCCTACCCGGACCTGGACCTGTCCACGTCGACCGGGCTACGGCTGCCGGTCGGCATCGCCGAGGCGGACCTGCGTCCGGTCGAACTCGACTTCGCCGCCGAGCCGCACTTCGTGGTCTTCGGGGACGCGGAGTGCGGCAAGTCGTCCTTCCTGCGCTCGCTGGCCACGTCGATCACCCGGCGGTTCACCCCGGAGCAGGCCCGGATCATCCTGGTCGACTACCGGCGCAGCCTGCTCGGCGCGATCGAGACGGACCACCTGATCGGCTACGGCACCGCCGCGGCCGGCACCGCCGAGCTGATCGAGTCGGTCGCCGGCTACATGCGGCGCCGGATGCCCGGCCCGGAGGTCACTGCCGGGCAACTGCGGGACCGGTCCTGGTGGTCCGGACCGGAACTGTTCGTGCTGGTCGACGACTACGACCTGGTCGCCACCGGCCCGGCGAACCCGTTGCGGGCGCTGGAGGAGTACCTACCGCAGGCCCGGGACGTGGGGCTGCACCTGGTGCTGGCCCGGCGCTCCGGCGGCGCGGCCCGGGCCCAGTACGAGCCGATCGTCCAACGGCTGCGGGAACTCGCCACGGCCGGCCTGGTGATGACCGGCAGCCCGGACGAGGGCGCGCTGGTCGGACCGGTCCGCCCCGGCCCGCTGCCGCCCGGTCGGGGCCGGCTGGTGACCCGGCGGGAGGGCGTACGGCTGGTGCAGCTCGCGTACCTCCCGCCGAGCTGAGCACCGATGGTGGGTGATTGTGCGAAGAGGAGTCGGAGTGGGCCGGAGAGCAGGTAACCTCCGAGCATCATGTGTCCGGCGTGGCGAATGGGCTGAGGGTGTGACTGGGGTGCGGCGGAGGTGCGCTACCGGGGCCCGGCGGCTCGCCGGCTGTGCGCTGCTCGCCGCGGCCGCGACGGCCGTCCCGCTCGTCGTGCCACCCGCGTCACCCGCCCACGCCGCCTCGCCCTCGGCGGCCGTCGTGACTGCGCCGGTCCGCGCGGTCACGACCGTCGGGGCGCCGGCCCGGGCGGTCACGACCGTCGAAGCGCCGGCCCGGGCGGTCACGACCGTCGGGGCGCCGCTGCGTCCGGCGCCCGCCGTCGTCGACCCGGTGTACGCCCCTACCCGCGCCGACCAGGTACGCGACGACCAGTGGCAACTCGACGCGCTCGACGCGGAGAGCGCCTGGCGGACGTCCACCGGGCGCGGGGTCACCGTCGCGGTGATCGATTCCGGGGTGGACGCCACCCACCCGGACCTGGCCGGACAGGTGCTCCCCGGTCTGGACCTGGTCGATCCCGTCGGGGCGGCGGAGCCGGACCCGGTGGGGCACGGGACCACGGTCGCCGCCCTGATCGCCGGCCGGCGGGACGACCGGCGGGGCGCGGTCGGCCTGGCCCCGGACGCGAAGATCCTGCCGGTGCGGGTCCTCGACGAGGAGAACCGCTACGACGACGCGCTGGTCGTCGCCAAGGGAGTCCGGTGGGCGGTCGACAACGGCGCGCGGGTGATCAACCTCTCCCTGGGCGGGAGTGGCGACAGCGCCGCCCTGGCGGCCGCGCTGGACTACGCCTTCGCGCGGGACGTGGTGGTGATCGCCTGCACCGGCAACCTGTCGGTCTCCTCCGGCCCCCGGATCTGGTACCCGGCCCGGGAACCCGGGGTGATCGCGGTCGCCGGTCTGGAGCGGGACAGCGACAAACTCTGGTCCGGCTCGGTCACCGGGCCGGAGACCGTACTGACCGCACCGGCCACCGAGCTGGTGGGCGCCCGGCCCGGCGGCTACTGGCGGGTGCAGGGGACGAGCTTCGCCGCCCCGTTGGTGGCCGCCACCGCCGCGCTGCTACGCGCCAACTGGCCGCAGATGTCCGCCGGTGACGTGGTGCAGCGGCTGATCAGCACCGCCCAGGACATCGGCCCCGCCGGCCGGGACGACCGGTTCGGCTTCGGCCGGCTCGATCCGGTCGCCGCGCTGACCCGGGACGTTCCCCCGGTGCCGCGCAACCCGCTCGACGACGACTCCTCCCCCGGCGAGGTGGGCTTCGGCCGGGCACCGGGCGTGGCCGAGACGTCCGGCACCGAGACCGGCCGACTCGGTCTCGCCGGCACACGGCGGGACGGGTGGACGGCCCGGGCCGCCGGTGGCGCCGAGGGAAACGCCCCCGGACGGCTGTGGGGTGGCGTACTGCTCGGTGTTGTCCTGGTCACTGGTGCGGGGCTGTTGATTCGCCGGTACCGTCGCCCGACCCGGCGCTGACCTCGCCCAATCCGGCGCCGCCATCAGCCCGAGGCGGGTGATGGTGACGGAAAATTAACTCAGCGCTACGGACCGGCTCCCCCTCGAATTCTTCCAATGAATGGCCGTTGAGTTCCCGGCATCGCTCGAGATACCGGTGAGCAGGCAATTTGCATCGCTGTTTATCGTGAACATTGATTCGGGTGCCAGCGCACCGCCGACAGCGATAAGGGCCAAAGATGAGCGACAGTCACCCTCCGTACGGAGGACCGTCCGATCCGAACGCCGGGCAGCCCTGGGGACAGCCGCCGGGCCAGCCGGTCTCCGGGCAGCCGTGGGGACCGCCGCCCGGCCAGCCGATCTCGGGACAGCCGGATCCGTTCGCGTACGGTCAGCCCGGCTACCAGCAGCAACCCGGCTACCCGCAGCAGCAGCCGGGATACCCGCCGCCGCAGTTCGCCACACCGGTGCAGCCCGCGAAGAAGAGCCGGGGCCTGATGATCGGCCTCGGGGTCGGCGCCGCGACGGTGGCGCTGCTGGCGCTCTGCGGGGTCGGCGTCGGTCTGATCGTCGCCAGCGGTGACGACGACCCGGAACCGCCACCGGTGGCCACCACCTCGGCTCCCGGCGGCACCGACCCGAGCACCGCCCCGTCGACCGAGCAGACGCCGGACGACGGGCCGAACAACAACAACGCGGTGACCGCCCGGTACTCCAGCGACTTCGAGTCGGTCTGCGAGGGCAGCCCGATCCTCAACGCCAAGGACTACTCGACCCCGTCCGGTTCCAAGGCGTACACGTTCTACAACTCCGTGGACCGGCCGGACAACTGGATGCTCCGCTCCGCCGGCTACGGCAAGTCGTACTACGCCAAGAGCGACGAGTTCGAGAGCGTCAGCGTCGTGGGCTGCCTGAAGTACCAGGAGGGCAGCGAGGGCGCCGGTAAGAAGTGCCAGCTCAAGGACAGCTCGGACAAGATCATCACGATCGACTACGTGTCGTCCCGGTACACCCTCACCTTCTACGCCGCGAAGACCGCGCAGAAGATCGGCGACGGCGGCACCATCAACGCGCCGGCCGTCCGCTGCCCGTCCTTCGTGACCTACAACAAGAGCACGATGAAGGCGTACGCCTCGCCGGACACCGGCGCCATCGAGTCCGCCCTGGACAAGTTCCTGGGCTGAGCCCGACCCGTGCGCGACCCGGAGCCGGGGAGGGGTGGGACACCACCTCTCCCCGGGCCGGGCAGCACCTGCTCCTGCCCCGCTCTGCACTGACGGCACAGCCGTCGCCGGCTCGGTGCGGTCGCCACCGGCCCAGCGCCGCCACCGAGCGAGTGGGTGTCGAGCAGGGCCTCCTGTACCCGCGGGCCGCCGCTCAGGTGCGGCAGTTACCGGCTCAGGTGCAGTCGCCGGTGCCGACCGCGCGGGTGCGCTCCGCACCGGCCAGGGCCACCGGCCGGGCCTCCTCGGCGGTGACCGCGAACCCGGTGTTCGGGTCGTCCGCCGCCGCCGCGAAGATCACCCCGAGTACCAGTCCGTTCGGCGCGACCAGTGGCCCGCCGGAGTTGCCGCTGCGCACCAGCGCGCGGATGGTGTAGACCTCCCGGGTGACGTCCCCCGACGAGTAGATGTCCGGGCCGGTGATCTGGTCGACGTCCCGGATCCGGGCCGACTGCGCGTCGTACGGCCCGTCAAGTGGGAAGCCGAGCACGATCGCGTCCGCCCCGCTGCCCGCCGAGTCGGCGGCGAACCGCAGGGCCGGGCCGGGCAGGTCCGGCACGTGGAGCACGGCCAGGTCCCGGTCCGGGTCATAGACCACGACCCGGCCGTCGTACCGGTCGCCGCCCAGTTCCACCGAGACGTCGCGGGTGCCGGCGACCACGTGCGCGTTGGTCATCACCCGGTCATCGGCGTAGATGAAGCCGGAGCCCTCGATCCGGCGACCGCAGCTAGGCGCGGAGCCGAGCACCTTGACCACCGAACGCTGGCCGTTGGCGACCACCTGGGAGCCGGCGAGCGCCGGGTCCGGGGGCGAGACCTGCCGCGCCCGCGTGGGGGCCAGATCGCCGAAGACGTCCGGGAAGCCGTTGGTGTCGACGGTGTCCCGCAGCGCGGTGGAGAGCTGCTGGGCCTGGTCCGGCATCACCCGGTCGACCACGGTGAGCAGTGCGCTGTTCCGTACCGAGGCGGCCAGCCAGGGGAAGGACGACGACCCGAGCGGGACGGCGACGAGCCAGGCCACCATGATCACCGCGAAGAGCGAGACGAACGCCCCCCCGATGTCGTCGGCGCGGCGGCCGATCCGGCTGGTGATCGCGTGCCGCAGGTGCGAGCCGAGCCAGCCGGCAAGGGTCTGGCCCAGCACCGCCAGCCCGAACACCGCGGTCAGCGCGACGATCACCCGGGCGGCGCTGTCGCTGAGCCGGTCCGCGAGCAGGGGACCGACCTGGAGACCGAGCAGGGCCCCGAAGAAGAAGCCGGTGAAGGAGAGCGCCCCGATGACGAATCCCTGGCGATATCCGCTGATCGCGAACACGAGCATGAGCAGCAGCAGGACGAGATCAACGGCCGACACCCGTCCAGCGTACGGGCACCTCCTGGCGGCGGCGACGATCGTCGCGGAAGCGGACCGTCGCCGTCAGCGGCCGGCCATCTCGTCGGCGGAGTCGGTGCCGGCGGACGGTGCCGGGGTGGCCGCCGTCGGCGGCAGGTCGACCACCCGGTCCCGGGGCCAGGGTCGGGCCCAGCCACCCATCTCCAGGAGGGTGGCGAGCACGCCTGCGGTGAACCCCCAGACCAGCATGCCCCGGGCGGAGAAGGCCGGCCCGGTCCAGCCGCTCGGATGGCGTACCCGCATCCGGTTCGCCGGGTCGACCAGCTCGGCGACCGGCAGTCGGGCGACGTGCGCGACCTCGGCCGGCTCCCGTGGGTGCACCGGGTGCGGCCGGTGCCACCAGCCGAGGACCGGGGTGACCACGAAGTCGCTGACCGGGATCCAGAGTTTCGGCAGCTCGGCCAGGACGGTGACGCTGTCCGGGTCGAGGTCGACCTCCTCGTTCGCCTCGCGCAACGCGGTCGCGGTGGCGTCGGCGTCGTCCGGGTCGGCGGCCCCGCCGGGGAAGGCCGGCTGACCGGCATGGTTGCGCAGGGTGGCGGCCCGTTGCAGGACGAGGACGTCCGGCCCGACGTCCGGTTCCTCGGCGAGCAGCACCAGCACCGCGCTCTGCCGGCCACCGCTGGTCGGGGTGTGCAGCGGGGTGAAGTCCTCGGAGCGCGCCGTGCCGAGCCGCGCGAGCAGCGGGTCCATCCACCCGGGGAGCGGACGGGTCATGCGGGTAGGTCCAGGTCGAGGTGCCGGCGGACGAGGTCGGCGAGGCGGGCGTCGTCGAGCGCGCCGGAGACGTCCTGGTGTCGGATCCGGCCCTGCGCGTCGACCAGGATGGTCTTCGGCATGGCGATCGGCGGCAGTGCCCGCTGCAACTGCTGGTCGGTGTCGACCAGCGTGGGGAAGGTGACGCCGAAGTCCTCACCGATCGAGATCGCCCGGGACCGGTCGTCGGAGGTGTTCACCCCGATCACGTGCACCTGCCCGGCCGCCCGCTCATGCAGACGCTGGAACGCGGGGAGTTCCTTGCGGCAGGGCCCGCACCAGGAGGCCCAGAGGTTGATCACCGCTGGTCCGCGTACCGCTTTCAGGGAGACCTCGGTGCCCCCGGTGAGGCAGACGAAGCTCAGGTCGGGCAGTTCCCGGCCCGCCCCGGACGAGGCGGCGGGCGACGACCCGGCGGCCCGGCCCGACGACGGCACGAGCGCGGCGGCCGGGTCCGACGAGGTGCCAGGCACGGCGGCCGGGCTCGACGGACCGGCGGCCGGACCGGACGGTGCGGGCGACGAACCGGCTGGCGGAGCCGAGGGGGGTGCGGTCAGCGTGGCGCAGTCGGCGAAGGGCGAGTCCCCGGTCGCGGCCGGTGACGCGCTGGTCTGGTCGGTCTCCCCGGTGGTGCAGCCGGTCAGTGCCAGCAGCGGGGCGAGGAGAGCCGCAGCCACCCGTCGGTTCACGGCACCTCCACGGCGACGACCTGGGCAGGAACCGGCTCGGGATCGGACCCGGCGGCGACGACCTGGGCGGGAACCGGATCGGGGTCCACCCCGGCGGCGACGGCCTGGGCGGGGACCAGCTCAGGATCGACCCCGGCGGCGACCGCCAAGTCCCGGACTCGGGGGCCCTTGAGCAGCTTCGCCGCGGCGGCCGGCTCGGTCGGCCCGGTCCCGTACGACGGGCAGAGCTTCGTCAGCGTGCAGGCGCCGCAGGCGGGCTTGCGGGCGTGACAGACCCGCCGCCCGTGGAAGATCACCCGGTGCGACAGCATGGTCCAGTCGCGCTTCTCGAAGAGCGCCCCGATCGCGTGCTCGATCTTGACCGGGTCGGTCTCGGCGGTCAGCCGCCAGCGGTGCACCAGCCGTTGGAAGTGCGTGTCGACGGTGATCCCCGGGACGCCGAAGGCGTTGCCGAGGATGACGTTGGCGGTCTTGCGGCCGATCCCGGGCAGGGGCACCAGGTCGACCAGCTTTCCGGGCACCTGGCCGCCGTGCCGCTCGACGAGGGCCTGCCCCAGCCTGATCAGCGAGTCGGTCTTGTTCCGGTAGAAGCCGGTCGGCCGGATCAGCTCCTCCAGTTCGGCCCGGTCGGCGGCGGCGTAGTCCGCAGCGGTCGGGTACCGGGCGAAGAGCTTCGGAGTGACCTCGTTGACCCGCTTGTCCGTGCACTGGGCGGAGAGGATCGTGGCGACGGCGAGTTCCAGCGCGTTGCCATGGTCGAGTTCGCAGTGCGCGTCGGGGTGGGTGTCGGTGAGCAGGCGGCCGATCCGCCGGGCCCGCCGCTTACGGCCCAGGTCGGTCTCCGCCACGCTGGGAGAGCTGGTGGTCACGCCGGCCAGCCTACGTCGCCGGGCGGACAGACCGGTCCTGCCTACCCGGCGTCCGGCGCGGAGATCGTCCCGTCGGCGGCGAACGTGGCCCCGGTCTTCGGGAAGTCCTGGCCGGTGAGCGTCTTGAGCAGGCCGAGGCCCCGGTCGTCCGGGTCCGGGACCGGCTTGCCGATGCCGTTCATGTACGTCGAGGCGAACGAGCCCTCGACGAAGGTGCCGTCCGCCTTCAGCGACACCTTGAGCACGCCACCCCAGCCCAGCCGGCCGTTGTTGCTCAGCGAGTTGCCGCCCCCAGCGAAGTTGCCGAGGCTGTAGGCGATCAGGCGGCCCTGGTAGAACTCCATGCCCCGCAGCACGTGCGGGCCGTGCCCGACGATCAGGTCCGCGCCAGCGTCGATCATCGCCTTGGAGAACTTGACCGGGTCGCCCCGGTTCTCACCGAGGAACATCTCCGTGCCGGGCTTCACCCGGGTCTTCTCCGACCCCTCGCCGCCCATGTGCACCTGTACGACCACCAGGTCCGCCATGGTCGCGGCCTTCTCGATCACCTGCTCGGCGGCGTCGATGTCGACCAGGCTGTTGGACCAGACGTACGACGAGAAGCCGGCGACCGCCACCTTGACGCCCTCGACGTCGACCACGGTGATCTGGTCGGGCGCGCCGGTGTGCTTCAGGCCGTACTCCTCCAGCGCCTTCTGGGTGTTCTTGTAGCCGGCCGGGCCGTAGTCGTACCCGTGGTTGTTCGCCTGGTTGAGCAGCTCGAACCCGGCATCCTTGAGGTGGGCGGCGTACTCCGGCGGGGCCCGGAACTGGAAGCAGCGGGTGGAGTTCGCCCCGCACTTGCCGGTCCCGGTGTCGACGGTCAGCGGCTCCTCCAGGTTGCCCATCACCAGGTCGGCCTCGAGCGCGGTCTTGACGCTGTCGAAGAAGCCCTTGCCCCCGTTCGGGGGCAGCCGGTTCGGCGCGTTGCCGATGATGATGTCCCCGGTGGCGGAGAGCGAGATGACCTTCTCCTCCTCCGCCGGGGGCGCGCTCGAGCCCGCCGGGTCGGGCGATGCGGTCGACGGGTCGGCGGGTTGCCAGGCGGGGGTCTCCGCATCCGGACCGCATCCGGCGACGACCAGCAGGGCGAGGAGCATGCCCAACGCGGCCACCGGGCGGCGGGAGCGGCGACGGGCGTGACGGGAGGCTGCGGCGTACATCGACCGCGACCCTACCGGTCGGCGGGGCTCCCGGGGATGGCCGATCGGTTGAAATGCACCGATCCGGGGGAGACTTCCGGGCGCGGTCGGTCCGACCACGGCACCACCTCGTGGGCGCCGCCGGCCAACACGGCCGCGTGCACCGCGCGGGCCAGCGGGGCACCCCAGCGGGAGCGGGGTCCGCCGTACGGGTCGACCGGGCCGTCCGCCGGGCAGAGCACGGTCACCGCGTCGGTCGGCGTACCGGTGGCCGGCAACCCCAGTTCGACGATCGCCTGGGTCTTCGCCTCGGTGGCCGTGGCCACGGCGTTGACCAGCGCCGCGTCGCCGAGCCGGACGGGCACCAGGGCCACGATGTTGACCGTCCCGACCGGCTCCACGACGGCCGGGGTCGCCGGGGCGGCGGCCTGGACCGGGGTGCCCAGTCCGACCGTCGCCCAGACCCGTACCCCGCTGTCGGCGCGGCTGACCACCTCGGCGACGTCGACCCCGGTCAGCAGGCCGACGCCGGGCCCGTCGAGGCCGAGCTGGTCGGCCAGCCCGGCGAGGTGGTCGGCCGGGTCGTCCCGGTGGTACGACATCGGCACGGTCGCGTTGACCACCCACCGGCGTACCCCGATCCCGCCGCCGAGCGGCGCGGAGCTGACCGCGTACAGCGGGCGGGCGGCGCGCCAGTACAGCACCGGGACGTCCCGGCCGTCCTCGGTCCGGGTGGTCAGAATGGGCTCGCTCAGCACGCCGGTGACCCTACGGCCGGCACCCGGCGGAACGCTCCCCGGACGGTCACCGGCGGTGGATCATAGCCTCTGATCAGGTCGGTTTCGTTACGCCCAAAGATCACGTTCCAGGGGTGACCTCTGATTACCGCTCACGTGCGCCTAGACTGGCGTCGCGCGCGGGATCAGCGGACGGCGGACCCAGCCGACGAACGGCACACACAGGCGGAGGTGCGCGATGGACGAGGTACTGGCCCGTAGTGGAATCTTCCAGGGCGTCGACCCGGAGGCGGCCGAAGCGCTCGCCAAGGAGATGGAGACGCTCGAGGTCCGCAAGGGCGAGGTGGTCTTCAACGAAGGCGAGCCCGGCGACAGCCTTTACATCCTGCTTTCCGGCAAGATCAAGGTGGGACGGCGGGCAGCGGACGGCCGGCAGAACCTCATCGCGGTGATGGGCCCGTCGGACATGGTCGGCGAGTTGTCGCTCTTCGACCCGGGTCCCCGGACGGCCACCGCCACCGCGGTCACCGACACCCGGCTGGTCCGGCTGCGCAAGCAGGCGCTGCGGCCGTGGCTGAACAACCGGCCCGAGATCGCCGAGCAGCTGCTGCGGGTGCTGGCCCGCCGGCTCCGGCGGACGAACGACTCGCTGGCCGACCTGATCTTCACCGACGTGCCCGGACGGGTCGCCAAAAACCTGCTCCAGATGGCCGGCCGGTTCGGCACCCGGGACGGCGGCGTGCTGCGGGTGACCCACGACCTGACCCAGGAGGAGATCGCGCAGCTCGTCGGCGCGTCCCGGGAGACGGTCAACAAGGCGCTGGCCGACTTCGCGTCCCGGGGCTGGCTGCGGCTGGACGGCAAGAGCATCATCATCCTCGACCCGGAGCGGCTCGCCCGCCGGGCACGGGTCTGACCCTGACCGCGTGACGGGAGGGCCACCCCTGGGGTGGCCCTCCCGTTTTCTGCCCGGCGCAGAAACCGTCGACCGGGTCGGTCCCCGGCTGCCATCGTGGTGCGATGCTGGAACGCGTCGCCGTCCTTTCCGACATCCACGGCGTCCTGCCCGCGTTGGAGGCCGTGCTGGCCGAACCGGATGTCGTCGCGGCCGACCTGGTCGTGCTCACCGGGGACATCGCCGCCGGACCTCAACCGGTCGAGGTGCTGGACCTGCTGGCATCTCTCGGTGACCGGGCCGTCTGGGTGGGCGGCAACGCCGACCGCGAGCTGGTCTGGCTGCGCGCCGGCCGGGAGTTCCCGGTCCTGGACGAGGTGACGCCCTGGGCCGCCAGTCAGCTCCGTGACGACCAGGTGGCCCGGCTGGCCGCGCTGCCGCTCAGCGTGACGCTGCCCGTCGCCGGACTGGGTGAGGTGCTGTTCTGCCACGCCACCCCGCGCGACGACGAGGAGGTCGTGCTGGTCGACTCCCGGCTCGACCGGTGGGCCGAGGTGTTCGCCACGCTGCCGACCGAGGTCGGCACGGTGGTCTGCGGTCACACCCATCTGCCGTTCGTCCGGCTCGCCCACCGCCGTCTGGTGGTCAACCCGGGCAGCGTCGGCATGCCGTACGGCGGGGCGGGGGCGCACTGGGCGCTGCTCGGGCCGGGTGTGCAACTGCGCCGCAGCAGGTTCGACCTGGACGCGGCCTGTGCCCGCGTCGCCGCCGAGTCGGGGTATCCGGGTGCTGCCGCCTGGGCCGACGAGTACGTGCGCTCCCGGCACGACGACGCCGAGGCGCTGACCGTCTTCGGCCCACGCGACGGCCGCTGACGCGCACCACCCCGATCTGCTCCGGCGAGGCTGACCCACCAGAAAAAGTCAGTCTTGACTGTTTGTTTCTCCGGCGGCACGCTGGCGGGGTGCCCGCCCCGCCGAGTGACGCCGTGGACCCGGACCGCGACCCGCAGCAGCGCCGCGCCCCACAGTCCGGCGGCGTCCCGCAGCCGGGCCGGGTTCCGCAGCAGGAGCGCAGTCGCGCCACCCGTACCCGGCTGCTGGAGGCGACCGTCGACTGCCTGATCGAGCACGGCTGGTCCGGCACCACCACCACGGTCGTCGCCACCCGCGCCGGGGTCTCCCGGGGCGCGCAACTGCACCACTACCCCACCCGGGCGGCGCTGGTCACCGCAGCCGTGGTCCACCTGGCCGAACGGCGCGCGGCGGAACTGCGTGCCGAGGCCGAGGCGCTGCCGGCCGGTCCCCAACGGCTCGACCGGGTGATCGACATGCTCGCCGCCGCCTTCACCGGGCCGCTCTTCGTCGCCGCCCTCGAACTGTGGGTGGCGGCCCGCACCGACCCGGAGCTACGCGCGGCCCTGGTGCCGCTGGAGGCTCGGGTCGGCCGGGAGATGCACCGGCTCACCGTCGCGGTGCTCGACGCCGACGAACGGCGTCCCGGGGTCCGTGAGGCGGTGCAGGCCACCCTCGACCTGCTCCGCGGGCTCGGGGTGGCCAACCTGCTCACCGACGACTCGACCCGCCGCACCGCCTTGCTGAACGCCTGGAAACGCCAGCTCGCCACCCTGCTCGCGCCCTGACCTCCGGAGGCACCATGGTCGCCCTTCCCGACCTGCTCGCCGATCTCGCCGCCGAGTCGGCCCAGCTCGACGCCCTGGTCGCCCCGCTGCCCGAGGTCACCTGGGCCCGTCCCACCCCGGCCCCCGGCTGGACGATCGGCCATCAGATCGCCCACCTCGCCTGGACCGACCACGTCGCCCTGCTGGCCACCACCGACCCGGCGGCGTTCCACGCCGCGGTCGCCGCCGCGCCGGACGTGCCCCGCCTGGTCGACCAGGGTGTCGAGGAGTTCCTCACCCCACCCGCCGACCTGCTGGCCCGGTGGCGGACCGGCCGGGAGGCGCTGACCACCGCCCTCGCGGCCGTCCCCGAGGGCGGGCAGCTGCCCTGGGTCGGCACGTCGATGTCGGCCGCCTCGATGGCCACCGCCCGGCTCATGGAGACCTGGGCGCACGGCCAGGACGTGGCCGACGCCCTCGGCGTCACCCGCACCCCCACCAACCGGCTCCGGCACATCGCGCACCTCGGCTTCCGGACCCTCGGGCACGGCTTCGCCGCGCACGGCCGCGCGGTGCCGACCACACCGGTCCGGGTCGAGCTGACCGCTCCGGACGGCTCCACCTGGAACCACGGGCCGGCGACGGCAACCGACCGGGTAACCGGCCCGGCGCTGGACTTCTGCATGCTGGTCACCCAGCGTCGGCACCGGGCCGACCTGGCGCTGGCCGCGACCGGCCCGGTCGCCGACGAGTGGCTCGACGTCGCCCAGGCGTTCGCCGGGCCACCCGGCGTCGGCCGGGTGCCCGGCGGGGCGCAGCCGGTCGGGGCCGGGGAGGCGGGCGCATGATCCGGGTCGGCAACGCCTCCGGCTTCTACGGCGACCGGTCCACCGCCTGGCGGGAGATGCTCGAAGGCGGTGAGCTGGACGTACTCACCGGCGACTACCTCGCCGAGCTGACCATGCTGATCCTCGGCCGGGACCGGCTGCGCGACCCCACCCTCGGCTACGCGAAGACGTTCCTGCGGCAACTGGAGGACACCCTCGGCACCGCGCGGGAGCGGGGCGTCCGGATCGTCACCAACGCCGGGGGCCTGAACCCGGCCGGGCTGGCCGACGCGATCCGCACACTCGCCGACCGGCTCGGCCTCGCCGTCCGGGTCGGGTACGTCGAGGGCGACGCCCTGCACCGGCCGGACGCGCTCACCGCGAACGCCTACCTCGGCGCGTTCGGCATCGCCGCCTGCCTGGAGGGCGGGGCGGACGTGGTGGTCACCGGCCGGGTCACCGACGCCTCGTTGCTGGTCGGCCCGGCGATCGCCCACTTCGGCTGGGGCCGCGACGACCTGGACGCGCTCGCCGGGGCCACCGTGGCCGGGCACCTGATCGAGTGCGGGGCGCAGGTGACCGGCGGCAACTTCAGCTTCTTCACCGAGTTGCCCGACGGGGGCCGCCGCCCCGGGTTTCCCGTCGCCGAGGTGCACCCGGACGGCTCCTCGGTGATCACCAAGCACCCGGGCACGGGCGGGGCGGTCACCGTGGAGACCGTCACCGCTCAGCTTCTGTACGAGGTGGACGGGCCGGCGTACCTGGGGCCGGACGTGGTGACCCGACTGGACACGGTGACGCTGCGGCCGGATGGCCCGGACCGGGTCCGGGTCTCCGGCGTGCGGGGCGCCCCGCCGCCGGGGACGCTGAAGGTGGGCGTGACCAACCTCGCCGGCTTCCGGAACTCGATGACCTTCGTTCTCTGTGGGCTGGACATCCCGGCGAAGGCGGCGCTGGTCCGGGAGCAGGTCGAGGCGGCGGTGGGCCCGAAGGGACTGGAGTTCACACTGGCCCGGACCGACCACGTGGACGCGACCGACACCGAGACGGCGAGCGCGCTGCTCCACGTCCATCTGCGGGACACCGACCGGGCGCGAGCCGGGCGGGCCTTCTCGTCGGCTGCGGTGGAGTTGGCCCTCGCCTCCTATCCGGGCTGCACGCTGACCACCCTCCCCGGCGACGCCGCCCCGTACGGGGTCTTCACCGTCGAGAGCGCTCGGCAGGACGAGGTGGCGCAGGTCGCCGTCCTCCCGTCCGGCGTACGGGTGCCGATCCCGCCGCCGACCGTCACCGTCGACCCGGACAGCCCGCACCGTCCAGGCCGAGGTACGGCACCAGCAGCACCCGCGCCGCGCCCGGTCAACCCGGCCGCCGTCCGTACCGGTCCGGTACGGCGCGGGGCGCTCGGCGAGTTGGTCGGGGCCCGCTCCGGCGACAAGGGCGGCGACGCGAACCTCGGCGTCTGGGCGCGCGGTGCCGCCGCGTACGACTGGCTGCGCGGCTGGCTCACCGTCGAACGGCTGGCCGAGCTGCTGCCGGAAACCGCCGGGCGGACCGTCGAGCGGTACGAGCTGCCGAACCTGCGGGCGCTGAACTTCGTGCTCCGGGGGCTGCTCGGGCCGGGCGTGGCCGGCTCGACCCGGTTCGACCCACAGGCCAAGGCGCTCGGCGAACTGCTCCGGTCCCGCCTGGTCGACCTGCCCGTCGACCTGGCCCCAGCCACGGGCGCCACCGAGCCGGCCGGAGCCGCCGTCGCCCCTGCCGGGGATGCCACCGAGCCGGCCGGAGCCGCCGCCCCGGTCAGCCCTGCCGTCGACCGGCTGCCGAGGTGACCATCGTGGACACCCCGGAGCGGCGACAGTTGCGGGAACTCACCCGGGCCTTCGTGACCCGGGAGGTGCTCCCGCACCTGGCCGACTGGGAGCGGGCCGGCAGCGTTCCACGCGCGCTGCACGAGGCGGCGGCGCGGGTGGGGCTGCTCGGCATCGGCTTTCCCGAACGGGTCGGCGGCAGCGGCGGCGACCTGCTCGACTCGATCGTCGTCACCGAGGAGATCATCCGGGCCGGCGGCTCGTCCGGGCTGGTCGCCGCCCTCTTCACGCACGGCATCGCGTTGCCGCATATGGTCGCCGCGGCCGGCTCGGACTCGCCCGGGCCGGCCGATCTCGTCGAGCGGTACGTCCGCCCGACCCTGGCCGGGACGATGATCGGCGCGTTGGCGATCACTGAACCGGAGGGCGGCTCGGACGTCGCCGCGATCCGCACGCACGCCCGCCGCGACGGCGACCACTACGTGGTGAACGGCGCGAAGACCTACATCACCAGTGGGGTCCGGGCCGACTTCGTCACCACGGCGGTCTGCACCGGCCGGCTGGGTAGGGGCCCGCTCACCCTGCTGGTGATCGACAAGGGCACCCCGGGCTTCACGGTGGGCCGTCCCCTGGAGAAGCTCGGCTGGCACTGCTCGGACACCGCCGAACTCTCCTTCGTCGACGTGCGGGTGCCGGTGGCGAACCGGATCGGCACGGAGGACACCGGCTTCCTGGCGATCATGCAGCACTTCGCCACCGAGCGGCTCACCCTGGCCACCAGCGCGTACGCGACCGCGCAGCGCTGCGTCGAGCTGGCCGTGCGCTGGTGCCGGGACCGGTCGACCTTCGGCCGTCCGCTGGTGGATCGGCAGCTCGTCCGGCACAGGCTGGCCGGGATGCACACCGCCGCCGAGTCCGCGCGGGCGTACGTGCACGAGGTGGCGGCCCGGGTCGCGGCGGGCGAGCCGGTGGTGACCGAGGTGGCGATGGCGAAGAACGTGGCGGTGGCCGCCTGCTCCCGGGTGGTGGACGAGGCCCTGCAACTGCATGGCGGCTTCGGCTACCTGCGCGACGCCGAGGTGGAGCGGCACTACCGGGACTCCCGGCTTCTCGGCATCGGCGGCGGCACCACCGAGATCATGAACGAGATCATCGCGAAGGGCATGGGGCTGTGACCACGTTGAGCAGTGCGATCGACCCGGCCTCGGCAGCCTTCGCGACGAACCGGACGGCCCTGCTGGAGCGGCTGGCCGAGCTGGCGGAGGCGTTGGACGTGGCTCGCGCGGGCGGCGGCGAGAAGTACGTCACCCGGCACCACCGGCGCGGTCGCCTCCTGCCCCGGGAGCGGATCGAACTGCTGCTCGACCCGGACAGCCCGTTCCTGGAGCTGTCGCCGGTGGCCGGCTACGGCACGGACTTCCCGGTGGGGGCGAGCGTGGTGACCGGCATCGGGGTGGTCGAGGGGTGGAGTGCCTGATCCTCGCCAACGATCCGACGGTACGCGGCGGCGCGGTCAACCCCTGGTCGCTGGCGAAGACCCGCCGGGCCGGGGAGATCGCCCTGGCCAACCGGCTGCCGATGGTGAACCTGGTCGAGTCGGCCGGCGCGGATCTGCCCACCCAGGCGGAGATCTTCATCCCGGGCGGCCGGGTGTTCCGGGACCTGACCCGGCTCTCCGCCGCGAAGATCCCCACGGTCAGCGTGGTCTTCGGTAACGCCACCGCCGGCGGCGCGTATATCCCGGGCATGTCGGACTACACGATCATGATCCGGGACCGGTCGCAGGTGTACCTGGCCGGTCCGCCGCTGGTGAAGATGGCGACCGGTGAGGACGCCGACGACGAGTCGCTGGGCGGGGCAGCCATGCACGCCACCCGGTCCGGGCTGGCCGACTTCCTCGCCGAGGACGAACGGGACGGCATCCGGCTGGCCCGGCGGTGCGTACGCCGGTTGAACTGGCGCAAGCACGGCCCGCCGCCCCGCGCCCTGGATCCGGCCCCGCCCCGGTACGACCCGGAGGAGCTGCTCGGCATCGCCAGCGCCGACCTGAAGGTGCCCTTCGACCCGCGCGAGGTGCTGGCCCGGGTCCTCGACGACAGCGACTTCGACGAGTTCAAGCCGGCGTACGGCACCGCGCTGGTCACCGGTTGGGGCGAGCTGCACGGGTACCCGGTCGGCGTCCTCGCCAACGCGCGGGGCGTGCTGTTCAGCGAGGAGGCGCAGAAGGCGGCCCAGTTCATCCAGCTCGCCAACACCACCGACACCCCGCTGGTCTTCCTCCAGAACACCACCGGCTACATGGTCGGCACCGAGTACGAGCAGCGCGGCATCATCAAGCACGGCGCGCTGATGGTCAACGCGGTGTCGAACTCGACCGTGCCGCACCTGACGGTCAACCTGGGCGCGTCGTACGGGGCCGGGAACTACGGCATGTGCGGCCGGGCGTACGACCCGAGGTTCCTGTTCACCTGGCCGAACGCGAAGTCGGCGGTGATGGGGCCGGCGCAGCTGGCCGGGGTGCTGTCCATCGTGGCCCGTCAGGCCGCCGCCGCCCGGGGCCGGGAGTACGACGAGGACGCCGACACGGCGATGCGGACGATGGTCGAGCAGCAGATCGAGTCGGAGTCCGGGGCGCTGTTCCTCTCCGGTCGGCTCTACGACGATGGGGTGATCGACCCCCGGGACACCCGTACCGTCCTCGGCCTCTGCCTCTCCGCCGTCCACAGTGCACCGATTGCCGGGGCGGACGGCTTCGGCGTCTTCCGGATGTGAGCACCCGTGAGCGCGAGGAACGCAGCGAAGCGGAGTCCCGCAGTCGCGAACGAAAGGGTCAGCCGCGAATGATCACCAGACTGCTGGTCGCTAACCGGGGGGAGATCGCCCGCCGGATCTTCGCCACCTGCCGTGCGCTCGGCCTGGAGACCGTCGCCGTGCACTCGGACGCGGACGCCGACGCGCCGTTCGTCGCCGAGGCCGACCATGCCGTACGCCTCCCCGGGAACACACCGGCCGAGACGTACCTGCGGATCGACCTGCTCCTGGCCGCGGCCCGGCGGTCCGGCGCGGACGCCGTGCACCCGGGCTACGGCTTTCTCGCCGAGAACGCCGGGTTCGCGACGGCGGTGACCGACGCCGGGCTGACCTGGGTCGGCCCGCCGGCCGCCGCGATCGCCGCGATGGGCGACAAGATGGCGGCCAAGGCGCTGCTCGCCGAGGCCGGCGTGCCGATGCTGCCGACCTGGACCGATCCCGACCAGGTCACCGACTTCCCGGTGCTGGTCAAGGCGTCTGCCGGCGGCGGTGGGCGGGGCATGCGCGTGGTCCGGGAGGCCGCCGGTCTCGCCGAGGCGGTCGCCGCCGCGAGCCGGGAGGCGGCCGGCGCGTTCGGCGACGGCACGGTCTTCGTCGAGCGGTACGTCGAACGGGGCCGCCATATCGAGGTACAGATCTTCGGGGACAGCCACGGCACGGTCGCCGCGCAGGGCGTCCGCGAGTGCTCGATCCAGCGTCGGCACCAGAAGCTGATCGAGGAGGCCCCCGGCGTCATCCCGATCGACCTGCGGGAGAAGCTGCACGAGGCCGCGGTGGCCGCCGGCCGAGCGGTCGGGTATGTCGGCGCGGGCACGGTGGAGTTCCTGCTCGCCCCGACCGGGGAGTTCTTCTTCCTGGAGATGAACACCAGGCTCCAGGTCGAGCACCCGGTCACCGAACTCACCACCGGCCTGGACCTGGTCCGGCTGCAACTGATGGTCGCCGAGGGACAGCCACTGCCGGAGAACGCCGTCGACCCGGCCTGGATGCGCGGCTACGCGATCGAGGCACGGCTCTGCGCCGAGGATCCGGCGCGGGACTGGCGGCCGGCCACCGGCACCCTGCACCGGTTCGCGATCCCCGGGGTGGCCCGCGAGTTCGGCACCCTCCGGGCCGTCGGCCTGCGCCTCGACTCGGGCGTGGTGGCCGGCTCGACGGTCGGGGTGCACTACGACTCGATGCTGGCGAAGGTGATCGCCTGGGCGCAGACCCGCGAGGAGGCCACCCGCCTGCTGGCCCGGACGCTGGCCCGCGCCGAACTGCACGGGGTGACCACCAACCGGGACCTGCTGGTCCGGGTGCTGCGCAGCCCTGAGTTCCTGGCCGCCGAGGTCGACACCGGCTTCCTCGACCGGCACCCGGAGGTCTTCGCCCCGCTGTTGCCGGCCGACGCGGTACCGCTGACCGCGCTCGCTGCCGCGCTCGCCTCGGCCGCCGCCCGCCGCGCCGAAGCACCGGTGCTCGGTTCCCTCCCGTCCGGCTGGCGGAACGTGCCGGCGTTTCCCCAGGTCACCCGGTTCGCCGGGGCGGACGGCGAGATCGAGGTCCGGTACCGGCTGGACCGCACGGGCGGGCTCGCCGAGTGGTCCACCGACCCGGCCAACGTACGGACCGTCACCCTGGTCGGGGCCGCTCCGGAGCGGGTGGTGCTGGACGTCGACGGGGTCCGGCGGACGTACCGCGTACACCAGGTGGGGTCGGCGGTCTTCGTGGACGGCCCGGACGGGGCGACGAGCCTGACCGAGCTGCCGCGTCTCCCCCTGCCCACCGCCGAACTGGCGGCCGGTTCGCTGCTGGCGCCGCTGCCCGGCACGGTCACCCGCCGGCACGTCGAGACGGGTCAGCGGGTCGCCGCCGGGGACCTGCTGTTGACCCTGGAGGCGATGAAGCTCGAACACCCCGTGCTCGCCCCGGTCGACGGCGTCGTCACCGACCTGCCGGTGCCGACCGGTGGGCAGGTCGAGACGGGTGCCGTACTGGCCGTGGTCGACCCGACCGAGGAGGACGCCTGATGGACTTCGACCTCACCGACGAGCAGGAGCAACTCCGCGATGCCGTCCGGGCGCTGGGCCGACGGTACGGCCACCGGTACTTCGTGGCGAAGGCCAAGGCCGGCGAGCACACCACCGAACTGTGGGAGGAGGCCGGTCGGCTCGGCTACCTCGGCGTCAACATCCCCACCGAGTACGGCGGCGGGGGCGGCGGCATCACCGAACTGGCGATCGTCTGCGAGGAGCTGGCCGCCGCCGGCTGCCCGCTGCTGCTGTTGGTGGTCTCCCCCGCCATCGCCGGCACGGTGATCGCCAAGCACGGCACCGCCGACCAGCGCGAACGCCTCCTCCCCGGGCTGGCCGACGGTTCGCTGAGGGTGGTCTTCGCGATCACCGAGCCGGAGGCCGGGTCGAACTTCCACCGGCTCGGGACGGTGGCCCGCCGGGACGGCGACGACTGGCTGCTCTCCGGGCGCAAGTGCTTCATCTCCGGCGTGGACGAGGCGCAGTACGTGCTGGTGGTGGCGCGGACCGAGGACACGACCACCGGAAAGCTCAAGCCGGCGCTGTTCCTCGTGCCGACGGACGCGGCCGGGCTGACCTGCTCCCGGCTGGACATGGAGATCGTCTCTCCGGAGAACCAGTTCCTGCTCTACCTCGACGACGTGCGGTTGCCCGCCGACGCGCTGGTCGGCGAATCGCTCGAGGCCGGACTGCCGGCGCTCTTCGCCGGTCTGAACCCGGAGCGGATCACCGTCGCCGCGATGTCGGCCGGCACCGGCCGCTACGCGATCGAACGCGCCGCCGAGTACGCCGCGACCCGGCGGGTCTGGGGCGGCCGGAGCATCGGCTCGCACCAGGGGGTGTCGCAGCCGCTGGCGCACGCGGCCATCCAGGTGGAACTGGCCCGACTCATGACCTACAAGGCGGCCACCCGGTACGACGCCGGGCGGGACCAGGAGGCCGGGGTGTCCGCCAACATGGCCAAGTACGCCGCCGGGGAGGCCGCCGCGCTCGCCGTGGACACCGCTGTCCAGGTGCATGGCGGCGCCGGCATGACCACCGAGTACGGCGTCGCCACCCTGCTCGGGGCGGTACGCGCCGGCCGGATCGCCCCGGTCAGCCGGGAGATGATCCTCAACTTCGTGGCCCAGCACGTGCTCGGTCAGGAAAAGTCGTACTGATCGGCCCGGGGCCAGGGCGGGGGCGGCGTCTCAGCCCGGGGTGCGGCAGGCGGCGTCTCAGCTCGGGGTGCGGCAGGCGGCGTCGATCCGGTGCACCGGTCGTACCCGCCGGCCCAGCCCCTCCAGCAGCGAGTCCTCGACGTGGAAGTCGTGGATCCGCAGCCGGTGCCGGGGCAGTTCGTCCTCGTTCGGGCAGAGCACCTGCGCCTCGACCCGGTCCACCGGGACGAACCGCACCCCGCCCCGGGTCTCCAGGACGGCCATGTTCACGTCGTCGACGGCCACCACGTGCCCTCGTACGTCCTCGCTCCCGCCGACCGGGTTCGCGACGGTGACCACGGTCAGCGGCAGCACCGGGGTGGTGATCACCGGCAGGGCCGCCCAGACCAGGATGACCAGCACCGCGGCCTGGGTGAGCGGGGCGAGCGGGCGGAGCACCGCGCGCGGCAGCGGCCCGGCGACGGCGACGGCGAGCAGCGGCGGCCCGCCGAACAGCAACAGGGCCACCAGGTCCCGCTGCCACCAGGCGTCGAGCATGGTCGGCAGGACCAGCCAGCCGTACCCGGCCAGCAGGGCGGTCAGGAGCAGCAGCCGGGGCGCCAGTCGCTCGTGCAGTCGTTCCGGGGTGATCTGGAACGCGGCGGCGAACGCGGGCAGCAGCAGCGGCAGGTAGAGCAGTTCCCAGGTGACCAGGGCGAACAGGAAGCTCGCCAGCACCAGCCAGGCCGGGGTGATGTCGGTCCACCGGGCGAAGAGGGGCCGGCGGGCGCTGACGGCGGCGAGGTCCGGCTGGTCGGCGCTGACGGCGAAGACCGCGCCAAGGGCGAAGATGGCCACCAGGACGGTGGAGAGCAGTTGGGCGGCGGTGGTGAGGAAACCGGCGATCAGGTTCACCGGCCCGACGTTCGCCACCAGCAGCAGCGTGGTCTGGAGTTCGCCGCCGGCCTCCACCGCGAGCCGGAGCACCGAGAAGACCGCCGGTACGCCGACCACGAGCGTCCAGAAGGACTGGCTGGCCCGGGCCCGCCGCTCGGCCTGGTCGGTGACCGGGGTGCTCACGGCGTCGGTGCCTTGTCGTCGAAGTCCACCAGGTCCGGCACGTTTAACGGCTGCGGCTGGGGCAGGTCCGCCGTCAGCCACGGACCGAGCGTCTTGTGGTACGCCGTCAGCCACGGGCTGCTGCCGTCCCGGCGGCCCTGTTGGTAGCTCTTGTGCAGGAAGTAGGCGACCAGGTCGCGCAGCGCCGGGTCACCGATCGGCACCCCCACGCCGATCCGCTCGCTGGTGCCGAAGGGCATGTCGACGATCTGGAACTCGGTGGCGAACTGGGACCGGAATCCGGCCAGGATCGCCTCGTCGGAGCTGACCACGTCGTACCGGTCCTCGCGAATGCCCCGGACGCAGTCGGAGACGTCCTTGACCACCCGGGGCCGGATGCCGTGCTCCTCCAGTTCCGCCTCGCTGGTCGAGCCGCCACTGGCGCAGACCCGCAGCTTCGGGTCACGCAGGTCCTCGATGGTCTGGACCCGGTCCTTGAGCCGGAGCGGGATCAGGACCTCCTGTGTGGTCACGAAGTACGGACCGGCGAAGAGGACCTGCTTCTCCCGCTCCTCGGTCATCGAGAAACTGCTGACCACGAGGTCGACCTGGCCGCTCTGGAGGGCGGGGATGCGGTCCTCGGTGGCCAGTGGCACCAGGTCGATCCGTTGGTCCCCCTCGTAACCGAGCGACGCGGCGATGTACCGGGCGATCTCCCCCTCGAAGTTGACGAAGGCGTTCTTCTGCCCGCCCAGCAGCGGGTCCAGGGTCGCCACCCCGATCCGCAGCTTCGGCTGGCCGTGGACCTGTGTCGCACGCAGCTTCTCCTGCACGGAGGGGAACTGCGGCTCCTGACGGCTGTCGCAGCCGGCGACCGCGGCGAGGCCGAGGGTCAGGGTGACCGCCAGCGCGGTGGCGATCGACCGAAACTGCTGCCGGGACGGCATGTTCATGGACGGCTCCGGGGAAACGGGCCAGCGGGCCCACCAGGATAACCGTACGCATCCAGTACGTACCGCAGCGTGGTTCGGCTGGTACACGGCCGGATCACACACCACCCTGGACGGTTGACAGCGCGGGCAACCGGGTGATGCTGGACCGGTGATGCGTCTAACCCGTACCCGTGCCCGGGTTCTGGCGGTGACCGCCTCGCTCGTGGCGGTCGCCCTCCTGGTCACCCTGGTCGTCCTGCGCCGGGACGACTTCCTGGGCGTGGTGCTGTCCCTCCTCGTCGTACTGCTCGCGATGACCACCGGGGTCGCCGTCGACGCGGCACGCCACCAGCCACCGCCCGGTCCGGCACCCGTGCCCGTCCAGCAGCCGCCGGGTGGCCTGCGCGGGATCGACGCGGACACCCTCGAGACGCTCGACGACCCGATGATGGTGGCGGCGCTGCGCGCCCGACTCCGGGACCGCTGACCGCCCCGCCCGGCGGATCAGCGCAGGCTGAGCGTCGGCGCGGCGAGTCCGTCGACCCCCCGGCCGGCCAGGCAGCGGTACGTCTGCTCGGAGTCCTCGGTGTCCGGTGGCAGCACCTCCAGCTTCCACCCGTCCGCCTGGGTCAGACCGCTGGTCAACCGGAACGTCGTCGGGTTGCAGACCCGCGTGACCGCCGGCGCGGCCTTGACCGTGTCGTGGTCGGCGCCGGCCAGTTCGACGGGGAGGTTGCCCTCGGCGTAGCTCTCCCACGTGTGCCGACGGTCACATCGGACCCGGACGGCCTGGGCCCGGGTTCCCCGGACCCGGACTGGGCCGAAGCACTGCAACTCGTCGGCGCAGCGGCCACCGGCGGGCAGCTCGGCGGTACCGTCCGCACAGCCCGGCAGCGTGCCCGCCACGGCTGTGGTGGACGGCAGCGGCTCCGGCCGCTCGGGGATGCTCCCCACCCAGGCCCCGGCACCCGCCGAGGCGACCAGGGCGAGCACGCCCGCGCCGCCGAGAAACCAGCGCCGTCGACGGCGCGCCGGTGCCGGCACCGTCGGGTGACTGTCGTCGACCGGGGGGCGGGGCGCGGGGTGGCCGGTGCGCCCGCGCGACGAGTCGTCGCCGGTGCGCTCGGCCGGACCGGGGTGCCGCCAGGGTCCGACGAAGGACGTCCCCTGGTGGTGCGGGTGGTCGGAGGTGCCGAGCGACAGCCCGGCCAACAGGCCGCGCAGCTCGACCGCGGAGGGCCGGGCACCCGGGTCGTTCGACATGCCGAGCCGGAGCACGTCGACCAGCTCGTCCGGCACCCCGGGCAGTCCGGGGATCGGCTGGTTGAACATCTCCAGGACGGTGACCAGGCTCGGGTTGCGCTCCGACTGCCAGCGCGGGGGCCGACCGTGCATCACCGCGTACAGGGTGGCGCAGAGCGCGTAGACGTCGACGGCCGGCGAGGGCGGGCTGTGGTGGAACATCTCCGGCGGCGCGTACGCCGGGGTGAGAACCTCCATGGTGACCGTGGGGTCACGCACCTCGGCCAGCACGGCCAGCCCGAAGTCGGCCAGCACCGCCGGGTTGAAGTGCGAGTGCAGGATGTTGGCCGGCTTCACGTCGCGGTGCAGCACCCCGGCCGCGTGCGAGTGCGCCAGCGCGTCCGCGATCTTGACGCCGAGGTCGCGCGCCTCGACCGGACCGAGCGGGGAAGTGCGCATCCGTTCGGCGTACGACCCGTCACAGAGCTCCATGATCAGGTACGGGTGCCGGTCGACGGTGACGCCGACGTCGAAGAGGTCCACCACGTGCGGGTGGGACGACATCCGGCCGGCCGCCCGCGCTTCCCGCAGGAAGCGCGCCTGGTCGCGTTCGTTGTCCAGGGTGCGGTTCTCCACCTTGACCGCGACCTCACGCCCGACGGAGATCTGGACGGCCCGGTACACGGTGGCGTAGCCGCCCCGGGCAAAGACCTGCAAATCAGTCAGACCGGGCACAATTGGCTTCGGCAGGGCGCCGGGCGGGGTGGCGGTCACAGCTCGAAAATACCCAACTCACCCGGCGGCTCAGTGCCCCGCACCGGCGACCAGCGCAGACGAGGCACCGACGACGTCCGGCCCGACGGCGGCACGCGGCAGCCTCATGACGGTCCCCTCCCCTGGGACGCGGCCGTCACCGTGGACCACCGCTGTGGCCCCCAACGCTATCCGTTTCGGCGCGTCCCGGCATCAGCGGAATCGACAGATCCCGCCGAATCCGCCGAACCCCTCGGGTCCGCGTCCCCCGTCGCCGCCACCGTCGCCGGCAGCGGGGTGGCCGGGGCACCCGGGCCGAGCAGCCGGGCCCGCAACGCCTCCGCGTCGGCCCGCTCGCTGCGCTGCTCCGTCGCGTACGCCAGCCGTACCGCCTCCTCAGCGGCGGCCAACGCCTCGACCGGCCGACCGCACGCGCTCGACGTCTCGGCCAGCACCAGCGCCGCGACCACCTGGCTGCGGACGTCCTCGGCCGGTACGGCGACCGCCCGGCGGGCCCAGTCCAGCGCCTGTTCGTGCTGCCCGAGAGCGAGCAGCGCCGAGGCGTACCGGGCCAGGGTCTGGCGGCGGGAGAAAAGCAGCGCCGTGTTGCCGGCGGCGGTCGCGACCGGGGCGAGCAGCCCCACCGCGGTGGTCGGGTCACCGGCGGCGAGCCGGGCCATCGCCAGCAGCACCCGGGGGGCCACCTGCGCCGGCGCCTGCGGATTGTGCGGCTCCACGGCGGCGAGCACCTCGCGCGCGTACCCTTCGGCCGCCGCCCCGTCGCCCAGGTCCAGCGCGACGAAGCCACGCAACGTGCCGGCCATCCCGGTGAGCAGCGGGTGGGCGGTCCGAGCGGCGTGGTCGAGCGCGTCGGTGAGCAGGTCCGCCGCGTGCTCCGGCTCGCCCAGCCCCCGGGCGATCGCGCCCCGCACCACCAGGGCGAAGCCCCGCCCCCAGTCGTCCGAGGCGGCGACGAACTCCCGGTACGCGCGCCGGGCCGAGCGGTCCGCCTCGGCCAGCTCGCCCAGTTCCGCGGCGGCGTACGCCTCGACCGCCCGCAGCGTCCCGACCGCCCACGCCTCGCCGATCCGCTCGCCGAACGGCAGGAAGATCTGCGCCAGCCGGTACGCCTCACCCAGCCGGCCGGCGAGCAGCCGGGCGAACGCGGTCGTCCCGCGCAGCCAGGCCCGCCCGTACGGGTCCTTCAGCTCGGCGAAGAGCCGGGCAGCCCGACCGAGCACCGCGTCGGTGCCGGTGAAGTCGCCCCGGGTGGTGGTCACCCAGGCCAGGTTCTGCAACGACCACGCCTGTCCGCGTGGGTCCCGGACGGCGAGGCTGACCTGGTACGCGGCGGCGAGCCGGCTGCTGGCCTGGCCCAGCCGTCCACTGACGAAGTCGGCCATGCCGAGTCGGCGCATCGCCGAGGCCCGCAGCGTGGGCAACTCGGCGGCGGCGGCCACCTGCAACGCCTCCTGCCAGCTCGCCACCGCCCGGCCCAGGTCGCCGAGGTTCTGGTACGCCTGCCCGGCGAGCAGCAGGGCGTTGGCCCGGGTCGCGCCGTCGTCGGTGGCGTTGGCGGCGATCTTCTCGGCGAAGGCGAGCGCGTCGGCGGCCCGGCCGACCTGGAGCAGGGCGCGGGCGTGCGCCACCCGCGCGGTGACCGGCAGCCCGTCCCGGGCCAGCTCGGCGGCGCGTTCGGCGTACTCGACGGCGAGCGCCGGCTCCCCGGCGGCGAGCGAGCGGCGGGCGGCCCGGTCCAGCGCGGCCACGCCCAGCGGGGCCACCGTACGGGCCGACGTGTCCGGACGGAGGCCGACGGCGTCGGCGAGCGCGGTGGCCCGCTCGGCGTGCTCGGCGACGAACTCGTCCCGGGCGGCGTCGGTGAACCCGCCCGGCGGCACCGGCGCGCCACCGGGGTCGGTCAGCGCGGCCCAGCGGGCCAGGGCGGCGTGCCGGTCGGCCAGGTCCGCCTTGCTGACTCCGGCGTAGGCGGCCTCCCGCATCAGCGGCGTGGCGAACGTGTAGCCGGTCCGGGTGCGGTGCAGCATCCGGCGTTGCAGCAGCTCCTCCACGGCCCGCTCCAGCTCGACCGCGACCACGGCAGCCGGTCGGCCGTCGTGCCCGGTGCGCCGCTCGCGCAACGCCTCCAGGGTGCCGGCGGGCACGGTGTCGCCGACCACGGCAGCGTCCCGCAGCACCGAGCGGGCCTCGGGCGGGAGCGCGTCGATCCGGGCGGCCAGCACGGCGGCGAGGTCGCGGGAGAGCAGCCGGCTGCCGAGCGAGCCCGGAACCAGTCGCCAGATCGCCACGCCGCTGCCGTCCCGGTCCGCCCCGGCGGTCAGCGCGCCCCGCTCCATCAGCAGGGTCACCAGTTCGGCGAGGTAGAACGGGTTGCCCTGGGCGGTGGCGAGCAGCCGGTCGGTGTCGGCCTGGGGCAGCTTCCCGCCCCCGAGGTAGGTGGTGAGCAACCGGGAGGCGTCCGCGCCACGCAGCGGCGGCAGCACGTGCACCTCGGCCTCGGAGAGCCGGGTCAGCGCGCCGGCCGTCCGGACCAGTTCGGGACGGCCCAGCAACAGCACCAGCACCGGTCCGGTCAACCGGGACAGGGCCACCCCGAGGGCCTGGATGGTCTCCCCGGTGGCGTCGTGCAGATCGTCGACGACCACCACCAGGGGCACCTCGGCGGCGAGTCCGCTGAGCAGCCCCGCCACTGCGGTCGGCACCGCCTCGGTGTCCGGCGGCGGGCTGTTCGCGTTCCACTCGGCGTCGTCGGCCGGGCCGCCGTGCGGGGCGGGCAGGTCGACGTAGCCGAGCAGGGCCAGCAACTGTTCGGTGGCGAGCGGCGGCGGCACCGGCTGCACCCGGGCGAGTCGCTGTTCGAGCCGGCGCAGCCGTTCCTCCACGGCCGACCGGGTCACCGCGGTCGAGGCGTCGCCGGGCAGGCCCACCGCGGCCCGGACCAGGTCGGCGAGGGGCGCGAGCCGGCGGCGTTCACCGAAGGCCGCGCAGCGGACCGAGAGCACCCGGGCACCGGTGTGCGCGGCGAACCGGCCGGGGCCGACGTCGTACCCGGCGGCAAGGCGTTCCACCTCGGCGGCGAGCCGGGACTTGCCGATCCCCGCCTCGGCGGTCATCAGCAGCACCCCCGGCTCACCGCGGTCCACCACCTCGGCGAGACGGCCGGCGACCCGGCCGACCTCGGTCTCCCGGCCGACGAACGGGGCCTCGTCCCCGAGCCCGGACCGGGTGCCCGGCGCGTCCAGGAGCCCGAGCGACTCGTACGCCTCGACCGGCTCGCGCTTGCCCTTGAGCCGCAACGGACGCAGCGCCCGCCAGGAGGCGACGTGCCGGGTGGCGGCGGCGGTCCGCGCCCCCGCGTACACCGCGCCGACGGCGGCGGCGTCGGCCAGCCGGGCGGCGGTGTTCACCGTGTCGCCGATGACCGTGTACTCGATGGCGGCCTGGATGCCGGCGATCACGTCTCCGGTGTTCAGCCCGACCCGCAGCCCGAGCGGAGCGCCACCGCCGCGCTCGTCGTCGAGCACCCGACGGACCGCCCGCTGCATGGAGAGCGCGGCCCGCACGGCCCGCTCGGCGTCGTCCTCGTGGGCGACCGGCGCGCCGAAGACCGCCATGATGCCGTCGCCGGTCAGCTTGTCGACGTGGCCGCCGAAGGTCTTCACCGCCCCGGCGAGCGCGGCGAGCACCCGGTCGGTGACCGCGCCGACCCGCTCCGGGTCGAGGTCCTCCGACCAGGAGGTGAAGTCGGAGAGGTCGCCGAAGAGCACGGTGACGACCCGGCGTTCGGCCGCCGGCAGGGTCGCGGCGGCCGGCAGCGCGGCGCCGCAGTTGTGGCAGAACCGGGCACCGGGCACGGCGACGGTTCCACACACCGGGCAGGTCACGGCTGGTCCAACCGCGCTTCTCCGGCGCTGGATTCCCGGGGCGGCACGCCCAGGTACTCCAGCTGGGCCCGGACCGACCACTCGGCCGCCCACCACAGCGAGCGGTCCACGTCGGTGTACACCCGGGCGACGACCTCGGCGGCGGTGGTGTCCCCGGCGGCGACCGCCGCCCGGACCTGGTCGAGCCGGGCCCGCCGGTGGGCCAGGTAGTAGTCGGCCGCCACGCCGCAGTCGGCCAGCGCCGGGCCGTGCCCCGGCAGGGCGACGATCCCCCGGTACGCCGACAGCCGGCCCAGGCTGCCCAGGTAGTCGCCGAGGTTGCCGTCGGGGTGGGCGACCACGGTGGTGCCCCGGCCGAGGATGGTGTCCCCGGTGAGGACCACCTGCTCGCCCTCGTGGTCGACGAGGAAGCAGACCGAGTCGCCGGTGTGTCCGGGGGAGGGCAGCAGGTCGACGAGGAAGCCGAACCCGTTGAGCAGCTCCCGGGATTCGGTGAGGGGCTCGGCGTCGACGGTGTGCGCCGGGTCGGCGGCGAGCACCGGAACCCCGCCGAGCAGCTCGGCCAGGCGGCGGGAGCCGTCGGTGTGGTCCGGGTGCCCGTGGGTGATCAGCACGAACCCGATCGGCGCGTGGGCAGCGATCCGGGCCAGGTGCGCCTCGTCGGCGGGGCCCGGGTCGACCACGATCGTCTCGTCCCGCCCGGGGGCGCGCAGCAGCCAGGTGTTGGTGCCGTCGAGGGTCATCGGGCCGGGGTTCGGCGCGCGTAGCAGCGTCACCCACTCCGGCAGCGAATCCGCCAGCGCGGCCGCTGGCGTCGTCAGGTGCCCCGTCATGGCTGCGATCGTACGACCCGACCGGCCGCTACTCGCGATCTTGAAGCGCGGAACCGACCGGGAGTACGGCACGGCTCCACCCCGATCGGGTGGAACCGTGCCACGTACGGTCGGTCAGCCGACCTCGACGATGACCTCGACCTCGACCGGGGCGTCCAGCGGCAGCTCCGCCACGCCGACCGCGCTGCGGGCGTGCCGGCCGGCCTCACCGAAGACCGCGCCGAACAGGTCGGAGGCGCCGTTGATCACGCCGGGCTGGCCGGTGAAGCCGGGCGCCGAGGCGACGAAGCCGGTCAGCTTCACCACCTTGACCACGTTCTCCAGGCCGACCAGCGCGTCGATCGCGGCGAGCGCGTTCAGCGCGCAGCGCTGGGCGAGGTCCTTCGCCTGCTCGGCGGAGACGTCCGCGCCGACCTTCCCGGTGGCGAGGAGCTTCCCCTCGGCCATCGGAAGCTGCCCGGAGACGTAGACGGTCTGCCCGGACTGCACCGCCGGCACGTAGCTGGCCACCGGCGGAACGACCTTGGGCAACGTCAGCCCCAGCTCGGCGAGCTTGGCGGCGGGGCTCATGCCTTGGGCCGCTTCAGGTAGGCGACGAGCTGCTCCGGGTTCGGTCCCGGGATCACCGAGACGAGTTCCCAACCGTCCTCGCCCCAGTTGTCGAGAATCTGCTTGGTCGCGTGGACCAGCAGCGGGACGGTGGCGTACTCCCACTTCTGCATCGTTGCCGGGCTCCCGTTGTCGTGACGTGGATGTTCGCCGACAGCCTACGGCCCGGTGGACGGCCGGGGCACGGGACGCGGCTCGGGGATCACCGGCGTCTCCCCGCAGGGGCCGGGGTGCCCGTAGCGCTGGGGGCACCGCGACCGGTCGGGCAGGAGCAGGTCGCAGAAGACCCGGTGCCGGTTGTTCTGGTCGTCGGCGGTGGAGACGGTGGTCTCCCCGGCGTCCAGCTCGAGCAGGAAGCCGAGGGAGTCGGCGACCCGACCGGCCAGTCTGGTGGCCGCCGCGAGATCCACCACCCGGACCGGCAGGTGGATCACGTAGCCCGGCTCGTCGTCCTCCCGGCCTCGGTCGGCCGACCGGATCCGCAGGCGCGGCGGTTCGACCTGGTCCGGCGATCGGCGGTACGGACGCTCGTTGCAGGGGGACGCCCCCGCCGGCTCGCCGGCCTCTCCCCGGCGCGCGGGCCTCCGCTCGCCGTCGGGAAACTGGGTGCGGGGAGTGTTCTCCGCGTCGCGCATGCAACCGCCTCCAGGCGTCGTACCTGATCCGATCTGCCGTGCGGAGCGGACGTCGTTGCCCGGCCCGTTCCCCCGCGCCGGGCCCGAACGTAGGGTCGAAACCCGACATCGGCAACCGGGCGCGCTCAGATCATCACGGAAAGTCATATATGCGACAGCTCTACCGTCCGGTAACAGATACCCCCACCGGCTACCCGACCGGTAGGCGGCCGATCACCGCGCTGCTCGGTGGTGCGGCGACCAGGGCGCGGCGGCCAGGGCGCCCGCACCGGGCCCCCGCCCGTCTCCGACGACCGCTACCCTCACGGGCGGGTCGGCGCTCCCGGCCCGCCCGTCCCAGCGTCACCGCCGCCGGTGACGCACGTACCAGACATTCGGGGGAGACGATGACCCAACCGCCGCAGGGTGGCCCGTTCCCACCGCCGTTCGGCGCCGGCCAGCCGCAGCCCGGCGTCCCGTCCCCCGCCCCGCACGACGCCTACGGCCCGCCCGGGCCGACCCCGCAGCCGGGCGGCGTACCGGGCTACCCGCCGGGCACGCCGGGAGTCCCGCCCGTCTCCGGCGCACCTGTGCCGCCGCCGGTTTCGGGCGCGCCCATGCCGCCGCCCGGGTCCGGCGCGCCCGTGCCGCCGCCCGGTGGGTATCCGCCGCCGGTCCCGGGGTACCCACCGGCTGCCGGGTATCCGGCCCCCGGATATCCGGCAGCCGGGTACCCGCCGGCCGGCGGGCCGTACCCGCCCGGTTACCCGGCCGCCCCGAAGAAGAAGCGCGGCCTGCTGATCGCCTCGATCGCCCTGGTGGTCGCCCTGCTGCTCTGCGGCGGCGGTGGCGCGGCCGCCTTCTTCCTGCTGCGCGACACCGGGCCCAGCGAGGGCGCGGCCGAGCCGACCACTGCGGTGCAGGAGTTCCTCACCGCCGTCTACCAGGACCGCAACGCCGTTCGGGCCTCCGAACTGACCTGCTCCTCGTCCCGCGACCAGGAGAAGATCGCCGCCAAGGTGGCCGAGGTGCAGAAGTACGTCGCCGAGCACGAGGCGCCCCGGTTCCGGTGGACCGAGCCGAAGGTGGACGACCAGACCGACGAGCGGGCCACCGTCTCCACGAAGCTCACCGTGACCACCACCGACGAGAAGACCGCCGATCAGGAGCTGCGCTTCACCGTAATCCGCGACACCGGCTGGTGGGTCTGCGAGGTCGGCTGAGTCCGGAGGCTGGTTAGGCTCGACTGGTGCGAGCAGCTGAGCAGCCGGTCGAGCCGGCCCGCCCCGGATGGCCGGCCCGTCTCCATGTGGTGACCGGCAAGGGCGGCACAGGCAAGACCAGCGTCGCGGCGGCGCTGGCCCTGGCCCTGGCCGCCGGTGGCCGGCGCACGCTGCTGGTCGAGGTGGAGGGCCGGCAGGGCATCGCGCAGCTCTTCGGCACCGACCCGTTGCCGTACGAGGAGCGGCACCTGACCGACGCGCCGGGCGGCGGAGAGGTCCGGGCACTCGCGGTGGACGCCGAGGCGGCGCTGCTGGAGTACCTCGACATGTTCTACAAGCTCGGTGCCGCCGGCCGGGCACTACGCAAGCTGGGCGCGATCGACTTCGCCTCCACCATCGCCCCCGGCGTACGCGACGTCCTGCTGACCGGCAAGGTCAAGGAGGCGACCACCCGTACCGACGGGCAGCGCCGGGTGTACGACGCGGTGGTGCTGGACGCCCCGCCGACCGGCCGGGTCGGCCGGTTCCTGAACGTGACCGCGGAGACCGCCAGGCTGGCGAAGGTCGGGCCGATCAAGACCCAGAGCGAGGGGGTGGCCGCCCTGCTGCGCTCCCCGATGACCGCGGTGCACGTGGTCACCCTCCTCGAGGAGATGCCGGTCCAGGAGACGCTGGACGCGGTCACCGAGCTGACCGCGTTCGGTTTCCCGGTCGGGCGGATCATCGTCAACGGCACCCGCCCACCGCTGCCCGCCGGACGAGCCACCAGCCACGCCGAGTTGCGCCGTGGGCTGCTCGCCGCCGGGCTTCCGGCCGACCGGGACACCGTGGCCGGGCTGCACGCGGAGGCGGTCGACCAGACCGTCCGGCGGGAGTTGGAGGAGACGCTGCGCGCGGAGCTGGCCGAGGCCGGCCGGCCGCTGGTCGAGCTGCCGCTGCTCCCGGCCGGGGTGGACCGGGACGGCCTGGTCACCCTGGCCGCCGCGCTCGTCCGGGCGGACTGACTCACACCTGGGGCCAGCACGGCGCGGGGAGCCGCACGAGCCCGATACGCTCGATTGGTGCCTTCCGAAGACGCAGCGCCGCTGCTGGACGTCGACCAGATCCTTGCCGACCCCGGCGTGCGGATCGTCGTCTGCTGTGGTGCGGGCGGGGTGGGGAAGACCACCACCGCCGCCGCGCTCGCGCTGCGCGCCGCAGAACATCACGGCCGGCGTACGGTGGTGCTCACCATCGACCCGGCCCGCCGGCTCGCCCAGTCCCTCGGCCTGACCGAGCTGGACAACACGCCCCGCCGGGTCAAGGGGATCGACGGCGACGGCGAGCTGCACGCCATGATGCTGGACATGAAGCGGACCTTCGACGACGTGGTGCTCCAGCACACCGATCCGGCGAGGGCGGCGGAGATCTTCGCCAACCCCTTCTACCAGGCGATGAGTTCGACCTTCGCCGGTACGCAGGAGTACATGGCAATGGAGAAGCTCGGTCAGCTCCACGCCCGGGGCGAGTGGGACCTGATCGTGGTGGACACCCCACCCTCCCGCTCGGCACTGGACTTCCTCGACGCGCCGGCCCGGCTCTCCCGCTTCCTCGACGGGCGGATGCTCCGTATGCTGCTGGCCCCGGCCCGCAGCGGGGGGCGAAGCATGTTCAGCCTGGTCACCGCCTCGTTCGGGGTGTTCTCAAAGATCGTGCAGAAGGTGATCGGCGCGCAACTGCTGACCGACCTGTCCGGGTTCGTCGCGGCGCTGGACTCGATGTTCGGGGGCTTCCGGCAGCGTGCGGAACAGACGTACCGGATCCTGCAGGCGCGGGAGACGGCGTTCCTGCTGGTCGCGGCACCGGAACCGGACGCGGTCCGGGAGGCCGCGTACTTCGCCGGCCGGCTGCGGGAGGAGCGGATGCCCCTGGCCGGACTGGTGCTCAACCGGGTGCACCGGCCTGCGGTGGCGACCCCGGACGCGGTGGAGAGCATCGCCGCGGCGGATCGGTTGGCGGAACTGGGTGGCCACGAGACCACCGTGGACGTGCTGCGGGCCCACGCCGCCCTGCTCCAGCAGTCGGCCCGCGAGCAGCAGGTGGCGGCGTCCTTCACGGCGGCGTTCCCGGCGGTGCCGATGGTGTCGGTGACGGCGCAGCCCGCCGACGTGCACGACGTCGACGGGCTGCGGACGATCGGCGCGGCGATCAGCCGCTCCTGACGGCGGCGGATGCCCCACCGGCCAGGTGCGGACCGGTCAGCCGGCCAGGTGCGGGCTGGTCAGCCGGCGTTGACCAGGATCTTGTCCTTGGCCGCCTTCTCCCGGGCGTTCTTCCGCATGGCGGCCTCGAACATCTTCCGCCAGCTCGTCACCTGGGGGTGCCGGCGCAACAGCGCCCGGCGTTCCCGCTCGGTCATGCCGCCCCAGACGCCGAACTCGATGCGGTTGTCGAGTGCGTCAGCCAGGCACTCGTACCGAACTGGGCAGCTCCGGCAGATCCGCTTCGCCACGTTCTGTTCCGCGCCCTGTACGAACAACGCGTCCGGGTCTCCGTTCTGACACGCCGCCAACGACGGCCAGTCAGTGATCATGCCCATCTGTACACGTCCCCCCTTGCATACCTACCGACTCCGTGCGGGATCAGCCGGATTTCCCCCCGGTCGTCCGCGCCCGACCTTCCCCAAGGCGACACGGACGACATCTGGCTCTGTCGCCGCCCTCATCATGCTCCGTAGTCATACGATTACGCAACGTTGTCGGCCAAATCCATCATTTCGGACACTACGCGCGTCTCGGACTACGGCCCGCCGCATACCCCGGCCAACCGCGTGAAAACCCTGCGGCGCCCCCACTTCCCGGGGACACTCGTCCGCCGCGCCGCGCAACCCCACACCGGGGGTCGTGCGTTTAGCACAACGAGGGTGGCGCTCGCGGGAAATGGGGGAAACCTGCCCCGAAGCCGCCCACTCCCTACTCGCGTACGCTGTCGAGGTGACCTGGATGCGGAAACGTGACCACAATTTGCTTACCAACGCCGCATCGCTACTGATCTGCGGCCTGCTGGCCGGGGTGGTGGTGGCCGCCGCCGCGTTCCCGGCGGTGGCGATGTCCGGGCTGGCCGCCAAGGCGGGCGCCGAGACCCTCGGCAAGCTGCCGCCGGACCTCACCGTCAAGCGGGCCCCGCAGATCAGCTACCTGTACGCCTCGGACAGCAAGACCCCGCTGGCGACCATGTACGACGAGAACCGCCGCGACGTGAAGCTCAAGGACGTCGCCCCGGTCATGCGGCAGGCCATCGTCGCCGCCGAGGACCACGACTTCTACAAGCACAACGGCGTCGACTTCAAGGGCGTCGCCCGGGCGTTCGTCAACAACAGCTCCGGCGCGGCCTCCCAGCAGGGCGCCTCGACGCTGACCATGCAGTACGTCCGGCTCGCCATCGCGTACTCGGCGAGCCACCCGGCCGACGTGGTGGCCGCGACCGAGGACACCACCGCCCGCAAGGTCCGCGAGATGCAGTACGCCGTCCAGGTGGAGAAGAAGTTCTCCAAGGACGAGATCATGGAGCGCTACCTCAACATCGCCGCCTTCGGCAACGGCGCGTACGGCATCTTCGCCGCCAGCCAGGTCTACTTCAGCAAGACGCCGAGCAAGCTCACCATCGACGAGGCCGCCATGCTCGCCGGCATGGTGAAGGCGCCGACCAGCTTCGACCCGACCACCAAGAGCGGCTACCCGCTCGCCGTCGACCGCCGCAACTATGTGATCAACAACATGGTGGACATCGGCGCCATCTCCAAGGAGGACGGCGAGAAGGCCAAGGCGGTCAAGCTGACGGTCAAGGGCAAGCGGGCGCCGAACGGCTGCGTGCAGACCCGGGACAACAAGTGGGGCTTCTTCTGCGACTACTTCTACCGTTGGTGGCTCCAGCAGGAGGAGTTCGGCTCCACCACGTACGACCGGGAGCGGCGGCTCAAGAGCGGCGGCTACAACATCGTCACCACCCTCGACGTGCAGGCGCAGCAGGGTGGGGACAAGGCGGTCCGTAAGGCCAAGTCGGTGAACAGCAAGGAAGCCGCGATGGTGGCCGTGGTGGAGCCGGGCAGCGGCCGGGTCCGGGCGCTGTCGGTGAACCGGAACTACAAGCTGGACAACCCAGACAACCCGCAGAACAAACCGCACAGCGACCCGGTGCAGCGGAAGAAGAACAAGAAGCTCGGCAACTACCCGAACACGGTGAACCCGCTGCTCAGCGGTGGCGACGGCATCACCGGCTACCAGGCCGGCTCGACGTTCAAGATCTTCACCATCGTGGCCGCGCTGGAGAAGGGAATCCCGCTCCAGTACACGATCAACTCGCCGAAGCAGTTCAAGTCCGAGTACATCGTGGAGCGGGGATCCAGGGCCGCCTGCGCGGGGACGCACTTCTACTGCCCCACCAACGCCAACGACAGCATGGTCGGCCCGCACAACATGTGGAGCGCCTTCGGTAGCTCGGTGAACACCTTCTTCGTCCCGCTCCAGCAGCAGGTCGGCGCGAAGAACGTGGTCAAGGCGGCGCAGAAGCTCGGCATCACCTTCCGGGCCAGCAACGACATCAAGTTCGCCGCCACCGACCAGGCCGCGAACCAGTGGGGTGCGTTCACCCTGGGCGTCTCGCAGACCACCCCGCTGGACCTGGCCAACGCGTACGCGACTCTCGCCGCGGACGGCAAGTACTGCGAGCCGATCCCGGTGCAGAAGATCACCGGCCCGGACGGCAAGACCCTGGACGTCGCCAACCCGCGCTGCGAGCAGCGGATCAGCACCGAGGTGGCCCGGGCCGCCGTGGACGCCGCCCGCTGCCCGGTCGGTGACCGTTCCTCCATCTCCCGCTGCCGGGGCGCCACGGCCCCTTACGTCAAGGGCATCGTCAACGCGCCGGTGGCCGGCAAGTCCGGCACCACCGACTCGGAGAAGACCGCCTCGCTGGTCGTGATGACCAAGCAGTACGCGGTGGCCGGAATCATGGCCGACCCGGACTGGCCGCAGACCAACGTCAAGATGAAGCACAAGGAGCGGGACGGCATCAACCCGCCGGTGTACGAGACGCTGCGGGACGCCATGAAGGGCAAGGAGCGGATCAACTTCACCCCGCCGAGCGGCAAGATCGTCACGGGTGACCAGCGCAACATCCCCCGCGTCCGGTGCGAGTCGGTCGACACCGCCCGCAACCGCCTGAAGGGTGCCGGCTTCGAGGTCGTGGTCAGCGACGTCCGGGTCTCCTCGAGCTGCCCGGCGGGGAGTGTCGCCGGCACCAGCCCGGAGGGGCGCACGATCAAGGGCGGCGTGGTCACCATCCAGCTCAGCGACGGCAACGGTGGCAGCGAGCCGGGCAACTCCGGCGGTAACAACGGCGGCAACCAGCCCGGCCGCCCGCCCCGGCCCAACGGCTGACCGGTCCGAACACCACGAGGGCCCCTGCCGTCGCCCACCGGCGACCGCAGGGGCCCTCGTCCGTTTCGGGGTTCCGTCGCTCAGGGACGGCGGCGTGCCGGCCGTAGTCGCCGGTACCGGACGCGACGGCGTCGACTGGAGCCGCCCGTGGGGCGAGCGGCCGACCGGTCAGACGGCGAGCTGGCGGCGTACCTCGGCGGCGACCCGACCACCCTCGGCCCGACCGGCCACCGCGGCCTGGGCCGCCTTCATGGCCGGGCCCATCTGGGCCTTGCCGTCGAACCCGCCCGCGGCGAGCGCCCCCGCGACCAGCTCGGCCAACTCCTCGTCGGAGAGCTGCTTCGGCAGGTAGCGCTCCAGCACCTCGCCCTCGGCGGTCTCCTTGCCGGCCTGCTCGCTCCGACCGGCCTCGGCGAAGGCGGTCGCCGCCTCGCGGCGCTTCTTCGCCTCCTTGGTCAGCACGGCGAGCACCTCGTCGTCGGAGAGCTCCCGCTTGGCCTTACCCGCGACCTCGGCGTTGCCGACGGCCGCCAGGGCCATCCGCAGGGTGGAGGTGGTCAGCTCGTCCCGGGCCTTCAGGGCGGCCCGCATGTCGGCGGTCAGGCGGTCCTTAAGCGTGCTCATGGTCGGTCAAACTACCCTGAACGCCATGCGAAAGCGCACCTTATTCCGGCTCGCGACCGCCACCGCCGCTGTCGGCGCGGCCACCCTGGCGTACGCCTCGCTCGTCGAGCGCAACATGTTCACCCTCCGCCGGTACGACGTGCCGGTGCTGCCGGCCGACGCCGAACCGCTGCGCATCCTGCACCTCTCCGACCTGCACATGACCCCCGGCCAGGAGCGCAAGCAGCGCTGGGTGGCGTCGCTGGCCGCCCTGGACCCGGACCTGGTGGTGGTCACCGGGGACAACATGGCCCACCCCGACGCGGTGCCCGGTGTGCTCCGTGCCCTCCAACCACTGCTCGACTACCCCGGCGCGTTCGTCTTCGGCTCCAACGACTACACCGGACCGGTCTGGAAGAACCCGTTCACCTACTTCCTGCCCGACCGGGAGTACGTCGAGGGGGTCGCGCTCCCCTACGAGGAGCTGCGCTCGGTGTTCACCGGGGCCGGCTGGGCCGACCTGAGCAACGCCCGTACCACGCTCAAGGCCGGCGGCCGACTCGTCGAACTGGTCGGCGTCGACGACCCGCACGTCGACCGGGACGACTACTCGATGGTGGCCGGAACGGTCAGCGACGCGGCCGACCTCTCCCTCGGCCTGACCCACTCCCCGAGCCCCGGGTGCTGGACGAGATGGCCGCCGACGGCTTCGACCTGATGCTGGCCGGGCACACCCACGGCGGACAGGTCTGCGTACCGGGGGTCGGGGCGCTGGTGACCAACTGCGGGCTGCCCCGCACCATGGCGAAGGGCCTGCACCGCTGGCCCGGCTCCGACTCGTGGCTGCACGTCTCGGCCGGTCTCGGCACCCACCCGACCGCTCCGGTCCGGTTCGCCTGTCGCCCGGAGGCGAGCATCCTCACCCTGATCCCCCGCTGACTCGGTCCCGGTGCCGGCCGCCGCGTCCGGGGCGGGGGTACCGAGTTTGACCCCCGGGGCGGGTGGGCTAGTATTTGTCCGCACGCCTCGGGGTGTGGCGCAGCTTGGTAGCGCGCTTCGTTCGGGACGAAGAGGTCGTCGGTTCGAATCCGGCCACCCCGACCAGGTAAGAGGGCACATCCTATCGAAGGATGTGCCCTCTAGTGCTTCCCGGGTGACCAACTGAGTGACTACGCCTCAGCGGTCGACGCGAAGATGCGATCCATGACTGCCGCGCCTTGGAGCAGTACCGGCCGGAGCTGGCGGCGGTAGACCTTCTCAGTGACGGTCGTCCCGAAGTGGCCGCACAGGTCGGCGATGTCTTCCAGGCTCACCCGCTGTCGGAGAGCAGGAAGACGAAGCTGTGCCGTAGCTCCCAACGTGTCCAGGCGGCCGAGTCGAGGCCGGCGAGGGTGACGACTCGGCGGAAAGCCCGGCGGACGTTGGCCGCGTCGAGGGCAGTACCGAGAGTGCTGGCGAAGACCAGGCCGAGCGATTGCCAGTCCTTGCCGGCAGTCTTGCGCTCCTGGTCCTGGCGATGGCGGCCGGTGCCTACCGCTCGGCAGTGGCGCGGGCGATCAGGGGAGGCCCGTGGTCGGTCAGGACAACGATGAACTGCCACGGCCCGTGCTCGACCCTGGCAAGTCCGACCGATCCGTGGACGCTAAGCGCCGCGACCATGGCGGAGCCGCCTTCGACGATTCGGTCCAGCTGGGCGTAGTGCTTCGCCAGGCTGACAGCGGGGCCGTTGATCCACAGCTTGATCTCGGCACCTCGGCGCAGAGCGTCGAGCAGTTCCTCGCGCATTGGTCCCGCCGCAGCCGCTAGAACCCGGCCGTGCAGGCGTTCCTGTCCGCATGGCCGGGTCGGGGCGACGGCGGCCCGTTGCCGGCAGGTCGGGCAGGCCGAAGCGTCCTCGCGGTCGAAGAGGTGTAGGTACAACTCGATCTGGTCCTCAGCGAGGCCGCACAGAGTCTCCTCGCCGGCCCAAGCGTGCTCGACACCCGGTGTGAGCGGGTGGAGTGCGGCACCGAACTCGGCCGGGACCCGTGCAGTGGCGAATGACCAGCCTTCTTGATCAGCAGACGTCACGGCGGCGAGGTTACTGGCACGCTGCCGGCAGTGTGGGGCACACAGGGGCACAAGACACTGTCAAACGTCGTCACCCGGCTTCTCGCCTTCGAGCCACGGGACGGCGCTTCTCAGAAGCCTGCCGGCTCTGCGACCAGGCGGCGCCGATGCAGAGAGCAGCCAGAACGGCGACTGCCAGCAAGAGATTGCCGGCCACCTCGTCGGGCTCCGCCAGCCTTTCGGGCAGTCGCGGGTCTACCAGGCCCTCCAGGTCACGTACGACGATGACCTGGTCGCCGGTCGTTCCGTGGGTGCTCTCCGTGAATAGTGCGTCGTTGCCGGGCCAGTTCGTCAGCCGTCCCGGGATTCGCCGGCCGCCATGGCTCAGGGTGTAGGTGGTGGAGCCCTTGTCGCTGTGATGCACTTCGACGACGCTGGCGACGACCTGCTGACCGCGCTGGTGCAGTACGAACGCCCAGAAGCCCTCTGCTACTGCCAACATCAGGATCGCGCTGACGAGCCATGCGATCCCCAGCCACACCACTCGCCCGTTGACGTTCGGCCACGGGTCGATGGCATAGATCACGAGCATGGAACCAGCCCACAGCAACGTGCCGACAACGGCGGTCAGATCCGGCCTGATCCACGTGGTGGCGACCACGGAGTCGAGCGCGGCAACCACGAGGAAGACCGCGAGGTACACGCCCGCCTTCCGAAGGATGATCCAGCTGCGGCGCACGCAGCCGAGAGTACGCAAGGTGAGCGATGTGGGACGTGACCACGCAAGGTGGGCCGTGGTGCTTCCGCACAGGGAGTCAATCGATCATGCTTCACCGGTGATCGTCATCGCCGTATACAGCGCGCTGACTGCTGTGGCGTGGTGGCTTGCTGCTCGGACCCGGCGCATTGGCTGGATTGTCGGCCTGGTACTGCTCGGCTGGACTGCAGTCGCGGCCGTGGTCATTGCCGCCTTTCCACGTGCACAGGCAGAGATGACCGTGGGCTACCTTCCCGTCGCTGTGGCGATCATTGGTGTGGGTCGAGCTGTCGAAAGGCGGCGACTCGGCCCAGCGGAACGCCCCCGGGGCTCGTGGGCTTACCGGGTCGCGGTTGTGCTGGCTTCGCTTGTCGCCTGCGTCTGTGCGCCCTCCTCCTTCTACGTGTTCAACAGCGAGCCGTTCATCCCCTCAGCCGACGAACTGTTGCCGGTGCCAGCAGGTCTCAGCGCTACAGTCGATGAGCCAGATGGTCATTCATGTGGGTCGGGTGCATGCGGTCGTTTCTTCACCGTGACTGGCAGGTCGGGGCAGCCGACGAGCGGCGTCTTCGAACAGGTCCGACAACATCTGATCAGCCGCGGGTGGGACTTGGGGCATGGTGGACAATCCTGCCAACCAACGGGCTGGCTACTTGATCAACGTTCGATGTGCGTCAGCGTCTACATCCTCGAGGACGCAGTGCACGTGTCCTTCGAGGGATCTCGGGCGTGGCCGTAGCAGCGGGGCGATGGCCGACATGCTCGTCGGGCCCTGGCCGGCGCGTTCCTGAACGCCGGTCTGCGGACGACCGTATGGAACCGGACGCCGGGCAGGGATCGGGAGTTGGTCGAGCGGGGCGCCATCAGCGCCCGGTCGGCCGAAGAGGCGGTCGCCGCAAGCGGGCTGACCGTGGTCTGCGTGGTGAACTACGACGCGTCGGACGCCATCCTGCGACGCGACGGGGTCACTGATGCCCTCAAGGGACGCACCGTCGTCAGCCTGACGGCCGACACCCCAGACCGGGCCCGGGACACCGCGCGGTGGGCGGCCGGACACGGCATTCGCTACCTGGACGGCGCGATCATGACGCCGACCACCACCATCGGAACCGCGAACGCGGTGGTCATCTACAGCGGTCCCGAGGACCTCTACCGGGAGCACCAGCCGGTGCTGAAGGCGCTGGGCGGCACCCACACCCACCTCGGCGAGGAGATCGGCCGCGCGGCGGCATACGACATCGCACTGCTCGACATCTTCTGGACCGCGATGGCGGGCTACACGCACGCACTGGCGGTGGCGAAGGTGGAGGGCGTCACGGCTCGGGAGCTGGCCCCCTTCGCCAAGGGCATCGCCGCGATCCTCCCACCCCTCTTCGAGGAGGGCGCGGAGGAAGTGGACCGGGGCAGCTTCCCCGGCGAGGGCAACCCGATCACCTCTGCGGCGTCCTCCATGGCCCACATCGTCCACACGTCCGAGGCGCACGGCATCGACGCCGGCGTGATGCGTGCGGCCGAGGGCATGGCCCGCCGGGTCATCGGACTGGGCCACGGCACAGACGGCTTCATGCGGGTCGCCGAGGTCCTCGGGCGGCACTGAAGGCCGACAGAGATGGCGCTGCCCCGCAGGCAGCGCGCTACGGAACAGAACCCGATCGGATGACCTTGGACGACGCTCGCCGCCCTACGGTCATGCCTGGAGCGGGCTGAGAGGCTGGTTCGGGTCGCTGAACCGCCGGATGAACGGTCGGTCGCGGACGCTAACCGAAGCCGTCGGGCTGGCCGCTCGAAGGACGACGTCCAGGGCCAGATCCGGATCTGCCACGTACGCTCCGCTGGCCCAGGCGGCATTCGCCTCGATCACGGCCCAGTGGCCGTCGACCAGTCCCACGTCTACGACGATGGCGGAGGGCAGCGTGTGCCCGTATCCGGCAAGAAGGTCGGTGCCGAAGGCCAGCGCGTCGGACGACGGGGGGCCGAGGCACAACCGGCCGTGCTCGGCGTACTGGCTGCCCGCGTGGACCCCACCGTCGAGCAGGTGCAGTCGGTACTCGGCAGTGAAGTCGACGATGTCGCTGACGAGCACCGGGGTCTGTCGGTCGACGGCGTCCGGGCCGGGCAGGCGGGAGCCGTCGGTGTAGATCATCGCCGGGATGTTCTTGTCGTTGGGCGACTTGACGAACGCTGGTCGACGGAGTTCGTACGCCTCGCCGATGGCGACCAGGGTGATCTCCCGGCGGGTGAGTTCCCGGGGAAGCCGGGTCAGCCAACCGGGGTCAGCCTCCAGGGGTGCGATCCCGAGCAGCGGTGCGACGGCGTCGGCGAAGCTTGGTCCGGCATGGAGGTGATCAGCACGCGTCCCGGCAGGTACCTCGAAGGTGGGGAGCTGGACGGTGCGTAGTCCACGCCGATGAGCGGCGTCGCGTAGGTGCTGAGCCGAGGCGGTCAGGCGCGGCGGCAGGACAAGGGTGGACGTCACAGCACCGGTGGCAGCTTCCATGGCCGGTCGGCCTCGGTGACCTTGTCGACTCCCGGGCCGAGCACCGGCTTCGCGATCGTCTGCTTGATCACCCAGTTGGTGGCCAACAGTTGGTAGCCCAGGCTGCTGGCGTACCGGGCGGTCATCCAGTTCCGTACCCCGACCTTGGTGATGGTCGTCAGCTTGTAGGCGCGCGCGAAGTTGCTGATGTTCCGCAGCACCGTGGCGACCTGACGTAGGAGGTTGGCCAGCCGCAGGGCGACCGCCGCCGCCCGGGTGCCCGCCAACCCGGCCTCGATCGCACCGGCGGCAGACGCGGCAGCCACCGATGCGCCCAGGGTGATCCAGGCCGATGCCAGGGCGACCACGACCGTGATAATCAGCCAGGCGATGAGTTCCCGGACGATCTGCTCGACCAACTCCTGGGCCTGTTGGGCCCCCTCGGCAGAGGCCTCCAGGAGTTTCACGGTGAACTCGAAATCGGCGCCGATCTCACCCAACGACCGGTTGACCTCGTTCATCTCCGTGTTGAACGCGGTCGCCGCGTCCCCCTCCCAGTAGGACAGCAGGCCACGACGGGCAGCGAGTTCCGCCTGGGCGAAGTCCTCCATTCGTTCGGCTGCCGACTGCCAGGCCTTGGCCTTCTCCCGCAGTTGGTCGGGGTCGCCGGTGACCTCGTCGAGGGGGTTCGCCAGAAAGTCGACGATCGGTCTGATCACCCCATAGGCCGCGCCGGCCGGGCCCAGCCAGGTCTCGATCCGTTCCGCTCCGCTGGGTGGACGGGTCACGGTCGGTCTCCGAACGGCCTGGCGCTGGTGTCGTCCGAGCGCTGGTAGTTGTCCCGCATCTGGCGGAACGCCGTGCCCAGGTCCTCGAAGATCCGCTCGCCGTGGCGCAGCACCGTCAGCCCGGCCTCGGTCCGCTCCGCGTAGTCGCTCGCCACCTCGCGGGACTCCGGCAGCATCCCGAAGCTGTCCTCGGTCACGTCGGCGTCCAGCAACGCCGTCCGGGTGTTACCGAACTCGACTGCCAGGTCCTCCATCGCCGTCGCGTACCGCGTCATGGCGTCCAGATAGACCTTCAGTGGCTGCGTCACGCGGGCCCCTCCCCCTCGGCACCGATGTGGGTTTGTGGTGGTCCGATCTCACTGACCGCGCGCGTGGCCGCGTCCGACACGCTGGCCACCAACGCGCAGGCGGATCGGTCCGTGAAGATCAGCAGGAACCGGCCCCGACGGAGCACTCCGGCGGGCGCGGCGACCGCGCCGACCACCTGCTCCCGGCCCACCTCGTGGACGAGTCGCGTCCGCTGCTCGACGGGACCGAACCAGCGCTGCCAGCGGCTGCGGCCGGGCTGGTCGACCAGTTCGGTGCGATAGACCAGAAGCCGCCGGTCGGTCAGGGCCAGCGCGGGTGCCTGCTCGTTGTCGACGGCCTCGTACAGGCTGTGCGCGACACTTCCCGGGCCACCGAGCAGCGCCCGACCGAACGTCGCCTGACGCAGCAGTTCGCCGGGGTGGGCACCCAGGCCGACCAGGAGCGTCGGGTCGAGCAGGTTCTTCAGCTCGTCCGAGACGGAGACCGTCTCCGTCGTCCCGGGGTCGGACACCAGCGGCGATGCGACGAGCAGCTTCTCCGCGTCCCGCAGCAACGGACGCAGAGTCGGCTCGATGCGGCTGGTGTAATCGGCCACCGAGACAGAATGCCACTCCTCGGGAAGATCCGCGACGATCTCTTCTCGGTAGGCTGACCCGGGAATGTCCGACCGATCGGAGGGGTGCCGCGTGGCCGATATCCGCAATCTCACGGATCTCGCGTACTACGCGCAGCAACAGATCGAGCAGATCCAACGCATGCAGCAGGACCTCGCGGAGCAGTACGGGGAGGGCGTTTCGCCCAGCGGACTGGTGGCTGCCCGGACCGGCCCCGGCGGGTTGCTGGTGGACCTGCGGCTCGATCCGAACGCGCGGAGGCTGCCCACTGAGGAGTTGGCCGAGGAGATCGTCGCCGCGGTCACCACCGCCCAGCGTGAGTTTGCCGCCCGCGCGGACGAGATCATGGCTCCCCTGCTCGCCATGCGCCCCAGCGAGCAGACGGTCACGGAGCTGGAAGCAGGGATGAGCCGGCTGGAGGAGCTTTCCGACACGGTCGCGCGCCTGGCCCGGGAACGCGAATCCTCCTGACAGACCGACCTGGCACGATCGGAGCCATGCACCCCTTTCAGCACTTCCTTCTCGGCGGCTTCAACCAGGTTGCCCAGGACACCTGGGCCAACGACGAGCGGATCGTGATCCAGCAGGTCTTCTTCAACCTGGTTCCCGACCTGCCTGCCGCGCTGACGGATCTGTCCGCGCTCCAGAAGGGGATGGCGAAGATGACCGCCGCTCAGGGCGGCGCGCTGATCGAGGCCGATGTCACGCCCGTCGGCGGCCAGCCGGCACTTCGCCAGATCATCAAGGTCAAGCTGCCCAACCAGCCCCACGGCCAGGCATTCCTGGGCAGCTACATCGTGCCGAAGGCCACGTGCAGCGCCGTGTTGCGGGTGCAGGCCGCCGAGAGCGGGACGACCGGCCAGCGGGAGGCGCTGGTCATGGCCAAGGTCGGCCCCGCGAGCTACTTCCGGCCCCATCCGTACGGCCCGGACGGCGACGGCGGGCTGCCGTCGCACGTCGCCGACGACCCGGCGTACGACCCGCAGTTCCCGCAGCACCCCCTGACCCGGGTACGCCAGGTGATGGCCCAGCTCGCCCAGCAGGTCGAGCTGCATCCCGGCTTCGCCGCGTTGCCACCGTTCGCCCGCTGAGGCCGTACGGCTGTAGCAGCGGCTTCGGTCAGCAGTTCCAGTCGCCCCAGCGCCAGACCTTCCACGTGCGGCTCAGGACGTCATCGCAGCGGCTCCCGGCCGTACCCGGCAAGGGCCTCCGACGCCACACAGGCCAACTCCCCGGGCTGCAGCTGCGCCGCCGCAGGTAGCCATGCCTCCGCTGTCCCGCCACGCTTACGAGCGAGGAGGCATCCGTACCCTCCGCTCTCTTCGTCCGGGGCGCGCAGCGCCACGCCGAGAATTCCGCCCTGGGTGGCCACGTCGACCCGGATCGTCGGGTCGAGCGACAGCGCGGCCAGCGCCGCGCGTACGCCGGCCTCGTCAGCGGCACTCGCGAGCGCGGCACGTAGCTGATCCGGCGCTGGCAGCTCCGGCTTCTTCAGCGGCGGGAAGGTCAGCCTGGGGGCAGGTGACGGGCAGGGGACCGTGGGCGGGGACGTCGGAGCGGTGGGGCGAAGCGCAGCTCGAAGCAGAAGTCCTCGACGACGAACTCCGGCTCCAGCCAGGAGCCGTCCGTGCCGCTGCCCTCGATCCGGATCACTGCGGTCACACCAGCCGGATGAGCAGTGTCCACCCCCGAGATCGCGATGAGGTTGGCCTCCGGACGAACAGCCAACGCCCGGCCGATCTGGTCGGCCGTACGCGTGTCGGGGTTCCTTCTCGCCTGGAGGTCGGTGACGATCTGGGCCGCCACGCCTCGGGCGTACTGTTCGGCCTCGGCGGTGCGTTCTGGTGGGTCACCTGTGATGCCGCATCCGGTGACGATCCCGGCGCACAGCACCAGCCAGATGGCGACGTCACGTCCGCGTCGGGTCGAGTCCACGGACCGATCGTATAGACGTAGGCCAGCATGGCCCCGACGGCCGCGGAACGGGAACGGGCCCCGGAGCGTGCGCTCCGGGGCCCGTTCCACAGCAGAGGTCAGGCGACCTCGGCCGTGGTGCGGATCCGGTCGAGGGCCGGCGCGGAGATCGGCGAGCTGGCCTTCAGGTACGCCACCAGCGCGTCCAGGTCGATCATGCCGGTGACCGCGTTGGTGCCCTGCCGCAGGACGGAGAACCCGTCGCCGCCGCCGGCCAGGAAGCTGTTCACCGTGATCCGGTAGGTGGCGGCGGTGTCGACCGCCGTACCACCGATGGTGAGGCTGCCCCGGACGACCCGGGTGCCGGCACACGGGTCGGCGGCCGGCGCGGTGGTGCCGGCCGGGTCGACCACGTAGCGGACGGACGCGGACGGGTAGAGCGTGCGGCCGACGGTGAACTGCTGCTCCAGCATGCAGTAGAGCTGCGCACCGGTCAGGTCGAGCGTGGTCAGGTTGTTGGCGAACGGCTGGACCGTGAACGCCTCCTCGTACGTCACCTGACCGGCGTCGATGTCGGCCCGGACGCCGCCCGGGTTCATGAACGCGGCGACCGCGTTCTGCTCGTCGTCGGTGGCGGCAAGCTGCGCGTCGGCGACCACGTTGCCCAGCACGGACTCACCCAGCGTCGTTCCGTACAGGGTCTCCTGGGCCCGGGTCAGCGCGGCGCTGGTGGTGCCGACGACCTGGCCGGCGACCGGGCCGAGCACCTCCTTGTACCGGTTGATCAGCGCGGTCTGCGCCGGGTCCTTGGCGACGTCCCGGGTGACCACGACGTTCTCGGCCTGCATGCTCAGCACGTCGCCGGTCCGCCGGTCGATCTTCAGGTCGATGTCGGTGACCAGCCGGCCGAACGAGCTGGCGCTGGTGACCAGCTTGCCGCCGATCTGGCAGTTGTAGGCCTGGTGGGTGTGGCCGCTGACGATCAGGTCGATCGACGGGTCCATCCGCTGGGCGATGTCCACCACCGGGCCGGTGAAGTCAACGCAGTCGTTGATGCCGCCGGCACCGGCCTGGTTGCCGCCCTCGTGCAGCAGCACGACGATGGTCTCCACGCCCTGGCGGCGCAGCTCGGCGGCGTACCGGTTGGCGGTGACCGCCTCGTCGGCGAACTCCAGGCCGGCGACGCCCTCCTGGCTGACGATCTGCGGAGTGCCCTCCAGCGTCATGCCGATGAAGCCGATCTTGACGCCGTCCACCTTGTGGATGGCGTACGGCGCCAGCAGCGGCTTGCCGGTCGAGGTCCGGAAGGCGTTGGCCGAGAGGTACTGGAACCCGGCCCCCTCGTACGGAGTGCCGTCAGCGCAGCCGTCGACCGGGTGGCAGCCGCCGTTCTGGATCCGGAGCAGCTCGTTCGCGCCCTCGTCGAACTCGTGGTTGCCGACGCTGGCGTAGTCCAGCCCGGCCAGCGAGAGCGACTCGATGGTCGGCTCGTCGTGGAACGCGGCGGAGAGCAGCGGCGACGCGCCGATCAGGTCACCGGCGGCGACGGTGATGGTGTTCTTCTGCTTCTTGCTCTCCTGGCTGAGCTGCTGAAGGTAGGTCGCCAGGTATTCGGCACCGCCCGCGGTCTGCCCGGCGATGGTGCCGCTGGAGCCGCTCGGCGGTTCGAGGTTGCCGTGGAAGTCGTTCAGGGCGAGCAGCTTGACGTCGACCGGCTTCGGGCCGACCGGTTGGGCCTGGGTGGGGGTCGCGGCGACCGCGCTCAGCGCTGCCGCGGAGAGGGCAGCCAGACCGAGCGCGGTCCGGCGGCGCATCCCGGAGACGGACATGGAACTCCTTGTGAGGGTCGGTGCGTTGGGGGCCGGTCGCGATGTCGTCCGGCGCCCGGTGATCCGTACCGTTGCAGGGGTCGCTCGCAGGTTACGGCGCTGGGGCCGCCGCCCTGCCGTGGGACAGCCTCTCATCTGCGCCGCGATCGGTCGACCGGTCGAGTACAGCGAAGCTACGGATACGTTCGGCCACCACCACCGGTCGGACGGACGGTTCCGGCATGACGGGTGGGTGAACCATCGACGACCGGCACGGTGTCGGGCACCGGCAGCGGGTCGCGGCCGGGCCGGGGCGAGCGCAAGCAGGCCCGGTTGCCGAATGGTGTCGTACCGTCGGGGTAGGAACAAGGGGTGACCACGAAGCCCCCGGCAGTGCGGACGGTGCGTTCCGCCGACGGCACCACGATCGCGTACGAGCCCGCCGGGGAGGGGCCGCCGATCATCCTGGTCGGCGGGGCCTTCAACGACCGGACGACCGCGCGGCCGCTGGCCGCCGCCCTCGCCCCGCACTTCACCGCGTACGCCTACGACCGCCGGGGGCGCGGCGACAGCGGTGACACCCTGCCGTACGCGGTCGACCGGGAGGTCGACGACCTCGCCGCGCTGATCGAGGCCGCCGGCGGCACGGCGTACGTCTACGGGCTCTCCTCCGGGGCGATCCTCGCCGCCCGGGCCGCCGCCCGGGGGCTGCCGATCATCGGTCTGGCCCTCTTCGAGCCGCCGTTCTCGGTGGACGGCCACGCCGGCACCCGGCCGGCCCTCGCTCCCGCGCTGGCCGAGCTGGTTGCAGCGGACCGCCGTAAGGAGGCCGTCACGCTCTTCATGACCACGGCGGTGGGGCTGCCCGACGACGCGGTCACCAGCCTGTGGCACGACCCGAGCTGGCCGTTCCTGGAGGCGGCAGCGCACACCCTGGTGTACGACACCACGATCACCGGCGACGGTGCCCTGCCCCGCGACGAGCTGGCCGCCATCACGACGCCCACCGTGGTCGTCGACAGCACGGCCAGCCCGGACTGGCTGCGGCAGGCGACCCAGCACACGGCCGAGGCGGTTCCCGGGGCCCGGCGGGTCAGCCTGGCCGGCGGATTCCACGAGGCGTCCCCGGCCGACCTCGCCGTCGAGCTACGCCGGTTCCTCCTCGGGTGACCGGCGGCAGACGGGCACCCGCCGGACGGGGTCACGCCGGTCACGCCGGACGGGGTCACGCCGCCGGACGGCGGATCGTGTCACCGCGCCGGGGTCGCGCCGAACGGCCCGATCAGCGACCGGGGGCACGACGGGAGGACGAGAGCCGCCGCGCCGGCCTCCCGTCAGAGCCGGCGCGGCGGGGGCTTCCGGTCGGTCAGCGGCGCGCGTAGCTGCCGCCCGAGCCGCGGTACGGCCGGGCCGGGTTCTCGATGGCAGGGTCGCCGCCACCCTCGAACGAGCCGAAGGGGCCGGTGTGCCGCTGGTCGCGGTCGGCCAGATCGCGCAGGGCCCACCGCCCAGCGGAAGGCACACGCCGGTTGATGGGAAGGTCTTCGCCGTTCAGGCTGCTGTTCACGATTCCCCCACATTCCGAGGGCCGGCTAGGGTCTGCCGGCACGGGATCCCCACGTTTCCGCGAGAATGCCTGAGGCTATCGATGGTGATACCAGTTGTGGACATCGAGAAAGCTGAAAGGGCAAGTAACAACTGGCCGGTTGATCAACCACAACCGAACGGACTACACGACTCAGGCGATCGGCGTATACCTATGCACTGTGGGTGATGACGCAGGTCGGCACGGGTGAGCACCGGCCAGAACGGCCAGCAGTGCCGGGAAAGCGGCTACCGATCAGTACGGGTGACCGCGCTCACAGCACCGGAAACAGGATTCGATGCGCGCAACCGGAAAAATGCGCAGGTAGACCCACCTCGGTCGTTCTTCCGACAGAGTACGTCCCGCACCGGCGCCGATCTGTCGCACTGTTCCCGCCCTTCCGCCGCTCGGCGCACGCCGAACCTCGGTGACCAGTGTCGACAGCGGACAGAAGGGCCGACACCGTCGGTCGACCGTCGCCCGACGACCGGCGCAGACCACGTTATCCACCGCCCGCGTCCACAGCCTGTGGATAGAACGTGTGTACGACGAACCGGGCGGCCGACGCCGGCTGGGTACGCTTGGCTGGACGGCCACCGGCCGCTCGACCGCCCCCGACCTGGAACGACGCCCGCGTGGACCTGGATCGAGTCATCCGTGACGTGGCGGTGCGCCTCCCGATGGCGTCCACCGCGGCCGAAGCGTGCCAGTGGACCGTCGCCACCCTCTCCCGGTACGCCCCGGCGACCATCTCCGTCCTGCTCCAGGTCCACGACCGGCTGCGCTGTGTCGCGGCCACCGGTTCCTGGCAGGTCTACGCGACCGTGCCGCCGAAGGCGGGCATCGTCGGCCGGGTCTACGCCTCGGGGACCGGCGCGACCGTGGCCCGGGTCGCCGACGACCCGGACTACCTGCCGGTCCGGCCGGACGTGACCGCGGAGATCTGCGTCCCGGTGGTCGATCCGGCGGGCCGACCGATCGGCGTGCTGGACCTCCAGTGGTGCGAGCCGGTCGAGCTGGGCCCGTGGCGGGAGGCCGCCGAGCGGATCGCCACCCGGCTCGGCGCGCGGATCGTGGCGCTGGGCGGCCCCCCGGCCGAGACACGCGGCGAGAAGATGCTCCGGCACGCCGCCGCGCTGACCGCCGCCCCGACCGAGTGGGACCTGATGACCGCGGCGATCCGCGCCGCCCGGGACGTCTCCACGCTCTCCGCGGCCGTCCTGGTGCTGCCCGGTGCGGACGGGCCCCGGCTCGGCGCGCCGCCGCGGGTGCCGGGTGAGCTGGAGGCCCGGGTCCGGGCCGAGCTGGTCGAGGCGGGCCCCGGACCGCTGGGGCGGATGATGAGCCGGGCGCACCGGTTCGGCGCCGGGTACACCCTGGGCGAGGCGGGACACCCCCCGACCGAGGACCACCAGCCGCTGGCCCGGGCCGGCGTCCGCACGCTGATCACGGTGCCGGTCGGACCGCCCGACACCGGAGGCGTCCTGCTCGTGGCCGACGAACGGCTGCTCCAGCCGGACCCGACCACGGTCAACCTGATCGAGCTGCTCGCCGGGCAGGCCTGGACCTGCCTGGACCGGCTCCGCACGCTGGCCCAGCTACGCGAGCGGGCCAGCTCCGACCCGCTCACCGGGCTGCGGCACACCGGGCCGTTCGGCGAGCGGATCGCCACTGCCACGCCGGGACGGACCGCCCTGCTGGCGATCGACGTGGACGGCTTCAAGAGCGTCAACGACACGTACGGCCACCAGGCGGGTGACCGGCTGCTGATCGGGCTGGCCCGGACGCTGGAGGCGGCACTGCGCCAGGGCGACGAGCTGTACCGGGTGGGCGGGGACGAGTTCGTCGCGGTGCTCGAGGTGAGCCGCCCGGACGAGGCGGTACGGATCGCCGAACGACTCGCCCAGGCGGCGCGGGGCACCGGCCGGACGATCAGCGTCGGGGTGGCTCTCCCCCGCCCCGGCGAGTCACCCGAGGCCACGCTCCGCCGCGCCGACAACGCCCTCTACGCGGTCAAGCGGCGTGGACGTGACGGCGTACAACTCGCCGCCGCCTGAGGTGGTAGCTGAGGTGGTAGCAGGGGACCCCTGCTCATCAAAATGCGGTAACAGGGGTCCCCTGCTACCACCTGACAGAGCATCTGACGGAGCACCGGCACCGCCCGGCCGCCGCGTGAGGGCAGCGGCGGCGGCTCAGGCTCAGCGGGCGCGGAACTCGGCGGCGAGCAGCTCGGCGATCTGCGCGGTGTTCAGAGCGGCCCCCTTGCGGAGGTTGTCGCCGGTGACGAAGAGGTCCAGGGCTCGCGGGTCGTCGAGGGCGCGACGGATCCGGCCGACCCAGGAGGGGTCGGTGCCGACCGCGTCGATCGGCATCGGGAACTCGCCTGCGGCCGGGTCGTCGACCAGGATCACCCCGGGGGCGTTACGCAGCGCCTCGCGGGCGCCCTCGGCGTCCACCTCGGCGGCGAAGACCGCGTGTACGGCCACCGAGTGGCCGGTCACCACCGGCACCCGTACGCAGGTGGCGGAGACCTTGAGGTCGGGCAGTCCGAGGATCTTGCGCGACTCGTTGCGCAGCTTCATCTCCTCGGACGACCAGCCGCCGTCGGCGAGCGAGCCGGCCCAGGGGACCACGTTCAGCGCCAGCGGCGCCGGGAACGGGCCCAGCTCGTCCCCGACCGCCTGGCGTACGTTGCCGGGGCGGGAGCCGAGCGCCCGGTCTCCGGCGATCTTGGCGAGCTGGGTGTGCAGGGCGTCCACGCCGGCCTGACCCGCCCCCGACACCGCCTGGTACGACGAGAGCACCAGCTCGCGCAGGCCGTACTCGCGGTGCAGCGGCGCGATGGCGACGATCATCGCCAGGGTCGTGCAGTTCGCGTTGGCGATGATGCCCTTGGGCCGGTTGCGCACCTGCTCCGGGTTGATCTCGGGAACCACCAGCGGAACGTCGCGGTCCATCCGGAACGCCCCGGAGTTGTCGACCGCGATCGCGCCCCGGCTGACGGCGATCGGCGCCCACTCGGCGGAAACCTCGTCCGGCACGTCGAACATGGCCACGTCGACACCGTCGAACGCCTCCGGGGTCAACGCCTGGACCACCAGTTCCTCGCCCCGGCAGCGCACCCGCCGCCCCGCCGACCGCGCCGAGGCGATCAGCCGGATCTCGCCCCAGACGTTCTTGCGGGCCGAGAGCAGCTCGCACATCACGGTGCCGACGGCACCGGTCGCCCCGACCACGGCGAGGGTGGGCAGCGACATCGGCGTTACCGCCCCGTTCCCGCGTAGACGACGGCCTCTTCCTCACCACCGAGGTCGAACGCCTCGTGGATGGCCCGCACCGCCTCGTCCAGGTCGGTGTCCCGGCAGACCACGGAGACCCGGATCTCGGAGGTGGAGATCATCTCGATGTTGACCCCGGCCGCGCCGACCGCGGCGAAGAACCCGGCGGCCACGCCCGGGTGCGACCGCATTCCGGCACCGATCAGCGACACCTTGCCCACGTGGTCGTCGTAGAGCAGGCCCTTGAACTTCACCGACTCCTGGATCTTGTTGAGCGCGGCCATCGCGATCGGGCCGTCCGTCTTGGGCAGGGTGAACGAGATGTCCGTCCGGCCGGTGCCCTCGGTGGAGACGTTCTGCACGATCATGTCGATGTTGATCTCGGCGCCGGCCACGGTGTCGAAGATCCGGCCGGCCGCGCCCGGCTCGTCCGGCACCCCGACGATGGTGATCTTCGCCTCGCTGCGGTCGTGGGCGACCCCGGTGATCAGTGCTTGCTCCACAGGAAGGTCCTCCATCGATCCGGTGACCATGGTGCCGGTGTTGGTCGAGTATGACGAACGGACGTGGATCGGCAACCCCGCCCGGCGGGCGTACTCCACGCTGCGCAGGTGCAGCACCTTGGCGCCGCAGGCGGCCAGCTCCAGCATCTCCTCGTAGGTGATCTGCTTGATGTGCCGGGCGTTGGGCACGATCCGCGGGTCGGCGGTGAAGATCCCGTCGACGTCGGTGTAGATCTCGCAGACGTCGGCGTCGAGCGCCGCGGCCAGCGCCACGGCGGTGGTGTCCGAGCCGCCCCGGCCCAGCGTGGTGACGTCCTTGGTGTCCTGGGAGACGCCCTGGAACCCGGCGACGATCACCACCGCACCCTCGTCCAGCGCGCCCTTGAGCCGCCCCGGGGTGACGTCGATGATCCGGGCCTTGCCGTGCACCGAGGTGGTGATCACGCCGGCCTGCGAGCCGGTGAACGAGCGGGCCTCGTACCCGAGGTTGTGGATGGCCATCGCGAGCAGCGCCATGGAGATCCGCTCACCGGCGGTGAGCAGCATGTCCAGTTCGCGGCCCGGCGGCAGCGGACTGACCTGGTTGGCCAGGTCGAGCAGTTCATCGGTGGTGTCCCCCATCGCGGAGACCACGACGACCACGTCGTCGCCGGCCTTGCGGGCGGCCACGATCCGTTCGGCCACTCGCTTGATCCGCTCCGCGTTGGCGACGGAGGACCCGCCGTACTTCTGCACCACGAGTGCCACGACGGCGCACTCCCTCCCAGCAGCAGCCCTGAGCGTGCCGACGCCGCCGGGTGAGTGGCCGGCGGCGCGGGTCAGACCTCCCCAGAGTATCGGGCGGCCCTGTCCCGCAGGTCGGGTGATCCCACCATCCGGCCTGGAAGCGGCCTGCGCCACATCGGCCGCGACGTGCGACACGCCGGTCCGTACCCGCCGTCCGGTCCCCCGTACGAGCGGAATGGGCCGGAGAATGAGCGGGTGCCCACCGGTGTCCACCTCCGCGCCGCGCGCCGCCGGCCGACCGCCCTGCTCGCGCTCGCCGTTCCCCTCCTGCTCGCCACCGGCGTCCCCCTCGCGGGCTGTGCCGCCGACGAGCCGCCGCCCGAACCGCCCGAGGCCGCCGGCGGCAGCCCGACACCTGTCGGCGCGGACGGCGCGCGGGACGACCTGGCCGCCCTCGCGGCAGCGGCCCAGGACCGCCACCTGACCGCCCGGTACACCCTCACCGCCGAGGACGGATCCACCCGGACGATCACCGTCATCAGCGCCAACGACGGCAGTTGGCGGGTGGACGTCCCAGGCTGGGCGCGCGGCGGCACCGTCGACGTCTCGCTGGTCAGCACCGCCGAGGGGCTCTTCCAGTGCGCCCTGCCCTCCGCGACCCGCCCCGAGCCGGCCGGCTGCGTCCGCCTCGGCGACCCGGACGACACGATCCCCCGCCGCCTGGACCCCCGGGTGCAGCACCCGTTCACCGACTGGCTGGACGTCCTCACCGACCGGCAGGCCCCGCTCGCGGTGTCGGTCAGCCGGCCACTGTCCGGCGCCACCGGCACCTGCTACTCGGTGGAGTCCACCTCGGCGTCGCTGAACCCCCGCTGGACGTGGGGATTTACTGCTACGACGCGGACGGCACGCCGACCGCCGTGCGGACGGCCATCGGGACGCTCCGGCTGGCCGCCCCGCCCGGTCCCGCCCCGGCCGCCGTGCAGTTGGCCGGACCGGTGACCGAGGGTGAACCGCTCGACAGCACCGCCCCACCGCCGAGGAATCGGCCACGGGACCGGAGCAGTCGGTCGCAGCGCCCACCACGACACCCTGACGCACCGTCACGGTACGGGTGCGCTTGCTCACAAAAGGTGAGCGTTTCGTTGAGTGCGCCGGTGCGGTAGGCAAGGCTCGGCGGCATGGCTGGGCTGACCTGGGAATTGTCGAATACGTCTCAACGTCCGGACGGTAATTTCCGTGAGCCGCCCTGGTCACGTAGGGTCACCAATATCATGTGGCAGGCGAGCCTCCTCCTTCGTTGCCGCGACGAGGCCCATCCGGCCGGCACCTCGTCGCGGGGCTGACGCGCGCCGTCCAGCACACCGAATCCGTCCGGGCCAGACCAGGTCCGACCCGCTCGTCGGCACTGTCGCCGACATCTCGACGCTGACGCCACATGATCAACGGGAGCATTCCGCCATGGCCGAGTTTGCCGGCACCAACGACGTCGAATCCGATTCCCAGGTAGCGGCCGACCCCGCTACCCGCAGCACGACCGGTCCCGCCCCGACCGACCCGATCTCCCAGCAGCAGCCCAGCCGCATGCCGTACCAGCGATACCTGCCGTACCAGCAGCAGTTCCGGATCGACCTGCCGGACCGGCGGTGGCCGGGTCGGCACATCGAGGCCGCCCCCCGCTGGTGCGCGGTCGACCTGCGGGACGGCAACCAGGCCCTGATCGACCCGATGTCCCCGGAGCGCAAGCGCCGGATGTTCCAGCTCCTGGTCCAGATGGGTTACAAGGAGATCGAGGTCGGCTTCCCGTCGGCCAGCCAGACCGACTACGACTTCGTCCGGCAGTTGATCGAGCAGGACCTGATCCCGGACGACGTGACCATCCAGGTGCTGACCCAGTGCCGGGAGCACCTCATCGACCGGACCTTCGAGTCGCTGCGCGGCGCGAAGCGCGCCATCGTGCACTTCTACAACTCCACCTCGACGCTCCAGCGCCGGGTGGTCTTCGGCCTGGACAAGGCCGGCATCACCGACATCGCCACCACCGGGGCCCGGCTCTGCCAGAAGTACGCCGAGATCCACACCCCGGACACCGACATCTACTACGAGTACTCCCCCGAGTCGTACACCGGCACCGAGCTGGACTACGCGCTGGAGGTCTGCTCGGCGGTGATCGAGGTGATCGACCCGACCCCGACCCGGCCGCTGATCATCAACCTGCCGGCGACCGTGGAGATGGCCACGCCGAACATCTACGCCGACTCGATCGAGTGGATGCACCGCCGGCTGCCCCGCCGGGACAGCCTGGTGCTCAGCCTGCACCCGCACAACGACCGGGGCACCGGTGTGGCCGCCGCCGAGCTGGGCCTGCTGGCCGGGGCGGACCGGGTCGAGGGCTGCCTCTTCGGCAACGGCGAGCGCACCGGCAACGTCGACCTGGTGACGCTGGGCCTGAACCTCTTCTCCCAGGGCATCGACCCGATGATCGACTTCTCCCGGATCGACGAGATCAAGCGGGCCGTCGAGTACTGCAACCAACTGCCCGTGCACGAGCGTCACCCGTACGCGGGCGACCTGGTCTACACCGCGTTCTCCGGCTCCCACCAGGACGCGATCAAGAAGGGCTTCGACGCGCTGCACGCCGACGCGGCGGAGGCCGGCGTGCCGGTCGACGAGTTCACCTGGGCGGTGCCGTACCTGCCGATCGACCCGAAGGACCTGGGCCGCACCTACGAGGCGGTCATCCGGGTCAACTCGCAGTCCGGCAAAGGGGGCGTGGCGTACATCATGAAGAGCGAGCACCAGCTCGACCTGCCCCGCCGCCTCCAGATCGAGTTCTCCGGGGTGGTCCAGCAGGTCACCGACCACGACGGCGGCGAGGTCGACCCGGCCACCATGTGGGAGATCTTCGCTGGCCAGTACCTGGTCGACCACCAGGCCGCGCCGGTGGTGGCCCTGGCCGACTACACGATCGGCACCGCCGAGGGCAAGGTCGAGATCTCCGCCGCGGTCGACTTCGGCGGGGAGCGCCGGGCCCTCGCGGCGGTCGGCAACGGTCCGATCGACGCGTACGTGAACGCGTTGCAGTCGCTGGGGGTCGCGGTGCGCGTGCTCGACTACCACGAGCACGCCCTCTCCTCCGGTGGTGACGCCCAGGCCGCCGCCTACGTCGAGTGCGAGGTCGACGGTCAGACCGTCTGGGGCGTCGGCATGGACGCCAACATCGTCACCGCCTCGGTGAAGGCGGTAACCAGCGCGGTCAATCGCGCCCGCCGCTGAGCTGCCGGAAGGGGCCTCCGCCGTCACGCGGGGGCCCCTTTCGCTCGGCCGGGGAACCAGCCGCCGTGCCGGCGGCAGCGTCCGGTTTGTCGGCGGCAGCGGCGTTTGCCTTGCCGGCCGGGGTGCCGGTCAGCAGGATCCCGGCCAGTAGGGCTGCGGCCAGCAGCAGCCCCGCGCACCAGAGCAACGCCCCCCGGTACGCGTGCGCCAGCTCGGCAGGCTGCTCGTAGCCGGTGCCGGAGAGGCCGACCAGCAACGGCAGCGCGGCCACCGCCAACAGCCCGCCGACCCGGGAGGCGGCGTTGTTGAACCCGCTCGCCACCCCGGCGAACCGGTCGGCGACCGCGGCCAGCACCGAGGCGGTCAACGGGGCCACCACCAGGGTGAGACCGAGGCCGAACAGGGCCACCCCCGGCAACACGTCGGTCCAGTACGAGGCACCCGGACCGACCCCGCGCAGCACCAGCAGCCCGGCGGCGGCGAGCACCGGCCCAACGGCCAACGGCCAACGGGGGCCGATCCGCGCGGCGAGGGCGCCGGCCCGGGCCGACCCGACCAGAAGCAGCAGGGTGAACGGCAGGGTGGCCAGCCCGGTCTGGAACGCCGACCAGCCGACCACGTTCTGGAGGTGGACGGCGAGGAAGAATGTGAATCCGCCGAGCGCCGCGTACACCGCCACGGTGAACACGTTCAGCACCGTGAAGGGCCTGCTGCGGAACAGGGTCGGGGGCAGCATCGCGCCGTCCCCGCGCCTCCGCTCGACCAGCACGAACGTTCCCGCCGCAGCCACCCCGACCAGCGCCGCGCCCAGCACCGGCAGGGCAGTCGCGCCGCGTACCGGGGCGTCGATCAGGGCGTACGTGATGCCGGCCAGGCCAAGCGCGCCGAGCAGCGCCCCCAGCACGTCGAACCGGCGGCGGTGCCCGGGTACGCCGCGCCGGGAGACGTCCTCGTCCCGGCTTTCCGGCATCCATCGCAGCGCGGCGAGCACCAGCGGCACGGCCAGGAGCAGGTTGACGAAGAAGATCCACCGCCAGGAGAGGGCGTCGATCAGCCAGCCGCCGACGAACGGACCGAGCGCGGTGGAGACCCCGGAGAGGCCGGCCCAGGTGCCGATCGCCCGACCCCGGTCGTCCGGGTGGAAACTCGCCTGGAGTACCGAGAGCGACCCGGGAGTGAGCAGCGCACCGCCCGCGCCCTGGAGGATCCGGGCCGCGATCAGCCAACCGGTGCCCTGGGCCAGGCCGCAGAGCACCGAGGCGAGGGTGAACCAGAGCACGCCAAACAGAAACACCCGGCGGCGGCCGAAGCGGTCCCCGAGGGCCCCGCCGAGCAGGACGAAGGCGGCCAGCATCAGCGCGTAGCCGTTGATCGTCCACTGGAGATCCGCGACGGTCGCCCCGAGGTCGGCGCCGAGCCGGGGCAGGGCCACGTTCACCACGGTCGCGTCCAGGAAGACCATGCCGGAGGCGAGGATCGCGGCGAGCAGCGTTCCCCTTCCGGCGGCGGTGCCGATGCGCAGGGGGGCGGTGGTCATAGTTTCCAATCTGCCTGCTCGATATGAGAGTTGCCACGAAACGCCGAAACCGCACCCCGTTGCCGTGCGGATGCTCCGGGACCCCGCAAGCTGGAGGGGTGTCGTCTCCACGTACCAGAACAGGACCTCTCGCCCTCGCGGCGACCGCGTGCGCCGCGGTGCTCGCCCTCGGCGCCACTGGTTGCGCCCCCGTCGAGGAACCGGAGGCCCCGCCGCCGGGCAGCGACGGCAACACCAGCGAGAAACTGGAGAGCCTGACCGTGGCGAGCGCCGGTTCGATGCGGGGCTACAGCCGGGAGCGGTTCCCGCACTGGCGGGACACCGGCAAGAACTGCGACGTTCGCGACAGTGTCCTGGCGCGGGACGGCAGCGACATCAAACGCTCCGGCTGCAACGTGGTCGCCGGCCGTTGGGAGAGCGTGTACGACAACCGCGCCTTCACCGATCCGTCCGACGTGGACGTCGACCACGTGGTGCCGCTGGCGAACGCCTGGCGTTCGGGCGCGGACGAGTGGGACGACGCCCAGCGGGGTGAGTTCGCCAACGACCTGACCCGACCGCAGCTCATCGCGGTTTCCGCCAGCTCCAACCGGGCAAAGGGTGATCAGGACCCGTCGCAGTGGAAGCCGGCGAACCGCTCGCACTGGTGTGCGTACGCCGAGAACTGGGTGACGGTCAAGCACCACTGGCAGCTCTCGGTGACCAGTGCCGAGAAGGCCGCGTTGGCGGACATGTTGGAGGAGTGCGTGTGAGCGAGCAGGTCGGACCCGAGGCCGGCACGACGCCGACCCCTGCCCAGGCCGGAGCGGCGGACTCAGCAGACGACGCGGTGCCGGCTCCGGCCGGTGGGGCTGGTGGCGGGGCGGAGAGCCGGACCGCCGACATCGTGCCCGGTCCCGGCGGGGTGATGACCGACGAGGTGGGCGTGGTGACCGGGGAGCTGACCCTGCGCACCGAGTTCGCCAGCGGACAGGTCACCCTCCGGGTGCAATACCGGGAGGCCGACGAGTGGTACACGGTCACCGGCGGCCGGGTCGCGCTGCCGGACGTGGCGGGGCTGGACGCCGTGCACGGCGTCGCCGTCGGGCTGCTCCACCGTCCCGAGGGCTGACCGCCACCGCATCGGCTGCCCACGACAGGCTCCCTCACGCAGGCTCCCCCGCGCAGGGTGCTCGGAGGGCTGCTCGCCGGCTGGGGTGGTTGCAGGGGACCCTTCCTCCGCAAAAAGCGGTAACAAGGGTCCCCTGCTACCACCTCACACGTACGAGTAGCACCTCATACGTACGAGTACCACCTCATACGTACGAGCCGGGCTCGGTCGGGGCGGAGACCATCCCTGGTGCCTCGCCCTCGTCGGCCGGGCGGACGATCTCGGCGTCCACAGAATGCGGGCGCAGCTCGCCGCTGGCGATCTGCTCCGCCCAGTGGCAGGCGACCCGGCTCCGGCCGATCTGCCGCAGCGCCGGGCGTTCTTCCGCGCAGCGGGTCGGCTGCGCCCACGGGCAGCGGGTGTGGAACCGGCAGCCGGACGGCGGGTTGGCCGGCGAGGGCAGGTCACCGGCGAGCAGGATCCGCTCCCGCCGGTCCTCCACCTCCGGGTCGGGCACCGGCACCGCCGACATCAGCGCCCGGGTGTACGGGTGCAGCGGCTCGGTGTAGAGCCGGTCGCTCGGCGCCTCCTCGACCAGCGCGCCCAGGTACATCACGCCCACCACGTCGGAGATGTGCCGCACCACCGCGAGGTCGTGCGCGATCACCAGGTAGGTGAGGCCGAGGTTGTCCTGGAGTTCGTCGAGGAGGTTCACCACCTGCGCCTGGATGGAGACGTCCAGGGCGGAGACCGGCTCGTCGGCGACGATCAGCTCGGGACCGAGCACCAGCGCCCGGGCGATGCCGATGCGCTGCCGCTGGCCGCCGGAGAACTCGTGCGGGTAGCGGGAGAGCGCCCAGCGGGGCAGCCCCACCGCGTCGAGGGTCTCGCTGATGATCCGGCGGCGCTCGTCCCGGCTGTCGCCGATGCCGTGCGCCTGGAGTCCCTCGGTGAGGATCGACTCGACGTTCTGCCGGGGGTCCAGGCTCGACATCGGGTCCTGGAAGATCATCTGCATCCGGCGGCGCATGCCGCGCAGCTTGGCCGGCGGCATCCGGGTCAGGTCGATGCCGTCGAAGCTGACCTTGCCGCTGGTGGGCGGGGTGAGCTGGAGCAGCGCCCGGCCGAGCGTGGACTTGCCGCAGCCGGACTCGCCCACCAGCCCGTACGTCCGGCCACGGGGGATGTCGAGGTCGACCCCGTCGACCGCCTTGACGTGGCCGACCACCCGGTCGAAGAGCACCCCCCGGGTGATCGGGAAGTGCACCTTCAGGTCGCGTACCTCGACGAGGGTCTCGTTGTCGGTCACGCCTTGTCCTCCTCACGGCGGGTGCCGGCGGGCGGTTCGCTGCCCGGCACCGGGGCCGGGTTGACGCAGCGGTAGCTGCGGCCGTCGTGGGTCAGCACCAGTTCGGGCGGCTCCCCCACGCAGGCGTCGACCCGTCGGGCGCAGCGCGGGGCGAACGCGCAACCGTCCGGCCACGGCAGCAGGTCGCGTACCGAGCCGGGGATGGGGGTCAGCCGCTCGCCGCGTCCGGCGTCCAGGCGCGGCACCGAGCCGAGCAGACCCACCGTGTACGGGTGTCGGGGCTGGGCGAACAGCGGCCGGCGGCGGGCGGTCTCCACCACCCGGCCGCCGTAGAGCACGTTGATGGTGTCGCACATGCCGGCGACCACCCCGAGGTCGTGGGTGATCATCACCAACGCGGTGTTCGAGTCGCGCACCAGTTCCTTGAGCAGTTCCAGGATCTGCGCCTGGATGGTCACGTCCAGGGCGGTGGTGGGCTCGTCGGCGATCAGCAGCCGGGGCTTGCAGGCCACCGCCATGGCGATCAGGGCACGCTGGCGCATTCCGCCGGAGAGCTGGTGCGGGTACTCCTTGAGCCGCCGTTTCGGGTCGGGGATGCCGACCCGGTCGAGCAGTTCGGCGGCCTCCTTCGCCGCCGCGTCCCCCTTCATCCCCCGGTGCCGGGTGAGCACCTCGGTCACCTGGAGCCCGATCGGGATCACCGGGTTCAACGAGGAGAGCGGGTCCTGGAAGATCATCGCCACGTCCCGACCCCGGATGTCGCGCCGGGACCGGTCGTCGAGCTGGAGCAGGTCGGTTCCGTCGAAGACGGCCTTGCCGCCGATCCGGGTGCCCCGGTGCTTCGGCAGCAGACCCATGATCGCCAGCGAGGTGACGCTCTTACCGCAGCCGGACTCGCCGACCAGGCCGACCACCTCACCGGCGTCGACCGAGAAGGAGACCCCGTCGACGGCGTGCACGGTCCGCTGGCCGCGCCGGGAGAACGTGACGGAGAGGCCGTCCACGTCGAGCAGTGCCATGTTGGTGACCTCTCCCTTACTTCCGGAGCTTCGGGTCGAGGGCCTCGCGCATCGCCTCACCGAGCAGGGTGAAACCGAGCGCGGTGATGATGATCGCGACCGCCGGGTAGATCGCCAGCGCCGGTCGGATGCCCAGGTACGGCTGCGCGTCGGCGAGCATCACCCCCCACTCGGGGATGGTCGAGTCCGGGTTGCCCAGACCGAGGAAGGAGAGCGCGGCGGCCTCGATGATCGCGGTGGCCAGGGTCAGCGTGGCCTGGACGATCACCGGGGCGAGCGAGTTCGGCACCACGTGGGTCAGCGCGATCCGCGACCGCTTCACCCCGAGGGAGGTCGCCGCCAGCACGTAGTCGCTGTTGGACTGGGAGATCATCGAGCCGCGCAACAGTCGGGCGAAGACCGGCACGGAGACCACGCCGACCGCGATCATCACGGTGGTCAGGCTCGCCCCGAGCAGCGCGGCGACGCTCACCGCCAGCAGCAGGCTGGGCAGGGCCAGCAGCATGTCGACGAAACGCATCAGGGTGCTGTCCACCCAGCGGCCCCAGCGTCCGCCGAGCCCGGCCGAGGCGCCGGCGATACCACCGATCAACGCGCCGACGGCAAGCCCGATCAGGGTGGAGACCACGCCGACCAGGAGCGTCTGCCGGGCCCCGACGATCATCCGGCTGAACACGTCCCGGCCCTGGTGGTCGTAGCCGAGCCAGTGGTCGCCGGAGGGGCCGGGGATGATGCCCTGCCCGGACTTGACCACGCCGTCCCGGATGCCGATCGAGTCGGTCGGTCCGTACGGCACGAAGAACGGGCCGACGACCGCGACCAGGACGAACAGGACGAAGATGGCCGCGCCGACGATGGCGGCCGGGTTGCTGCGCAGCCGCCGGAACGCCTCCTGCCAGAGGCTGACGCCGCGCTCGTCGTCGCGGACGGCGGCGAGTTCGGCGAGCCGGTCGATCTTCTCGCGCTTCTTGCCAGGGGTGATGGTCATCGCACCCTCACCCTCGGGTCGATCAGGCTGTAGGAGAGGTCGACTATCAGGTTCACCAGTACGTACACCACCGCGATGATCAGGATGAAGCCCATGAGTACGGGGTAGTCGCGCTGGCTGATCGACTCGGCGACGAACGCCCCGATGCCGCTGAAGGCGAAGACGGTCTCGGTGAGCACCGCGCCGGAGAGCAGACCGCCGGCGAGCAGACCGATCGAGGTGGCCACCGGGAGCATGGCGTTACGCAGCACGTGCCGCCGCCGGACCACGCTCTCGGTCAGGCCCTTGGCCTCGGCGGTCCGGACGAAGTCCTCGCCGAGCACCTCCAGGACGCTGGCCCGGGTGATCCGGACGATGATGGCCAGCGGGATGCTCGCCAGCGCGAGGCCGGGGAGCACCAGGTGCCAGATGGCGTCGGCGGCGGCGTCCCACTCTCGGGTCATCAGCCCGTCGAGGACGAAGAAGTTGGTGATCCGGGTCGCCTCGATGGTCGGGTCCTGCCGACCGCTGGAGGGGAACCAGCCCAGGTTCTCCGCGAAGATCGCCTTGAGCACGTAGGCCAGGAAGAAGACCGGAATGCAGATGCCGATCAGCGAGCCACCGACCGACAGGTGGTCGAGGAGCTGGCCGCGACGGCGGGCGGCCAGGTAGCCCAGCGGGATGCCGACGCCGATCGCGATGATCATGGCCATCACGGTCAGCTCGACGGTGCCGGGGAAACGCTGGAGGAACTCGGTGGTGACCTCCCGCTTGGTGGCGGTCGAGGTGCCCAGGTCGAGTTGGGCCATCCGGCGGATGAACTTGGCGTACTGCGTCAGGATCGGTTCGTCGAGACCGAGGTTGCGGCGGATCGCGGCGCGCATCTCGGGTGTGCCCCGCTCACCGAGGATCGCGGTCTCCGGACCGCCGGGCAGTCGGCGCAGCCAGATGAAGAGCAGGATGGAGAGCCCGAACAGCGTGGGTATCAGCTGGAGCAGGCGTCTGACGATGAACCGGAACACGGCGGCCTCGAAGGGGTGCGGAGGGATGCGGGCGGGCGCTGTGACCAGCGCCCGCCCGCGTTCCTTGCGTCAGGTCAGGACTTGAACTCGGCGGTGGAGAACCGCTCGTCGGTGAGCGGGCTCGCCTTGACGCCCGTCACGTCCTTGCCGAAGACGATCGCCGGCGGCGAGTGCGAGATCGGCACACCCGGCAGGAAGTTCATGATGTCCGCGTTCAGTTCCTTGTAGATCTCGGTCCGGGCCGCGATGTCGGCGGTGGTGTCGGCCTTCTGGAACTTGTCGAAGAGCGGCTTGTTGGTGAAGCCCCACTCGTCCTTCGGCCGGTCGAAGAAGGTGCCGATGAAGTTGTAGGCGTCGCCGTAGTCACCGGTCCACCCGAGGAAGTGGATGTCGTGCGCGCTGCCCGAGGTGGTGGCGTTGAGGTAGTCCGGGCTCCACTTCAGCGGGATCGGCTGGACGGTGATGCCGACCGCCTTCAGGTCCGCCGAGAGCAGCTCGAAGATGTCCTTCGGGTTCGGCATGTACGGCCGGGTGACCTCGGTCGGGTAGTGGAACTTCAGGGTCAGGTTCGACGCCCCCGCCTCGGCCAGCAGCGCCTTGGCCTTCTCCGGGTTGTAGTCGTACTTGGTGACGTTGCCGTTCCAGCCCTCGACGGTGTCCGGGAAGAAGTTCTCCGCGACCTTCGCGCCCGGGGGCAGCTTCGAGTCGACCAGCGCCTGCCGGTTCAGGGCGTGCGCGATGGCCTGCCGGACCTTCACGTCGGCCAGCTTCGGGTTCCCCTTCTGGTTGATCGCCAGGTAGAGGATGTTGAAGGCCGGCCGGGTGAGGACGTTGAAGCCCTCGCCCTTCAGCGGCTCGACGTCGGCCGGGCCGACCAGGTCGTACCCCTGGATGTCACCGGAGCGCAGCGCCTGCTTGCGCGCGTTCTCGTCCGAGATGGTCTTGTAGATCAGGGTCTTCAGCTTGGCCTTGGTGCCGGCGTAGTCCTCGTTCCGCTCCAGGGTCAGCGTCTTGTTGGCGACGTCCCAGGCCTTGAACTTGAACGGACCGGTGCCGGTCGGGTGCTCCATCGCGTACGACGGGTACTTGATGTCCGTGGCGCTGCCCGCGACGTTGCTGGCGTCGTACTGCTTGAGCGCCGTCGGGCTGTGGATGGAGAACGACGGCAGCATCAGCGCGGCCGGGATCTTGCTGGAGACCCGGGTGAAGGCCAGGTCGACGGTGGTGGCGTCCTTGGCGGTGCAGGACTTGAAGAGGCTCGCCGGCAGCTCCGGGTCCTCGTTCTTGGCGAAGCCGCCCATGACGTCCTGCCAGTACGCGGTCACGTCCGGGCTCTGCATGAGGCCCGTGGCGTTGTACCAGCGGTCGAAGTTGGCGCAGACGGCCTCGGCGTTGAAGTCGGTGCCGTCGTGGAACTTCACCCCGGAACGGAGCTTGAAGGTCCAGGTCGTGCCGGTGGCGTCCGGCGTCCAGGTCTCGGCGAGGCCGGGGCTGACCTTGGTGCCCCCCTCCTCCGGACGGACCAGGGTCTCGAAGACCTGTCGCGCCACGCGCAGCGACTCACCGTCGCTGGCGAAGCTGGGGTCGAGCACCTTCGGGTCTCCGGCGACGCCGAAGACGAGGGTGTCCTTCTTGCTACCGCCGGAATCGTCGCCGCGGTCACTCTCGGCGCAGCCTGCTACCGCGAGGGCCGCGGCCGCGACGGCCGCCAGCGCGGCCTTCGACCTGGGTGCACGCATGGGTGCTTCACCTCGTCCTAGGGGGTACGGACATGCTGGTGACAGGGGTCACCGATGGCCGTGACCTTAGCCTCCGTTCGGACTCCCCCGGAACTATTGACGAAGCTGTTGGTACCGGATCGTGTCTTTACCGCTGCGACGCGCGCCGGACACTTCGCTTTTCCGCCCTGGATTGCGGCGGTTCGCCCCGGTTCACCTATGCGAATCTGTTACATCGCGCGTCGAGGCCGTCGCGGCCATGTCAGACCGGGACGCCCCCGTCCCACCACAGTGGATCGACGCCGCCGAGTGGCTGGCGCCGGTCCACCGTAGGCGGTATCAGACGGCGCGCCGCCCCTCGAACGCGCGACCGAGGGTGATCTCGTCGGCGTACTCCAGGTCACCGCCGACCGGCAGGCCACTGGCCAGCCGGGTCACCGCGATACCCATCGGCTTGACCATCAGGGCCAGGTACGTCGCGGTCGCCTCACCCTCGGTGTTCGGGTCGGTGGCCAGGATCAGCTCCCGTACGGTGCCAGCGCCGAGCCGGGCCATCAGCTCCCGGACCCGGAGATTGTCCGGGCCGATCCCCTCCAGCGGGTTGATCGCCCCGCCCAACACGTGATAGCGACCCCGGAACTCACCGGTCCGCTCGATCGCCACCACGTCCTTGGGCTCCTCGACCACGCAGAGCACCTCGTCGGTACGACGCGGGTCGCGGCAGATCCGGCACTGCTCGGACTCGGCGACGTTGTAGCAGCTCGTGCAGAACCGCACCAGCTCCTTGACCTTGCGCAACGCCCCGGCCAGCCGGTTGACGTCGGCCGGGTCGGCGGACAGGACGTGGAAGGCGATCCGCTGGGCGCTCTTCGGGCCGACGCCCGGCAGCCGTCCCAGCTCGTCGATCAGGTCCTGGATGGCACCCTCGTACATGCAGCGGCTCAGAACCCGGGCAGGCCGAGGCCACCCATGCCGCCGGTGACCGGGCCCATCTTCTGGTCGGTCAGCTCCCGCGCCGCCTCGGTGGCGTTGTGCACGGCTGCGACGACGAGATCCTCGAGGGTCTCCACGTCCTCCGGGTCGACCGCCTTCGGGTCGATCCGGATCGCCTTGAGCTCCCCGGAGCCGGAGACGGTCGCGGTGACCAGGCCACCGCCGGCGGTGCCGGTCAGCTCCGCCTCGGCCAGCTCGGCCTGCGCCTTGGCGATCTGCTGCTGCATCTTCTGCGCCTGCTTCAGCATCTGCTGCATGTTCGGCTGTCCACCTGGGCGCACGGACGGGCTCCTTCTCGCACTCGGCTCACTCGACCGTCCGCCAGCCTAACCGCTGTGAGCAGCCTCGCCCCGCGCGGTGCTTTCCCCCACGCCGCGTGACGGAGGATCATCACGGCCAGGAGGAGGGTGACGACGATGTCCCGGGACCAGGCCGCCACGACTATGGAACGACAGGCCCACGCGTGCGCGGGGATGGCCGCCGGGCTCTACGCCGACCTGCTCGTCCGGGCCGCCGCCGACGTCCGGGCCGGCGGGCCGTGCGCCACCACGATCCAGGGGTACGAGGACGCGCCCGCCGACGCGGCCGTGCCGCTGCGCCTACTCGGGGCGTACACGCCCTGGTGCTCACCGGGGCCGCCCCGGACCTGGCGCGGTACTACCCGAGCGCCGGTGGGGCGTACCGGCCGACGGACGCGGACGCCTGCTGGACGGCGTTCCGGGCCACCGTCGCCGGCGCCCCGGACACCCTGCGGCAGTGGCTGCGCCGCCCGCCGCAGACCAACGAGGTCGGCCGGGCGAACCTGCTGCTCACCGGCCTGCTGTACGCCCTCGGCGAGCTGGGCGACCGGCCGGTACGCCTGGTCGAGCTGGGCACGAGCGGTGGGCTGAACCTGCGCGCCGACCGGTTCCGGATCGAGGCGGACGATTTCGCCTGCGGCCCGGCCGACTCCCCGGTCCGACTCCCCGACGCCTGGCGTGACCGCGTCCCCGACTGGCTCCGCACGGCCGCCGACGCGCCGCTGACCGTGGTGGAGCGAATCGGCTGCGACCCGGACCCGATCGACCCCATCGACCCGGCCGGCGCGCTCGCGCTGCGGGCGTACGTCTGGCCGGAGCACACCGCCCGCGCCGCCCGGCTGGCCGGGGCGCTGGAGCTGGCCGGACGGCTGCCGGCAACGGTGGTCCAGGCCGGCGCGGCAGAGTTCCTGGCCGGCATCGAGCCGCAGCCCGGCACGCTCACCGTGGTCTGGCACTCGGTGATGCGGCAGTACGTGCCGACCGACGAGTGGCGGCGGGTCACCGCCGAGATCGACCGGCTACTCGGCAGTGGTGCGCCGGTCGCGCACCTGTCGTTCGAGCCGGGCCTGGCGGACCCCTCCCGCTTCCAACTGCGGGCCCGGCTCGGGGACCGACCGGAACGGCTGCTCGCCGAGGCGCACCCGCACGGCCTGCCCGCCTGGATTCCGTAGCGGCCCATCGGGTCGACGACCTCGCCGGCTGCGCCGGCCCCCGCATCCCTCCGGTCTCCTACCCGGTGGTTGCTGCTACCGGGCCTCGACCTCGGCGATCTTCTCCGCGCCGAACACCTCACGGAGCAGTTGCACCGCCTGCTCCTCGCTGGACTGCCGGGCGACCCGCTCGTCGATCACGTCGTCGAGTGGCTCGTCCCCCGGGTCGAATCCCTCGTAACTCGGGGTCGTCGGCGGCGGAGCCGCGTTGACCCGGCCACCACCGCGCACCGGGCCGTCGTAGTCCGGGTCGTACGGCGGTTCACCGGCGAACTCGCTGTCGGCGGTCTTCCGGGCCGCGTCGGTGCGTGCCCCCCGGGCCGGCTCCGCAGTCCGACCAGCCCCGCGCGCGGCGGCTGCCCGGGCGGCGGCGCGCCCGCTGCTCACCGGGGCACCGCCGGCCGGTGCCGGCGGCGACGCGGGCGCGGCAGGCCGGGCCGGTGCCGTGGTATCGGCCGCCCGGGGTGACGGCGGGACCGCTCCGCCCGACGGGGTCGGTTCGGCCCGCCCAGCCGGGACGGCCGCCCCGCCGGGACGCGCAGGTTCCGGCCAGCCATCGGCTCCGCCGGGGCGCGCGGGTTCCGGCCAGTCGTCAGCCCCGCTGGCTGTGGCAGCTGTGGCGGCTGCGGCGGCACCACCCGGGCGGGCTGGCTCCGGCCAGTCCTCCTCGGCGGCCGGTCCACCGCTGTCCCCGGACGGGCGGGCGGCCGACGCCGGACTCGCCGCCCCGGCCGGATTGGACCGCTGCGGGGCCGCCGGCGGCGTCGGTGCGGGCCGGGCGGGGGGCGGTGACGCGGCAGGTGGTGGCGGCGTGGCAGCCGGTCGGGACGGCCCGGCGGATGCCCGGGAGCCGCCCCGCTCACCGGCCACCTCGCAGCGGATCTGCCAACGTCCGCCCAGTACCTCCTGGACGGCCTGCCCTATGAGGTCGGCATGCCCGGCCGACGACTGAGCATGGAAGCTGTGCTTGAAACTTAGAACAAGCGTGTCGCCCTCCAGCTCACCGACCGACGCCTCTTGGATCATGGCGCCGGCCCGCTTGTTCCGCTGCTTGATCAACGGCAGGATCCGGTCTCGCCAGGCATTACGCACAGCATGAACGTCGAGGGTGCCGGAGGCCGGGGCGTCGGGGCGGGGCGGCTCGGGGGTGACCGGATCGGGCAGCACCGCCTCCGGCGGTGCCACCCGGCGCGGCGCGGCCGGCTCGGACGCGGACGGAACCACGGCCGCCGGGGCCTCGGTGTGGGTTGGCGTGGGCTCGGTGCGGGCCGGGACGGGCTCCGGCTGGGCCGGTCCGGGAGCCGGCGTGACATCGGCGACGGGAACGCCCAGGGTGAGCCGGCGTTCCATCCGCTCCAGGCGTTGCAGCAGGCCGCCGGTGGAGTCGTCGGCGCCGGGCAGCAGCATCCGGGCGCAGATCAGCTCCAACAGCAGTCGGGGACCGGTGGTGCCGCGCATCTCGACCAGACCGTTGTGCACGATGTCGGCGCAGCGGGACAGCGTCGCCTGGCCGAGCCGCTGGGCCTGCGCGGTCATCCGCTCGACCTGGTCGGTCGGGCCGTCGATCAGGCCCTTGTCGGCGGCGTCCGGCACCTGCTGGAGCACGATCAGGTCACGGAGACGTTCGAGCAGGTCGGAGGCGAACCGACGAGGGTCGTGCCCGGCCTCGGCCACCCGGTCGACGGTGGCGTACGCCGCCGCGCCGTCCCCGGCCGCCAGGGCGTCGCACATCTCGTCGATCAGCGCGGAGTCGGTGACGCCGAGCAGCGCAGCGGCCCGGGCGTAGCTGACCCCCTCCGGTCCCGCCCCGGCGATGAGCTGGTCGAGCACGGAGAGACTGTCCCGGGCGCTGCCGCCACCGGCCCGGACCACCAGCGGGAAGACCGCCGGGTCGACCGTGACCCCCTCGGCCTCGCAAAGCTGCTCCAGGTACGGCCGGAGCACCTTCGGCGGGATCAGCCGGAACGGGTAGTGGTGGGTCCGCGACTTGATCGTGCCGAGGACCTTCTCCGGCTCGGTGGTGGCGAAGATGAACTTGACGTACTCCGGGGGCTCCTCGACCAGCTTGAGCAGGGCGTTGAAGCCGGCCGACGAGACCATGTGCGCCTCGTCGATGACGTAGATCTTGAACCGGCTGTTGGCCGGCGCGAAGAACGCCTTCTCGCGCAGCTCGCGGGCGTCGTCCACACCACCGTGGCTGGCCGCGTCGATCTCGATGACGTCGATCGACCCGGCGCCGTCGCTGGACAGCGACCGGCAGGAGCCGCACTGCCCGCACGGTTCCGGGGTGGGCCCCTGCTCGCAGTTGAGCGAGCGGGCCAGGATCCGGGCGCTGGAGGTCTTGCCACAGCCCCGGGGGCCGGAGAAGAGGTACGCGTGGTTCAGCCGCCCGCTGCGCAGCGCCTGCGACAGCGGCTCGGTCACGTGCTCCTGCCCGATGACCTCCGCGAACGTACGCGGCCGGTACTTGCGGTAGAGCGCCAGTGCCACCCGTCCGCCTCCTCTCGACCGAGCCATTCTGCGCCGGCCTGCCGCGGGTGACCACTTACCCCGCCGGCCGGACGCCGACGACGGGAGACGTTATCGGGCACCGGAGACGAAAAGGCCTCCCGTGCACCCGGCAGAGCTCGCTTATCCTTGCTGCCTTCCGGCCCTGGGGAGGTTCACGAGATACCGCCGCACGGGAGGTGCACCCAGCCTACCCGACCCCGTGACGATCTTCAGGGGGTGGTGGGGTGAACAAGCCGAGCACGACCTGTACTCTGTTCGGCGGAGGATTCGCCTAGAGGCCTAGGGCGCACGCTTGGAAAGCGTGTTGGGTTCACACCCTCACGAGTTCGAATCTCGTATCCTCCGCTCTGAGCAGCGCGAACGTACAGGGCCGGCCCCCACAGGGACCGGCCCTGAGTCGTCTCTACGGTCTCACTCGTCTCAGTTGTCGTCTCACTTACCCTGTTCCGGCCGGTCGGGCGGCGGTTCGCCGCCGCTCTCCCCCGGCTGGCGCGGCGGGTCGCCCCAGAGCAGTCCACCGAGCTGCTGCGCGATGTCGCGGCGCACCTGATCCGTCATGTGCTGGTACCGGACAGCCATCGCCGAGTTGGACCAGCCCATGATGCCCATCACGGCGCGGCCGGAGACGCCGAGGACCAGGAGCACGGCGGCCGTGTGCCGGGCGTCGTGCAGCCGGCCGTCCCTGACGCCTGCGGCCTGGCGGGCACCCGGTTCGGCCTCCGGCCGGCCCTGCTCGCCTGCGCCGCGCTGGCCTTCACCGCTGCGCTGATCTCCCCTGCACGCAGCCTGCGTACGCTGCCGAAGATCACTGAAGAAGGAAACTGACTGTCTTGACGATCCGACCCGCCCACCCCGACGAACTTCCCGCACTGACGACGTATCCGAACGACGACGAACGCAACGCCGCGACTTCGGCGTACCTGGCCGGTCTGCTCGAGAGCGGGTGCACGCGCCCGGAGTGGTGCCTGGTCGCTGAGCAGGACGGCGCGCTGATCGGCAACGCCGTGCTGTGGACGATCCCGGGCCGCGCGGTGCCGATGGACATCGTGCTGCTGGAGCCCGGCGACCTGGACACCGGCGAGGCACTGCTGCGGTACGCGGCAAACCTGGCCCGCTCGCTCGGCGCCGAGACACAGGGGCACGTCCTGGACATGCCGGCCCAGGCCCCGCAGTTCCAGCGCGATCCGCAGCTGCGCGAGAAGCTGCTGAACGCCAGTGGGTTCACGGTCGCCCGCGACGGTTGCCGATTCCTGTGGAGCGCGGGCGACCCGATCCCCGCCCAAGACGAACGTCTGCACTGGCGCTCGATGGCCGATATCGGCCAGGAGCCCTTCGTGGAGCTGCTCGCCGACACGTTCACCGACACCAAGGACTCGATCTTCCAGGCCGAGATCGCCGAGCACGGCCTGCGCGGCGCGGCCGAACGCAACCTCGCGGACATGCTGGAGATGGACCACGAACCCGGCTGGTTCGAGATCGGCTACGACGAGCAGGACCAGCCCGTAGCGATCAGCCTGCCCGCCCGTACGCCCACCTCCGCGGTGATCGGGCTGGTCGCCGTCGCGTCCGCCGGCCGAGGTCGGGGATACGCCACCAGCGTCGTCGCCCGCGGCACCCAGCTGCTGGTCGCGGCCGGCGCCACGGAGATCCGCGGCGACTGCGACGCGGACAACATCGGCATGTTCAAGGCCTTCCAGCGCGCCGGATACCGCAACTTTGCCAACCGGAAGATGTTCAGCCGCCCGCTGTGACACCCCGAGTCCCGGGCGGCACCGCAATGCGGCGCCGCCCGGGTGGTCTCAACTGTGGTCTCATTCGCTGCCGTCCGCGGTTGTCCATGTCGGGTCCGGCGGACAGCCGAACCGCAGGTCATGTGCACTGTTGGACCGGTCCGGACGCATGATCGCAGACCTCGAAAGCGGGTAAGGCCAGCCCGAGGCCGCCTCAGTTGTCGTCTCGTTCGGCCACGTCCAAGGTCATCCGGTGACGTCCCATCCCGCGTGGACGTCGCTGCCTGGTACCGCTGCGAGCCCTGGCGAACGCGAGACGACAGACTTGGAAAGCGTGTTGGGTTCACACCCTCACGAGTTCGAATCTCGTATCCTCCGCTCTGAGCAGCGCGAACGTACAGGGCCGGCCCCCACGGGGACCGGCCCTTCGTCGTCGGCAGATGGAGCCCGCCACCCCCGGCCTGCCCGTGATCGACTCGTCCGGCGTCCCGATGCTCCACTCGACCTGCGGTATGTCGGGGTCTCCGGGACGCACGAGACCCCCGACATACCGCAATCGGAGTCGATCAAGGGGGGACGGCCCCAGGCCGACCGGCCAGGCGTCCAGGCCGAGTCGCCTCATCGCGGGAGCCGGCGGGTGCACTCCCCGTCGTGGTCGGGGCGGAGCAGGCAGCGACGGCCGTTGGGGAGTTGTCCCGGGCAGAACGCCGGATGCCGTACGGCCGGGTGGTCGACGGTGGCCTCGTCGCACTCGACCAGATGGTGGAAGCTCAGCGAACGGGCGATGACCCGCGCGACGCGTACGGCGGTGGTCAGGTCGTCGGCCGTCACCGGCAACTGGATCAGGAAACGGCGGCCCATCAGGCCACTCCGAGGGTGGTGGCCAGGTGCGCGACGCCGGCTGCGGTGGGCCTGCCACGTACGACGGCCGCGATGACCGTACGGGCTGCCGGTCGTGATCGGGTCTCGGCCGGCGCGGTGCGGTCGGCCTCGACCAGGGCGCGGCCGGCGGCGGCCAGGTCACCGACCTGGAGGTACGCGCGGGCGATGTCGATCAGGTACGCGGCGCGATGTCCGGCCGGGAGTCGTCGCCACCGGTCCCGGCGGACGGCGTGCCCGTGCCGGATGATCGCGTCCTCGGAGTCGCCCAGGTCGACCGCCGCCCCCACCCGAGCCAACTCGACCGTGGTGGGTCCGAAACACGTCCACTGGTGGTCGTGACCTTCACCGACCAGGTTGGCGATCTCACCAGCCCGGTCGGTCAGTTCGTGGGCGGTGCGTCTGTCGCCGCAGCCGGCAGCGGCCAACGCCGCCTGGAGCAGTAGCGTCCCGAGCACCGACAACTCGCCCAGCGTGCCCTCGTCGTACGGGATTGGCGTGATCTGGGGTGCGGCGGCGAGTGCCGCTGCCATCGCGAGCTGATTCCGGCCGAGGGCTCGTAGCGCCTGGGCGAGGGGAATCGCCGCGATGGCGGCGAGCAGCCGGTCACCGCCAGCAGCCGTCACCGCTCGGTCGGCGGCCAGCCAGGCAAGATCAGCCTCCCCGAGTTTCACCAGTACCGACGAGGTGACCCGGTACACCTGCACCAGCAGGCCCGCCGCACACTCCGGCTGCGCGGCGTGGACGCGTTGGGCATCGGCGAGGAGGCCCGGCAGCATCCGCAGCAGGCGGAAGTAGTGGGCGTGCTGGTAGGTCAACCAGGCATGCCCCACCCGTTTGCTCAACTCCGCGACCGGCGTTGCCGGCCGGCGGTCGGGGTCGTACGGGGCGAAGTCGTAGCGGGCGAGGGCGGCCCGCACCCGGTCGACGCCGCCGGTGCCAATGGCGGTCGAGGGCGGTGTGGTGCGGCCGAGCAGCACGACCGGGTCGACGCGAAGCACCTCGGCAAGGTCCTGGATGACCGAGAACCGGTCGAGGGTACGCACGCCCCGTTCGATCTTGTCCACCCAGCTCTTGGACTTGCCGAGCCGGTCGGCGAGCATCTGCTGCGTCATCCGCCGTCGGATCCGCCACTGCGCGACCCGACGCCCGATCGGCAGCTCATCCACGCTCACGACGCCACCACCGTCCCGTCGTCCGGGCATGTTCGTCGAGCCAGTGGCCACGGTTGACCGGCAGGCGGTGCCAGACCCGGCACGGCAGGTCGGCACCACACCGACACACCCGCCGCCACCTGCGCCAGGACCACACCGGCCGATGCCGGTCGGCGAGCAGGATCGCAGAGGCCACGACGAACCCGTTGGACGGACCGCGCCCCGCCCGGCCGTCGTCGCTCATCGGTGCAGGGCGTAGCGATCGCGGGTCCGGGTCTGCTCGGACTGCCAGCGCCGCAGAGCGTCCTTAATCCGTACGGTCTCGCGGTGGGCCCGTTCGGCCGACTCCTGCGCGTCGGCCAGTTCGAGGGCGACCCGGTCGAGGAAGCGCCGCACGTCGTCCGGGTCCAGGCCGCGCCGACCGAGCCGGGTACGCCGGAACCGGCGGTCACGCACCTGGGCCGGGAGCAGTGGCAGGCAGTACCGGGATCGGTACGGCGCTCCATCGGGCCGCCGATGCCGAGCGGCACGGCTACCGAACAGCCGCTCAACGAGATGTCTCACAGGAACCTGCCTTTCGACATGCGCCAAGAGGAGGGGCGGGTCGGTCCCCGGGTCGGGCTCCCGAGGACGGACCCGCGACGCCGAACCGCGCAGGGGGAAGAAGGCGGTGCGGCAGCACATGCCCCACCTTGACTCATGACTACAGCGCTAGTCAAGAGTACAGAGCATCTTGTCTCACGACCCGCTGACGGGTGCCTACGGTCGAGATGTGAAGTTGATGGGAGCGCATGAGATCCGGATGCGGCTGGGCGGGATCAGCCGCCAGCGGGTCTACGCGATCACGTCACACCGCTCCTTTCCTGCGCCGATCGCCGAGTTGCAACAGGGCAACGTATGGCTCGCCGAGGACGTCGAACGCTGGGTCCGGGAGCACCGGCCCGAGCTGGCCGACGAGGAGTAGGGGCGCTCTGCCTGCCGGGCACCAACCACTGGCGCCCTGCCGCAAGTTCCCGCAGCTAGCGCCTGAGCTGCGAAAATGCGGGATGTGGCCAGCGGTATCGCCGGCATCCCGCAGCGTGGAGGCGTCCCGTGTCCAACGACCAGCCGGCCACCGCCATGCCCGTCTGGGACGACGTGCCCACCCGGGATGACCCGCCCGGCGACGGCTACTACGAGCTGACCGAGAACGGGTGGGGTGCCATCATTGGTTGGCTCAGCGGCGTCGACCGAATGGTGCGATGCCCCGACCGTCTCCCCCATGTGGTCACCGAGGTGTGCACCGAGGTGTGCACCGACCGAAGCGGGACGCGGAAGAGGACCGTCCCACGCTCGGCGGAGGACCAGCAGATCATCGACGACTTCATCAACGAGTACCTGAGCGACGCGGGGATACCCAGCCGCCCGACCGGGTGGCGGTGGTTCCTCAAGCTCCCGTCGGGATACACCGGCCCGCAGATCGAGTCCCTGGTGAACGCGGGCGTGGGGCGTCTGCCGGCCGACCAGGTACGTCCCAGTCAGTTTGCCCCGCGCATTCACGAGACGCTCCAGGGCATCTACGCCAGCGGGTAGCACGGGACGCGGTGTGCCGCCTCCACAGCCGGCGGCGCCCGAACGCTGGATCCGGGAGCACCGACCCAAGCTGATCCACTCGATTTCGGCAAAATCGGTGTAACCCGAGGTCGCGGATACCCCCGTTTCGCCAAAATCGAGTCGATCATGCCCCCTCGCCAGCGGCTGGCGAGCAGACATCCCCCCGCGATACAGACTCCCCGTCAGCGCGGTTCGGGCTGGCGGAGCCCGATGCCGGACTGGTCCACCGGGGGTACGGCATCGGCGTGGCCAGAATCGACGTGCGACGGCACGGTCTTCCCTCCCGGACCGGCGGGCGGAACGACGAGGGCCGGGCGGCGGGCGTTGGTGAGCCAGCGCAGCGCCCACTCGACCGGGCCGTAGCGGAACCAGCGCAGCCAGAGCGCGCTCACCACCAGTTGGGCCCCGAACACGGCCAGGGCGAAGGCGAAGAGTGCCGGCGGGGAGAACGTGCCGGCGAGCCCGAACCCGATGCCGGTGAAGGTGAGCAGGCAGGCCACCGACTGGCCCAGGTAGTTGGTGAGGGCCATCCGCCCGGCCGGGGCGAGCGCGGCCCGGACCGCCGCCGTACGCGCACCGTGCATGACCCGCAGCAGCGTCGCCACGTACGCGGCGGCCAGCAGCGGAGCTGTCGCGACGCTCGCCGCCACCCCTAGGGTGTTGCCGTTACCGCCGCTGGCGGCGTAGACGATCGACCCGAGCAGCCCGACCGGGAAGCCAATCCACTGGATCCGGCGCAGCACCGGCTCGCTGCCGGAGATCCGGCCCAGCCACTGCTGGCGGCCGGCGACCATACCGAGCAGGAACAGGCCCAGCGCGGTCGGGCCTTGCAGGGCCACTGCCTGGGTGAGCAGCAGCGGCAGATTCGCGATGCGCTCCTCGATGTTCGACTCCCAGCCGCCGAGCAGCGCCCGCGTCGCCTCCTCGCCGTTGGCCAGCGCCTCGGCCTCGCCGGGCAGGAACGTCGAACGGTCCACGAAGAGCGCACTCGCGACCAGGCCGACCAGCACGAGGGCGTAGAGGCCCACCGCGATCCGGATCGCCGTACGGTCCTTCACGTTCCGCAGCAGGAGCAGCGCGAGACACGCCACGGCGTACGTGGTGAGGATGTCGCCGCCGTTGAGGAAGACGGCGTGCAGGGCACCGAGGACGAAGAGGCCACCGATCCGGCGGAGCATCCGTGCCGGGAAGGCTGCGCCGGCCCGGCTCGCCGCCGCCATCTGGAGGGTGAAGCTGTACCCGAAGAGGAACGAGAAGAGCACGTAGAACTTCATGTCGACGAAGACGGAGGAGAGCGTGCGGACGGCATCGTCCAGCCCCGAGTCGAAGTCGGGGTCGGTCACCAGGTTCACCGGATAGCCGGAGGCCATGAAGGTGACGTTGACGACGAAGATCCCGAGCAGCGCGAAGCCTCGGACCGCGTCGACGTCGAGAAGACGTCTGACTGGATTCGGTGTAGTCACAATCCACCTCCGGTGGTCTCTGTATCCCGCACAGTGTACGTGATACAGAGTCGTCAAGACTTAGGGTGAGCACAAGGCCCCTGGGGGTGGAAGCGAGGAGTTGAACGTGACGGAACACAGACTTCCCCCCGTGGTGGCCCGAATGTGGGGCCGCGAGGCCAGCCCGAGATACGGCCCCCGACCCAGCCTTGACCTGGGAACAATCGTCGACGCCGCGATTCGGATCGCCGACCGCGACGGTCTGGAGGGGGTGAAGATGAGCAGCGTCGCCGCCGAAGTCGGGATGGCGACAATGTCCCTGTACCGCTACGTCGGCAGCAAGGACCAACTGCTGACCGTGATGGCGGACGCCGCCTTGCCCGAACCACCAGCGCTCCACGATCAGGGCTGGCGTACCTACCTGGCCGACTGGACCCGGGCCAACCGGGACTTCCTCCTCAGCCGGCCCTGGTTGCTGGCACTCGGCCAGCACACTCCGCCCGCCGGGCCTCGGTCGCTGCGGTGGGCCGACCGCGCAATCGCCGCACTTGCCGACACCGGACTCGGCTACGGCGAGCGGCTCAGCATCGCGGCCACCCTCTCGGGCTACGCCATCGGGCAGGCAGCCCTGGCCCACGCCCTGAACCGCACGACCGACGCCACCGACTCGACGGTGGGGCTGGCCGAGTACCGCGACGTCCTCGGCCAGGTTCTCGACCCGGACGGTTACCCGGAGCTGACCGCCGCCGTACGCGCGAACGCGTTCGGCGTCTCCGAGGAGTGGGTCGACGACGCCGACTTCACCTTCGGGCTCGATCTGCTCCTCGACGGCATCCAGGCACTCATCGCCCGCGGGAAGAGATGAGCCGCTTGTCGGGTCGATCTGGAGGAAACCGGTGATGCGGGTCGTGGTGTTGGGTGGTACGGAGTTCATCGGGCGGCGGGTGGTCGAGCGGCTGGTCGAACGGGGCGACGAGGTCGTGGTGGTCCACCGCGGTCGGACCGAGCCCGACGACCTCCCCCGCTGTGCGCACCTGCACGTCGACCGACGCGACTTCGCCGAGGTCGCCGACCGGGTACGCGGGTTCGGCCCGGACGCCGTCGTCGACTCGTACGCGTTGACCCGCGCGGACGCCGACGCCGTCCTGCCGCACCTGCCCGACGTGCCGCTGGTGCTGCTCTCCAGCGTCGACGTCTACCGGGCGTGGGAACTGCTCCTCGCCGACGATGACACCCCGCTGCCGGTACCGCTCACCGAGAACGCGCCGCTACGTCAGGGGCGTCGCCCGTACCAAGGGCGGGGTGTGGGGCTGGACGACTACGACAAGCTCGATGTCGAGCCGGCGTACCTGGCCCGGGGTGGCAGCGTGCTCCGCCTCGGCATGGTCTACGGCCGGCACGACCAGCAGCGCCGGGAGGAGTTCGTGCTGCGGCGGGTCCGGGCAGGGCGGACCCGGATTCCGGTCGGCGCGGGCGACGCGCTCCTCACCCGTCTGCACGTCGACGACGCGGCCAGCGCGGTGCTCGCCGCCCTCGACCAGCCGGCCGCCGCCAGCGGGGAGGTGTTCAACCTGGGCGAGTCGGTGACGTACCCGGTGCGGGGCTGGCTGCGGCTGATCCTGAACGCGGCCGGGCACGACGCCGAACTGGTCCGGGTGCCGGACGAGCGGGTGCCGGAGGACCTGTGGCTGACCCGGCGGCTGGCCCAGCACGTACTGGTCGACAACGGCAAGGCCCTCCGGGCGCTGGGCTGGCAGCCGACGGACCCGACCACAGCGGTCGCCCGTTCGGTGCGCTGGCACCTGGACCATCCGCCGACCGATGCCTCGGCCGACTTCAGCGCCGACGACCAGGCGCTCGCCGGCTGACCGGGCTGCCCGGTCCGAGCTGCGTTGCGGCCCGGTCCGGCGGAGCCGCGCCACCGACAGCGCCGCAGGGCAGAAGCGCCCGTCCGGCGTCACTCTGGGTCATCGGGTACGCCGGAATACGGTTTACTGACGACGTGATCATCGACGCCTCCGGGCTGGCCATCCGCCGTGCCGCATGAGCTACCAGCTCAGCGCGGTCGTCGCCGACGTCGACCTGCTCATGGAGCAGACCGCCGATCTGGACCACGCCGTACTCGCCGCGCTCCGGCAGGACTTCGCCCTGCTGCCGGTCACCCCGCAACTGGTGGAGGAACTGACCGGTGCGCTGCCCGACTTCACCGTCGAGGAACTGAACCAGCAGCAGCCGTTCCGTCTGGTGCTCTCGACCGCGCTGGCCGGGGTGTTCGCCGGCTGGTCACGGCAGGGCCCGATGGCGTACCTGGAGGCGGATTTCTCCGGCGGGAGCGGGCACCAGGCGGCGGTGGTGTGGTTGGCCGGGACGGTGGCCTGGGGGCCGTGCTTCGATGCCGCACTCGACCGGCCCCGCGCCGAGTGGCCGATCAACACCGCGCTGGTCCGGATCGGCGTGGAGCCCGGCGGCTGGATCGATCCCTTCGCCGAGCTGGGACTCCACCTGGAGGGCAGCACCGAGGGCTGGCTGGCCCACGGGCGACGCCGCCTCTCCGCCGACTACTGGGACGACCTCGCCGAAGAGTGGGAATACCGGCAAAACGCCGTAAACCAGCAACCTCGCTGGCCCGACGCCGTTGGGGAGTGGGGGATTTGATGAATCTGCGGCAATTCTTGTTCATTGCGACGTTGTTGACGGCTGCCTCGGTGGCCGGCAGCGGCGTGCGTCCACATTCGCCAATCGTGCCGGCAGACCCGATCGGGCCGACCGTCGACGAGGTGATCGACCTCAACGGACTCGCCGGTGCCGAGTTCGGCGACAGCCAGCGGGAACTGGCCGAACGGGGCATCCTCCAGGAGGCCGCCGAGTCCTGCGGCCCCACGCTGGTCGGGCACGAGACGGCCAGCCCGATCTTCTACGACGACCGGCTCGTGCTGCTCTGGGTCAGTGCTCCTGTTCGGACTCCGGAGGGAGTCACCGTCGGCACGCCGGTCGACGACCTGCCCGCCCACTTCCCGTCGCTGGCCCGGCTCGGCGCTCCGAAGGGGACGTACCGCCTCGACGGGCTGCTCGCCCAGCGGGGCGACCGCGCGTACCTCTTCCTCCACGACGGACGGACGGTCCGCAAGACGATCGCCGGCTACGCCGAGTACGCGCAGCGTCTCTTCGCCGAGGGGTACGGCCCCTGCTGACCCGACGGTGACCCCGCCGCGTCACGTCACCACTCGACCGGCAACTCCTGCGGACCGAGGACCGCGTGTCCCGCCTTCCACCGCACCTCGTCGGCGGGCACGGCGAGCCGGAGCCCGGGCAGCTCACGTAGAAGCAGTCCGATCGCCGTCCGCACCTCCAGCGCGCCCAGATGCGCCCCGACGCAGTAGTGCGGGCCGTACCCGAAGGAGAGGTGCGGGTTGGGGTCACGGTCGAAGTCCATCCGCTCCGGGTCGGGGAACACCCGGGGGTCCCGGTTGGCGGCGTCGTGCGAGGGGATCACCACGTCCCCGGCGGTGAGCCGTACGCCGCTCGGCAGTTTCACGTCGGCCAGGACCCGGCGTGGCAGGTCGTCGGCGTTCGAGATGGAGTGCAGCCGCTCCAACTCGTTGATCGCAGAGTCCAACTTCTCCGGATGGTCGACGAGGTACTCCCATCCGGACCCGTACCCCCGATAGGGGCGGGTGCGGAGGACGTGGACGAAGGTGGCGATCGAGTTGGCGGCGGTCTCCCAGCCCCCCACCACCAGCGAGATCGGCAGCTTGATCTGGACGTCCACCGGCTGGTCGGCGGTGGTCCCGGCGATCCGCGTCAGCATGTCACCGGCCGGGCAACCCCGCCGATTTTCGAGCTGTTCCCACAGGTACGCGCCCATCTCCTGGGTCGAGCGGGCGGCCTCGTCCCGGGTCAGCTCGCTGTCGGCCAGGAACAGGTCGCCCCACCTACGGAACCTCGCCCAGTCCTGATGAGGGAGGCCGAGCAGGTCGCAGATGACGTGCAGGGTGAACGGGATCGCGAAGTCCCGGAGCAGGTCGGCCCGGTTGCCCCGGGCGAGGAGCGCGGCGAGCTGCGCGGCCGCCTCGGCCTCGACCCGGCCGCGCAGGCGGGCCACCGCCGGCCGGGTGAAGAGATCCTTGACCGTCCCCCGGACCCGGGCGTGCTCGGCCCCGTCCATCCCGAGCATCGTCCCGGTCACGTCGATCGCGTCGGCCGTCGTCGCGGCGGCCCGGGAGAAGACGTCCTGCCGGCGTAGCACCGCCTTGACGTCCGCGTACCGGCAGATCAGCAGGGCGGAGACGGACTCGCCGTTGACCTGGCGGACCACCGGCACCACCCCGGAACCGGTGGCCGCGAAGTGCCCGTAGTACGGGTGCTTGTCCGGGCCGGGCGGCCGGTTGACGCCGTCGTCGTCGACATGGAACGGGTGCCGGAGGGGAGTGACGGTCTCCTGACGGGGAGTGAGCATGCCACTACGATCCCACCCGGCCGTACGCTAATCCAGACCCATCGATCAGGCCCGACTCGACCCCCTGGTCAGGGGTAGACCAGCCGCGAAACGGACGCGGGCGCGTACCGGTAATCTCCGGCAAACCGCGCGCTGAAGGTCGTCATTCGCGAGATCGGGTAACTGACGACGAGCCTGCCGGACGAGTTCACCGGCCCGCACGCGAGCGGCGTCTGGGTGGCACCGGAGGGCTGCGCGTACAGGCAGACCGTACGGCTGTTGTAGGTGGTGCCGAGCTGGGCGGTCACCGTTGCGGTCCGGCCGGTGCTGGTGGTCGTCTTGCTGACGGTCAGATTGAGGGCCGTGACGGCGCGGGAGACCTGCACCGTGCCGAACCCACTCGATCCCGCGTGGCCGGCGTCGCCGGCGAAGCTGACCTCGTAGGTGTTGGCCCCGCCGATCAAAGGCGTGTCGGAGAAGGAGAACATCCCGGTCGACGTGGTGGTGACGCTGGGCAGGGTGTGGGTGCCGGCAAGGTCCCGCTTCACCACCCGCACCGTCTGGGGCGTCGACAGCGCCGCGCCGGTGAACGTCAGCCTGCCGGTCACCGTGAGCTTCCCCCCGCGCGTACTCGTCGAGGGCGCGGAGAGCGCGACCGAGCTGTTCTCCTTCACGAAGTCCGTGAAGACTTGCAGGATCGGTTCATTCACCGCGTCCGGGTTGCGGGTGATGGCGTAGAGCGTCCCGTCGCCGCCCGTGGCGAGCCCGTGCCAGATAAGAGCGCTGTCCGGCGGAAGGTGGTACCGGCGGACCAGGCTCCCGTCCGGCCGCTCGACGAAGATCGTCGAGGTCGAACCGAGGATAACGAAGGAACCGTCCCGGGACGTGGTCACGGCGGTTGGCGAGACGGCGGACGGGAACCGACCCGCTGGCGACAGGTCGGTGGTCGAGAGGGCCGCGTGCTCGGTCGCCCACCCCGATTCGCCGTACAGACGGCTGCAGGCCAGGATCACCCTGGTCGCGTCGGGAGTCACCACGGCATCGTTCAGGCTGGTGCAGGTCTCCGAGGGCACGGTCGCCACAATCGACGGCGTCCCGGACGAGACGTCGTACAGCGTCGGCTTACCTGGCAACGAATACCTGGCGGCGTCTTCGTCGGTCGCCAGAAGGAGATCCGGGTTACCCGGGCTACCCGCCAGCATCGGAGGCCCTACCAGCATGCCGTCGACCGGCAGCTTCGTGGCCAGGACGGGCGTCTCCCCTCGCAGGTCGAGGGAGCCCAGCCTCCCCTCACCGGTCCGGCAGCCGTACCCGAAGTAGAGCTTCCCGCCGACGTGCGTCAACCACGTGGGGCAGGTGGAGGAGCCGGTGCTGTAGCGACGGGTCTCGGTCAGCGTCGTGGTGTCGATCGCAGCGATGGCATGCGCCTCGACGAGGGCCACGTAGAGGGTGGAGCCGTCCGGGCTCAGCGCCATGCCGGTGGCCCCTGCCAGGCCCGGGATCGTGGTCTGCGAGCCGCCGGACAGATCCGTGACCCGCACGGCCGTGCTGTTACGCCCTGGACTGAAGAAAAGCCGGGCGTGCGCCGCGTCGACCACCATGTCCCGGTACGACGCCATGCCCAGCTCGACCGCGGTCCGGGCGTGCGCCACACCGGACCCGAACGGTGCGACGACGGCGGACGCCGCCCCGAGCACCGCGACCATGAGCCGTGCGATCAGCTTGCTCCGCACGTCCACCTCCCACCCCCGTGTGAAGATCGCGCCACGCGCGCCGGGCAAGCCTAGAGACCGGCATGCCATCGAGGAAACTCTGATTCAGCGCCGCCGGCCACATCGACGCATCACGAACCGAACGTGGGAGCACCCGGCCGCCCGATCGGTCAGGTCGATCCCCAGAGCAGCCTGGGCCGCTGACCTACGATGACGCGGTGCTGCTCCCTGAGCGGTTGTCGGATGTCTGGACGCGAACCCAGACGGTGCGGATTCTCGACGAGGGTCTGGACGACGGGCCCCTGGACGACCGTCAAGTGCTGGTGCAACTGACCGACCAGGCCCAGGTGAACAGGGCACAGGAACTCACCACCAACGGCCAGTTCGCCGGCGACATCTGTCGGTGCCTCGGTGACCTGACGCTGGCTCTGTACGACGCCGACGACCGGATTCTCGGCAGTGCGACCATCCACGGACATGGCCGCATCTCGTGGGAGCGGTCCAGGTTCGCCGACGACCTGAAGGTGGCCGAGCCGACCGCTCTGACGCTGTTCCTCGCCGAGTGCGGCGTCTCCGGTCGGCTCCTGAGCCTGTTCACCGATCTCGTCATGGCCCTCGGGTACTACGAGAGGTCCGACACGCCGCAGTTCCGTCCCGCTGGTGCCCCGGCTGTCCTGGCTGACCGGCAGGTGCCCGACACCCTCCGCAGCACGTTGGTCAGCATCGACGGCAACAGCGCCGCCAACCTCCCAGAAGAACGAGTGCACGTCCTCGTGCAGCGCCTGACCGTTGCCGAACCTGACCCGATCGCCCGCGCGGATGCGCTGTTGGGCTGGCTTGGCCGACTGCCATATCCCACCGAAGCGCTGTGGGGTGAGGGCATCCTGGTGCGTCGACTACTGGCCACACTGCCCGAGGCAGACATCGTCGCGGCAGCGGCGACCGGTGAACCGGCCGTGGCGCTGGGTGCGCTCAACTGGGCGGTCCATCAGCCGGACGACCGACTGGTCGCCGCCGCGATCGCACCGACCCTGCGGCGCCTGCTGCCCTGACGAACGCCTTCCGAACTGAGGGCACAAGCGGAACGCCCGGTCGGTCCTAACGGACCGACCGGGCGTTATCGCTGTTCACGAGCGGTGGCGGCGGGATTTGAACCCGCGGAGGGCGTAAACCCTCACACGCTTTCGAGGCGTGCTCCTTAGGCCACTCGGACACGCCACCGCGCAGTAGGTTACAGGACCACCGGCCCGGACGCCGAACCGGTATGCCCCCGGGCGGCCTGGCAGGATCCCTGTCATGAGTGTGCACATCGGCGCGAAGCCGGGAGAGATCGCCGAACGGGTCCTGATGCCGGGCGACCCGCTGCGGGCCAAGTGGATCGCGGAGACCTACCTCGAGGACGCCACGTGCTACTCGACGGTGCGCGGGATGCTGGGCTTCACCGGCCGCTGGAACGGCGTCGAGGTGTCCGTCCAGGGCTCCGGCATGGGCATGCCGTCCGCCTCGATCTACGCCCACGAGCTGATCAACGAGTACGGCGTCCGGTCGCTGATCCGGGTCGGCTCGTGTGGCGCGCTCAGCCCGGACCTGAAGCTGCGGGACGTGCTCGCCGCGAACGGGGCGTCCACCGACTCGAACATGAACCGGGTGCGCTTCGACGGACTGATCGACTACGCCCCGGTCGCCGACTTCGGGCTGCTGCGGACCTCGGTCGAGGTGGCCGAGCGGCGTGGCGTACCGATGCGGGTGGGACCGGTGCTGGCGGCGGATGCCTTCTACACCGACCGACCGGACCTCTACGACGTCCTCGCCGACTACGGGGTGCTCGCGGTGGAGATGGAGTCGGCGGCGCTCTACACCATCGCCGCGCGGTTCCGGGCCCGTGCCCTCACCGTGCTGACGGTCAGCGACCACATCAAGACCGGCGAGAAGACCTCCTCCGCCGACCGGGAGCAGACCTTCTCCCAGATGGTCGAGATCGCCCTCGACACGATCATCGCCTGACGACCGGGCTGGGGTGGTTGCAGGGGACCCTTCCTACGCAAAATCCGGTAGCAGGGGTCCCCTGCAACCACTGCAACCCCAGCAACCACCCCAACCCCAGCAACCACCGCCCCGCCGCAACCACCGCACCACCGCACCACCGCAGCAACCCCAAAGCGCGGTGCGGGCTCAGCGGAAGAAGGCGCGGAGCAGGGCGGCGGACTCGGTTTCGAGGACGCCGCCGTAGACCTCGGGGCGGTGGTTGAGCCGACGGTCGCGCAGCACGTCCCAGAGGGAACCGGCCGCCCCGGTCTTCGGCTCCCACGCCCCGAAGACGACCGTCGACACCCGGGCCAGCACCAGGGCGCCCGCGCACATGGTGCACGGTTCCAGAGTCACCACCAGCGTGCAGTCGTCCAGCCGCCAGCGGCCGAGCCGTCGCGCGCCCCGGCGCAGGGCCAGTACCTCGGCGTGCGCGGTCGGGTCGCCGGCCAGTTCCCGCTCGTTGCGTCCGACGGCCAGTTCGACGCCGTCCGGGCCGTACAGCACCGCGCCGACCGGCACATCCTCGACGGAGGCGGAGGCTGAGGCTGAGGAGTCCGCCGGGGTGTCGGGGCCGGTGACCGCGACCTCCAGCGCGCGGCGCATCCACAGTTCGTGCCGCTGCCGCCGGCCGGTCCCGCCCGGGTCGGCCAGCCGCTCGTCCGGCCCCGGCCCGACCCGGTCCACGTACCCGGGGGTGGGTTGGCCCGGCCGGACCGTCTCCAGCGCGGGGTCGGTGACGTCCGCCGGCTCTCCGGTGGGTAGAAGCGACCCGCCTTCGGGCCAGGTCGGTCCACCGGCGGCGGAAGGAGGCGGCCCGTTCACACCTCGCGCAGTTCCTCGACCTCGTCGGTGCAGCCGAGCACCTGACACACCTCGGCGGTGACGTCGGCGGGAAGCATGCCCTCCCCGGTGCAGAGGGTGATCAACCGCTGGGCGGGGATGCCCAGGTCGGCGAGGAGGTCGGCGTCTCCGACCGGGTCGGCCTCCGGGTCGACCGCCGGCTGGTCGCCCTCCGCGCCACCACCGCCGGTCGTCCGGCGGGCTTCACCGAGGTCGTCCAGGTCGGGTGCCTTCAGGTCACCGACCAGCACCGACCCGAGCCGGGACTCCTCGGCGTACGCCGAGTCGGAGCCGAAGACCCGCAGGTCCTCGCCCTCGTCGAGGCGCAGCACCACCAGGTACGCGTCGTCGGCCTCGACGAACAGCAGGGACAGGTCGGCGTCGGGCTCGACGTCACGCAGGCGTTCGGCCACCTCGTCGAGATCCGTGACTCCCCGCAGGTTCACCTCGGCGGCGGTCCAGCCGCCCGCGTCCCGTACCGCGGCCGCAGCGAAGTACGACACAGTCCCCCCTGACTACCCCGGCACCCCGTGCCGACTCGTTACGCGTGCACGGTAGCCGGTCGGGTCCGCGGGCGACCGGTCAACGCCCCGATGAGGCGGCCAATCCCCGGGAAAGTCGAGCCGCTCCGCTCAGCCGGTGAGCCGGCGGCGGGTGGCGATGAGCTGTCGCAGTCGCTCGCCGCGCGCCCGCTGCGGTCGCTCGCGCTGGCGGACCGCTCTGGCCCCGGCCAGTTCGGCGAGGAGCTGTAGGCGTCGGCGGCTGCGTTCGGGATCGAGCCGCGGGGTGGTCCAGGCCATGAAACCGAGGGTGACCCAGTCTCGTCGCATACGTCAAGCAGCGCTTCGTTGCGCAGTGAAACGACCACGTAGCGCTCATCGGAACGGCCCTCATCACCAGAGCGGCCAGTCCCCGCTCGCCATCCAGCGCACCGCCACCAGGGCCGCCGCGATGCTCCAGCCGCCGCCGGTGACGATGGCCACGCCGGTGCCCACGCCCCGGTCCCCGAAGCGGACCAGCACCAGCGCGACGGCCCAGGCCACCAGGCCGGCTCCCACCGTCCACCAGGCGTAGCCGTGCAGGCCCCCGCCGAGCAGGGCGAACAGGAGCAGCCAGGCGGCGGCGACCGCGCCGCCGGTGGCGACCCCAGCGCCGGTGACCGGGTGTGGCTCACGGTACGTCGGCCGGGGTGGGCGGGGCGGTCGGCCGGAGGGGAAGAGACCCGACGGGGTACGCCCCACCGGGTATCCCCCGCCCGGCGGGGGTGGCGGGCCGGGTTGCCAGGTCATCGTCGCTCTTCCTCCCCGGGCCCGGTGGACCCTCCCCCACCGTAGTGTCTGTCAGGATGGGCGGGTGTTGCCGCGACTGATCGGGTATGGGCCCACGCGGCCGGTTCTGCTGTTGCTCGTGTCGGTGCTGGTGGCCGGGTGCGCGACCACCCGGCCGGCGTCCGCGCCGCCGACGTCGGTGGGGTCGTGGTCGCCGAGCGGGCCGGCCGTCTCGGCGCAGCCGGTGCCGAGCAGGACGCCGACCGGGACGCCGACCGCCCGGCCCGCGCCGTCGGCCACCGGCCTGCCGTACGCCTTCCCGGTACGCGCCCGCAAGGTCGGCTACCACCCGACCCACTCCGCGTATCCGGGCACGGACATCTTCGCCGACTGCGGCGAGCCCTTCGTCGCGGTGACCGACGGCGAGGTCCTCGAGGTGAGTCGGGTGGACCGGTTCGACCCGAAGGGGCCGAAGGGGCCGTACAACGGCGGTCTCTCCGTCGCGCTGCTCGGCGACGACGGCGTGCGGTACTACGGCTCCCACCTCAGCGTGATCGCCGACGGGGTGACGTCGGGCGTTCGCGTCCGGTCCGGGCAGCAGCTCGGGCTGGTGGGTCGGACGGGCAACGCGAACAACGTCTGCCATCTGCACTTCGGCATCTCGCCGCCGTGTCCCGGGAAGGACGGCTGGTGGATCCGGCGGGGTGTGGTCTGGCCGGCGCGCTATCTCGACGCCTGGCGGCGCGGGGTCGGCCGGGAGCCGGCCGCCGAGGTCCGCGCCTGGCACCGCAAGCACGGCTGCCCGCCCGCGCCCACCTCAGCGAACTGATCCTCGGCTCAGCAGCTCAAACCAGCCGAACACATTGACGACCGTTGTCGCGTCGGCTACCGTCCGAGCGAGAGAGCGCTCTCACAGCCCCCTTTCCCCCCATTTCTGGCAAGCGCGCCCGAAGCCGACACAGGTGGCCCGGACGCGCGATGGAGGCCCGATGAAACCTCCCGTCCCCCACCGCCCGCTGGCGCTGGCCGCCGCCACAGCCCTCGCCGTCCTCGTCGGCGGCCTGGCCGTCACCGTCACCGCCCCCGCCGAGGCCGCCACCGTCGGCCGGGGCAGCTACACCACCGACCCGGTCGGCCCGCTCCCGGCCGGCTGCGGGCAGATGTCCACCAACCCCCGCCAGTTCGTCACCGCCAACGCTCCCGCCGGTCCGGTACCCACCAACGACTGGTGGACGTCGCTGCTGTGGAAGAAGACCAACTGCGCCTACAGCGAGCCGCTGCACGCCCACCCGATCTCGTTCAACACCCTCACCGACGGCCTCGGCTTCTCGGCCACCTCCACCCCCACCATCACCGGCACCCCGACCGGCGTCGGCGAGTTCAAGTACCCCTACCAGGAGGACATCCGGGTCGGGGTCGCCGGGCTCGGCGCACCGAACGTCAAGGTCGACGGCTGGACCGACTGGACGGTCAGCCCGTACTGGACCGACGGGGCGCGCACCCTGCGGGCCACCATCGGCCACGGCCTGCCGTTCGCGTACCTCCAGACCAGCGGCGGCGACGCGGTGGTCAACGTGACCGGCGGCAGCCCCACCGTCTGGTCGAACAGCGGCGCCACCATCGGCTTCACCGTCCGCGGCCACGACTACGTCGCGTACGCCCCGACCGGCGCGACCTGGACGGTCAGCGGCACCCGGATCTCCTCCAACCTGGCCGGCCGGGGCTACTTCTCGGTCGCCCTGCTGCCGCAGACCGGTGACGCGTCGGCCCGCGCCGCGCTCGCCGCCAACTACGGCCAGTACGCGCACGCCCACGTCACCGGCACCCGCGTCTCCTACACGTACGACCAGGCCACCAGCACGGTCCGGACGACGTACGCGTTCACCACCACCGCCCGGGAGGGCAGCGCGAACCGGACCGTGGTGAGCCTCTACCCGCACCACTGGAAGTCGTTGACCGGATCCACCCCGATCGCTCAGACCTACCCGTCGGCCCGGGGCCGGATGAAGGTGCTCACCGGCGTCACCCAGTTCCAGACGTCGATGGCGTTCCACGGGGTGGTGCCCGAGCTGCCCGCCGTCGCCACCGGCAGCGGCACCGACCTGACCACCCTGCGCAACCACCTCGCCGCCGTCCGGGGCAACCCGATGGACCAGCGCGGCAACGACACCTACTGGACCGGCAAGGGCCTCGGCCGGGCCGCCCGGATCGCCGAGATCGCCGACCTGGTCAACGACACCGACACCCGCACCGCCGCGCTGAACGCCATCCGCAGCACCCTCACCGACTGGTTCACCGCCTCGGCCGGCAAGACCTCGCGGGTGTTCTACTACGACCAGAACTGGGGCACCCTGATCGGCTACCCCGCGTCGTACGGCTCCGACCAGGAGTTGAACGACCACCACTTCCACTACGGGTACTACATCGCCGCCGCCGCGACGCTGGCCAAGTTCGACCCGACCTGGGCCCGGACGGACCAGTACGGCGGCATGGTCGACCTGCTGATCCGGGACGCGAACAACTACGACCGCGCCGACACCCGCTTCCCGTACCTGCGGGACTTCGACATCTACGCCGGCCACGACTGGGCCTCCGGGCACGGCTCGTTCGCCTCCGGCAACAACCAGGAGTCCTCGTCCGAGGGGATGAACTTCGCCAACGGGCTGATCCAGTGGGGCCAGGCCACCGGCAACACCGCCGTCCGGGACGCCGGCATCTGGATGTACACCACCCAGGCGGCGGCGATCAACGAGTACTGGTTCGACGTCGACAACGAGAACTTCCCAGCCGCGTTCGGCCACGCCACGGTCGGCATGGTCTGGGGCGACGGCGGCGCGTACGCCACCTGGTTCAGCGCCGAACCGGAGATGATCCAGGGCATCAACATGCTTCCGGTCACCGGCGGTCACCTGTACATGGGCTACCGGCCGGCGTACAACTCGACCAACTACGCCGAACTGGTTCGCAACAACGGCGGCGAGCCCACGGTCTGGCAGGACATCCTCTGGCAGTTCCTGGCCCTCGGCGACCCGGACGCGGCCCTGGCCAAGCTCCGCGCGAACCCCGGCTACACCCCGGAGGAGGGCGAGAGCCGGGCGCACACCTTCCACTGGGTACGCAACCTCGCCGCACTGGGCAACGTCGACCGGTCGGTGACGGCGAACCACCCGCTGGCGGCGGTGTTCGTCCGGAACGGCGCCCGCACCTACGTGGCCAGCAACATCACCGCGTCGCCGATCACCGTCCGGTTCTCCAACGGGACCACGCTCAACGTCGCGGCGGGCAAGACGGCCACCACCGGGGCGTACACCTGGAGCGGCGGCAACGCGAACGGTGGACTGAACCCGAGCCCCACGCCCACCACGACGCCCACCTCCAGCCCGACCCCCACCCCGACCGGCACGCCCGACTTCCCGATCCGCTACCTGCTCCCCGGGGGCGGTCTCGCGGCGGCCGGCGCGTCGTCCACCACCACCGTCGTCGCCGCCAACGGCAACTTCGACGGGCAGCCGCACAACGCGCTGGTCTTCACCGCGACCGGCCTCGACCTCACCTACCAAAGCGGCAACGGCAGCTTCGACCTCTTCCTGGACGCCGGTACGGCGGTCGGCAACGGCGTGCAGCTACGCGCCTCATACGACCTGACCGGGGACGGCACCTGGGACCGGGTGGAGACCTACCGCTACTTCGCCACCGACCCGGTCCCCGGGTACGAGCACTACACCCAGAACCAGGGCCTCCTGTCGGCCACCGGCGCCCACGGCACCCTGCGCAACGGCACCGTACGGCTGGAGGTCTGGTCGGCCATCGGCAACAACCCGACCACCCTCGGTGTGGGCAACCAGTCCGTCTTCCGGCTTCCCCACGCCTGATCCACAACGACCCGTCGGTGGCGGGGAGGTGGTCCACCCCCTCCCCGCCACCACCGCGGCAGGCGTAGGTTCGCAGGGTGAGCCGGGATGCCGTCGCCGACCTACGCCGCATCGCCTTCCTGCTGGAACGGGCGAACGAGGCCACCTACCGGGTGCGCGCGTTCCGTTCGGCCGCGAACACCCTCGCCGCCCTGTCCGCCGGGGAACTGGCCGAACGGGTCCGCACCGGCACGCTCACCGAGCTGTCCGGGGTCGGTGACGTCACCGCCCGGTGCGTGGTCGAGTCACTGGCCGGGGAGGAACCGGTCTACCTACGCCGGTTGACCGCCACCGAGGGCACCGACCTGGACGCCGCCGCCACCGACCTCCGTACGGCCCTGCGCGGCGACTGCCACACCCACTCCGACTGGTCCGACGGTGGGTCACCGATCGAGGAGATGGCCCTTGCCGCGGTGGAACTGGGCCACGAGTACCTGGTGTTGACCGACCACTCGCCCCGGCTGAAGGTCGCGCGGGGACTGACCGCCGACCGGCTGCGCCGCCAACTCGACCACGTCGCGCAGCTCAACGACGCGCTGCCGCCGGGCTTCCGCGTCCTGACCGGGATCGAGGTGGACATCCTCGCCGACGGTTCACTCGACCAGGACGAGGAGCTGCTGGCCCGGCTGGACGTGGTGGTCGGCTCGGTGCACAGCGGCCTGAACGACGACCGGGCGAAGATGACCCGGCGGATGCTCACCGCCGTCGCCAACCCGCACCTGGACATCCTCGGCCACTGCACCGGACGCATGGTGGCGTCCCGGCCCGCCGGGGTGACCGGGCCGGGCGACCGGGCGCACCGGGCGCGTACCCGGCCGGAGAGCGACTTCGACGCGGACGCCGTCTTCGCCGCCTGTGCCGAGCACGGCAAGGCCGTCGAGATCAACTCACGGCCGGAGCGGCAGGACCCGCCGAAGCGGCTGATCCGGCGGGCCCTCGAGGCCGGCTGCCTCTTCGCCCTGAACACCGACGCGCACGCCCCGGGCCAACTCGACTGGCAACGGTTCGGCTGCGAGCGGGCCGCCCGCTGCGGGGTTCCCGCCGACCGGGTGGTGAACACCCGGTCGGCGGAGGAACTGGTCGCCTGGGCGCAGGGCCACGACGCCACCTGAACACACCGCCCAGGGTCCGTCTCGAACAGGCCCACGGCGGACGGTCCGGGGTCAGTCCCGGACGGACATGGTGGACGAGCCCCGGGGTCTCAGTCCCGGACGGCCACGGGGGCCACGGTGGGCGGCTCGGCGGGCACCGCTCGGACCGGCCACCGGAGGAATCCCTGCGACACCGCCACCCCGAGCAGCACGACCAGCGCCCCGACCGGCTGGTGCCAGGTGGGCGTCTCGTCGAGCGCGAGCGCCCCGATGAGCACCGCGAAGACCGGAATCAGGTAGGTCACCGTGGACGCCGTGCTCGCGCCGATCACCCGGATGTTGTGCAGGTTGATCACGAAGGCCAGCCCGGTGCCGAACGCGCCGAGCGCCAGCACGCTCGCCACCACGTCCCAGGACAGCGCGGTGGGCGCGGGCGGTGCCCCGGCCACCAGCGGCGCCACCACCGCGAGCTGGACGGTGGCGAGCAGTAGCTGCGCCGCCGACAGGGCCAGCCCCGACTCCGCGCGGCCCGCGACGAACCGCTTCTGGTACGGGATCGCCAGGCCGTAGCAGGCCGCCGCCCCGAAGCACATCAACTGCCCGGTGAAGGTGGCCCCACCGATGCCCTGCCAGACCCCGAGCACCACCAGCACGCCGGCGAACCCTAGCCCGAGGCCGACGGCCCGGCGCGCGGTCAACCGCTCGGTACGGAACACCAGCACCGCCATCGGCAGGACGACCAGCGGGGTGGTGGCGTTCCAGATGCCGGCCAGCATCGACGGGATCCGCTGCTCGCCGTAGCCGAAGAGGGTGAACGGCAGCGCCACGCCGAAGGCGGCCACCACCGCCTGGTGCAACCAGAGCCGACCGTCGCGGGGCAGCCGGTCACGGAGCACGGCGAGCACCACGAGCAGGGTCAGCGCCCCGGTGCCGACCCGGCCCAGGGTGACGTAGAGCGGGTGCAGCTCCCGTACGCCGATCTTGATGAACAGGAAGCTGGCGCCCCAGATCGCGGCGAGGAGTACGAACCCGGGCAGCCATCTACGCAGTGCCGCCCGGTCAGGGGTGGAATCCGGTGTCACTCCTGACACTCTGCCGCAGCCCCACGACAATGTCCGGCGATATTCGGCCACCGTGTCGCGCGTCACCGCAACCTGCCTACAGCGGTGGCGTTGATCAGCCGAGGAGGTGGCGACCGATGGCCCTGCCGATGGAGTTCGACCCACTCGTCGACCTCGACGGAATGTGGACGACCGCGCTCGCCGACCGTTACCTCCCGCTCCCGGAGCCGGCCGAGCTGCTGCCCTGACCGGCCGAACCGGCGGCCGAACCGGCGGCCGAACCGCCGCCGGACGCGCCGCAAAGAGGGTCGACAGCCAGGGGAACCGGTCACGTAGTGTTCCCCCGTGGGACGAATCGACGACCTCGCGAACCGGTACGTGGTGGAGTGGGCCGAACTCAACCCCGCCGGCGCCACGCACGTTGGGATCGCCGGCTATGACGACCGGCTCGACGACCTGTCGCCGGACGGCTATGCCGCCCGCGCCGAGCTGACCCGCCGCACCCTGGCCGAGCTGGACGGGACCGAGCCGGACACCCCGGCCGAGCAGACCGCCAAGGAGGCCATGCAGGAACGGCTGGGCCTGGCCCTGGCCCGCTACGACGCGGGCGAGGAAACCAGCGAGATCAACGTGATCGCCAGCGGGCTGCACGACCTTCGGGGGGTCTTCGACCTGATGCCGACCGAGGGCGCGGAGGCGATGGCGAACATCGCCGCCCGGCTCAACCAGTTCGCTGGTGCCCTGGAGAGCTACAAGACCACGCTGCGCGAGGCCGCCGACGCGGGACACGCCTCTGCCCAGGCCCAGATGATCGAGGTCGCCAAGCAGTGCGACGTCTGGACCGACCCGGACGGCGACAACGTCTTCCACAGCCTGGTCGAGCGGCTCGGGGCCGACGGCACGCTCGGCGCGGAGCTGCGGCGCGGCGCGGCGGCGGCCACCGCGGCGACCGCCGAGTTCGGCCGGTTCCTCCGTACCGAGCTGGCACCTCGGGGACGGGAGAAGCAGGCTGCCGGCCGCGAACGCTACGAGTTGGCCTCGCAGTACTTCCTCGGCGCCCGGATCGACCTGGACGAGACGTACGCCTGGGGGTTCGAGGAACTGGCCCGCCTGGAGGCCGACATGCGGACGGTGGCCGCCCGGATCGTCGGTCCCGGGGCGACCATCGACGAGGCGGTGGCCGCGCTGGACGCCGACCCGGCCCGCACCATCCAGGGCAAGGAGGCGTTCCGGGACTGGATGCAGGCACTGGCCGACAAGGCGATCAGTGAGCTGCACGGCACCCACTTCGACATCCCCGAGCAGGTCCGCCGCATCGAGTGCTGCCTCGCCCCGACCAGCGACGGCGGCATCTACTACACCGGCCCCAGTGAGGACTTCTCCCGGCCGGGCCGGATGTGGTGGGCGGTGCCGCAGGGCGTCACCGACTTCTCCACCTGGCGCGAGGTGACGACCGTCTACCACGAGGGTGTGCCGGGTCACCACCTCCAGGTCGCACAGACCGCTGTCCGGGCGGAGCTGCTCAACCGCTGGCAGCGGGTGCTCTGCTGGGTTTCCGGCCACGGCGAGGGCTGGGCGCTCTACGCGGAGCGGCTGATGGACGAGCTGGGTTACCTGGAGGATCCGGGCGACCGGCTCGGCATGCTCGACGCGCAGGCGTTCCGCGCGGCCCGGGTCATCGTCGACATCGGCATGCACCTGGAGCTGGAGATCCCCCGGGACAACCCATTCGGCTTCCACCCCGGCGAGCGTTGGACGCCGGAGCTGGGCTGGGAGTTCATGCGCACGCACTGCCGGGTGCAGGAAGAGAGCCTGCGGTTCGAGCTGAACCGCTACCTGGGCTGGCCGGGGCAGGCCCCGTCGTACAAGGTCGGTGAGCGGATCTGGCTCCAGGCCCGGGACGAGGCGAAGACCCGCAAGGGGGCCGCCTTCGACCTGAAGGAGTTCCACCGGCAGGCACTGGACCTCGGCGCGCTCGGGCTCGACCCGCTGCGCCAGGCGCTCGCCCGGCTGTGACCCCACGGTGACCGGGCCGGACGGCTCCGCCCGGCCCGGTCACCGATCGGCTCAGCGCGGGGTCACCCGGAGCGGATTGTCACCGGTGGTGAACGCGTCGCAGTCGAGAAAGGCCAGGTCCATCACCGGGTCCTGGAAGACGAGCTGCGGCGCGGTGATCGGGATGCCGTCCGGGAACGGCAGGTCCGGGGTGAGCGTGACGGTGATCAGGCCGGGCCCGCCGATCAGGGAGATCCGGCCGGTGAACCGGGTGGCGTAGAAGGCCACGTCGCCGTCGACGGTGAGCTGGTCGGTGACGTACCGCAGCTGTCCGGCAGGACCGGCCGTAAGGAGCGTGAAGTCGTCGGTCACCGCCCGGCGCATGCTGAACTTCAGCGCCCGGAGCGTCCCGTCGATGGTCTTCAGATCGACGACTCCCTCGAACCGGATCCCGGTCATCACCACCTTGGAACCGGTGAGCTTCGACGGGCTCGCCACCGTGGGCTGTCCCGGCTCGGCGTCGATCCGGGGCAGCGGCCGGCCCGGCTCAGCGGGTTCGGGCTCGTCGGGCTCGTCGGGCTCGTTCGGCGTGGGGGTCACGCAGACCGGCGGGGCGGGCGAAGCGGGACGGGGCGTGGCCGGCCGGGTGGCGGGCATGGTCGGGGCGGGGCTCCGGGTCGGCTCCCCGGTGGTGGCGGTCAGCAGGTTGCCGGCGGGCCTGGTCGGGACGGTCGCGCCGGGATCGGGGGTGCCGTCGCCGGGGGTGGTCGACGGGACCGGAGTCCCGGAGGGGACCGGCACGGTCGGGCTCGGGCAGTCGGGCCCGACCGGCGCGGCGCGCACCGGGGTCGGCCCGTTCAACGCGAGCAGGGTGGCCATGCCGAGGCCGAGCAGGGCCACCGTCCCGGCGAGGAACCGGGGGTCGCGGAGGGATGCCCCGCCATCGCGCTCGACGGGCATGATCTCGTCGACCAGGGTCCGGTCGAGATCCTCCGACTCCGGTACGCCCGGCAGCGCCGCCCCCGCAGGGGCAGGCTGACCGGCGACTGTGGTCTGCCCCGGCTCGGTCGTCGGCGGCTCCCTGTCCGGGGATGCCGGCGGCGACGCGGCCCGGGCGGGCGTCCAGGCGAAGCCGAGGGCGCTGCCGACCATGCCCAGCAGCATGCCGACGAAGAAGCCGCCGAGGTTGACCCCGATCAGCGAGAACACGGCGGTGACCGCTGCGACGACGGCGTAGAACATCCGGTACTGCGGGGTGAACCACATGAACACGCCGCAGGCCACCAGGATGGTGGGGATCAACCAGGAGAGAAACCCGGTCGGGCCCATCTGGAACGTCAGGCCGCCAAGGCTCATCTGGGTGGTGCCGAAGATCTGCACGCCGGCCAGGACGGTCAGCAGCCCGCCCCAGAACGGTCGGCTCCGCCGCCACTGGCGGAACCTCCACCTTGTCTGGCTGAACCCGCCCGGTCGGGCATGCTGCGGGTCCGCGCTTGTCACGTACGCCTCCTGGCGGCTCGGGTGGTGGGAGCGGGCGGGAACGGTCCGGCGGAGCCGGGGCCCACGGTGGTGTCCGCGTGGGCCCCGGAGTCAGCTCAGAAGCACTCCCGGGCCTCGGCGCCGACGTTGACCTTCAACTTGAGCCCGGTCAGGGTGAAGGTGCCGGCGCTGGTCGAGCGGGCCACCTGCCGGAGGTCGGTGATGACGACGCTGTCCGCGCTCTGTCCGAACGACTTCGGCGTGGCATGCGAGTTCAGGTCGGTGGCGTCCCTGCCGATCTTGATGTTCGAGAAGGTCGCGTTCCCCTCCAGCGAGTCCATGTCGATCAGCATGCCGCTGGCGGTGGCCGGGTTCCCGCCGCCACCCGCGTTGATGGTGAGCACGATCGGCATGTTGGGGATCTTCACCGACTGGCAGAGGTTGTGGAGCTTGGCGCTGCCGATCTCCGAGACGGCGACCGGGTGGGCAGTGCCGTCCTTCTCCTCGACCATGCCGCCGTACTGCTTGAAGCCCTCGCCCTCGAGCTTGGTGGCGCTGACCTTGAACGTCTGGCCGGAGACGGCGAAGGACGCCGCGATGGCGCCGTTGGCCATGCCGACGACGATGGCGCCGGCGACGACGGTGGTGGGCACCATCATGGCGGCGAACCGGCGCCAGCGCACGCCACCCTGGGCCGGGGAGTCGGTCGTTTCCTTCACGGGTCCTCCTCGAGAGAGGTCTCCGGGCGCGGGGACGGCGTCCGGGACTGCGGGGGGAAGCTCATCGCGTCGCTGCGGACCCATGGTGCTGCGGTCGGTGCGCAGCGTGCGGATTGGATGGTCGCGCGCGGGGACGTACGTCACAAGACCCTTGCTACCCACCGGTAACTCCGACCTTTAATCGAAGATCGCGGTTTCCTCACCCGCCGTAAGGGCGCACCGGGACGACCGCCGGGCAAACCACCCCGATTGACGCAGCGAGTACAGCGCGCCTCACCAGCGGTAGCCATGACATCGCCAGATCACATTTTGGAAACGCCCACCTGACAAACCGCTGAGGATGATCGGCGCCCAACCGGACGGTGGATGGACCACCCACCGTCCGGCAGTGATCACTCGCCGGCCGACAACCAGTCGTGCAGCAGCCGGTGGTCGATGGCGTCCGGCCGACCCAGCGGCCAGCCGGCGGTCTGCCGGTCGCGCAGCTCCGCCCGGGTGAACCAGCGCGCCTCCACCAGTTCCACCCCGTCGACCCGGACCCGGTCCGACGTGGCGACCGCCCGGAACCCCACCATCAGCCCGGCCGGAAATGGCCAGGCCTGCGAAGCCTGGTACGTCACCTCCGTCACCGTCACCCCGGCCTCCTCGGCCAGCTCCCGGCGTACCGCGTCCTCCAGGCTCTCGCCCACCTCGACGAAGCCGGCCAGCGTCGACCAACCATCCGGACCGGCCCCGGCGTGCCGGGCGAGCAGGCAACGGGCCGGCGGGCCGGGCACTTCCACCAACGCGATGACTGCCGGCTCGATCCGGGGAAAGAGCAATCGGGCGCAGTCCGTACCGGCACAGCGCCGCGCGTGCCCACCGACCTCCGGGGCCGTCCGCGCCCCGCAGGAGCCGCAGAACCGTTGCTGTCGGTGCCAGTGCAACAGACCCTTCGCGTACGCCTGCACGGCCGCCTCCGCCGCGCTCAGCGCCCCCACGACCGCCCGTACGTCCACCACGGCGTCCGCGCCCGTCACGGCCAGCGCCCGCGCCTCGGACAGCCCGGAGAGATCCACAGCGAAGAGCGCCCCGCCACCGGCCACCAGTCCCAGGAAGAGCGGCTCACCGGTCTCGGCGAGCAGGACGGCGGCGTCGTCGGCCCGGACCCGTACCGGCTGGCCCCGCGTCACCAGGCACCGGTCCCGCCAGAGCGGCAGCACCACGGCGTCCGGCGCGGCCAGCAGCGACCGCAGCCATTCCGGGTCGTCCCGCCGGGCCCCGGCCCGGTCCAACCATCCGCCGCCGTACGCCAGCCCACCGTCGTCGCTCCGCACCCCGTCACCGTGCCATGACCACCGGTGCCGGCGCGATCCGGGACGACACGCGTATCAACCTGCGTGTCGACGCGCACTGCCGGGGACCCAGGCTCGTTGGTTACCGTAGTCGTTCACCGGGGATTTCCCCGCTCCCCCCGTGGTACGTCCGATCGAGGTTCCTGTGACTCTGTACGGCGACAAGCTCCCGCCCGCCGACGACCGGCCGACCGTCCAGGTCACCGCGGTCACCTGGCCCGCCACCGACAGCGGGCCGTCCCCGGCGGCCACCGGCCCGGACCCCGTCGGGCCCGGACCGGACCCGGCCTCCTCCCGCAACGGACGACGGCGACGGACCGTCCTCCTCGCGGCCGGGATGGCCACCGTGCTGCTCGCCGCCGGTGCCGGCGCCGGCGGTTACGCGTACGCCGGTGAGGTCCCGCGCGGCACCACGGTCCTCGGCGCCGAACTGGGCGGCAAGAGCCGGGCGGACGCGGCTCAGGCGCTCCGGACCGAACTGGACCGCCGCGCCGCCACGCTCACCGCCCCCGTGCCGGTACGCGTCGGCGACCGGACCGCCGAGATCAACCCGGCCGACGTCGGGCTGACGGTGGACGTGGACGCCACCGTGGCCGCCGCCGTGGAGGCCCAGGCCGCCCCGCTCAGCCGCCTGTTCGGCACCCGTACCGTCGAACCGGTGGTGACCGTCGACGCGGCCCGGCTCGAAACCTCGCTGGAGGCGGCGGTCGGCCCCCAGGGGCGCAAGATGACCATGCCGAAGATCTCCTACAGCGGCACCACCCCGAAGAAGGTCCACCCGAAGCCGGCGCTCACCGTCGACGGGCAGACCTCCGCTGAGGCGCTGCGGAAGGGCTGGCTGACCGGCGAGCCGGTGACCGTACCGCTGGTCGAGAAGCACCCGGCGACCACCGCCGAGGAGGTCGACCGCCTGGTGACCGAGCTGGCCGCGCCGGCGGTCGCCGCGCCGGTGAAGCTGACCACCGAGAAGGGCTCGGTGACCATCCCACCGAGCGCCATCGCGCGGAGCCTGAGCTTCCCCGCCGACAAGGCCGGCAAGCTCACCCCCAAGCTCGACGTCAAGAAGCTCCGCGCCGCCCTCGGCGACAAGCTGGACGCGATCGAGGTGGAACCGAAGGACGCCGCGATGACGCTGGCCGGCGGACGGCCGAAGGCGGTCCCGAGCAAGTCGGGTCAGCGCCTGGACGACGCCGCCCTGACCCGTGACCTGCTCGCCGTCCTGCCGAAGTCCGACGGCCGCACAATCGACGGCGTGCTCAAGCCGGTCGACGCTGACCTCACCACCGAGGAGGTCGGCAAGCTCGGCATCAAGGAGAAGGTGTCGAGCTTCACCACCCACTTCACCGGTGGTCTCTCCTCGCCACGCAGCAAGAACATCGTCCAGATCGCCAAGGACGTCGACGGCACGGTGGTGAAGCCGGGCGAGACGTTCTCCCTCAACGGCCACACCGGCGAGCGCAGCTACAAGCAGGGGTACCACGACGCGCCGGTCATCATGAACGGGAAGCTCGTGCCCGGCGTCGGTGGCGGGACGTCCCAGTTCACCACCACCCTGTTCAACGGCATCTACTACGCCGGCCTGGAGGATGTCGAACACAAGCCGCACTCGTACTGGTTCAGCCGGTACCCCGCGGTGATCGAGTCGACGATCTTCTACCCGGACCTCGACTTCAAGTTCCGCAACAACACCCCGTACGGGGTCATGATCGACACCTCGTACACGTCAAGTTCGGTGACCGTGGCGATCTGGGGCACGAAGATCTACGACAGCGTCAAGACCGAGTACAGCCCGCGCCGGAACATCACCAAGCCGAAGCTCATCCGCCTGGAACCCGGACCGTCCTGCATCGCCACCAACGGCATCGACGGCTTCACGCAGGACGCCTTCCGGATCATCCGGAAGGACGGCAAGGTCGTGAAGCGGGAGAAGTTCACCTGGACCTACCAGGCCGAGCCGCGCTTCGTCTGCGGACCGTAAGCCCAACGCTTCCCGAGCACCCGAACCACGACGCCCCGCCGGCCACCAGGCCGGCGGGGCGTTCGCATTCCAGGCAGATTCTGGGCCTTCCGGCTCAGGCCGCCAGCTCCCCAGGTACGTTCCGCGCCACGTCGCCGATGCTGGCCGCCCGGTCCCGGCCTTCCGGACCGGGCCGCCAGCTCCGATGCTGGCCTGGCTTCCGGCTTCCCGGCGTACGCCTCAGGGCCGTACCTCGGCCAGCCCCCGCCGTACGCCCTCGGCGTCCCGGTCCGTGCCGTAGACCGGGGTTTCCGGCTGCTGCCGCCAGCTCTCGTCCAGCGTCCCCGCGTCCACCGGGTCGAACCCGAGCGCGTCGACGACCTCCATCACGAGCCGCTTGGCCTCCGCGTCGTCGCCCGCGACCGGCAACGCGATCCGATCCGGGGTGCCGGCCGGGCGGCCCTTCTCCAGCAGGTGCGGTGCCTGGATGGTGTTGAACGCCTTGACCACGCGGGCCCCCTCGAGGTGGCCAGCCGTCCACCGGCTGGAGGTGAGGCTCCGGTCCTCGATCTCCGGAACGCTTCCGTCCCGCTGGGGGTAGTAGTTGTCGGCGTCGACCACCACTCGGCCCTCGAAGGCCGAAGCAGGCAACTTCGGCACGGCCTTCAGCGGCACGGCCAGCACCACGAAGTCGTCGCTTCGCGCTGCCTGTTCCACGGTGCCCGGGACCGCCCCGGTCTCCGCCGCCAGGTCGCGCAGCGACTCGGGGCCCCGCGAGTTCGCCACGGTCACCTCGTGGCCCAGGTCGCGCAGCCGTCGGGTCAGGGTGCCACCGATGTGGCCCGAGCCGATGATGCCGATCCTCATGGCTGCTCTCCTGTCTCCGCCGGTACGGCGGTTGGGGTCAGGACAGTGAGCAGGTACCCAGCATGATCGGGCTGACTCCCCGGAAAGGGGATGGTTTCTCCGGGAAATGCAACGAGGGCCACCCCCAATGGGGGTGGCCCTCGTGAAAGAAGTCCGGCGGTGTCCTACTCTCCCACACCCTCCCGAGTGCAGTACCATCGGCGCTGGAGGGCTTAGCTTCCGGGTTCGGAATGTAACCGGGCGTTTCCCCTCCGCCATGACCGCCGTAACACTATCAACATATCAAACAACCCAAACACCTGGTTGTTCGTTAGCTGTGAATCACACAGTGGACGCGTAGCGGCTTTGTAGTCAAGTCCTCGGCCTATTAGTACCGGTCGACTGAACCCGTTACCGAGCTTACATCTCCGGCCTATCAACCCAGTCGTCTAGCTGGGGGCCTTACCCATCCGAAGATGGTGGGATACCTCATCTTGAAGCGAGCTTCCCGCTTAGATGCTTTCAGCGGTTATCCCTTCCGAACGTAGCTAACCAGCCGTGCCCCTGGCGGGACAACTGGCACACCAGAGGTTCGTCCGTCCCGGTCCTCTCGTACTAGGGACAGCCCTTCTCAAGTATCCTACGCGCACGGCGGATAGGGACCGAACTGTCTCACGACGTTCTAAACCCAGCTCGCGTACCGCTTTAATGGGCGAACAGCCCAACCCTTGGGACCTGCTACAGCCCCAGGATGCGACGAGCCGACATCGAGGTGCCAAACCATCCCGTCGATATGGACTCTTGGGGAAGATCAGCCTGTTATCCCCGGGGTACCTTTTATCCGTTGAGCGACACCGCTTCCACACGCAAGTGCCGGATCACTAGTCCCGACTTTCGTCCCTGCTCGACCTGTCAGTCTCACAGTCAAGCTCCCTTGTGCACTTGCACTCAACACCTGATTGCCAACCAGGCTGAGGGAACCTTTGGGCGCCTCCGTTACCCTTTAGGAGGCAACCGCCCCAGTTAAACTACCCACCAGACACTGTCCCTGAACCGGATAACGGTCCGAAGTTAGATACCCAAATCAACCAGAGTGGTATTTCAAGATTGCCTCCACCCTAACTGGCGTTAGAGTTTCACCGGCTCCCACCTATCCTACACAAGCTAATTCGGATACCAATGTCAAGCTATAGTAAAGGTCCCGGGGTCTTTCCGTCCTGCCGCGCGTAACGAGCATCTTTACTCGTACTGCAATTTCGCCGGGCCTGTGGTTGAGACAGTGGGGAAGTCGTTACGCCATTCGTGCAGGTCGGAACTTACCCGACAAGGAATTTCGCTACCTTAGGATGGTTATAGTTACCACCGCCGTTTACTGGCGCTTAAGTTCTCCGCTTCGCCCCGAAGAGCTAACAGGTCCCCTTAACGTTCCAGCACCGGGCAGGCGTCAGTCCATATACATCGAATTACTTCTTCGCATGGACCTGTGTTTTTAGTAAACAGTCGCTTCCCCCTGCTCTCTGCGGCCATACAACGCTCCACCCGCAAGGGGCTTCACGTCTCCGGCCCCCCTTCTCCCTAAGTTACGGGGGCAATTTGCCGAGTTCCTTAACCACAGTTCGCCCGATCGCCTCGGTATTCTCTACCTGACCACCTGTGTCGGTTTGGGGTACGGGCCGCTAAGAACTCGCTAGAGGCTTTTCTCGGCAGCATAGGATCACTGACTTCACCTGAATCGGCTCGGCATCACGTCTCAGCCTCATGGTGTGCGGATTTGCCTACACACCGGCCTACACGCTTACCCCGGCACAACCACCGGCCGGGCTCAGCTACCTTCCTGCGTCACCCCATCGCTTGACTACTACCCGCCAGGTTCCCACGCTCCCCACGTTAGGTCCGAAGACCGCCCGCAGCTCGGGTGGTTAGCACAACGAGGTTCATCAGGGACGCTCTTTCGCGGGTACGGGAATATCAACCCGTTGTCCATCGACTACGCCTCTCGGCCTCGCCTTAGGTCCCGACTCACCCAGGGCGGATTAGCCTGGCCCTGGAACCCTTGGTCATCCGGCGGAAGGGTTTCTCACCCTTCTTTCGCTACTCATGCCTGCATTCTCACTCGTGCCGCGTCCACACCTCGATCACTCGGATGCTTCACCCCCGGCACGACGCTCCCCTACCCATCCACACACCTGCACCAGACATCAAGGCCTGGCGAAGTAAAATGTGAATGCCACAGCTTCGGCGGTGTGCTTGAGCCCCGCTACATTGTCGGCGCGGAACCACTTGACCAGTGAGCTATTACGCACTCTTTAAAGGGTGGCTGCTTCTAAGCCAACCTCCTGGTTGTCTATGCGACCCCACATCCTTTTCCACTTAGCACACGCTTAGGGGCCTTAGCTGGTGATCTGGGCTGTTTCCCTCTCGACTACGAAGCTTATCCCCCGCAGTCTCACTGCCGCGCTCTCACTTACCGGCATTCGGAGTTTGGCTGATTTCGGTAAGCTTGTGGGCCCCCTAGACCATCCAGTGCTCTACCTCCGGCAAGAAACACGCGACGCTGCACCTAAATGCATTTCGGGGAGAACCAGCTATCACGGAGTTTGATTGGCCTTTCACCCCTAACCACAGGTCATCCCCCAACTTTTCAACGTTGGTGGGTTCGGCCCTCCACGCGGTCTTACCCGCGCTTCAGCCTGCCCATGGCTAGATCACTCCGCTTCGGGTCTAGAGCATGCGACTCAAACGCCCTATTCAGACTCGCTTTCGCTACGGCTGCCCCACACGGGTTAACCTCGCCACATGCCACTAACTCGCAGGCTCATTCTTCAAAAGGCACGCCGTCACCCCGCAAGGCTCCGACGGATTGTAGGCGAACGGTTTCAGGTACTATTTCACTCCCCTCCCGGGGTACTTTTCACCATTCCCTCACGGTACTCGTCCGCTATCGGTCACCAGGAAGTATTTAGGCTTACCAGGTGGTCCTGGCAGATTCACGGCAGATTTCAGGAGTCCGCCGCTACTCGGGAACACCCACAGAAGACCAGCCACTTTCACCTACCGGACTTTCACCGCCTACGGTCAGCCATTCCAGACTGTTCGGCTAGCAACTGGTTTTGTAACTTCTCGAACACGTGTCAGCATGTTCAGCAGGGTCCCACAACCCCAACCACGCAACCCCTGACAGGTATCACACGCAGCCGGTTTAGCCTCAATCCGCTTTCGCTCGCCACTACTCACGGAATCACATGTTGTTTTCTCTTCCTACGGGTACTGAGATGTTTCACTTCCCCGCGTTCCCCCCATACACCCTATGTGTTCAGGTGCAGGTGACATCACATGACTGATGCCAGGTTTCCCCATTCGGACACCCTGGGATCACAGCTTGGTTGACAGCTCCCCCAGGCCTATCGCGGCCTCCCACGTCCTTCATCGGCTCCTGGTGCCAAGGCATTCACCGTTCGCCCTTGACAACTTGACCACAAAGATGCTCGCGTCCACTGTGCAATTCTCAACCAACGACCAACCCACAACCCACCACGTGCGACACCAAACCCGACAACCGCCGGCGGTATGCCACACCAGGCCATGCCTGGCAATCTCGCCTAAAGAAACCAACCAATGGTTGTTCCTTCAGGACCCAACAGGGTGCTATCCGCCTTACCCCAGCCGCACCAGAACCCCGTTCCACACCACCAAAGTGGCCGTACTAGGAAATCCATGGCCGTTGCCAGGGAAAAACTCACCAGTGTCTCCGCCATCGAGCACCCCGACCCGACATTCGCAGGTCGCGGGCTCCTTACCACCCTTCGGTGGAAGGTGCTCCTTAGAAAGGAGGTGATCCAGCCGCACCTTCCGGTACGGCTACCTTGTTACGACTTCGTCCCAATCGCCAGCCCCACCTTCGACGGCTCCCTCCACAAGGGTTGGGCCACCGGCTTCGGGTGTTGCCGACTTTCGTGACGTGACGGGCGGTGTGTACAAGGCCCGGGAACGTATTCACCGCAGCGTTGCTGATCTGCGATTACTAGCGACTCCGACTTCACGGGGTCGAGTTGCAGACCCCGATCCGAACTGAGACCGGCTTTTTGGGATTCGCTCCACCTTACGGTATCGCAGCCCATTGTACCGGCCATTGTAGCATGCGTGAAGCCCTGGACATAAGGGGCATGATGACTTGACGTCATCCCCACCTTCCTCCGAGTTGACCCCGGCAGTCTTCGATGAGTCCCCGCCATAACGCGCTGGCAACATCGAACGAGGGTTGCGCTCGTTGCGGGACTTAACCCAACATCTCACGACACGAGCTGACGACAGCCATGCACCACCTGTGACCGCCCCCGAAGGACCCTACATCTCTGCAGGTTTTGCGGCCATGTCAAACCCAGGTAAGGTTCTTCGCGTTGCATCGAATTAATCCGCATGCTCCGCCGCTTGTGCGGGCCCCCGTCAATTCCTTTGAGTTTTAGCCTTGCGGCCGTACTCCCCAGGCGGGGCGCTTAATGCGTTAGCTGCGGCACAGAGAACCGGAGAGGCCCCCCACACCTAGCGCCCAACGTTTACAGCGTGGACTACCAGGGTATCTAATCCTGTTCGCTCCCCACGCTTTCGCTCCTCAGCGTCAGTATCGGCCCAGAGACCCGCCTTCGCCACCGGTGTTCCTCCTGATATCTGCGCATTTCACCGCTACACCAGGAATTCCAGTCTCCCCTACCGAACTCTAGCCTGCCCGTATCGACTGCAGGCCCGCAGTTGAGCCGCGGGTTTTCACAGTCGACGCGACAAGCCGCCTACGAGCTCTTTACGCCCAATAAATCCGGACAACGCTCGCGCCCTACGTCTTACCGCGGCTGCTGGCACGTAGTTGGCCGGCGCTTCTTCTGCAGGTACCGTCACTTGCGCTTCGTCCCTGCTGAAAGAGGTTTACAACCCGAAGGCCGTCATCCCTCACGCGGCGTCGCTGCATCAGGCTTCCGCCCATTGTGCAATATTCCCCACTGCTGCCTCCCGTAGGAGTCTGGGCCGTGTCTCAGTCCCAGTGTGGCCGGTCGCCCTCTCAGGCCGGCTACCCGTCGTCGCCTTGGTAGGCCATCACCCCACCAACAAGCTGATAGGCCGCGAGCCCATCCCAGGCCGAAAAACTTTCCACCAACAGTCATGCGACCGCAGGTCATATTCGGTATTAGCCCCGGTTTCCCGGGGTTATCCCAAAGCCTAGGGCAGGTTGCTCACGTGTTACTCACCCGTTCGCCGCTCGAGTACCCCGAAGGGCCTTTCCGCTCGACTTGCATGTGTTAAGCACGCCGCCAGCGTTCGTCCTGAGCCAGGATCAAACTCTCCAACAAAAACTTGTTGAACAATCCATCCCGACAACAAAAGTGTTGCCAAAGGAATCCAAACCAACCAGACACACCAAAGCATGCCCAGCCAGTCCGGGGTATAAATCAATTTGGCACTGGCTTATCTAGCACCCTGTTGAGTTCTCAAAGAACAACCACACACCATCCGAAACCCCCACCAGGAGGGCCCCGTCCGGGGCTTCACTTCCCATCCCCGCCGCCTCAGCGCCGGGCACTTCCACTACGTTACCTCACCGTTTCCGCCGTGTCAAACCGGTGTGTCCCGGTCTGTCGCTGCTTGGTACGGTTTGGCACCGCTGACCGCAGGCAGCGGTGAACCACTGCGCTTTGATCATCGGATTCGGCAGACCGGCCGCTGCGGTTGCCCGCTCGCTCGCCCGGTTCCCTGCCGGTCGTAAACCTTACCCGGTCGGTTTCGCCCCGCCAAATCGACCCCTCGGTCGACCGGTGAAGCACCACCCGGGGCGGATCCCAGAGAAGTCGTTCCCCTGCGGCCCACCGCCACCTCGTTCCGGCCTCTTCGGGGCTTTGCCCCGTTTCGTCCGTTCCGCGCTGGCAGAGAGAAAGTTACGCGTCCGGGGTTTGGACGTCAAATCGAGGGGGCAGCGGCCTGCGTCACACCGTCGACAGATGGCTATACGGCCTGGTCAGGACGGTTTACCCCGGCTCGGTGGAGGCGCCGCTGGGCGAGCAGGCCCCGGACCCCGAGCACGCCGACAGCCGCACCGAGGGTCAGGGACGCGGCGATGAGGAGGGCGTGGATCCAGAGGAAGCCGGTCCCGTCGCCCGCACCGACCGTGCCGGTCGACCACGAGCGAGGGTCGTTCCAGATGGCAACGGCGAACCTCGGCCAGATCACCCAGGTCCAGACTCCGACGCCGACGAGGAAGAGCGCCCAACCACGCGACAGCACCATGACCGACGAGTATGCCAGCGCCAACACGTCCGCCCTGGTCGACACAGGTCCCGGACCAGCCCGCCGGGCCGGACACTGGCATCCCACGCGTACTACCGTTGGCCCATGGTCCGGGCGAGCATTCTGCCGCCGGTGGGCGTCGGGAGCGACGACCTGCCGGGCGACGCCGTGCCGCACACGCCGGCGACCACGTCCGGGGACGGGCGAGAGCGCCTCCTGGACGTCCTCCGTGCCCGCGGGCTGCGGTTCCGCGCCGGCGCGCGATGGCAACCGGCTCACTGAGCCGATCCTGCCAACCACACCGACCGGGGCGTCCCGTCCCGCGTCGACGCGCGCACGCGAACCCATCCACCCGCACGACACGAGAGGCGTACCACCATGTCCGCTGCACGGATGCTCACCGGCGACCGCCCGACGGGGCGACTGCACCTTGGCCACTACGTGGGCAGCATCGCCAACCGGGTCCGGTTGCACCAGTCGTACGACAGCTTCTTCATCATTGCCGACCTGCACATGCTCACCACCCGGAACACCCGGGAGGACGTCGCCGCAGTCGCCGGCAACGCCCGGGAGATGGTGCTCGACGTCCTCGCTGCCGGGATCGAACCGGAGCGGGCCACGTTCTACCTCCAGTCCGCCGTGCCCGAGGTGGGCGACCTGAACACGCTCTTCCAAAACCTGGTCACGGTGCCGAGGCTGGAGCGGGTGCCGTCGCTGAAGGAGATGGCCCGGGCCGCCGACAAGGACGAGATGCCGTACGGGCTGCTCGGTTATCCCGTCCTCCAGGCGGCGGACATCCTCTGCGTACGGGCGGACGTGGTGCCGGTGGGCCGGGACAACGCCGCGCACGTGGAGGTGACCCGGGAGGTGGCCCGCCGCTTCAACCACCTCTACGGCGAGGTCCTGCCCGTGCCGGAGATGATCCACGCCGAGACGCCGGTGCTGGTCGGCACGGACGGTCGGGCCAAGATGAGCAAGAGCCTCGGTAACGCGATCGCGCTCGCCGACCCGCCGGCGGTGGTCCGCCGCAAGGTGCTGGGGATGTACACCGACCCCAACCGGGTACGGGCGGACGTGCCGGGCACCGTCGAGGGGAACCCGGTCTTCGTCTACCACGACGTGTTCAACCCGGACACCGCCGAGGTCGACGAGCTGAAGAAGCGGTACCGGGCCGGCCGGGTCGGCGACGTCGAGGTGAAGGAGCGACTGGCGGCCGCGCTGAACCGGTTCCTCGACCCGATGCGCGAGCGGCGGGCCCGCTTCGCCGCCGAGCGGGGGCTGGTCGACCAGTTGATCGCCGAGGGCACGGAACGGACCCGGCAGGAGGTCCGGCAGACCCTCGCCGAGGTACGCCGGGCGATGGGGCTGACCGGCGCGTACCAGCAGATCCGACGCCGGGCCGAACGGTACCGGGGCCGGGCGGGCGTTTCGGCGTGAGGCGGGGGCGGGCCGCGCGTCCGGCGTGGCCCGCCCCGGCACGTATCCTGGAACTTTCCGTCTTCCCGCTGCCGAGGAGCCGCGACCTGATGACCTCCCCGGACCCGTCCGCCACGGCGGGCCCCTCGCTGGACACCGTGCACGGTTCGGTCGTCCTGCCCACCTTCCTGCCCGACGGCACCCGGGCCTCGGTCCGGGCGGTCGACACCCTCGACCTGGCGACGGTGGGGATCGAGGCGGTGATGGTCAACGCGATGCACCTGGCCCAGCGACCCGGGTTGCAGACCATCAAGCGGGCCGGCGGTCTGCACCGCTTCATGGCCTGGGACGGCGTGATCGTCTCCGACTCGGGCGGGTTCCAGGTGCTCTCCCTGCTGCGTAAGCAGGGCAAGAAGGGGTCGATCCGGTCCAGCGGGGTGACCTTCCAGGAGTCGCCGAGCGCGAAGAAGATCGTGCTGACTCCGGAGAAGGTCATCGAGTGGCAGTTCGGCCTCCGTTCCGACGTGGTGGTCGCCCTGGACGACTGCACCGGCCCGGAGGACTCGCCGGCCGAACAACTCGCCTCGACCGAGCGGACGATCCGCTGGTTCCGTCAGGCCCGGCAGGCGTACGACCTCCAGTGCCGGCAACGGCGGCTGGCCGAGCCGCCGATGTTGGTCGGCGTGGTGCAGGGCGGGACCGATCCGGAGCTGCGGCAGCGCTGCGTCGACGCGCTGGTCGAGTCGGGGGCGCAGGGGTTCGGGTTCGGCGGCTGGCCGCTCAGCGCGGAGGGTGAGCTGGAGCGCGAGATGTTCGCTCTGCTCTCCCGGATCACCCCGCCGGACGCGCCGCTGTTCGCCCTGGGCGTGGGCCGCCCGGAGCACCTGGTCTCCCTCTGCGAGTTGGACATGCGCTGGGTGTTCGACTGCACGATCCCGACCCGGGACGCCCGGCACGGCCGGCTCTACGCGTTCCAGCCGGACATCGCCGACCGACTGCTCACCCCGGACCGGACCTTCTACCAGAACGTCTACATCCTTGACGAGGAGAACTCCCGCAAGGACGAGCCGATCTGCGCCACCTGTGACTGCCCGACCTGCCGGCGGTACAGCCGCAGTTACCTGCACCACCTGTTCCGGGTGAAGGACGGCCTGGCGGACCGGCTGGCCACCCTGCACAACCTGCGCTTCTACACCCGGTTGCTGGAGATGATCCGGGCCGGGCGGATGGCCCGACCCGGGCTGCGCGAGCCGGCCCAGCTCGGGTGAGCGGGGTGACGCCGCTGCCGCCAGATGTGGATCCGGCCGCGGCCTCCGTGGACCCGCCGGCCGTGACGAAGGTGATCGCCCGGCTGGTGGCGGCGGCCAAGTACCGGGACGTCCATCCCGAGACCATCGCCGACCTGGTGCGCCGGGAGGGGCGGACCACGGGTGACGCCGCCGAACTGGAGCGGCTGGTCCGGGCCCGGCTGCACAAGGTCGCGGCGTTGCACCTGCTCACTGCCCGGCCGGCGGCGCTGCGACGGACGCTCGACCGGGCCGACCTGGCCGATCCGCAGGCCCGCCGCGAGTGGTGCCGACAGGTGCTGGCCGGGCACTTCTCCACCGCCGAACGCCTGCCCGACCTGGACGTCTTCTACCCGACGCTGTTCGGGCTGGTGCCGCCCCCGGAGACGGTGGCGGACATCGCCTGCGCGCTGAACCCGTTCACCCTGCCCTGGCTGCGGGAGGTGAGCGACGCCCGCTACGTCGGCTACGACTTCAACGCGACCTTCGCCGCGCTCGGCAACGCCTTCCTGTCCCGGACGTACCCGGGGTGCGAGGTGCGGCAGGAGGAGGTGCTCGCCGACGGTCACCAGGTGGACGCGGACCTGGCGCTGCTGCTGAAGACGTACCACTGCATGGAGGGACGCCGGCCCGGCGCGGGGCTGGCGCTGGTCGACCGGCTGGCGTGCCGGCACGTGGTGGTGTCCTTCCCGACCCGGGCGATGAACGGCCGGGCGGCGGTCTTCGTGCCGCGGCACGTCGAGGAGCTGGCCGAACTGGCCCGCGACCGGGGTTGGAGCTGGTCGCGGGCCACTCTCGGGTCCGAGGACCTGGTGGCGATCGGCAAGGGCTGACCGCCGCTCGGGGTCAGTCCTCCCAGAGGCGCGCGACGATCTCGTTGGTCTGCTCCCGGGTGCGCGGCCGGTCGGCGAGCCCGTCCATCGCGCCCCAGGCGCCGGCGTACCAGGAGTCCTCGGTCAGCTCACGGTCGGTGAAGCGGCCGGCGAGCGCCTCGGCGACCCGGCCGATCCGTCCGCAGGCGTCCTCGGCCACCTCGGCGGTGAACGCCTGCGAGGGGGTCTGGTTGTCGCCCTCGAAGAAGAGCAGTCCCTCGGCCGCCGAGGCGGCGTGGAAGGCGTCCTGCACCTCGTCGTCGGCGCAGACGAACTGGAAGAGGTTGCCGTTGCCGGCCAGGTCGATCGGGACGCTGGCCCCGGCGAACGCCGCCCGGGCGTGGGCGATGAACCGGTCGCCGCCGGCCCGGCCGGCCCGCTGCGGCTCGCCGGTCGCCATCCGCCGCAGGGTGGTGGTCGCGGCGGCCAGCGCGGTCGGCTCGAAGTACGAGGTGAACGAGACCTCCTCCAGGCCGGCCAGCAGGTGGGCGTCGCCGCCGACCGCCGCGACCGGGGAGCCGTTGGCCAGGCACTTCGCCACGATCCAGACGGCCGGGTCGAGCAGGTCGGTGGAGAGTCCACCCCGGTAGCGGAGGCCGACCTTCACCTCGTCGGCGATGACCGGAACGTCCGCTTCCCGGGTCAGCCGGGTGAACTCGGTGTACCAGCGTTCGCCGAGGTGCATGTGGTCGGGGCTGATCACCACCGCGGCCACCTGGTCCGGGCTGGCCAGCCACTCGGCGAGCACGTCCAGGTCGAAGAGGAACTCGACGATGCCGTGCTCGTTGGGGCTGAACGCCTCGTCGCAGTGCCACATCGGGTCGTACCCGTGGTAGCCGGAGCTGAGAATGATCGGCTTGTCCCGGGCGTCCCGTACCGCGCAGGCCACCGAGCGGAGCGCGGCGGTGCCGGTACGGAAGAGCCCGATCACGTCGCCGCCACACACCTCCTGCAACTGGCCGAGCAGGGAGTCCAGCACCGGGCTCCACGCGGTGCCCACACCGGCGGCGCCCCGGGCGGCGCGGGCGATGGCCTCGGCCACCTCCTCGTCACCGTGGCCGAGGGTTACCGAGCCGCGGGCGTTGTCGAAGTCGATCCACCGCCGACCGTCCGGGTCGGTCAGGTAGGCACCGGAGCCCGCCACGAAGACCCGGGGGCGGCCGTGGGCGTCCCGGGGACAGGTGGGTTCCTGGGCCAGCAGCTTGCCGGCGCCGATGTCGATGGTCATGCGTTCCGCTCGATTCACTCTGTTCCGACAGGTGGGGAGAAGAGGTCGGGTTCGATGCCGAACTCCCGGCGCAACAGTTGATGGGTCATCCGCAGGGCGAGCGCCTGGATGGTGAGGGTCGGGTTGACGCCGCCGGGGTAGGGCATGACGCCGCCGTCGACCACCATCAGGTTCGCCAGTCCGTGCACCCGTCCGTCCGGGTCGATGACCGAGGTACGCGGGTCGGTGCCGGCCCGGCAGGTGCCGTGCAGGTGGGTGCTGCCCATCCAGTAGTACGACGACTCGCGCCAGGTCAGCTCACAGCCGGCGGCCCGGAGGATTTCCTCGGCCCGCCGCTGGAGGTACTCCAGCCGGGCCCGGTCCCGGGGGTGGGGCGAGTAGTCCAGCACCACGTCCGGCAGGCCGAACCGGTCCACGCCCCGGCCGAGGGACACCCGGTTGTCGGCGCGCGGCTGGTCGGGCACCAGGCACTCGAGCCGGATGATCTGCTCGTCGGGGCGTAGCCGGAGGGCCTCCTCCGGCTGGGACTCGATGATCAGCCCACCGAGCCCGCCGGGCGCGTCGTCGGCGGTGTAGTAGTCGGTGATCGCGGCGCTCGAGAAGGGACCCGGACCGGAGACCCGGTCACCGCGCGGGGTCACCGGCTCGTCGGTCCGCCGGTAGCCGAGGACGTACCCACTCATCTTCATGCACAGGCCCCGGCCGACCATGTCATGGTCGTTGCCGAGCCCCTGCGGGCTCAGATCGTCGGTGGAGCGCAGCAGCAGGGCGGCGCTCTGCACGGCGTTGCCGGCGACGACGACGTGCCGGGCCCGGAACACGTACCGGTTGCCGTTGTCCACCCGGACGCACTCGACTCCGTCCACACTGGTGGCGTCCCGGCGCAGCACCCGGACGGCCTTGAGGCCGGCGAAGAGCCGCAGCCCGGCCTTGCGGGCCGGGTCGATGAAGACGGTGGCCGCGTCGCCCTTGGCGCCCCGGTCGCACCGGTTCGAGATGCAGGGTCGCTCCCCGGCGCACGCCAGCCGTCCCTGGTACGGCTCGGTGGTGATGGCCAGCGGGGTCGGAAAGGGGTTCAGACCGAGTGAGCGGGCGGCCTTTCTGATCGCCGCGCCCTCGGGGGTGGTCTCCACCGGGGGCATCGGGTACACGGGATCACTCGGCAGGCTCGGGTCGTGCCCGCCACCGGCGATGCCGAGCGCCGATTCCACCACCTGGTAGTAGGGGTCGATCTCCGCCACCGTCCAGGGCCACCGCAGCGGCAGGTCGGAGCGGCCCAGCCGGCTCTCCACGTCGAAGTCGATCGGACGGTAGCGGAAGACCGCGCCGCCGAAGAAGACCGTTCCGCCACCGACGTTGCAGGTGGACCAGGGGTTGCCGGTCTTCTCCCAGACGCCGCTGTCCTGGCGGATCCAGGCGGTCTCGGCGACCGTCTCGACGTCGTCGTAGCTCACCCAGGGGTCCACGAAGGGGCCCTGTTCGACGACCACGACGTCGAGACCGGCACGTTGCAGGGCCCACGCGGTGATCGCACCGGAGGCGCCGCTGCCGATCACACAGACGTCGGCGACGCGGGCGGTGTCGTCGGCGGTCGGTTCGGGCCCGTACCGCAGTCGGGCTGTGACGTCCTCGTGACCGGCACTCAGGTCGACGGAAGCGCTGATGAGAACCTCCCGGGTTGCGTATGCATGTCGGCCGGCCACGCCGAATCCCGGCGGGCCCGGCCGGTCACTGGGGTTGTTCGTGCGGGCGTACGACGGTCGGGGGTGCGCCGATGGTCACCGGATCGGCCCGCAGCGCGTCGGGGGGTCGCCGGACGGTGAGCACCTGGCCGGTGGTCCCGGTCCGCCGGGCGTTCGTGACCGCCCAGGCCACCAGTCGAGCGGCGGCGGCGGTGTCGTCGGGCGCGTCCGGGCCGCCCATGTCGGTGGGGATCCAGCCCGGGTCGACCGCGTTGACGGCGACGTCCTGGTCGCGCAGGGCGACCGCCAGATTGACGGTCATGATGTTCAGGGCGGCCTTGGACATCCGGTAGCCGGTGGCCTCCCCGTCGGCGGTGGCCGGGTCGGCGTCGTCGGCGGTCACGTTGACCACGGCGGCTCCCGCCGCGGCCCGGAGCAGCGGGAGCACCGCACGGGTCACCAGCAGGGGGCCGACCGCGTTGACCGCGAGCAGCTCGTGGACGGCTTCGGCGGTCACGCTCTCCAGGTCGGCGTCACGTTCGTCGAGGAAGACGCCGGCGTTGTTGACCAGGCCGGCGAGGCGCCCGCCGGTGCGCGTGGCCACCAGGTCGGCCGCGGCCGCGATGCTCGCCGGGGAGGTCACGTCCAGGGGTACGTGGTCGGCCCGGCCGCCCCGGTGACGCAGCGCCTCGGCGGCCGCCGCGCCCCGCCGGTCGTCCCGGCAGCCGAGCAGGACGGACCAGCCGTCGTCGGCCAGGAGGGTGGCGGTGGCGAGACCGAGACCCCGGTTCCCACCGGTCACCAGGACGTGGCCCCGGGCCGGGTTGGTGTTCATGCTCCGCTGCCCGGTCACTTACCGCTCGACGCGCCGGCCCCGGCGAGGGCCGCGCGGTAGCAGTCCACCATCCGGTCCCGGGTGGCGGCGACATCGAAGGTGCTGGCGGTGGTGGTCTGCGCCGCGCGGATCTGGTCGACCACCGCGTCCCGGTTCGCGAGCACGTGCCGGACGACGTCGGCCAGTGCGCGCACGTCGCCGGGCGGGGCGAGCAGGTCCGGGCAGGCCGAGCCGATCGTGCTGCGCAGCCCCCCGACCGCGTAGGCGGCGACCGGGGTACCCGCCATGATCGCCTCGATCGCGCTGCCGCCGAGTTCCTCGTGGATGGATGGCATGACCAGGGTGTCCACCAGCGCGAGGGCGGCCGGCACCTGGTCGTGCGGGAGGAACCCGGTCACCACGAACTGGTGTGCGCGGCCGGCCTCGGCGATCTCCTTCTCCATCCGTTCCCGCTGGGGGCCGTCGCCGACGACGAGGAAGGTCGGGGCGAGGTCGTCCAGGAGTTCGGCCAGTCGGAGCAGGTCCGGCCAGCCCTTCTCGTGGGCGACCCGGCCGATGTAGCCGATCAGGGGGCGGCGGCCGGTCAGGCCATACCGCTGGGCGAACGCGGCCGCCTCGTCCGCCGTCGCCGGGGTGATGTCCACCGCGTCCGGGTTGACCACGATGGCGGAGCGGTCCAGGCCGGTCGCGGCGCTCACCACGTCGGCGGTCCGGGCGGTCAGGGTGCTGACCCGCGCGGCGGACCGCAACGCCTGCCGCTCGGCGTGGGTCACAAGGCGGTGCGCCATGGCGTCCACCGCCGACATCGGCTGGTAGACGGAGAGCCGGGAGCAGTGCAGGGTGAGCACGTAGGGCACACCCAGCAACCGGGCGGCGACCCGGCCGGCGATCAGCGGCCAGATCTGGCCGTCGGCGTGCACGTGGACGAGATCGGGCCGCCAGTCACCACGGCGCATCCGAAGGCATTCCCGGATGGTCGCGGCCAGCCACGCCTGTCCCAACCCGACCAGTCCGGTGATCTCGGAGCGGACCTGGGGCAGGGACATCCGAGCGATCCGAACGGTCAGCCCCGGCTCGATTTCCTTCGTCGGTGGTAGCCCGGGAAAGCCCAGGGTCAGCACGAGCTGGTCGACGCCCGCCCTGGCCAGGCTGCGGGACAGCGCGAGGATCTGCACCTGCATACCGCCCACCGGGTCGAACTCGGCCGGCCAGTGGTCGACGTAGTCGTGGTGGAAAAAAGGGGTCAGCCGAAGTACACGCACGACGCCATCCGATTCTCCCGAGGAGTGGCGGAAAAGCTATTTCTGAATTACGTAAATCAGCTCGCTGCCGATCTCCAGTCGCTGAATGCGGCACGACCGTTCGGTGGCCTGGGACTCAAAACTCTGTGAATAGTTCTGAAACATCCCCTTCGATCGCTGACCGAGAGACTTGGTCGGGAAGGTTACCACGATAATCGGCGAGTTGACAATGTCAATCACTTCCCACCCGGAGCCTCGTTGCTGAGTCTCCAGACAGGGCAGCGTCTTCAGCAATAGCGTGACATCGGCGGGCTCGTCAAGACGGTCCTCGAGCAGGTCGGCAACGTTCGTCCGATGTGGAACGCCGAGCGTCGTCAGCGCGGCGTCGACGAAGCCCATCAGACGGGCGTCGATGTCGGAGGCGATGTAGACGGTCTCCGCGGGCAGGCCCATCCAGGGCGCGGCCAGGGGGTTCAGGCCACAAGCGAGGTCACGCAGCGTGTCCGGCCGGGGCAGGTGGCGGAAGATCTCCCGGTAGAACTCCTCGAGGTGCGGCAATCGCTCCCGGGTGGAGATATGTACGGACATGGCGCGGCGCAGGGCCGCCCGGACCGCCTCGTCGTCACCGGCGTCGACTGCCGAGGAAAGCTGCCGTAGCAACGCTGTGTAGTTGGGCGGGCTGGGCGGCAGGAAGGCCCCGTAGATCTCGTGCAGGCCACGCTTGGTGCGCTTCACCGCGTCGGGCAGGTCACCTCGCGAGGCGACGAGGGCCGCCCGGGCCAGGCGGCGCACGGTGGCCGGAGCCACCGTCTGGTACCGCCGGCTCTTGGTGATGGCCTGCTCGACCTCGTGGATACGGTCGTCGTCCGCAGGTGTCGTCATCGGTCCTCCAAAAGGTCCTCAATGGGCGGTGAAGCGGAGGATTCCACCCGCCGACCCACCCGTTCGCATACCAAGAGTTATTGGTTCGTCTACCGGGAGTTGTTGCACGGTTATTGGGGGCGACCCGGAGAGCGCTCGCCCACGCACCGGCCCGGCGTCCATATTGGTCGGCCTGCCCGGCAAGCCCGTCTTGGCCGCTTTTTGCACGTCGACACTGGTGATTGCGTCTGGCACACTTGGCCGGGGCCGCGATCTAACGGTTGCCGCAGTCTGGCTTGGGGAGGACGAGAAAGTGACCCTTCTTGCCGTCAATGGTGGTTCCCCGATACGCGCGCAGCAGTGGCCGTTGTGGCCCGCTCCTGCGCCCGGCGCCCTCGACGCACTGAATGAGGTTCTCCATTCCGGTCGCTGGGCAATCAGCGGCCCCTATCAGGGCAAGCAGAGCTTCGAACGGCGATTCGCGGAGGCGTTCGCCGAGTTCCACGGGATCGGGCACTGCGTGCCGACCTCCAGTGGGACGGCCAGCCTCATGGTCGCGCTCGAGGCATGCGGGGTCGGGGCCGGTCACGAGGTTATCATCCCGGGCCTGACCTGGGTCGCGAACGCATCCACCGTCGCCGGGGTCAACGCGGTCCCGGTCCCCGTCGACGTGGACCCGCAGACCCTCTGTCTCGACCCCGCCGCCGTCGAGCAGGCGATCACCCCACGTACCGCCGCGATCGTCGTGGTTCACCTCTACTCCGCCGTGGCGGACCTGGACGCGCTGACCGCGATCGCCGAGCGGCACGGCATCCCGCTGATCGAGGACTGCGCGCAGGCGCACGGCGCCCGCTACCGCGACCGTCGGGTCGGCACGTTCGGGGCCTTCGGCACCTTCAGCATGCAGCACAGCAAGGTGCTCACCAGCGGTGAGGGCGGCGCCGTGATCACCGGCGACGCGGCGCTCTCCCGACGGGCCGAGCACCTGCGGGCGGACGGCCGTACGTACACGCCGTGCGAGCCCGCCGTGGGCGAGATGGAGCTGGCCCAGACCGCGGAGCTGATGGGCAACAACCGGTGCCTGTCGGAGTTCCAGGCGGCACTTCTCCTCGGCCAGCTCGAGCTGCTCGACGAGCAGAACGAGCGGCGGCGGGCCAACGCGGCCCTGCTCGACGAAGGGCTCGGCGCACTGGGCGTCCGGCCCCAGGTCTCCTCGGCCGGCACCACCGAGCGCACCTACTACGAGTGGGCGGGTCGGATCTCCGACGACGAGATCGGGCAGATCGGGGTCGAACGGATCGCCCCGGCGCTGGCCGCCGAGCTCTCCGGCGCGGCCATCTACGCCAGCTACCCGCCCATGAACCACAACCGGCTCTACCGGCCGGCCACCCGACAGCGGTTCGACGGCATCGGCGGGCTCGACCTGACCGGCTACGCCCTGCCGGTCTCCGAGGATGCCGGCCAGCGGGTCGTCACCATCCACCACTCGGCGCTGCTCGGCGACGAGTCGGACATGAAGGACATCGTTCGCGCCTTCGAGAAGGTGTTCACGAATCACCGGGAACTTCGCGGCTGACCACCAGGGCCGGACGGGGGAGACCCCATCGACCCCGGCTCTGGTTGCTGCGATCGGGGAGCCCCGACCCCGGGGCTCCTCAGGAAAGGGCCCCAACCCAGGGTTGTAAGGACCCGTGACGAAGGGTAAGCGTATGGAGGTCGAGATACGCCTAGGGTCGGTTCGGTACCCGTTCCGGCTCGGCACCGACTGCCTCGGTGCCATCGTGGACGACCTGGTCGCCATGTCGGCCAGTCGGCTCCTGATCGTCTGCGACAGCAACACCGGTCCCCTGTTCGGCGCGGAACTGGTCGAACGACTCTCCCCCCACGTTCCGGCGAACCTGCTCATCCACCGCGCCGGTGAGCCGTACAAGGATCTCCAGGCCGTCGGCACGTTGGCCGACTCGGCGCTCCAGCTCGGGGCGGACCGCGCCTCGGTGGTGGTCGCCGTCGGCGGCGGTGTCATCGGCAACATCGCGGGGCTGATGGCCGCGCTGCTCTTCCGTGGGATCCGCCTCGTCCACATCCCGACGTCGCTCATCGCGATGTCCGACTCGGTCCTCTCCCTCAAGCAGGCGGTCAACGCCTGCGTGGGCAAGAACCTGATGGGCACCTTCTACGCGCCCGAGTCCGTCCTGGCCGACACCGCCATGCTGCGGAGCCTGCCGTTCCGCGAGACGGTCTCCGGCCTCTGCGAGGTCGTCAAGAACTCCCTGGCCATCCGGCCGAGCATGGTCGAGCTGCTCCGGACGTCGCTGCGGCAGGACGCCGTCTACGACGACGAGACCATGTACCAGATCATCTCGGAGAGCATCCTGGCCAAGGCCTCGGTGACCGAGGACGACATGCACGAGTGCCGCGCCGGCCTCGTGCTCGAGTACGGCCACACGGTCGGGCACGCCATCGAGTACACCGCCGGCGGCGGTATCTCCCACGGTCAGGCGATCGGCCTCGGCATGGTGGTGGCCGCCGAGGTGTCCCACCGACTCGGCCACCTCGACGAGGAGGCCGTCGCCCTGCACCGGGAGTTGTTGACCCGGGCGGGCGCGATGGTCACCATCCCCGAGGAGGTCGACCTCGACGAGGTGATGCACCGGCTGCGCTTCGACAACAAGCGCGGCTACCTCGCCGACCCGGCCGAGAGCAGCGCCATGGTCCTCCTCGGAAAACTGGGCGAGCCGCTGTGGCACGAGGGCCGTCCGCTGGTCTCGGTCCCGATGGCCCTGGTCGGCGAGGTCGTCAACGAGATCGCCCGGCCGGAGATCCCGAACTTCGAGTTGGTGCCACCGCCCGAGGACGGCCGGGTGCCGGACACGGTGGGTGCTGCCGATGGTTGAGCGCTTGGGCGTCGCCGTGGTCGGCGGCGGGTTCATGGGTGGCGTGCACGCCGAGGTCCTCACCGCAGATCCCCGTGTGGATCTGCGGTGGGTGGTGGACCGGGACGAGCGCGTCGGCACGGACCTGGCCGCCCGATTCGGCGCACGCGTCACCACGACTCTCGACGAAGCGCTGGCTGACGACGCGGTCCGACTCGTGGTGGTGGCCACCCCTGCCGCCACCCACGAGCCGATCGCGGCCCAGGCCATCGCCGCAGGCCGGCACGTCCTGGTGGAGAAGCCGCTCGTGCTCTCCACCGAGGCCGCCCGGAAGCTGGCCGCGTCAGCCCGCGAACGCGGGCTGACGCTCGCCCACGGCGGCAACTTCGTCTACGCGCCGAAGTTCGCCCGGGCCCGGGAACTGGCCGAGGACCGGGACGCGCTGGGCACCGTCCACTCGGTCCGGGTGGCCTTCCGTACCTCCGGGCCGGACACCGACTGGTTCCGGTCGAAGGCGACCGCCGGCGGCGGCGCCCTCACCGACCTCGGATGGCACGCGGTCGAGCTGTGCCGCTGGATGCTCGGCAAGCCGGCCATCCGGTCGGTGACCGCCTGCACCCGTCAGCTCAGCACTGCCGGGGACGTCGAGGACCAGGGCGTCATCCTGATCGAGTTCGCCGACGGCGTGATCGGTCAGTGCGACGTCTCCTGGCTCTGCCCGGGCGGGGAGCAGCTCACGGTCGAGGTGATCGGCACCGACGGCGTGGTCAGCGCCGACCTCTGGCAGGGCATGGGCATCGAGGTCTACACCAACACCAAGTTCAGCCAGGTGTGGGAACCCAACCAGGGATGGCTGCGTCCCGAATGGGAGTGGATCCGCAACAGCGGATACGTGCACCAGGACCGTCAGGTCGTGGACGCGGTGCTCGAGGGCAAGCCGATGACGCACACCCCGGACGACGCGGTCGCGGTCGTGGAGGCCCTCGAGGCGGCCTACCGCAGCGCAGCTGACGGACGGAAAGTGGAGATGAATGCCTGACAACACTGCCCCACGGGGCGTCCTTTCGCTGACGCCGTTCTTCCTCTACGCCGATCACCAGAAGCTGTGGAAGCCACGGTTCGACCCGATGGGCGGCATGCACGTGTTGGGCCACGCGATCGTCACGGAGATGGGCCGGCGGGGTTTCCCGCAGCGGGTCCTCACCATGGCCCCGCCCGGCATCCCGAAGGACCTCCAGATCGCGCCGAACATCACCGTGCACGCCCGGCGCCTGCCGGTGCTGCCGATCCCGTCCAAGCTGGAGGGGTACTTCGGCCTGGTCGGGGCGTGGGCGAAGGCCAGCCTGCTCTACGTGATGCAAAACAAGGAGCAGCTCAAGCGGGAGATCGGGATCGTGCACGCGCACTGCGACGGTTCCGGCTCCGCCCCGGCGTACGCGTACGCCGCGGCCAGGGTTCTGGACGTGCCGTGCGTCGCGCACATCTACTCCTGCCGGTCGCTCACCCAGCACCCGACGACGGTGTTCGAGCGGGTGGTCGACCCGGTGGCCAAGTCGGCGGAGAAGTACGTCATCCAGAACTCCGGGGCGGTCCTGACGCTCAGCGACAAGGTCCGCGAGCGGATCCGGGACGAACTGCACGTGCCGGACGACCGGGTGCACCGCCTGGCGCACCTGGTCACCGACAACTTCGTCGGCCACGACACGCCGGAGCGCCGGGAGGAGCTGCGGCAGCGGTTCGGGCTGACCGACGACAAGCCGACGATCCTCTACGTCGGCCGGATCTCGTCGGAAAAGGGCGTCGACTGGTTCGTCAAGGCCGCCGCCGAGGTGGCCAAGCGGCGGGACTGCCGGTTCCTCATCGCCGGTGACGGCCCGCAGCGCGGCGACATCGAGGCGCTGGCCCGCCAGCTCGGGGTCGCCGACAAGCTGGTCATCACCGGCTTCCTGCTCCCCGAGTACATCCCGTCGATCATCTCGCTCTCGACGCTGGCCGTCCTGCCCTCGCAGTACGAGGAGCTGGGCGTCGTGGTGCTCGAGTACATGATGATGAAGCGCCCGGTGGTGGCGCACGACGTCAGCGGCGTCCACAAGCTGGTCGAGCACATGAAGACCGGCGTGCTGGTGCCGCCCTTCGACCCTCCGAAGCTCGGCGACGCCATCGAGATGGTGCTCGACGATCCGGACCTGGCCCGTCGTCTGGCGGAGAACGCCGAGTCGATTCCCCAGCAGTACTCGCTGGCCTCGGCCGGAGAACGCCTCCAGGCGATCTACCTATCCCTCATGGAGGAGTCCTGAGATGACCGTCACTAACAAGATCGTCACCGGTGTCGCGTTCCCACCGTCGTTGTTGGCGGAGACCCCGCCGATCTCGGTGGCGACGCTCACGGCCTATCTTCGCGACAAGGGTCTGCCGGCCCTCGGCCTGGACCTGAACGCGGACTTCAACGAGTACCTGCTCAACCGGGTCCAGATCGAGCAGGTGCAGGGCGCGGAGAACACCCACGAGTTCACCCAGCCGTTCATCAAGCGGTTCTTCCTGAACCACATCACCGGCAACTACTTCACCGAGACGAACTTCGAGCAGTGGGACCTGCAGCAGCAGTGCCAGGTGGCCCCGGAGAGCCTCTCCATCTGGGACCCGCCGTTCCCGTTCTCGTACTGCGAGTTCCTGTCGATCCTGCGGGACGAGCCGGAGCGCGTCGCGAAGCTGGTCCGGGACCCGGACGCGAACATCTACCACGCCTTCTACCAGGAGAAGGTGGCCGGCAAGGCCGCCGGGCTGGGCCTGATGGGCTTCTCGATCATGGGGTACAACCAGGTCATCCCCGCGCTGACCCTGGGCTACCTGATGAAGCAGGAGAACCCGGACCTCTACATCTGCTGGGGTGGCCCCTGGGTGACCTCGTTCGCGGACATGCTCATCCCGCGCCTGGAGGCCTGCCCCGAACTGGGTGACCTGATCGACGCGCTGGTCGTCCGGGAGGGCGAGGAGCCGCTGCTGAAGATGGCCGAGGCGCTGTCCCGGGGCGAGCGGCCGGTCGGCATCCCCGGCGGCTGCAAGCCGATGTCCGAGCAGAGCGTGCTCGACACCAAGCCGGTCGGCCGCAAGCTGCTGCTGGAGATGTCCAAGCCGCGGGAGAACATGCCCAACACCCACTGGCGCACCGAGGACGGCACCTACGAGCGCAGCGGTGACATCTCCTGGGTCGCCGACATGAACCAGATCCCGACCCCGGACTACAGCGACTTCGACCTGTCGCTGTACACCACTTACCAGGAGGGTCAGGGCAGCCTCGTCCTCCAGGGCTCGCGGTCCTGCTACTACATGAAGTGCTCGTTCTGCAACGCGATCACCAACTTCGCGCCGTGGAGCTACCGGGAGCGCAGCACCGAGAACATCCAGAAGGACATCGACACCTTCCTGGAGCTGTACCCCGGGACCGTGCACTTCGACTTCGCCGACGCGGTCTTCCCGGCGAAGCGGCTGGTCGAGATCGCCGACTTCTTCATCGAGAAGAAGCGCCCGGAGCTGTTCTGGGAGGTCGACGTCCGGTTCGAGGGCAACATCGACAAGCCCGTCCTGACCAAGATGCGCGACTCGCAGGGCACGCTCCGCTTCGGCCTGGAGACCGCGAACGAGCGGCTGCTCGACCTGGTCCGGAAGGGCAACCGGATGGACGTCGTCCACCGGCTGCTCCAGGACAGCCGCGATCTGGGCTACAAGCCGTTCCTGATGACCATCGTCGGCCTGCCCACCGAGGAGCGGAACGAGGCCGAGGAGCTCTACCAGTTCCTCAGCGACTACCACGACACGGTGACGTACCAGATCGCCGACTTCATCGTCGAGCGGAACTCGCCGATCCAGCTCCGGCCGGACGAGTACGGCATCCACATCGATGACGACGAGCAGGAGAGCTTCCACCACAACCTGCACTTCACCCGTCGCGCCGGCTACACCGACGACGAGGCGCAGGAGGTGTACCAGGACATCCTGGTCCGCACCATGCAGCGGTTCAAGGGCGCCCACGAGGTGGACGTGGAGCAGGAGCGGAGTCGGGTCGACCCGTCCGACTCGGTGTACCGGCTGAGCCTGCGCGCCGGGTCCTTCGCGTTGGAGAACTACTGGGTGAAGCACAACAACATGCCGTTCGAGGGCCTGGTGCCGATCGGTTACAAGGTCCAGCAGCAGTGGACCGACATGTCCAACAAGGGCACGGTCTTCGAGATCGACCCGGACATCGCCCTCGGGGCCCTCGCCGGGGCAGGTAGCCACTGATGACGCAGAAACTGGCCATCCTCGGCGGCGACCCGCTCCGGACCCGGCCGTGGCCGGAGTGGCCGCACGTCGGCCCGGAGGACGTGGAGCGGCTGCGGACCGTCATCGAGACCCGCAACCTCGGTGGCATTCCCTTCCCGAACACCATGCACCAGCAGTTCGCCCAGCGGTTCACCGACAAGCTCGGCGCGAAGTACGGCGTCCTGGCCGCCAACGGCACGGTGACCCTCTCGATGGCGCTGCGCGCGCTCGGGGTCCACGCCGGCGACGAGGTGATCACCACCGCCTTCACCTGGATCGGGACGGTCGCCGGCATCGTGCACGTCAACGCCGTGCCGGTGCTGGCGGACATCTCCGACGACAACTGGTGCATCGACCCGGTGAAGGTCGAGGAGGCGATCACCGAGCGGACCAAGGCGATCATGGTGGTGCACCTGGGCAACCAGGTCGCCGACATGGACGCGCTGCTGGACATCTGCCGCCGGCACAACCTCCTGCTCGTCGAGGACTGCGCGCACGCCCACTTCGCGGAGTGGCGCGGCAAGTGTGTCGGCACCATCGGTGACGCCGGCAGCTACAGCTTCGAGACCAGCAAGATCATGACCTCCGGTGAGGGTGGCTTCCTGGTCACCGCCACCGAGGAGACGTTCCACCGGGCGATGTCCCTGGCGCACGTCGGCCGCAAGGAGGCCCCGTACGACAGGTTCCCGGGCCGGGTCTTCGGCTGGAACCACCGGGCCACCGAGATGCAGGCGGCCGTCCTGCTCGGGCAGCTCGACCAGTACGACGAACTCGACAAGCAGCGGACCGCGATGGCGGAGCTGCTGACCGAGGGACTCGTCGAGATCGGCGGTTTCAAGCCGCTGCCCGAGGACCCGCGGGTCACCCGCCGGCAGCGGTACGAACTGCTCTTCCGGTTCGACACCGAGGCCTGGGACGGACTGCACCGGGACAAGGTGCTGGAGGCGATCCTCGCCGAGGGGGTGGAGTTCGAGGGGAACACCTTCTACCCACCGCTGCACCGCGACGAGCTGTTCCACATCACCGCCGACGACTGGCCGGCGATCCGGGAGCGGTACGGCGAGAAGATCTCCCCGGACGCTTTCCACCTGCCGGTGGCGGAACGGGTGGCCTTCGACGAGGCGGTCTGGATCCACCACTCCCTGCTCTCCGTGCAGCCGGAGGACGTACAGGACATGCTGGATGCGGTGGTCAAGGTCCGGGACAATCTTGGGGCGCTGAAGCAGAGCCTATGATCGGTTCATGGCTCTGACGAAGCTCGGTCGGGCGGACACCCCGCCCGACCGATCCCTCGAAACCTTCCCGATCGGCGACGACTCGCAGGAGATCACCATCGACTGCCGGGAGTTCACCTGCCGCTGCCCCATCACCGGGCAGCCGGACTGGGCGACCATCCGGATCGACTACCGCCCGGGCGACCGGGGGGTGGAGACCAAGAGCCTCAAGCTCTACCTGGAGACCTTCCGGGATGAGGGGATCTTCCACGAGCACCTGGCGACGAAGATGCGCGACGACCTGGTGGCGGCCCTCGACCCGGTCTTCCTCAAGGTCACGGTCGACTTCAACGTCCGGGGCGGCATCGCGCTGGCGGCGTCGAGCACGTACCAGCGCTGAGCCCTCCGGGGCGGGCGCGCAGAACGGCGGCGGCCGGTGGTTCCTCCGGGAACCACCGGCCGCCGCCGTTTCTGGTGCTGTCTTGTTGGTGGAGCTTCTCTGGTCAGTCCTGGGCGGGGATGAGGACGGGCTTGATGCTCCGGTCCCGGTTGACCACCTTCTCGATGGTCTCGTCGATCAGGGCGTTCGTCCGCTCGTCATCACGCAACAGACCGCCGAAGGCCTCCTCCGCGAAGTCGAGCTTCCGCTCCTCGGTCAACTCACCACCCGAGGTCGGCGCGATGTCCGGTCGATCCGCGATCACCTGACGCGTCGCCTTACGGAACGCCGACAACGCGTGGTCCACCGCAGCCTCGTCGAACGCCGTCGTCACCAACTGCGTCCCCGAGTCCTCGAAATACACCCCGAACTCGTGCGCCGTCTTGTAGATCTCCCAACCCAGATCATCGTTCGGCAACACGACATCGAACATCAGGGCCGGACCGCCCACCCAGTTCGGGACACCCTCACTGGTCAGGACCTCCCGCATACCGTCCGCCAGGCGACGGCCCATCCGCTCGGCGTTCTCGTACACGCCCGGCGTGTCCAACACGTCCAACACGGCCAGCGCCGCCGCCATCGGCGGCACCTCCCGCGTATAAGTGCCCTGGATCCCCGAAACGTCGTACGCGTCGATGATGTCCCGACGACCCATCACCGCCGCCAACGAATGACCATTCGCCAGACCCTTGCCGAGGACGACGACGTCGGCCGGCACGCCCAACCCGTGTACGCCCTTCGGGCCGGCCCGGAAACCCGTATACACCTCGTCGAGGATGAACGGCACGTCGTACCGCGCGCACAACGCCGACATCCGACGGTAGTGGTCGAGGTCGAAGTACAACACCTCGGGAGAGACGATGACGCCGGCGACCTGGTCACCGAACGCCGCCAGCATCTTTGTCAGGGCCTTCTCGTTGTACCCGAAACCCACCACACCGGTGGACTGCTGGTACCCGAACTCTTCCCCGGCCATCTGCCATTCGTGCCAGCCGTGATAGCCGGACGACAGGACCAACTCCCGACCCGTCGCGGCCCGCGCCAACCGGACCGCCATCGCCGTGCCCTCGGTACCGGTCTTGTGGAAGACGACCTTCTCCGCGCACTCGTACCGCTCGCACATCCGCTCCGCCAGCTCCACCCGCGGCACCGACAACGTCGACGCGAACGCCGTACCGTAGTCCCGGATCTGCCGCGTGATCGCCTCGTTGACGGCCGGATGACGGTAGCCGAGGATGACGGCGGCATCAGCGCCGGTCAGATCGACGTAGCGATTGCCCGACAGATCCGTCATCCAGGCGCCCTCGGCATGGACGATCACCGACGGGTAGCGCCCCGAGATGTCGTATTCCTCTGCCGCGGTCGTCCGTCGGGCCCGCTCGACCAACTCACGGTAGTTCATCAGCCCACCACGCCATTCACGTCGGGGCGGGCCGGCGTCCAGTGACGCCGGCCCGCCCGGATCAGCTCAGAGAAACTCGTCCAGCAGTTGGAAGTAGGTCAGCTTCTGCTGGTTGACCGTGGTGCAGCCGTACCGCCGGAGGAAATGGTCGGCGTGCGGCTGCCCGTAGCCCCAGACGTCGTCCTCGGCGATGTTGTACAGCGCCAGGGCGAGGTCCGACCACCGGTCCGCCACCCCGACCCGGTCGACGTCGATGACGCCGGCCAGGGTCAGCGTGTCCGGATCGATCAGCACGTTGTCGAGGTTGAGGTCACCGTGGCAGACGACGAGGTCGTCCTCGGGTGGAGGCGTCAGCCGGCTCAGTTCGTCCCAGAGCTGCTGGGCCGACCAGCCCTCGTGGGACGAGTCGACGTCGTCCAGGTCGAGCGCGCCCAACTCGTGCGCCGACTTCGCCTGGTGGATCAGGTCGGCCAGCCGCCGCTCGTACGGACACTCCGCCACCGGCAGGTCGTGCAGCATCCGGGCGACGTCGGCGACCACCTCGACCACCCGCCAGCGCTCCTCCGGCTTCCAGAGCCGGGCGGCCGGCCGGCCGGGCAACGCGCGGGTGACCACCCACTCGAGGTCGTCGTTGGCGTCGACGGCCACCACCTCCGGTACGGGCACTCCCCGGTCGGTCAGCCAGCGGAGCCGTTCGGCCTCCTTGACGGGGTTGAACCGGTGGTCGTCGGGGTGCCTGGGCGGAGTCGTCTTCACGTAGAAGGAGGGTTCCTCCCCCACGCGGTAGACCGTCGCGCCGGACGAACGCTCGCCCAGGCACTCCCACGGCGCGTCCCTGTCGCCCCAACCAGTCACCGGTATCGGTGCGGCAGCCATCTTCGCCGATCCTGTTGTTCTCTCCCGGATCTCGGCTTCAGTCCTGGGCGGGGATGAGGACGGGCTTGATGCTCCGGTCCCGGTTGACCACCTTCTCGATGGTCTCGTCGATCAGGGCGTTCGTCCGCTCGTCATCACGCAACAGACCGCCGAAGGCCTCCTCCGCGAAGTCGAGCTTCCGCTCCTCGGTCAACTCGCCACCCGAGGTCGGCGCGATGTCCGGTCGATCCGCGATCACCTGACGCGTCGCCTTACGGAACGCCGACAACGCGTGGTCCACCGCAGCCTCGTCGAACGCCGTCGTCACCAACTGCGTCCCCGAGTCCTCGAAATACACCCCGAACTCGTGCGCCGTCTTGTAGATCTCCCAACCCAGATCATCGTTCGGCAACACGACATCGAACATCAGGGCCGGACCGCCCACCCAGTTCGGGACACCCTCACTGGTCAGGACCTCCCGCATACCGTCCGCCAGGCGACGGCCCATCCGCTCGGCGTTCTCGTACACGCCCGGCGTGTCCAACACGTCCAACACGGCCAGCGCCGCCGCCATCGGCGGCACCTCCCGCGTATAAGTGCCCTGGATCCCCGAAACGTCGTACGCGTCGATGATGTCCCGACGACCCATCACCGCCGCCAACGAATGACCATTCGCCAGACCCTTGCTGACCACCACCACGTCGGCCGGCACGCCCAGACCGTGCACACCCTTCGGGCCGGCCCGGAAACCCGTATACACCTCGTCCATCATGAACGGCACACCGTACCGCCCACACAACGCCGACATTCGGCGATAGAAGTCAACATCGAAGTACAACAACTCCGGCGAGATCAGCACCCCGGCGACCTCGTCACCGAACGCCTCCAGCATCTTCGCCAGGGCCTTCTCGTTGTACCCGAAACCCACCACACCCGTGGTCTGCTGGTACCCGAACTCCTCAGACGCCAGCTGCCACTCGTGCCAGCCGTGATAGCCACACGACAGGATCAACTCCCGACCCGTCGCCGCCCGCGCCAACCGAGTCGCCATCGCCGTGCCCTCGGAGCCGGACTTGTGGAAGACGACCTTCTCCGCGCACTCGTACCGCTCACACAGCCGCTCCGCCAACTCCACCCGCGGCACCGACAACGTCGACGCGAACGCCGTACCAAAATCCTGAATCTGCCGCGTGATGGCCTCGCTCACCGCCGGGTGCCGGTGGCCAAGGATGATCGTCCCGCTGGAGGCGGTGAGGTCGACATAGCGGTTGCCCTCGACGTCGGTCAGCCACGCGCCATCGCCCGACTGGATCATCGCCGAGAAGCGGGTCCCGATGTCGTACTTCTCCGCGGCGGTCACCCGGCGGGCCCGCTCGACCAGCCCCCGGTTCGTCAAGTTGGCAGAATCCATGTCCTGGCTACTTTCTCTCGCCGATTTGACTCTTGCCCAGGCGTGCCACCGGGATCGGCGCCGGGTTGTCCGGCCGGCGCGTCGGCGGGCCCGCTCGACCCGTGGCCGGCGGCTGCCGTCAGCGATCCCCCACGGGACACCGTGGCCGCCAGCATATAGCACCGTCACTATGTGCGGAATGGCGAAAACAGGTCCTGACGGCTGGTGATTTTCACTTTCGGTCACCCCACGGAAGCAGGGTGCAGTACCGGCCGGTCAATCCGTTCCCAGCCCGGCGGATCGAGCACGTCACGGGCCACAACGGGCGCGCCGCCCAGTTCACGTACCGTGGTTTTCCGGCCGGTGTGGGGCAATCCGCCGACAACGGTTGCCCGGGGAGACTGAATTCCGCCTGAACGGCTCGGTACGACTCGGCCAAATTGTCGACAGATCGGCCCCACGCACATTCCGCCGCAACCGGTGTCGATCCGGAAAACCCGACCCCGCTCACCCTCGGTAAACCCCCACCCGGCCTACTCTCCCCACCCGGGCCCCCGCTTCTCGGGGCCAGGGTGGGGAGAGTGGGTGGTCAGGCGGTGACCAGTTCGGGCTCTCGGCTCTGGTCGAGCAGTTCGACGAAGCGGCGCTGGATCCGGCCGATCCGCTCGTCCTCGGTGGGCCGGACGAGGAACGAGCAGCCCTCGGCGTCTCCCGCCGTCTGGGCCCCGACCTGCGCGCTGACCTGCGGCTGGCCGGAGTAGATCGCGACCGCCGCAGCGATCATGTCGCCGGCGAACCGGCAGAACTGGTCCGCGCCGGCCCCCTGCTCGGCATTCGCCACGTGCTGCATCACGCAGACGCACCCCAGCGGGTGGCCGAGCGCCACCAGCCCGTCGGCGGTCTCCCGGATCGCCCGCACGGTGGCCGGGAGCTCATGCGGGCTGTCCGGGTCGAGCTGCCCCATGCTGTGCTCGACCAGACGTGCCAAGGCCTCGGCCGGGGTGACGGGCCCCTGCTCGCGGCGCTGGGCGCCCTCGAGGACGTACTTCGGCCAGAGCGCCATGGCCAGGGTGCCGACCCAGGCCGTGTAGAGCTCGTCCGCGTCGAGGACACCGTTGGCGAAGGCGAAGTTGAACTGGTCGAACAGGGCCGGGTCGGTCAGCGGGTCGACGATGCCCCGGCTCAGGCAGGTCTGGTAGTCCGGGGAGCCGTAGATCGGATAGAACGGGTTGGTCCAGAACTCGACCCCGGCCAGCACCAGGTTCACCGCGTCCTGCACGATCGCGTCGAGACTCTGGTCGGGGAGCCCGACGATGATCGCGGCGCTCGCCGTGAGCCCGAACCGCTCGAAGAGGGCCACCCCGGCAGAGACCTTGTCCAGCGAGGTGAACCCCTTGCGCATCTTGCGCAGCCGGGCGGCGTCGGTGGTCTCCAGCCCCAGGAAGAGGTCGTCGAAGCCGGCCGAGACCATGCTCTCCACCAGGTCCTCGGTGAGCTTCACGACGGTCATCCCGTTCGGCAGGCTCAGCCGGATGTCGAGCTGACGACGGACGATCTCCTTGCAGATGGCGTGTACCCGGTCGATGTCGAAGGTGAAGTTGTCGTCCTCGACCAGGAACCGGCGTACCCCGTGCACGTTGACATAGTGCTCGATCTCGTCGACCACGCGTTGCGGGTCACGGGCCCGGAACTGCTTGCCCACCGTGGCGTGCACCGTACAAAACGAGCAGGAGAACGGGCAGCCCCGACTGGTGATCAGGGTGACCGCGTTGCCGTACCGGGCGAAGTCGAGCTGGTCGGCGGCCGGGGGCGCCAGGGAGTCCAGATCGGCGACGAACGGCGCCCGGGGGCGGACGTGCGGGGCACCCGGCGTCTCGCAGTCGCACCACTGCTCACCGCAGCGGAAGGCCACGCTGAGCAGGTCGGTCAACGGCTTTCCGGTGGCGAACGCCTCGAGCAACGCGACCGTGGTCACCTCGGCCTCGCCGAGCATCACCGCGTCGATCTCGGGGACCTCGAGGACGTGCGGGAAGGCGACGGTGCCGTGCTGGCCGCCGAGGATCACCTTCGCGTTCGGCAGCACCCGCTTGGCCATCCGGGCCAGCTCGTAGGCGCTCTCGTAGTAGGGGGTGAACATGCAGGAGATGCCGACCACGTCCGCTTCGCTGGCGGCGAGCGCCGCCTCGATGCGCTCCATCCGGGCGCCCCAGTGCATGATGTGCGGCCAGCGCGGATGACGCTCCAGCTTGGCCCGCTCGATCGCGGTCAGCTCGGCCTCGGGCACGACGTGGTTGTCCTCGGTGTACGCGAGGGAGTCGAAGATCTCCGTCTCGTGGCCGGCGGCACGCAGCGCACCCGAGACGTAGGCGAGTCCGATTGGAACGTGGCGCCCGATTTCCACCATGCATCCGCGGATCGGCGGCTTGACCAGGAAAACCTTCAATTGATTACCTTCCGTAACAGAAGGCGCTGCCCACAGCGCGTTCGCCCGCTGACCCTGTGGTCCTCCACGGTAATCGACGCGGCGACCGAGACAAATACCTGAAAGAACCCGATCCGAAGCGGTATTCCATATAGGACTTTTTCGCCTGATAATTGACCGTGCCGCTCACGCCCTGTCGCCCGTCGATACCGCTGGGTGGTTGGCACTCGCGATTCGGCTTTCCCGCCCCCTATGATTTGCCGCGGGTCGCCCCCGACCGACCGAGGGCCGCAGGACAGGCGGAGGTTTCGCTGATGATTATTGCCAACGCTGACGGATGCACGCCGTACGAGGTGGCGCGGGGCGTCACCCTCGTCCGCGGCGAGGGCGCCTACGTGTACGACACGGAGGGCCGCAGCCTCATCGACTTCTCCAACTCCTTCGGCAGCATCATGCTGGGGCACCAGGACCCGGCGGTCACCTCGGCCGTGCTGGAGACGATCCGCTCGGGCGTCCCGGCGGCGGCGTCGCTCGACATGCAGGAGCGGCTGGCCGAGAAGATCGTCAGCCACCTCCCCGGCGAGCAGCGGGTGGCGTTCTTCAAGACGGGCACGGCGGCGACCCGGGCCGCCGCCTCGGCCGCCCGCCGGGTCACCGGCCGGCGACTGATCGCCAGTTGCGGTTACCACGGGTACGACCTGATGTGGGAGTTCACCCCGCCCGGGCAGCCCAACTCCGAGGACGTGCTGCACTGCTACCACCTGCCCGAACTGATCGACCAGGTGCTCGCCGAGCACGCCGACGAGCTGGCCGCCGTGATCATCTCGCCGGACTACATCCACGTCTCGCCGGAGCACATCGCCGACCTGTTCGAGCGGTGCAAGCGGGCCGGGGTGGTGACCATCGCCGACGAGGTCAAGCACGGCTACCGCCTCCGGCACGGCGCGTCGGTCAACGCAGCCGGTGTCCAGGCCGACATGTACACGTACGCCAAGGGGATCAGCAACGGCTGGCCGCTCTCCTGCGTGGCCGGTGACGAGCGGTTCATGGAGCCGCTGGCCGAGTTCGTCTCCACCCTCACCTTCGAGACCCCCAGTTTCGCGGCCGCCACGGCGACCCTCGACCGGCTGGCTGAGCTGGACGTCCAGGCCCAGCTCGCCATCGACGGGGCCCGGTTCGTCTCCGAGGCGGCCAAGCTGATCAGCGTCCGCGACCTGCCGATCGAGATGGCCGGCACCGGAGCCGCGTTCCAGTTCGTCTGCGCCCCCGAGGTGGAGGAGGTCCTCCTCCCGCACGCTCTGGCCGAGGGGCTCATCCTCGAGCCGTCCGACCAGCAGTACCCATCGGCGTGCTTCCGGAGCGAGGTGGTCGACGACGCGCTCGAGCGGCTCGAGCGCACGCTCACCACCATGGCCGCCGCCCGCCCTGACCTGGTCGGGCGCGAGGTGACCCAGCTCGACCGGGTGAACGCGGCCTTCTGCCAGATGGATGGCCTGCCGGGTCGGCCCGACGGCTGGAGCCTCGAGCAGTGCGTGGAGTGGGTGACCGAGCAGCTCTGACCGCGCCCTGGAGACCATGGGACCGGCCGCCGGCAGCACTTGCCAGCGGCCGGTCCCCATTTCCCGGCTCAGGCGCCCGTTGCACCGTCGATGGTCTGCCGGATCAGGTCGGCGTGGCCGTTGTGCCGGGCGTACTCCTCGAGGATGTGCACCACCGTGGTCCGGAGGTTGAGCACCTCGCCCTCGTCCTCGTAGGTGTCGCCGAGGTCGCGCAGCGAGAACGCCTTGCGGGTCAACTCCACCTCCTGCCGGAAGAGGTCGAGGTCGGCCGTCACGTCGGCCGCGGCCACGTCGTCGAAGGCACCGTCCGGACTTTCCTCGGTGGAGTACGGGTCCTCGGCCGTCTCGCCGGTGAAGAGGGTACGCAGCCAACGCTCCAACTCGGTCATGTGGCGCACCAGCCCGAGCAGGGTCAGGTTGGTCACCGGGACGCTGTTGGTCTTGAGCTGCTCCTCGGTCAGGCCCGAGCACTTGAGCAGCAGGGTGTCCCGGTGGTAGTCGAGCCAGCCGGCCAGCACGGCACGCTCGTCGCCCAGGGCCGGTTCTGGCTTCCGGTCGACGGCAGGGGCGGTCCAGGTCATGGGGTGGTCCCTTTCGCTAGCTGAGTCAGGTGAAGTGTTTACGGGGGTTCTGGCCCGGTCCGTCACCCGGCAGCAGGGTACGCCGGGAACGGCAGGATGCGGGCCGTCCCGTCCTGGCTGGCGGTGACGATGCGCGCTCCGGAGCGGTCGAAGGCGATGTTCCACACCGGTACGGTGTGGCCGGTCTCCAGCTCGCCGACCTGCTGCCCGGTGGCCACGTCCCAGACCCGTACGGTGCAGTCCTCGGCGGCGCTGACCAGCAGGCGTCCGCTCGGGTGGAAGGCCACCCCGTCGACGATGTCGGTGTGCCCGACCAGCGGCTCGACCGCCGGCCCGCCCGCCGCGTGGTCCCAGATCCGGACGGTCAGGTCGTCGGATCCGCTGGCCAGCAGCCGCCCGTCCGGGCTGAAGGTGACGCTGACCGCGCCCTTCGTGTGCCCGACCAGCGGGTTGCCGACCAGTTGGCCGGTCGCGGTGTCGTAGAGGCGCACCGCGTCGCCGGTCGAGGCGAGCAGGTGGCCGTCGGGGTGGAAGGCCACCCCGTCGATCTCGTCGGTGCTCGCGGTGAGAGGCTCACCCACCGGCTCGCCGCCGGGCACCTTCCACAGCCGTACGGTGTGGTCGGCGCTGCCGGTGGCCAGCAGACCGCCGTCGGGGTGGAAGGCCACGCCGTAGACCCCGGCCGTGTGCCCCACGAGGGGCTCGCCGACCTGCTTGCCGGTGGTGATGTCCCAGATCCGGGCGGTCCGGTCCTCGCTGGCGCTGGCCAGCAGGCGGCCCTCGGGGTGGAACGCCACGAGCCAGATCGTGTCGGTGTGTCCGGTGAGCGTTTCGCCGACCTGCTCGCCGGTGGTCGCGTCCCAGAGACGGATGGTGCCGTCCTCGCCGCTGGTGGCGACCAGATGATCGTCGGGGTGGAAGACCGCGCTGAACACGCTCTCCCGGTGCCCGGTCAGCACCAGCGACGGCGGGGTGGGGGCTGTTGCCGACTCCACCTGTCTGCTCCGTTTCTCCACGTTGGGGTGTGGGGGGTTCTCCGCATGGGGGTGTGGGGTGTGGACGATCGGGTGACCGCCCGAATGCGGGTCGCCGTCCGCCGGGTTCGGAACCCGGCGGACGGCGGCCCACGTCAGCACGTCAGTTGGTACGCGACGGGCGACCGAGGAGGGCGAGGACGGCCGGCAGCGCGGCGATGAGGGCGGCGACCCAGAAGGCCCGGCGCATCCCGTCGACCGGGTCGGCGGGCGTACCCGCTGCGGTGACCAGCACGGCCAGGCCGAGCGCCGGACCGATCTGCTGGACGGCCTGCAACACGCTGGAGGCCGCGCCGGTCACGTCGGGCGTCACGTTCGACATGATCGACGTGGTGACCGAGGCGTAGATCAGCCCGGCGCCGAAGCCGCCGAGCACCAGTGGACCGAGCAGCGAGGTGGCGTAGCCGCCGTCGGCGGAGATCTGGGTGAGCCAGATCATCGCGCCGGCGGTGAGCAGCGCGCCGATCCCGGCCACCACGGTCGAGCCGAGCTTGGGCACGAGCTGCCCGGTCAGGATCGCGGCGACCAGGACCAGGACCGCCGCCGGAATGAAGGCGAAGCCGGTGCGCAGCGCGGAGTAGCTCCACACCACCTGGAAGTACTGGGTGAGGAAGAAGAACATGCCGGCGAAGGCGGCGGGGAAGAACAGCAGGGTGACGAAGCCGCTGGCCCGCACCCGGTCGGTGAACAGCCGCAGTGGCAGCAGCGGCTGCCGGGCCCGCCGCTCGACCAGGAGCAGGACGGTGAAGAGGACCGCCGCCGCCGCGAGGCAGGCCAGGACGACCGGGTCGTCCCAACCGGCGGTGGAGGTGCGGACCAGGGCGTACACCAGGGCGACCATCGCGCCGGTCGAGGTCACCGCCCCGACGAAGTCGAACGAGCCGCGCTGCGGCTGGCTCTCCCTGATCGCGGTCGGGGCGAGCAGGACCACCAGCGCGACCACCGGAACGTTGATGAAGAAGACCCAGCGCCAGGAGGCGGCGTCGCTGAGTACCCCACCGATGATCAGGCCGAACGTACCGCCGGCGGCGGCGATACCGGTGTAGACGCCGATCGCCTTGGTGCGGGCCGCGTCGTTGGTGAAGTTGATCGGAATCAGGGAGAGCGACGTCGGTGCGACCAGCGCTGCCCCGACGCCCTGCGCGGCGCGGGCCGCGATCAGCATCTCCGGGGAGGTGGCCAGGCCGCAGATCAGCGACGCGACGCCGAAGATCACCAGACCGACGAGGAGCACCCGCCGCTGGCCGACGATGTCACCGGCCCGCCCGCCGAGCAGCATCAGGCCACCGAACGCCAGGGCGTACGCGTTGACCACCCAGACCAGTCCGGTCCCGCCCATCTCAAGGCTCTGCTGGATCTTCGGCAGCGCGACGTAGACCACCGTCGAGTCGAGGACGATCATCAGGGCGCAGGCGGCCAGGAGGGCCAACACGAGGCCGGGCCGCTTGGGGCCGGACATGTCGGACTGCTGGGGCACCGCGTCTGGCGACTTTTTGACCGTGTCAGACATAAACCGCCTCACTCATTATGGTCGGAAATCCGGATCGGCCAATATATGCGATTCGGCGTGTCCGTCTGAAGACCCTGAATGGCCGGTCCGTCCACTCTCGATGATTGTGCCAGCCCACGCGGCGTCCCGGCTCCGGCAAGGTTGTGACGTCTCGGTGACCATCTACCATGGAGCAACGAAACGGCCGGTGACGATTCGGGCACCGATCGGTGACCGTGGAACGGAGCCGGTCGTGGTGCCGCCGCGCTGGACGGCGACACCACGACCGGCCCGGCGGTGCCTACTCCTCGCGCAGGTCGAAGACGACCCGGACGGTGCCGTCGGTGCGGTTGATCGCCCGGTCGATGGCGGGAGCGTAGTCGTCCAGCGTGACGATGTCGGTGAGGATCGGACGGGTGTCGATCGCACCGTTGGCGAGCAGGTCGACGGCCTCCCGGTACTTGCCGCCCGGCCCCATCACGCCAACCAGGCTGGCGTACGACAGGGGCAGTCGGGCGGTCTCCAGCGCGTGCTCGGCGCCCACCTGGTACCCGACCAGACAGACCCGCCCACCGGGGCGGACCAGGTCGAGCGCCCGGACCACCGACTCCGGGTCGCCGGACGCCTCGAACACGACGTCCACCTTGTCCGCGTAGCTGGTGAGCTCGGGCAGTTCGCTGGGGTGCACCGCGGCGTCCGCACCGCTGTCCTCAGCGATCTTGCGCCGCTCCGCCACCAGGTCGGTAGCGAGCGTGACCGTAGCGCCGGTCGCCCTGGCCGACTGGAGGATGAGCTGGCCGATGCCGCCGGCACCGAGCACGGCGACCCGCTCGGCCGGCCGGAGGTTGATCCGGTCCACCGCGTGCAGCGCGACGGCGAGCGGCTCGGTCTGGCTCGCCGCGGCGAGGTCCATCCCCTCGGGCAGTGGGTAGAGGTTGGTCATCGGCACGGCCACGTAGCCGGCGCAACCACCGTCCACCGTGAAGCCGATCTCGATGAGGTTCTCGCACATCACCGGCAGCCCGTCCCGGCAGGGCCCACAGGTCTGACAACCGACGATCAGGTCGCCGGTGACCGGGCGGCCGACCCAGGACTCGTACCCCTCCGGGGCGGAGTCCACCACACCGGCCCACTCGTGGCCCGGCACGATCGGGTACCGGTTGCCGTGCCACTTGCCCCGGTAGAGCCAGAGGTCACTACCGCAGAGGCAGCAGTAGTGCACTTTGACCACACCCCACCCGGGAGGTGCCACCGGGCGCGGAGCGTCGATGATTTGAGCCTTGTGTCCTCCGTGGAACTGTAGCGCCCGCATTCGTCCCCCCACGCCGCTGGAGTTGTTCTCCGGACACGATAGAGGCCGGCTCATCCGTGCTCAACAAGTTCCTGAGTGGAAATTACTGCTTGACACGCTATCCATGATCGACTATCGTCCGGATGGTATTGCGGACCTGTGGAGAAAAAGACCTCCGGATTTCCGGATTCCGCGCTCCAGCATTCCGGCGTAAAGCCGACGAGCAGGGGCCAGCAGGACCGCACAGCACGTCTGGGGGTGTGGCGGTAGACATCACGAGAACTGTCTCGTTGTGTCGTGCCTCGAGAACGCTGTTCTCCGCTGTTGCCGAGTCGTATCCGCGCCTCGCCCAGCTCCGCACGTGTCGCCCATCTGTCGATGGTCCACGTCCACGGCCGGAGCGGGTTCAGCCGTCGTCGGGCTGGGGTGTCGCGACCGGCGACCGGGTCGGCGACCACCGAGACCTCGGCACCTGAGCCGACCCTCCGTTCGCCGCTGCCCGCGCCCGGCCCGTCCGTGCCCCCGACCGTCCTCCGGCCGGCCGCACGCGTACCGGTCACCCGGGCCGGTCCACCGTCCTCGCCCAACCGGGCGACCCGGTGCCCCGCACTGGCGCGCGGCGGGCCTCCGACCCCGACCGGTAACCGTGCTGAAAGCCAGGGACCCCAGATGGACTCCGTACATTCAGACCTGAAGGTCGCCATCGTCGTCGCCGACATCGCCATCGTGCTGATCGTCGGCTCACTGCTCATCATGTTGTTCCGTCGGATCAAGCAGCCGCCGGTCATCGGTGAGATCACCGCCGGCATCGTGCTCGGACCGAGCCTCCTCGGGCTGCTGCCCGGCGACGTCACCGGCTTCCTCTTCCCGGCCGAGCTGCGCCCCCACCTCTCGATGATCTCCCAGGTGGGACTGCTGCTCTTCATGTTCCTGGTCGGCTGGGAGTTCAACGGCCAACTGCTCAAGCGCCGGTCCGGGTCGGTCGCCTCGGTCTCGCTCTCCGCGATCGGCCTCGCGTTCGCGCTCGGTCTCGGCGCGGCGGCCCTGCTCTACGACCGGCACGACGTCGTCAACGGACAGCAGATCTCCTTCGGCTACTTCGCCGCGTTCCTGGGCATCGCGATGTCGATCACCGCGTTCCCGGTGCTGGCCCGACTCCTCACCGAGACCGGCCTGGCCCGGACCCGGGTCGGAGCCCTCTCCCTGGCCGCCGCCGCGCTGGACGACGTGATGGCCTGGACCCTGCTCGCCTTCATCGTGGTCATCTTCGGGGCGGGCGGTGACGGCACCGGCACGCTGGTGGCCGTCCTCGGGCTCTTCCTGCTCTACGTGGCGCTGATGGTCTTCGCGGTCCGGCCACTGCTGCGCCGGCTCGTCGGCCGGCTCATCCGGGGCGGCACGGCCTCGCCCTTCCTCGTCCCGCTGATCGCCGCCGGGGCCTTCCTCTCCGCCTACGCCACGTCGTGGATCGGGGTACACGCGGTCTTCGGGGCCTTCGCCTTCGGTCTGGTGATGCCCCGGGAGCCTCGGGCACTGCTCGCCCAGACCCTGCACGTCCCGTTGGAGAGCGCCACCCGCCTGCTGCTGCCGATCTTCTTCATCGTCACCGGGCTCAACGTCAACATCGGCGCCCTCGGTTGGACCGGCCTGGGCGAGCTGGCGATCATCATGGTCGCCGCCATCGTCGGCAAGCTCGTCGCTGCGGCCGTCGCCGCCAGGTTGTCCGGCATGAACTGGCAGGAGTCCTACTCGGTCGGGCTGCTCATGAACACCCGGGGCCTGACCGAGCTGGTGATCCTCAACATCGGGCTCTCCCTGGGCGTGCTGGACGGGGAGATGTTCACCATGATGGTGCTGATGGCCCTGCTCACCACGGCCATGGCGGTGCCGCTGCTGCCCAAGGGGCTGCCCCGGGCGCCGGGCGGCCTGTTCGACATCCCATCGGTCACCGTGCCGTCCGGTGCGGCCGCCCGGCGCACGCCCGCGCAGGGCGACGCCGCCGACGCTGCCACCAGCGGGCAGGAGGTGCCGTCCGGCAAGTCCTGAGCGACGACCGCGACACACCGGCGACGGGGACGCTCTGTCGCCGGTGTGTCGCTGACCGCAGGGCGACGCCCTGAGCCGGTGATACGCCTGAACGCTGAGTAGGCTTGGCGCCGGGTACCAGCGTGCCCGTCGACGAGAAGGAAGGTGGTGCGGCGCGTGCCGACCGGGAAGCGCAAGGCCGTGGTGCTGCTCAGCGGCGGACTCGACTCCGCCACGGTGCTCGCGATGGCGGTGCACGAGGGGTACGAGGCCCACGCGCTGAGCTTCCGCTACGGCCAGCGGCACACCGTCGAACTGTCGGCCGCCGCCCGGGTGGCGAAGGAGCTCGGCGCGACCCGGCACGTGATCGCCGACATCGACCTGCGGGTCTTCGGGGGCTCGGCGCTGACCGACGACGCGCTCGCCGTACCGCACCACGCCAGCGCCGACGAACTGGGTGACGAGATCCCGGTCACCTACGTGCCGGCCCGCAACACGATCTTCCTGTCGTTCGCCCTGGCCTGGGCGGAGACCCTCGACGCCTCGGACATCTTCATCGGGGTGAGCGCGCTGGACTACAGCGGCTACCCGGACTGCCGCCCGGAGTACGTCGCCGCGTACGAGGCGATGGCCAACCTCGCCACCAAGGCCGGCGTCGAGGGGCGGCAGCGGCTGCGGATCCACACCCCGCTGATCCAGCTCACCAAGGCCGAGACCATCCGCCGGGGCCTGGAGCTGGGCGTCGACTACGCCTGGACGCACAGCTGCTACGACCCGGTCGACGGCCGGGCCTGCGGCACCTGCGACTCCTGCCTGCTGCGCGGGCGCGGCTTCGCCGAACTCGGGCTGACCGACCCCGCCCTGGCCACCGCCGAGTGAGCGGCGTGTACCGGGTCAAGGAGATCTTCTACACCCTCCAGGGGGAGGGCACCCACGCGGGCCGGCCGGCCGTCTTCTGCCGTTTCACGAGCTGCAACCTATGGACCGGCCGGGAGCAGGATCGGCACCGGGCGATCTGCCAGTTCTGCGACACCGACTTCGTCGGCACCGACGGCCCCGGCGGAGGCCGCTTCGCCACCGCCGCCGACCTGGCCGCGGCGGTCGCCGCCGCGTGGCAGGGCGGGGACCACCCGCGCAGCCGCCCGTACGTGGTGTGCACCGGCGGGGAACCGCTGCTGCAACTCGACGAGGCGGCCGTGACCGCCCTGCACGAGGCGGGCTTCGAGGTCGCGGTGGAAACCAACGGCACGCGTCCGGCGCCGGCCGGCATCGACTGGGTCTGCGTCAGCCCGAAAGCCGGTGCCGAGGTGGTGCTCACCCGGGGCGACGACCTGAAGCTGGTCTACCCACAGCCGGACGCGGAGCCAGCCCGCTTCGAGCACCTCGACTTCACCCACTTCATGCTCCAGCCCATGGACGGCCCGGACCGGGTCGCCAACACCGAAGCCGCGGTGCGGTACTGCCTGGAGCACCCGCAGTGGCGGTTGAGCCTACAGACCCACAAGTACATTGGAATCGCCTGATGGAGATCTTCCGGGAGTTCACCTTCGAGGCCGCGCACCGGCTGCCGAACGTGCCCGAGGGGCACAAGTGCGCCCGGCTGCATGGCCACTCGTACCGGGTGGCCGTGCACGTCAGCGGGGACGTCGACCCACGGACCGGCTGGGTGATGGACTTCGGTGACCTCAAGCGGGCGTTCGAGCCGGTACGGGAGCAACTCGACCACTACTACCTCAACGAGGTGCCCGGGCTGGAGAACCCGACCAGCGAGGTGCTGGCCCGCTGGATCTGGCGCCGGTTGGCCGACCGGCTGCCGCTGTCGGCGGTGACGGTGCGGGAGACCTGCACCTCCGGCTGTGTCTACCGCGGCGAGAACTGACGGCCCCTACCAGGGGTCAAGGGCTGACGCCGCCGCACCGCCCTCCTCGTACGCGAAGGGGCCGGACCACCATCGTGGCCCGGCCCCTTCCGGTACGTGTCACATCCGGGATTCGCTGACCCGGTCCCCGTCGACCATCGGGGTCTCCCCCTCGGCCATCGAGGCGTCCTGACCCGTCATCGGGGTCGTCGACGCGTTCGCCATCGCCATCGGCTCGTCCGCCATCTGCTCGGTACGCAGCTCGGGCGGCGTGGGCAGCAGCGGGCGCAGGCCGACGATCTGCAGCCGCCCCGGGAAGACGTTCAGGCGACCGAAGTCGTCCAACTTGCTGCTGGTCCGGGCGACGGACCGGCGGTGCCGTCGGGTCGCCTCCAGGACCTGCTCCCGGGCCATCGGGTCGAGCCGCTCCCCACCCTGCTGATCGGCGCCGGCCATGGCCGACCCGGGCTGGGCGAAGTCCTGCTCGCTGGCGCGCAACCAGGCGGCGGTGTCCTCCCGGATGCTGTCGGCGAGCCGGCGGACGGCCTCCTCGTGGCTGACCCCCTCGTCCCGGTCCTGCCAGTACCGGTACACCCGGGACGCGTGCCCGACCATGCCGGTGGTGGCACCGCCGCTGATCAGGAAGCTGCCGTTGCCGAACGAGTCACCGGCGATCACGCAGTTCGGCGCCACCAGCGCGTCCCGTCCGATCCGCTCCACGTTGCTGATCAACTTCGGCGCGGCCAGGCTGAGGGTACGGACGAGTTCCCGGCGCGGGATCTCGGTCAGCTGCGACACCTGGTCGAGGAAGTAGTCCCGGAGCAGGTACCGGTGCGCGCCGAAGTACTCGACGGAGTTCCGGGCGGTACCCGGTGCCACCATGCCCGTCTGGATCGGGTCGAAGGTCCGGAAGTCCGGCACCTCGAGGATCGTCCAGCCGGTCTCGGAGAACCCGTCGTGCCCGAGGGTGTGCTGCCGGACCCAGTACTCGTTGCCCTGGTTGTCGAACGTGGAGACGACGCGCTGCCGGGAGTTGTTGCCGACGTTGACGGCGATCAGCCCGACGATGTAGTCGGCCTGCGCCACCACCGGGCCACGGCCGTCCTGGTGGTCGATCGTCACCCGGTCCTGGGTGAACCCGAGCCGCTTGGCGTCGGCGCTGTCCACCCCCTCCGCGATCACGATCAGCCCGGGCGTGCCCAGGTCGACCAGCTCGGTGCCGCGCGCCCGGATCCGCCGGTAGGTGCCCTTCTCGTCGACCTCCCGGATCGCCTCGATCCGGACCCGCAGTCGACCGTCCGGACCCCGGACGAAGCCCTCCTCCGGTGCCGTGGTGTCCCGACGCAGCCAGCGCCGCCACCCGGTCGGTTGGCTCGGTTCCACGACCCGGTGGTAGGTGAAGAGCCGGCAGCGCGGCTCCCGACCGGCGGCGAGGTCCATCCGCTCGATCTCCTCCAGGTACCGCCGCAGCATGATCAGCAGATCCTCGGCGTTGCACTGGAAGGCCGGGCGGTCGGCGAAGACCTCGTCCATGGCGCGGCCGACGGTCTCCGGCCCGTGTTCCATCGACGGAGCCGGCGGATTTTCCATGGTGACCGTCCGGTGCGGCTGGCCGTCCATCCACCGGTCGTCGACGAACTCCGCCGTCTCGACGTGTCCACCGATGCAGGAGTCGGCCCAACCGCAGAGGATCTCGTCGGCCCGGGCCTCCGAGCCGTCCTCGGCGTCCGGGTTGTAGAACACCTCGCCCAGGATGAACGGCTTACCGTCGAACCGGCGGGGGATGGCCTCCTCGCCGTACCGCTCCACCATCAGCCGGTCGATGACCGCCAGGTGGTGGTAGATGTCGGCGCTGACCTTCCACTGCGTCAGGGTGAGGTACGGGTCGCCCCGCAGCTCGACGCCGACCGAGCGCCGGCCCATGGCGACCGACCAGAGCATCGCCATCATGTTGGCCCCGCCGAGACCCACCGCGAGGAAGTCCGGATCGGCCGCGCCGGTCTGGTCGACCCGACGGGACGGTGGCGTCGAGGACGTCGCGTCCAGCGAGTCGGGCGCGGTCTTGGGCACCTCGCTCTCCACCGCGAAGACGGCGAGCAGCATGGCGGCCACCATCGTGCCGAAGCCGACCAGGAACGCCATCTGGAAGCCGTCGGTGAGAGCGACCACCGTCGTCTCGCCCCGGGACAGGGCGGACTCGGTGACGTTCGCCGCGACCGGGGCCAGTACCGCCAGGCCGATCGCCGAGCCGATCTGCTGCGTGGTGTTCAGCAGGCCGGACCGGACGCCGCTGTCCTTCAGGGTGGCGTCGGCCAGGGCGATCCGCAGCACCGGCGGCGTCGCGAGACCGGAGCCGATGCCGATGAGCAGGATGGCCGGCAGCACGTCGACCCAGTAGCTGCCGTCCGCCGGGATCCGGGCGAGCAGCAGCAGGCCGACCGCCATCAGTCCCATCGCGGGGAGGAGCAGCGTCTTGGCGTCGCTCTTCCGGGCCAGCCGGGGGGCGATCTTCAGCGAGCCGACCCCGATGGCGAGCGCGGCCGGCAGGAACGCGAAGCCCAGCTCCATGACCGTGAAGCCGAGAACGTTCTGCAGGTAGAGCGCGCAGAGGAAGAACATCGCGGTCGGACCGGCGACCATCAGCGCCAGGACGACGTTCGACCAGGCGACGTTCCGGGACCGGAGCACCTCGCCCGGCACCAGTGGGTTGCGGGCCCGCCGCTGCCAGAGCACGAAGCCGACCATCAGCAGCAGTGCCACACCGCCGAGCAGCGCGGTCCGGGCTCCGCCGGCGTCCGCCTGCACGATGGTGTAGACCGTCAGCATCAACGACGCGACCAGGGCCAGCGCCCCGAGCCAGTCGATCCCCTCGCCGGCCGTGGTGTCCCGGACGTTGTCCAGCAGCCGGACGGCCGCCGCGATGGTGACCAGTCCGATCGGCACGTTGACGAAGAAGATCCAGTGCCAGCTCAGCGAGGCGGTCAGCGCCGCGCCGGCGAGCTGCCCGAGCGCGGCGCCCGATGCCGCCAGGAAGGCGTAGAAGCCGAGCGCCCGCGCCTGCTCCCGGGGCTTCGGGAACATGGTCACGATCATGCTGAGTACGACGGCGGTGGTGAACGCGCCGCCCACGCCCTGGGCGAACCGGGCACCGACCAGCACCGCCTGGTCGGTCGCCAGACCGCAGACGACCGAGGCGGCGGTGAAGAGACCGAGTCCGCTGAGGAAGACGCGCTTGGTCCCGATCAGGTCACCCAGCCGACCGGCGAAGAGCAACAGCCCGCCGAACGGGATGAGATAGGCGTTCACCACCCAGGCCAGGTTGGCCTGGGAGAACCCCAGACCCTCCTGGATGCTGGGAAGGGCGACGTACACCGCGGAGCCGTCCACGACGGAGATCAGGACGCCCACGCAGAGCACGACCAGCGCGAGCTGGCGCTCCCGCAGGCTCCGCAACGGCTGCGCGGTGTGGCGTAGGACGACCGTCTCCCCCGAGGCGCCGTAGGAGTCGCCCCGGGGGTGGCTGCTGAGCTCGGTCACGACGCCGTACCGGCCCCGACGACGGCGGTCTCCCGCATGTCGGCGGACTGTCCGCCCGCCATCGACATGGCTCCGGCCGCGGCGGGGCAGGTCATCTGCCGCTCGGCCGGATGGGTCTCGAGGATCGGCGGTAGCTCGATGGTGCACAGCCGGCCGCTGCGCACCGAGAGCCGCCGCCAGTCCGAGGGGTCGAGCGGTACGAGCGAGTGCCGGTGCCGCCGGGTCGCGTCGATCGTGTTGGCCCGCTCGCCGGACTGACGGCCGGTCTGCTTCTCGATCTCCCTGATCCGCTCCTCGCCGAAGTTGATCGGCACGGCCTGGCTGAACTCCTGGGCGCTGACCTGGAGCCACCCGAGGGTGTCCACCTTGATTTGGTCGGCCAGCTCACGGATCGCCTGCTCCCGGCTGACCCCCGCGTCGCGGGACTGCCAGTACTTGAGCACTCGGGAGGCGTGCCCCACCATGCCGGTGATCGCGCCGCCACTGGTCATGAAGTGACCGTTGCCGAAGGAGTCACCGGCCACCACACCGTTCGCGGCGACCAGCGCGTCCGCGCCGACCTTCTCGACCAGGCTGAACAGCTTGGGGCCGTACGGAGCCTGGATCTTCTCCAGCTCGGAGATCGGCATTTCGGTGATCAGCGAGACCTGCTCCAGGTAGTACTCACGCAGGAGCTGCTGGTACGCGCTGAGGTACTCCTTGGTCTTCTTCGGGGTGCCCGGCGGAACGAGCCCGGCCAGGATCGGGTCGAAGGTCTTGAAGTCCGGCACCTGGACGAGGATCCAGCCCACCTCGGGGTCGTCCTCGTGACCCACCGCGATCTGCCGGACCCAGTACTCGTTGCCTTCACGGTCGAACTCGGAGGCGATCCGGCGGCGCAGCCGGGCACCGACGTGCAGCTCGAGGAAGCCGGCGAGGTAGTCGGCCTGGGCCACCACCGGTCCGCGGCCGTCGTGGTGGTCGACCGCGACCTCCTCCTGCCGGAAGCCGAGGCGGTCCGCGTCGCTGCTGTCGAAGCCCTGCGCGATCATGAACAGCTCGGGGACGCCCAGGTCGATCAGCGAGGTCCCGGGCTTGCGGAGCCGGCGGTACCGACCCCGGTAGTCGAGTTCCTGGATCTCCTCGAGGAGGATGCGCTTACGTCCGTCGGGAAGGCTGACGAAGCCGTCCTCCTGCCGCATCCACTTGAGGAAGCCGTCACCGTCGCCCGCGTCGCCGACGGCGACCCGGTGCGACAGGAAGAGGCGGACCCGCGGGGTGACTCCGGCGGCGATGTCCATCTCCTCGATGCGCTCGAGGTAGCGGCGCATCATCACGAGCACCTCGGAGGCGCCGGCCTGGAACGTGGACGGGCCGTCGAGCACCGTGACCATGTCCCGACCCACCTTGGACGGGTCGTGCTCGGCCGGCGGCTTGGCCGGCTGGAGGACGGTGAGCACCCGCTTCGGCTGGCCGTCCGACCACCGGTCGTCGATGAACTCGGTGTAGTGGATCAGGCCCGAGATGTGCGCTTCCTCGACGCCGGCGATGACCTCGTCGGCGTACACGTCGCCCGGCTCGGTCACCGCGCTGTAGAAGGTCTCCCGGAGCTTGAACAGCCGGCCGTCATCCTTGCGGGGAATGCGGTCCTCGCCGTACCGCTCGAGCATGAGCTGGTCGATCAGACCGAGGTGGTGCCAGTAGTCCTCGCGGACGTTCCAGTGCACACCGAGGGACGGATCGCCGCGCAGTTCGACGCCGACGGCCTGACGGCCGTTGGCCACCGACCACAGCATCGCCATCATGCTGGTCGCGCCCAGCCCTAGGGCGAGGAAGTCGGGATTCTGGATTCCCGTCCAGTCGACCTCGACTTTTGTGCCACGCGGTGCCTGGGACCGCTTCGTCGGATCGAGCACCGTCGGGGCGCTGTCGCGCGACGTACGCTTGACCAGAGAAGCTAATCGAAGATTCCTCATGACCTTTCCTCAATTCCTCACGGTGATGGATAAGTACCCAAGCGATCGACCGCCGAACACGGCGAAAATAGTCGCCATTCGACTGGGTCAATTCCAGCTCAACTGATCAAGCGGACACCGCTTGATCAGTCCCAGATACTGGGTGCATTCACGGAGGCCTGAACCAGCAGTCGCGGGTCTACGCGCGTCGTGGCGCGTCAGGTGCGACTGCCGTGGCCGACCCCGGCCGCGTGCACGTCAACAGCCAGCTCACTCGCCGCTGGCCGGTCGCATCGCTGCCAGGTCTATCGCATCGCCACCCAACATTAGAGGCATCACCTGACCCCGACTTTAACAGCGGGATCGGAGACCGTCCACATGCGCGACGGCCACCCGACCGGTCGGTCCGGAATTGGCGATCTGCCCGGCCAGGGCCGCGCGGACCCGTCGGACACTTCCCCTATTCCCGACGGCTCCGACATTATCTGACCACGATGTGACAGATGGTTACGGCACGCAATCAATGCGTTACCGCAGTTCGGTTCAGAAGTTGTCGTCCGCTGGCTCGGACCCCGGTGCCGGCCGAGGTCCCCGCGTCACTTCCGCGCCGCCAGGCGCACCTGCTCGTACACCCAGTTCCGGGGCATCCCGGTCACCTCCCGGACCACCTCCCGGACGAGCCGGGGATCGGCGCCGTGGCGCACCATGGTCTCGGTGAGCTGGCGGGCCAGCGCCTCGTCCTCGGCTGCGGGCTCGCCGGGGGCACCGGCGACGACCACGGTGAACTGCCCTCGAACCACCGACTCCGCGCCAAGCTCGGCGACCAGCTCGGAGAGGGAACCCCGAAGGAACTCCTCGTCGTCCTTGGTGAGGTTCCGGGCCAGCGCCGCCGGTCGGTCGCCGAGCACCGCCCGGACGTCCTCGAGCATCGCGACGATCCGGTGCGGCGCCTCGAAGAAGACCAGGGTGGCCACACTCGACCGGAGCGCGGTCAACGCGCTGCGCCGGGCCGCCTCCCGCCGGGGCAGGAACCCGACATAGTGGAACTGGTGGTTCGGCAGCCCCGAACCGATCAGCGCGGTCACCGAGGCGGTCGCGCCGGGCAGCGGGCGGACCGGCACGTCGGCCTCGACGGCCGCCGCCACCAGCCGGTAGCCCGGGTCGTTGACCAGCGGCGTGCCCGCGTCGGAGACGAGGGCGACGTCCGTGCCGTCGCGAAGCATCCCCAGCAACTGCGGACTGCGCGACTCCTCGTTGTGGTCGTGGTAGCTGAGCAGGCGAGCGTCGATCTCGAGGGACTGGAGCAGGCGGCGGGTGTGCCGGGTGTCCTCGGAGGCGACGACGCCGACCCGGCCGAGGACCTCGATCGCCCGGAGGGTGATGTCCCCGGGGTTACCGATCGGCGTGGGCACCAGGTAGAGGGTGCCGGGGTCAGACGTCCCCGACCGTCGCGTTCCGTCCGCCTCTGCCACCCGTCGCCCTCCGTGTCGTCGCGGCCAACTCTATCGGCAGTCTCCCGCCACCGGCCGCCACCCCGCCGCCCCGGTCGGTTTCGGACCCACCGGTCAATTCCCGGCACCGCACCACGGCGCGTAATCGACGCCCCCACGGCAACGGCGCAGAATCGACGGAGAGCCACCCACAACCATTCCGGTTACCCAATGTCACCAATGGAATACTTGACACCCTATCGGGGCATAACTAAGATCGATCTCTGTTGGGCACCGAATACTGCCAGGCAATAACGCATCCGGTAATTTTTCGAAACAGATCCTGTCTTGCTTCCGTCGCAATCGCTCGAAAGGGCGCCGAATGCCTGACCCGGATCACTCGGCAATAACGGACATCGTCGTTTCGCCGCATTTCGACGACGGCGCCCTCTCGGCCGCGTCGGTGCTACGCGGCGGACGCTCCGTACTTCTGGTCACCGTCTGCGGCGGGTCGCCGGCCGAGGGCGGCGACGACGAGTGGGACCGCCTGTGCGGTTTCGAGTCGGGTCCGGCCGCTGCGGCGGGACGCGCCGCGGAGGACCGGGCCGCCGCCGCACTCGCCGGCAACCGGGTGACCCACCTGCCCATTCCGGACGCGCCGTACCGGACCGACTTCCCGTCCGCGACGGTGGTGGCGGCGCTGGCCCCGCTGTTCCGGCCCGACGTGCGGGTCTGGGCCCCGCTGGGCATCGGCAGCCACCCGGACCACGTCGGCACCCGGGACGCGGTACTGACCGCGGCCGCCGGAACGGGCTGCCCGGTCACCTTCTACGCCGACTGCCCGTACGCCTTCGGCTCCGGCTGGGACGCCCCCGACCAGGACCGACCCCCCGTCGACCGGTGGCAGCCGCACCTCGCCACCCTGGCCCACCTCGTCGACGGGACCAGCCCCCGGATCACCCGTCTGGACGACCCCGCGATGCGGCTAAAGATCGCTATGCTTCGCTGCCACGCCTCGCAATTGGCCGGTCTCTCCGTGGACCACCCCCACTTCATGGCCTGGGAGGGGCCGTTGCGCCAGGAGGTCTTCTGGCCGGCGTCCGCCCTGATCCCCGGTCTGGAACCGACTCTCGGGAGTAGCGCATGATCGTCGGAGGCTCGACCATCCAGCCGGAGCGTGTCGACGCGGCGGCACTTCGACAGCTCGGCGACGCGATGCGGAAGGTGGTCGGCCGGGCCGAGTCGACCCCCCTCGCCGACCTGCTCACCGGCGCCCCGGTCGACCCGGACGCCCTGACCGGGGAGATCGGCGTGGCGGGCCGCCGGGCGCTGCTCGACAGCGGCATGGCCGTCGACGACGGCAGCGCCTTCTCCTCGCCCCTGCGCGGTCACCAACTGCACGGGGTGGTGGTGCTCAGCGACCCGGACGTCGAGGAGGAGGTGCAGCACCGCTGGTACGTCGACCCGCTCTGGGAGGCGGACCTGCTGGTCCGGCTGATGCTCCGGCGCGGCGGCGCGCGGGCCCTGGACATGGGGTGCGGCTCCGGTGTGCTCTCGCTGGTCCTCGCCGACCGCTACGAGTCGGTCCTCGGGGTGGACGTCAACCCGCGCGCGGTGGCGCTGTCCCAGCTCAACGCCGCCCTCAACGGCCTGACGAACGTCGCCTTCCGGGAGGGCGACATGTTCGAGCCGGCCGAGGGGCGGTTCTCCCGGATCGTCTTCAACTCGCCCACCAACGAGGAGGGCAACGAGTTCGTCGACCTCCTGGAGGCCGGCGAGCCGATCCTGGAGACGTTCTTCCGCAGCGTGCCGGGGAAGCTGGAGTCCGGGGGCGTGGTCGAGGTCAACCTCGCCATGAACGACTACCCGGGTGACCCGTTCCGCGACCGGCTCAGCGACTGGCTCGGGCTGACCGAGAACGGGCTGCGGGTGCACATCTTCACCTCGCAGCGCCGCACCACCGAGGACGGCGGCGAGTGGAAGCGGGGTTGGCTGGTCGTCGCCCCCGGCCCGGTGGGGCTCGCCGAGACCGAGTGGCCGTACCACGACCGGTACGAGGAGGACCCGGACACGCTGCTCGGCGGGACGGAACGGCACCTCGGCTGAGAAAGCGCCGGGTGGTCGACATCCGCCCGGACGAACAGCGTTGAACTCCTGGGAGACCGGGGCCGTGACGGCCCCGGTCTCCCACCGTTTCAGGAGGCGAGCAGCTCGTCGATCTGGTTGATCGCCCCCGAGGCGCCCTCCACGACCCCCATGTCCAGCACCTGCTGTAGCGCCTCGGCGGAGGCGTAGGTGCCCACGTAGGTCGCGCGCGTGCCGCCGTTGTGCGCGGTGAAGGCGTAGACGTTCTCGGAGACCGGCAGGTCCGGATTCGGGTTGAAGTCCAGGTCGGCGAAGCCGTCGTCGAAGGTGAAGCCCCGGGGCTCGTCCACGCTCTTGACCAGCCAGTAGCCGGCGTGCTTGTCGCCTTCCGGGCCGGTCATGTAGTAGGTCACCCGACCACCAGGCGTGAGGTCGTGGTCGACCACCGTCGCCGGGTAGGTCGGCGGCCCCCACACCTTCTCCAGTTGGCGCGGGTCGGCGTAGACCTGCCAGATGCGCTCCACCGGCGCGGCGAAGTCCGCGGTGATGGTCAGGGTCCGGTTGTCGAGGTCGTGCTGAACGTCGGTCACGGGCACGGGTCAGTCCTCCTGGTCGAAATCGGCTGCGATGAGCGCGTCGATACGGGCGATGCGGCCACGCCAGACCTGTTCGAGCTCGGTGAGCATGGACGCCACCGACCGCACCGCCTGCACGTCGCCGCTGGCCAACTGCTCGCGACCGTTGCGTCGCTTGGTCAGCAGACCGGCCTTCTCCAGCACGGCGACGTGCTTCTGCACCGCGGCGAAGCTCATGTCGTACTTCGCCGCGAGCGCGGTGACGGAGTGCTCCCCGGCCAGCACGCGGCGCAGGATGTCCCGTCGGGTGCGGTCGGCGAGCGCGTGGAACAGGGCGTCCGCCCGGTCGTCGCTCTCCTTGGTCACGACCCAAATATACAACCAATCGGTTGTACGTTGTCAAGGCCGCGCGCCCTCCGGGGCGTTCCGGCAGCTCGCCCAATGCCGGACGCCCCCGGGGAGAGTCCTCCCCGGGGGCGTCGGTTCGTGATGCCGGCGGTTCACCGGCAGGGTTCAGTTCTGCGGCTTACCCGGGGGCAGGGTGTTCCACTCCGGGTTGCCGAGGGTGGTGACCAGTTCGCGGATCTTCGGGACGTCGCCGGGCGCGGCGGCGAGGCTGAGCAGCAGCAGGATCCGGGCCTTCTGCGGCAGCAGGTCGTCACCGGCGATGATCGGCTGGGTGCTGCTGCCACCGGAGACCGAGCCGGCACCGACCCGGCTGGTGCTGACGAAGACCACGCCCTTCGCGGCGGCAGCGGTGCGCGCGGCGCTCTGCGCGGAGGAGATGCCACCCGCGCCGGTACCGGCGGTGACGATGCCCTTCACCCCGGCGTCGGCGAACGCGGTGATCGCCTCGCCGCCGGCCTGCTGGTAGTTGTAGACGACCTCGACCCGGGGCAGCGACCCGGCCGGAATCTTGGACAGGTCGAACGGGGTGTACCAGTCGTTCTTCTGGTCGCAGTCGGCCACCCGGGCCGGCGCCCGGCCGACCTTGATGATCGAGCCGTCGATCCAGCCCAGGACGCCCAGCTCACGGGTCTGGAAGGTGTCCATCCGGGTGGTGCTGGTCTTGGTGACGTCCCGCGCCGCGTGGAACTCGTCGTTGAGCATCAGCACGGTGCCGTAGCAGTAGGTGGTCTGACTGGCGGCCAGGACGATCGCGTTGTAGAGGTTCGCCGGGCCGTCCGCGCCGATCACCTGCGGCCCGTCGGGGGTCACCGCCGCCCAGGGGCGCATCGCCCCGGTCGTCACCACCGGCTTGCGGCTTCGCACGGTCAGGTCCAGCCAGTACGCGAACTCCTCCATGGTGTCGGTACCGGTGGTGACCACGACGGCGTCGGAGTCGGCGAGCGCCTTCTCGACAGCCAGGGTGAGGGCGTGGAACTCGGCGATGGTGTAGCCGCCGGAGCCCTTGTTACCGAACTGGACGGTGGTGACGTCGGCGACCTGGCCGATCTCCGGCTGGAGCTGACCGACCATGCTCTGGATGGAGATCTGTCCGGAGCGGTAGTCGGTGAAGCTGCTCCGCGAGGTGGCCACACCGGAGATGGTGCCGCCGGTGCCGATCACCGTGACCTTGGGCTTGGTGGTGGCGGCCCGGGCGACGGCCTGCTGGTACGCGACGCTGCGGATCTCCGTGGCGGCGACCACGTCCGAGGCGGCGCCGTCGGGTGCGGCGCTGGACCCGACACCGGCGGGGCCGATGGCGAGCACGGCGGTGGCGGCGAGTGCGGTGGTGACGATGGAGGTGGTCACGGCAGTACGCCGCGCGTACTTCGGCCGAGAAAGGGTGGGGGGCAAGACGGACCTCCAGGGGACGAGTTCTCGTGCCACCGGAGCCTGGGGGCAACACTTTTCCGACTCGTTAAGGCGCCATTTCCCCTCCCCACACTCCGGAGGGTGACGACAATCGGTGATCCGGCATCCATCGACGAAACCCATCGCCCCGGCATCGCGTCCGGCAGGCAAAGTGCCTGCCTGAGCTGCGCAGTCCCACCGAGGAAACCGGCCAACAGCATACGGCCAAATCCGCCGGATTCATGTGACGACAAAGGTTTCCACGCCGATATCCTCGCAATTGGATGGTGTGAGCGAACTCGGCTTCCATCGATCTCCGCCGCTCGAACAGTCTTCTGGGAGACTGGCGACCTCCGACCGGCTACGACGTCCACCGGGGGCAGCGTCCCGACTGGTGGAACGAGTGTGATCCGTCCGACCGATGCCGGACCGTTCCGCGCGCCGGTCCTGAGCGACGCGGGCACGTACGGGAACGGGCCCCGCTCGCCCGAGGGGAGCGGGGCCCGCGCCGGCCGGTGCTCGGCTCACCACCACACCGGCCCGGTCAGCTTCGGTCAGTCGTCGTCGCGGTCGTCGTCGTCATCGTCATCGTCGTCGCGGTCGTCGTCGTCATCGTCGTCGTCCACCGGCTCCTGCTCCGCCTTGACCACGCTGCCGTTGGCCCGGTCCACGTCGATCTCGTGCTCGGTTCCCCCCTTCACGATCTCGACGCTCCACACGCGGCGGCCGTGCTCCGTCTCCGCCTCGATTTCGACGATCCGGCCGCCACCGGAGCGGGCCAGCGCGATCTCTCCGGCGCGCTTCTCGTCCACCGCGTTCCCCGTCGTCGGGGTGGGGCCACCGGACGGCGAGGCGGGAGTGCTGGTCGCCGCCGGAGCGGTGGGGGTGGCGGTGTCGTCGTCGCCCGGGCTCCTCGTGGGGGTGGCGCCACCGCTGTCGTCGGGGGTCGTCGTGGCCGTCGGGGCCGTGGTCGCCGCGGTCAGGGTGGTACGACCGCTCTGCTCGCTGGCGGCAGCCGTGCCGATCGCCGCTCCGGCCACCGCCAGCACCGCCACGCCGCCCAGGGACGCCAGGATCAGGTTGCGCTTCATCTCGATGCACCTTTCCTCGGGTTCTGCCTACGAGGATCGGTCGAAGCGGGATAGCGGCGCGCTGCACCGACACTAAGGCCCGGTTAAGGCCGGAAGCTGACCCGAGTTGCCGCAAACGGGGGTGTCCGATCGACCGGAGACCCCGACATGCCGCAGACGGAGTTGATCATCCGTCGCATGGCGGGGAGCAAGCAGGGGCAAGCGGGAGCCCGGCCGTGGGTGCCGCGCTAAGCGGCGGTCGGGGTGGCTCGTGGGGTGAGCCAGAGCAGCACCTCGGCTCCGCCGGTCGGGCCCGTCCGCAGCTCCAGCCGTCCGCCGCCGGCCTCCGCCGCCCGGCGGGCGATGTCCAGCCCCAGACCGGTCGACCCGGCCGTGCTGGCCCCCCGGCGGACCGTGTCGGGCGGCATGCCCGGCCCCTCGTCGGCCACCGTGAGCAGCACCTGCCCGTACGACCCGGCGCTCCTGCCGGCCACCGGGGCGAGCCGCACGGTGAACGGGGCGCCGTCCGGCGTGTGCGCGAACACGTTGCCGAGCAGCGCGTCCACCGCTGCCGCCAGGTCGTCGGCGGCCACCGCGACCGGTAACGGCCCGGCCGCCAGCGCGCAGTGGACCGTCCGCCCGGTGTCCTCGGCCAGCACCGACCAGAACGCCACCCGGTCGGCGACCACGGCCGCCGCGTCGCAGCCCGTCGGGGCGGCTGTCGGCCGCTGCCGCCGGGCCTGCCGGATCAGACCGGTCACCGCCCGCTCCAGTCCGTCCACGGCGGCGGTGATCCGGGCCGCGTCCTGCGGGTCGCCCAACGACTCGGCCTCCAGCCGCAACGCGGTCAGCGGGGTACGCAGCCGGTGCGACAGGTCGGCCACCTGCTCGCGTTCCTGGGCCAGCAGCTCCTGGATCCGGCCGGCCAGATGGTTGAGCGCGCCGGCCACCTCGCGCAGCTCGACCGGGCCAGCCGGGGTCACCCGGGCGTCCAGTTCGGCGTTCGCGAGCCGGTGCGACACCGCGGACAGCTCACTGATCGGCCGGACCAGGGAGCGGGCCAGCCGGTCCGCCACCACCAGCCCGATCACCACCAGCAGCATGCCGAGCAGGGCCAACACCAGCCAGGCCCGGCCCACCCCGGCGGTCAGTTCGGCGCCCGGCACCACGGTGCGGATCACCCCGGTGCCGTCGGGCAGGCCCTGCACCGCGATCACCACCTCGCGTCCCCCCGCCGACTCGGCGGTGAGGCTCTGGCCCCGGGCCGCCAGGGCCACCGCCGGGGTACGCGGAACCGGGGTGCCGAGCACCGTGCCGTCGGGCAGGAAGACGCTGACCGGCCGACCGGAGTCGGCGGCGAGTTGCTCGACGGTCAGCCGGATCGTCGCGGCGTCGGCCGTACCCACCACCGGCACCAGGCTCTGCGCGTCGGCGGTGGCCCGGACGGTGGCCCGGTCCTCGGCGACGGTACGCACCAGCAGCGCGAGCGGCACCAGGAAGGCGACCAGGGTGAGCACGCTGACCGCAGCGGCCAGCAGGGCCAGGCGCGCCCTCACCCGGCCTCCCCCGGCGGCGTCAGCCGTACCCCCACTCCCCGGACGGTGTGCAGGTAGCGGGGCTGCTGGGCGCTCTCGCCCAGCTTCCGGCGCAGCCACGACAGGTGCACGTCGACGGTCTTGTCCGCGCCGCCGTACGGGATCTGCCAGACCTCGGTCAGCAGTTCGCGTTTGGTGACCACCTCGTCGGGGTGGGCGGCCAGGTGGTGCAGCAGGTCGAACTCGCGTGGGGTCAGCTCGACCGGCTCACCGTCCAGGGTCACCTGCCGTGCCCGCGGGTCGACCCGTAACCCGCCCACGACCAGCGTCGGGTCGTCCGTTCCGGCGGCCGAGGCCGCGCGCCGCAGCACCGCCCGGACCCGCGCGTCGAGCTGGGCGGCGGTGAACGGCTTCACCACGTAGTCGTCCGCGCCCGCGTCGAGGACCCGGACGATCTCCGTCTCGTCGTCGCGGGCGGTGGCCACGATCACCGGCACCGGGCTGACCGCGCGCAGCATCCGCAGCAGTTCCCGACCGTCGAGGTCGGGCAGTCCGAGGTCGAGCACGACCAGGTCCGGCCGGTTGTCGAGAGCGTCGCGCAGCCCGTCCATCGCGGTCGACGCGGCGGCCACGGCGTGGCCCCGGTCCCGCAGCGCTCGGACCAGCGGGGTCCGGATCGACAGGTCGTCCTCGATGAGCAGCAGGCGGGGCACACAGGCAGGCTAGCCGCCTGCGACGGCTCCGGCCCGCGCCTTAACCCTCCCTTATCGTCGTCCGGTGCTCGCCCCAACCCGCGATCGGGGATAGTCGGGGCATGCGTCGTCCGTTCCTCGCCGTCGCCGGCTGGTTGGTCACCGCCGTGCTGGTCACCCTGGTCGGGGTGGCCGCGATCCGGCTGGTCGGGGAGAGCATCACCGGCACCCCGGGCGGCGTACGCAGCCAGGAGGAGGTCGAACGGGCGCTGGCCACGCCGCAGCCGACCGGTTCCGGCCCGGCACCGCCGGCCGGCCCGTCCACCCCCGGCACGCCGTCGCCGACCACCTCCGCCCCGTCGGGCGTACGGCGGGTCTTCGCGACCACCGGCGGCAGCGCGGTGGCCGAGTGCGGCCCGGACGGGGTACGGCTGGTCTCCTGGGCACCGGCGCAGGGCTACCGGGTGGGTGAGGCCGACCGGGGCCCGGACGACGACGTCGAGGTCAGCTTCGTCGGGCCGTCCGGCGAACACGAACTGAAGGTGCGCTGCGTCGGCGACGAGCCGGTGGCCGAAGAGGACGACGACTGAGGGATCCGCCCACGGGCTGATCCACGGCTTCTGCCGCCTTTCACCGCGTCTGTCGTGAACTTCCGCCATCTGACAACGCAGCGGACCGCCGGACGTATTTTCGTCCGCCGATCCCCCTCGGTAAGGGTGTCCACCCGCGCGCCGGCCACCGGTCGCGGGACCCCCAGCACCGGGAGGGAAACGTGTCCACGCGTCTGACGCAACGCACCCGTCGAACCGTGCTCACCCTGCTCACCGGGGCGGCGACGGCGGCGCTGCTCACGGTCACCTCGGCCACCGCGGCGCCACTCGACCGCTCGGGTGACGTCGGCACCCTCATGGCCGCCGACGTCTTCATCAAGGACCACCCGTCGGACGTCGGACTCCAGCCGCACGGGTACGACCCGCTCTGGGAGAGCCCGGACATCAAGGTCTGCCACTACGCCACCGGGTGCAGCAGCAGTCAGAACCCGATCGTCGGGGTGCGCAACTACGTCTTCGTCAACCTGAACACCCCCGGCCCGTACGGCGGAAGCGACACCGAAGAGGGCTACCTCGAGGTGTGGCGGACCGTGCCGGGTGGTGGGGCCATCTGGCCGGGTGGCTGGACGCAGATCGGCTGGAAGGCCGTGCCGGTCGCCTCGCCGGGCGTGACCACCGTCGTCATCCCGTGGGACAACGTGCCCGGCCCCGGCCACTACTGCCTGGTGGCCCGCTGGGTCTCCCCGAACGACCCGATGAACTTCGAGGGTCCGGACATCAACATCAACACTCGGCACAACAACAACATCGCCTGGCGCAACGTGGACACGGTCGAGGTGGAGGCCGGCGGGCTGGCCCAGGTCCGGCCGTTCGCCATCGGCAACACGACGCCCCGGGTGACCCGCAACACCCTGGCCTTCAGCGAGGTCGGCGCGCCGCTGCGCGTCGCCGGTGGCCGGCTCGTCGCCGACCTCGGAACCACGCTCTACCAGCGCTGGGTACAGGGTGGCAAGGCCGGCAAGGGCGTCCGTGACCTGGGCCGTAACCAGATCGAGATCGTCGAGCCGGGGCAGGCCAGCCTGGACAACCTGACGTTGAACCCGAAGGAGCGACTCACCCTGTCGCTCAACTTCACCGCCACCACGGTGACGAAGGAGCCGATGGCCGTACGGGTGACCCAGTTCGGTCCGGACAACACCGGCGCGGAGCGGGCGGACCTGGGTGGGGTCCGCTACGACGTGACGGTGGGTCAGCGAGCCGCCATGCGCTGACGAGGGGGTGGAACGGAGGTCGCGGACGGGACCCGCGGCCTCCGTTCCGGCGTGTCCGGCCAATCACCTTCGGCGGCGAGGACCGCGACCGGACCGACCACCGGCCCCGCCGCATCCCGGGCGCGGCCGACGGCACGCGGGCCGAACGGGAAAGCGGGCGCGGCTCAGCGCAGGCTGACCCAGGCGGTTCGTACGGCGTACCTCGTGGTGCTGGCGCGGAACTGCACCGGACCGGCCGGCGGCACCCCCATCGAGAAGAACCCGACGTCGTCCACCGGCACTTCGTCGTACTGACCGGCTGCGGTGCGGGCGCTGACCCGACCGGGACGGGCCGGGGAGAGCTGCCCGACGATGCCGGTGGCGGTCACCTCGAGCTCGACGACCACCGGCCCGCTGCGGAAGGTCAACGTCCGCTCGGCACCGGTGGAGCGGGTCAGGCCGGCCGGTTCCCGGTCACTGGCCGAGTCGAAGGTCAGTTCGGCGAGCGCCAGCTCGGCGTCGACCGTACGCCAGGCGAAGGCAGCCAGCGCCGCGTCCAGGAACTCCTCGGAGACCGGCCCCGGGTCGCGCAGGGCGGCACCCAGCTCGACCAGCAGCGCGTCGTCACCGGCGGGCGGCCACTGCTCCATCGCGTTCACCTCCGGTCCCCTCCGCCCCGCCCGGGGACAGTCGAACATACGGGGCGAGTGCCGGGCAGTCACGCAGCCTCGCCAGACAACGGGCCTGCGTCGGACCGACACTGCCCACCGGCATGCCGAGCCGCTCACCGACCTCCCGGTAACTCGCCGGAGGATCTCCGGCGAGCAGCGCCAGCAGGTCCCGGCAGCGGGTCGGGAGCTGCGCGAACGCGTCCCGCAACGCCTGCTGCCGCTCGGCCCGCAGTAGGTCCTCGTCGGGGCTGGCCGGGTCGATCAGCAGGAAGACGCCGGTGTGCCCGTCGACCGAGTCGTCGTACGGGTCGAACGGCTGGGTGCGCCGGCCGATCCGCAGCAGCCGGTGACACTCCCGCCGGGTGGTGGTGACCAGCCAGGCCGGCAGGGCGTGCGCCTCGCGCAACCGGCCGAGTTGTTCGACCAGCCGCAGCCAGACGGTCTGGTTGACGTCGGCGGCGTCGACCCGGTCCAGCCCGTGGCTGCGGATCACCGTCACCACCAGGGGGGTGTACCGGCCGACCAGCTCCGCCCAGGCCGACTCCTCGCCAGCGGCGGCGGCGGACACCAGGGCGGCGGTGTCGCGCGGCGGTGGGGTGCCGGGCACCGCCCGGTGGTCGGCGCTGCTCATCCGACCAGCACGCCGTAGTCGGGGTGCCAGACCGGGCCGGCGACGAGGAGCGCCGCAGCGGAGGCCGCGTCCAGTCCGGTGGCGGTCATCAGCGCGGCGATCCGCCCGGAGACGTGGGCGGTGGCGAAGGAGGTGCCGGCCCAGGCGGCGAAGCCGTGGAACAGCAGGGTGGGCTGGCCGGACAGGTACAGCTCGCCGTCGACGTAGGTGCTGTTCCGGTCGCCCTGGGCGCAGGCGTCCACCCAGGAGCCGTGGCCGCTGTACGTGGCCGGGACCGGGCCGGTGGGGCCGGCGCTCACCGCCGCCACCGCCACCACCTGGTCCAGGGCAGCCGGCCATGCCTTGCGGGTGGTGCCGGCGTTGCCGGCGGCGGCGACCACGGCCACCGTGCGGGGCAGCCCGGCGAGGGCGTTCGCCACCGGCAGCGGCGGCTGGTCGTCCTGGGTGAAGTAGCCGAGGGACAGGTTGACGATCGCCACCGCCGAACTCAGCCGGCCGAGCGCGGCGACCAGGCTCTCCTCGTCTCCGATCCCGGTCGGAGTGAGCGCGGCCTCCGGGTCGAACCGGACGCCCGGGGCGGCCTGCCGGACCACCCCGGCGACGAAGGTGCCGTGGCCGCCCTGGAGGGCGAGCTGGGTGCCGCCGAGGTAGAGCGCGTCCTCGTCGTCGGTTTCCGGCAGGTAGCTGCCGCCGAGCCACTGCGGGTGGGCGGTGCCGGCCCGGCGCCAGATGCCGGTGTCGCAGACCCCCACGGTCACGCCGGCCCCCTCGCCCTGCCGGGCCGGATCGGGGGCCGGCAGCGGAGCGGCCACCCGGGGTGGCCCACCGGGGTTGCCCATGATGTTCCCGAAGCCGAGCAGGACGTGGTGCGGCTGCACCAGCGGGACCGGCTGGCCGGGCCACTGCCGTGGGTCACGCAGCTTCGTCACCACGCCGGGAATGTCGGTCTCCTGCTGGAACAGCAGCCGGCGCACGCCGCCGAACCCGGCCACCTCGACGACCTGGTGGCCCCAGCCGCGCAGCCGACTGAGCACCCGGGCGAGATCCTGCGGGGCGACCAGGAGCTGCCGGGGACGGTAGAGGAACTCCCGGCCCTGAACGGTGTGCCGGCGGACGGTCGGGTCGGCGGCCACGGCCTCCAGGAACGCACGCTGGTACGCCTGGTCGGGCGACTCCGCGGCACCGGCCGGCCCGGGACGGCCGAGTACGCCGAGCGGCACCGCGGCGGCGGCCAACACCGACCACCCCACCAACCGTCGACGGGAGACCTGCCCGGACGGACACGACACGTTGCGGTGGTCGGGTGACACCGGACCTCCAGGCGAGTGGAAGACGCGTGGCCGACGACGGTCAGGCGGTCACGAAACGCTCTCCGAGCAGGACAATTATTTCAGAAGATAGCCGGGTGTCAATCGTTGATCACGCTGCGTCCGGTCCCTGACATTGACCGGAGCGCGCCGGTCGGGGATTCTTCTCCGCATGGCCGACCGGACCGTTTCCGGTGCCGGCGCGGCACAGACCGCCCTGGACGCGGTCCAGCGCTACCCGCACGAGGCGATCGCGGTCGCCCGGCAGGTGCTCGCGGGCGCACCGGACTCCGGTGCGCGGTCCACCGCCGAACGCGCCATCGGTCTGGCCCTGCGGGAACTCAACGACCTGCCCGGGGCACTGCGTCACCTGCGCCGCGCGGTCCGGGCCGCCGACGACCCCCGGCTCCGGGCGCTGGCCCGGATGAGCCTCGGGTACGTGCTGGCCAACGCCGGCCGGACCACCGCCGCCCTGCGCGCGGTGACCCTGGCGCTTCCCCTGCTCACCGGGGCGGATGCCGGGCGGGCCCGGATGCAGCGGGGCGTGGTGCTGCACTACCGGGGCCGGTTCGACGAGGCGGTCCGGGACTACGGCGTGGCCGTGGAGGTCGCCCAGCGGGAGGGCGACCTGTTGTTGGAGGCCCGTGCCCGCAACAACCGGGGCCTGATCGACGCACACCGGGGCTCCGGCCGGGGACCCGACGACGACCTGCACCGCGCGGCCACCGCCTTCAGCCTGCTCGGGCTCGACCTGGCCGCCGCCGACGCCCGGTGGAACAGCGGCATCGCCACCGGCCAGCGCGGTGACGTGGCCGGCGCGCTGCGCTGCTTCGCCACGGTCGACGCCGAGTACCGGCGGCTCGCGGTGCCCCGACCGGCGCTGCTGCTGGACCGGTTCGAGCTGTTGCTCTCCGTACCGCTGATCGACGAGGCGGTCGAGGTGGCCGCCACCGCCGTCACCGAGCTGCGTCGCCGGGGGATGGCCTCGGACCTGGCCGAGGCGCTGCTGGCCCGGGCTCGCGCCGCGCTGCTCGCCGGTGACCTGCCGACCGCCACCGAGGCCGCGGCGGCGGCCGGCAGCCGGTTCCGCCGGCAGGGGCGCCGCACCTGGGCCACCTTCGCCCGCCACGTCGAACTGCGGGCCGGGTACGCCCAGGGCGTCCGGTCACCGGCCCTGCTCGCCGCGATGGTGCGGACCGCCGGTCAGCTCGACGCGACCGGCTGGCCCGGCCCTGCGTTGACCACCCGGATCGAGGCCGCCCGGCTCGCCACCGCGCTGGGGCGTACCGACCGGGCGGCCGGGTTGCTGGCGGTGGCCGCCGACTCCCGCCGTCGGGGCACCGCGCCCCGCCGGGCCCAGGGGTGGTACGCCCTCGCCCTGCGCCGAAGGCTGGACGGCGACGAGTCCGGCGCGGCGCGGGCCCTGCGCCGGGGACTTGCGGTGCTGGACGGCCACCGCGCGTCACTCGGCGCGACCGAGCTGCGGGCGCACAGCGGGGCGTACGGGCACGAGCTGGCCGCCGAAGGGCTGGACATCGCCGTCCGGCGGGGTGCCCCGACCCGGGTGCTGGCCTGGGCGGAACGGTGGCGGGCCAATGCGCTGCGGATGCGGCCGGTCTCCCCGCCCCAGGACCCGGACCTGGCGACCGCCCTGACCGAACTGCGGATGGTCAGCGCCGCACTGGAGGACGCCCTGCTCACCGGCCACCCCGTACAGGCGTTGCGACGCAGCCAGGCCCGGTTGGAGCAGCGCATCCGGGAACTGGCCCGGGGCGTGGACGGCGGCGGTGAACTGCTCCGGCCGCCCGACGTACCGGCGCTCGCCCCGGCGCTCGGCAACGCCGTGCTGCTGGAGTTGGTCGCGCACGGCGACCGGCTACGGGCGGTGCTGGTCCGCGACGGCCGGGCCAGCCTGCACGACCTGGGGCCGCTCGCGGAGGCGGTACGGGTGGCCCGGCGGCACCGCTTCGGGCTGCGCCGGCTGGTCACCACCGGCGACAGTGCGGACGCCCGCGCCGGGGTGGCGCACACCGCCGCCGCACTGGACGGGCAGCTCTTCGACCCGGTACGCCGCCGGCTCGGCGACCGGCCACTGGTGATCGTGCCGATCGGCGAGCTGCACGCCGTACCGTGGGCGGGGTTGCCGACCTGCGCGGGCCGGGCGGTGACCGTGGCGCCCTCGGCGACGGCCTGGTTACGGGCCGCCGGTCGGGTCGGGCCGGTCGGGCCGCCGGTGCTGGTGGCCGGGCCCCGGCTGTCCGCCGCCGAGGCCGAGGTACGCCAGCTCGGCACGGTGCTGCCCGGCGCCCGCCCGCTCACCGGGGCCGCCGCCACCGCCGACGCGGTGACCTCTGCGCTCAACGGCGCGGGGCTGGCGCACATCGCCGCGCACGGCCGGTTCCGGGCGGACAACCCGCTCTTCTCCACGCTGGAACTGGCTGACGGGCCGTTGACCGCGTACGAGTTGGAGCGGCTGACCAGCCCGCCCGGGTGCGTGGTGCTGTCGGCGTGCGACTCCGGCCGGGCTGGTGTCCGGCCGGGCGACGAGGTGATGGGCTTCACCGCGGTGCTGCTGGCGCTCGGCACCCGCAGCCTCGTGGCCACCGTCCTGCCGGTGCCGGCCGACCTCACCACCGCGCTGATGCTGGACCTGCACCGGCGGATGCGGGGCGGCGCCGGCCCGGCGGTGGCGCTGGCCGAGGCCCAGCGGGCGTTCGACGACGGTGGCGGGACGGGGGCGGCGCACGCCACCGCCGCCGCCTTCGTCTGCTTCGGCGCCGGATGAGCAGCCGCCGGGCTGCCGGGCTCACCCGCCGGCCGGAAAAGAACGGCGGACACGTGCGGGGCCGGCACCGTCACCGGTGCCGGCCCCGAGCGGCGGACAGATCAGCAGCCGCAGGTGTAGTACAGGATGTCCCAGTGGTTGCCCTCCTTGGTGTAGAGGTTGCCGGAGGGCGCCCGGTACTGGTAGCCGAAGCCGGAGATGTATCCGACGTAGGTGTAGTTCGCCGAGATGTAGTTCTGGATGCAGGTGCTCAGGCCGATGTCGACCTTGTAGCCGTTCCAGTGGCTGTAGGTGCCGCCGGCGTGGCCGGTCTCGGTGCCGGCGGTGATGATGATGCCGCAGCCGCTGGCCCGCTTGAAGGTGATGATCCCGTCGATGGTCGCCTGACGGATGCCGTCAAAGGACGTGCAGGTCGGGTTGTTGCGGTCGCTGCACCCGCCGCTGGAGGTCCAGGAGATCCCGGCGTTGCGCAGTTGCGTGGTGGCACTGGAGTGGCTGATGGCGAAGGCCGGGCTGGCCAGGCCGAGGGCGGTGGTCACGGCGGCGACGGTGGCGACCAGCAGCGTGAGCATGCGGCGCCGCAGACCGGGTCGGGTGGGGGACATCGGCTCTCCCGTTCACGAGGGGGTGGGACTTTCCGAGTGAGCAGGCCGGCTTGAAGAATTCCTACCAGATATCGATGAGTATAACTATGTGGGAAACCCACATGCCAGGCGTTTCCCCCGGTCATCGCACCTTGCGCGGATGCCGGACGGCGGCACCCGGGGCCGCGTGAGCGACCCCGGGCACCCGCGTCGGGCGGGCCCCTCCACTCGCCCCTCGCCGAGCGAGGAGGCCCGACCCGACCGGCGCGGTCAGGAAAACTTGATGGAACTCGCCCGGTTGCTCCAGCCGGTGCCGATGTTCGCCAGGTTGGCCGAGGCGTCGATCCAGGTGGACGCGGCGCCGGAGAAGTTCAGCCCGTCGTAGAGCTTCACGTCGCACTGGTTGTAGGTGCGCACCGAGCTGATCCGGTTGTTCATGTTCCCCGCTGCGGTGCTCCGCAGGTCAGCCCACTGCCACTCGCTGTCGTACGACGAGGTGCACTGCCGGGACTGGGCCCAGGCCAGCACCGTGCCGGTGTAGTTGGTCCCGTCGTACGTACGGGCGATCACGATGCTGGCCTGGGCACCCACGTCCCGTAGCGCCTGCTCCTCACTCCCGGCACAGGACCACGCCCCGGTGTCCAGGTTGATCGCGCAGTTGCGGGCCGCCGGGGCGGCGGCAGCGGGCGCGCCGAGCGCACCGAGCAGCCCCAGGGCGCCGATCGCCGCACCGGCCAGGGTGGTCTTTCGGGTCCGCACAGCTCTCTCCTCTCGTCGGATGCGGAGCGACCGGTCGATCGCCCCGCATCCATTGCTATGCGCCGGACGGATTGACCGGAACACCCTTCTGAGCTGGTCAATCAATTCCGGACAGCGGTGCGGGTCGAACGAGTTTCCGACAGCTCTCTGGATCCAGTTCGACACCGTGGGTAACCATGGACCGGACTGCCCGTGAACCCCTGGAGGAGTACGTGGCCCGTCAGGAGCGACCCGTCGATCCGACCGCCGGACCCGTGCAGGCTCTCGCGTACGAGCTGCGCAAGCTCCGTGCCGAGGCGGGCAACCCCACCTACCGGACACTCGCCCGCACCGCCGGCTACAGCGCGACCACTCTCTCCGAGGCGGCCGGCGGCACCCGGCTGCCCACCCTGGAGGTGCTGCTCGCCTACGTCGGCGCGTGCGGCGGGAACCCCGACGAGTGGCGGCGGCGCTGGCACGAGGTGGCGGACGAACAACGCCCAACCGACACCGGGAACGTGAACCCGGCCGATGGCCCGCCCGACGAGGACGGACCGCTCCCGCGCCGTTGGCGGCGGCCGGCACTGCTGGCCGCCGTGGCCGCCACCGCCACCGCCATCACGGTCGCCACGGCGGTCGGGGTGGCCCGGCGTGGCAGTCCTCCGGCGACGGCACCGTCCTCCGCTCCCCCCGCCTGTCCCCGGCTGCCGGCCGACGCCACCTTCACCGGGACGACGTACGGCGCCGGTGCCCACGTCCGGCGGGGCGCCAGCCGGGACCAGCCGGTGCAGACCACCATCCCGGCCGGCTGCACGGTCGGCTTCACCGGTTTCTGCGTCGGCGAGAAGGTCTACGACAACACCGGCGGCACCCCGGACGTGCGCTGGTTCACGGTGGCCGGTGGCGGGGTCGTCTCCTCGGCGGTCGTCCACGGCAACCCGCCCCGTGGGCTGCGCGCGTCCGAGTGCCCGCAGGGTCGGCCGCTCCCGAGCACCCTGGACTTCTCCGTCACGGCCGACCGCTCCGGCCCGCTCACTCTGCGCGCCACCGGCCCCGGTCTGGACGTCGTCGGCTTCGCCACCTCCCCCGACGGCGGATCCGGCTGGCGCCAGATCGGCCTGGTCGACGTACGCGATCCCGCCGTCGGGGCGAGCGCCCGGACCGACCCGCCGGCCGGCGGTGCGGCGGTCCTCGTCGCCGCTGCCTGCCTGGGTGGGGACAGCCCGACCGGGCTGATCCGGGCGGTGCGGTCGACCGGACCCGGCCGGGCGGTACCGATGCCGATCGACCCGGGGCAGCAGGCCGCGGCAGCGGCGTCCGCCTGCCGTTACCCGAGCGCCGGCTGATCCCCTTCCCGTCACGAGCCGACCTCGTGCCGGTTTCCGGCCCGGACGCGTGAGCCGCCTCCGCAAACGACGAGGTCGGCCAGCGTCAACAGCTTCTCGTAACGGTGTCAGAAATGAAGGAAAGCCCCACCGGATACATTGACACATGTCTCAGTCTTCGCAACACTCCGGGCATTCGGCCTCAACGGCGAAGCCACCCTTTGACCCGGCACGGGGGTCGAGAAAGGACAGCCATGGGAATGAATCGTCGCGCGCTGCTCGGCCGGATCGCCGCCGTCGGCGCGGCCGGGGTGGCCGGGTCCGCCCTGGTGCTGCCCGGGACGGCGCAGGCCGCCACCTGGAAGAAGCGGCTCACCGGGGCGGACCTGGACACCAACCACCGCTGGCAGGTGGCCGGCACCGACCTGGGTATCCCGTACGTGCTGGAGAACGGCTCGATCGGCTATCTCTTCGGGGACACCTTCAACACCCCGTGGCCGGAAGGCCCGCCGCTGCCGAACGACTGGCGTTCGCCGGTCATGCTGCGTTCCGCCGTCCACCCGGGCGCGGCGGGTGGGGTGGTCTTCGACAGCGCGGCCAAGGTGTGGGGCAACGGGCGTGCCCCGGAGATCATGCACAACGGCCACAACGGCATCGGCATCGACGGGCTGTGGGAGGTCACCGTCATCCCGAACGACGGGATCAGCTTCCCGGAGACCGGCCGGCAGCTCGTCTCGTACATGAGCATCGAGAACTGGCACTCGGTCGGCCCCGCCGGGCCGCACTGGAAGTCGCGGTACGCGGGAATCGCCTACTCCGACAACGGCAACGACTTCGTCCGGACGAACCTGAAGTGGTGGAACAGCCCGGACAACAAGGACCCGTTCCAGATGTGGACCATGCAACGCGACGGGGACTGGGTCTACGTCTTCTCGGTGCGGTCCGGCCGGCAGGACGGTCCGATGATGCTGCGCCGGGTCCGCTGGGACCGGCTGTTCTACCCCGAGTCGTACGAGGGATGGGGCTGGAACGGTTCGAACTGGGGCTGGGGTCGGCCGTGCAGCCCGATCCTCAACGGCCGGTTCGGCGAGCCGTCGGTGCGGCGGTTGGCCGACGGCACCTGGGTCATGGCGTACCTGAACGCCGCGACCGGCAACATCGTGACCCGGACCGCCACCGGTCCCGACCAGGTCTGGACGCCGGAGAAGATCCAGGTGACGAGTTGGCAGGAGCCCGGCCTGTACGGCGGCTTCATCCACCCCTGGTCCAGTAGCAGCGCCAACGGCCTGCACCTGATGGTCTCCAAGTGGACCCGCCTCCCGGACGGCCGCAGCACCGCCTACCACGTCAGCCAGTACGTCGGCACCGTGTGACGGACGGGCTCGACCGGTCGGCACGGGTGCCGGCTCGGCGTCGCGCATCCGCTGCGCCGGCACCCACGACCGGAACCCCGCCCACAGCCTGACCCGCCGACCGGCGAATCGCCGGTTGAAAGGGGGAGGTGTGTGTCGGTGATCATCGGTACGGTGGTCGCCGACTCAGGACGGGGAGCACTCAGGCGTGGACCACACCTTCCAGGTCGACCTCCGTGGCGTGGTCGACCTGCTCAGTCATCACCTGTACGGCAGCCCGCGGGTGTACGTCCGCGAGCTGATGCAGAACGCGGTGGACGCGATCACCGCACGACGGGCGGCCGAGCCGGACGCGCCCGCGCTGATCCGCATCGAGCCGCCCGAGCTGACCGGCGACGGGACGCTGCGGGTGCACGACACCGGCATCGGCCTCACCGAGGCGCAGGTGCACGAGCTGCTGGCCACCATCGGCCGTAGTTCCAAGCGGGACGAGCTGGGCTTCTCCCGGCACGAGTTCCTCGGCCAGTTCGGCATCGGGCTGCTCTCCTGCTTCCTGGTGGCCGACGAGATCCGGGTGCTCACCCGGCACGGTGACCAGCCGACGGTCTGCTGGACCGGCCACTCCGACGGCCGCTACGCCGTCGAGCCGGCCCCGCCGGGCGCCGGCCGGAGCGAACCGGGCACCACGGTCACGCTGGTCCCGCGCCGGGACGCCGACCAGTGGTTCACCACCCCGACCGTCACCGAACTGGCCCGGCTCTTCGGCTCGCTGCTGCCGGTCACCGTCCGGGTCGGGGACGTGGTGACCACCGCCGGCCCGCCGCCCTGGCCGACCACGCCCGGCGCCCCGGTGGACCGGGCCGCGCTGGTCCGGTACGCGCGCGAGACGCTCGGCTTCGACCCGTTCGACGTACTGCCGCTGTCGGTGCCGGAGGCGGGGCTGACCGGCGTCGCGTTCGTCCTGCCCGGCCCGGTGAATCCGGCGGCCCGCGCCGGCCATCGGGTCTACCTGAAGCGGATGCTGCTCACCGAGCACGCCGACGGCCTGCTGCCCGACTGGGCCTTCTTCGCGCACTGCGTGGTGGATGCCAGCGAACTGCGGCCGACCGCCAGCCGGGAGGCGCTCTACGAGGACACCCTGCTCACCGCGACCCGGGAGGCCCTCGGTGACCAGGTACGCGGCTGGCTGGTCCGGTTGGCGAAGCACGACCCGCGCCGGCTGGCCGAGTTCCTCCAGGTGCACCACCTCGGGGTGAAGGCGCTGGCGCTGCACGACGACGAGATGCTCCGCCTGGTCGACGAGTGGTGGCCGATGGACACCAACGTCGGCACGCTGACGCTGGCCGAGTTCCGCCAGCGGCACGGCCTGATCCGGTACGCGGCCAGCCTGGACGAGTTCCGCCAGCTCGCCGCGGTGGCCGCCGCCCAGGACCTGGCCGTGGTCAACGGCGGCTACACGTACGACACCGAGCTGATCGAGCGGCTGCCCACGGTGGACCGGTCGGTGCTCATCGAACGGCTGGAGCCGAGCGACCTGACCACCCGCTTCGACGCGCTCGACCCGCAGGTCGAGTTGGCCCTGCGGCCGTTCCTCGCCGCCGCCCAGCGGGCCCTGGACCGGACCGGCTGCGAGGTGGTGATCCGGGCGTACGACCCGGTGTCGCTGCCGGCGCTCTACCTGGTCAGTCGCTCGGCGGCGTTCAACGACCAGCTCGCGGCCAGCCGGGACCGGGCCGACGAGCTGTGGGGCGGGGTGCTCGACGCGCTCGCCGCGTCCGCCCCGCCGGACCGCCCGCAACTGGTACTCAACCACCGGAACCCGCTGGTCCGCCGGGTCAGCACGCTCACCGAGCCGGAGCTGGTCGGGCTCGCCGTCGAGGCGCTGTACGGGCAGGCGTTGCTGCTCGGGCACCATCCGATCCGCGCGGCCGACGCCGCGCTGCTGAACAGTTCCTTCCTCGGCCTGCTCGGCCGGGCCGTACCGGGACGGGAGTGAACGGTTGTCCACCACCGACGAGGACCTGTGGCGGGTGCTCCGCGAGGTCAACAACATGCCGTACGGGCCGGGGCAGATCGCCGCCCTGGAGCAGTTGCTCCGGCGGGTCGACGCCGCCGGGGACCGCGAGCTGGCCTTCGTCACCCGCATGCAGGCCACCAACGGTTACACCTACGGCGGCGAGCCGGCCAAGTCCTTCGTGACCTTCTCCTGGTGTCTGGCCGAGTTCGACCGGGACCCGCAGCCCTACCACGCCCGCCACGCCGGGCAGTTGCTCTGGCACTTCAAGTACATGGTCAACGGCCTGCTGAAGTTCCCCGAGGTGCCGCTGGACCGCACCCAGGGGGTGCTCGACGACATGGAGCGGCGGTACCGCGCGGGCGGGCACAGCCTCCAGGCCGTGCACAAGCACCGGTTCCGGGTGGCCGACCACGTCGGCGACGCCGAGGCGGCGGCGCACTGGTACCGACTCTGGCAGACGACGCCGCGCGACGACCTCTCCGACTGTGCCGGTTGCGACCCCACCACCCAGGTGCAGTACCTGGCCGGCACCGGTCAGCACGCCGAGGCGGTGGCCCTGGCGGAGCCGGTGCTCGCCGGACGCCTCACCTGCACCGAGCAGCCGCAGGCGATCCTGACCGCGCTCCTCGGGCCGTACCTGCACACCGGCCGGCACGCCGAGGCGCGGGACGCGCACCGGGAGGCGTACCGCCGGATGCGGGGGAACCTCGCCGACCTGTGGGACATCGGCGACCACATCGAGTTCCGTACCGTCACCGGCAACGGGGCCCAGGCCCTGGAGCTGGTCGAGCGACACCTGGACTGGCTGGACCGGGCGCCCTCGCCGGCCGCCGCCATGCACTTCGCGGCCACCGCGTCGGCCGCGCTGCGGCAGGTGGACGGCGCGCTGACGGTGTACCGGCGGGCCGCCGGCGACCGTCCGGCGGCGGACGTCCCGGCCGGGCAACTCGCTGACGAACTGGCGGAGACCGCCACCGCGCTGGCCGCCCGGTTCGACGCCCGCAACGGCACCACCCACCAGTCCGAGCTGGTCGCCAGCCGACTGGCGGTCCGGCCGACCGGTGAGCACCTGCCGCTCTCGGCGAGCCTGCGCCGCCGTCCGGCCCGTCCGGCCGCCGGCACCGGGCCGACCGGCGGCGGTACGGCCTCAGGTGCCACGACCGCCGACGCGACGGGCGCCCACACGACGGCGGGCGGACCGGTGCCCGCCCCGGTCGAGATCCCCGCCGACGCCGGCCCCGACCAGTTGCTGGACCTCGCCGAGGACCACTGGCGACGGCACGACCAGGTCACCCTCCGGGCTGCCCTGGCCGCGTACGACGCCCGGTTCGCCGGGACCGAGGTCTCCCCGGCGACGGCAGCCCACCGGCTGGAGCTGCGCGTCGCCGAACTGCGCGACGACGCGCAGTCCCCGGCCGCGATCGAGGCCAACCGGGCGGCACTGGCCGCGTACCGGGAGCTGGGCGACGAGGTCCGGTCCCAGGTGGTGGCCGGCCGGCTCGGCGTACTGCTCGCCAGGACCGAGGAGGCGGAGGAGGGTCTGGCGCTGGTGCACGCCGCCGCCGAGGTGCTGGACCGGCTCGGCGACGACCGGCTGCGCGCTGCCGCCCACGACCGGGTCGCGCTGGCCCTCGCCTACGGGCAACGCTGGGACGAGGCGCTCGTGATGCTGGACCGGGTACCGGCCGACGCGGGCGGCGATCCGTATCTGGCGCTGCGGGTGACGCTGCACCGCACCCAGCTCCTCGCCGACCTGGAGCGGGAGCAGGAGTGTCAGGAGTCGGCGGAACAGGCCCGCCGGCTCGCCCGGGAGCTGGGCGTCAACGACCTGCTGGCGGTGGCCTGCCTGGCGGCCGCCCGGACGGCGGACGACCCAGCGGACGCGGTGACCGCCTGCGACGAGGCGTTGGGTGTGGCCCAGGCCGAGCTGCTGGTGCCGGCACGGGTCACCCGGGCCCGGGCGCTGATGGCCGCCGGACGGGCCGACGAGGCGGTGGACGACTTCGCCGAGGCGGTGACGCTCTGCGTGGAGCGCGGCGTCGAGGGGGATGCCTTCCTGCGCTGGGAGTTGGCGAACGCGTACCGGGTCGCCGGCCGGCTGGGCGAGGCCGCCGAGGTCGCGGAGGAGGCGGTGCTCGGGCTCGACCGGCTCGGCGCGCAGGCCGAGGCGGACCGCTGCCGACACCTGCTGGCCGGCATCTACGAGGGGCTGGGCGAGATCGATCCGGCGCTGGCGCTGCTGGCGCAGCTCGCGGAGAACCTGGACGGGCCGGACAACCTCCCGCACCGGGCCCAGGCCCTCGAGGAGGCCGGCGGCATCCTCTACGACGCCGACCGGGACGCCCTGGCCGCAGAGCGGTTCGCCGCTGCGGCGGACGCGTACGGACTGGCCGGGCTGCCCCTCGACGAGCTGCGGGCCCGCCGCCGCGAGGCGTACGCCCGGCTCTGGTCCGGCGACAGCGCTGCGGCGGTGCGTACGGTCGAGGTGGTGGACCGGGTCGCGGCGGCGCTCGCCGGGCAGCCGGACCAGGAGCCGCCGGTGACGTACGAGCTGGCGTTGGCGGCCGAGGCCGGGGCGCGGGTGCTGGCCGGCGAGGGCCGACCGGGCGAGGCGCTCGACCGGCTGACCGGGGTGCCCGACCGGCTCCGGTCGATCGAGGCGTTCGGCGAGGCGGCCCAGGTGGAGGTCCTCACCGGTGACCTGCTGCTCCAGCTTCACCGGCCGGAAGAGGCGGAACGGCTGCTGCGCCGGGTGCTCGGCGGTCTGCCCGCCGGCTCCCGTCCGGCCCAGCAGACCGCCTGGCTGCTGGCCCGGACGCTGGACGAGCTGGGCCGGCCGGAGGAGGCGACCGCGGTACGCGAGGAGCACGACCTCGACCACGACCACTGACCGGGTGGCCTGCCCGACCACGGTCCAGCGGTGTGCCACAGGTCCGGCTCCTCGCGGTGGGCTCGTCTGTCGAAACCTCCAACCACCCCGTTCCCGCAGGAGACCAGGACAAACCGGTTGTCCGCCGCCGGCTGCCGATCGTCGTGTTCCGCGTCCTCGCCGATAGCACTCGAAACCCGGAAATCCGCAGACAGGTCGGCTTTCTGTCAAGTCGAAGAAGTTGAGTAATCGCCGTTGCGCGGTACGGCTGACAGGAGTTACCGACGCCGGTACGCTGTCGACGCTTGAGATTGACATCAAGCTATCAAGCCCGGTCGTACCGTCGAGCAGCTAACTGTTCCATGGCCGGTGACCAGGGCGAATGCGCGCCGCGCCTGACGTACGCGCCTCATCGCGAGGCACGGCCAACGGGAACGGCAAACCGATATATCGGCGCGAGCGTATCGCGCCGGAAGAGAGGGAAAGGGATGCACCGGGTCAGAATGCCTCGCTGGCGTTTACTGTCCGCCATGGTCGTTCTCGGCGTCCTGCCGGCCCTTGCCGCCACCCCGTCCGCGGCAGCCGGCACGACGATCGCGGGACTGTTGCCGCCCACACCACCGACCTTCCAGCACGAGCTGCTCGCAAAGGCCGCTCCCGACGAGTGCTTCAACGGGATCGGCATGCCCTACCCGGCCGGTCCCCCGTGCGAACAGGGACAACCCAAGGTCAACCAGGCCTACGTGTGGTCGCTCGCCCGGGCGAACAATCGCCTGTGGTTCGGCACCGGGGCAAACGTCAACTGCATCGTCGGCGGTACGACCCTCTCCCGGCCGAATCCCCGGCTCAACGACGACTACGTGTGCGAATTCGCGGAAAGCCAGATCGTCGACCAGAACCCGACCATGCCGACCAACGTCGGCGACCACCGCCATCCCCGGGCCTACGTCTACGACGAGACCTCCCGGGTGCTGACGGAGAAGACGGACGACATCAAGAACCGCTCGGCCGACGACGCCTCCCGCCTGCGCCGGACCCTGGGACTGCGGGCCGGCGCGACGCACCAGGGCGTGGTCATCCTGGCCGGGCCCGCCCTCGGGCAGTCGGTCAGCATGTTCGCCTTCGACACGACGACCGGGCAGTACCTCGGCTCGGCGAACTTCCCCAAGTACGGCAACATCCGCAACTTCGTGATCGCCGACAACGTTCTCTACGCCGGCGTCGGGGTCGGCGCGAACGGCCGGGAGGGCGGATACGTCCTGCGCTGGGCCGGGGACCGGACGAACCCGTTCAACTTCGTCGAGGTCGGGCAACTGGCGGCCCAGGTGGCGGACCTGGCGGTACACGAGGGCCGGATCTTCGTCAGCACCTGGTCGGCCGCAAGCGGTGGCGCGCTCGCCGCAGGCTCGACGACCGGCAGTTCCGGGCTGATCGGAAACCTCCTCGACCCGCTGCTCGGCCTCATCGGCATCAAGCCGGTCGAGGACGCGGATCCCGGGGTCGCCGGAGTGTGGATGAGCCCGCCGCTGGCGAACGGCGAACCCGGACTGACGGCCGGCGACGCCGGGGGCTGGAAGCTGGTCTGGAGCGCGTCCTCGTACGAGCCGGATCCGATCATCGCCGCCACGTACGGCCTCGGCGCCCTGATGTCGTACGACGGGTACCTCTACTGGGGCACGATGCACGTGCCGATGAAGTCGACGAGCAAGGTCGCCGAGGCGTACCCGCCGGGAGACGAGGTCGAGGCCCGTGCACTGCTGGAGAACTCCCAACGCGCGGTGAGCATCTTCCGGGGCAAGCGGTTCGACACCCTTTTCGAACAGGTGGACCTGCTCTACGGCGAGGAGAAACTGCCGGCGTACGACGCGACCGCGAACAACGGCGCCGGTGCCTGGGAGAACATCTCCACCGGACACCGCGCACTGCACGGCCGCATCGGTTTCGGCAACATCTACACCAACTACACCTGGACCATGGAGGTGGCCGGCGGACGACTGTTCATCGGCACCATGGACTGGAGCTACCTCGCAAAGGACCTGCTGCCCGAAACGGCGGCGCAGATGGGCTTCCGTAACGCGGCCACCGGGCTCAGCGAGGAACTGGATCCGATCGTGATCGACCCGGCGATCTACGGCGGCGATCTGTGGATGTACGAGTCGACCCTGCACCCCGCCACGGCGGTGGACACCAAGGGACTGGGCAACCACCTGAACTACGGTTTCCGGACGATGCTTCCCAATGGTTCGGGCCTGTACATCGGTACGGCCAACCCAATGAACCTGCGTACCGATCCGACGGACGATGTGCCGGAAGGCGGCTGGGAACTGCTCAAGCTGGTTCCCGCAGGCTGAGCAACCCGATACGAAAAGGCAACGGCCGGATGGCGGACAACGCCATCCGGCCGCTGTTTTCGGTTGAATGCCAGTTCAGGCGGCGGCTCCGTTGACGTACAGCACCTGGCCGTTGATCCAACGGGCGGCCGGGCTGACGAGGAAGGCCACCAGTTCGGCGGCCTCGGCCGGGTCGCCGAGCCGGTTCATCGGCGACGCCGCCGCCATCCGGGCGATGGTCTCCTCGTCCTTGCCCCGGAGGAAGAGGGCGGTGGCAGTGGCCCCGGGGGCGACCGCGTTCACGGTGATGTCGCGTTCCCCGAGTTCCCGAGCCAGGATCAGGGTGACCGCGTCCACCGCGGCCTTGCTCGCGGCATAGGCGGCGTAGCCGGGCATGGACAGCTTCGGCGTCGTGCTGGAGATGTTGATGATCGTGCCGCCGGACCGGACCCGGCGGGCCGCCTGCTGGTCGACCACGAAGGTCCCCCGGACGTTGGTCCGGTACACCCGGTCCAGTTCTGCGAGGTCCAGGTCGGTCATCCGGCCGTGGACCGCGATCCCGGCCGAGTTCACCACGACGTCGATCCCGCCGTAGGTCCGCTCGGCGGTGTCGAAGAGTCTGGCCACCGCGAACTCGTCGGCGACGTCGGCCTGCACCGCGACGGCGTCGCCACCGGCGGCGACGACCTCGGCCACGGTCTGCTCCGCCTCGACCTTGCTAGTGGCGAAGTTCAGCACGACCGCGTAGCCGTCCGCCGCCAACCGTTTCACGATCTGGCGTCCGATCCCCTGGGCTCCGCCGGTGACGATCGCGACCCGCTGCGAGACGGTCATGGTCGACTCACTCCTTGATCATCGAGGGGGTCCGGCGCGGCGAAGCCGCTCCCCGACCCCGGATTAGATCAAACGGAGATGTCGGCCGACTGCGGCCCCTGCCTGCCACTTCGCCGCCAGAGGGCCAGCGCCAGCCAGACCGAGCCGACCCCGACGAGCACACCGTGGGCAACCCGGACGGCTGCCGGCGTGTAGAACTGCGGAAGGAAGAGGGCGAAGCCGAGCGCGAAGAGAATGCCGCTGGGGCGTGGCAGCACCCCCGAGCGCCAGACCGTGACGGCGGTCAGCACTGCCGACACGCCGAGCGTGATCAGGCCGATCCCGAACGTCGTGATCGCGACCGGGTCGTACCGCACCGTCTCGACCAGGTCGAGCAGGTCGAGCGGCTGCCCGGCGGCGTACTTGCCGGCGATGGCGTGCAGGCCGAAGTCCTCGGCACCGTAGTAGGGCAGGACGAGCCCCACGCCGATCCACCCGGTCACCACGGCGGCGAAGGCGAGCCGTTCGGCCCGGGTGTGCCGGACCGCGTCGCGTACGGCGAGCAGACCCAGCGTCACCAGGATAAAGCCGATCATGGCGAACAGGTGCGAGGCGACCCACCAGTCGGAGCCCATCGCCTGGGCCGCGCCGTCGGCTGTGGATTCGTCGTGCCACGGTCGGGTCGCCGGATAGAGGACGAACAGGACACCGGCGACAGCGAGCGCGAGGGCACCGAGCCTGGTACGGGCGGGGTAACTGGACATCGTGGTCTCCAACGTCATGATCAGGTGCGGGGCAGGCTCGCGACGAACATGCGGATCAGTTGCTCGTGGGTGGTGTCCAGGTCCTCGGGCAGGCCGAAGCCGCCGGCCGCCTCGATCGAGGCGAAGCCGTGGACGATCGCCCGCAGGCAGCGGGTGGTGTGGATCGCGGCCGCACCGTCGAGCCCGTAGCCCCGCAGCACCGCAAACAGGACCTCGATCAGCCGGGCGCCCGCGCTGGCCAACTCCGGGTCGTGCAGTGGATCCGGCGGAATCGCGGCGTGCCGGGCCGGATGATCGACCGCGTATTGCCGGTAGGTACGCATCAGGGTGGCGACGGCGTCGTCGCCGCTGCGGCCGACCAACGCTTTGGTGAAGCGTTCAGTCAGCTCCTCCATGATCCGTACGGCCATCTGCGTCCGGAGCTGGGCGAGGCTGCCGACGTGCTTGTAGAGCGAGGGTGCGGCGACCCCGGTGCGCTCGGCGACCGCGGCCAGGGTCAGGGCATCCAGCCCGCGCTCGTCGATGAGGTGGAGAGCCGCGTCGACGACGGCCGCGGTGGACAGCCCGGCCCTAGGCATGGTCGTGCCCCTGGTCGCGACCATGCTCAGGGCCGGGCTCATGCCGGAGGCCGGCGGAGCAGGCCCGGGAAAAGCCTTGGCTAACGCTCATAGCTATAAAGCTATGGCCAATAGCCAATGCCGTCAAGCTCGCTCGGGGAGTCGCGAGGCGTCAGCTTCCTGGTCAGTCGAGGCAGAACTCGTTGCCCTCGGGGTCGGCCAGCACGATGTGTCCGGCGCCGAGCGGAGGAGCGGGCTCGTGACGCTGGATCCGGGTGGCGCCGTGGGACACGAGCCGCTCGGCCGCCGCTTCCAGGGCCGCCATCCGCGCGTCGCCCTCCAATCCCGGGGCGGCCCGCACGTCGAGGTGCACCCGGTTCTTGGCCTGCTTGCCCTCCGGCACCCGCTGGAAGAACAGCCGCGGCCCGGCGCCCTCGGGGTCGACCAGCGCCGAGGCGTCGTTGCGGCGCTCAGGCGGCACGCCCATCGCTGCCAGCGCCCGCTCCCACGACTCGAAGCCCGCTGGTGGAGCCTGCACCCGGTAGCCGAGGGCCTCGGCCCAGAACGCCGCCAGCCCGGCCGGATCGCCGCAGTCGAACGTGATCTGGATGTCGCGGGCCATCTCAGCTCGCCTCCCGTCGGGTCTGCCGGTAGAGGTCGCGGAGCAGGCACACCTCGGCCAGGTGGTGGATCAGCTCACGGTTGATGTGCAGCACCAGCTCGGCCATCGGACGCTCGGCGTACGGTCCCTCCGCCTCCCCACAGGGGCGGGCGAGCCCGGTTTCGCCGAGGGACTCGACCCCGGCCAGCCAGGTTGCGTACTCCGCGTCGAGCTGGGCCAGCGCCTCGGCGGCGGTCGGGGCGTACTCGAACGACGGGTAGTCGGTGGGCGCGCGGCCGAAGTGCGCGGCGTTGCGCACCGCGAGCACGCCGACGATCACGTGCCCGAGTCGCCAGGCGATCGTGGTGATCGGCGCCGGGTCGGGCTCCGGGATCGCGAAGTCGATGGTCATCGCGCCGGACCCGGCCTGCACCGGCGCGGTGCCCGTGCCACGCGGACGCACGTTCCAGCAGCCGGGGGCCGGCTCCCAGAAGTACTCGTCGTCGGTGAGTCCGGCGAGGCGGGCACGCAACTGGTTGGTCCAGTGCCCGGCGAACTGGTCGCGGAGCAGGTGATTCCAGATCTGGTCGGTCATGGCGCCAGCCTCCCCCGAATTGCGGACAGGATCGGTCCGTGATCTGTGCGACGATCACCACGTGACTGTCGAGGCGACCACCGAGCGGGTGCTGCGGTTGTTGACCCTGCTACAACGGCGGCTGTCCTGGACCGCTGTCGAACTCGCCGCCGAGCTGGGGGTCACCGACCGCTCGGTGCGCCGCGACGTGGAGCGACTGCGTACGCTCGGCTACCCCGTACACGCGGCTCCGGGCGTCGGCGGCGGGTACCAGCTCGGCGCAGGCGCCCGGCTGCCGCCGCTGCTCCTCGACGACGAGGAGGCGATCGCGACGGCGGTCTCGCTGCGGCTGGCGTCGGGAGGAACGGTCGCCGGGGCGGGCGAGGCGGCCCTGCGGGCGCTCGCCAAGCTCGACCAGGTGATGCCGTCCCGGCTGCGCGCCGAGGTGCGCGCGGTGCACGACGCCACCGAGACCCTCGTCGGCCCGAGGGTCGAGATCGACCCGGAGCTGCTGATGACGCTCGCGCGGGCCTGCCGCGACGCCGTGCGGGTGCGGTTCCGGTACGCCGGCCGCGACGGCAGGGAGCAGGAGCGCACGGTCGAGCCGGTGCGGATGGTCACCACCGGCCGCCGGTGGTACCTGATGGCCCGGGACGTCGACCGCGACGACTGGCGCACCTTCCGGCTGGACCGGATGCGCGAGGTGACAGCGACGACCTGGCGCTTCCGACCCGGCGAGCACCCGGACCCGGTCGCCTACGTGCAGCGGTCCGTGACCGAGGCGCCGTACCGGCATGTCGCCCGGGTGCGGGTGCACGCCCAGCCCGACCGGGTACGGGAACTGGTGCCGCCCCAGGTGGGGCGGGTCGAGGACGATCGCGACGGGTGGTGCGTACTCGTCGTCGGCGGGGACGACCTGGACTGGCTCGCCATGCACGTGGCCCGGCTGGGCTTCGAGGCGGAGGTGCTGGAGCCGCCGGAACTGCGGGTGGCCACCGCCCAACTCGCCCGGCGCCTCGCGGCAATGGCCGGAACCGGGGCAGGCTGATACCGGCGATGGCCGGGCCGGCTGACGTACCGGTCGTCAGCCCGGCCCCTGCCGGGGCCGGCTCACTGCGGCTGGATTACGTCGACCATCCAGGCGACGCCGAACCTGTCGACGCACATGCCGTACAGATCGCCCCACATCTGCTTCTCGAACGGCATGGTGACGGTGCCGCCGTCGGAAAGCTTCTCCCAGACCTCCTCGAGGCCCTCGCCCGGGTCGCCGCTGAGGCTGCACGTGACGGTGTCACCCGGGTTGTACGACATACCGGGCGCGGTGTCGGAGGCCATCAGGACGTAGCCGCGATCGGTGGTGAGCATCGCGTGCATCACGTTGTCGGCGACGGCCGGGTCGGACATGCCGTACTCGCCGAACGTGTTGAGCCGCAACTGGCCGCCGAACACCGATTGGTAGAACTCCATGGCCTCGCGAGCGTTGCCGTTGAAGGTAAGGTACGGGTTGAGTCGGGACGTCATCACAGGGCTCCCTTGCCGACTGACCGGGTCACCCTCGGACGTTAGACCCATCCACCGACACGGAGAGCATTTCCGGCGAATCGACACCTGCGCGTTTCCGGTCGCCGGGCCCGCAGCGGCCGGACAGGGCCGGTGCCGGCGTCAGCCGAACCGGTGGCGCAGAGCCGGAGCGGAGCACGTACGTGAAGACGTCGACGCCGGCGAGCATCCCGTCGCGATGCCGCCCCCAATCCAGGACACTGTTGGTGAGCATGCCGATCCGTATCCCGCGTCGGCGCAGCGGCGCGAAGCCGCGCAGCCCTTCCTCCGCCGCCACCGTCTCCGGGCGGCGGCGAGCACGGCGAGGTGAGTGTGGTTCAGCAGCTTCCCGCTGACGGCCCGATGTGCATCGATGTGCCGCTCGTCCACCGGCTTGTGGCCGCCCAGTTTCCGCAGTGGGCCGAGCTGCCGATCCGCCCGGTCGAGGCAGCCGGCCGGGACAATGTGATCTTCCGGCTCGGCACTGAGCTGTCCGTTCGTCTTCCCCGCCGCGAGCTCGGTGCTCGCCATCTCGCCAACGAACACCGCTGGCTGCCGTTCCTGTCGCCGCACCTACCACTGCCGGTGCCCGCGCCGCTTGGCCAGGGCCTGCCGTCCGAGGGGTACCCGTGGTGCTGGACGGTGACCCGATGGCTGCCTGGCGACGTTTCGGCGTTCGGGTCCGGACTGGATGAGATCCAGATGGCTGACGAGCTGGCGCGGTTCATCACCGCGCTCCGGGCGGTCAACCCGGCCGAAGGGCCGGCCAGCGACCTTCGCGGTGCCCCGCTGGTCGAACGAGATCCAGGGGTCCGCGCGGCAATCGCGGCCCGTCCAGGCGACTGGGATCGCCAGGCGATGACGGCGGTCTGGGAGTCGGCGCTGACCGTTCCTTCGTGGGTGCCTCCGGCGGTATGGACCCACGGGGACCTACATCCGGGCAATCTTCTGACCATTGACGGTCGGCTGACCGCCGTTATCGACTTCGGCCTCCTCGGCGTCGGCGACCCGGCCATCGATGTCCTCCCGGCGTGGACGGTTCTGTCTCGACCCACTCGGGACCGGTTCCGTCGTGCACTGCAGGTCGACGAGGCGACCTGGGCTCGTACGCGGGGCCGGGCACTCGACTTCGGGCTGATGTGCGTGGCAACTGCACCGCGCGGCTCTCTCGTCGGGAACATCGGCCGCCGCACGATCGATCAGATACTCACCGACGACCAGGGGTGGATTGGATAGACGGCGGGGTCCGGGAACCGGGCAGCGCCACGTAGGTGGTCTCGAGGTACTCCTCGATTCCCTCGAAGCCGCCCTCCCGGCCGAATCCCGAGGCTTTCATGCCACCGAACGGTGCGGCCGGGTTCGAGATCAGCCCGGTGTTGACGCCGACCATGCCGTACTCGAGCGATTCCGCCAGCCGGATCGTGCGGGCGAGATCGCGGGTGAAGACGTAGGCGGCGAGGCCGTACTCGGTCGTGTTGGCGCGGCTTACCGCCTCGTCCTCGGTGGTGAAGACGCTGATCGGGGCGACGGGCCCGAAGATCTCCTGGCGGTTGATCTCCGAGTCCTGGTGGACGTCGAGCAGCACGGTGGGGTGGTAGAAACAGCCCGGCCGGTCCGGCGCGGAGCCACCCACCACGAGGCGGGCCCCGTCGCGGACGGCGTCGGTGACGAGCCGGTGGACGGAGTCGACGGCGCGCTCGTCGATCAGCGGGCCGACATCGACGCCCGGGTCCTGACCTCGGCCGACGACCAGCCGGCCCATCCGGTCGGCCAGTTTGTCGGCGAACTCCTGAGCGACGTCCGTGTGGACCAGGAAGCGGTTCGCGGCCGTGCACGCCTCGCCCATGTTGCGCATCTTGGCGAGCATCGCGCCGCCGACCGCGGCATCGACATCGGCGTCCTCGAAGACGAGGAACGGAGCGTTCCCGCCGAGTTCCATGCTCAACCGTTGCAACTGGTCGGCCGACTGACGAACGAGTTGCCGTCCGACCGGAGTGGAGCCGGTGAAGGACACCTTGCGCAGGCGTGGGTCCGCCATCAGCGCCTCGCTCATCGCCGCGGCACGCGAGGTCGGTACGACGTTCAGCACACCTGGTGGCAGCCCGGCCTCGTGGAGGATGTCCGCCAGCGCCAGCATCGTGAGCGGGGTGAGTTCGGCCGGCTTGACCACCATCGTGCAGCCGGCGGCGATCGCCGGACCGATCTTCCGCGTCCCCATGGCCAGCGGGAAGTTCCACGGCGTGATGAAGAGGCAGGGGCCGACCGGTTTGCGGACGGTGAGCAGGCGGCTGGCGCCGTCGGGCGCGTGCATCCACCGACCGTGGATGCGGACCGCCTCTTCGGAGAACCACCGGAAGAACTCGTTGCCGTAGGCGACCTCGCCCCTGGCCTCGGTGATCGTCTTGCCCATCTCCAGGCTCATCAGCTCGGCCAGTTCGTCCGTCCGGTCGCGGATCAGGTCGAACGCCCGGCGCAGGATCTCCCCGCGGTCACGTGGCGCGCTCGCCGACCAGGAAGACTGGGCGGCGACGGCGGCATCGAGGGCCTCGACCGCATCGTTGACCGAGCCGTCCGCGACCGAGGCGAGGACGGACCCGTCGGCCGGGTCGAGTACCGGGAAGGTGGCTCCCGCTTCCGCTGCGCGCCAACCACCGCCGATGAAGAGGCCGCGCTGGTCACGTCCAGGCAGACTGCGTCCGGGCATGAGCGACTGAACTCCTTGGGTTGCCGGGGCCAGAGGGGATACAGCGGCCTACGGCCGCCGACCAAAGGGGACTCAGCGGCTGGCGGCCGCCGCCGCGCGCCGCAGCGCCGCCTGGACCGTCACGATGTACTGCTCGTCCGACCGGGTCATCGGGACGACCACGGCCAGGACGCCGAGCAGGACGTCGCCCCGGAAGACCGGCGCGGCGACCGCCCACGACTCCTCGGTCGACTCGCGACCGCTGTAGCCCATGCCACGTTCCCGGATGAGCGCGCATTCGGCCCGCAGGTCGGCCAGGGTTCGTACGGCCCCGGACTCGGTCTTGAACTCGTCGGTTCCGGGCGGCAGACCGAGGTAGCCGTGCTCGGCGTTGCCGAAGGCGATCAGAGCTTTCCCGGCGGCGCCCAGGTACACCGGCCCACGCTCGCCGGGGTGGCAGACCCTCCGCACGAGTCGGGCGGACTCCGCCGACTCGATGCAGACCCGGTCGTTTCCGGCGCGGACGAAGAACGCCACGGTCTCGTTGAGCTCGTCCCGAAGGCTGGTGGCGGCCTCCCGGGCAAGCTTGCGGATGCCCGACCACTGGTCGCTGGCGTACAGGAGTGCGGTCAGTTCGGGACCGGGAACGAACTGACCAGCCTCGTCCTGTTCCAGGAAGTCAGCCATCTTCAGGGTGGCCAGGAGCCGCGACGCGGTGCTCAGGCTGACACCGGCCTGGCCGGCGAGTTCGGTGAGGGTCCGGCTCCCGCGAGCGGTCGCGGAGAGCAGGTTGAGCGCACGGATCACCGACCTGACGCCACGCTGCTCCGCGGGCTCGTATTCCAGCTCGGTCACCGTGTTCTCCTTCATCGTTCGGCCGTCGAGCCGAAGACGTTCACATCACGTGCCCGCCAGATCATGCCGACCGTTTCGCCGGTGCGGTAGGGATGCTCGCCGTCATCGTGCTGCATTTGTACCCGCACCGGGCCGAGTGTTTCAGAGTGGACGGTGTACATCGTGTGCGAGCCGAGGTACAGCCGGTGCGTGACCTTCCCGGTGCAGCGGCTGAACCCGGCAGGTGGGGCGGCGGAGACGTCCGTCAGTGCGATCCGCTCCGGACGTACGGCGGCCACCGAGGCGTCGGCCGGCACGGTCCGGTCGTCGTCGAGTGACAGCAGTCCGCCGCTCTCCACGCTCAGCCGTCCCGGAGTCTCTGGACGGACCGCGAGCATGTTGTTGGTGCCGAGGAAGTCCGCGACAAAGGCGGACCGGGGGTGCTCGTAGAGCTCCCGTGGCGTCCCCATCTGCTCGATCCGGCCGTGGTTCATCAGGGCGACGCGATCGGACATCGACATCGCCTCCTCCTGGTCGTGGGTGACGTAGACCATCGTCACCTTCAGCGTCTGCTGGAGCTGCCGGAGCTCGACCTGGAGACGCTGTCGCAACTTGCGGTCGAGGGCGCCCAGGGGTTCGTCCATGAGGAGGAACGCCGGGTCGAACACGACTGCCCGCGCCACCGCGATCCGCTGCTTCTGCCCGCCGGAGAGCTGGTCGGGCAGCCGGTTGGCGGCGGCGGACATGTCGACGAGTTCGAGCGCCCGGTCCACCCGCTCGGCGATGACCTCGCGCGGTTCCTTCCGCATCTCCAGCGGGAACGCGAGGTTGTCGCGGACCGACATGTGCGGGAAGAGCGCGTAGTCCTGGAAGACGACACCGATGTTGCGTTTGTCGCTCGGCACGTGCGCGATGTCGACGCCGTCGACGCGGATGGTCCCCGAGGTCGGCTCGGTGAAGCCGGCGAGCATCATCAGCGTCGTGGTCTTCCCCGACCCTGACGGGCCGAGCACGGTGAAGAACTCACCGGGCTCGATCGTGAGGGTGAGGTCGTCGACGGCGACGTGGTCGGCGTACTCCTTGCGGACGTTGTCGAAGTGGATCGCGCCGTGGCTGAGGGTCACGATTTGCTCCTCGAGATCTGGGTGAGGCGGCGGAACAGCACATAGCCGAGCCAGATGACAGCGGCGCAGGCCATGACGAAGACGGAGATCACCGCCACGGTCGGGTTGGTCTCCAGGGAGAGCGCTTCGAAGATCCGCTTGGGGAGGGTCTTGACGTGGACGCCGGAGAGGAAGATCGCGACCGTCGACTCGTCGAACGAGGTCAGGAACGCGAAGAGGCCGGCGGTCGCGATGGACGGGGCGATCAGCGGCAGCACGATCCGGCGGAGCTGGACCATCCGGCTCGCCCCCAGGCTGGAAGCGGCTCGCTCGTAGACCGGGTTGAGCGACCGGAGTCCCGCGCTGACCACGCTGAACACGAACGGCAGCGCCAGCGTCACGTGGGCCAGGACGATCCCCAGCTCGGTGTCGGTGAGCCCGATCCGCTCGAACTCCACGTAGAAGCCGGCAGCGGCGACCACCGTCGGGAAGAGCAGCGGCAGCATCATCAGCGTCGAGGCCAGCGCGCCCCACCGGTGGACCGTTCCCCGGACGACGCCCATCGCGGCGAGCGTCCCGAGCACTCCGGCGATGACGGTCACGAAGAGCGCGATCCGGACGCTGACCGCGAGCGGATCGAGCCAGCTCGCGGTGAAGAACTCCGAGTACCACTGGGTCGAGTAGCCGACCGGCGGGAAGACCAGCGCCTTGGTGGCGGCGAACGAGATCGGGACGACGATGAACTGCGGCAGCAGCACGAGGGCGCCGAGCACGGCGGCCAGGATCTTCGGCAGCCGGCGGCTGCGGGTGACGCCGAGGCGGTCGAGCCCGCCGACCGCGCGTCCGGCGAGCTTGAGGACGTGTCCGCCGCCGCGCTTCGGCTTGCCGGAGCGGGTGGCCGCGGTGCCGGATCGCCCGGCGAGTTCGGTTGTCGACATCCCGGTCAGCCGCTGGAAGACGAGGACGATGGCCAGGACCAGGGCACCGAGCACGAGCGCGGCGGCCGAGGCGAGGCCGTAGTCGCCGCTCTGCTTGATCGCACTGTGGATCAGCGAGCCGAGCATGCTGCCCTTGGCGCCGCCGAGGAGCGCGGGGATCACGAACGCGCCGATGCCGTAGACGAAGCACAGGACCGAGCCCGCCTGGATGCCGGGCTTGGTCAGCGGCAGGTAGACCCGGACGAACGCTTGGGCCGGCCCGGCGCCGAGACTGGTCGCGGCGCGCGTCCGTGAGGTGCCGACCGAGCGCATGGTGGCGGCCAGCGGCAGGATCATCAGCGGCAACAGGTAGTGGGAGAGGCTGACGACGACCGCGATCGGCGTGAACACCATCGCGATCGGCTCCAGCCCGAACTGCGCGAGCAGCTTGTTGACCGGGCCCTGGCGGCCGAGGATCACCAGCCAGGAGAACGACCGCAGCAGGATCGAGGTCAGGTACGGTGCCATGATCGCCACGGTCAGGAAGGTGCGCAGCCACTTGCCGCCGTGCACCATCTGGTATGCGATCGGGTAGCCGAAGAGCAGCGCCAGGAAGGTCGCGGTCGCGGAGATCAGGATCGTCCGCACGATGCTGTCGCGGTAGCCGGAGTGGCCGAGGAGCCGAGTGAAGTTCTCCAGGCCTAAGGTCGGTTCCGTGACGCTGCGCAGGCAGAGGATCGCGACCGGAAGCACGAAAACCAGGGCCACGACCAGGGCGGCGGGGACCGCGTTCAGGTCCCAGCCGAGCCGGCGGCGGCGCCGGCCTCCCGTGGTGCGGGAGGCCGGCCCCGTACGGTCCGCGCCGGGCAGGGTCGGCGTGGTGGTCACTTGTTCTGCCAGTCCTGCCAGCGCTTGAGCACGTCCGCGCCGTTCTTGGCCCACCAGTCCACGTCGATGCGGAAGGTCTCGTCGCTGGCAGTCTCCTGGGTGCCGGGAAGGTCGGCGCGGGTCTTGGCGTCGAGGCCGTCGAGCACCGACTTCAGCGACGGCGTGTAACCGAGCTTGTCCATGATCGCCTTCTGGACCTCGGGCTTCAGCGAGTACTTGATCGCTTCGAAGGCGTCCGACTGGTCCGGCGCGCCCTTGGGCACGACGAGCTGCTGGACGGAGAGGACGGCGCCCTTCCAGGTGTAGTCGAGCGGCACCGCGCCGCTCTCGGCGATGCTCTTGATCCGGGCGAGGTTCCCGTAGCCCAACGCGATCTCGCCCTGCGAGATGGCGTTCTGCAGGTCACCGTTGGACGAGAAGAAGACGGTGTCGTCACGGATGGTGTCGAGCTTGGCGAAGGCGCGGTCCAGGTCGAGCGGGTAGAGCTGGTCGACCGGGACGCCGTCGGCGATCAGGGCGCCCTCGAGGATGCCCCAGGGCAGCCCCACCATGCCGCGCTTGCCCGGGATGCCCTTCGTGTCGAACAGGTCGGCCCAGGAGTCGAGGCCACCGGGCACCTCGTCCTTGTTCCAGAACAGGTTGCGCGAGAACGTGTACCACGGCACCGAGTATTCGGTGACCGCGCTCGGGTCGGCGAAGCCCTCCAGGCTCTTGGTGTCGATCGGCTGGAGGATGTCGGCGGCCATGAACTGGGCGAGCGAGGAGTCCTCGGCGTCGATCAGGTCGAGGTTCATCGAGCCGGACTTGGACATCTGCACCAGCTTGGCGACGTCGGAACCGCTGCTGTCGTAGAGGACCTTGACGTCGGTGTCCTTCGAGTACGGGTCGAAGAGCGCCGCCTTGACGGCCTCCTCGTAGGTGCCGCCGAAGCCGGCGTACGTGATCGACCCCTTCTCACCGCCGCTGTCGGACGAGCAGGCCGTGAGGCTGCCCAGGGCCACGACGACCGCAGCCAGCACGGCGCCGACGCGACGCCGACCCGTGGGCGCGTCGAGATATGTTCGCATGACGGTTCCTTCTTGATCGGGGCTGCCGGTCGGGTGCGTGAACCACCTTGAAGTTGAGCTTCCACACAATGGAAGTGTGACTTCCATTGCAGGAATGCTGGTGGCCTGGGCGGCGGGCTGTCAAGAGCTGTGACCAGGCTTTCCCGCAGCCACGCCGACAAGTGACCCCGAACGGTCGTATTCGTCCAGTACGGCGACGTACGGCGCCACGTCGAGGCCCTGGTCCGCACGCCAGGACGCGTCGTAGTACGTCGAGGCGTAGCGTTCGCCGCCGTCGCAGATCAGGCTCACCACGCTGCCCCGCTCGCCGTCGCGCTCCAGTCCGGCGACGAGTTGGAGGGTCGCCCACATGCTCGTCCCGGTCGAGGGTCCGACCCGGCGTCCCAGCCGGCGCGAGGTCCACAGCATCGCCGCGACCGACGCCGCGTCCGGCACGCGGACCATCTCGTCGATCACCTCGGGCACGAAGGACGGCTCGACCCGTGGGCGACCGATCCCCTCGATCCGGGAGCCCTTCGGCGACCGCAGTTCGCGGTCGCCGAGATGCCAGGCGTCGAGGAAGACCGAGTTCTCGGGGTCCGGCACCAGCAGCCGGGTGGGGTGCCGCCGGTAGCGGAGGTAGCGCCCGATGGTCGCCGCCGTTCCGCCGGTCCCGGCGCTGGCGACGATCCAGGCCGGCACCGGGTGCGCCTCGCCGGACATCTGCTCGAAGATCGACTCGGCGATGTTGTTGTTGCCGCGCCAGTCGGTGGCCCGCTCGGCGTAGGTGAACTGGTCGAGGTAGTGGCCGCCCAGCTCGGCGGCGAGACGCCGCGCCTCGTCGTACACCTGCCCCGGATGATCCACCATCTGGCAGCGCCCGCCGTGCCACTCGATGAGTTCGACCTTCGCCGGGCTGGTCGCGGCGGGGACGACGGCAATGAACGGCAGGTCCAGCAGCCGGGCGAAGTACGCTTCGGAGACTGCCGTCGAGCCGCTGGACGCCTCGACCACGGTCGTGGTCGGGCCGATCCAGCCGTTGCACAGCGCGTACAGGAAGAGCGAGCGGGCGAGCCGGTGCTTCAGGCTCCCGGTCGGGTGCGAGGACTCGTCCTTCAGGTAGAGGTCGATCCCGTGCCGACCGGGCAGGTCGAACGTCAGCAGGTGGGTGTCGGAGCTGCGGTTGGCATCGGCCTCGACGCGGCGAATCGCCTCGTCGACCCAGGTCCGGCCGGGACGGGCCGGCTCGCGCATCGTCATTCGAGGTCTCCTTCGGGTCTTCCTACGACCGCTCCTGCGGATGCCCTGGTCGGCGCTTGACCGGGTTCACATTCGGGGGCATCCTATGGCACGGAAGTCAGACTTCCACTGTGCGGAACATCCGAAGGAGTCCAGTGAGCAACCAACCCGTGAACCCGGTCGATGCCCGAGCGATCGAGGAAGTCCTCAACCGGGTCGCCTACGTCCTCGACGCCCACGAGTACGACCGGCTCGGAGAGGTCTTCGCGCCCGAGATCTCCTTCGACAACCCGGGCCGCCTGACGGCCAGTGGGCTCGACGAGGTGATCGCGGCCTTCAAGGCGATCGCGACGCCCGCGGTCAGCCACCACATCACCAACGTGGTGGTGGACGGCGTCGACGACGACACCGCCGAATGCCTGAGCAAGGCGCTCGCCCTGCGGGCCGGCGGGGCGGTCACCGCCGCGATCTACCGCGACACGGTGACCCGCACCGACGCGGGCTGGCGCGTCTCCGCGCGACGTATCACTCCGCTGGGCTGACCCGGCGACGGCGACGGAACGGGAGGAAGCGGATGGAGCAGGCGTACGACGTGATCGTCGTCGGGACCGGGCACAGCGGCCTGGTGGCCACCGGTTACCTGGCTCGGGCGGGGTTGCGGGTGCTCGCCCTGGAGCGCCGCGACATCGTGGGTGGCACCTGCGTCACCGAGGAGATCTTCCCGGGTTACCGCGGGAGCAGCGTGGCCAACGCGAGCCACAGCCTCGATCCGCGGATCGCCCGGGAACTCGAACTGGAGAAGTACGGGCTCCGCTTCGCCCACCCGCCGCTCGGCTCGCTGACCCTCTTCGAGGACGGCCGGGCCCTGCCGGCCTGGCCGGACCGGGCCAAGCGCCGGGCGACCATGGAGCAGTTCGCGCACGGGGAGGCGGACCTCGACGGCTACGCCTCGGTCATCGGGCTGTACGCCTCGGTGGCCCGGCAGATGAAGGTCTCCTTCTACGACCCGCCGCCGTCGTTCGCCGAGGTGGCCGCGCGCTTCACCACCCCGCGCCAGCGCCGCGACTTTGAGTCGATCATGTTCGGTCCGGTCGCGGACATCCTCGAGGAGCGGCTCTCCTCGCCGCAGCTACAGGCGTTCTTCGCCGGCACCGCGGTCGCCACCAACTTCGTCGGCCCACGTACCCCGGGCAGCGGCTACCTACTGCTCCAGCGACCGCTCTGGGAGGAGTCGCTGCGCAGCGTCGGCAGCCACGACGACAACGAGCTGATGATGCGCAACGCCGCGCCGCTGGGCGGCATCGGTGCCATAACCGGCGCGATGGCGGCCTACGCCCGCGCCCACGGCGCCACGATCCTCACCGGCGCGGAGGTCGAGCGCATCCTCTGCCAGGACCAGCGGGTCGTCGGTGTCGCCCTGCGCGACGGGCGCGAGTTCCGCGCGCCCCGGGTCGTGTCCAACGCGAACCCGAAGCTGACCCTGACCGAGCTGGTCGGTCCCGAGGACATCGGGGCGGAGCTGTACGACCTCGCCAAGTCGGTCAGCATGAAGGGCACCTCCGCCAAGGTCCACCTCGCGCTCGATGGCACCCCACGGTTCGCCGCCGCCCGGGACGAGGAGGAGAACCGGCTCTTCCTCGGCACCAACTTCCGGATCGCGGCCAGCATCGACGTGCTCCAGAACGCCTACAACGAGGCGGTGCTCGGACGCTGGAGCAGGCGACCCACCGTCACCGCGATGATCGACTCGGCGCACGACCCCTCGCTGACCCCACCGGGATGCCACTTCGTGAGCATCAGCGTCCGGGGAGTGCCGTACCACCTGGCCGAGGGCACCTGGGACGAGCAACGCGACGACCTGGGCAAGGCCGTGGTCAGCACGTTGGAGCAGCACATCCCGAACCTGTCCGAGATCCTGGCCGGCGTCCACGTCTACTCGCCACTGGACCTCGAGCGCGAGTTCGCCCTCGTCGAGGGGAACGGCGCTCACGGCGACATCGTCCCGGGGCACATCTTCGACTCCCGCCCGATCCCGGGCTGCGCCGACTACCGGACCCCGGTCGAGGGGCTCTACCTGACCGGCGTCGGCAACTGGCCGGGCAACTTCATGAGCGGTGTCACCGGCTACAACGCGAGCAACCGCGTACTGGCCGACGTGCGCCGTACCACCGACTGACCCGACCCACGAACCAGAGGAGCACGATGATCATCGGACGAGGCATTCCCACGGACCGGGTGTCGGCCATGCGGTCGGCGACCACGACCGGACAGGTCTGGTCGGACATCGTCCTGGCCGAGGGCGGGACCCGCGCCCTCAACATGTTCTTCGCGCCCGGGTCGCGTACGCACTGGCACCGGCACCCGGGCGGCCAGATGCTCTACACCGTCTCCGGTGAGGGCTGGATCCAGGAGCGCGGCGGCGAGGTGGTGGTGATGCGTCCGGGCGACGTCGTCTGGACCGAACCCGGGGTCGAGCACTGGCACGGCGCCACCGCGTCCGCGCAACTGGTCCAGTTGGTGCTCCACTTCGGCGACGTCGAGTGGACCGGCGAGGTCGACGAGGCCGAGTACGCCGCCTGCTGCGCCGAGGGCACACAATGAGCAGCCGGCCGGCCGACCTGGTCGCCCGGCTCGTGGGCGACCGTCCGGGCTCGTGGATCGACGGCGCCTGGGCGACCTCCCCGGACACGTTCGACGTCCACGACCCGGCCACCGGGGCGACGATCTGCGCGGTCGGCGACGCCGACGCCGACCAGGCCGCCGCGGCGGTCGCCGCAGCGGCGGCGGCCCTCGACGGGTGGTCGTCGGCGACCGGCTGGCAGCGCTTCGAGGTCCTCCGCCGAGCGACCGACCTGCTGGGGGAACGGGTCGAGGCGATCGGTGAGCTGATCAGCGCGGAGACGGGCAAGCCGCTGGCCGAGGCGGTCGGCGAGGCCCGCAACACGGTCCGCTTCTTCGAGTGGTTCAGTCACGAGACACTGCGTCTCCCGGGCGAGGCCTGGACCGACGTCGCGCCCGGACGCGACGCCCTGGTGCTGCACGAGCCGATCGGGGTGGTCCTGGCGATCACGCCGTGGAACTTCCCGGCGTTCATGGTGGCCTGCAAGGTCGGCGCCGCGCTCGCGGCCGGCTGCACGGTCGTGCTGAAACCGGCCCCGCAGACGCCGCTCACCGCGCTGGCCATCGCCCGTTGCTTCGAGGAGGCGGGTCTCCCCGCCGGTGTCCTGAACGTCATCACGGCCGGCGACCCGCAGCGGGTCAGCGACGCCCTGCTGGACTCCCCCGAGGTCGCGTGCATCAGCCTCACCGGGTCGCGCCGGGTGGGCGAACTCGTCATGCACAAGGCCGCGTCGTCGATCAAGCGGGTCCTGCTCGAACTGGGCGGCAACGCGGCCGCGGTGGTGCTACCCGACGCGGACGTCGTCCAGACCGCGCGTGACCTGGTCCGGGCCCGGTTCCTCAACGCCGGGCAGGCGTGCATGGCCGCCAACCGGGTGTACGTCGTCGAGTCGACCGCCGGCGACCTGGTCGCCGAACTCACCGCAGCGGTCGACCAGATCGTCCTCGGCGACCCGCGCGATCCGGCGACCACCATGGGCCCGCTCATCGACCACGCGGCCCTGGGACGGATCGAGGCGCAGTTGGCCGAGGCCGTCGCGGGCGGTGCGACCGTCGTCGCGGGCGGCGCCCGGACGGCCGAGAACGAAGCGAGCGGGTTCCTCGCGCCGACGCTGTTGACCGCCGAAGGGAAGAGCCAGCCCGCCGTACTCGGCGAGGAGTTCTTCGGCCCGGTGCTGAGCGTCGTCCGCTGCGCCGACGTCGACGAAGCTGTCCGGTTGGCCAACGCGACCGAGTACGGCCTCGCGGCGTACGTGTTCGGCGGTGACCAGGCCGCCGCGACCGCGGTCGCCCGGAAGCTCAAAGCGGGGTCGGTCGGCGTCAACACTCCGCTGGTCAGCGAGCCGGCCCTGCCGTTCGGTGGCATGCGCAGCAGTGGTCTCGGACGGGAGCGGGGGCGGCTCGGCGTCGAGGAGTACCTGGAGACCAAGACCGTGCAGCTACCCGCCATCCGCTGACGCGTTCCCTGACCGCCGCCGTCGGCCGCACCTCCGACGGCGGCTCCCCAACCATGCCCAGAAAGAGGTAGAGCAGTGCCAACAGAGACCGTGTGCTTCGTCGGTGGTCGGGTTCGCACGATGGACCGGGCCGGAACCGTCGCGGAGGCGTTCCGCACCGAGGACGGCCGGATCGTGGCGATCGGCACGACGGAGGAGATTCTCGCGGGGGCCGGGGACGCGCGGGTGGTCGACCTGGCCGGCGCGGTGGTGATCCCCGGACTGGTCGACTGCCACTCCCACCTGGAACTGCTCGCCTATTCCTGGGAACTCGCCGTCGACTGCCGCTCGTCCCGGGTGTCGAGCATCGAGGAGATGGTCGGCGTGCTCGCGGAGCGCGCCGGCACCCTGCCCGCCGGCGAGTGGGTCCTCGGTCAGGGGCAGCACTACCAGAACCTGAAGCTCGCCGAGGGGCGCTATCCCGATCGGCACGACCTGGACCGGGTCAGCACCACCCACCCGGTGTTGTACCGGGCGAGCTACCACCTCAACGTCTTCAACTCGCTGGCCCTGGAGCTGCTGGGTGTCGACGACGACACCCCGGACGCGCCCGGCGGCCGGATCGAACGTGACCCGGCCACCGGCGTCGCCACCGGCCGCACCTACGACATGTTCGAGCCGCTCGGCGGCCCGCAGCCGCCGGTCGAGGAACTCGCGGCGGCAATCAAGCGGGTGCAGGACCGGTACCTCGCCGTCGGCGTCACCACCCTCGGCGACATCCCCCTGCACCGCTCCGGACTGGAGGCGATCGCCGCCGTCGCCGCCGACGGTGACCTGGTGCTACGCGCCGCGCTGTACCCGAAGCTGAAGGCCGTGGTGTCGGCCGAGGACGTGCGCGCCGGCCGGACCAGGGAGCGGATCGACGCCCTCGACCCGGACCACCTCGCGATGGTCGGTTTCAAGGTCTTCCTCGACGGCGGGCTCACCGCCGGGGCGGCCGCCCTCCACGAGGACTACCCCGGTCAGCCCGGCTACCGCGGCGAACTCGCGTTCACCGACCGGGAGGTCGCCGCGCTGGTCGCCACCGCCGACGACGCGGGGCTTCAGATCGCCATGCACGCGATCGGCGACCGTGCCCTGGACCAGGCTCTCGACGGCGCGCTCGCGCTGCCGGTCGAGCGGCACGGCGTCGCCCGGCACCGCATCGAGCACGCGGGCAACATGTTCATGACGGACGAACGGATCAAGCGGCTGGCCGCCGCCGGAGTCGTCCCCGTTCCGCAGCCGGCCTTCATCATGACCACCGCGGCCGGATACGTCGCGCACCTGGGCACCGACCGGATCGGGACCGTGATGCCGTTCCGTACGCTGATCGACCACGGCCTGCCCGTTCCGGGCAACTCCGACGCGATCGGCATCACCGAGGACCAGCACCACCCGTTCCCGGCGATGCAGGCCGCGGTCACCCGGCGTACCAACGACGGGGACGTGCTGGCTGCCCAGGAGGCGGTCACCGTCGAGGAGGCGCTGCGGATGTACACCGAGTGGGCGGCGTTCTCGATCGGCTGGGAGGACCGGATCGGCTCGCTCGAGGTGGGCAAGTTCGCCGATTTCGCCGTCCTGTCCGGGGACCCGTTGGAGACCGAGCCGACGGAGCTGGCCGCCCTGACCGTCACGCAGACCTGGATCGGCGGAACGCTGGTCTTCGAGCGGAGCTGAGCCGCTGGACGCGCGAACTCACCCGGTGACGACACCACTTACCGCCGATCAGAGCCCCGCAGGTGACCCGAGACGCCTGCGGGGCTCGACCTGTGCTGCTCCGGACGGCCTCACCGGGGACGACGCGACGACGTCCAGCCCTGTTGTTGCAGCCGTTCAATGCCGTCCAGCAGCAGGTCCAGCGCGAACTCGAACTCGAACTGGTCGTCGCAGCCCTGCCCGACGACCGACGCGTCGTCGTGGGACGCCGCCGTGGCGATCTCCGCGAGGTGGGGGAACCGGGCCGCGGCCTCCGGCGGTAGGCCCGCCGGCGGGTCCGGGTTGCTCGGGCCGGACCGGCCGACGCGCCGGGCGGTGTCGAACAGTTCCTGGCTGAAGCCCAGGATCCGGCTGCCCATCGCGTGCATCACGTGGTGGGCGAGGTCAGCGGAGAACCCGCCGGCCCGGAACGTACCGACCATCGAGTCGAGGTAGGCGAGGACGGCGGGCGTCGCCATGTCCCGCGACTCGATCGCGAGCGGCGCCCAGGGGTGGCGTCGTAGCACCTGCCGCGCCGAGAGGATGCGCCCCCGAACCACGGACTTCCAGTCGGCGTCGGGCACCGCCGGATCGATCTCGCCGACCACCACGTCGATCATGCCGTCGAGCAGTTCGTCCTTGTTGGCCACGTGCTTGTAGAGGGCCATCGGTACGACGCCCAGATCCTGGGCGAGGTTGCGCATGCTGAGGGACTCGATCCCGGCCTCGTCGGCGAGCGCGACGGCGACACGCAGGATCCGGTCCCTGCTCAGCGGCGTCCGCCGCAGCGTCTCAGCCTGCTCAGCCATCGTGGTCCCTCGTCTTCCAGCGGCGGTTGACACCATAGCCACCTTGACAGGTGTACGGCGTACACCTACCGTGGTTCTCATCAGGTGTACGGCGTACACCACGAGGGAGGGCACGATGAAGGCGATCGTCCAGGACCGATACGGCCCACCGGAGACGCTCACGCTCGCGGACGTCGACACGCCGGTGCCGGCCGCCGACGAGGTGCTCGTACGGTCGAGGCCGCCGCAATCAACGCGTACGACTGGCATGCCATGCGGGGCGATCCCCGGATGGCCCGGTTGGCCATGGGCCGCTCGAAGCCCCGGGCGCGCATCCGTGGCCGCGACTTCGCCGGCCGGGTCGAGGCCGTCGGCAGCCAGGTCCGACAGGTACGCCCCGGCGACGCCGTCTTCGGCGACCTCGGCGACGCCAACGGCGCGTTCGCCGAGTACGTGTCGGTGCCCGAGGCCCTGGTCGCGCCGCAGCCGGCGAACCTGACGCCGCAGCAGGCAGCCACCCTGCCGCTGGCCGGGGTCACCGCGCTGATGGGGCTGTGCGACGTCGGGCAGGTCGCGCCCGGCCACCGCGTCCTCATCAACGGCGCGTCCGGCGGCGTCGGCACCCTGGCCGTCCAACTGGCCAAGGCGCTCGGCGCGACCGTGACCGCGGTCTGCCGCACCCGCAACGTCGAGCTGGTCCGCTCGCTCGGCGCGGATCACGTCGTCGACTACACCCGCGACGACTTCACCCGCGACGCCCGCCGCCACGACCTGGTGTTCGACCTGGTCGGCAACCGCTCGCTCACCGCGCTCCGGCGGGCGCTGACCCCGACCGGGACGCTGGTGCTCTCCGGCGGCGGCGTGTACGGCGGCGGCAGTCTCGTCGGACCGGTCTGGCTGATCGCGCGCGGGCGACTGCTGGCGCCCTTCGTCCGACAGCGCATCGCCGTCCTCACCACGGTCACCAGCCGGCAACACCTCGACACGCTCCGCGCCCACGCCGAGGCCGGCCGCCTGGTCCCGGTCATCGACCGGACCTACCAGCTCCACGAGGTGCCCGAGGCCATCCGGTACCTCGAGGGTGAGCACGCCCGGGCGAAGGTTGTCATCACCATCTGACCCCAAAGGTCCCACCGCGCCAATTTCCGCGATGCCCCGCCGGCCCGACTCCCGGTCTTGAAGGATGTGAGGGGCGGGCCCACCGGAGGGGGCGGCGGCATGGACCAGGAGGCGCGCGAGCAGGGGCTGCTCACCGCCCTGACCACCGAGCACTTCGTGCTCCAGACCTCGCGCAGCGCCACCATCACCGAGTCCGTCGGGCGGGCGACCGTGTTCCTGTCGCTGCTCTCCGCCGCGCTGATCGGGCTGGGCTTCGTCGCCAGCAGCGGCGAGCTGATCAAGCCGTACCTGGGCGCGGTACTGCCGACCCTGGTGATCACTGGGCTGCTCACCTTCGCCCGGCTGGTGCAGAACATGGCGGAGAACTCGCTGTACCTCAAGCGCATCCAGCACATCCGCGCCTACTACCACCACCAGCTCGCCAGCGGGCACGACTTCTTCGCCGACGCGGTGACCGGCGGGGGTGACACCCGGACGATCTCGGCGGCGGTCGGCAGCGGTGCCTCTCGCTGGCAACTGCTGTTGACCACGGCAGCCATGGTGGGCGCCGTCAACGCACTGCTGATCGGCCTGGGCGCGACCCTGCTGACCGGTCTGGCCAGCGGATCCACCACGTTCGCGGTCGGGCTCGGCGCAGCGGTCGCCCTGGTCGCCTTCGCCGCACAGCTCGCGTACGTCAAGCGCGCCTCGATCTGGCTGAAGGGCTCCCCGTCAGCGCGATCAACTCGGCCGGGAGGATACCGAGACGGTCGGACATGATGCCGCGCATAACGGCGCATTTTCGGATTCTTCGCGGTCAGAAAGTTGCCCGGCGCAACGATTCAATGTTTCAAATCGACCAGACGGCATGCTGTAACAGCAGGAGCCTCCCCTGCGCTGACCGGATGGCACCAGAACCGTTGTTTGGAGCAAACGGTCAGAACAACATCGTGCCCGTCGCTGACGAGCAGTCGATCGGGTGTGGACATAGCGGGAAAACTCGGACCGGAGGCATATATGATCGCAGATTTGGCATTCGAAACGCAGGAGCGAAAGGTGCTGGCAACCGTTGCCGACGGCATCGTCACGGCGGCAGCAGGACGGGCACTGCGCGTGGCGATCGCCTGCCCCCCGGCGCACCTGACGTTCGCCGGGCAGCTGACCAGGGCCCTGCACGCCCGCGGTCGTGCCTGTCATTGCATCGCGCCTGCGTCGACCAGCTCACCGTCGGACGACCTCGCCGCGCCACGGTCGACTTCCGTCGACCCGACCATCGCCGTGATCGTCGGTGGATCCGCCTCTGCGGACGACGAGGTGTACCGAGTCAGCGTGTGCCTCACCGAGGACCACCCGAAATTCCCAGCCGCCACGTCCGGTGACCCCACAGAAGAGAGTCACGACGAAACCGTTCCCGCCACAGACATCGTTCTCGACTACGGCGACCCCAACGGACCGGCCATTCGGCAGTTCATGACCCATGAGCAGGTCTTCGCCTGACAGGCTCGCCCCATAACCGTCCATGGAGGCCTGCCACAGCAGGCCTCCTGACAGGGCACGGCAGGGCAGCGGCCCGAGTTCCCATTACGGACACACAGGCCCGGCGACCAGTGGTGACCGTCCGAGGCCGCCGGGTGGGGCGATATTCGATCTCGCCCCACGGCACCCGTCGGCACAATGAACGCCATGCTCGCCGCCACCCGTAGCCTGCTGACCTCGCTCGATCCGCTGCCATATCGGAAGCGGACGAACCGCCTCGCGGAGTGGGCCTGCACCGCGCCCGACCGGGCCCAGGTCTGCGCCGACCTGCGCGAGCAGGGTCCCTACGAGCGGCGGCTTGCCCTGGTCGCCGCGTTGGTGACCCGGGACGGCGACGGCATCACCGTCGCGGCGCACGACCCCCAGCCGTCGATCAGGAACGCCGCGCTCACTGCGGCGCTGCGCGCCGGCATCCCGATCGGCGACGTCACCGACCGGCCGGCGGTGGAGCGGCGGCGGGTCTATCGCACGCTGCGCCGTCGGCATGCGCCGGCTGTCGCCGACACGTTGATCCGCGAGGTCCGTGCCCAGTTCGGTGACGGGGAGGCCGCCGCGCTGCTGCCGGCCTGCGGCGCCGACACGGTACGGGCGTTGCTGCCCGACCTGGAGCATGCGCTCGACCTCGAGCGGCTGGTCCGGTGGCATCCCGGCCCGTTGCTGGACCGGGTCCGCGAGCGGCTGGCCGGGGCCCCACCCGAGCTACGGGGCAGGATCTGGGGCGAGGCCGCCAGTGCGGTGTTGCGGTGTGACCCTGCTCAGACGCTCGACCTGATCGAACGGTACGCACCCGAGGAATCGCTGCCCGGCTCGCTCGACGCGTACGGGGTGCTCGCCGCACATGACGCGAGTCGCGTCGTCCGCCTGCTCACCGCGCCCGGTCGCGCGGCCTGGCTGCGGGGGAACGCGCTGCCGCCGGCCCTGCTGCGCCGGTTGGCGACGCTGCCGACCGACGAGCTGGCGCCGCTGGCCAGCCGGTTCCGGGAAAACAGCCGGACGCTGGCAGCGCTGCTCGACGCGGTCGCGCCGGCCCGGCGCGGGGAGCTGTACGACCGGGCGCTGGCCGAGGTCGACACGGAGGTGCTGACGCCGGCCGCCGAGATCATGGAGGTGCTGCCGGCTGCGGTCCGGATCCGTGAGGCGAGGCGGGTGCTGGGCCTGGCGAAGACCCGCGAGCGGGAGACCGAGGTACTCAACTGGAGTGCGTACCTGGCCTGGCCGGACGCATCGGCGGCGCTGCACGTCGCGCTGCGCTCCGGTGACGCCGACGAGCGGGCGCACGGCTACGTGCTGTTGGTCGAGGCCGCTCGCCGCTCCCGGAGCCGGCAGGCGGTGGCCGAAGTTGTCGTGCGACTCGGCCGGCTGCGCAACGAGCAGGATCCGGTACGCGCCGCCGCGCTCACCGCGCTGGCGAAGGTGGCACCGCTGCTCACGGCAGAGACAGCAGCCGGGCTCACTCAGCTGACCACCGACGCGGTCGACGCCCGCGACGCCTCCGCTGCCACCACGACAGCGCTGAGCACGCTCGCCGTCGACGTCCTACGGCACCACGTCGACGTGCCGCAGCTACGCGAGTGGGCGCTGCTCACGATCGACCTGGTGAGCAGTGGCGCAAGCGTGCCGGTGCTGCGCCGGTTCGACACCGTGCTGCGCCGGGGGCAGGAGACGATGGTCTTCGAACGGCTGCGCGGCTGGGTCGAGGCCGGCATCGCCCGTGGCCGGTACGGCCCGCTCTTCGCGCTCACCCACGCGCTCGGCAAGCGGGCCTGGCGGCTGCCACAGCTCCAGGAGCTGCTGCGGCGGGCAGCCGGCCCGAACACCCTGCCCTCGGTGGCCCGAACGGCGATCGGCCTGTGGCTCGACAACCCGCGTACCCGCGCGGACCGGGTCGCCGAGGTGCTCGAGACCGACCCGACGGCGGTGACGATCCACCAGGTGTGGGCCACGATCTGCGCGTCCCGCACCGACCTGCTCGACCCGGCGCTCGCTGGCCGCCCGCACGGCCGGTTCCTGGAATCGGGGACGCAGTGGGTGCCCGCCTGGGCGTTTCGCGCCGAGCGCTGGCTGCCCCGCCAGCAGGCCCGCTTCGTGAAGCTACAGGAGCTGGTCATCGCCGACACCGGGCAGGGGGTGTGGCCGCGCGCGGCGGCGGTCCGGTCCGCTGCCGGCATCCCCGGTGTGGGCCGTGACCTGGTGCTACGCCAGCTCGATGCCCCCGAGGTGGCGATCGCCGAGGCGGCGTTGGGCGCGCTGGTCTGGACCGACCGGCCGGACGAGGCGCTGCCGGTGCTGCTCCGGTACGCCGACGGCGACCGGGCGCGGGTCGCGCTGTACGCGGCCGGCCGGGCGGCCCGGCACGTTCCACCGTCCCGGCTGGCCGACGTGCTCGCCGAGGTGCTGGCCGGTCCCGTGAAGATCATGAGCCGCAAGGAGGCGGCCCGGCTGCTGGCCCGCTACGGGCCGCCGCAGGTGATGGCGACCCTGCTCGACGCGTACACGAACCCGGACGCGCACCGCGACGTGCGCGCGGCGATCGTCTCCGCCGCCCGGCAGCGGTTGCAGAGCGAGACGAGCTGGACCATCCTGCGGACTGCGGTCGACGGCAGCCGGGAGGAACGACGCGCGGTTTTGAACGTGTACCCGTACACGATCCCGGAGCGGCACCGACCGCGTTACGCCGCGCTCGTCGTCGAGGCCTGTCGGGCTGCCGACCGGGAGGTCCGGCGGGCCGCGTTCGGTCAGCTCGGGGAGTGGTCGCCGTGGCTGGCCGGGGTCACCGAAATGGTCGTGGAGCGGCTCACCGACCTCGACGAAACGCTGGTGTCCATCGGTGTCGCCAACCTGCTCAGGGCCGGCGGCGACGCGGTGCTCGGCGCCGCGCTGGCCCGACTGGTGGAGTGCGACGCGAACGACGACCACCCCGGCCACCCGGCTGCCGACCGCCCGGCCCGACGCCGGATCGACCTCCTCGTACGCGGCGCGATCGTCCGCTCCAAGGGCCGGCCGGCCAGTGCCGACCGGACCGCGCTGGTCGAGTCGGCGAGGTGGCTGGCCGGTCACCCCGCCTTCGCCGGCACCGCCACCGGGCTGTTGGTCGATCTCGGCCGGCTGGACAACCTGGACGAGGTCGCCGGACGCTGCGCGGGCCGGCCCGTCCTCGCGGTCCGTACCGCCGAACGCGTCGGCGCCCGCCTGCGCGGGCTCCGCGAGTGGCCCGAATCGGCGGCCCTCGCCGACACCGTCGCGCGGCTGGCGGGGCGCGGTGACCTGGCCAGCGGGCTGTTCGCGGTGGCACTGGTCCGGCACGGGGCCAGCTTCGGATGGCAGACGCCGTGGCGGGACCTGCTGATCGAGCTGCGCCGGCACCCGGACCCCGACGTACGCGAGGAGGCCTACGCCGTCCAGATGAGCTGACGGGTCGACCGGAGGTCCACGATCACCCGGCGCGGCAGCCGTCAGCCGTCAGCCGTCAGCCGTCAGCCGGTAAAGCAGACCTCAGCCGGCAAAGGCGAGGCCACGCTCGGCCAACGCGTCGGCCAGAATGCTGACCGCCTTCGGCCCGACCCCGTGCATGGCCAGTAGGTCGCGGCGGCTGTGGGCGGCGACCTGTGCGAGCGTCGTGACGCCGGCCGCAAGCAGGGCGCTGTTGGCGGGCCGCCCGATCGGGGGCAGGTCACCGATCTGCGCCGGCACGTCGCGGGTACTCACGCGATCACGATAGTCCTGCCGCCGTGCCACCACCGGTCCGCGAAGGGCGTCCGCGGCTTACCGGCCAAGGCGCAGGGATGGAAGGGGGCAGCTTCCGAAGCCCGGCTCGCTGGACGAAGATCTCCCGCCGGGCGACCGCATCACCCTTCTTGTCCACCTGGTACCCGTCGAGCCACAGCCATCCGTCGAACGTCGGCAGGTCGAGGACGCGGATGAGGCGGAACGCGATCGGTGTGACGAACTGGACGCTGGCCGCGCGGGTGATGTGGAGCAGGTCGCCGGCCCGGAGCGGGCTCACCACCGTTGGTTCACCCGACGCCAGGCCAGGATCCGGGCACGCGCCACCGCCACCCGAGGACACCAGCCGTCCGGATGGCACCGCCGGCACCGCTGGATGCGGTGGTAGTCGATCACCGCCCAGGACATCTCCACCAGGAACGGCACCTCGCGCCACTCATTCACGACCACGGCCCCGCCCGACGCGTCCCCGCAAGGGTCAACAGCGGCGGTTCCGGCGGGTAGACCACCCGAGCAACCCCCACCGCCCGGTACGCCCCGGCCCGCTCGGGGTAGGCGGTAGCCGGCCCCACGCAGTCGAGCGGGGGCGTACGGCGACGGCGTTTGAACGGCCAGAACTTCCAGAACAGACCGGAGTACGTCGGGTCCTTCGCATGCCGAGCCATCGAACCTCCCGAGATCGATTCAGTCTTTTAATTTAGGAGTCCAGAATCGATGCTACGGGTAGCACTCCTGGTTTGGGAACTCATGGCGTGTCGCCGTGCTGACGGACAGTCAGGCGGGATACTCGCCGCATGGTGACCCCGACGATCCAGAGGCGCCGCCTCGGCAATGCCCTCAAGCGAGCCCGAGAGGCGGCAGGGAAGACCCAGGACGAGGCCGCAGAGGTCATCGACTCAGCTCCCAGCAAGGTCAGCCGGCTTGAGCTGGGCCAGTCCGGCATCCGGCTCACGGACCTGAAGCTGCTGCTCGACTTCTACGGGGTGACCGGGGAGGAAGCCGAGCCGCTACGGGACCTCGCTCGGGCGGGACGACAGCGGGGACGGTGGAGCGGATACCGGAACGTGGTGCCGGACTGGTTCCGGCAGTACCTCGACTTGGAGGCCGACGCGACCGAAATCCGCTGGTACCAGGCCGAGGTCATCCCCGGCATCCTCCAGACCGAGCCGTACATCCGGGCGATCATCGACGGGGAGGACGTAGACCGGCAGACCGCAGTACGCCTCGAACGACAAAAGGTCATCGATCGCCCGGACGGGCCGGAGCTGAATCTCATCCTGAGCGAGTCAGCGCTACGGCGGAGGTTGGGCGACAAGGCAACGATGCGGGAGCAACTATCCCATATAGCCAAGATCGCCAACCGCCCCAACGTCACAATCCAGGTCTTTCCGATGGATGCTGAGACTTATGTGATTTCCTCATATAATTTCATCGTCCTCCGGTTCGGGGAGGAGGTGGCATCAGACGTCATCTACCTGGAGACGTTCACCGACGCTGATTACCTCGACAGCCCGGACGCCCTCCGGGCCTACAATCGCCTGTGGGACCGCTTGAGAGCTGCGGCCCTGGGACCGGCAGAGTCCCGCAAGCTCATCCTGCGTATGGCAGACGAGATCAAGTAGAGGTTGACATGACGACCCCAGACCTCACCGGCGTGGCGTGGCGGAAGTCCACCCGCAGCGACGGCAACGGCGGCGCATGTGTCGAGGTGGCGGACCTCCGCGACGGGGTCGCCGTCCGCGACAGCAAGGACCAGAGCGGCCCGACCCTCGCCTTCACCTCGCAGGGCTGGCGCAGCTTCGTCAACTCCCTCAAGGCCAGCTAACTACATGGCGTAGGCATAGCGGTAGGAAACTGCCCCGGCTTCCATCTCGGGAACCGGGGCACTTCGCTTCCGGGCAGCGGCCAGGCCAGCCGCATATGGCCAGCCAGAAAAAGCCCCTCCAGCCGTGCAGGCTGGGAGGGGGCTATCTGCGGCCTGCGGCCCGAAGGGCTGAGCGAAAGGAGCACCCGGCGGCGCTCGCACCGTACCGACAGATCCCACGGTTGCTAGGCTGGCGGGGCGGCGGAGACCGCAGCGAGGAAACCAGGGAGCGGATCATGGTGACGGGGGACGACGACATCTCGGGGTGAGCGACCCCACCGCCCGCCAACCAATGCCCGGGCGGTCTGTCTCGTCATGCTCCCGTCTGCCCGACCGGGGCGCCCTGTCGCGTTCCCGGCTTCTCCCCGAGGTCTCTCGATGCCCGACGCCTGCGTCATCTGTACGAATCTGTCCTTCTCCTGGCCGGACGACACCCCGGTCTTCGCCGACCTGTCCTTCACCGTGCCGCCCGGCCGTACCGGCCTGGTGGCACCGAACGGTGCCGGCAAGACCACCCTGCTCCGTCTGATCGCCGGCGACCTCACCCCGACCGGGGGCACCGTGACGGTCGGTGGCGTGCTCGGCTATCTGCCACAGAACCTCCCCCTCGCCGGTGACCTGACCGTCGCCGAGGTGCTCGGTATCGACGCGGCACTCACGGCACTGCGGGCCATCGAGGCGGGCGACCCGGCGGAGGAGCACTTCACTGCCGTCGGGGACGACTGGGACGTCGAGGAGCGCAGCCGGGCCGAACTCGACCGGCTGGGCCTCGGTGACGTGGCGTTGGACCGGCACCTGCACACTCTCAGCGGCGGGCAGGTGGTCTCCCTCGGCCTGGCGGCCCAGCTACTCAAGCGTCCTGACGTGCTGCTGCTGGACGAACCGACCAACAACCTCGACATCGACGCCCGGCACCGGCTGTACGCGGTACTGGCGGACTGGCCCGGGTGCCTGCTACTGGTCAGCCACGACCGGCTCCTGCTGGACCGGATGGACCGCATCGCCGAACTCGACCATGACGGGGTGCACCTGTTCGGCGGGAACTTCACCGCGTACGAGGAAACGACCCGGACGGCGCGCGAAGCGGCAGAGCGTACTGTGCGCAGCGCCGAGCAGGAGGTGAAGCGGGAGAAGCGGGAGATGCAGCAGGCCCGGGAGCGGGCCGAGCGGCGGGCCAGCAATGCCGCCCGCAACCTCGGCAACGCCGGCCTGGCCCGGATCGTCGCCGGTGGGCTCAAGCGCAGCGCCCAGGAATCGGCCGGCCGGGCACGGCAGGCGCACGCCAACCGGGTCAGCGAGGCCAAGGCGCGGCTCGACGAAGCCAGCCGGTCACTCCGCGACGAGCAGATCCTCACCCTGGACCTGCCCGACACGACCGTTCCCACCGGCCGCACCGTCGTCGCTGCGGAACGGATGCAGATCCACCACGGCGGCCGGCCCGTCTTCACCGGCGACGGTGTCGACCTGACCATCCGGGGGCCCGAGCGGATCGCGCTGACCGGGCCCAACGGTGCCGGCAAGTCCACTCTGCTGCGTCTGCTGCACGGTGACCTCGACCCGGACACCGGGCAGGTACGACGCGCCGAGGGCCGCTTCGCCTACCTCTCGCAACGCCTGGACCTGCTGGATCTGGACCGGACGGTCGCCGAGAACTTCGCCGCGTACGCCCCCGACCGGCCTGACGCCGAACGGATGAACCTGTTGGCCCGCTTCCTGTTCCGCGGCACCCGCGCGCACCTCCCGATCGGCGTGCTCTCCGGTGGCGAACGACTGCGCGCCACCCTGGCCTGCGTCCTCTACGCCCAGCCGGCGCCTAACCTGCTGCTGCTCGACGAACCCACGAACAACCTCGACCTGGTCAGCGTGGGCCAGTTGGAGAGCGCCCTCACCGCGTACCGGGGTGCGTTCGTGGTGGTCAGCCACGACGAACGGTTCCTCACCGCCATCGGCGTGCAGCAGTGGCTGCGCCTCGACGGCGGCCAACTGCGCGAGGTCCCCCCACCTGCCGGCGCACCAGGCGAGATCAGGTAGGTGTTCTGAATCTCGGGGAGGACGGACTGACGGGCCTGTCGGCGACAGGCCCGTCTGGAGGGTCGCGCGGCGGAGTGGGTGGAGGAGCGGTGGAAGTGACGACCCGTACGGCTAGCAACGAGCAGCCGGTGACCACAAGTACGGCGAGCCGTGGCGTACTCGCCTCGGTCGTGGCGTCGGTGCTCTTCGGGGTCCTGTTCTTCCTTCCGCCGTTGCTTGCGCCGCTGAGCGGAAACGAGGTGTTCGGCGCGCGGGTGATCCTGACGCTCCCGGTCGTCGCCGCGATCTTCATGGCCACCGGACAGTGGCGGGACGTCGTGGACGTAACCGCGCGTGTCCGACGCAGACCCACGCTCGTCCTCGCGGTCCCCCTCAACGGGCTCCTGCTGGGGGTGCAGGTTTGGCTGTTCGGTTGGGCACCGCAGTCCGGACACGGCCTCGATGCCGCCCTCGGTTACCTGTTGCTGCCCCTGGTCATGGTCGTCGTCGGCATCCTCGTCCACCGCGAAGGACTCTCGTTCCTGCGAGGTGCGGCGGTGGCGGCCGCTGCCGTCGGAGTGCTCGCTGCGCTGATCGCCAACGGCGGACTGTCCTGGGTCACGCTCGTGGTGGCCCTCGGGTACCCGCTCTACTTCACGCTCCGTAGACGCTGGCGACTGGACACCAGCGGTGCGTTGTGCCTCGAACTCGCCGTCCTCGTACCTGTCGCGGTGTGGTTCGTGACGGCGGAGTCCACGATCACGACGCTCGTGGAAACTCCGTCCCTCCTCCTCAAGGTCGTGCTTCTCGGCATCGTCAGCGGCGTGGCGCTCGTCCTCTATCTGGCGGCCAGCCGCCTCCTCCCGTTCGGTCTCTTCGGCCTGCTCACCTACCTCGAACCCGTCCTGCTCGTGGCAGTCTCGATCGTTCTGCTCGGGGAACGGGCGACGCCGTCAGACGCTCTCGTCTACGGCCCGATCGCCCTCGCGCTCGTGCTGCTCGCCGTCGAACCCGCACGCAACGCCGCCCGGCAGCAGCCGCCAAGCCATGCTCGTCATCCTGAGTAGGGTTGCGCTCCGGACGACAGCCAGAGGCCGGGCAGCTCCATGCCCTCGGGTACGCCATCGAGGACCAGGGAGGCGTTGACGCCCGCCGGCGCAACCCGTGGGTCGAGAGACCTGGCGCAGAGGTGCCGGATACCGCGCACGGTCACCTTGTGCCGCACCTCGCCCTCGTTCAGCCAGAGGAGATCGCCCTCGCGGATGTCCCCCAACTCCGGGCGCCCGGCGACCACGAGGCCCACCCGAGGAACCGTGAAGGAGTCAGCAATGAGCATCCGAGCCATGGGCGCCTCCTTCCTGTCCTGACTGAACGCTAATGGCACGCCACAGACCGCTTCTGGACGGTCGGCGTAGGCGTTCCCACTGCGGGTCGCGCAGCCCGCGCAACCGCAGGTTCGAGGGCGAAGTCGGCGTAGCCGGGCCGGGCCGTGTCATGACCTTGACACGATGTGGCGTCAAATAGCCTTGACGTGACACCACTCCGACACCATCATGGTGTCATGGACCTTGAGCGGTATGTCACGGAGCTTCGCGCACAACTTGCGGCCACAGCAGGGGCTGGCGACGCCGACGCGCAGGCCCTCGCTGAGCGGCTCAGTCTCGCGCTCGAGGCCGCAGCACGGTTGATGGTGCTCGAGGTGCTCAGCGACGCCGCAAGTGAGATCACCAGGGAGATCGCGCCCGGCTCGGTCGACGTCGTCTTACGGGGCCGCGATCCGCACCTCCTGGTCACGCGGCCGGCAGAGTCGGCGTTCTTCTCGGAGAGCACCACGGGAATGGCCGCCGTACCCCAGGACGCGGTGGTCCCGGCCGAGCCGCACGACGACACCGTCACGTCCCGCACCACGCTCCGGCTGCCCGACCGCCTCAAGGCCCGCGTCGAGGAGGCCGCGGCCGAGGACGGGCTGTCGGTGAACTCCTGGCTCGTCCGCGCGATCAGCACCGCACTCGAACCGAAGATCCGCCGCGCAGCGAAGCGCGAGACGCGTGGCGGAGACAACTTCACCGGCTGGGCCCGCTAGTCCCCGTCCCACTTCGTCGTCCCGCCGCGCGGCGGGACTGACCCGGCACGCCCTGCGGAGGTCAACTGTGCCCACTTATGACGTCTCCGGCCCGATAGACGTCGACGTCCATCTCAGCGTCGGCTACGTCGAGCTGATCGCCTCGGACCGCGACGACGTCTCCGTCGAGGTCTCGCCCAGCAAGCCCGGCCGCTCCGGCGACGTCTCGCTCGCCCGCGACGTCGTGGTCTCGCTCGACAGCGGCCGGCTCCGGATCACTGCGCCGCGCCGGCTCAAACTGTTCGGCCCGAGCGGCTCGGTGGACGTCCGATGCGAGCTGCCCACCGGGTCGCGGATCGCGGTCGAGACCGCCTACGGCTCGGTCGGTGTCCGCGGCAGGTTCGGGGACTGCCGCATCACCGCGAAGTACGGCAACGTCAACGCCGACACGGTCGACGGCCTGCTCCTCGAAGCCCCCTTCGGCACGGTCGACATCACCGAGGTGACCGGCCGGCTCGACGCCACCGTCGGCCACGGTCTGGTGCGCATCGGTCGGGTCGGGGGCGACACCCGGCTCCGCGGTTCCCACGGCACGATCGAACTCGACACCGCCGGAGGCGACGTGGAGGCGGCCACCTCCGGTCCCCTCACCATCGGCCGCGCCCTCGGCAACGTGGCCGCGCGCAGCGCCCACGGCCCGATCCGGGTCCGTGAGGTGAGCGGCGGAACGATCCGGCTCGAGAACGGCCACGCCAACGTGGAGGTCGGTGTACCGGCTGGCGTCGCTGCCTGGATCGACGCCGCCTCCACCCACGGCCGCGTCCGCAACGACCTCACTCCCGACCCCGACGCCGCGAACACCGGCCGGCACGTCGAGCTACGGCTACGCGCGAACCACGCCGACGTCGTCATCCGACGCGCTCCCGACGCACCGAGAAGGGAAACGACGCCATGAACAGCGCCATCACCGCCGTCGGACTACGCAAGACCTACGGCGACCAGACCGTCCTGGACGGCATCGACCTGACCATCGCCGCCGGCACCGTGTACGCCCTGCTCGGCCCGAACGGCGCCGGCAAGACCACGACCGTACACATCCTCTCGACCCTCGTCGCTCCGGACGCCGGCACGGCCATGATCGCCGGGCACGACCTGGCCCGCGATCCCGACGGCGTCCGCGCCGCGATCGGCCTGACCGGCCAGTTCGCCGCCGTGGACGGACTGCTGACCGGCGAGGAGAACCTCCGGCTCATGGCCAGGCTGCGCCATCTCGGTCCACGCACCGGCCGCCGCCGGGTGACCGAGCTGCTGGAACGGTTCGACCTCGTGGAGGCCGCCCGTAAACCGCTCGCCACCTACTCCGGCGGGATGAAACGTCGGCTGGACCTTGCCATGACCCTCGTCGGCAGTCCGAAGGTCATCTTCCTCGACGAGCCGACCACCGGACTCGATCCGCGCAGCCGTCAGACGATGTGGGACATCGTCCGCGAACTCCTCGCCGACGGGGTCACCATCCTGCTCACCACCCAGTACCTCGAGGAGGCCGACCGGGTCGCCGACCGCGTCGCCGTCCTGCACCGTGGACGCCTCGTCGGCGAGGGATCCCCGGCCGAACTCAAGGCCCGCGTCGGATCCGAGGTGCTCATCGTCCACGGCCCGGACGGAGCACCCGTTCGCGAGATCCCCACCGACGGCACCGCCGACGGGCTCCGCCACGCCCTGGCCGGCATCGGCGACGTCCGTTCCGCCAACGTCAGCGTGCGCGCGCCCAGCCTCGACGACGTCTTCTTCGCGCTCACCGAGGCCACTACCACCCCGACCAGGGAGAACGCATGAGCACCGTGACCACCACCGTCTCCGACTCGGTGACCATGCTCCACCGCAACCTGCTCCACATGATCCGCTATCCCGGACTCACCGGCTTCGTCGTCGGTGTCCCGGTCGTCCTGCTCCTGCTGTTCGTCTACGTCTTCGGCAACACCCTCGGCGCCGGCCTGCCGGGTGCCGGCGCCGCCAACGCAACCCAGGACTATCTCGCCTACGTCGTACCCGGCATCCTGCTCATCGGTGTCGCCGGCATCGCGTCCGGCGCCTCCATCGGGGTGGCCCAGGACATGACCGAGGGCATCGTCGCCCGGTTCCGGTCGATGGCGATCTCCCGCGCCGCCGTGCTCACCGGACACGTGCTCGGCAACACCATCCAGGGCATCATCTGCCTCGCCTTCGTCCTCGGCGTCGCCCTCCTCATGGGCCTGCGCCCGGCTGCCGGCCCGCTCGACTGGCTCGCCCTCACCGCCTTCCTCGGCCTGGTCTGCTTCGCGGTCTCCTGGGTCGCCATCGCCATGGGTATGAGCGCGGAGACGGTGGAGACCGCCAGCAACACCCCGATGATCTTCACCCTGCTGCCCTTCCTCGGCAGCGGTTTCGTCCCCACCGAATCCATGCCGGCCGGGCTGCGGTGGTTCGCCGACTGGCAACCGTTCACGGCCTTCATCGAGACCGCCCGCGCGCTGCTCGCCGGAACCACCCCCGGTCGGCCGGGCTGGCTCGCCCTCGCCTGGTGCGTCGTCATGATCGCCGCTGGCTACGCCTGGGCCCGCGCCCTCTACGTACGTAAGTCCGTCCGTTGACCTGAGCAGCGGAGGCGACATGACGCCGGCCGGGGGATCAGCCGCCGACGTGGATGCCGGGTCGGCGTGCCGGGTCCCGTTCCGCCTTGCGGAGGATCTCGCGCACGACCGGTGGGGTGTCACCGCGACCGAGGATGAGGTAACGCATGAGGTGGGCGATGGGGCTGCCTTCGGACCACTCGAAATGCGCGTGCGGGCGCACACCGGTGGCGTCGCGCAGGGCGAGCAGGACGGCGGCGATGGCGTTCGGCGCGGCCGGGCTCTGCGTACGCAGGACCCGGTGCCCGTCCACGTCGACGCCCTGCACCCGTAGGACGTCGCTGAAATCCGACGGGTCGATGACCTCGATCTCGAGGAAGAGCACGTCCGCCGCACCGGGCACCGGGTTCATGCCGCGCTGCGCGCGTTCCTTGGCCCGGTACTCGGCGCCGGTGCACACCTCGGGACGGTGGGCGATGATGTCCAGCCGTCCGTCGTACTCGATCGAGTCGGCGACGAATCGCCGCGCCGGCTCGTCGAACTCGATGCGTTCGGCGCGTAGTTCGGTGGTGCGGGAGACGCGGGACACCAGGGACACGGCAATGATGCCGGCGACGAACAGGCCGGAGATCGCGAGGCCGTCGGGTTTCTCGATGACGTTCTCGGCCAGCGCGTACAGCAGGACCACACTGAGCAGCGCGAACCCGGCGGTGGCGGCGCGTTGCCGACGGCGTAGCGCGGAGATGGTCACCGCGACCGCCCCGGAGACCATCATGGCGAGGATGCCCGTGGCGTAGGCGCCGGCCTGGGCGTCGACGTCGGCCCGGAACGTGATGGTGATGGCGATGCTGATGAGGGTGTAGACGATGACGACGGGGCGTACGGCCCGGCCCCACTCCGGTGCCATGCCGTACGAGGGCAGGTAGCGGGGCACGATGTTGATCAGTCCGGCCATCGCGGAGGCACCGGCGAACCACAGGATCAGCACGCTGCTGATGTCGTAGACGGTGCCGAATGCCTCTCCCAGGTACTCGTGGGCGACGTAGGCCAGTGCCCGGCCATTGGCCGCGCCGCCGGGTTGGAACTCGTCGGCGGGAATCAGCACCGTGGTGACCAGGGTGGTGCAGACCAGGTAGGCCGACATGACCAGCGCGGCGGCGGTCAGCAGCTTGCGGGTGTTGCGGATCCGGGCGGCGAGCCGGGCCTGGGCGTCCGGCCCGTCTCCCCGAACCAGGGGCATCATGCTCACCCCCGTCTCGAAGCCGGACAGGCCGAGCACCAACAGCGGGAAGGCCAGCACCGCGGGGCCGATGATGTCGCCGATCCCGTCGGTACCGGTGGTCAACGCGTCGGTCCATCCCGCGAGCAGGCCGGGGTTTCGCATCACCTCGACCATGCCGATGGCCACGACCACCGCGTTGAGCAACAGGAACACCGCGACCAGGGGAATCGCCACGCCGACGGCCTCGCTGAAGCCGAGCAGGAACACCCCGCCCAGGACGAGCAGCAACACGACGGTGACCGCCACCGCGGCGGTGGTGCCGTGCGGGAAGCCGTCGGGCAGGATCGGGTTCTCCAGCAGGTGCACGGTGGCATCGGCGGACGACAGGGTGATCGTGATGATCCACGAGGTGGCCACGAACCCGAGCAGCACCAGGACGAATATCTTGCCTTTCCAGAACGGCAGCAGGCGCTCCAGCATGGCCACCGAGCCCTGCCCGTGCGGGCTCTCCCGGGCCACCCGCCGGTACATGGGCAGCACCCCGAACAGGGTCAGCGCCACGATCAGCAGGGTCGCCAGCGGGGACAGCGCTCCGGCGGCCAGCGCGGCGATGCCCGGCAGGTAGGACAGGGTGGAGAAGTAGTCCACGCCGGTCAGGCACATCACCTTCCACCACGGGTGCGGGGCGGCGTGCGACTCGTCGGTCTCCGGTCCCGCCACCTGCACCCGGTGCCGCAGCAGCCACTGCGCCAGTGGGCTCGACACCGGGGTGCCGACGGACGGCGTGTCGACGCACTCCGGCACCTCCGGCCGGGCCGCGCCGGGCAGTCGCCCGTCGCCGTTCACGCTCCCGCTCGCCGCACCGCGTCTGGTGGCACGACGCGACCGTCCGCCGCTCATGCCTGTCGCCCCCGTCGGAGGGGGCGGCGCGGTGGGGTCCGGTTCAGCAGACCCGCACCGGCGGCCACGGTGAGGAAGATCGTTCCTACGAGAATGCCCACGTTGTCCTGCCGTTTCATGGCTGGTAGCGGTAGCCCATGCCGGGTTCGGTGATGAGGTGGCGGGGCCGGGCCGGGTCGGGTTCGAGCTTGCGGCGTAGCTGGGCCATGTACTGGCGCAGGTAGCTGGTCTCGGTCTCGTACCCCGGGCCCCAGACGTCATGGAGGAGCTGGCGCTGGCTGATCAGCTTGCCGGGGTTGCGGAGCAGTGTTTCGAGGACGCCCCACTGGGTGGGGGTCAGTTTGATCTCGGTGCCGTCGTCGCGGGTGACGGTGTGGGCGGCGAGGTCGACGGTGTGCCAGCCGAGCCGTGCGGTGGGGCTGGCCGCGTCGGCGCCTGTCATGTGCCGGCGGGTGACGGCGCGGATGCGGGCGAGGAGTTCGTCGACGCCGAAGGGTTTGGTGACGTAGTCGTCGGCGCCGGCGTCGAGGGCGGTGACCTTGTCGTCGCTGCCGGCGCGGCCGGAGAGCACGATGATGGGGACGGTGGTCCAGCCACGGAGCCCTTGGATGACGTCGACGCCGTCGACGTCGGGCAGACCGAGGTCGAGCACCACGAGGTCGGGTGGGTGACTGGCGGCGGCCTTGAGCGCGGCGGTGCCGGTGGCGGCCACGTCGACGTCGTAGCCGCGGGCGCGCAGGTTGATGCGCAGGGCGCGCAGGATCTGGGGTTCGTCGTCGACGACGAGGATCCGGTTCATTCCTGCGGGCCCTCCGTGGGTTCGGTCGGTGTGGTGGCGGGCAGCCGCAGCACCATGGTGAGTCCTCCGCCAGGGGTGGTCTCGGGGGTGATGCTGCCGCCCATCGCTTCGGCGAGACCGCGGGACAGGGCGAGGCCGAGGCCGACGCCGGTGGTGTTGTCGCGGTCGCCGAGGCGCTGGAACGGCAGGAACACCCGCTCCCACTGGTCCTCGGCGATGCCGGGGCCGGTGTCGACGACGCGTAGTTCGACCTGGCCGGAGTGGGCGCTGGCGGTGATGGTGGGCGGTCGCCCGGGTGGGCTGTAGCGCAGGGCGTTCGCGACGAGGTTGACCAGGACCCGCTCCAGCAGGCCCGGGTCGGCGGTGGCCGCCGGCAGGTCGGCGGGGATGTCGGTGGTGACGTCGGCGGCCTGCGGGCCGAGTTCGTCCAGGGCCCGGGGTACGACATCCTCCAGGCCGATGGGGATGGGGTGGACACCGAGGGCGCCGGCCTGCAGGCGGCTCATGTCGAGCAGATTGGCCACCAGCCGGCCGAGCCGGTCGAGGGACTCGTCGGCGGTGGCCAGCAGTTCGTCCCGGTCCTCGGCGTCGAAGTCGACGTCGCGGCTACGCAGGCTGGACACGGCGGCTTTGGCCGAGGCGAGGGGGGTGCGCAGGTCATGGCTGACGGCGGCGAGCAGCGCGGTGCGCATCCGGTCGGCCTCCGCCAGGGGCCGGGCGGCGGCGGCCTCCTCGGCGAGGCGTTCCTGCCGGAGCGCGACGGCGGCCTGTGCGGCGAACGCCTCGACGATGCGACGGTCGGCGGCCTCCAGCCGTCGGCCGGAGAGCACGACGGTGAGACGTTCGTCGACGGGTACCGCCGTTTCGCCTGCGCTCGGGCTGCCGGCTGGCGCCTCGCCGACACTGGCGACGACTCGCCAGGCGTCCTCCTCCCGGTCCCGGCCGGGGCGTCCGGCAGCCTCGGCGGCCAGTTCCAGGACGCTGACCGCACGCAGTGCGAAGGTCTCCTGGAGCTGTTCCAGCAGCGCCGGCAGGGGGCGCTGCCCGCGCAGGACGTTGCCGGCGACTGCGGCGAGGGTCTGCGCGTCGGCGGATGCGCGGGCGGCCTCCCGGGTGCGCCGGGCGGCGACGTCGACGACCCAACTGACCGCGACGGCGACGCCGACGAAGACGCCCAGGGCGAGCAGGCTGTCCCCTTCGGCGATGGTCAGGGTGCGGAACGGTGGGGTGAAGAACCAGTTCAGCAGCAGGGACCCGCCCAGCGCGGCGAGCAGCGCGGGCCACAGCCCACCGACCAGGGCGACGCCGACGATGGCGGCGAGGAAGATCAGAATGTCGTTGGCCAAGGTGAGGTCGGGCAGCGCCGCCAGCAGCAGGGTGAGCAGCGGCATACCGAGCAGCGCGAACCCGTATCCGAGCAGCCGCCGGCGGCGGGACAGCGCTGCCGGCACTCCCACCGTACGCCGGCCGCGTCCGGCCTCGGCGTGGGTGACCAGGTGGACGTCGATAGGACCGGACCGGGCGGTGGTGGTGACGCCGACGCCGCGGGAGAGGATCTGCGCGAAGCGACCGCGACGGCTGGCGCCGAGCACCAACTGGGTGGCGTTGACGCCACGGGCGAAGTCGAGCAGGGCGGCCGGGATGTCGGTGCCGAGGACCTGGTGGTAGGTGCCGCCGAGGCTCTCCACCAGCACCCGTTGTCGGGCGAGTTGCGCCGGGTCGGTGCCAGCGAGGCCGTCGCTGCGGGCGACGTGCACCGCAAGGAGGTCGGTGCCCTTGCTGCGGGCGGCGATCCGGGCCGCGCGCCGGACCAGGGTCTCTCCCTCGGGTCCGCCGGTGAGCGCCACGACCACCCGCTCGCGGGCCTCCCAGGTCGCGGTGATGCCCTGCTGGGTCCGGTACGCGTCGAGTTGCTCGTCGACCTTGTCGGCGAGCCAGAGCAGGGCCAGCTCGCGCAGGGCGGTGAGGTTGCCGACCCGGAAGTAGTTGCCGAGCGCCGCGTCGATCCGGTCGGGGCGGTAGATGTTGCCGTGTGCCATCCGTCGGCGAAGCGCCTCGGGGGTCATGTCGACGATCTCGACCTGTTCGGCGGCGCGGACGACCTGGTCGGGGACGGTTTCGTGTTGGGTGGTGCCGGTGATCTGGGCGACGACGTCGTTGAGCGATTCCAGGTGCTGGATGTTGACCGTGGTGAGCACGGTGATCCCGGCGTCGAGGAGTTCCTGGATGTCCTGCCAACGCTTGTCGTTGCGCGAGCCGGGCACGTTGGTGTGGGCGAGTTCGTCGACCAGGGCAACCTCGGGGGCGCGGGCCAGGACCGCGTCGAGGTCCATCTCGGTGAGCTCAGTGCCCCGACAGGTGATCGTGCGGCGGGGGACGATGTCCAGTCCGCCGATCATGGCGGCGGTGTGCCTGCGGCCGTGGGTCTCGACGAGTCCGATCACCACGTCCGTGCCGCGCTCGGCGCGGCGCCGCGCCTCCTCGAGCATGGCGTAGGTCTTGCCGACGCCGGGTGCGGCACCGAGGTAGACGCGCAGTTCCCCTCGTGGCACAGCAGGAAATCCTCTCCACAGCGTGACCGGCGGGTCGGGCGACGGGTGCCGCGCCGGGACGGTGCCAGCGTCCCAGCCACCTGTCGGCCGCGCCGAGCAATCACAACGCCATCCGCCCCGGCGACGACAGGGGCCATAACGCGACCATCACGGCGAGCCGGCGATTCTTAACGCCTTCTTCACGCTGCCCCTCGATCGGGTGACCCCGGTCACCGCTGGGTACGGCAGACCGGCGGCCGACGGCCCTGACGGTCTGTCCAACACGGCGGCGAGCGCCCCGATGTGCTGGGAAAATGCGACGACCACACCGATACGTCGAAGGAAGGTTCGTCGTGACGGACGCGCAGGGACCGCGCGGGCGGGACAGTGAGACCGCGTCGCGGTCCCTGGCGGTCCGCAATCCGCGCGTCGACGCGCCCGTGCCGGTCCCGCTCGTGGTGGGCGCACTCGGAGTGGTGTTCGGTGACATCGGCACCAGCCCGATCTACACCATGCAGACCGTGTTCAATCCGGGCGACCCACACCCCGTCCCGATCAGCCCGGGGGTCGTGTTCGGAGTCGTCTCGCTGGTGTTCTGGTCGGTGATGATCATTGTCACCGTCACCTACGTGCTGCTGGCGATGCGCGCCGACAACCAGGGCGAGGGCGGCATCATGGCGCTGATCACCCTGCTGCGGCGGTCGGCTGCGGAACGCGGCCGGGCCGCTCCGGCACTTGCCGCCCTGGGCATCTTCGGCGCCGCGCTGTTCTTCGGCGACAGCATGATCACCCCGGCGATCTCGGTGCTGTCCGCGGTGGAAGGGCTGAAGGTCGTCGAACCGTCGCTGGCCGGACTCGTCGTGCCGATCACCGCGGTGATCATCGTGCTGCTGTTTCTGGTGCAGCGACGGGGAACCAGCGCCGTCGGTCGGCTCTTCGGCCCCGTCATGATCATCTGGTTCGTGACCATATCCGCGTGCGGCGTGGCTGGCATCACGCAGCACCCGGACATCCTCCGAGCGCTGTCGCCGACCTACGCGCTCGAGTTCCTGGCCGGTCACTTCGGTGTGGCGTTCTTCGCCCTGGCCGCGATCGTGCTCGCGGTGACCGGTGCGGAGGCACTGTACGCGGACATGGGGCACTTCGGTCGCCGGTCGATCACCCGGGCCTGGCTGGTCCTGGTGTTCCCGGCCTGCGTACTGAGCTATCTGGGTCAGGGAGCACTCATCCTGCGGGACCCGGCGAACGTCAGCGGACTGTTCTTCCGCCTCGTGCCCGACTGGGGACGGCTACCGCTGGTCGGGTTGGCCACCGCGGCGACGGTGATCGCCTCCCAGGCGGTGATCACCGGCGCGTACTCGGTCGCGTCGCAGGCCGCCAAGCTGGGCTACCTGCCTCGGCTGCGCGTCACGCACACCTCCGCATCCGTGATCGGCCAGGTCTACGTACCGTGGATCAACTGGCTGCTGATGGTTTCGGTGCTCACCCTGGTGTTCGCCTTCCGGAGTTCAGCGGCCCTGGCGTACGCGTTCGGCATGGCGGTGACCGCGACGATCACCATCAGCACCCTGATCTTCTTCTACATCAGTCACTGGAGGTGGCGCGTCCGGCCATGGCTGCTCGCCCTCGGCGCTGTCCCGCTGCTGGTGGTGGACCTGTTGTTCGTCGCGGCCAACACGACCAAGCTGATCCACGGGGCGTGGCTGCCGCTGCTCATCGGCCTGACCGCGTTCACCGTCATGACCACCTGGCAGCGTGGTCGCCAGATCGTCGCCGCCGAGCGACAGCGCCGCGAGGGGTCACTGCACGACTTCGTCGAGGAACTACGCGACAACCCGCAGAACGTACGGTGCGTCGCGGGCACGGCGGTCTTCCTCAACCCGGGCAAGCAGACCGCGCCGCTGGCCATGCGCGCCAACGTCGAGCACAACCACGTACGCCACGAACACGTCCTGATCCTGTCGATCCTGACCGAACCAGTGCCCCGCGTCCCCGCCGACCAGCGCATCGTCGTCGACGATCTCGGTTACGCCGACGACGGGATCGTCCACGTCACGGCCCGCTTCGGCTACCTCGAGAACCCGAACGTGCCCGAGGTGCTCCGGAAGGTCGACCCGGCCGCCACCGAGGGCCGGATGGGGCTGGACCAGGCGTCGTACTTCCTGTCGAAGGTCGAACTCCGGCCAGGTCCCCTGCCGACGATGCCGCTCTGGCGCAAGCGGCTGTTCGTCGCCACGTCCTACCTCACCGCCGACGCCGCCGAACACTTCGGCCTGCCCCGCGACCGGACGGTGATCATGGGCTCCCGCATCGAGGTGTAGGAAGCTCTCCTGGAGCACGGGTGTCGGCTCCGGATGGCGGAGAAGATGGTGTCATGGACCTGGATCTCTGCTCGCTGCCGGTGATCGCCGCGCCGATGGCGGGAGGACCGTCGACCCCTCGACTCGTGGCGGAGGCCGCGCGGGCGGGTTCGCTGGGCTTCCTGCCGGCCGGCTACCGCACCCCCGAACAGCTCGCGGCCGACATGACGGCGGTACGCGCCGGCACGGACGCCTTCGGGGTCAACCTGTTCGTCCCCGACCGTGGACCGGTGGACCGCAGCCGGGTGCTCACGTACCGCGATCTGATCGCGCCGACGGCCGAGCGGCTCGGCGTCGAGTTGGGCGCCGCACGCTGGGCGGACGACGACTACTGGCACGCGAAGGTGGACCTGCTGGCCGCTAGCCCGGTGCCCTGGGTGAGCTTCACCTTCGGGCTGCCGGACGTCGACACCGTTACGCGCCTACGACGAGCCGGCACCCGTCTGCTGATCACCGTGACGAGCCAGCAGGAGGCCCAACTCGCCACGGACCTGGCACCGGACGGCCTGGTCGTGCAGTCGGCGGAGGCCGGTGGTCACCGTGGCGTCTTCGACCAGCACCGCGCGCCGGGCGGGGAGCCCTTGCCCGATCTCGTACGCGGCATCCGGGCGGTCACCGGTCTCCCCGTAATCGCCGCCGGCGGCCTCGCCACATCCGCGCAGGTCGCCGGGGTGCTCCGGGCGGGAGCGGAGGCCGCGCAGGTCGGCACGGCACTCCTGCTCGCCGACGAGGCGGGCACCCGACCGACGCACCGCCGCGCGATCGCCGACCCCTCGTCCACCACCGTGCCCATGCGTGCCTTCACCGGCCGGATCGCCCGTGGCGTCAGCAACGCCTTCAGCAGCCGGTACGAGCCGGCCGCACCGGCCGGCTACCCCGCCATCCACCACATCACCGCACCACTGCGACGGTGGGCCGCCGACCACGACGACCGCGACCACCTCCACCTGTGGGCCGGCACCGGCCACCGGCAGGCGCGCACCGGCAAGGCCGCTGACCTGCTGACCGCGCTCGTCCCGTAGCGCCGGAGCCGATGGCGGCCGTCCGGCGGTGCTCAGCAACGCGGCGGGCACCGGTAGCCTGACCGCCGTGGCTCGCACCGTCTACCGCACCGGGCGCCCTCGCTGGGCCCTCGTGCCGGCCGGGTTCGTACTAACCGCGATTCTGGTGGGCTGTGGCGGCGGCGCTCCGGAAGGTGGTGTCGACAACTCCGCGCCGTTCTCGCCGCCCCCGCCGCCGCCGGTCTACTACGTGGACCCGGACAGCGAGGCCGCTCAGCAGGTCGACCGGTGGAAGAACGCCGGCCGGACCGCCGACGCGGAGACACTCCGCCGGATCAGCGCCCGCCCGAGCGCGAAGTGGCTGGTCGGCGGCGATGCCCCGGTTCGCGAGGAGGTCGACGCCTACCTGACCCAGGCGACGGTCGCGGGCCAGATTCCGGTCCTGGTCATCCACAACGTGCCGGACCGGGACTGCGGCCGGCAGGACTCCGACTCCGGGGGAGCCGCGACCGGCCAGGAGTACCAGCGCTGGATCCGGGACCTGGCCGGCGGGATCAAGGGCCGGCCGGTTTCCGTGGTCCTCGAACCCGGCGCGGTCCCGGACGCCGTGGGTCGGTGCGTCCGCAACCGTACGGAACGGCTTCTGCTGCTGCGTGACGCGGTCGCCGTACTCAAGAGCACCGGCGCGGCCCGGGTCTACCTGGACGCCGGGCACCCGGGCTGGATCAGCGACACCGCAGCACTGGCCACGACCCTGCGCCAGGCCGGCATCGACGACGCCGACGGCTTCGCGCTCAACGTCGCCAACTTCGTCCGTACGCCGGACAACGTCCGCTACGGCCAGCAATTGTCCGACGCCCTCGGCGGCGATGTCCGGTTCGTCATCGACACGAGCCGCAACGGCACCGGCCCGGTCGCCAGCGCCACCGTGAAGGGCGCACCGAGCTGGTGCAACCCGCCGGGCCGGGCGCTCGGCGAGGAACCCACCGACGCTCCCGGCCTCGACCGGGTCGACGCGCTGCTCTGGATCAAGTACCCGGGCGAGTCCGACGGCGCCTGCCGCCCCGGCGAGCCCGAGCGCGGCGTCTGGTGGCCCGAGTACGCTCTCGCGCTCGCCCGCAACGCGGCCCGCTGACCCGGGACCCGCCGCGACGCGGCCGCCTGACCGGGACTCGCCGCAACGTGGCCCGCTGACCCTGGATCCGCCGCAACGTGGCCCGCTGACCCGGGATCCGCCGCGACGCGGCCACCTGACCCGGGACATCAGCCCAAGTCAGGCGGCACGGAACCTTACTTCGAAACCGGCCCTGCCAGGCTCGGCGGCGCGAGCCCGGTCCGGCGCAGCTTCTGCCAGCCCAGCCGGCCACCGGTCAACGCGGTGACCACCGACTGGAGCAGCACCACGTACATCAACTGCCGGTAGGCGAACTGCTGCAGCGGAAGCACCCAGAGCACGCCGAGCTTCTCCCGGTCCAGTCGGAACGCGGTAATCGCGGTGACGAACTGTAGACCGAGCATCGCCAGCCAGGCCAGGACGGTCTCCGTCCGGTCGAGGAAGATCAGGCCGTACACGGCGAGCAGGTCGATCACCGGCGCGCCAAGCGGCAGCAGCACCCCGTACAGCGCGAGGAAGCCCAGGCAGCGCCGGCTGAACCGGCCCGAGTCGCCCCGGTCGAAGACCGAGCGCGCGTGCTTCCACATCGCCTGGATGGTGCCGTAGCTCCAGCGGTACCGCTGCTTCCACAGCTGCCCGAGGGTGGTCGGCGCCTCGGTCCACGCCCGGGCCGTCTCCTCGTACACGACGTGCCAGCCGGCCCGGCCCAGCGCCATGGTGATGTCGGTGTCCTCGGCCAGCGTCTCGTCGGTCATCCCGCCCACCTGGTTGAGCGCCTGTCGGCGGAACGCGCCGATCGCGCCCGGCACGGTGGGCATGCACCGCAGTGTCTCGTACAGACGGCGGTCCAGGTTGAATCCGATGACGTACTCGATGTGCTGCCACTTGGCGATCAGGCTGCCGCGATTGCCCACCTTGACGTTGCCGGCCACGGCTCCCACGCGAGGGTCGGCGAACGGCTGGACCAGTCGCCGGACCGAGTCCTCCTCGAAGATGGTGTCCCCGTCCACCATGACGATCAGGTTGAACCGGGCCAACGCGACGCCGGTGTTCAACGCGCTCGGCTTGCCCCCGTTCGGCTTGCGCACCACCCGTACGTTCGGCAGCCGCAGGGCCTCGGCGATGTCGGCGGTGCCGTCGGTGGATCCGTCGTCGACCACGACGACCTCGATCCCGCCGGGATGGTCGCCGCCCGCCAGGGACCGCACCGCCGCAGCGATGCCCTCCTTCTCGTTGTACGCCGGGACGACCACCGAGACCGGTTCGGTCACCGGCGGACCCCACGACCAGTTGTGCCGCCGACGCCGCCTCGCGTGCCGCAGGGCGAGCAGGAACAGCAGGAGGGTACGCCCGAGGGTGAGCACCCCGACGACCACGAAGAGCACACCGAAGAAGCTGAACATGGCGTCGGCACTACGCACCGCCAGCGCCAGCACGTCACCACGCCACCGCTCACCGAACCCGACCGGGGTGTGGCCCGCCACCACGACGCCCGCGTCGGCCAACGTGAGGTTCAGCCCGCCGGTCACCGTGGTGAAGCGGTAACCGCGCGACTTCATCAGCGGGATGTACCGGTCGAGGGCGGCGACCGTACCCGACCGGTCGCCACCGGCGTCGTGCCACAGCGAGACAGCTCCCGCGTAGCCCAGCGGCGTGACGTTCGCAATCATCGTCTCGATGCTGGGTTTCGCCCAGTCCCGGCTGTCGACGTCGTTGACCACCGTGAGGTAGCCCAGCTCACCGGCCTGCCGCAGCAGCGGCCAGTCACCGTCCTTGTACGCGTCCGCTCGGGACGAGTACGGGAAGCGCAGCAGGGAGGTCCGGACCCCGGTGGCGCTGGCGATCGCCATCTGGGTCTGCTCGTACTCCAGTCGACGTTGCCAGGCGGGGAGGTCGGCGAGGTTGGCGTGAGTGAACGTGTGCACGCCGAGTTCGTGTCCGGCCGCCACCATCGTCCTGGCCAGCTCGGGATGCCGGACGACCTGCGTGCCCACGACGAAGAAGGTGGCCGGCACCTCGTGCCGGGCCAGCACCCGGAGCACCTCCGGCGTCCAGCGCGGATCCGGTCCGTCGTCGAAGGTCAGCGCCAGGGTCCGGGGCGGCAGGCGGTGCGACTGGGTACGTCCGTCCGCGCCGACGTTGAGGATGGGGCCGCCGGTGCGTACCTCGACGGGCACCTCGCCCTGGCCCTGCGGGGTGGCCTTGTGATCGGGCACGAAGGCGGCGTTGGCGTACGCCTCGATGAAGAGCAGCCCTCCGAGCAGCACGAACACCATCGCGAGCACCCGCCAACTGGGACGCGGCACGATGCGCCGGTACGGCCGGCGGGCATGCCGGAAACGGCCGTCCGGCCGCACGCCACGGCGGTTACCCACCGGCCGGCTGCTCGGTCAGGTCCGGCGACTCAGGACCCGGATTCTCTGGCTCGGCCTGCAGCGGCTCGGTCGACGGCGAATCGTTCGACGGCAAATCGGGCGACGGCGAATCGGGCAGGAGGGTGGGCGGTGGCTGCCAGGTCGGGCTCACGGTGGCCTCGACGAACGGCACGATGGTCTCGGGACGCGCCGGACCGCCGGCGAAACTCACCCCCACCATCAGCGTGTAGCCGACGCCGAGCACACCGAAGCCGTACGCGAGACGGCGCAGCCACCGCCGCCGCCGCCCGCTCGGGTCGACGAAGACCGGGGGTGGCTCGGGTATGACGGGAAAGAGGGCGGTTTCGTCCACTCGCGGGAGTGTAGTTGCGGGAATGGTTCGCCTTCTCCTCCCGTACGGGTCCGCCCGCCCCTTGCGGGGGTCGGAGCGCACCGGACGCGTCTGTCGGCCGGGGCCGTCCAGCGCCGGGTTGGCGTGGACGGCCCCGGCACCTGCGGTTTTACCGGCAGGCCGCGGTCACCTGAGCGACGGCCTCCGCATGAGCGGACTTGGCTGTCGCCAGCGTGACCTCGGTCTCCTCGAGCTGTGCCTTGGCCTTGGTGACCTGCGTCGCGCGGTCGGCCGGCCGCTGGCGGCACCGAAGTACGCCGGGCCGTTCGGGGGAACGTTGGTACGAGCCGCGAAGTTGGTGAAGTACGGATCGGGCGACTCCCAGTCGAGGTAGCCGTCGCTGCATCGACACCGGTCCGGACCCCTCCGGGCCGTACAGCATCGAGATCTGCGACGGGACGTCCGACGCGGGGAAGGGGCTTTCGGCCGCCGCAGCAGGAGGCTGGGCAACGAGCGCCGACGCGGAGAGGGCGTTCGCCATCGAAATGGCTGCTCCCCATCCGCTGTATCGGCGCCTCGATCGAGGGGCAGGCACGGTTCGGTCTCCTTGCACGGTAAACGAGCGCCCACTGCACTCGTCAGTACATGCCTCCACCGAAAGGCCAGGCCAGGTAAGCACGCCACCCCACACCATCGCGGTCCTACCGCACAGTAGGCGGCACCGGAAGGTGAACAGGCGTTGTCCAGTCCGGCAACGAGAAAGCGGGGGGTCGCCGGACAACCGGCCAGCAAAGCCGCAGGCGGGGCGGAGGCCCCGCGGACCTGCCCGAACACACCAGACACGCCGATACCCGAGCTACGGCGGCGATAGGCTGCGCCGATGCGCCTGGCCGTTCTCGGACCACCCGGCTCCGACCGGGAGACCATCGCCGGCACCATCGCCGCCCATCTCGGCGTTCCCTCCATCAGGCTGTTGGACGTCTTGCAAGCCGGGATTCGGGCGAGCGCCCCGGCCGCGCTCCAGGCCCTGCAGCACATGAACGCCGGTGAACTCGTGCCGGACCACGTACTCCTGTCCATGATCCGCGACCGTCTCACCCAGCCCGACGTCGTCGCTGGCTTTGTCCTCGACGGCTTCCCCAACCACCCCGTCACCGCCGTGGCGCTCGACGCCGTGTTGTCCGACCTCGGCACACCCGTCGACCGGGCGATCGACCTCGTCCTGCCCGACGCCGAGGTCCTGCGCCGGCTGGCCGGTCGCCGTACATGCCGTGGCTGCGGCCGACTCTGGCACACCGAGTTCGCCGCCCCGGCACGCCCCGATGTCTGCGACCGCTGCGGAGGCGAACTGTTCCAGCGCTACGACGACAGCCCCGAGCGCATCACCGCAGGCCTACAGTCCTACCGACCAGCCGCGGCAGTCACGCTCGACCACTACGGCTCACTCGGCAAGCTGATCTCCATCGACGCGACCCGCACACCGGCGGAGATCACTGCCAGGGCACTCGCTTGACCCAGTGGCGCGCTCGCCCGCCGGGACCGGGACCGGCTCGATAATCGGGTGGGGCAGCGCAGCGGTGCGACCGGGGAGACGCCATGCGAATTCTGATCGTGACAGCGGGCTCGCGAGGTGACGTCGCGCCGTTCACGGGCCTGGGCCAACGGTTGCAGCAGGCAGGCCATCAGGTGGCGCTGGCCGCACACGACCGGTTCGCGGATCTCGTACGCGACTGCGGCCTGGAGTACCGGGCCCTCCCCGGCGATCCGGTCGAGCTGGTACGCGCACGGACCGCCGCGCCCTCCCCGGAGGCCGCCGGAGCGGTCTTCGCCGCGTTCCTCGACGAGTTGGGCGAGGGTGTGCTGACAGCCACGGCCGCCGGCACCGACATCCTGCTCACCGCGTTCGGCCCGGCCCCGCTGAGCCGGGTCGTTGCCGAAGGCTTCGGCATCCCGAGCCTCGGCGTCTATCTCGCGCCCGGGGTCCCCACCCGCGAGTTCCCGCCACCTGGCTGGCCCGACGCCGGGCACCTGTCGCCGGCCGACAACCTCGCCGCCGGCCGCGAACTGCTCGCCCGGACCGGCGTCCTCTACGCCGACGTGCTGCGACGGTTACGCGCTCGGCTCGATCTCCCCGCCTCCACCGGAGAGACGCCGAACCCGCCGGACGACTGGCTGATCTGCCACGGCTACAGCTCGGCGGTGGTCCCCCGACCCACGGACTGGCCCACGAACGTGCACGTGACCGGGTACTGGTGGCCGGCCGGTCCGCCGGGATGGCAGCCTCCGGATCTGCTGGTCGACTTCCTCCAGGCTGGCCCTCCTCCGGTGTTCGTGGGCTTCGGCAGTATGACCCCGACCCACGAGCGGCTCCATGAGGTCGTCGCGGCCGCCGTGAAACGTGCCGGCGTGCGCGCCGTCGTCCAGTCCGGCTGGGCCGAACTCGGACCCGCCGGTGACGACACCCTGCTCGTCGGCGACCTGCCACACGACTGGTTGTTCCCCCGGACGGCTGCCGTGGTCCACCACGCCGGAGCGGGCACCACCGGGGCCGGGCTACGCGCGGGAGTACCAGCGCTCCCCGTGCCCGTCCTGGTCGACCAGCCCTTCTGGGCGGACAGGCTGCACCGCCTCGGCGTCGCGCCGCCCCCACTGCCGATCCACGAGCTGACCACCGACACCCTGACCGACGCGCTGCGGTCCTGCCTTGGCCGATCGACCTACCGCGACCGCGCCACCGAACTCGCGCACCAGGTCCGTGCCGACGACGGGCCAGCCGCCGTGCTCTCGCTGATAACGCAACTCGACGGCGAGCGGCCGGCTTCGTAGGTCTGGTCAGCGACGACCTCTAGGCAGGGGACCTACCACTGCGCGGGGTGGCTAGCGGCCGGGCAAAAGCCCTCGACAGACGGTCGGCCTCGACGGCGGGGCGGCGGGCGGGGTGGGTCGGCCGTACAGTGTGCTCCACCCTCAACAAGGAGAGTGCCGTGACGCTGCCACCGGCGCCCCGATCGTCCACAGAAGACCCGAAGGGCGGCAGCATGCCGCCGTACCTGCTGGCCATGCCGGCGGGCGAGGAAGCCCCCGGCGCCATCCTGTGGCCGGAGGGCCAGCCCGCGTGGGCGATCCCGGTCGAGCTTCCGCCCGGCACGCGGGGGTACGCCGTGTTCATCCCACTGGTGCCGGTGGCCGGCTCCAGCCCGGCTGCCGCGACGGTGGCCGGGTCCGGCGCGGCTGCCATGCCGGTGACCACCGCGTCCTCGCCAGCCGCCGGGGCGGCCACGCGCGGCGGGCTGCCGGGGCCGGAGTCCGCAGCGAGCGGTCGGACCGCCACGCCAGCCAGCAGTGCCCCACCGCCGGCAGCGGGTACGACCGCGTCGAGCGCGGCCCCGGCCGACGCTACGCGGCCAGTGCCGGCGGCGACGGTGAACACGCCACCCGTCGGTGCTCCGGCGAGCGGGTCCGGACCGGCCGCCACCGGATCCTCGGCAGCGTCCGCCCCGGCGGCACTGGTCGCCGCGCCCGCTGGCACCCCGGCGAGCACGGGCACCCCGGCCGCACCGATCGCCGCCCCCGCCACCACGGGCCCTCCGGCGACCACCGCGTCCGGCCCTGGTGGCCCGCCCCGGCCCGCTGCGACACCCGCCACCGGCGGCACCGCACCGCCCGCCGGGACCTTCCGTCCTCCGGTGCACCCCGCCAACGTCGGCGGCCTGCCTGGCGCTCCGACGTACCCGGGGATGGCCGGTGGCTTCTACCGGCCGAAGCCGCCCGAACCGTCGTTCTTCCAGCGGCACTGGCCCGGACCGAAGCCGGCCCGTGGGCGAACGGTGCCCGCCGCGGTCCTCGTCGGCGCGCTCGGGCTGGCGTTCTTCGTGCCGCTCAGCCGCACCGGAATCGGGTGGTTCCTCGGCTGGCTGGCGCTGACCGTGGCCGTGGTGTTCGCGGTCCGGCGGGCGGTGACGGAGCTGCCGCGTACCGAACGGTGGGTTCGGGCCGGCTGGGCGGGGGCGGCGCTGGCGCTGCTGGCGGTGCCGGCGTTCCGCAACGCCTGGTGGCTGGTGACGTTCTGCGTCCTGCTCGCGCTGGCCTGCGCGGCGCTCGGCGTGGTCGGGGGGCGACGCATCCGGTCGATCCTGTTCAGCCTGGTGGCCGCGCCGACCGCAGCGTTCCGGGGGCTGCCCTGGGTACGCGCCCACTTCCGGTCCGGCGCCGACCCGGGGCTGCTCCGTCGCATGGTCGGCTCGGCCGCGGCCACCATCGCCGCGCTGGTCGTCTTCGGTGCCCTGCTCGCCTCCGCCGACAGCGCGTTCTCGGCACTGCTCGGTGTGATCGTGCCCGAGGTCGACATGGGTACGGTGCTCCGCTGGATCTTCCTCGCCACGGTGGGTGCGCTCTGCGTGGTGGCCGCCGTGTGGACCCTCGCCGCGCCACCGGACCTGTCGACGGTGGACCGGCCGGCCGGCCGCAGCCTCGGCATGATGGAGTGGGCGCCGGCCATCAGCGCGCTCACGCTGCTGTTCGGCGGTTTCGTGGCGGTGCAGTTCACCGTGCTGTTCGGTGGAGATCAGCACGTACTGCGCACGGCGGGCCTGAACTACGCCGAGTACGCCCGCAGTGGCTTCTGGCAGCTCGCCGCGGTCACCCTGCTGACGTTGGCGGTGCTCGGCGGCGTGGGTCGCTGGGCGCGACGGGAGAGCCGGGCCGAGCGGATCGTCCTGCGTGTCCTGCTCGGTGCGCTGAGCGCGCTCAGCATCGTGATCGTGATCTCGGCACTGTCCCGGATGTACACGTACCAGCAGGTCTACAGCTTCACCGGCGAGCGCATCTTCGTGATGGCGTTCGAGCTGATGCTCGGCAGCGTCTTCCTGATGATCCTCGTCGCCGGACTGCGGCTGCGGGGCGGCTGGATCCCGCGTGGGACGGTGGCGCTCGCCGTGGCGATGCTGCTCGGCCTGGCGGTGCTCAACCCGGAGGGGTACGCCGCCGGCCGCAACATCGACCGGTACCAGGAGACCGGCAAGATCGACGCCTGGTATCTGCGGGCGCTGTCGGCCGATGCGACCCCCGCCCTGGCCGGCCGCCTGCCCGACCCGGTACGCCGCTGCACGCTGAGCTGGATCGCCGAGGATCTCGACGAGCCGGACCCCTGGTACGCCTGGAACCTGGGCCGGCTCCGCGCCCGGCAGGCCCTGGACCGGGCCGGTCCGGACGCGGTCGGCGGCCCGAGCGACTGCCGGGCGGCCGACCAGTTCGACCTGCCGAAGACCCGCCAGCCCCGCTGAACGGGGGTCTCCCGTCACCTGCTGCCAGCTGACTCGTGAGTCAGTTAGGGTTCGCGCATGTCAACAGCGCCGTCGGGAACGCAGTGGACGATCAGCTACGCCGACCAGACCGCCGTCGTCGTGGAGGTCGGCGGAGGGCTGCGGACCTACCAGGCCAAAGGCCGCGAGGTCGTCGACGGGTACGCCGAGGACGAGATGTGCCCGGCCGCCGCCGGTCAGATCCTCGCGCCCTGGCCCAACCGGCTACGCGACGGGCAGTACACCTTCGGCGGGCACACCTACCAGCTACCGCTGTCCGAACCGGGGACCCACAACGCCGTCCACGGCCTGGTCCGCTGGGCTCCCTGGCGGCTGCTGGAGCAGACCCCGTCCGCTGTCACGGTCGGCCTCGACCTTCCGGCGCAACCGGCGTACCCGTGGAGCCTGAGCCTGACCACCCGGTGGGAGCTGGCGGACGACGGCCTGACGGTGACCCACACCGCGACCAACACCGCCGCCGAGCCGGCGCCGTTCGGCCTGGGCGCCCACCCCTACCTGCTGCCACCGGTCTCGCTCGAGGATGCCTGGCTGTGCATCCCGGCCCGGACCCGGCTGCTCCTCGGCGCACGCGCACTGCCGATCGGGGCGGCGAAGGTCGCCGGCTCGGAGTTCGACTACACCGTCCCGAAGCAGATCGGGACCGGCACCGTGAGCACCGCCTTCGGCGACGTCATCCTGGCTGGCCAGGATCGGCACGCCGTCACGCTCGGCACTGCGGACGGGCCGGTGACCAGCGTGTGGGCCGACGCTGCGTTCGCCTGGTGGCAGTTCTACACGGCCGACAGTCTGCCGGAGCCCCGCCGCCGGCGGGCGATCGCGGTGGAGCCGATGACCTGCCCGCCGGACGCCCTGCGGTCAGGTCACGACCTGATCGTGCTCAAGCCGGGCGAGCCGTGGAGCGCTTCCTGGGGCATCACCCCCCACTGACGCCCTGCGGGCGGCCCGCCCCGCTGGCGGAGCGGGCCGCATGTGACTCGGTGCCTACCTACCGGCTCACGGGGTGACCGTCACGTGGCTGGTGGCGTCGCCGATCTGGACGTCCAGCGTGATGGCGGGGCCGGCACGCAGGGCCTCCCGGGCCGGACCCCGGAAGTTGAGGGTCAGCTCGCGCGTGGCGTCCGCCTCGATGGTGACCTGCTTGGAATCGATGGTCTCGCCCTTGTGGGTGACGGTGACGCGCTCGCGGCACCACGGCTTGTCGGTGCGGCACTGGAGGGTGAGCACGACCTGGGCGACGGCGTTGCCCTCGGCCTGGACGCGCGCCTTAACGGTGGTGTCGCGGATGGTCATCGGCCCGGTTGGCGGCGCCGGCGCATGGTGGCCCGGGCGCCCCACCCAGGCGCCAACGGTCAACCCTGTCGAAGGGGTTGCGTCGGTTCGGCGGGCTGGTGTTTCTCGGCGGTGCCGATGCGATCGGCTTGATCCGGTGGAACCCGGGCGGTCCGGGGTGTCAGGCTTCGGGGATCGGCATGCCGAAGTTGGCGAGGGTGATGTCGGCGGGCTCGGGGCCGCCGCGGCGGCCGGTGTCCAGGCCGTCGATGGCGGCGAGCTGCTCGGCGGTGAGCTCGAAGTCGAAGATGTCGAAGTTCTCCGCGATCCGGGCAGACTTGGTCGACTTCGGGATCGCTGAGCGGCCCTGCTGCAGGTGCCAGCGCAGCATTACCTGGGCTGGGGTCTTGCCGTGTGCCTTGGCGATCTCGCCGATGACCGGGTCCTGCAGGGTGCTGGTGTGGTTGCCGTCGCGGTAGAAGGTGATGCCACCGATCGGCGACCACGCCTGGGACAGGATGCCGTGCTGCGCGCCGAAGGCCTGCACCTCGTGCTGGGTGAAGTACGGGTGCGCCTCGATCTGGTTGACCGCGGGCACGACCGTAGCCTTGTCCAGCAGCGCGGTGAGGTGGTCGACCATGAAGTTGCTGACGCCGATGGCGCGGACCTTGCCGTCGTTCAGCAACGTCTCCAGGGCGCGGTAGGCCTGCAGGGTCTTGTCGAACTCCGTCGGCAGCGGCTGGTGCAGGATGAGCAGGTCGATCTGGTCGACGCCGAGCTTGCCGGCGCTCTTGTCGAAGCCGTGCAGGGTCTGGTCGTAGCCGTAGTCGCTGATCCAGATCTTGGTCTCGACGAACACGTCGGAGCGGTCGATGCCGGCCTTGGCGATCGCCTCGCCGACCTGCCGCTCGTTGCCGTAGGCGGCGGCGGTGTCGATGTGCCGGTAGCCGGTTGCCAGCGCCGCCTCGACGGCGGAGCTGGTCTCTTCCGGCGGGGTCTGGAAGACGCCGAAGCCGATGGCGGGCAGTTCGACGCCGTTGTTGAGCGTCAGGTTCGGAATGGTGGGCATGGGAGCGTTTCCTTTCACCGGCGGAGTGACCTCGCTGGCGTTCTGTCCCGCGACGGAGCCGACGATGGCGGCCCCGTATCGGTCGTATTTGGCACGTAGAGCTGATCGCTGGCGCGCCCGACCCAGATCGTCATGTACGGGCGCAGCGTGCCGTCTTCTCGCAGCCTCGCCAGTTGCAACTCCTCGGCGTGGCCGATCGTCGTCAGCTCATCGGATGTCCAGGACGTCGTCGTTTCGTGTGCCACAGCGTCTCCTTCTCGCTCCGGCCATGCCCCGTTCAAGCTGGATCATGTGTCAGGGCAGAGTCGGCTCGTACCAGCAAACATTGCTGTCCCGGCTTGAGGGAGTTGCTGCTGAAAGGGGTACCAGCAGACTTCCCAACGCAGGTTCAGGCGCCGATGCGCACGAGGGACTTGGTGGCGCGGCGTTCGAGCATGGCGTTGTAGGCGTCGTTGATGCTGTCGAGTTCGGTTTCGTAGTCGAAGACCAGGCCGGGGTTGATGCGGCCGGTGAGGACATCGTCGAGCAGTTCGGGGATGTAGCGGCGGGCCGGGGCGACGCCGCCGCGCAGGCCGACGTTGCGGAAGATGACCGTCTGGATCGGCACCACCGCGTCGTGTGGCACACCGACCGCGCCGACGATCGCCCCGACCCGGGCGATGCCGAAGGCGGTGGCCATGGACTGGCCGGTGCCGACGCATTCCAGGGCGGCGTCGACGCCGATGCCGCCGGTCATGTCCATGATCAGCTTGGTGGCGTCGTCACCGCGTTCGGCGATGATGTCGGTGGCGCCGAACGCGCGTGCCAGGGCTTGGCGGACGGGGTTGCGGCTCAGCGCGATGATCCGTTCGGCGCCGAGGCGTCTGGCGGCGATGACCGCGCACAGCCCGACCGCTCCGTCGCCGACGACGGCGACCGTGTCGCGGGCCTTCACCCCGGCGCTTGCCGCGGCGTGGTGACCGGTGCACATCACGTCCGACAGCGCGAGCAGCGACTTGAGCGTGGTGTCGGAGTAGCTGCCGGCGGGAACCTTGACCAGGGTGGCGTCGGCGTAGGGGGCGCGGACGTATTCGCCTTGGCCGCCGTCGATGCCATGGTTGCCGAAGGATCCCCCGTTGAGGCAGTTGCCGGTCCAGCCGGCGGCGCAGTTGGCGCAGGTGCCGTCGCAGAAGGTGAACGGCGCGACGACCAGATCGCCCGGTCGCAGGGTGGTGACGTCGGCGCCGACCTGCTCGACGACGCCGATGAACTCGTGGCCGATCGGGCCGAGCGCGTGCGGGTTGACCCCGCGGTAGTACCACAGGTCCGAGCCGCAGACGCAGCCCAGCGTGACCCGCACGATGGCATCCGTGGGGTTCTCGAGGCGCGGGTCGGGGCGTTCGCCGACGGTGATGTCGCCGGGGCCGCCGTACAGGGTGGCACGCATGGCAGCGTTCCTTTCAGTGCTGGGCGCCGCGCAGCGTCAGGCTGGCGGCGGCCGTGAGCAGGAGCAGGACCGCGGTGGCGGTGAGGCTGATGTGCAGGCCGGACAGGAAGGTGGCCTGGGAGGCGACGACGGCGCCGTAGGCGGTGACGCCCAGGGAGCCGCCCAGCTGGCGGAAGGTGTTGAATACGCCGCTGGCGGTGCCGGCCCGGTGGGGCGGAACGCTGTCGAGGATCAGCGAGGTGATGGGCGGGACGGTGAATGAGCCGCCGACTCCGACCGGGACCATGACCGCCGCGACCAGCAGCGTCGGGGCGTCGGCGGGTAGCAGCACCAGACCGGCCAGGCCGGCGGCCATCAGCAGCTGACCGCCGATGATCGCCGCGGCGGGACCGAACCGGGTGATGACGCGGGCGACGAGCGGGACGAGCAGCGCGACCAGGCCGGTCATCGGCAGGAACAGCAGGCCGGTGACGAACGGTGACACGCCGCGCAGCTGCTGGAAGTACAGGCTCTGCAGGAACACGACGCCGTAGAAGCCGACCATGCCGAGGAACCCGACCGCCAGCGCTACCCGAACGGTCCGGGACCGGAACAGGTCCAGCGGCACCATGGGGTGCCGACCGCGGGCTTGCGTGATCAGGAACACCACGGCGGCGATCACCGCGATGCCGAACACGGCGAGGATGCGGACGCTGCCGTAGCCGAGGTCGCCGCCTTCGATGACGCCGTAGGTGAGGGCACCCAGCGCCAGCACGGCCGCGACCTGCCCGGTGACGTCGAAGGAGACGACGTGCCGGGGCGAGTCGGCGGCCCCGCGCAGGACCAGCACCGCGGCGACACCAACCGGCAGGTTGAGGAAGAAGATCAACCGCCAGTCCAGCTGCGTCAGCGCGCCGCCGAGGATGGGGCCGGCCGCCGCGGCGATCGACCCGCCCATCGCCCAGTATGCGATCGCCCGAGCCCGGGCGACGCTGTCGGGGTAGGCGGCCCGGATCAAGGCGAGGGACGTCGGCGTCACCAGCGCGGCGCCGACACCCTGCAGGATGCGGGCTGCGACGAGCCAGCCGAGGCCCGGCGCCAGCCCGCACACGGCAGAGGCCACCACGAAGATCATCATGCCGGTGCCGTAGGCGCGGCGGGCGCCGATCCGGTCGGACACCGTGCCGGCGAACAGCAGCAGCGCGGAGAACATCAGCGTGTACCCGGTGACTACCCACTGCAGCCCGGGCAGGCTCCCGCCAAGATCGCGATTGATGTCGGGCAGCGCGACGTTGACGACCTGGGTGTCGAGGGTGACGACCGCGAAGCCGAGCATCGCCACCGTCAGGGACGCTCGGGGCCGTCCCGGGGACGATGCCGCGGTGGGGTCGCCAGGCCTGATCAACATGCGGGTGGAGCTGGACATGTCTCCAGGGAACCCGCAGCCGGGGCGGCCAGGGAGACACCGCCCAAAGGGGTACCAGCAGGGACCCCCTCGTACCGCGCACGCTGCCTAGCCTGGGCATATGGACAACCGCAGCGAGGTCCGCGCGTTCCTCACCTCTCGCCGGGCCAAGATCAGCCCGGAGCAGGCCGGCATCCCCGCGTACGGCAGCCGCCGCGTCGCCGGGCTGCGCCGCGGGGAGGTCGCCGCCATCGCCGGGGTCAGTGTCGAGTACTACACCCGCCTGGAACGCGGCAACCTCGCCGGCGTCTCCGACAGCGTCCTGGACGCGCTGGCCCGCGCCCTACAGCTCGACGACACCGAAACCGCGCACCTGCACCACCTGGCCCGGGCGGCCGGCCCCGCGCCTGCCCGCACCCGCACCCGCCGCGAGAGCACGTCGGAGATCCGGCCCGCGATCCGCCGGGTACTGGACTCGATGACCGGTGTGCCCGCGTTCATCCGCAACCACCGCTTCGACATCCTCGCCGCGAACCCGCTCGGTCTGGCTCTCTACGCGCCTATGTTCGCCGCGAACACGGTGCTGCCGGTGAACTCGATGCGGTTCACCTTCCTGGACCCGCACGCCCAGGCGTTCTACCCCGAGTGGGCGCAGACGGCCCGCTCCGCCGTCGGCGCGCTGCGCATCGCCGCCGCCGCGCACCCGCACGACCAGCAGCTGATGAACCTCATCGGCGAACTGTCCATGCGCGGCGACCCCTTCCGTACCTGGTGGGCCGCCCAGGACGTCTTCGTGCACCGCCACGGGGTCAAGCGCTTCCACCACCCCGCCGTCGGTGACCTGGAGCTCGCCTACGAGACGCTCGAACTGCCCGGCGACGAACCCCTGACGGTCCTGACCTACACCGCCGAGCCGGGAACGCCCTCCGGCGACGGCCTCGAACTGCTCGCCACCTGGGCGGCGACACGCGAGAACGCCGACACCCGCATCGCGCCTCGCTGATCCGTCTTCACCGGCCACGTCGACGCCTCCCCGAAGACGTCCACGACCGTGACGTCGGGCGGGCGCGAGCCTGCCGTACCGCGTCGCACCGGTGCCCGAATGCTGAGGAAACCCAGAAATGACCCACGGCACAAGCCCAAAGTTGGAACGGCGGTCACTGCTACGGCTGACCCTCGCCGGCGTCACCGCCATCGGCGTGGCCGCCTGCGACACCCCGTCCTCGTCACCAACTGCGGAGCCCTCCACCATGCCCGACCCGTCGGCCTCCGGTCAGCAGCGCGTCCTGCTGGCCTACTTCTCCCGAGCCGGAGAGAACTACTACAACGGGGGCCGCCGGACCCTGCAGGTCGGCAACACCGAAGTCGTCGCCGGCATGATCCAGGACGCCATCGGCTGCGCCGTCTACCGCATCAACGCCGCGGACCCGTACTCCGACAGCTACGACGCCACAGTCGCCCGCAACGTGCGGGAACAGGACGCCGACGCACGCCCGGAGATCACCGACCCGCTGCCGTCCCTCGACCAGTACGACACCATCCTGCTTGGCAGCCCCATCTGGAACGTCCGCCCACCGATGATCATGTCGACCTTCACCGACCGCTACGACTTCAGCGGCAAGACCGTCTTCCCGCTGGTCACCCACGCCGTCAGCGGCCTGGGACAAGCGCCGCAGGTCTACACAGCCTCATGCCGCGGCGCCACCTTCGGCGAGGGCCTCGCCATCCGCGGCGAAGAAGCCGCCGACAGCATCGACACCGTACGGTCCTGGCTGCAACGCATCGGCCTGCTCGCGCGATAACCGACGATGGGGATACTGCCCCAGAGGGGTACTGACAGCGTCTTGCCGTAGGCGACCATCAACTGCCCATCCTGCATTGGATGTTGCCCAGCGGGGCCATCGCCTCCCGCCGACCGCCGGTCCGCACGCTGACCCAGGTCGGCTAGCCCGCGGCGTCTAGCCCGGTGAGCCGCACCGCCCGCAGTCCGTCGTAGCAGCTCGGATAGCCGAGGCCGTCGGCGCCCCGGTGTGAAGCGGACGGTTGGGGCCGCTTGCGCCTACATGGCGGGTGAGGGTGGCTCGGGTGACTTTCCGTGGGCGCGAACGGCGTCCGAGACGGCGATCCCGGCTAGCACGAGGGTTCCCGTGAGGGCGGCCACCAGTGAGGGTGCGAGCACCATCGCGGGTGCGGAAACGGCCAGCACGAGCAGCCCGACCAGCCGGGACGGGGACACCCGGCTGAACACCTCGTATTCGAATCGGGCTCGTCCGGCCAGGAACAGGGCGGGTCCGCCGAGGATAACGCCGGCCAGCCAGGGTGTGGTGTGCTCGGAGGGATCGGCGATGACGATTTCGAATCCGGCGGCGGCGGCGACCACACCGGCCACCATGAGCAGGTGCGTGTAGGGTGCCGACCGCACGAATCCACCTGGATCGCGGGAGGCCTCGATGGCGGCTTTTAGCAGGGCCCCGGCACGGTGGACGTAGATCTGCCACAGCAGCACGGTCGCGGCGAACGCGACGAGGAGCGCCACCGTGCGGTCGGCCGTCAGGTCGTGGTCGGCGTAGGTCAGGGCGGTGACGAGAATGAGGTCGCCGAGGGCGAGGGTGAAGAACTGCTGGTAACGCTCTGCCAGGTGGTCGGCTGCCACCCCGTACTGGGACACCGGTACCCGGCCGAGCCGGGGCGTGGGGTAACGAAGCCAGGCTGATCCGTAATCGATGGCGAGCGCAGCCGCCCACAGCAGGCCCCGCGCGGTGCCGGCCACGAGGCCGCCGGTGAGCCACGGTACGGCGGACACAAGGAACCAGAAGACGAACCGCCCGGCGTGCAGTCGTACCTGACGCCCGTGCAACGCGGACGCCAGGAAGAGACCCCGGCCGACGTGGATCGCCACGTACGCCCCCGCGAACACCAGGGCACGGTCGGAGAAGGCTCGGGGCGCCGAACCAGCCATCAGGATGGCGCCGAGCATGGCCCAGAGCGTCATGACAACGATGGGCGGCCGCTGCGGATGGTAGAGGTCGGTTGCCAATGCGGTGACGGACCAGACCCACCAGACCGCCATCAGCAGCACCACAGCCTGGAATACTCCGCTCGAGCTGGGATTCCGGGCCAAGGTCTGCGAGGTCAAGGCGAGCGCGGCGACGAAGGCCAGATCAAAAAACAGCTCCAGCAAGGTCGCGCGCTGTGGGCCCTCGCCCTCACGTGCCAGCCCTACCGCCTGATCGGTCGTCATCGGTTGCGCGTCCTAGTTGACTCCGAGGTCGTAGGGGATCGACGACAGTTTCCGGGCAGCGAAACCGGCCGGACCGAGTGACCCAGAGGCCGTCGTCGTCGACGATAGCCAACCTTCGGCTTGAAGTTCCTTAAACGCCTCAATCCAGACATCGTGCTCCGGCAGAAACTTGACCACCTCAGGTCATGTTGTGCCGCTGGTGAGCCTCGATCTTTCGCCGCAACTCGTTCATTCGCCCGCCCGACGCCGCGACACCGCAGGGCGGCGCCGCCGGCCGCCGATGGTGATGACCACGTCGTCGGTGTACGCGGCGTCGACGCTGACCCCGTCGGGGGGCGAACAGGTGCCGCGGCACCCGACGAAACGCCGCCTCTACCGCAGGCGAGGTGATCCGGTTGTCAGCGAGCAACTGGACGGCCTACCGTTGCGGGCCAGCGCCGGACTTCGACCGGACTTCCCCCACACGTACACGCGTCTTGAGTTGTCGCATCAGTCATGCCACCACCACGGCGGCTGTCAATGCCGGCATCCGACCTCGAGCGTCGGACCTACGGCGCTGGCGATCGACCACCGTCGACGGAATGCCTTCCCGCTTACCGCGGGCCATGGTGACAGGCAGCGTCTCCCCTGGTTAGGGTATGGCCGCCGTGGTGCTCGGGAAGCCGGTGCGAAACCGGAGCGGCCCTCGCCACTGTGATCGGGATGCCGGAGGCCACCGCAAGGTCACTGGGCGCAAGCCTGGGAAGGCCGGCCGTCGGCGCACCACCCGTCAGCCAGGAGACCGGCCACGGCAGGAGAACGACTCCGTCCACGAGGTGCTGGAAGGCGGTTCCGCTGTGCGGTCCCCTGTGTCCTGGCGCGTTGCCGCGCCCCTGTCCGTCCTGCTCGTCCTGCTCGGCGGCTGCTCCGCCCCCGACGACGGCCCGGCCACCGCGCCGTCGGGTTCCGCCGGACCCGTCACGCTGACCAACTGCGGCACACCGGTGACGATCACGAAGCCGCCGGCACGTGCCGTGACGATGAACCAGTCCGCCACCGAGATCATGCTTGCCCTCGGCCTGCAGGACCGCATGATCGGTACGGCGTACCTCGACGACGAGGTGCTGCCCGACTACGCCGCCGCGTACGCCAAGGTTCCGGTCCTGGCCAAGGAGTACCCGTCGAAGGAGAGCCTGCTCGAGGCGGAACCGGATTTCGTGTACGCGTCGTTCACCAGCGCCTTCGGCGACGAGGGTGTCGGCGACCGGGGCGAGTGGCAGAAGCTCGGTGTCGGCACGTACCTCTCACCTGCCGGTTGTCCCAAGGAGACCCGGCCGGCGAAACTGACCATGAATGACGTGTTCGGTGAGATCCGGGAGATCGCCACGATCTTCGGCGTACCCGATCGCGCGGAGAAGCTCGTCGCCGACCAGCAGGCTCGCATCGCCCAGGCCAGAGCCGGCGCGAAGAACGCGAAGGTGCTGTGGTGGGACGGCGGCAGCGACGCGCCCAGCGTCGGCGCCTGTTGCGGCGGCCCCGGCATGATCATGGCCGAAGCTGGGGTCACCAACGCCTTCGCCGACCTGGACGGCAGCTGGGCCAACTCCAGCTGGGAGACGGTCGCCGACCGCAACCCCGACCTGATCGTGCTCATCGACGCGAGCTGGGACCCGGCCTCGGCGAAGAAGACGTTCCTGGCGAAGAACGCGACGCTGAAGGACCTGCCGGCAGTAAAGAACCAGCGGTACGTCGTCATCCCGTTCTCTTCGACGTCGGCGGGTGTGCGCAATATGCTCGCCGTCGAAGCCCTCGCCAAGGCGGCGAGCTGACCACGCTCACCCGCCCGCCGGCAGCGGTGGTCACGCCGCCGGTTCGGGCGGCAAGCACGGTCACGGCGACGCTGCTGCTCGTCAGTGGGCTGCTGCTGTCGGTGGGCGCGGCGGTCACGGTCGGACCGGCCGACCTTTCCCTACGTACCGTGTGGAGTGTCATCGCCGACCACCTCGGCCTGATCGACGCCGACGTGCCGTTGCTGCGTGACCACATCGTGTGGCACATGCGGTTGCCGCGGGTGCTCGGTGCCGCCGTCGTCGGTGCCGGTCTCGCCGCCGCGGGCACGGTCATGCAGACCGTCACCCGCAACCCGCTGGCCGACCCGTACCTGCTCGGGGTCTCCTCCGGGGCCTCGCTGGGCGCGGTCGTCGTCATCACCCTCGGCCTGGGAAGCGGCGTCGCCGCGCTCAGCGGCGGCGCGTTCACCGGGGCGCTCGTCGCGTTCGGCCTCGTGCTCGCGATCGCCGGCCGGGCCGTGCTGCGGCCGACCAGAGTGGTCCTCGCCGGCGTCGCCATCGCCCAGCTCTGCGCCGCCCTGACCTCCTTCGTCATCATCTGGGTGGCGGATCCGCACGCCACCCAGTCGATCACCTTCTGGCTCTCCGGTTCCCTCGCTCGCGCCGACTGGACTGCTCTCGGGTGGGCCACGCCGGTCCTCGTCGTCGTGCTGGCCGTCGTGTTCGGGCACGCGCGGGCGCTCAACGCCTTCACGTTCGGTGAGGAGGCCGCCGCTACCCTCGGCGTCGACGTCAGCCGGGTCCGGTGGCTGCTGCTGATCGCCACCGCCCTGCTCACTGCGGTCCTGGTGGCCGTCAGCGGGGCGATCGGCTTCGTGGGATTGATCCTGCCGCACGCCGCCCGCCTGCTCACCGGCCCCGACCACCGGCGGCTGTTGCCCGTCGTGGTGCTCGCCGGCGCCATCTTCATGATCTGGGTCGACACCGCCGCCCGCGCGGTCTTCGAACCCAGGGAACTGCCCGCCGGTGTCCTGACCGCCCTGCTCGGTGTGCCTGCCTTCATCGTCCTGATGCACCGCCGGGAGGTGCGCGGCTGATGCTCGACGTCTCGGACGTGTCGTGGTCGGTTCCGGCAGCCCGCATCCTCGACCGGGTCACCTGCGCCGTACCGCGCGGCAGCCTGGTCGGGTTGCTCGGTCCGAACGGCTCCGGCAAGACCACGCTGTTGCGCGTGGTGGCCGGGCTGGTCCCCCCGGCCCAGGGCCACGTGACCATCGACGGCGACGACCTCACCGGGCTGTCGCGGCGGGTGATCGCCCGGCGGATGGCGCTGCTCGCCCAGTACGCCGAGACCGACCTGGACCTGACCGCTCTGGAGGTCGTGCTGCTCGGCCGTACCCCACACCGCCGTTCCCGATGGTCCGACGGCGACACCGACCTGGACCGGGCCGCCGAGGCCCTCGCCCGCGTCGACATGGTCGACTTCGCGGGACGGAAATGGCAGACGCTGTCGGGCGGGGAACGGCAGCGGGTGCAGCTCGCCCGCGCCCTGGCGCAGGAGCCGGAACTGTTGCTGCTCGACGAGCCCACCAACCACCTCGACATCGGCCACCAGCTCCAGCTGCTGCACCTGGTCCGCCGCTCCGGCATCACCGCTCTCGCCGCCCTGCACGACCTCAATCTGGCCGCCATGTTCTGCGACCACGTCGTGGTGCTGAATCGCGGTGGGGTCGTCGCCACAGGGCCACCGGTCACCGTGCTCACCCCGGCGCTGCTCGCCGACGTGTACGGCGTCGATGCCGACGTGACCGTCCATGACGGGCGTCCCGTCATCGCGTTCCGGCCGCCGTCGTGACCGTGCTGCTGGTCTCCCGGTCGGCGACCCATCACGGCGGCCACGACGCCATCCACCGACTCGCCGCCGCGACCGCCGAAGCCACGGGCCTGCCGGTGCGGGCGTGCTTCCTCGACGGCGCCGCCCCGTCCCTGCACGCCGCTCTGGAGGCAGTGCCGGACCACGACGAGGTGCTGCTCGTGGCGGTGCACGTGCCACCAGACCGCTACCTCGACACCTGGATCCGCCGAGCCGTCGCCCACTGGCGCACCACCTGCGCCCGTCCGGTACGCATCGCCGTCACCACACCACTGGCGACCCAGAACGCCCTGGTCACCGCCATCGCCGAAGCCATCGCCGGACAGCACACCGAACTCACGGGCAACCCCGGCCCCTTCCGCAGCCCGGCCTGGTCCCAGATCACCCGGCACCACCGGCACGTCCTGATCTGCCGCGGCCCCCGCTGCACCGCCTACGGCGCCAACGAGGTCGCCGCGACCCTCGGCACCCGCCTGCACGAGCACCGCCTCGACGACGACATCCTGGTCACCCCCACCGGATGTCTGTTCCCCTGCAACCTCGGCCCACTCGTCGTCGTCCATCCCGACGACATCTGGTACGAGCAGGTGGACGCCGAACTCGCCGTCCGCATCGCCGACGAACACCTACGCGACGGGGCACCCGTCGACGCCCAACAGCCACGGCGCTCCTGACACAACCCATCACGCGTCCCTCAGTTTCCGTGAGTCAGGCCGCGTTGTCGCGGCGGCGTCGGAGCGTGAGCGTGATGGCACCGACGATGGTCGGGATGCCGAGCAGTGCTCCCCCGGCCACCACGATGACCTCCGGCCCGTCGTCGGTGGTGTCGCTGGCGGCGAGGCCGGTTCGCGGGTTCGGCCCGCAGTCGGCCGGCTTACCACGCGCCAGCGCCTTACCCCCCTGCAGAGGCCAGCCGGGACAGACAGGATCCTCGTCGCACGAGCACCCACCGAGCACCCAGACGTCTACAAGGGACGGCAAAGCGAAGGGGCCTGACGACCCGCGTTTTCGCAGGTCATGCCCATTGTGATCTTGCGCGCCCGAAGGGACTCGAACCCCTAGTACGGCAGCCGCCGTTCGGGATCATGGCTGGAATCCGGGGTTGAGGCGTCGCGTGTAGTGGGATCGTCGGGCTCGGGCTTGATGGCGGCGCCGGAATTGTGACCAGCGCAAACGGTGGGCGAGGTCGCTGATCGGGCGGATGATGAAGGCGTTGATCAGACGGCGGACTTCGTTGACCGTGAGCTTGATCAGCCCGGTGCGCCCCGGGTCGTCGTCGGCTTTGCCTGCGGTGTCGGCGGCGCAGATCGCCAGGACGGCGAGGGCGGCCAGAGCGAGGATGGTGAAGCGGTGCCAGGAGTCCCAGCGGCGGACCTGGTGCTGGTCCAGACCGACCTGACTCTTGGCGGCCTGGAAGGCTTCCTCGACGGTCCAGCGGATCCCTGCCACCCGCACGAGCTGCGCGAGGGTGGCCGGCTGTGGTGTCCAACACCGGTAGAAGGCCAACTCTCCGGTGGAAGTGTTGCGCCTGATCAGGAGGCTGTGCCGGCCACCGTCGTCGGGGTCGGCGTCCGTGGTGACCTGATCGAGCCAGGCCCAGTCGTAGTAGCGGGGCCCTTTCGACCCGGCCCCAGCGCTGCGGCGCTGCCACGCCGAGGCGGGTAGTTCGGCGGCGATCCGGTCGGCACGAGCCTTGACCTTGCCACCGTCGAGCGGCACCAGATGGCTGCGGGACACGGCCAAGACGTAGCCCAGCCGTTGTCCGCGCAGCCGGTTGCGGAAGACGCTGCTGTTGCCGTACGCCTCGTCCGCTGCGGCCCACGCCACCGGCACGCCGGCGTCAACGGCTGCGGTGATCATCTCGGCGGCCAACTCGGACTTCGTGGCGAACCCGATCTCGTCCGGGACACCGGCGGCCTGGCAGCGGCCCCGGTCCTCGGTCCACGACACCGGCAGGTAGACCCTGCGGTCGATCAGGGTGTGCCCGTCCCGGCCGGCGTAGCCGACCAGGACCGCCTCCGGGGCGCCGAACCGGCCGACGATCACCTGGCGCAGGTCGTCACGGACGGCCTCGGCGTCCCACACCGCCCGGAACAGCAGCCGCTGCATCGCATCCGGGCGGGCGTGTCCGGCCTGCTCCGCCAACTGCCAACACGTCTTGACCTCGATATCCGACAGCAGCCCGGTCACGAACGCCGCCGCCGTCCGACGCGGCTCGACCCGCCCGAACCGGCCCGCGAACGAGGCGAGCACCCCGGCCAGAACCCGCTCCCACCCACCAGGGTTTACGCTGTGGCACGCGGCCACCGCCGAATCTGAAGTTATGTCCACAACATACAGACGATCACGCGGTGGCCGCCTCGCGTCCACCCCGCTCTACCAGCGGAATCTCAAACGGCGGCTGCCGTACTAGGACCAGGGCGGCCCAGTCGCCGTAACCCCCGCTACGAGGTTCACGGCGCGGCTCGAAGGTGCTCCGGATCCGGGTCCCGACGGCACCTTGTGGTTGCTTCGGGACACCCCGCCCGGCCACCTGGGTGGTGGTGGGCCGGGGGTGGTTGTTCGCGGGGGTTGCAGGTGCCGCGGTGCCGGTGCTGTGGACGCCACCCGACATCTCGTTCGGGGCAAGGTTGTTCCTGCTATTGCCAGCGGTGCTGGTGGCGTTGGGCGGATTGCTGGCCACGGAAGTCTTCGGCGTCACTCAACCTATCTGATGGCAATCGGCGTTGTTCTAGGTACGAGCCCCACACGAGGAAGAGGGCCCGATGCCAGCCCAGGATCGTTACAGTGGCTTCCGGGAGTTTGTGGTGGCCCGGGGCGCAGCGCTGTCCAGCGCGGCCTACCTGCTTACCGGCAACCACCAGACGGCCGAAGACTTGCTGCAGGAGGCGCTGGCAAAGACGGCGGTGCGGTGGCGCCGGGTGGAGTCAGGAGGTAACCCGGAGGCGTATGTCCGCCGGGTCATGCTCAACCAGCTGCGGTCCTGGTTGCGTCGTCGCCGGTATCCCCAGGTCCCGCTCGACTCAGCGGCAGACCCTGCCGCTGATGTCGACATGGCGGGCCGGGTGGCGCAGCGGATAGCCATGTCCCAGATCCTGGCGTCGCTGCCCCCTCGGCAGCGTGCGGTTCTCTACCTGCGTTTCTACGAGGATCTATCCGAGACGGCCACCGCCAACCTGCTCGGCTGCAGGGTCGGAACGATCAAGCGGCACGCCCATGACGGACTTGCCGCCCTCCGCCGGGCATACCCACACCTGTCTGACACCTCTACAACGTCGGAGGTCGTACCGTGAGTGACCCGATCCTGTCCGCGTACCGAGAATTGGGCACCGAAGCCCGCAGCTACGCCGATCCCGACCGGGCGCTCGCTGCGGCCCGGCGACGCCGGCGCACCAGGCTGACCGCGAGCGCCGTGGTCGCCCCGTTGGTAGCCGGCTCGCTGGCGGCTGGCATGACGATGACGCTACAGCCGGCTGCGGATCCGGAGGTGCCACCGACCGCCATCGTCGCTGTCTCCTCTCCTGGCCTGCTCCAAGCACCCGCGACCACCCGCCCGCTGCCGACCGGTGCGGTCCGTCCCGCTGTGCTCGCATACGCGCCTTGTGCCCACGGCTGCAACGCGTTGGCGGTGCTTACCGACGGCCGGCAGTTTGAAGTGCCGCCCGACCCCGACGGCGTGTTCACCGGCGCGCTCTCGCTGTCGCCGGACGGCACCTGGCTCGGATACCCGTCCAGCGGCGAGTACCTGATCCGAAACCTCACCAGCACCCAAGTGCGCCGCCTCGGACCCCCGTCGGAAGGACGCCGAATCGGTGCCGTGGCGTGGTCCGCCGACTCCAGCAAACTCCTGCTCTTCGACGAACCACGGCTCGGTGGCGACGCCACCTACACCATGCTCGATGTTGCCACCGGCAAGGTGACAACTCCCCGCGTGCCTGCCGGTGACCGCGCGGTTGGGATCCTGCCCGACGGCGCGGTGCTGCACCGCCCGGGGACCCCTACCGGCCAGACCTTGGCCCTGTCCGCCACCGATGGTCGAGCCTTCCCGATCGACCTGGGCGACCACCTGAAGGGCGGCGAAACCGTGCAGGCCGTCCGGGTGGCCCCTGACGGCACCAGTGTGTACGTCACCGTCGGCACCCTCCTACCAGGAGGCGTGTCCATTGCGGTCATCGCGGCCACACTGGCAGGTGAGGTCCGGCCCCGTCAGGACCTCGCTGGCCCGGCCGGCTACTGGGAACTGGCCGGCATCGGTCCCGACGGCCCCATGTTCAGTCTTCACGCCGACCGCATCGACGCGAAGCAAACCACCCTGGTCACCATCACCGAGTCCGGCCCACGACAGGGCCTGGTGATCACCGGCACCGGCCCGGCGGAAGCAGGTGCCCCGGTGGTCCGGACCCCCGGCTGATCCCCGGGCAGAAAGCCGGACGGTTGCGGGTAGGCAGCGCGGAAAGTTCGCGACGGGCTTGTCGTCTGGAAGCCTGAGCTGAACAGGTCCCTCAGAGGACGTCTGATTCACGTACTTTGCGTGTAATGGCGGTTTAGTCGTCTCGCCCCAGTTGAGTCGGCCTGGAGCGCGGTGCCGCGTTGCCGCTGGTCCGTTTCTCCAGGCCGCTCGCCGAACCCGCCGTGCGCGTCTCCGCGCAACGGGCTCTCCACGGTTGCTGTCGTCAGGCGTTGTCGGGTGCAGGCCAGGGGCTGGGGATCGAGCGTTGCCGGTAGCGGGTCACCGGGGTGGCCGCGATCGGCTGGTGCTCGGTCCCGTCCGCGGTGATGGGCAGCCACCGGCCGGTCGGCGTGGTGAACTGTCTGCGGACGGCCTTCCAGTTCCAGCGGTGCCGGTGCATGAGCATCCTGATCAGCCGTTGCCAGGCGAACCGGTCCAGGGTCTCGTCGATCAGCAGGACGCCGTCGGGGTGCCCGAGACGGGCCACGACGAAATCCCGCACGTCGGCACGGACCAGGGTGTCGTCCCACCTGGCCCGACCGATCAGATCCTGCATACCGCCCGGACCGTCGTTACCGGCGTGCTCCGCGATCGTCCAGCAGTTCTTGACCGGCAACGGCGCCAGCAACCCGGCCACGAGGCGTCGAGGCTCGGGCCGGCCAAAACGCGCCCCGATCGTGTCCATCAACTCGTTGAACAGCCCGGACCACCGCTGGACGTCTACTCTGTACGCGGCAGCCACCGCCGCATCCTGTTTGGTCCACACAACCTCAGGCTCGACGGTGGCTGCTTGCCGTCCACGGACAAAACCACACCGTCACCGCAGGCCAGAACGGATCTCCTGCTGGAGTACTAGTGGCGGACGCCAGCGGGCCGGCACGACCACCCCGCGACACGCCGACCCGAGGCGGGGCGTCAGCCGCGCAGACCCCGGCGGCCGGGGAGCAGCCGCCGGGGTCTGCGCGGTCAGGACTCGGAGGTCCTGCGGCGGTAGAGGAGAAGCAGGGCCGCGCCGGTGGCGACAGCGACGCTGCCGAGGGCCGTCAGGAGGGGTGCCAGCGCACTGCCGCCGCTACCGCCGGTCACCGGCAGGTGCGTGTGAGTCGGCAACCCGGTCGGACCTCCTGTGGGTTGACCGGTTGGACCTCCTGTTGGGCCGCCGGTGGGCTGGCCCGTGGGTTGGCCCGTGGGTTGGCCGGTGGGTTGGCCCGTGGGTTGGCCGGTGGGCTGGCCGGTGGGGCCATCCGTCGGAGGGAGGCAGACGGGGGCGGTGATGACGTTGGTGTCGAGGGTGACGGCACCGGTCTGGGCCAGGGCCCGGCCCTGGAGGGTCGCGCCGGTTCTCATGGTGATCGAGGTCTGGGCCAGGATGTTGCCGACGAACCGGGTGCCGGTGCCGATCGTGGCCGAACTGCTCACCTGCCAGTAGACGTTGCAGGGTGAGGCGCCGTTGATGAACACGACGCTGCTGTTTGCCGCCGTGATGAGGGTGGAGTCGATCTGGAAGATGAACACCGCCGCCGGGTCGCCCTGGGAGTCCAGCGTCAGGGTGCCGGTCAGTTGGGCGGTAGGGAGTCGATAGACCCCGGGACTGAGCGTGGTTCCGCCGAGTTCCGTAGGGAGGCTGGTGAACGGGGTTCGGCCGGCGGCGTCGTTGTAGGCGTCGGTCAGGTCGTTCTTGGCCTGTAGGGCGACGGCGTCGCCAAGGTGGATCTCGCCGCCGACCATGATCGGTAGGAAGCCGGGGGCGGTGTTGCCGGGGTGGACGCCGAGGCTCTGCCCCAGGAAGCTCGGGCCGGTGTTGGTGGCGGTGGAGCCGGCCAGTACGGAGAAGTCGGCCGCTGTGCCCAGGCCGACCGGCGCTACCGCCGCGCTGGCGCCGGTTCCGCTGAAGATCAGCACGGCGACGGCCGCGCAGCCGGCGGTGACGGCCGCGAGTACCGGCAGTACGGCGCGTCGGCGCAGATGGAGTCGACGATGACGGATTGAAGTGACTGTCACGATGTGGCCCTCTCATGGTGCGTCTCCGGCGGCGCCGCCACGACAGCGGGCCGAAGTCACACGGAAGCGCAGGTGTCCTTAATCGGACTTTTGCACACATATGGGTTCGTGACGGACAAAAGCCCCGAACGCTAGCCGCTCGGGCTGGTGTTCGTGGTGGGAGCGCTGGCTTGAGTCCGCAGGTCCCCTCACCGGATCGGGACAGCTTCGGGGTCGCGCTCGCGCTCCGGTCGCCCACGCCGACCGACGCCCCTTTGTACAGCGCTGGGGCTCGCGGTGGCCGTGGCGGAGGCTGAGGGGCACGAGGTGTTCATGATCAGGTTCCGGGTCTGCCCTTTCGCGTGGGCGGTGGTGACGGGCCGGGAGTTGCCCATCGAGGTGGGATGCGCTGGTTGCCGGGCGCGGCGAGGACATAGCCGATGCGCTGCTCCTGGACCACACCTGGCACCTATCGGTGCAGCAGACCCGAGGTCACATGCTTCTCGTCCCAGCAGGTCACTTCGGCGGCATCGCCCGAGAAGGCGGCCCCATGCTCATCGGTCAGCGCTTCCCGCTGGAGCATGCCGCCGAGGCGCATCGCGATGGAGGCCCGCGCGGCTGTCGGAAAGCCGCTGCTGGCCGTCTGACCAGGCGACCCACGACAGAAATGGCCCGGACCAGAAGGTCCGGGCCATTTTGCTCGATGTTGCTCAGCGAGTCAGCAGCTCGCGGATCTCCCTGGCCACCAGGTTGGGGGCCTCCTCGGCCATGAAGTGGCCGCACTGGACCGGGACGTGGTTGAGGTTCGGGGCCCACGCTTTCCACAGCCCGGCGGCGTCGAAGCCGAGTATCGATCCCCAGTCCTGCTGCAGGACGGTGACCGGCATGGTCAGGGTGCGTCCGGCGTCCCGGTCGGCCTGGTCGTGTTCGACGTCGATGCCGGCCGAGGCGCGGTAGTCGGCGACGATCGACGGGATGGCGTCACGGGAGGCGTCGAGGTAGGCGCGGCGGATGTCGGCGGGGATGGCCTGCGGGTCGTTGGTCCAGAGGTCGAGGAAGTAGCCGAAGAATTCGTCGGAGGCGCCGGCGATCATCTTCTCGGGCAGACCGGGCGGCTGGGCCATCAGGTAGAGGTGGAAGCCGACCGAGGCGCTGACGCCGTGCATGACATCCCACATGTCCAGCGTCGGCAGCACGTCGAGCGACGCCAGGTGCGTGACGTTCTCCGGGTGGTCGAGCCCGGTCCGGATGGCGACCAGCGCACCTCGGTCGTGCCCGGCGAGCGCGAACCGGTCGTGGCCCAGCGCCTTCGCGACAGCCACCACGTCGGCGCCCATCGTCCGCTTGGAGTACGTGTCCGGGCCCGCCTCGGCCGGCTTGTCGCTGGCGCCGTATCCGCGCAGGTCCGGGCAGATCACGGTGTGGTCGGCCGCCAGGTCGGCGGCGACGTGCCGCCACATCAGGTGCGTCTGCGGGAAGCCGTGCAGCAGGACGATCGGGCTGCCCGAGCCGGCCACCGCGGTGTTGAGCTCCACGCCGTCGGCCACGGGGACGCGTACGTAGTCGAAGTTCATGATTCGTGCCTTTCGCTCGGTGTTGAGGACTACTGTCCGGGGTTCGGATGAGCAGCGGATGAGCGCCGCGATAGCGTGGCGTCGTGCACGACGGGCTGATCACTTTCGGCGTTCTCGGGCCGGTGATCGCCGAGGACGCGCAGCGGCGGCCGGTCGCGCTGAAGGGCCCGATGCACCGTGCCGTGCTGGCCCGGCTGCTGGTGGCGCGCCGTCGGGTCGTACTCGTCAATGATCTTGTTGATGACTTGTGGGTGTCGCCTCCGGACGGCGCGGTGGCCGCCGTGCGGACTTTCGTTGCGGCGCTGCGCAAGGCGATCGAGCCGGGCCGCCCGGCGCGAGCGCCGGCGACGTTGCTGGTCACCCAGGGCCTGGGGTACGCGTTGAAGTGCGAGCCCGATCAGGTGGACGCCTGGCGGTTCGAGCAGGCTGTCACCGAAGCCGGCACAACGGACCCGGCGGCGGCCCTGGTCCGGCTGGACGAGGCCCTCGCCTGGTGGCGTGGTCCCGCGTACGCCGACTTCCCGGACGCCGCCTGGCCACGTGCCGACCGGTCCCGCCTGGCCGAGCTGCGCCTGCAGGCAGTCGAACGGCGGGCCGAGGCCCGTCTCGACCTGGGCCGGGCAGCCGAAGCCGTCCCGGACCTGGACGAGCACGTCACCGCCCATCCCTGGCGAGAGCAGGGGTGGCAGCTGCTGGCCCTGGCCCTGTACCGGTCGGGCCGGCAGGGTGACGCTCTCGCCGTCCTGCGCCGCGCCCGTGAGCTGCTCGCCAGCCACCTCGGCGTGGAGCCTGGCCCGGCTCTGCGCACGCTGGAGACCGACATCCTGCGACAGGAGCCGCGCCTGGACGGCCCCGGCCGGCCGGATCCGGCCAGCGAGGTGTTGATGCGGGCCGCTTCCGCCTACGATCGGGTGCTCGCCGGCGGCGCCCGGGTGCGTCTGGAGTCGGCGGTCGGCCTGCTGCGCAACCTCGCGGTCACCGGCCCCGGCGGGCTGGAGGTGGCCCGGGAGCAGCGGGCCGCGGCGGTCGCCGCTGCCGAGGAGCTCGGCGACCCGGAGCTGACCGCGCGGGTGATCGGCGCCTACGACGTGCCGGCGATCTGGCCCCGCGCCGACGACCCGGAGCAGGCCGCCGGCATCGTCGCCGCCGCGGAACGGGCACTCGCGGTCCTCCCACCGGCCGGCCACGACCCGGCCCGGGCCCGGCTGCTGGCCACCATCGCGCTCGAGTCTCGCGGCACCCATGACCCCCGGCCGCGCGAGTGCGCCCGGCAGACCGAGGCGATCGCCCGCGAGATGGACGACCCCGCGCTGCTCGCGTTCGCGTTGAACGGCGTGTTCATGCAGAGCTTCCACCACACCGGCGGATCGGTGCACCGCGATCGGATCGGCGCCGAGCTGGTGAGCCTGGCGAACCGGCACGGCCTGGCCACCGTGGAGGTGCTCGGCCACCTGATCCGGCTGCAGTCAAGTTGCGCGGTGGCCGCGTTCGACCGGGCCGACCAGCACGCGCAGGCGGCCGACGACCTGGCCGGCCGGCACGAGCGGCCCCTGGTCGGCGTGTTCACCCAGTGGTACCGGGCACTGCGCGCCGACGTGGCCGAGCAGGCGCCGGCCGCGCAGGCCGAGACGCTGTACCGCGCTGCGGCGGCCCGGCTGGATCAGGCGGGGATGCCCGGCATGCGTGACGGCCTGCTGCCTCTGGCGCTGCTCGGCATGCGCCTGCGCCGTGGTCTGCCGCTCGCCTCCGGGGACGACGGGTGGGGGCCTTACGAGCCGTGGGTACGTCCCCTGCTCGAACCGGGCCGGACCGCGCTCGCCGACGTGCCGGACCCGCCCGCGGACCTGCTCGCCGAGGCGCTGTGGTGCCTGTTCGGGCGGGCCGCGATCGCCGCCGGAGACCAGGCCGCAATGGTACGGGCCAGGGAGGCGCTCGCCCCGGCGGCGGCGGAGTGGGCCGGCGCGGCGAGCGGGGTGCTCACGGTCGGTTCCGTCACGGATCACCTGGCGGCGCTGGACACCGCCCTGCGATCCGGCTGACCGCACAAAGCGCGTATGACCCGGATGCGTTCCGCCTTGTGACGCTCACCGGCCTCGTCGGCTTGGTTCGCGGGTGGCTTCGGTTCTCAGGCGGCTTCGGTTCTCAGGCGGCTTCGGCGATTCCCGCTGGCAGCGCCGGACCCAGCAGCAGCCCGCCGTCGAGCACGAGCTCGGTTCCGGTCGCGAACGACGCCTCCGGCGAGGTGAGGTAGAGCAGCGCTGCGCTGACGTCGGCCGGGTCGCCGAGCCGGGGGATCGCGAACGGCTCCGGGTCGTAAAAGTCCGAGATCGGCCGCTCACCCGGCGCGGCCGGCTCGTTGATCAGCTTGGTCGAGATGACCCCGGGGTGGATGGCGTTCACCCGGATGTTGTCCCGGCCCAGTTCGAGTGCGGCGCTGAGGGTCAAGCCCCGGATCGCCCATTTGCTCGCAACATAGGAGGCGTAGAGGGCCGTGCCGCCGTACGCCATCGTCGAGCCGATGTTCACGATCACCCCGCCGCCGGCGCGCCGCATCGCCGGGGTGGCGGCCTTGATTCCGAGGAACTGCCCGGTCACATTGATCGCGAATGTGCGGTCCCAGAGGTTCAGGTCGGTGGACTCGATCGTGGTGGCGGGATTCTGTACGCCCGCGTTGTTCACCAGGATCGTCAGCTTGCCGAAGGTCTGCTCGGCTGCGGCGACCGCGGCGGTCCAGTCGTCCGCGCGGGCGACGTCGAGGCGGATCGCGAGGGCGCGCTCGCCCAGTTCCGCGGCGAGCGCCGCGGCCTTGCTCAGACCTCCCGCCGTGCTGCCGATGACGACGTTCGCGCCCTTGGCATGGTAGGCCCGGACGTGGCTTTCGCCGAGCCCGCCGGTACCGCCGGTGATCAGGGTGGTCTGGTTGGTGAAACGTGGCATGGGTTCGTCCCTCGAAGAGTGTAGTGAGCTGACCGACTCACCTCGCCATCAAAGACTACGGGTCAGGGAAAGGTAGGTCAAGTGACTCACCTCGCCATCAGGCATACTGGAACCCATGAGCACCGAACCCTCGGCGTACCACCGGCGCGTGGCGGAAGAGAAACGTGCGGCCATCCTCAAGGCCGCCACCGGCCTGTTCCTGGCATCCGGCTACGACGGGACCTCGCTTGCCAAGATCGCGGAGGTGGCCGGGGTCTCGAAGGCCACCCTCTTCAAGCAGTTCCCTACGAAGGCGGCACTCTTCGACGCGATCGTGACCGAGTCCTGGCAGGTCGACGACGCCGGCAGCCCGGAGCCGCCGGCCGAGGACCTGCGGGCCGGCCTGACCGCTATCGGTCACCGGTACGTCGAGCTGCTCACCCGCCCCGGCATGACCGCACTGTTCCGCATCGTCATCGCGGAATTGCCGCGCTTCCCCGAACTCGGCGAAGCCCAATTCAGCCGGGGAAAGATGCCCTACTTCGAGTCGGTCAGCCGCTACCTGGCCGCCGCGCACAGCGCCGGCTCCGCGAAGGTGGACGCCCCCGATCTCGCCGCGACCCAGTTTCTCGGGATGATCTCCAACTTCGTCTTCTGGCCCACGCTCCTGCTCACAGACTGGGCGCCCGATCGGTCCGCAATTGAGCAGGCCGTGGATGAGGCAGTGAATACCATGAGCGCCCGTTATCAGGCCTGACTGTAGATTCCGACCTTCGTGCGCTTACCGTCAGCGACGGATAATGGGGAGGGCTGGGCGGAGATCCGCAACAAAGCATTATCACTAATCGCGCACCGCCGCACCGGAATCCTGACGATCACAGATACTGGCCGATCGTGGGCGGTTTGTCCTGGTCGCCGAACTCGGTCGGCAGATCCTCCACCAGTAGCTTTCGAATGACCTCCGCTGGCGCGTCGGTCAGCTCGATGATCCGTGCTGCCTGTTTGGCGATGGTCGCCTCCAGCAGGTTGCGCACGGTGCGGCCGTTGCCGAACGACGACCCTCGGGAAAGGCGGGCCAGCGTCGCGCGCACCCGATCCCGTACGTTGTCAGCGAGTTGATAGCCGGCGTCGTCGGCGAGGACTGTGAAGATCTGCACCAGTTCGTCGACGTCGTAGTCGGGGAACTCGAGGATCTTCGGGAAACGAGATGCCAGACCGCTGTTCGCCTCGAGGAACCGCCGCATCTCACGGTCGTAGCCGGCCGCGATCACCACCAGGTCGTCGCGATGGTCCTCCATCAGCTTGAGTAGCGTGGCGATTGCCTCGTGACCGTAGTCCCTCGGCGAGTCGGACATCGACAACGAGTACGCCTCGTCGATGAAGAGCACCCCACCGAGTGCCCGCTCGAACGCCGCGTGGACGCGCGGACCGGTTTGCCCGATGTACTGGCCGATCAGGTCTGTCCTGGTCACCTCGACCAGATGACCGGAACCAAGCAGCCCGAGGTCGGCGTAGATCCGGGCGATCATCCGAGCCACTGTTGTCTTCGCGGTGCCCGGATTGCCGACGAACACCATGTGCCGGGATCCTCCGCCCACCGCGAGCCCGGCCCGGGTCCGCAGGCTCTCCGCCCGAGCCTCCGCGACCAGCAGCCGCACCTGCGCCTTGATGTCGGGTAGCCCGATGAGCGCGTCCAGTTCCGCCATCGGGTCGCCTTTGCGGGCGGGTGCGAGCACGATGGACGCCGGTGCCGTGATGTCCTCTACCAGCAGCTCGGCCAGCTGTTCGACCGTGGGTGTGGCCGACCGGCTGATCCGCAGCGCCTGGTGCGACGCGGACTCGTCAACGAGGTTGCGGACCACCCAGGCATTGTCGAAGCCGGCGGCGCGCGGCATTCGCGTGACCAGGTTCCGGACCCGGTCGAGCACGCCGTCGGCGGGCGTGAACCCTGACGTGTTGGCCTCCAGCTCGAAGAGCCGCACCAGCTCGTCATCGGTGAAGTCGACGAAGTTGAAGGTGTTCGGAAACCGCGCCGCCAGGCCGGCCTCGCTGGACAGGAACTCCGCGACATCCTTGGGCTGACCGGCGATGACGACCACCAGATCCTCGCGGTGCTCCTCGATCATCCTGGTCAGCGTGGCGATAGCCTCGCGCGACGCAGGGCTCTCCTGGATCGCCCGGCCCACGTTGATCATCAAGATGCCACCGAGCGCGTTGAGTACGGCAGCGGTCACCTTGGCGCCGTTGAGCAGCTCTGCCCTGGCCACCTCGACCAGGTGGCCGGAGGCCAGCACGCCGTACGTGGCATAGATCTGGCCGATGATCGTGGCGATGGTGGTCTTCCCGGTGCCCGGATTTCCCGCGAACACCATGTGCCGCCGGTTGCGGGCTGGCGGCAGACCGGACTCGCGGCGCAACGCCTCGACTCTGGCCTCGGCATTCAGCCGGACGACACGTTGCTTGACCGGGGACAACCCGACCATGTCATCGAGGAGGCTTACGGCAACCTGCTTCGCGTGATCGCTCGGGGCGCCGCCGGGTCGGGCCGGCCGGGGTAGGGCGGAGGTGGGCTGCGCTGGTCTCGGTGCATCGGCGAGGGCGGATACGAGCGGGTTGATGACGGCGGGCCGTGGCTGGCCGAGCATTCGCAGGCTACGCAGGTACCTCAGGCAGAAGAAGAGTCCGCTCGTCACGTCCTTGTGCGGGCCCGGCCAGCCGTTCAGCGCGGTGGCGCAGCTCCACTCCAAGCCCACCCAGATGCGCGCGGTCTCCGCCTCGCCAGCGATGATCGCGCGGTCCAGCCACGCGAACACTCCCTTGCACCAGGCCTCGTAGTCGAAGCTGGGCTTGAGCGTGTCGAACGCGCGGACGATGGCGTGGAAACCGTCCTGGCCCAGCCCGGTCGTGGCGATGACCGCGGGCACCGGCTTGCCGAGCTTGAGCAGCATGGCGGCGACCAACTCGTCGAAGCTGCCGGCCTCGGCGCCCACGGTGTTCACCAACCGCTGGTGAGTGGCGCGGAGGCCGGTCAGGGTCCAGGAAAGGTAGTCGGCTGGTCCGGCGTAGTCGGGGAGGGTGGCGCGCTCCGCGTCACCGAGTAAGGACAATCGCCAGTGGGCGGCGAGTTGCTGCCTCGACCCCGTCCGGTGCTGTTCCCGCAGCGCTGGATCCTCAGCTATCCGGGCGTACAGCGCGGCCAGTGCGTGCCCGCGGTCCGCGAACGGTGGCGCCTCGACGAGTACCGTGAGGCAGTCGCGGTAGTAGCGGATGATGCGGTCCCGGCGCTCTGGGCTGTCGGAGTCCGCGAAGAGGCGTCCGGGCGGGGCCGGCCTGACCTGGGTCTGCCAGGTCGCCTCCGGGTCTGTTGTCGGAGTGAGTGGCCCTTGCAGGTGGTCGGCTACCAGGAGGTCGCCGAGCCGCCACAGCGAGCCCGACGCACTCGTGGACGCGCCGAGCGCGCCCTGTGCCAGCCACTTCACCTCCTCGACCGCCATCGACGTGCCTGGCTTGAGTCGTGGCGCCTGGGCGGGCAGGTCGGTGAGCCCTTCGCGCGAGGCGATGGCCATCAGTCGTGCGCGGGTATCCTCAAGCCACCCCTCGGGCGGCACCCATGGCCTGATCGGCCCGAACACGTTGAGGTGCGGCGATCCGGTCAGCAACGGCACCAGATCGTCAGGCAGATCGATCCGGCCACTGGTCGGCCGCGAGGCGACCGGGGCGGGACTGACCGGGGGCCAGGCGTTCATGCCCGAACCCTAAGGCTGACCACCGACACTCTTCTGTCAACGCCGGCTGCTTCAGGGCTGCCCCCTGAACCGGCCTGGTCGGGCTACTCGGGGGCGCGCGAAAGGACCTGCTTGCGGGGCTGGTCACCCGAGCCCGGATCAGAGGCGGCGACCACGGGTTTTGAAGTCGGCGCCGGCTTCGTGGGCGAGGGACGCGGCACCGTGGCGTAGGTCGTGCAGCCGTACCTGTGGGACACCTGCGCGCTTGATTGGTAGCCGGAATCGGCCGCTGGCGTAGCGGGTAGTCCGCCGTGCCCCATTACATCGCTCGGACGAAGGGCTCGGACTGGATCTCGGAGATCGCGTAAAGGGCCAAGCGTGCTTGGCCTAGCCTGATAGGCTTACGGCCGTGGGCCGGTTTTCCGATGATGATCTGCGCGCGGTCGTCGCCAGGTACGAGGCGACCAGGGCAGCCGCGTTGACCGAGCGGGATGAGCAACTACGGGCGTTCCACGCGGCCGGTTGGCGGCCGGTGGACCTGCAACGGGTCACCGGGTACAGCCGGGAGACGATCCGCCAGGCACTGCGGCCGGAGGTCCGCCGGGCGACCAACGTCAGCCGGCGCAAGACACCACCCCAGCCGCCTGCGGACTACCGTCCCTACGGTGACCGAAGGCCCTACGTCGTGGCCGAGACCCTTGCCGCGCTGAACGGCCCGGCCGAAGGCCTGGTCGCGCTTCCGCGTCATCTCGACTGGTCCGGTCACGCCGAGTACGACCTGAGTCGACCCGCACGCCTCGAAAGCATGTACAAGGTGGTGCTCACCGAAGCCGGCACCGTCGACGACCTGAACACCTGGCTCAACGCCGATTTTCTCCGGCGGCTCTGGCCCGCTCTCTGGCTGCCACCCCAGCTACGACGACGCTGGGAGGAAGCCTTTCCCGAACTCGCCGCGACCCGCACGGAAGCCGCGTAGCGGTGGACCCGTTCCACGAACGACTCGCCCGCACCGGACTCGAGGCCGCCCATCGGTACGGCTTCGCCTTGGCCGGCGGTTACGCGGTCCAAGCCGCCGGCTTTCTCGAGCGGCCCAGCGACGACGTCGACCTGTTCACCTCCTGGGACCGCCGCGAGGAGTTCACCGACGCGGTCGCGGCCGTCGTGCACGCCTACCGCGACGACGGCCTGAGCGTCGACATCGAGCGACAGTACGACACCTTCGCCCGGCTGGCGGTCGCCGATGGGCGGCGTGTTTCCAAGGTCGAACTCGGCGTGGACTGGCGCGCCAACGAACCCGTTCTCATGGCCATCGGACCGGTACTACACCCTGACGACGCGGTCGCGAACAAGATGAGCGCGCTCTACGGGCGAGCGTTCGCCCGCGACTTCATCGACGTCGACGCCACGCTTCAATCCGGCCGATACACCCGTGAAGCCGTCCTCAACCTCGCGCAACGCGCCGACCGCGGGTTCGTCCGGCGTGTCTTCGCTGACGCCCTCGGGCAAGCCAACGTGCTCGATCCTGACGACTTCGCCCAGTACGGCGTCACCGGCCCGGCCCTGAACAACCTGCGTGGCCGGTTCGCGGAATGGCGTCGCGAGCTACTCGACGAGGAAGATGTCGCCCGACCTGACGGCTTCGTCGGCTGATCGCGTGCTCCGTGGCTGCTCGGACGTCGGGTAGCTGGTCCGGACGCGCAGGGAGTCGCCGGGATTCTGAGCATGAACTGGCGGCGAGCAGGGATCGACGAAACCCAGCGCCGGTTCTGAACCTGCTGGCACGCGGTGGGACTGACGCGGACCGGGCGGGACTGGGGTGTGCGGTTGACCATTCCGATCATGTCCATAGGCAGGCTTCGCTGCTGATCAGAAGGTTAGTACGGCAGCCGCCGTTTGAGATTCCGCTGGTAGAGCGGGGTGGACGCGAGGCGGCCACCGCGTGATCGTCTGTATGTTGTGGACATAACTTCAGATTCGGCGGTGGCCGCGTGCCACAGCGTAAACCCTGGTGGGTGGGAGCGGGTTCTGGCCGGGGTGCTCGCCTCGTTCGCGGGCCGGTTCGGGCGGGTCGAGCCGCGTCGGACGGCGGCGGCGTTCGTGACCGGGCTGCTGTCGGATATCGAGGTCAAGACGTGTTGGCAGTTGGCGGAGCAGGCCGGACACGCCCGCCCGGATGCGATGCAGCGGCTGCTGTTCCGGGCGGTGTGGGACGCCGAGGCCGTCCGTGACGACCTGCGCCAGGTGATCGTCGGCCGGTTCGGCGCCCCGGAGGCGGTCCTGGTCGTCGACGAGACCGGTGATCTGAAGAAAGGCGTGCACACCGTCGGAGTGCAACGCCAGTACACCGGCACCGCCGGCAGGATCGAAAACGCGCAGGTCGGGGTGTTCCTCGGCTACGCCGGCCGGGACGGGCACACCCTGATCGACCGCAGGGTCTACCTGCCGGTGTCGTGGACCGAGGACCGGGGCCGCTGCCAGGCCGCCGGTGTCCCGGACGAGATCGGGTTCGCCACGAAGTCCGAGTTGGCCGCCGAGATGATCACCGCAGCCGTTGACGCCGGCGTGCCGGTGGCGTGGGCCGCAGCGGACGAGGCGTACGGCAACAGCAGCGTCTTCCGCAACCGGCTGCGCGGACAACGGCTGGGCTACGTCTTGGCCGTGTCCCGCAGCCACCTGGTGCCGCTCGACGGCGGCAAGGTCAAGGCTCGTGCCGACCGGATCGCCGCCGAACTACCCGCCTCAGCGTGGCAGCGCCGCAGCGCAGGGACCGGATCGAAAGGGCCCCGCTACTACGACTGGGCCTGGCTCGATCAGGTCACCACGGACGCCGACCCCGACGACGGCGGCCGGCACAGCCTCCTGATCCGCCGCAACACCTCCACCGGAGAGTTGGCCTTCTACCGGTGCTGGACCCGACACCCGGCCACCCTCGCGCAGCTCGTGCGGGTGGCAGGAATCCGCTGGACCGTCGAGGAAGCCTTCCAGGCCGCCAAGAGTCAGGTCGGTCTGGACCAGCACCAGGTCCGCCGCTGGGACTCCTGGCACCGCTTCACCATCCTCGCTCTGGCCGCCCTCGCCGTCCTGGCGATCTGCGCCGCCGACACCGCAGGCAAAGCCGACGACGACCCGGGGCGCACCGGGCTGATCAAGCTCACGGTCAACGAAGTCCGCCGTCTGATCAACGCCTTCATCATCCGCCCGATCAGCGACCTCGCCCACCGTTTGCGCTGGTCACAATTCCGGCGCCGCCATCAAGCCCGAGCCCGACGATCCCACTACACGCGACGCCTCAACCCCGGATTCCAGCCATGATCCCGAACGGCGGCTGCCGTACTAGCCGGGAAAGTTCGGGAGCACCGGACGGACATCTGGCTCCGAAGGTGCCGAACCCTGGGCGGACGCGGGTGTGCGCCACAGGCAGAAGCTCCGCTCGGTGTCCCCTCGTCCTCGGCCGTGCGGTGTCCTAGACGCACCGCTAGGCCATTCGTGTCTCCCGACTAACCGATACCCCTGTCGGCTCTGCCGCCGAACCGCCAGCCAACGATTCGCCTCTCGCTGAATGCGCCGATGGTCGGAGGCACGGCTGGCGAGTATCGGCTGACGGATCCGTATCAGCAGGTGGACCGGCGTCGATGGGAGAGGTAAGTCCACAAGAAGGGGTGCTGTCATGGCGACGTTAGGTGTGATCTTCAAGCGATGCGGGTGCCGGGACAACCACGGTCGGCGGCTGGAGCGGCGCTGCCCGCGCCTGGGCGACCGCTTCCACGGAACCTGGTACTTCCACTGCTGCGCCAGCAACGTGCTCGGCCGTTCCGAACGCGTCCGTCGAGGCGGCTACCCATCGCAGGCGGCGGCGCGCAGAGCGCGGGACAAGTGGCTGGCCGCGACCGAGGCGCAGCGCACCGCCAGCGGCTGGACCGTCGAGCGGTGGCTGCGGCACTGGCTCGACCAGCACACTCAGATCCGGCCGACCACCCGCCTGCACTACACCCGCGACGTCGAACGCGTCCTGATCCCCCACCTCGGCCAGTACCGCCTCGCCGACCTCGACGCCCGACTGCTGCGCACTGTCTTCGACCAGATCGCCCGGACCACCAACACCAAAGGACTGCCCCAGTCCGCCTCCGCGATGCAGCACCTACGGACCACCCTGCGCGCCGCGCTCAACCTCGCCGTCAAACAGGAACTGATCGAGGGCAACCCGGCCCGGCACATCACCGTCGCCGGCTACCGCAAACCCCACGCCCAGGTCTGGACCGACGACCGCGTCCGCGCCTGGCAGACCACCGGCGAGCACCCGACAGTGGCCGTGTGGACCGCCGAGCAGCTCGGCACCTTCCTCGACACCGTCACCGACGACCCACTGTTCGCGTTCTGGTGGCTCACCGCCCTGCGCGGCCTGCGCCGCGGCGAGGTATGCGGGCTGCGCTGGACCGAGGTCGACCTCGACCGCGGCGTGCTGTACGTCGAGCGCAACCGCACCACTGCCGGCTACCAGGTCATCGAGGGGAGCCGAAAACCGCCGCCGGACGCCGACCCGTCGCCCTGGACAAACGTACCGCCCAGGTCCTGCGCCAACACCGACGGCTCCAACGAGATCAGCAAGCCCGCCGCGAGGCAACGGGGAAACCCTGGGTCGACTCCGGCTACGTATTCGTCCGCAAGGATGGCAGCCCCATCCACCCTGGCTACGCCAGCGGCCGCTTCCGGCTACTGGTCAAACGCGCAGGTGTCCCGCCGGTCCGACTGCACGACCTGCGCCACGGCGCCGCGTCCCTCGCCCACGAAGCCGGCGCCGACCTCAAGACCCTGCAGGACATGCTCGGACACTCCAGCATCCTGGTCACCGCCGACACCTACACCAGCGTCCTGCCCCTCACGCAGCGCCGCTGCGCCGACGCCACCGCCCACCTCGTCCTCGCCGCCGCCCGCCGCACCCGCGCCAAGATCCGAAAGAAGAGCCACCGCAACCGGCCCAAGCCCCGACCGGCGGCACATACTCCGGCCCGCAAGACACCCGCGAAGCAGAGGGAGCCGCAGGTCAAGAACCCGCTACCGGCCGGACCGTCACGGAACGTGATGACACCCGAGTGGCACCCACGCGACACCCACCGTCCACAGCGGCCAGAAAACACAAGGGGCCTGGCCTGCGTTTCCACAGGTCAGACCCCTTGTGATCTTGCGCGCCCGAAGGGACTCGAACCCCTAACCTTCTGATCCGTAGTCAGATGCTCTATCCGTTGAGCTACGGGCGCTGGTGCTCGGCCAGTCTACACACCGGCTTTCGCGCGGAGACTCCGGGATTCGAACCCGGGAGGGGCTTTAAGACCCCAACCGCATTAGCAGTGCGGCGCCATAGACCAGACTAGGCGAAGTCTCCTCGGTGGCCCAGTAGACCACCGCCGACCGAGAATACAACCCCGCCCCGGCAGGGAGCAAAGCGACTTCCCCCTCCAGCGACCTCAGTCTGCCAACGTCCCTTCCTGAGCAGGAGTTTCCTCCTGCGCGCCGCCACGATCGGGACTAGGCTTCGTCGATATGCAGGAGCAGCCGCCGAGCGATCCGCCTCGCCGCGAGCCGCGCACAGCAGCACGTCGCGGCCGTTCCCCCGAGCCGACCTTCACCCCGCCGGCCATCCCGGCCGCCGAGCCCGACCCGGTCACGGACCAACCGGACGGCCCGCCCCGGAGCCGGCCTCGACGGAAGGCATCCGCCCCCACGGTGCTCTTCCAGCCTCCGGAAACGGGCGGTCCGACCGACACCGAGCAGCCAGCGGCACCCCCGCGGCGAGCCCCGCGCCAGAAAGTGGTCCGGGCGGGCCGACGCGCGGGGGCGATCTCCGAGGGCTCCGTCGGGCCGTCGACGCAGGGTACCGACTCCGGTGCCGCCGCCCAGCCACGGAGCACACCGGCGCCCCGCCGTCGCCCGAAAGCGGCCGCGGACGCCGACGGCACCGCCGCGCCGGGGCGGGCGACATCCCCTCCTGCCGTGAGTGATTCGAAACACACTCCACCAAACGATGCCGCAACAGGGCCCGCCGACGCTCTGAGCGCCGAGGACACTGGCCCGCACCGAGCCACCCCAAAGAAGAGCACCGCCCGGAAGACGACCGGAAAGTCGGCCGCCACTCCCCGGAAGAGCACCAGGAAGGCGAGCGCCCCCGAGGGCGAAGAACAGGCCGACCGAACGGTGCGAGCAGAGGTGGAGAGCCGGTCGCCTGCCCAGGCATCAGGGGCCGCGAACGGGCGTACCGTCGATCTCGACCGGTTGCTGGCGCACCCGGCCTTCGCACCGGAATTGCTGGCGCTGGCCGCAGTGGAGCGGATCGGACCGCAGGCCAACGCCTGGGCGGACGCGTTGCGCACGGCGTACCCGGGGGCGGGTTCCGCCGGCCTGGCCCGGCTCGCCACCCGGCGGTTCTCCCGGACGGCCGGGTGGGGTGGGGCGACCGCCGCCCTGGCCGGTCTCTTCGCTCCCCTGGCCGAACTGGCGGCGGTGCTCTGGGCCCAGGCCAGCCTGGTGCTGCACCTGGCGGCGGCGTACGGGCGCGATCCGGTCGACCCGGAGCGGGCGGTCGAGCTGCTGGTGCTGACCCGGGTGCACCCGGACGCGGACAGTGCCCGGACAGCGCTCGCCGCAGCCCAGGCAGCGGCCGGGTATGGTGATCCGCCGTGGGATCGGGTGGCCGAGGCGGCCTGGCGGCTGGCCACACCGCTCGCCGCGCAGGCCGGCGGCTGGTTGGCGCTCCGGTTGGCGTCCCGCCTGCTGCCCGGCGCGGCGGTGCTCGCCGCAGCGGCGGGGGACTCGGCTGCCGTCGAGCGGTTGGCCGCCCGGACGATCACCGTCTACCGGCAGCCGGGGTTCGGTCGGCCTCAGAGCCAGTCGAACCAGTCTCTCGGCAGAAGGGAGTAGCCGACGAACGCCGCGATGTCGAGCAGGGTGTGCGCGACGACCAGCGGCATGACCCGCCGCGTCCGCAGGTAGAAGAGGCTGAACACCACGCCCATCACCGCATTCCCGACGAACGCGCCGAAGCCCTGGTAGAGGTGGTACGACCCGCGCAGCAACGCGCTGGTGGCGATCACCGCGCCGAGCCGCCACTGGAGCTGCCGCAGCCGGGTCGTCAGGTAGCCGACCACGATCACCTCCTCCAGGATCGCGTTCTGCACGGCGGAGAGGATCAGCACCGGCACGGTCCACCACAGCTCGGGCAGCGCGGCCGGCACCACCGTGGCGTTCAGCCCGAGCTGCGCGGCGGCCCAGAACAGCAGCAGACCGGGTAGCCCGATCAGCGCCGCCAGGCCGGCGCCCCGGGCCAGGTCCCGACCGGGTTGCCGGGCGTCCAGGCCGAGGGTCCGTCCGGCGTCGCCCGGGTCGCGGTTGAGCAGGTGTACGGCGAGCAGCACCGGCACCAACGCGAAGACGATGCCGAGCACCTGGTAGGTCAGGTCCAACCACGGTCGGGGCGACGCCGAGGTGTTCAGCGCGGCGGTCTGCCGGGAGAGTCCCCCTCGGCGGTCAGTTTGGCGATGATCGACACGGTGGCGTAGACCGCGGACTGCCCGAGCGACAGCCCGAGCACCAGCAGCGTCTCGGTGCCGAGGAACCGGTGGGACACCGGTCGGGTGAGCTCAACCGTCACCACCCCACTCTCCCCCATCCCACCCGCCGCTCCACCCCCTCACCTCGTCGATCATGGACTTGTGGCACCTCGCAAACCTCGCCAAACGTATCAATCGGGCACCACAACTCCATGATCGGCGGGGAGTGGTGATCGGGCGGGGACAGACAGCGCGAATCGGTCGCACATTCTGTGCGACCTTCATCGACGCTCCGTGTTCATGCTTGGTTCTGCCCGATGCACGTCCTGCCGAGGGGAGCGCCGATGGAGAACTTCGCGCGGCTGTTGAAGGAGAGCTGGGCCCTCGTCGAGGGGGACCGGGAGCGGCTCAGCGACTACTTCTACGCCCGCCTGTTCCTCCTCGACCCCGACCTGCGGAAACTCTTCCCAGTGCAGATGCGCGGCCAGGGTGACCGGATTCTGGACGCGATCGTCGCCGCCACCCAGGCCATCGACGACCCGGAGAGCTTCGACGAGTACCTGCGCGCCCTCGGCCGGGACCATCGCAAGTACCACGTCACCGCCGGCAGCTACGCCACCATGGGGATCGCCCTGCTGGACGCGTTGCGCACCGCCGGCGGGGACGGCTGGAACCTGGAGTACGACCAGGCGTGGCGGGACGCGTACGCGGCGATCTCGGAGAAGATGCAGGCCGGCGCTGAGGCCGACGAGAACCCGCCGTTCTGGCACGCCGAGGTGCTGACCCACCAGCGGTACGGCCCGGACACCGCCGTACTGACCGTCCAGGCCCTGCAACATCCGCTGCCGTACCGGGCCGGTCAGTACGTCAGCATCGAGGTTCCCCGGTACCACCCTCGGGTGTGGCGGACGTACTCGGTGGCGAACGCCCCGAACGACGACAACATCCTGGAGTTCCACATCCGGACGCCGGGCGCGGGTTGGGTCTCCGGTGCCCTGGTCCGCCGCGTCAGGCCGGGCGACCTGCTGCGGATCGCCGCACCGATGGGCGGGATGACCCTCGACCGTGCCTCCGACAGGGACATTCTCTGCGTGGCCGGCGGGGTCGGGCTGGCCCCGATCAAGGCGCTGGTCGAGGAGTTGATCACGTACAACCGGACCCGCTGGGTGCACGTGTTCTACGGCGCCCGGCAGGCTGACGACCTGTACGCGCTGACCGGGCTGCGGGAGCTGGTGGCCGTACACCCGTGGTTGTCGGTGACCCCGGCATGCAGCGCGGACCCGGACTTCGACGGTGAGCAGGGCGACATCTCCGACGTGGTGACCCGCTACGGCCCGTGGACGGCGCACGACTGCTTCGTCTCCGGGTCGGCCGCGATGGTCCGGGCCGCCCTGCGGGCGCTCGCCGCCGACCAGGTGCCGCCGCAGCATGTGCGGTACGACACCTTCGGCAGCCTCTAGACATTCCTCCCCCCACGCCGGGTCGCGTGCCCCCGCCCCCTGGGGCACGCGACCCGGCCCCCGTCGAGCCACCCCGCGCCGGGCCACCCCGGCCGCCCCGGTCAGTAGCGCCAGGCGTGGCTGGTCTCGCGGTACTCCTCGACCGGCACCAGGGGCACTCCCGGTGCCATCCGGTCGACGTATAGCCGCCCTTCCAGGTGGTCGATCTCGTGCGCGACCAGCCGGGCCATGCCGAACGCGAAGGACGTGATCAGACGGCTGCCGTCGGCGCGGGCGTGTTCGACGTCGAGCCGCAACGACCGGGGGACGAGCCCCCGGTGGTCGAAGAAGGAGAGGCAGCCCTCGTACTGCTCGTCGGTGTCCGGGGAGGAATCGACCACCCGGGGGTTGAGCAGCACCACCGGCTCGGCGCCACGGTCCGGCGGGCGTACCACCGCAGCGGCGCAACTGAGCCCGAGTTGGGGAGCGGCCAGTCCGACACCCCGGCTGAACCGGTGCAGTTCGTCGAGTTCGGCGAGGGCGGTGAGCAGGCGGTCCACCACGTCCCGGGCGACCGCTTCCTCCTCGGGCAGGTCGAACTGCCGGACCGGCTGACGGAGCAGGTCGGCGCCGCGCTGCACGATGCCGGCGGCCCGCATCCGGTCGCTGGGGCGGGGCCGGGCCGGATCGGCCGACGCGCCGTTGCGCCTGGACACCGTGGTGGGCGGATTACGGAACCGCCACTGAAGCCGGTAGCGGGCGTTGAGCGGGGGGTTCTCGGTCGCCCACTCGAAGATCGCCCGGTCGCCGTCGTCGTGGCGCTGCACCGGGGTCCGCAGCGGCCCCTCCTCCGCCGAGAGCGAGGTTTCCAGTCCCCACACCTGGGGTTCCAGCGCGGTGGGTAGGTCCAGCCGTACGTCGAGCGCCCGGGTGGGCACCCGGACGGCACGCTGGAACCAGCGCCCCCACTTCTCCTGCCCGACGCAGTACTCGTACTCGATGGTGGCCCGGTCGCCGGGGTAGAGCGGGAAGCGTCCGTCGGCGTTCTCGAAGAGGAGCCAGAACTCCTTGAACGCGTCCCGGTCGTGCTTGGCCCGCCAGTGCATTGGTTCGCGTTCGCCCCGATCGTCCCGGTACGCCCGCAGTTGCAGCTCGGCGAAGGTGAGCGGGTGGTCCCGGTGGTGCCGGTTGGACCGGCCGGGATCGTTCGGGTAGCGGTCGACGGCGACCCGGGCCAGGTAGCGGGTGACCGGGTCGGTGCCGGCGTTGTAGAGGTCCCGCCGGACGACGCAGTGGTACTGCCCGTCGCGGTAGGTGAGGCTGGCGAGCTCGTGCTCGACGATGAGGCCCGTGCCGGGCGGCAGCCACTGGCCGGGGACCGGCGGGTCGCGGTGCGGCGGCGCGGTCCGCGCGTGCCGCAGGTCGTCGTACTCGCGGAAGCGCTGCCAGATCGCGCCGCCGGCCTCCAGGACGGCTTCCGCGCGCCGGGCGAAGTCCTCGGTGGGGCGGTGCCGGCGGCTCTCGACGTGACTGACGTACGACGGATCGAACCCCATCAGCGTAGCGAGCTGTTTCTTGGACAGCCCTCGCTCGACGCGGTGCCGGCCGAGCTCGACTGCGAACGAGTCGGCGGCCCGTTCGAGGGGCGAGGTCGTCATCAGCTTCCTCATGGCCGGGAGTATCAGTTTCACGTTTGGTCGGCGGGATTCCACAGAAGTGGCACGTTGCCGACTCTGACCTTGACAAAACTCATCGAGCCGTTCTCGGGCCGCCCGATACGTCCTCCTTGTCGGGGCGTTTTTCCTTCTGGTGGGCGGGTACCTCGCCGGACCAGGTCACAGAACACC